>NZ_CP197414.1:1240000-2480000 GCF_052161645.1 Kothea flammea
ACTCGAGGAACTTACGCTTGCGGACGAGTTCATACTTAATTCGCCAAGCCATATCAGTGCGGACGATCCGCTCCATGGCACGCTCCTCGCCACCTTCTCGCAAGATCGCAGTGCGTACCCGCTCGAAGGCTGGTTGATCGGCAAATGAGCCTTGGCCGCTCCGTTTATGCTCGACAAGATCGACCAGCATTTCGGCATGGCTGGCAAACATCAAATAGCCATCAAAGACGGTGATCCCCCAACGCTCCATGAGCGGTTCGGATTTCTTGTTGTTGGCTACTGCCGGCTCATCGTCGAAACCGAAACCAAAGTCTTCCACATCAAAGTCAATATCCTCGGCTTCGCTGGGGCGAACTTCCCAAATTACGTGGTGGGGATAGTCGAGTTGAAAAATATCGGGATCGTTTTCCATCGTGCGGTTGACGACGGTGGCAACGGTCGTGGGGTCACTCAGCGGAAAAGCTCCCGCCACGCGTTCCCGCTGTAGATCATCTTTAATGACGTTATCGGTGATAATGATCAGCCCGTCATTGAGATTGCTGATAATATCGCCGGGGATATCTAAATTCTCATCAACCTTGAGGCCCTCCAGCGTGGGGCGAAAGACTTCGCTATCGAAAGCTGCGTCGATTAGCGTTTCGATGGCCCAAAAGGCTTCTTCCGTTTTCCAATTAACTTGCAGATAGCTGGCCGCCGTGGGCAATACCCAAGCGGGAATGTCGGTCATTTCGACGTTGGGGAATTGGAGAGCGCGGGCCGCTTTTTCATAACGCTCTGGCCCGGGAACGGTTGGCGGTGCGAACAAAAAGCCACGGTGCAGCAGGTCGTAAAACTCGGTCGCCACGTAGACGCTACCACCGGCGGATTGCAGCACGTCAAAACCTTGGTCGCTGAGCAGATTAAGGATATCGACTTGGTTGCCACGGTCGACATTGGCCAATTCACGCAAGATTTTTCCCATTTCGATGGGCCGAGCAAACCAGCGAACGCGCGGCAACGCGTTGCCCGCTAGATCGTTTTCCGAGCCAGTCATGCTGGGGTGCCCGAAGACCCGTTGGTAAGCGGGCAAGCTGACGAGTCCATCGGCGCGTCCATCCAAGGCGGCACTGATCATGCCAGCCAGCGTCTCCACGCGATCGCTAATGACGACTCGTTCGGCCACGGTGACGACACCCAGTCGTTCGACACCCAGCTGACCTTTCTTCTGTGGCAAGTTGTAGATCGTGGCCGACTCGCCGCGGATTGTTGAGCGGCTAACCTTCGCACCGCGGTTCCGCAGGCTGGCGTCAATTTTTTCCAACAGGGCTTCGCGCTGACTCGCGCGACCCCGCGTGTCGGCCAGCAGAGCTACCGAGAAAGGCCGCGTGGGCGCTTCGAAACGCATCCAGGCCAGCACGACTTCGCCTGATATCGCTGCTCGTAAATCGCTCCAGTTCACCCCGGCGCGAACTCCCAGTTCCATTAATTTCTCGGCGATTAGGTCGCGTTGGGATTCGATAAAATCCTGCATGGCGGGATCGTGTTGGAGATCGGCCAACGAAGTTTGCTGCCAGCGCTCGGTCAGCGCGGGCAAATTCTCGAATTCCAAAAAACCTTGTGTTGAGGCTGGCAGAAAACTGACTGCGGGGGCGAATTCGGCCACCGCTGGCGTCTCTTCTTGAGCCAGGGCGGGCAGCCGAGCCAGTGCCAAATAGCAACAAAGTCCGCCTAACACCCACAGGAATGTGGTGTTTCGCGAAAGCCGGCCCATTCGGAAGGTGCAAAGCCGCACGTCGATTACCTCTAGACTGATAAGACCAGTTCGAAATCGAACTTCAGGTTGATTCTCGGAAACCCATCAATCCCCATGCCAATAATCCTCCGCGGAATCGGGTTGTGCCGCCATTCTTCCAGCTCGCCCCTCCGCCTTGCTGCGGAGTTGCCCTCGAAGCAGGGCGTCGCGCAAAAAGTCGCGTGATCACTCCGAACTGCCTACATGAGAAACACCTTTTAATTTACCAGAAGCAGACGACTGCACCCAGCCTACCGAAACGGTGTCAGGCGGGCCGCGATAGTGTTGCTTGACGGTTCAATATACCGGCGTTATGTTCACTGCTTTTCCGCTCAGCCCCAGCCGTCATGTCTGCCACTTCTGATTCATCGCTCTATCAAAATCCGCTAATTTCTCGATATGCTTCGCGGGAGATGGCCACCTTATGGGGTGACCAACGTCGTTTTTCGACTTGGCGAAGTTTGTGGGTCATGTTGGCCGAGGCCGAACAAGAGTTGGGGCTGGCGATCAGCGATCAGCAATTGGACCAACTGCGGACTTTTCAGAATCAGCTAAATCTCGATGTGGCTGCCCAGTACGAGCGAAAGCTGCGGCATGACGTGATGGCTCACGTGCATGCTTACGGCGACCAATGTCCCGAAGCGGCTGGCATTATTCATTTGGGCGCGACCAGCTGTTTCATCACTGATAACGCCGACCTGTTGTTGCTCCGCGAGGCGTTGCAGATGGTCGCCCAACGATTGGCGGCGGTGATTGGTTGCCTGGGCGAGTTTGCTCAAGCCAATCGTGACCTCCCCTGCCTCGCCTTCACCCACTTCCAGCCTGCCCAGCCGACGACGGTGGGCAAGCGGGCCTGTTTGTGGGCCTACGATTTGGTGTTGGATTTGCAGGAGGTCGAGCATCGTTTGCAGCAGTTGCGAGCTCGCGGCCCCAAGGGAACCACCGGCACGCAAGCCAGCTTTCTAGAGCTTTTCCAAGGCGACCATGAACGTGTCCGCCGGCTCGAACAACGAGTGGCGGAGAAGATGGGTTTCGCCGCCAGCTATGCCGTGACCGGCCAAACATATCCACGCAAAGTCGACGCGCAGATTGTCGACGCCTTGGCGGGTGTTGGCCAAAGCCTCCACAAGCTGGCAACCGATTTGCGGCTGCTGGCGGGTCGCAAAGAAGTTGAGGAACCGTTTGAGCAGCATCAAATTGGCAGCTCGGCAATGGCTTACAAACGCAACCCGATGCGCAGCGAACGCATCTGTGGTTTGACTCGATTTGTGATGAGTTTGCAAAGCAGCACGGCAGCCACCGCCGCCACGCAGTGGATGGAGCGGACTCTCGATGATAGTGCGAACCGCCGGTTGGTGATTCCTCAAGCGTTCTTAGCAATCGACGCGGCTTTGGTGTTGGCTGAAAATGTTGCCAGCGGGCTGGTGATTTATCCCAACACGATCACCAAGCATCTGTTGGCCGAACTGCCCTTCATGGCAACCGAAAATATCCTCATGCAAGGCGTGCAGGCTGGTGGTGATCGCCAGCAATTACACGAACAAATTCGGCAACACAGTCAAGCTGCCGCGCAACGCGTCAAACAAGAAGGCCTCGACAATGATCTGTTAGCTCGCTTGCGCGGGGATGCGGCTTTCGCCAATGTTGATCTCGACGCGGCGCTGGATCCATCCGCTTTCGTCGGCCGCGCGCCGCAACAGGTCGATGAATTCATCGCTGATTGTGTCGAGCCGATCAGGCAGCGGTACGCCGCTGCTAAGCTTTCGGCCGAAGTCCATGTATAACGAAACGAAATCAGAGCGCAACGCGCCAGCGTGCGGTTCTTTGACGAAGCACTAGTAAGCTTTGGCAAAGACGGCCTGTTTGGCTGCGGGCTTTCCGGTGTAAAAACAAGTGCCGGGCGTTTCGTTGTTCTCCAGCGGAATGCACCGCGGAGTTACTTTTAACTCTTTCAACAACGGCTCGAGCGATACTTCGTCAGCGAAATGGCAGAGGGCGAAGCCGCCGTGAATCTCTGGTTCGTCCACATTGGCGGGGGTAAAGAAATCGCGAAAATCGGCTTCGTTGGTAATCACCCGGGTGTGGTCCTGCCGCATCTGCAGAGCGCGATCGTAGAGATTTTGCTGGATTTCTTCGAGCAACGCCGGCAAGCCGGCAACAAACTCGGCTCGCGGCAGCGGTTGATTTTTTCCGGTGTCGCGGCGGCCCATAAAGACGGCCTGCTTGGCGATGTCTTTGGGACCAATTTCCAAGCGGATCGGCACGCCCCGTTTGACGTGGTACCACTTCTTGCCACCACCCCGTTGATCTCGATCGTCGATTTCGACTTGAATCGGCCCCCCGGAAAAAGAGAGTGCGGTCAATTCCTGACGCAGCGATTGAACGTACTCGAGCACTTCGGCTCGCTGCGCATCATCGCGATAGATTGGCAAAATCACGACGTGGGTGGCCGCCAGTTTGGGCGGTAAAATCAAGCCGTCATCGTCGGCATGCGTCATGATTAACGCGCCGACCAATCGTGTGGAAACACCCCAGCTGGTCGTCCAGGCGAATTGCAAATTACCATCCGGATCTTGGAATTGAATTTCTTGGGCGCGGGAGAAATTTTGGCCGAGGAAATGGCTGGTGCCCGCTTGCAACGCTTTGCGGTCTTGCATCATGGCCTCGATGGAAACGGTTTCCACAGCCCCCGGGAATCGTTCGGCGGGTGTCTTTGCCCCCTTGATCACCGGCATGGCCATCCAGGTCTCAGCAAAGTCGGCATAGACATCCAGCATTTGCATCGTCTCGGCAATCGCCTCTTCGCTGGTGGCATGCACGGTGTGGCCCTCTTGCCAGAGGAACTCGGCGGTTCGCAAGAACAATCGAGTTCGCAACTCCCAACGCACGACATTCGCCCACTGGTTGATCAGGATTGGCAGGTCGCGATAGCTTTGCACCCACTTGGCGTACATTGCGCCGATAATCGTTTCGCTGGTTGGACGCACGATGAGGGGTTCTTCCAGCGGACCCGCTGGCTGTAGGCCTCCCTTGCCATCAGGCTCCAGGCGATGATGCGTCACCACGGCACACTCTTTGGCGAAGCCCTCAACGTGTTGGGCTTCCTTTTCCAGGTAGCTCATTGGGATAAACAGCGGAAAATAAGCGTTTTGATGGCCGGTTGCTTTAAACATGCCATCGAGCACTTTTTGCATGTTTTCCCAAAGTGAATAGCCCCAAGGCTTGATCACCATGCAGCCCCGTACCGGGGAGACTTCGGCCAAGTCAGCAGCCCGAATTACTTGCTGATACCATTCGGGATAATCATCAGCGCGGGTTGGCGAGATTGCGTTTTGAGGGGCCTTGGCCATCAGCTGAAAAGCTCCGAAGCAGAGACAAATGAAAGGGGGCAGGCTCGGAATTCTAAACTCCGCCTGCCAACTCGCCAATCGTCCCGCCGGCCGATTTTCTCATACTTCAACCATTCCGCACAGCCGCTCATGGGGGCGTCAGCGCTTGCTGGCTGGCCTTTTCGCTGGGGTGCTGGTTGGTTTGGGTCCAGGTTTGACAAAGTGCCAACAGCGAGTCGCGATTGAGCGGCTTGGTGAGGTAGTCATTGCAACCTGCGGCGAGGCACTTTTCCCGGTCGCTGGCCATCGCGTGAGCGGTTAAAGCGATGATTGGTAGAGTAAAACCTTGTTCGCGAAGTCGGCGAGTCGCTTGATAACCATCCAGCTCGGGCATTTGCATATCCATTAACACTAGCTGGGGAAGCTGATCGGCGGAGGCCCGCTCGAGCATTTCGACCGCCAACAAACCGTTGTCGGCGAGCAACACTTCGGCGCCCGCTTTTCTGAGCAGGAAGGAAACCAGGCGTTGATTGTCAGGTCCATCCTCGGCCAGCAAAATTTTGACACCCTGCAACGAGTTTTCCGTTTGCGGTTTTTGGATGTTAGCTGATTGCGGAGCGTTTTTGGAGTTTGCCAGCTGGGGCGTTTGATCGGCTGACAACAGCTCGCACCCGCTGAGGTCGCCAGTGTTGATGGTTACCGTAAAGGTGCTGCCGATGCCGGCTTCGGATTCCACGGTGATTCCGCCGCCGAGCACGGAGGCCAAGGCGTTGGAGATCCGCAAGCCAAGGCCTGTACCGCCAAACTTTCGCGTGGTGCTGGTATCCGCTTGACTGAAAGCTTCAAAGCGAGCGATCAAGTCGCGTTGCTCGGGGGTCATGCCCAACCCGGTGTCGCGAACGCGAAATTGCATTTGTTGAAGTTCGGGGTGGCACGCGGCATAGATGGTCACCGCTCCCACCTCGGTAAACTTGATTGCGTTACCAACTAAGTTCAGCAGGATTTGTCGCAAGCGAGTTGGGTCGGAGTGGATGGAAACGGGAATCGCTGTTTCATATTGAATGCGAATTTCAATGCCCCTGTCCTTGGCCCGCGGTTGCATCAGCGAAGCGACTTCCTTAATCACTTGGGCTGGGCTGGTCTCGATGCACTCGACGCTTAACTGGCCCGCTTCGATCTTGGACATGTCGAGGATATCGTTGATGATCGTCAACAAATGATTCGCGTTACTGCGAATGGTTTGCACAGCGTCTGACGTTTGCACCGCGGGCAATGGTTGGCCAACGTTGCTATCCGGATCGAGCAGATCGGCATAACCGAGGATCGCCGTCATGGGCGTGCGAATTTCATGACTCATGTTGGCCAAGAATTCGCTTTTTGATTGACTCGAGGCTTCCGCTCGGATGATCGCTTCGCGGAGTTCTTGGATATCGATGTGGACCCCGACCATTCGCTTGGGGGTGCCGTCATCGTTCCATTCAATGACTTCACCAATATCGCGCACCCAGCTCCAGCTGCCATCTTTGCGGCGCAAGCGATGCTCGTGTTTATAGACTGGGGTTTGTCCGTCGAAGTGCTTTTGAATTTCAGCCGCGGCCGTCTCTAAGTCATCGGGATGACAAAGCGTTTTCCACGTGTCAATTCGCATTGGTAATTCTTCAGGCAGATACCCCAGCATCGTAAACCATGTATCGCTGAAGTAGGTCGAGCCTGATTCAATGTCCCAATCCCACAGCCCGGTGTTCGAGGCTGTCATAGCCAAATCGAGCCGGTCTTCGGCTTGGCGTGATTTTGTAATGTCAATGTGACAGCCAGCCACCCGCAACGGTTGTCGATCGGCGGACCATTCCACCACGCTGCCGATGCACAGCACCCAGATGTAGCTGCCGTCTCGATGTCGATAACGGGCATTCATGTAGAACGATTGGGTGCCGCCCGAGTCGACGTGGGATTGGAAGGCCGCCATGGCACGCTGTAAGTCGGACGGCTCGATCAGCCGCTGCCAAGTTTCCGGCACCTCGGGAAGTTCGCCCGGTTGATAACCCAACATCCGCAACCAGCCGGCGCTGTAAAACTCGGTATGCGCGTCGATCTTCCAGTCCCAGTATCCCGTGCTGGGCGAATCCAAAACCGACTCGAGGATCCGTTTTTGCGTGGCGAGTTCGGTTTGCTGAGAGATGAGTTTGCACTCGGTTTGCTTGCGAGCCGTGATGTCGCGGGCAGCCGCGTAAATCAGTTCACCGACTGGTGTAGACCGCCATTCAATCCAGCGATAGCTGCCATCTTTACAGCGATAACGGTTTTCGAAACTGAGCACCGTCTGCTGGCGTTTTAGCTTAGCAAGTGCTTGCAAGGTTACGGAATAATCGTCGGGATGCACCAACTCAAGAAAAGATTGCTCCACCAATTCGGCAATTGAATATCCCAGGCACTTTTCCCACTCCGGGTTCAGTCGCACGAATTTGCCTTCGATATTGGCGATGCACAACATGTCGAGGCTGGAATTGAAAAAGCGATCGAGTTCTTGCTGTTTTGCTGCCAAGTCCCTGGATTGTTTATATTGCACGGTTATGTCAACCACGCTGGCTACGACCCCCCGCAAGGTATCATCGGCTCCGCGAATCGGTTCACAGCTGACCGATAGCCAACGAACTTCGCCGTTTGGTAACTTGATGCCGTGGACCAATGAGCGGACCGCTTGGCCGCTGGCAAGCGTGATGCTGGCGGGCATTTCCGACGGCGGGAATTCGCTGCCATCTTCGCGCACCGCTTGCCAGCGAGGGTCCCTGGGCGTGAGTCCCAAAATTTGATCGCGGGGGATCCCTGAAATCGTTTCGCAGGCTGGATTACATTCGATGATTTGTCCTTCAAGATCAAATAACAACACCCCTTCGGCAAGGGCATCATAAATCGACTTCATGCGTTGGCGATCTTGATACCGCTCGGTGATGTCGCGGATTACCGCCTGTAAGATCACATGTCCGTCCAGTCGATGCGTGCTGAGTACAATCTCGGCGAAGAAAGCCTCTTTGGTGTCGACTCGCTGATGTTGCCATTCGAAACGGGCGGAACCAACTCGTCTGACCTGCTGCAAAATTTCCTCGGCCGCTTGCCGAGACGATCGCCCATCGGCTTGAGTTGGAGGTGACAGATCGGCCGGGTGCAGACCCCGAATGGCATCCGCCGAGTCGACCCCAAACATTTCCAAAGCTGCCAAGTTGCAATCGCGAAACCCATGCTCATCGATCGTCATCACGGCGTCACGTGAGCCATCATACAAAGCACGATAGCGGACTTCCGAGGCGGACGTCATGCGTTCCAGTCGCCGATGCTCGGTGATGTCGCGAGACATCACCAGGACGCGATCCCCGGTCATTGAGATCACGCGGGCCTCGAAAACACGAGCGCCGAAATCGAGTGGGACTTCGTATTCAAATTCCTGCGGGTGACTCGAATGAAATGTTTGCTCAATGGAGTCCAATAACGTTTTTCCTAAATCGCCCGGCAACACCTCGTCACAGCGACGGCCAATGAAATCGGCCGGGGGAATGAGCAGCAAACTTTCGTCACTCGCGCGAAAGTCTAGAAATCGGCCGGAACGATCAAGCACAAACATGAGGTCGGGAATTACATCAAGCAGCGCTCTTTGCCCCCCTTCAATGCGGGCTAATTTGAGACGCTGCTCCCGCAATCGTAACAACATCGCCAACGAACCCGACAAGGCCATCAGGATGAGTCCCCCGCTCGCTCGCCAGCCTGCCTGAATGATTGCGGCCAATTTCGCTTCTCGCGCAACCCAAGCGGTGGGTACGCTGATCATCGCTTGAATGCCACCTTGCTCAAGCGTGGCTAGCTTGGTCATGCGAAACAAGGCGTGCAGAAAACCATTCTGCTCGACCGTCAGCTTGTCGACTTCGCCGTTGGCCAAGACTTCTGTTAACGGCAACAAACATTTGGCCGGCATCGGAGGTTTTTTGCCGGCTACGATCTGTTCGTCAAAGAACGTACCTTGATCAGTCACGAAATGCAGCGTTCCAGCGCCGCCGGCAATGATCTGGTCCTTGATTTGGTTGGCGATTCGCTCAAATCGTAACCGGGTGCTGATTACGCCCAACCGCTTACCGGCAGCGTTGTAGACCGGCAGCGAGTGAGCCACCGCCAGTCCGTTGCTATCAAAGAGCGCCGGAGTGATATCACAGTTGGCTTGAAACTCTAACACCTCGCTCCGGGTGTTGTTCCTCAAGCAAGACATCACGATCTCACGTTGACGAAAATCAATCGCCATCAGCCGCGCGATACGTTCGGCCGGAATCGGTTGTCCGCTGGGATAAACGGTGTTGATGGCCAGCATCTGGCCCTCGTCGTCGAAGATGGCGATCGCGTCGATTTCAGTCGCGTTCAGCAACGCCGCGTTTGCCACTGCGGTCAAATGGGCCTTGTTTCGCTTTTCCAACGCCGCTAACAACGCGCGGTCAACGGCCAGGATGTGACCTCGTTGCATTGCCGGCTCGGTCGCCCGCTCGACTCCGCCGATCAACAGCTTGCCTGTCGAAGCGAGGGTTTGATGAATGGCCGAGTCGGTTTCTAGCTTGGCGACTCCGCGGAGCGTGGCTTGAAGTTGCCAGCAGGCGATTGAGAAAATCACGAAGCCACTGATCGCCAGCGCGGGCACCAACACGCCCGCGACCCACTTTGCCAATGTGCCGCGGAAGTCCCGCCCGTTGTCTGCCTCCCCGAAGATCCACGCGTCAACGCTGCTGTCGTTGCTGTGCACCGCTTTTTCCGAGCTAAGAGTTAAGCTGTTGGTTCGATTGTTCGTTTGCGAGGGGCTCGCTCCCCCTGCTACCCAGGCACCGATACTATACTTTGTTTCTCGCTCGGCGGTTTTCAGAGCGGCTGCGAAAAGTTCGCTGTCGCCTGCAAAGTTGTGCAAAGCGGTCAATCCGTTGTCAATCTGCGGCGAGCAGCTTAGGCTGAGCGGTTGTTCCCTTCACTCGCTTCTTTTTTTGTCTCAGCAGAACTTTCATGAGCCCCAACGAACCTGTTCAA
This sequence comes from Kothea flammea, assembly GCF_052161645.1. Lineage (GTDB taxonomy): Bacteria > Planctomycetota > Planctomycetia > Pirellulales > Pirellulaceae > Laterigemmans. The sequence goes on from NZ_CP197414.1 coordinate 1,250,150, forward strand.
ATCGGCACACGGCCAATCACTCGCGACGCCAACGCCGCGCCCGAACAAGCCGTGCGGGAGCGATACAGCAAAGCAGCCGCGGAGGTGCAACCCGAGCTGTGTTGCCCGGTCAGCTACGATCCCGTATTTTTGCAAGCGATTCCCGCCGAGGTGCTCCAACGCGACTACGGATGTGGCGATCCTTCGCGTTACCTGCGAGGCGGTGAATCGGTTCTGGACTTGGGAAGTGGGGGCGGGAAAATCTGCTTTATCGCTGCTCAAGTCGTGGGTGCCGGTGGCAGTGTTCTGGGGGTCGACATGAATGACGAGATGTTGGCTTTGGCACGCAACAGTGCTCCGCAAGTTGCTGAGAAAATTGGTTACGCCAACGTTGCATTTCACAAAGCCAAGATTCAAGATTTAGCCCTCGATCGGGATGCTGTTGACGCCTATCTCCGCGCGAATCCGCTGCGCAGCGAAAGTGATTTGCAAGCTTTCGAAGCCTACTGCGATCGTTTGCGTGTTGAGCAACCGCTGGTGCCAGACGCCAGCGTGGATGCGGTCGTCAGCAACTGTGTGTTGAATCTGGTTGACCCGCGTGACAAACAGACCATGTTTGCCGAACTGTTCCGCGTGCTCAAGCCGGGCGGGCGGGCGGTGATCAGCGACATCGTCAGCAATCAAACGGTCCCCCTTGCTTTACATCGCGACGCGGAACTGTGGAGCGGATGCATCAGCGGTGCTTATGAAGAAACCGCTTTTCTCGATGCCTTTTCCGCAGCCGGCTTCCGCAATTTAGAAATCGCCGAACTTCAACGGGAGGCTTGGCAAGTTGTGGAGGAAATCGAGTTCCGCTCGATGACGGTGATCGCCTACAAACCAGCGGACGAAGGCAACGCCACCACGGCAGAACGCGATAACGATGAACACGACAACGATGAACAAGAGCTGATTTACCGTGGCCCTTTTGCCGCGGTGATGGACGACGCGGGGCAGGAGTTCATTCGCGGACAGCGGGCGAACATTAGTCCGCAGCAGGCAGCCCAGTTGGCCGGTTCACCGCTGGAGCAATACTTTATTCGTATGCAATCGTCGTATCGGCAAGCTGCTGACCCGGAACCGAGCGGGCCGCAAACACCAACGGGCAACTGCGGGCCGGGTTGTTGTTAAGCAGCCACCGAGACCAGTTCTTGATGCACCGCTTCGATTTGCGGCGCGTCAATTACCGATAAATCTTCGGCATAGCCTACCATCAAAGCCAAGTCGCCCAAGCGATTGATGCGACGGGGAATCCCGCCGGCTCGCATGTGTAAAGCTTCGAGCGCGGGGTTGGTAAAGATGTGGCTGACGTCGCCGGCGACCAGTTGCAAGCGGTGTCCGATGTAATCAATGGTTTGGTCGAGTGTAAAGCGTCCCAGCAGGCTCTTTACCGACATTCTTTGATCCAGGGCATGATTGCGTTCGATCAAACCCAGCAAAGTGGAATCGCCGACCAGCAGCAGCGTCCAAGCGGCTTCCGAGGTGCTGGCGCCGCCACGAATGTTTAGCAACAAACGCAGCGTCTCCAGTTGATCAGGGTTGGTCAACAAGTGGGCTTCGTCGACAACGACCAAAGCGTGTTGCCCGGCGGCGATGTTCTCGTTCAAGCAACGTTCGATTTGCCGCAACGCTTGCAGCGGTGTTTGTTGGGGATCGGCCGCTTCGCCGGTCAGCTCTTCCGCTAAATATCCCAACAGTTGGTCGCCGGTTAAGCGAGGGAAGACCATCCGCGTGATGGGGGTGATATCTTCGGCCAGCTCTTGCACGAGCGAGTCGACCAGCATCGATTTGCCCATCCCGCTGTCACCGCAAAGTGCCATCGCGCCGCGACGATTTTCCACGCCGTAGCGAAGTTTGAGCATCGCCGTTTGGTGGACCTCCGAAGGGAAAAAGAAACGACTATCACACCAATTTTCAAAAGGTCGACCACTTAGGTGCCAGTGTCGTTCGTACATCGTAGAAGTCTTCCCTGGGGAGTTGAGCAACGGGTCGTAGGGGAACCGCAGGAACGAAGCCTGCCGCTCAAGAAGTGCTGGCTGAAAAATTCTCGACCAGTCCAATGTTTTCGATACCTAATTTGTGCAGCCTTCGCAGGCAGGCTTGCATCGCTTCGGGGTCTTCGCTGCGAGCATCCTGAATCACCAAAGCGGCGTCAATTTGACAAGGCGAATCGGCACCCGGAATCCAGCCACCGATCACGTTGACGTTGGCGGAATCGATGATCACCAAATCAAAAGCGGCTTTCAGTTGGTCTATCATGCTTGCGGTTGCTTTGCTGTCCGGTCGCAGCCCCAACCCGTTGTCGGGAGTCGCGAGTGGCAACACGGTAAAGCCATCTTCGACCGAATGGACGGCGACTTCTTCGCACGACAATCCCGTTCGCACCGCATCACCCCAACCCAAACGGATTTCCAAGCTGAGTTTTTCGGCGATCGCCGGCCGGTCGATATCACCGTCGATCAAGGCTACGCTCAATCCGCTGGCCGCTAACATGCGAGCCAACGTAATCGCCAGTGTCGATCGTCCCTGCTGACGCGCGGGACTGCTGATCGCCATCACTCGTAAGCCTTCTTGGCAAGCAACTTGCAATTGCTCAGATGCCTCCCAAAGCGGGCTGGTTTCCACGCTCAAGTCCCAGACTATCGATTCAAACTCAAACCGATCAACTTCCCAGGCGGCGTGGAAATTGGCTTTGGTGTCATTCACCGAAACGGCATCGGTTACCGAGGAGACTTGATCCATCGCGCTTCGAGCAGCTTCCAGCAATGTCTTTTCTTTAGCCAGCCGCGCCTGTTCGGCCAAGCGTGCTTCTGCGGCGAGTCGAGTTTGCTCGGCCACTTGTGCTTCCTCGGCTAAGCGGGCTTCTTCAGCGAGCCTCGTTTCCTCGGCGAGCCTTGCTTCCTCGGCGAGCCTTGCTTCCTCAGCGGCGCGGGCTTCCTCGGCGAGCCTTGCTTCCTCAGCGGCGCGGGCTTCCTCGGCGAGCCTTGCTTCCTCGGCTGCGCGAGCTTGTTCCACTTCGCGAACCCGCTCAGCAACGCGAGTCTGCTCGAGCAGCAAGGCCTCTTCCGCTAGACGGACCTGTTCGGCTAACCGCGCTTGTTCAGCAAGCCGAGCCTCGGCCGCTTGACGAGCCGCTTCGAATCGTCGAGCTTGCTCAGCTAACCGCGCTTCCTCTGCAACGCGCGCTTCTTCGGCGATGCGAGCTTCTTCGGCAACGCGCGCTTCTTCGGCGATGCGAGCTTCTTCGGCAACGCGAGTTTCTTCAGCGATGCGGGCTTCTTCAGCGATGCGGGCTTGTTCCCGCAGTTGTGCTTGCTGGGCTTGTTCCGTCGGGGCGCGATGGGGCGCATCGGCTCTCAGGATTGGCTCAGCGGCCCCGGCGAGCTCTTGTTGTTGTTCACTCGCGTATTCGACCCCGGTCGCTGGCAGCGGCTGGCCTCGTTGCGGAATGGTTTGCACGCGAGCGGCGATCGAGGGGCGTTCATCGACCAGCGTGGCAGCAGCGGAGAAGATATCCAGCGCTGCCAAGTCGACCGCGATCGGTTGGAAGTGGGGATTGCGGACCGCTTGCACTTGTTCGACCAGCGAGCCGCCGCCGCGGCGGTCATCGGAGAGCGATTGATAATCGGGTGAATCGGAGCTGTGGGGTGGTTCGAGATCGGCGACCCCATCGCCACCGGGACGGGCTGTTCCCCGCGGGCGACCATTGGCGGTGCGAGCGATGAACGAAGCCACGTTCATCACACCGTCATCTGGCCTTACGTACTGCTCACCATCCTTGTCGGTCCAAATTTCCCCTTCCTGTAGCTCGGTGGGAGCTTGAGGAGGTTCATCCACCTTCGGCGGTTCTGTGCTGCCACCACGGACTTTTGCGTAAGCCTTCAAGAAGGCGTCGTCGAGCTTGCTCATGGCGATTCGCTGCCTAGGTAAACAATTGGGGTGGACTGCTGCAGCCCTGTTTTTCGTTAGCCCTTAACCAACCGTCTGGTACTGGTTCCAGACCGTTGGGGTCAATCTCAATTCTTGCGACTATCGCGTCGCCGGCGGCTGTTGGGGATAGCCGGTCGGCATCCCATAAGCTTGTTGAGGCACACCTGGGCTGCCATACGCGGAGCCTGGGTACTGTCCCGGATACTGGCCGGGATACTCAGGCGGCACGGCGACCGGGTTGGCGTCATTGGGTTGCATGCCCCGGATTAACGAGCCTGAATTGGAGGAGTTTTGAGGAGGCGGCAGGTAGCGACTCCAGTCGGGGATCCCCGCGGGCTGGTTGGACATGCGATAATTGGGCGCGGCTGGAGGTTCGCCAGGGCTGGTGAACTGGCCGCTGACAGCCGCATCCACGGCAGCTTGAATTGCATCTTCCGCACGCATTGCCGTAGGCTCTGAATTGGGACGGTAAGCTTCCTGCTGCCGCCTCGCGTCAGCAAATTGTTGTTCGCTGGGTGCCGCCTGTTCGCGGCGATCAAGCTTGACCCATTGGTTATCTCGAATCGGTGAGCTATCGCGTTGCCCGGTTGCTGCGTTGCCCGCGGCAATGCCCTCGCGAATGACTCCGTCGTTGAACGTGGTAGCGCTCGGCTCTGGTTCCCGGATACCAGCCGCTTCACCTGCTGCGGCCAAGTCGCGTTGCCACTCTGGCTGCTGATTAACGCCCGGCGTTGGCACGGTCACGTGGGGAGTTGGCGTGTTGATTTGGGAGCCCGGTGCGTTGAACTGGGAAGTTGCCGAGTTATCCGCGGCGAATTGCCCGGTCGACTGGTCGTTGGCTGACGCAGCGACTGGCTGGTCCTTGGCTGACATTGCGTCCGCTGCTGCTGGTGACCCCATCAACTCGGCGAGATCAAAATCAGGTTTCACTTCGGAGATTTCCGAATTGCCTGACCAGGTGGCCGCCTGAGGATCGTTGGCTGGTGGAGCCAACGCGATGTTGCCAGATTTTTCAGCCGAGGTCTGATTGCTGTTGGTCTGATTCCGATTGCCCGATTGGACTGCTGGAGCGGTGAGCGGATTGTTCGCCGGGGCAACTGCCGCGTCCGTGTCGAGTGGCTCGCCCGTATTGATTTCAAAGTCGGCCAAGGTCATTTCGGGCTCTGACTCGGCCCCGTTGTTCACGAGCAGCGCGTAAGCCGCCACCGCCACGATCAACAACACTGGGATTAGCCGCGACCCATACGATTCCATCCACGATCTTCCGGCGGGAACCGCCGCCAGCGGGGATGTCTCCACGACTCGAGGTTTCGTTGACTCTTTGCGACTTTCTTCCTTGCGACTTTCTTCCTTGCGACTTTCTTCCTTGCGACTTCGCTCTTCCCGAGGTTCCGCAGTTGGTTCAGCACTTTTCGCGGCTGGCGGCGAACCACCATCTTCGCCAGCGGAAATGCCGGCGTCGCTTTTGGGCGTTGCTTGATGACTCGACACGGCAGGATCGATCATTACGATCTGCTCGCCTAAAGCGGGTGTCTGCAGCGTGGCTGCAGCCCTTTCCGAGCTCCGCGGCTCGCCGGCAGCATCAATTGTCGAACCAATCGACGCATCGATTTCCGAATCAGGCGGTGGATCGCTCGCCGCGTTAGTCGTCGCTACCGAGGGCATTCGGAACAGCACAGGAGGTCGATCAACGACCGTGCCTGAGCTGAGGAAAATCCGCTGGGGACTTCCACCGCGAGCACGTTGAACTTGACTATCTGGCCGGTTTCCGTGTTTCGGAGCCGTCATTGACTGCCTTCCTTGACTGGCGACTGTTGTCGGACTGGCTGCAGAGACGCGGCCACGCGCCCGCTGCCTTGCGCCGCGCACCGAGGTAGTGTGGGTATCGGTTCTTAATGTTTTGATCTTGAGTCTTTTGCGGGATAGCTAATCTGTAGCGGTTTGGCAAGATCGATCATGCGTGTACTCGTGACGACGGAAGTTCTCGAATTATAGTGAAGCCAGTTGGATGCCCCCGAAGAAACTGCCCCCCTGGTGGTTGCTGGTTGGCAAACGGTTTGAGCAAACTTACGTGCCTCGGAGCCCCTTTAAACTGGCTTTATTGTGAGGAAAAACCAGCGAACCTTGCCGAAATGGCCCCAACGTGAGACGATGGGGGCGGTGCACTCTTCAAGAGTTGTCACCGCCAGAGCAAAACAATTACTAATTTGACTCCAGCGATTAACGAGCCGAATGCTTAAAGCGTCATCACCTGCCGATCAGATTTCCGAACTCTTGCAATCTCGCATCCTAGTGCTCGATGGAGCCATGGGGACGATGATTCAGCGTTTGAAATTAGACGAAGAAGCCGCCCGCGGAGAGCGTTTTCGCGACCATCACAAAGATTTGAGTCGTTTCTCCGATATTCTTTGCCTTACGCACGCTGACAAAATTACCGACATTCACCGAGCCTACTACGAAGCCGGATCAGATATTGTCGAGACGAACTCGTTTGGGGCATCCCCCATCGGCATGGCCGATTTTGAGTTGCCATTGGAGTTGGTCGAGGAAATTAACTTAGCCGCTGCCCGCTGCGCGAGGATCGCCGCCGACGAGTGGACCGAGAAAACGCCCGACAAGCCTCGTTTTGTTGCCGGCTCGATCGGACCCACCAGCCGCCAGATGGCAATCAGCACTAGCGTCGACGACCCGGCCCACCGAGACGTCAGTTATGACGAGATGGTGGCCAGTTATCGCCGCCAGGTTGCCGCTCTGATCGAGGGGGGCGTCGATCTGCTGCTGCCCGAAACGGCGATTGACACGCTCAACCTGAAAGCCTGTTTATTCGCGATCCGAGATTACTTTGACGAAGGTGGCCGGCGGGTGCCGGTGATGGTCAGTGGGACATTTGACAAAGGGGGACGAACCTTTGTCAGCGGCCAAAGTGTGGAGGCGTTTGTCACCGCGCTGAGTCACTTTCCGCTGCTCTCGATCGGCATGAACTGTGCCTTGGGGCCTGACATTATGCGGCCCCACTTGGAGGAAATGTCAAAAGTGGCTGAGACGCCGGTCAGCTGCTATCCCAACGCGGGGCTCCCCAACGAGATGGGGCAGTATGACTTGGGGCCCCGTGCCATGGGTGAGATGATTGCCGATTTTGCCAACAACGGTTGGTTGAATATCGTTGGCGGCTGTTGCGGAACGACCCCCGAGCACATTCGCGAAATCGAATCCGCGGTACGTCGGATCAAGCCTCGCCGCGAACCGTCAGCCTCGGTTTACACCCGCCTTTCCGGTCAGTTGCCGGTGGCTTTGCGGCCAGAAATTCCTTTCACCATGATCGGGGAACGGACGAACGTAACGGGTAGTAAGAAATTTGCTCGCTTGATTCGCAACGACCAATACGACGAAGGTGTCGAAGTTGCTCGCGAGCAAGTTGAGAACGGCGCCATGATCATCGACATCAACTTCGATGACGCGCTACTCGATGGAGCCGAAGCGATGCGTCGCTTTCTCCGCTTGATCGCCGGCGATGACGTGGCGGCCGCTGTTCCCGTGATGATCGACAGTAGTAAATGGGAAGTCATCGAAGAAGGTTTGCGGAATGTGCAGGGCAAGGCAATCGTCAACTCAATTTCGCTCAAAGATGGCGAAGAGGAGTTTCTGCGGCGGGCCAAGCTGGTGCGGCAATACGGTGCCGCCACCGTCGTGATGGCCTTCGACGAAAAAGGGCAAGCGGCAACGAAAGATCATAAAGTGGCGATCTGCCAACGCGCCTACAAATTGTTGGTTGAAAAGGCTCAGTTTCCGCCCGAAGATATCATCTTCGATCCCAATATCTTGACCGTGGCTACCGGAATCGAAGAGCACGACAATTACGCGGTCGACTTTATCGAAGCGGTCCGCGAGATCAAAAAAGTCTGCCCCGGAGCGAAGACCAGCGGCGGGGTCAGCAATATCAGTTTCTCCTTCCGTGGCAATGACCGCGTTCGCGAAGCGATGCACAGCGCGTTTTTATATCACGCTGTGCAAGCTGGGCTCGATATGGGGATCGTCAACGCGGGGCAACTGGAAGTCTACGAGGAAATCCCCAAGGACTTGCTGGAGCATGTTGAGGACGTGCTGCTGAACCGCCGCTCAGACGCCACCGACCGGATGCTGACTTTCGCCGAATCCATCAAAGACACCAGCGGCAAGAAGACTGCCGGAGCCGATTTGGAATGGCGTGAACGAGACGTCCATGCCCGGCTGAAGCATGCTCTCATTAAAGGCATCGACAAATTTGTCGTCGAAGATACCGAAGAGGCTCGCCAACAATGCACGCGTTGTTTGGAAGTCATCGAGGGTCCCTTGATGGATGGGATGCAGGTCGTCGGTGACTTATTCGGCCAAGGCAAGATGTTTCTCCCGCAAGTGGTTAAATCGGCGCGGGTGATGAAGAAAGCGGTCGCCTACCTGGAACCATTCATGGAGCAGGAAAAGATCGAGGCCGGCATCCAAGACCAAGAGGCACGCGGCAAATTTTTGATCGCCACCGTTAAAGGTGACGTGCACGACATCGGTAAAAACATCGTGGGCGTGGTGCTGGCTTGTAACAATTATGAAGTCATCGATTTGGGTGTAATGGTCTCGGCCGAGCGGATTTTGGAGGAAGCTACCAAGCAGGGTGTCGACATGATCGGTCTTTCGGGGCTGATCACTCCCAGCCTCGATGAGATGACGCAGGTGGCTCGAGAAATGAAGCGACTGGGAATGACCATGCCGCTGCTGATCGGTGGAGCCACGACCAGTGCAAAGCATACGGCTGTTAAAATTGCCCCAGCTTACGATGGTCCGATCGTGCACGTGCTCGACGCCAGTCGCAGCGTTGGGGTGGTGGAGAAATTGCTCAGCAAAAAACACCGCGATAAATTCATCAAGGATAATATTGAAACGCAGCGAGAATTGGTGGCCAGCTATCGAGGCCGCAAGCAAACGCTCGTTCCCTACGAGGAAGCGTGTGAGAAAAAGTTTCCCACCGACTGGAAAAATGTCGAGATCAACCAACCCGAGTTCCTCGGGGTGCAGGTGATCGAAGATCAATCGCTGGAGGAGCTTCGCCATTACATCGATTGGTCTCCCTTCTTCATGACTTGGGAGCTGAAGGGTAAGTACCCGAAGATTTTTGATGACTCTTACGTTGGTACCGTCGCCAAGGAACTGTACGAAAACGCCAACGCGATGCTCGACAAAGTGATTGCGGCGGGAACGCTCCGCGCCAAAGCGGCGTTCGGTTTCTTCCCCGCTGCGAGCGAGGGTGATGACGTGATCCTCTATACCGATGACACCCGGCAAACCGAACGTGCCCGTCTGCACTTCCTTCGCCAGCAATGGCAACGCAAGGGGCAGGAATGCTACCGCTGTCTGGCCGATTACGTCGCTCCCCGGGACAGCGGTCGCGCCGACTATGTTGGCGGCTTTGTCGTCACCGCAGGGATCGGTGCCGAGGAATTGGCAAACGCCTACAAGGCGGAGCACGATGACTACAACGGCATCATGATTCAAGCGATCGCCGACCGTTTGGCTGAAGCGTTCGCGGAAATGCTGCACCAAAAAGTCCGTCACGCCTGGCAATATGGTCGCCAAGAGCAACTCAGCTACGAAGAGATGATCGATGAGAAGTATCGCGGAATTCGACCGGCGGCCGGTTACCCAGCTTGCCCCGATCACACCGAAAAGAAACTGCTCTTTGAACTGCTCCAGGCCGAACAAAATGTCGGCGTGGAGCTGACCGAAAGCTACGCCATGACCCCGGCGGCCAGCGTCAGCGGATTGTATTTCGCGCACCCCGAATCACGTTATTTCACCGTCGATCGGATCACGCGGGAACAAGCCCAGGCCTACGCCAAACGGAAAGCGATGCCGCTCCGCGAAGTCGAACGTTGGCTGGCTCCCAATCTTGGTTACGAAGTCTAAACTGGCCACTCCCGCTGTGCAGCGGATTGATTGCAACTCGCACTTTTTTATTGCAACTCGCACTGTGAACAGCTCGTGAGCCGATTGGTTGTCGGCTCGCGGGTTGCGCGGATAAATTCTCCGGCATTGCTGGTGAGATTTGCAGCATTCTCCCAATTTTTTTACTCGCAATGTCTACCGCCGATGCCCCGTCGCCTGATTTCCGAACTAAAACCGCAAGAGCAAGTTGACCAAACTTTTCGCGCGGCAGACAAACAACTGCGAGCGAACCGGCAGGGAGCCAAATACATTATTTTGAAGTTGGCCGATCGCTCCGGGACGCTGACCGGGATGCTTTGGAACGCCGACGAGGACGTTTTTAATGCTTTCCAGCGGGGGGACTTCCTCCGCTGCGTGGGGCGTTTGCAAGTCTTCAATGGCGGCTTGCAGATGATCGTCTCGCAACTCGAAAAAGTTGACACCGCCTCGGTGGATCCGGCTGACTTCGAGCGGTTTGATGCCACCGCGGCCGATGCGATGGAGAGCCAATTGCGAACCCTGATCGAGGGGCTGACGGATCCGCTGCTCCGCGCCGTTGGGTTGGCTTTCATCGGCGATGAGGGCTTCATGACCAAGCTGAAGAAAGCATCCGCGGCGGTTAATCACCACCATGCCTACCCGGGTGGACTGCTGCGGCACACGATCGATCTGATGGAGTTGGCCCAGCTGATCGCGCCCAGATATCCCCGCGTCAACGGCGAACTGGTGATCCTCGGAGCCTTTTTGCATGACTTGGGCAAAACCGAGGAACTCTCCGTCGGTGAGGAGACGGTCTATACCGATCGGGGCCAATTAATCGGGCATATTATCATCGGCGTGCAGATGTTAGCCGATAAAATTCGCGCAGCGGAGCAGCAGCTGGGGGATTCGTTTCCCGAGGTGCTGCGTTGGCAATTGGAACACCTCGTGCTCAGCCATCACGGACAGTTGGAATTTGGTAGCCCTAAAATTCCCTTGACAGTGGAAGCGATTTTACTGCATCACATCGATAACCTCGATGCCAAGATGGCGGCCGCCGATGCGGTGCTGGAAACAGATGTCGCCGCGGAAGGGAACTGGACCAACTTCAATCCAGCTTTCGGTCGCAAGCTATGGAAGCAGCCTTAACGCTCAAAACGGAAGAGGAAGAGTCCGCTCATGTCCACCCTGCCCACCCCGGTTCGTTCCGCAGTTGTCTTGCTCTCGGGCGGACTCGATAGCGCCACCTGTTTGGCAATTGCCAGCAGCCAAGGTTATCAAATTCACTCGCTCAGCTTTCGCTACGGCCAACGCCATCAGTACGAATTGGAGCGAGCCCAACGGTTGGCCGATCATTATCAAGTGGCTTCCCATACCGTGATCGATATTAACCTCGCCGCGATCGGTGGTTCGGCGCTGACCGATGCATCGATTGCTGTCCCCAAGTCCAACTCCGTCGAGGAAATAGGTATCCACATCCCGGTTACTTACGTCCCAGCTCGCAACACGATCTTCTTGTCGGTTGCCATGGGATTGGCCGAGGCGCGGCAGTCACTGGAGATCTTCATTGGTGTCAATGCGCTGGACTACAGCGGCTATCCCGATTGCCGCCCCGAGTTTATCCGCGCCTTCGAGAGCATGGCTAATTTGGCGACCAAGTTGTTCGTAGAAGGGCACCACACACTGAGAATCAACACTCCCTTAATTCAGCTTTCCAAAGCTCAAATTATCGCCAAGGGTCTAGAGTTGGGGGTCGATTACTCGCTCACCCTCTCCTGCTACGATCCTGGTGAAGGAGGGCGCCCCTGCGGACATTGTGATGCCTGCCTGCTGCGGGCCAAAGGCTTTGCCGAATGTGGCCAGCCTGATCCCGCCTTGGTTTGATGACGCTTGGACCGTCGGCGGAGCGAAAGGCGACTTTGGCTGCTTAGGCTTCTTTCAACTTGCCACCGCAGCTCACTCCGATCACGCCGACAATCACGATCGCGAAGTGATACCACATGGGGCTGCGAGCGTATTGGCCCGCTTCAAGGAAATCCAAATCGGCGATCTTCGTTCCCTCGGGCAATTCCGGCACGTCAGTTGTCAAATTCATCGCGATCGTGATCGCTCCCATGACGATCACCATGCCGATCAGAATTTTGGTCGCTAACACTGGCTTTTTCCGCGAGACCAACGTGGCCAGCCGACCGGCAAAGATTGCCGCGATGCCGCCCCCCACCAGCGAAGCGATTGTCCACCCGAGGCTGGCATTAACGGTTTCTCCGGCGAATGCGAATTCGTTGCCCAGGGAAAACCAAGTGGCGGCGATTCCCAGAATCACCACGCAAACCATGCCCACATAGCCAACCACAGCTGCCACTATCGCGCGAATCATTGAGTGCTCATTTTCAGTTTGTAAAATTTCGAAATCACTCGTCGTGTCAACAAAGAATCGACCTGCCGCTCATCGTATCTTGTCATTCTTGAATCGGTAACTCTGCTTGGCGCAATTGGCCATCGCGGAGGTACTCAACCGTCACCCGCTCACCCGCTTTGCGATTTCTCAACACGTAAGCCAGCAAATCTGTCTCTCGTGATAGATCGCGTCGTCCGTCATAACTGATGATAATGTCATTCACCGCGAAGCCTTGACGTTTGGCCGTGGCGTGGGCTCCGTACTGGCCCACATGGCGCACCAGCAATGCCATTTGGTCGTCGGCAATCGGCAACTCATTTCTGATCTCGGCGGGTGCGGTTTCCAAACTCAAGCCGCCGGTAGCAATCCGACGCAAGCCCCACGAACTGACTCGCCAGGAAATGTCATCGCGTTGACGCCAACCGGCGGCCAATTGCAGTTCCAGGTTTAACGGCTCTCCACCCCGGTTTCCTCGCACTGCGACCGCAGCACCCGACGCTGGAATGCCATGCAGAACCCACTGAACATCGGCCATGGAGATCAACGGTTGCCCAGCCATGTAGACCAGAACATCACCGACTTTGAATCCAGCCTCGGCGGCGGGAGAATTAGGAAGCACTTCTTCAACGGTGGCGCGTTGTTTTGGATCGAACACCAAACCGATGCTTTTGGGGTGGGGATATTGAAAGATTACCCTCTCGGGAACAGGTTCCTCGGCTTGCCAGTAATATTCACGTTGCGCATCGCCAATCTGATGGCAATGGATGCAGCTCTTTACCAAATCGTTACCCGACTTCAGGCGACTTGTATACTTATCGCGTAGCGCGGGGTACTGTTCCGGTGAAGTGACATCCGGTTCCGTCCCCTGTTTACCCGCCAGGGAAGCGGCATTCTGCGGATAGCTTTTATGCAAAGCCAAAGCCGCCCGCATCGCTTTTTGCATCCCTTCGAGCGAGACATCGGTGAGCCATTCGGTGCGGTGTGAACGAGTGCCAAAGCGTCCATAAACGGTGCCGTCTCCATTGAGAAAAAAGACGGCAAACGATTGATCGGTATCATATTGAAAAATGTTCAGATCTAGCCCGTTTGTTGACACCTGACGAACACAGACAAATTCATCTAGCAAGCCGTTGATCTCAGGATCTTTGTCAACCAAGTCGTCATCCAATTTGACACACTCTTCGCATGGCACACAGCGCAGCACCACCATCAATGGTTTGCCGCTTTCTTTGGCCTGGGCAAACCCGGCGGGCAAATCGTTGTACAGCCAACGGCCCTCTGACTCCACACGCTCCCGATCAAGCTGTAATTTTTCAGCGCGGGACAACTGCTCTTGGGCAGCCAATACGGAAGCTAGCAACAGACAACATCCGAAAATGCTCAGGCGGGTGATGCTCAACAACATTGCCATGTTCCTCGGTGAAAGCTGGAAAGACACTCGGACCATTGTCCATTTGACATTTCAATTTGTAGAAAGCTGCTATTCATTTTCTGCTTCCACAATCATTGTGCCTTGCATCACCATCCAGTGGCCGGGGAAAGTGCAGATATAAGGATAGGAGGCTGGCGTTTGCGGGACCCGAAAAAAGATTGAGAATTCATTTTTGGGTTCGACGACATCGGTGTAAGCCAACACCGCCTCGTGCTCGGGGACATACTGCCGCGCCGCGCCCTCGGGGTCGCCAACAAGTTTGTTGGCCAACTCGCCGACGGCTTGCGTGCTTCCCGGTTGCAGCAGCGCCCAGTTATGAGGTACCGCGTCGGGGTTCACCAAAGTCAACTTAATTGCTTCGCCAGCTTGCACTCGCAACTCTCGCGTTTCAAAAGCGAGATTGCTGCCGACTTGCAACTTAATCTCCCGCGCCCCGGCGATCTCCTCCCGCCAAGGATTCGGTTTACTATCGACCGCTCGCGAAATATCGGCCAAGATTGGATGCGGATAAATGACCTTCCGTTCCTCGCGGTAACCGGGGAAATCGCGGAATGGTTCATCGAGGGCGTGCACCGTGACAAACATCTCACGTCCGACATCGGCGCGTGGATAGAGCCGCAGGTGTAATTGGTTCACCGGTTGCACGTCGGGTATCTCGAGAAACAAAGAGCGACCATCGGCCAGCACGTGGGCCGACTGAATGGGCAACACGTCATGGCCACGAACCCCCGCGTGTCGACTCGAATACTCTGGCGAACCGTAGGCGCTGCTGTATCGATAGTTCCAGGCTTGCGCGAAATGACTGCGGGGGTTGGCGGCGGTGGCTGGATCAAGGGGGGCCGAAAAGGTAATCCGCACGCCATTTTCGTGAACGTGAAAATCAATCGGTTGTTGAACTTCGCCCCCCGTGTAACGGACGCGTTGCAAACAGCCATCCTCGGTGGTGTAACTTCCCCAGCCGGCCATCCCCACGACGTACAATTGACCATCATGAGGCCCGAAGCTGCCGCGATGCACGCCTGATTGAAAATCACCCGGCAGCGGAACGGTCGCCCCTTGCAATTGATCGCCCACCTGGTCACGCAGCAACAGCATGTAGGTTCCTGCGCCGAAGGAAAGGTGGACCATGTTGCCGGTTAGCGGTCCCCAGCGATCGTCTTCGATATAGACTTGGCCACCACTGGAGTTGTCGACTCCGCGGGGCAGATAGACCAGCGGCAGCGCGGGCGGTTCGCCGTTTTGCGGTCCCCGGTATCCAAAGAAAGGCTGGCCGTCGGTTGGCCGTCGCGCGCAAATCATGGAGGCGGGTGTCCATTGCCCTTCGCTGCAAGGAACCGTAACCGTACCATCGGGATAAACTCCGATGCCATCTGGATTGCGAAAGCCGGTGGCGGCAACTTCGACGCGTTGGCCATCCGGACTGATCTTCAGCAAACCTTGATTGCTTGATGATGTGTAAAAATAACCGTCGCGATCACGTTCCAGGCCGCAGATGAAATCGTGGCCCCCCGCCGAAGTCTCATAACCATCGCAGAAGGATTCATAGAAATCCATTTCCCCATCCTGATTTAGATCTTGCAACTTGGTGATGCGATCTCGGCCAAGGACATAAATAGCATCATCAGTGGTGACCACGCCGAGCGCTTGCTGCAGGCCCGCCGCGATCCTCCGCCAGCGGGCGCGGGGTGCGGGTTCGCCCGCGGCGGGTGGCTTGGCGTCCAACCCGGCAACCTGCCAAACATCACCCTGCATGGTCGTCACAATGGCATTTCCGTTGGGCAGGAAATCGATTCCCGCGCCATAGATCAACGCTTTCCAAGGGTTTTCGCTGGGCAAGCCGATGGTATCAATGGCGTAGGGCTGCTGAGTGCCGAAGGTGATGGGTGTTTCGATCACTTGAGGCCACTGGGGTTCCCCGGCGGACAATAGTGATCCCAGCGGATGTTGATCCCGCGGGGCCTTGATCCGCCGAAACTCTCCCCCTTCCACGACCGGCGCATCGAGGTATTCAACATCGCCAATGCGGTAAGCAAAAATGACTTGTGAACCATGTCGATAGAAACCGTGGTACTCAAACGGTTCACGCACCGGTGCGGTGCCGGCACCCGCGATGACTTTTCCGGCCATCCCCAGGCCATCCATGAACCCATGTCGCACCGATGAGAATTCGAGAAAATCACCGGTCCAGACCAGGTCGTAGCTGAGCGTGTCGGGATTAAAGCAGGTGAATATTTTTTGCTCATCGCCGAGCTGCAAACAGACGCCGCGGGGGACCGTTAAGCCGGGTGCTCGAAACACGCCGCACTGCACCGAGCTGAGCATTGTCTCGTTCCAGCGACTATCCATCCACCCCGCTTCGTTTTGATTCCCCCAATGTCCGAAGCCACCGCCATCCAGCCCGGGGAAATCTTGCAACAACGGTGGCGGAAACTCTTGTTGCCGAAAATGATCAGCCTGTTTGGCATAGAACTGGAACATCCGATCGCGGTTGACCGGTTGATGCAGCTGCGTCCAATATTCAGGATCGAGAGGGGCAGGATCAAGAGCCAGCTTGACCGGATCCATAGCGGTCCAATGCTGGAGCACCGCATCGAGCACTTCGGGGGCCACTTTTTGACCATGTCCGAGGTCGCTGAGGAAGGCGAACAGATCACGCTGTTGCTGGGGACGCATCGCTTCGAGCAACCCCACCGGCATCACCGAACCGCCATCCATTTGGTCCTCGATCTCGTCGCGGTCGAGCAACGTTTCGACTCCGCTCGATGGATCTCGCAAACGTATGGTTTCGGCGGTCGATTCAACAACGTAGCCGTTAAGAATCACGCCGGCCGCCGTTAGGACTCGCGTGGTGCGATAGGCATCTTCGATATGTCTTTGCGGAAATTTTACCGCTTCAACTAGTTGCCAAGCACTTCGCTGTTTCCCGAACTGATCGAGCGCCGGCCCCACCTGGCCGCCATGCTTGCCCAAGCGGTGACAGGCGAGGCAGGCAAATTTTTGGTCGGCAAACACCGTCATCCCGCGCAACGCTTCTCCTTCCTCAGCAGCCTCATTGGCTAGTTGCTGGAGATTATCGATGTCGTTGGGATGGGCTAATTCAGTGCGGGTCCAGGTGAGGTAGTTAGGACGCCGGGGGACGGGGGCGGTGGGATGTAACTGGGCAGTCAGCCAATCGAGTCCAGCCATGTTATCGGCTAGCCGGGCCTCCGCATCCAAATCGGTGTGATTAAGGATCCCAATGGGCCCGCGGTAGCCGCTGTTTTCAATTGTGCGGATGATGCGAAGATCGAGATCGCCCGTGCCGAGGGGCATGATCTTTAAGCCTTTTGAGTCACCGCCAGCCGTCATGCCATTAAGATTTAAGGCCAGCAGGTGGGGTCGCATTTTCGCCAGTAGTTCCGGCAGGCGATCGAGGTGAGCGTGGCCGTGGTGCAAGTTATAAACGATCCCCACGTTGGACATTCCAAGGTGTTCAATTACGGCAATTTGGTTTTCTGGTTCGCCAAACCAACCCCCATGGTTGTAAAGGCCCACGCTGCAACCGATCTCGGCGGCCGCCGTTGCAATCCGTCCGATCCGAGCCGCTTCGGCTTCCACCCTTGCTTGTTGCTGTTCCGCATTTTGCGTTGGTTCGCCCCCGCCCGTTACCCATAATTGTGTCTTGATCTGATGGCGGCGCAGCACGTCAAGAATTAATTTTGCTTCATCATTGATATCTCCGGGAAACCACCAAGCGGTCAGCTCGATATCATACTGTTTGAGCGCTCGCATCTCCTCATCAAAGGTGGGAATATGATTCGCGCGGTAATCATAAGCTAGCCGTTTGATACCCAACTCGGAGAGCATCTCTGCGCGCTGCCGCGGGCCGCGCTGTTTGGCGTCAAACGGCACGATGCACCAAGCAACCAAGTTTTCCTTTTCCCAGAGAGAGTCCTCAGCTCGCGCTGAGAGCAGATCAGCGGTGCCAGCCAAGCAGAGCAGAAGAGCCAATAGGTAAACGCGAGGAGTCAACATTTCATGAAACTCAAGGAGGAGGGAACATTGCTCGTGGAGAAGGGGAAGGTAGGCGACGAGGCGGCGGCGATCGCTCCGTGGCGAACATCAGTATAACAAAACCATTGCCACTGTCCGAGCAATTTGTCGAGGCCCGGGGCGACTGGGGAACTTCATCGACATGGATGGCATCTCAGCCACTTGCAGCCGGAAATTCATGGGGGGCTAGACGGCCATGGTTGGAGAGGCGATGTTTAGAAACCCACCCCAATTATCCTCCACTATAGAACCCACCTCCAATTGGCCCCCAGCCCTCGGGGCAAAACAAACAAAAGGAAATTCGACGCGATGCAAATCAAACAGCTTGGCGATGCCGGTTTTGCTGTCAGTCAAATTGGCCTGGGCTGTTGGCAGTTCGGCGGCGATTTTGGTCCCATCGATGATGAAACTTCGCTGCAAATCATGCAGTCGGCGGTCGACCAAGGGATTTCGTTCTTTGATACGGCAAATGTCTATGGGGATGGGCGAAGCGAGCGGCTGATCGGCCAATTTCGTGCCAAGTCGGATGCCGAGCTGAAGATTGCCACCAAGTTTGGCCGCGGTGATGTTTATCCCGATGGTTACAGCCTGGACGCGCTGCGGCAAGCGATCGATGCCTCGCGCGAGCGGTTGGGAGTCGACTGCATCGATCTGTTGCAGCTGCACTGCGTACCGACTGCGGTGCTGAGGCAGGGTGCGATTTTTGATTGGCTGAGAACGGTCCAGCAGGAAGGATCGATCAGCCACTGGGGAGCCAGCGTCGAATCGGATGAAGAGGCGGTGATCTGCTTGGACCAACCCGGCCTGCTGTCACTGCAGATGATCTTCAATATCTTCCGGCAAAAACCATTGGAAGCAGTCTTCCCGCGAGCGGCCGATCAGGGCGTGGGCATTATCGTGCGACTGCCTCTGGCCAGCGGATTGTTGGCCGGAAAGTATACCGCCGCCACCACGTTTGCTCCCAGCGATCACCGAAATTTCAATCGCGACGGTGAACACTTTAGCGTAGGTGAAACGTTTGCCGGTTTGCCTTTCCAGCAGGGAGTCGCTTTAGTTGAGAGCTTGCGGGATTGGTTGCCGCCTGAGCTGACGATGGCCCAAATGGCCCAGCGTTGGATCTTGGATTACCCGGCGGTCAGCACCATCATCACTGGTGCGAGCAGACCCGAGCAGGTGCTTGGCAACGCGGCCGTCGCCGACCTCCCTGCCCTGCCCGCTGAACTCCATCGCCAACTGGCCGAGTTCTATCATCGCGAAGTTCGCCAACACATTCGCGGGCCCTACTAACCGCGGCCGACTCTTACCCAATCAACTGCAGCAAGGTCTCGCGCACTTGTTGTGGGTTGGCGTTGGGGTTTTGTTTTTTGGCTTGACCGATCAGCGAACCGATTGCTTGGACTTTGCCTCCGCGAATCTGTTCCACGATTGCCGGGTTGTTGTCGACCAGCGTTTGGCAGAGCGATGTTAACTCGCCGGAGTCGACGACTTTGATTCCCAACGCTTCGACTGCTCCGTCAACATCGGTCGCGTAATCTAACATGTATTGAAAGACGTCGCGGCCGCGTGAGGTATCCAGCTGCCCCGCTTCGACACGTGCTAATAGTTCGCCCAAGTGGTCGGCCGAGACGGCCAACTGGCCAATCTGCAAGCCTCGCTCATTTAGTGTCCTCAGCACATCTTGTTGAATCCAAGCACTGGTCCGCGTGGCGGCTCCGGAGACTTCGGCGGCACGCTCAAAGTAAGCGATCAGCTCGGGGCCTTGATTGACGATCACATCGGCGTCGTAGATCTTCAATCCGTACTGGTTCTGCAACCGAGTGCGAGTTTCAGCCGGCAATTCCTCTAGTTCGGCTCGCAGTTTCTCGACCAATTCTCGTGGCAACCGCACGGGGAGCAGGTCGGGATCGGGAAAGTAACGGTAGTCGGCCGATTCCTCTTTTTCGCGTTGCAGAAAGGTAGTCTGCTTGCCGTCATCCCAGCCCCGAGTTTGTTTGGACCGCGTCTCGATCGTCGCTCCGGTATCTTCCCAATCGACGTACTGACGACGCACTTCGTATTCGATCGCCCGTTCGACCGCGCGGAAGCTGTTCATGTTCTTGATTTCGCAAATCGGCGTGGCGATAACTTTATCGTCAACTTCGAGATGCAAATTAACGTTCGCATCGACTCGCAAACTCCCCTCTTGCATCTCGCAATCAGAGACCCCCAAGTGCGTCAGCAAGAGTTTCAGTTCCGTCAAAAAAACGCGGGCCTCAGCGGCGGAGCGAAGGTCGGGCTGGGAAACGATTTCCAGCAAGGGCGTGCCGCAACGGTTGAGATCGATCCGCGTGTCGCTGGTCCCGGCCGTTTCGTCATGGATGCTCTTGCCGGCATCTTCTTCCAGGTGGGCGCGGACCAATTGGATGCGGCGAGTCTGGCCGTCACGATCGGGGGCTGGGTCGGGGATGTCAACAAAGCCATCGGCGCAAATGGGTAAATCAAATTGGCTGATTTGATACCCTTTGGGAAGATCTGGATAAAAATATTGTTTGCGATCCCATTTCGTCAGTGGCGGAATCTCGCAATTTAAAGCCAAACCGGTTTGCACGGCCAATTCAACCGCTCTGCGGTTCAGCACCGGCAAGGCACCTGGCAAACCGAGGCAGACCGGGCAGACTTGGGTGTTAGGTGGCGCGCCGAATTCCGTGCTGCAGCGACAAAATAGTTTGCTGGCTGTCTTTAATTGCACATGGACTTCAAGCCCAATGATTACCTGGTGCGGCAATGTCTCGGCTGGGGAATTCCCGCTTTCGGCGTTCACGTTTGAGGCCTCCGGCGATGATGCTCCGTGGTCGCCTGGAACGCGGCCGCGGCTTGCAGCAGGCGGCCTTCCTGCAAGGGTGGAGCTTGTAATTGAACACCGATCGGCAAACCTCCGTCCGTGACGCCGCCGGGCAACGTGAGGGCGGGAATGCCGGCTAAATTGGCTCCAACGGTGAATAAATCGCAAAGGTACATTTGCAAGGGATCGTCCGTTTTCTCACCAAAGCGAAAAGCGGGCGTGGGGGTCACCGGCCCCAGCACTAAATCGACAGAGCCAAAGGCGGTATCAAAATCGTTGCGAATTAACCGCCGCACCTTGAGCGCTTGCAAGTAGTAGGCGTCGTAGTAACCGGTGCTGAGGGCGTAAGTGCCGACCATGATCCGCCGTTTAACCTCGGCGCCAAATCCTTGTTCGCGACTTTGGCAGTAGGTTGCCAGCAGCGGACCATCGCGCCGAACATCGGCCGCAGCAGGCTCAGCTCGGAAGCCATAATGAGCCCCTTCGTAGCGGGACAGATTGCTGCTCGCTTCACACGGCGCGATGACGTAATACGTGGGCACCCAATAACGACTGTGGGACAAGGAAAGGTCGACGATCGTGGCCCCCAAGGAACGAAACACGTCGGCGGCGGCCAGCACGGCAGATCGCAATTCAGGGTCCAGCCCTTCGGCATCCAACGCATCGATCAGCAAGCCAATCCGCATTCGTCGCAGATCACGGCTTGCCAACGCTTCCTGCCAGGCGGGCACCGGCTCGGCTAACGAAGTGGAATCGAGTGGGTCGTGGCCGGCCAGCGTCGAGAGCAGTAAGCCGCAGTCCTCGATATCCCAGGCCAGCGGCCCCATCTGATCCAAACTGCTGGCAAAAGCCACCAGCCCATACCGGCTGACGCGACCGTAGGTGGGCTTCAGGCCAGTCAATCCACAAAAAGCGGCCGGCTGACGGATCGACCCGCCGGTGTCACTGCCCACGCCCAAAGGGCAATTCATGGCGGCCACCGCGGCTGCTGTTCCCCCGCTACTGCCCCCCGGAGTTCGCGATACATCCCAGGGGTTACGCGAGGCGCCGACCGCGCTGGTTTCGGTGCTGGCCCCCATCGCGAATTCATCAAGGTTGGTTTTGCCAACGATCAATGCGCCGGCTGCCTTTAAACGCTCAACCACCGTTGCCTGGTAGGGCGATTGATAGCCATCGAGCATCTGTGAGGAACAGCTGGTCGGCATATCATCAGTGCAGATGACATCTTTGAGAGCGACCGGCACGCCCGCCAGGGCTCCCAGCGGTTTTCCGGCTTGGCGATCCTGGTCGATTTGCTCGGCTTGCTCGAGCACTCGCAGCGGATCGGCGCGATAGGTGAAGGCCCGCACGGCAGCTTCGGTGTCGGCAATTCGGCTGAGCGCAGCCTGAGCAATCTCGACAGCCGTCAGATCGCCACTCGCCTGCAAACGCAATAGCTCGGCGGCGGAATCGAGGGGGAGGCTCATAATGGCCCGAGCACCGGCGGAACGAGGAACGACTCTTCATCATGACGCGGGGCGGCGGCCAATGCCTGCTCGCGCGTGAGCCCCGGCTGGACAATGTCATCCGCCCAGCAATTGACTACATCCAGAGCGGTCGTCATCGGCAGCACTTCGCTCGTATCCAGCTCCGATAGCTGATGTACGAAACCAAGAATTCGTTCCAATTGGGGCCCCAATTGCTCGATCTCTTGCTCGCTCAATTCGAGCCGAGCTAAGCGGGCCAACTTGACGACTTCGTCGTGATTCATGGTGCTGCAGGAGCTATTTGCTGCCGCTGGTCGCCATCGAGAACGGTTTTTGCTTGACCGTCTTGCGAACCGCGCCGCTGCGAATGCACTGCGTGCAGACGCGCATCGTTTTGTTCTCTCCCGAAGGCAGAGTCACATGGACCTTCTGCAAATTGGGAACAAATTTACGCCGGGTGCAACCGGTGATTTTGGTACCGACACCGCCCAAATACTTAGCTTTACCGCGAGTCTCCACGCGATTGCCCATTTGAACTTTCTTGCCGCAAGTTTCGCATTGGCGGGCCATCGGACAAACTCTCCAATCAACTGGAATCGCTGGGCCAAGCGTTAAAGGGCCGCGAATCCGGGGGATGATGTGCAATATAAAATATGAATTCCGTCCACTGGACGGGAGATCTTTCCACAGAGCCCCGGAATATAACGAAAAGCGGTCGCCTCGCAACCTCAGTTCGCAAACTGGACAGCAGTTTCAGTCAACTAACGCTAATCTGGCCACTCATGTTTGGGCCGCATCGGACTGCTGAGCCGAAAATGCCAATAAGCTCCAAGCCACAATCCAAGAGCCGCCACCCAATGGAGTGATTGCGCCCAGCTTGGGTTGGTTGAGTGCCACCAGTAAGTACAGGCTGCCGCTGAATAACAGCAACCCAGCGATGAATAGCCAGCCCACGACTTGGACACGCCGGGGACGTAATTGGGGAGCCAAAGCGGCTAAGCCAAGCAAAGCGACGGCATGTACCAGGTGATATCGCACGGCCGTCTCGAATTGGCCTATCCGCCGCTCGACGGTTTCCGCATCGAGCTGGCGATCTTGCAGATAATCCTCCAGCCCGTGCGCACCGAAGGCTCCCACAAGCACGCCCACCGCGCCGCTCAAGCCGGCCAACAAAATCCACAATCGCACGTTCACTTCAGTGGCTCTCTGCTGGCGAACTGGTTGACGGGGGAACCCATGCGGCTCTAGGGAAGCAAGCGGCGGACCGCTTCCAACAGCCGGTCCATGGCAAACGGTTTGCGAATGTAGTCGCTGACCCCCAACAGTTCGGCGTAAGCACGATGCCGGCTCCCCTCGTTCCCAGTAATCATGATCACCGGGATCGGTTCGTCTCGCGTGCGGCGAAGTTTCTCCAAGACGAGAAAACCGCTGCGTTTGGGCATCATCATGTCGAGGATCATCAAGTGGGGATTCTCCCGTTCGGCCAGTGCCAAGCCTTGGTTCCCATCACGCGCGACGATCACTTCGTGCCCTTCCCCCTGCAACGCATAGCGGATCGAGTCGACAATCTCGAAATCGTCGTCGACCAGCAGCACTTTAAAGCCCGAGGCGGGTGGTTTACCAAGAGCACCCTCCGTGACGGGAGGGTTATCTGCGGCGGCGGAGGTGGGATCTTCGCAGGATTCGGAAGCGGCGGGATCAGTCGTCATCGATGGTTCTCGGCGGGGGTGCCAGGAAGCGGTTAGCGGCAGCGTCTTCGAGTCGCCGCATCAGTCCACGGCCTGGCTCCATGTTAGATGCCAAGTTGCCCGAGCAACAGACCGGGCAAAAAAGCCCATCCTGCTGAGGCTGAAAAGCCGCGGGGGCGGCTCTAATTGGTCGAGAATTCGATCGGCAAGGTTTCGTGGTCGGGCAGGCACTGGCTGACCACTTGGTTGGCGGGTGTTTGTCCGGTGACCCGAGCCATGATCCAATGATTCACGTCGCGGAGTACTTCGCTGACCATGCAGTCATCAACCGTGTACTGTCGCATGTCCATGCTCAGCCGGGCGGCGTGCCACAGTTTGAGGTCCTCGCAGACGGTTGACATCGGGTAGCGGTCGCCGTGCATAGCCACCGCCGAGAGAATCGCCAAATTTCGAGCCTGGTCGAGGTTGCACAAGGGGCGGCCGCCGCGGGGAAGTGCCCCGTCGATGCTGATTACCCCGTCGACGCGATCGGCGTTGCGAAGTCCCAGGCGCAACGCCATCGTGCCTCCTTCGCGATATCCGGCCAAATAAATTCGCTGGGGGTTCAGCGAGTAACGTTGCTGGGCCTGTTCGACGGCCATGAACACCGCCTCTTCGGCCACGGCCGTACCGAGCGACGATTGCAGCCAATTGTAACGCTGGCCGCTGTTGTCCATCGCTCGCGTCGCTTGCACGCCGACGGCGACGTAATTCTGCGTGCTGACATGGGCCATCACGTCGGCCACTTGATTGTGATTTCCACCATCCTGGTGCAACCAGACGATCAGCGGATATTGATATTTGGGTTCGTAGCGGGCCGGCAGAAAATAACTGACCGGGGAGACCGCGCCGCGGAGGCTCTCGCCCTCAAGCGAGTTCCGCAATGAATGTTGCATGGACGACGAACGGCCGGTTGGACCGGATAGAATCAGTCGATTCATCGCTGGCAATTGGCGGGAGGAGAAAAGGATGTCGATCGAAGTGATCAAGAGCCAGGTTTTAAAAGGGCGCGTGGGGCCGAGTCAACGTCAGCCCCAAGAAAAAGAAATGCTAGCAATTCGCTTCCAGCCCTCGCTCGATTAACTGGCCAGCAAGGTTTCCATCGTAGATACCAGCGATTTCACAGCATCCACGCTGTTTTTGAAAGCGGCGGTTTCCTCTTCGGTAAGTTTCAGCTCGACCACTTTCTCGACGCCTCCACTCCCCAGAATGACTGGCACGCCGACGTAGTAACCCCCCACGCCGTACTCGTTGTCACAGTGGGCCGCAACCGGAATCAGACGCTTCTTGTCTTTAACCACCGCCTCGACCATTTGCGCGCAAGCGGCAGCCGGTGCGTAATAGGCGCTGCCGGTTTTCAGCAGCGAAACGATTTCCGCACCGCCGTGCCGAGTGCGATCAACGATTTCCGCGAGCCGCTCGGCGGAGATCAACTGGGTCACGGGGATGCCTCCCACGCTGGTGCAGCTGGGGATCGGTACCATCGTGTCGCCGTGGCCGCCCATCAGCAGTGCGCTGACGTCTTCCACGCTGACGCCCAGTTCCATGGCCAGGAACGTGCGGTAGCGGGCCGTGTCGAGCACACCGGCTTGGCCGATGACGCGTTGCGGGGGAAACCCGGTTACTTTCCACATTTGCTGGACCATGGCGTCCAGCGGATTGCTGACCACGATCACAATCGCGTTGGGGCTGGTCGCTTTGATCTGTTCGCCGACGCTGGTCACAATCCGCGCGTTGGTGCTCAGCAAATCATCGCGGCTCATCCCCGGTTTGCGGGGAATGCCAGCCGTGACCACAATCACGTCACTATCGGCCGAGTCGTCATAACTGGTCGTGCCGACGAGGTTCGAGTCGAAGCCCATGATTGGGGAGGACTGCATCAAGTCGAGCGATTTGCCGGCCGGCATCTGCTCGGTAGCTGGGATATCCAACAACACGATATCCCCCAATTCCATCGATGCGCACCAATGGGCACATGTCGCGCCGACGTTCCCGGCTCCAATAATCGTGATTTTTGCTCGTCGCATGGCCGCGTATCTTTCCGCTTTCAGAAGGGTGTTGGTTTACATACCGCTGTACTCCCCTCGAATATCGACGCCCAGCAGCAGCGGTCAAGTGGACAGACCGCGGCGACGCGCTTTCATTTGCCGATCCCGCCGCCCGGCAAACCACATCAGTAGCGTCGTGGCGACGACGGCAGCCAAGACCCCAATCGCCATCAGCCACCCGAAAATCGCGACTCCCGCCCCGCTGGCTTCCGCCCGCGGGTCGGGAATGATCTCACCGGCCAGGATCAGCGGAGCGACCTGACGCCCGCCGCGACTTTCGGTGAAATCGCTGCGGTAACTCCAGAGTCGGTAAAAAAAGCCGCTCACCACGATCGGCTGGCGAACCATCCTGACGTCCACTTCGCCCCCCACGACGCCCTCCCGCAACGCGGCTCGCAGAGGTTCCGGTAACTCCAACACGGCGACCGACACGGGAAAGCGATTCTCGAACACCAAGGGACTCTCGCCAGCTTGCTCCGCAGCCAATTCCACGCGAACGCCAGGCAGTTGTCCAAAACAATCGAGCTGCCAATAAAAATCTCGCCCCAACAGCCGCCGAGCTCGCGCCGATTCAACCACCACGCGACTGACTCGAGCCGTCTCCAATTCGACGCTCACCCAACGTCCCACCAAAGACTCCGGTTGTTGCAACAAAACGGGCGTCCGCACCCGCTCCGCCGTCGCAGTCAGCTCCGGTATTGGCGAATCCCCGGGCGTCGACTCTAGTCCCGCGGTTTGTGGGGGCACGGTTTGCAGGGGCGCGGTAGCTCGCGCCAGCATCCCATAAAAAGCTCGTTCGTCGGCGGCCGCCAAGGGCTGTCGCATCCGCTCCGACAAGCCACTCAACAAGCCACAGTCAAAGCCCGCCGCGCCCAGTATCTGCCAGCCCAGCGGCCATTTTGAAGTTGGCGATAAGGCGGGATACCAACTCGGCTGGTCGACAAAAACCACTCCCGCAATCGTGCCCATATCTCTCATTTCCTCTGGCCCCGTTTCCTCTGGCGTCTGCTGGTCTGCCGGAACCCATAACCCGGTGATTTCCACTGGCTCATTCAAATCGCGACCGGCTCCCCAGGCCGTGGGCACCGCCGTCGAGACCACGATCAACCGTCCGCGGTCGCTTTCCAGTACGCTGCGGTACAAGCGGTTGAGTTCGATAATTTCAGCCAATTCGGCTGGGACTTTGACGGCATCCAGCCCTACCGCCCTGCCCCGCAGTTGCACAAACTGGGCCCGTGCTGCGTCGCTGGCTGCTGGGTCTTCCTGCTGCGGGGCGACCATCACGGCTGGCGGCAAACGGCGGATATTCCAGAGCAAGCGGGCCGCCTCTTCGGTGCTCTGCCGAGTCGGTTGCTGGCGAATCACGGCTGCGGCGACTTGCAATCGAGTTGGAGAAAATTCCGGCAACAGCTCTGACACCCGCTGCGGCGCTGGCACCTGTTGCGGCTCTGGCAGCGCGGTAGCTTGTGAGCTTCTAGCAAAGGCGACGAAGATAACCGCGATCAGGCAGAGTATTGGACCCAGTGATTTTTGGCCCAGTGATTTTTGGCCCAGTGTGTTTTGGCCCAGTGTGTTTTGGCCCAGTGTGTTTTGGCCCAGTGTGTTTTGGCCCAGTGTGTTTTGGCCCAGTGTGTTTGGCGAAATCATCGTCTTATTCAGGCTGGAGCGGGACATGCTGCGGGCGGACACTGGTGATCAGGGGATAGGGAATAATCGCTCGGTTTGCTTCAGCTGGGCGGTTTTTCCAATCGGTTGGGCAGGCCCCGCTGCCGCATTTGCCGCTGCCATTTACCGGCGCGGGCCGTTTGCAGAGCGACCAGCAAGGTCAGGCCCACGGCCAGCACCAGGGCGAGGGCGAACATCCAAGTCAGCTTGCCGCCGCTGAGTTCTGTCTCGGGGACAGCGGTCGGGGCGCGGGCGGCGGTTTGGCCGTCGAGCAACTGCAGTTGGCCCACGATCACCGGTGCCAACTCGCTCCCTTTCGCCGATTGATACAGGTGCCGGCGGAGAAACACGCCCCGGGCTCGGGTCGCGGGACCATCTTCCAGCAATGATTGGCCGGCCAACTCGGCGAGCCGCGGTGGCAGGCTTTCGGCGTAGGCCATCACGGGCCGCTCCGAGCCATCATCGGGGCGAATCCAGACCAGCCAATATTGCTCGATCCCAAAAGGATTGGCTTTCGCGTCCAACCGTTCGACCCGAGCGGCACGTCCATCCAACCACACGGGGCGTCCCCGATAAGCGGCCGGCTGGTCTGTCAGAGCGACATAGCCGACGCGAGTTGCCTGCCGACCAAAACTGGCAAAACCATCGAGGCTGCCCGCTTCCAACAGCCGATAAAATGCCAACCGGTCACCACCACTCCAAATCGTGGCGTCCGAGACGGTGCGGAGGTGGGCCTGGTCAACGGCGACTTGCAAAGCCGCAATGACCGCCTGGTCGCTGGCCGGATCCAGCAAAGCGGCTCGCATCCGACCCGGCGTGATGCGAGTTTCCTCCGTATTTTCAGACTCCGCCGCCCCGCCCTCTCGCTGCGCAGCATCAGTCCCCTGCACGGCACTGGCTAGCTGGGCAGCCACCTCTTCGGCGAGCGGAACCGCTGTCCGCCGCAACTGGCTGAGCCAGCCGGCCAGCAATTCCTGTTGCGCGGGCTCCAATTGCTCCACCGCCGCTCGTAAATCAAGCGTTGTGGGCACAGCCCCCGTTTCTCCGCTGGCCCCAGTTTTTCCGTTGGCCCCAGTTTTTCCGCTGGCCCCAGCACCTTCGCCGGAATCTTGCCCGCTTGGCTGGGACAGTTGGTCAAACGGAGCTTGCCCGTTGCTGCTGGATGCTAGTTGAACTGGGGGTTCTAGCGGCGCGCCGAGGGCGGCGAAGAAATTGCGGTAAACTTGCGGATCGGCAGCTTGCTGCATCAACAGCAAAACCAAACCAAGCAGGATGCCCAGCCGTACTAGCCTGCGGGAGGCGGCTCGATTTCCCGCCCAGTTAGCTCGTTTGCCCGTCCGCCGACCAGCTTGTTGCCGTCGCGATTCCGCGTAAAGGCTCTCCTCGGTCATCGATGAGCGAATGCGCATGGTGCCAGGCTCGTCTGCTAAAGAGTGTGGGAAGCAAGCGGAATAATGCCGCTGACCGTTCCAGCCGCTACAATCCATTGTAAAGCAGAGGTCAGGCAGCCCGGGAACACTTGTATCTCGGTATCCTCCCTTTTATCGTGAAGTTTGGCGACAGTGCTTCGTCAAGTTTAGAAATTAGAGTTAAGGTTATCAGAGTCTTTTCTTCCCCGACATTTGTCTCGCGGTCCCCTTGGCTGGTGAAAGCCCCTGGTTGGTGACAGCAGGTGGGACGGGAATTGTTCGTATCTTCCTCCGTAGGTTGAATTTGGCGATGCATTCGATCAAGCCGCCACTAAGCAAGCCGCCTCTTTGCACCGCGGGTAATGCGTCCCGTGGCACCAGCGCCTTAGCGAGTTCCCTGTTGTGGATTGTGATGGTTTGTGGGCTGGGACTGGTCAGCGCCGAGCGGTCGACTGCGGAAGAGCCTGCCAAACGATTTATTGATCAACTGCGTGCTGCCGGGCACTACGATTTGGCGATCGAATATATTGATCGATTGGATTCTTATCCGGGAGTCGCGGCGGAATTTTTGCAAGCGGTCGATTTGGAACGGGCGCAAACGTTGCTCGAAGCGAGTCAGCGATCGCGAGTGGCTGATACCCGCGACGAATATTATCGCGATGCCACCACGGCCTTAGAAAGGTTTGTGACTGGGCAACCGAATCATCCGCGGCGACCCGAGGCCCAACTGCAGTTAGGAAATTTGCAACTGCTGCGCGGGGCCCAATTAATGGAGCAAGGTGGGCCACCCGATGCTCAGCGGCGGGCCACCGCGCTGGAAATATTCGCCGGTGCCGCGGCGACCTTTGGCGATATTGTCTCGGAACTGCGGAGCACCCTGCAGGAGTTGCAAGGTCAAAAGATTGACGCGGCCAAAGAACCGGGCAAAATCGCCCTCCGCGATGGCTATCGCAAAGATTATTTGCAAGCACTGCTGCTCGGCGGCGATGCCATGAAACGGGCTGGTGATACCTTTGCCCAGCCTGGTGACGAACAACGCAAATGGTACAACGATTCGTTGGCTCGCTTTGAGGATTTGAGAGACAAGTACAGCGATACGCTGGCCGGCATTCTCGCCACGCTTTACGCCGCTCAGGTACATCAAGCTCTGGGCGATGAGCCGCAGGCCACCGATCGTTATTTGGCCGTGCTCGATCAACCCGATAGCGATCCTCTGCGGATTCCCAAAGCGCGGGCGATCGTCGGTTTGATGCGGATGTTGTTGGCGAAATCGCCTCCCCAATACAAGGCGGCCATCGATCGCGGGCAAATGTGGGCCGATGACATTCGCCCCAACGAGAAAGACATCCCCGAGTTTCAAGAGTTGCGTTTGGTGCTGGCAGATGCCCATTTGGGGCAACGTGAATTGACTGAAAACGGCGCGGAAAAACGCCAGCACGCCAGCGCGGCCCGCGCCCTCTTGTTGCCGCTATCCAGGTCGGCCGGGCAATACCAAGACCCGGCTATGGAGCGGTTGGCCAAACTGGGTGTTGGGCAAGATGCTTCGGTAGCCACGCTGGAGCTAAAAGATCTGCCCACCACGTTCGAGGACGCGCTTAAGCTGTCACGCGAAATCCTCGACGAAGAAAAGAACCTCGCGCTGACTGCTCAACTGATCGAACGTCGTCAGCAAGAAGGCGAAGCTTTGCAAGCGGAACAGGAAACCGCGCGGGCCGATCTCGCTCAGGTTCGCGAGCGTGGTGTGGAAGTCTTGCGGCATACCTTGGCACTGGCGAATGCCGAAAGCGAAGCGGCCGACGTGATCCAAGCTCGCTACTGGTTGGCTTTCATGTTGTTTCGCAGCGAACGCTTTTGGGAAGCGGGCGTGGTTGGCGAATTCGTTGCGCGGCGGTACCCGGGGAGTGAACTGGCTTTGTCGAGCGGCCTGACCGCGCTCAGTGCTTGGCAACTGGCGCTTCGCGACACGCCGGCCGATCAACTGGACCAGATCTTGCCGCAACTGCAGCGTGTGGCTGAGTACTTGGTGCAGCAGTGGCCCCAAGATCCGCAAGCCGCCAGCGCTCGCGAATTGTTAGTGCGAATTGCCATCGGCCGCAGTGACTTGGAGTCGGCGCAAGAATTCTTTGCAAACTTGCCTGCCGAGCACCCCGCTCGCGGCGAGTTGCAACAAGCGATAGGTCGATTGATGTGGAATCAAGCGGTCCGCTTGCAACGCGACGGCGATATTACCGCAGCGACGGCCGTGCGGCAACAAATGGCGACCACGCTGACGACCGGACTGGCGACGCTCGAGCGGGGACAAGTCAACGCTGATGTGCTCCGCACCGCCATGTTGCTGGCGCGAGTGCAGTTGCTCAATGAAGACACCGCGGCCGCTTTGCAGACGCTGGAAAATGACGTCTATGGTCCGCTCAAACGTGTGCAAGATGTCAAGTTGGAGGATCCCAATTTGAAGGCTGATATTTACGCCAGCGCCCTGCAAGCGCTCGTGACCCAACTGACCGACAGCAATAGTGACGGTGATGCGCTGATGTCGCGGGCCGGCACGGTCATGGAGGGACTGCAGCAAGCTTATGAGGGGCAGACCGATGGAGAGCAAAAACTGGTGCAAACCTTTTTCCGGTTGGCCCGCGATATTCGCGAACAATTGGAATCCGCGCCGGCAGCCCAACAAGAAAAATTGACCGCCGCTTTTAAACTGTTCCTCGATCAATTAGCCGCCAAATCGGACGATCCTAAAACGCTCCACTGGGCCGCCCAAACGCTGGTCGGTCTGGCGGAGGGACAGATGCAACCGACTGAGACGCGGGCTCGCGGCCCAGCCGGGGAATTGGTTTCCGCGGCGCTGGCAATTCTGCAGCGGATGGAAACCAAAGCCACCGAGCAACCGAACTGGCTCGGCTCCGATAAGATGCTCACGCAAATTCGTCTGGAGCTAGGCAAATCAGCCCGCTTGGCTGGGGATTACAAAGTGGCGCTCGATAGCTTGTCGACAGTCTTAGCGGAGAACCAGATGCTGCTCGATGCCCAAATTGAAGCCGCCCTGGTCTACGAACAGTGGGCCGCCACCTTGCCGCAAAAGTTTGCCACAGTCTCTTACAATCGTGCCATCAATGGTGCCAAGCCCGATCCTAAGACCCGCCGCAACACGATCTGGGGTTGGGGCTCGATTGCCAAACGCACGCTCGGCAATGAGCAATTTGAAGAAACCTTTTTTGACGCCCGTTATCACCTGGCGCTCTGTCGCTATCTGCAAGGCAAGAAAGAAGCCGATCCCGCTCAGTCAAAGAAGTTAATCGAACAATCACGTGATGATATTCGCAACGTCTTTGTGCGTTATCCAGAACTGGGTGGCGGGGCGACGAAACAACGCTACGACGCACTGCTCAAGGAAATTCAAAAATCGCTGGGAGACGCCGCCACCGGACTGGCCGCTCTGTAACCTGCCTGAAAAAATATCTCGAAAAAACATCTCGAAAAACTCTTCGCATCAAAACCAGCTGACTTCTCCACCATTTGCTTCTCATCGGAATGTCCAGTATGTCATTCGCTCATCTCTTGTCCCGCTCGGCTTTCCCCGCCATCGCGATGTTGTTGTTGCCGACTGCTGCCTTTGCGCAATTGGATCGTGTCTATCCGGAGGTGGGCAAGGCCGTTACGGGCCAAGTCACCACGGTGCAACCGGACGGGATTCAAGTCAAGGTTGGTAGTGCGGTGCAAAACTTCCGCATTGACCAGTTGCAAAAAGTCACCTTCGAGGGTGATCCGGGGGCGTTGACTCGGGGCCGCGAGTTGGCTTTGGAGGGTCAGTATCAGAGTGCTTTGGAGCAGCTGAAAACGATCGATCTGAGCGCGATCCGTCGCGAGTTTGTCGCTGCGGACGCGATGTATTATCGGGCCGCCAGCCAAGCCCGTTTGGCACTCGCCGGTCAGGGTGACAAAGCGGCTGCGATTAACGAGCTGAGGAATTTCGTCGCCAAGTTTCCCCGCAGCCTTCATTTTTACGATACGGCTGAATTGCTGGGTGATTTGGCGATTGCCACGGGCGATTACGAGGGTGCCGCCAAGTTCTACGGCGCGCTGGGCCGTTCGGTGGCTCCCTTGGTGAAGCAGCGAGCCGCTTATTTGGTGGCGATGTCCAAGCTGCGTCAGGGAGTCGCCGCCGAAGCGATTGGACCTTTTGAACAAGTGCTTGCAGCCAGCTTGGACTCGGCCGCCGGGGCGCGGTTGCAGGTGTTGGCCGCGGCGGGCCGAGCGGTCGCTTTGGCACAAACCGGAAAGGGAGAGGAATCGCTGGCGGCTGTGAATAAATTAATCGAAGAATTGAACCCGGATGATGCCGAGCTGGCGGCACGGATTTATAATGCTCGGGGAGCGGCGAACGAAGCGTTGGGGGACAAACAAGCTGCACTGCTCGATTACTTGCACACTCAATTGTTGTTTTCCAGCGTCGTGGATGCCCACGCCGAAGCACTGAGCCGGTTGGTAACTCTCTGGCCCGCCGTCGGCAAACCTGAGGAAGCTGCTCGGGCTCGTCAAGAATTACAGTCGCGTTATCCAGGCTGGGGCGGTTAATCAGCCGTTCTTTTGGGGACGATGGCTAGATTCGTGCGAGTACGCACGGCATGCTGGTTCGTTCTAAAGTATGCTGAGGTTTCCCACTTTTCCAAACAGATGTCTTTTTTCGCTCTTTAGTCGGAGAACACCCGTGTCTCGAGGTGCCCTGAATTCTTACGCTCCGGCAGCCTGGTATCGCTGCCCGGCCCTCCGCTGGCGCGTGGTGCTGGTATGTTGCCTGGCGACCCTGGCTTTCAGCCTGATCGGCTCTCCGGCGACCAGCTGGGGGCAAGACGCTGGCGACGCGGCTGCCGAGTTTGGTGACGCGGCCGACGCGGCTCCCGAT
This sequence comes from Kothea flammea, assembly GCF_052161645.1. GTDB lineage: Bacteria > Planctomycetota > Planctomycetia > Pirellulales > Pirellulaceae > Laterigemmans. Next base: position 1,283,930 of record NZ_CP197414.1, read on the forward strand.
CCTGCTGCTGCGGGTGAGCCGGCGGCTGGCCCGGCACCGGGCAGTCCCACCGCGCCGGTCGAGAACGACACCCCCAGAAACCCGCTCAGCTGGGCCGTCAAAGCCTTGGGCTGGCCCTACATGTTGGTCTTCCTAGGGCTCTCCCTGACTCTTGTCTCGCTGTTGGTGATGAACCTGCTGACCGCTCGGCGGGCAAACCTTTGCCCCGAAGAGTTGGTCGAAGCGTTTGATGAAAAACTGAACGAGAAAGATTTCCAATCGGCTTATGATTTAGCCCGCGCCGATGAGTCCATTCTGGGCCAAGTGCTCTCCGCCGGACTCGGCAAACTCTCCCGCGGTTACGGCCGGGCGATTGAGGCGATGCAAGAAGTTGGTGAAGAGGAAAGTATGAAGCTGGAGCACCGGCTCAGTTACATGGCATTGATTGGTAACATCAGTCCCATGATCGGTCTGTTCGGGACGGTGCAAGGTATGATCGCATCTTTCCAAGTTATCGCGATCAGCAATTCCACTCCCGAACCATCCAAGTTGGCTGACGGTATTTCCACCGCGTTGTTTACCACTTTGATCGGGCTGGCAATCGCGATTCCGGCAATTGCCGCTTATAACATTTTGCGGAACCGCGTCTCTCGGTTGTTGCTCGAAGTTGGCGTGACCAGCGAAAACCTCATGAGTCGGTTTGAAGATGTTCAACCACAAACACCCAAGAAATAAACAAGTGGTTGCCGTGCGATGCGCGTAAAATCTCAAAAACCAGAAACGATGGAAGCCGACCTGACACCCATGATTGACATGGTGTTTCAGCTGATCGCGTTTTTCATGGTGCTGATCAGTTTTGCTCAGACCGAAGCTCACGACCGCGTGCAATTGCCCAGCAGCGTGTTGGTCAAACCACCGGAACAGCCGCTCGATTTCCCCATCGTGGTGCACGTTGGTGAGGACGGGGCAATATATGTTGGTGGCGATACTTACACGCACGAGACATTGAGCAATCGTTTTCGCAGTGAATTGGCTGTTTTGAAAGCTCAAGGGGAACTCGAGGTTTCCGACGCCACGGTCGTGATTCGCGCCCACCGGAACGTGGCGGCCGGCGAAGTTCAAGAGGTAATTCGCGTCGCTCAGGATCAGCAATTGATTAATTTCGCGCTCCGCGTCAAGGAGGATCATTCATGAAACTCCGCGGCAAACATAATGATGATCGCGTCGAATTGCAGATGACTTCGATGATCGATGTCGTCTTTTTGTTGTTGATCTTTTTCATCTTGACCTTCAAAGTGGTCGAACTCGAAGGCGATTTTTCGATTCGTATGCCCTTGGCGGATGCCACGCAAGGCCAGCAGGATGATACGGAATTGCCGCTGAAACTGCGGTTGACAGCCGACCAGGACGGACGCTTGACAGGGATCATTCTGAACGATAACAACATGGGAACCGATTTCAACCAGTTGCAAGCAAAGGTGTTGGAATTGGTTGGCGACACGGCCGGTCCGACCGCGGACGATGGCCCGGAAGTTGAAATCGATACCGACTACAATTTGCGTTACGAAAATGTCGTCGAGGCGATCACGCGGGTCAGCGGTTATAAAGCCAATGACCGCACCGTGAAACTTATTCAAAAAATTAAGTTCGCGCCGCCACGACGCGAGTGACAGATTGTTATAATTTTGAAAATCTGCGGTTTTGACCCGCGGTCGGGGGCAAGTTGGGGAATGACCTAGCCCTTGGCTGCGGGTCTTTTTTTGCACCAGGAGAAACGATGCAAATCGTAATCGCGAGCGATCCTCGGGCGATGGGACAGTGGAGCGCAAACCGCGCGGCCGAGTTGCTCAAACAGGCGATCGCTCGCCAAGGAGCCGCGAACATGATCGTCGCCACGGGCGCCTCCCAGTTCGACGTGCTGGCCCAGTTAGTGACTCGCCAAGATGTCGACTGGAGCAAAGTGACCGGCTTTCATTTGGACGAGTACGTCGGTTTGCCCGCCGATCACCCCGCCTCTTTTTGTGGTTACTTGCGAGAGCGGTTTGTCTCGCGAGTACCGCTGGCTAACTTTTTTTACCTCCCCGGGGATCAACCGCCGGCGGAGACGATCGAGCGAGTTGGTGGCGAGTTGGACCAGCGGAGCATCGACCTGGCGTTGGTCGGGATTGGCGAAAACGGCCACTTGGCGTTCAATGATCCGCCTGCCGACTTTGAGATCGAGTCGCCTTACTTGATCGTTCAGCTCGATGAAGCGTGTCGGCAACAGCAGGTCGGTGAAGGCTGGTTCGGGTCGTTGGAGGAGGTTCCCCAGCGGGCGATCAGCATGTCGATTCGGCAAATTCTCCGCTCGCAAGCGATCATCTGCAGCGTGCCCGACGAGCGCAAGAGCCAAGCGGTGCAGGCAACCGTGGAAGGTCCCCAAAGCCCCGCCCTGCCGGCCAGTATCCTGCAGTCGCATCCGCACACGCAGTTGGTGCTGGACCGGGCAGCGGCCAGTCGGCTGAGCCCCGAGACTCTGGTTGCCGCGGAGCAAGTGTCGTGACTGGTGGCTTGGTCGATTTGCAAGTCAACGGCCACGCGGGCTTGGATTTCAACAGCGACCAGTGGACTGGCGAAGCCCTCCGGGACTGTTGTCGCAAGCTGCGCAGCGAGGGAGTCGACGGTATCTTGGCGACCGTGATCACGGCTCCCTGGGAGACCATGCTGCGGCGCGTGGGGCGGATCGTGAAGGCGATTGAGAGCGATGCCGAGATTGCTCAGACGGTGTGGGGAGTGCACGTGGAAGGCCCTTTCTTGAATCCTCAGGCGGGATACATCGGTGCTCATCCCGTCGCGGCCGCCTGCGCAGCGGAGAGCCGATTGGTAGACCAAATGTTGGAAGTTGCCGGTCGCCATCTACGGATTTGGACATTGGCCCCGGAGCGCGATGCTGGCGGCCTGGTCACCAGGCAGCTCAGTGACGCCGGAGTGGTGGTGGCGGCGGGGCACAGCGACGCCAGCAGCGATCAACTGCGACAAGCCATTGACCAGGGCCTGAAGCTGTACACGCACTTGGGCAATGGCTGCCCGGCATTGCTGCCCCGCCATGACAACATTATTCAGCGAGTGTTGGCGCTCTGCGATCGGCTGTCGATCTCCTGGATTGCCGACGGGCATCATGTGCCGCTGTTTGCGCTGGCAAATTATCTCCGCGGCGTTCCTGATGAGCGGATCATTATCGTCAGCGATGCGATGTCAGCCGCCGGTCTGGGCCCGGGCCGCTATCAATTGGACGAGCAGTGGGTCGAAGTCGATCCCGATCTCGCGGCCTGGGCGGCGGGCCGCAAACACTTTGCAGGTTCCGCCACAAGTCTTGCTCAAATGACCGATCTGTTGCAAGACAAACTGGGAGTCACTCCCGCACGCGCGGAACGCTGGACCCGCAGCAATCCGCTGACACTGCTGCAGACTGACACTGCTGCAGACTGACACTGCTGCAGACTGGCTCAGGGGCTGAGTGAACGGAGTGCTTGCGGCAAGGGGAAATGAACTTTTTCTTCGCGGACCGTGGCCACTTCGACTTCGATGCCAAAGCGTGCGTCGAGCCAGCTCAGCGTCTCTTCAACGACCGATTCGGGCGCGCTGGCACCGGCGGTGACCAGCACTCGCAGATCGGCAGTGAACATTGCTTCGTTGAGATCTTGGGGGCCATCGATTAAGAAAGCCGGTTTGCCCGCGTCGCTGGCCAGTTCACGCAAGCGTTGCGAATTGCTGCTGTTGTTGCTGCCCAAGACCAGCACCATATCGGCGTCGCCAGCCAGCAAGCGGACCGCTTCTTGGCGGTTCTGGGTGGCATAGCAAATATCGTCTTTGGGCGGCCCCTTGATTTCGGGGAAGCGTTCTTTGAGTCGATCAATGATGCGATTGGCGTCATCGACGCTGAGCGTGGTTTGCGTGAGGTAAGCCAGGTTCGTGCCGGCCGCCAGGTCGAGTGCGTCGACATCGGTGATATCCTCAACCAGGATGATCGCTTCAGGTGCTTCTCCCATGGTGCCGATCACTTCGTCGTGTCCATCGTGTCCAATCAGCACGATCGTGTAACCATCGCGGGCAAAGCGAATCGCCTCGGTGTGAACTTTGGTGACCAGCGGGCAGGTGGCGTCGATGGCGGTCAAATTACGCGCTTTGGCCGCTTGCCGGATCGCCGGGGAGACCCCGTGGGCGGAAAACAGCACGGTCGAATTCTCGGGAACTTCCTCGATCGAATTTACGAACACGGCGCCAGCGGATTGGAATTTTCGCACGACATATTGGTTGTGCACAATCTCGTGGTAGACGTAGACCGGCGCTCCAAACGCTTTGAGGGCAATTTCCAAGCTATCGACCGCCATGTTGACGCCCGCGCAAAAGCCCCTCGGAGCCGCCAAAATCACTTTCATCATTTTCTTCCGGGGAAAAGGACGTCGAGCCAATACTGCTTTCGCTTCATGCTAACCGAGTGACAAGTCACCTGTCTAACCGGTGGCCGATGATCTGGTGGTGACTATTTTGTCGTGACTCGACGTAGGGGGGACGAGAAATTTACCGAAAAGGGTAGCGGGTGGCCGTTGGACGCTCGTTATTTTCCGACCTACGTTTCTTTCGAAGGCGTAAATTCTCGATAAATCGCACTGTATTGGCCGACCACCGGAATGACCGAATTGAACGCACCGAGCCCCTCAGTGGGTTCCGCCGAGCCGCACCAGCCCATCGACAACGAACCGGTCGCTGGCCACCCAGTCGATGCCCCAGCCGCGCCGGCAAATCAACTTGAACCGGTGCAACCGGAACAAACCATGGGCCGGATCGCCGGTTTGCTGTCTAATTTAATCGAGGACCAGCAGCTGGCCAGTGGCTCGGGGGGCGCGTCGCCGATCGCCGCCGGGGTGCCGCGGAGCACGCCGTCGCGGTTCGAGAACGAGTTGGCGATGGTCCAGTTGGGGGTCGCCACTTCGCTGTTTTATGCCCTGCGAGTCAAACATCCGCCCACCGCCACTCACAGCATGCGAGTGGCGATTGCCTGCTCGGCTTGGTGTGAACGTTTGCGGCTCGACGACGAAACCCGTGATCGCATCGAAGTCGCCGCACTGCTGCATGACATCGGCAAGATTGGAATTCCTGACGCCATCCTGAAAAAACCAGGACGTTTGACAGCCGAAGAACAGGCCACCGTGTCACTCTCCCCGCGATTGGGGATCGAGATTTTACGTGGCTGCAGCGATGACGACCAACTGCTTGATATTATTCGCTACCATCACGTCTGGTACGACAACCGTCGCAGCGAAGAAGGGCCCCAGCGCGATGCCCTGCCGCTCGGCTCACGGATGCTGGCAATTGTCGAGGCTTTTGACTCCATGACCACCGACCACGTCTACCGCTCGGCGATGAGTCGCGAGCGGGCGTTGGCTGAGCTGAGTCGTTTTGCCGGCAGCCAGTTTGACCCCGACTTGTCGCAAGATTACCACCGCCTGCTGGAGTCGCAACCCGAAGTGGTGCATGGCTGCGTGGTTAATCGCTGGCTGAAAGATCTGCACGTCGGGCACAGCAATCGTCGCTGGCGAGCCACCCCGCTGAATCAATCGGCCGCGGGCGATAGCACCGTGGCCAATTCCAGCGGAACCGACGGGTTCTACCGACAATTAATGATCCACACGCACGACGGCGTGGCCTTCATCGACAGGCTAGGCATCGTGCAAGCGTGGAACTCTTCGTTGCTGGAACTGACCGGCATCTCGGCCGACGCAGTCTGCGGGAACCAGTGGGAGCCAACGTTACTGGGGCTTACCGACCGCAGCGGGCGCCCGATCGAACATGCTAATTGTCCGATTCGGCAATGCTTGACCCACGGCAGCCATTCGTCCCACCAAGTGGCCATCAACGGGCCGGGCAACGAACGGCTGCTGATAAATCTGCGAGTCAGCGGAGTGAGCAACGCGACTGTCGGTGTGCAAGGCGCCGTGGTGATGTTCCAAGATGGTTCGCAGCAAGCCAACCTGGAAAAACGTGTCCAGGACTTGAACGAACGCGTGGCCTTGGATCCGCTGACGGGCATTGCCAATCGCGCGGAATTTGATCGGCGTCTCCGCGAGCTGAGCGACTTGGCGCAGGATGGCCGCACCACCTTCAGCTTGGTGATCTGCGACATCGATCGCTTCAAGAGTATCAACGACACCTACGGGCACCCGGCTGGTGACGAAGCAATTATCACCTTTGCCAGGCTGCTTTCCGATTACAGTCGTGACGAGGACTTGGTCGCCCGCTACGGTGGTGAAGAATTCGTCTTGTTGTGTAAAAATTGCGACAACGCAACGGCTGCAGCCAAGGCTGAGGAAGTGCGTGTGGCGTTGGAAGCAACACGTCACTCGTTCCTCGAAGACCGCGCGATCACGGCCAGCTTTGGCGTCACCGAATACCAACCTGGCGACACATCAGAAACGGTTTTGGCACGAGCCGACCGGGCTTTGTTGCGAGCCAAAGATAACGGACGCAATCGGGTGATCCAGCTCGGTTCGGGTGGCTTCAACAACATGTCCAACGGCGACGAGAAAGCCGGGAAAGCCAAAGCGGGCTGGTTCGGTTGGTTCGATTTCGGCCTCCCCGCCGCCAAACAAACAGTGACCTTGGCGACGCCCGTCCCGATCGATCTGGTGATCGAAAAACTGCGTGGCTTCGTCGCCGACCATCAAGCCGAAATCTTGCGAGTCGGTCCCAACGAACTGGAAATTCGCATCACGGCCGTGTTCCGCGTCGGCGGGCGGCGGCAAACTGATCATCGCATGGATTTCCATATTTCCATGCAAATTGACGAACAATCGCTGCAACGGCGCACCGCCAGCGGAACCTCGATGTCCACAGTGCAAACGATTCTGCGAGTCAATATGACCCCGGTCCGGTCCCGCGATCGTCGACGCAGCGAAGTCAGCCAAGGTGCCAGTCAAGTGCTGGCCAGTTTACGCAGTTATTTGATGGGTGAAATCATCTCCGAGTGACATCCCTCCTGGTCGACAGGTTCCCAGCCCGCTATGGTGCGTGAGGATAGCGGTTGGCTCCCTCACACCCTCAAAAGGAGATGATTCTCATGGCTTACGAACTTCCCGCACTGCCTTACGCTTATGACGCGTTGGAACCCCACATTGATGCCCGCACGATGGAAATCCATCACACCAAGCATCATCAGGCGTACATTACCAAGGTCAACGACGCGATTGCTGGCAGCGAGCTGGAGTCAAAATCGATCGAAGCCTTGATTGCCGATATCGGGTCGGTTCCCGAGGGAATTCGCGGAGCTGTCCGCAACAACGGTGGCGGCCATGCCAATCATTCGCTGTTCTGGACCATCATGGGACCTGGCAAAGGGGGCAACCCCAGCGGTGACCTGGGCGAAGCGATCAACGCCACCTTCGGCAGTTTCGAGAACTTTCAGCAGCAATTCGCCGCCGCCGGGGCAACTCGCTTCGGTAGCGGTTGGGCTTGGCTGGTCGTTGACGGTGGCAAATTGGTCGTCGGCAGCACCGCCAATCAAGATAGTCCCCTGATGGGTGCCGCTGTCGCGGGACTCGGCGGGACCCCCATTCTCGGACTCGACGTCTGGGAACACGCCTATTACTTGAACTACCAAAACCGTCGCCCAGATTACATCAGCGCCTTCTGGAGCGTCGTCGATTGGGATCAAGTCGCTAGCCGATTCGCCGCAGCCAAGTAAAAAGGCTTAGCGAGAAAGTTCACTGCTGAGGCGGGCCCATCACCAACAAGGTGGCCCCGCCTCCGTACGGCACGAATTCCACCGAGGGGCAAGTGGCGGGGAGCAAAACGGTTTGCCCCAGCGGCAATTTGAGGCTCTCCGGTCGGCCCGTTTCGTTTAGCCAGCAGAGAGTCCCGCCTCCCTGAACGACCGTGAGAATGCGGAATTCGGCTGCCGCTTGGATCGTCACTGGTTGGACACCCGCGTAGCGATCGAGAAAAAATTTATCGCACGCGACGAGTCGCTGACCATCATCCCCCAGCGGCAACGGAAGTTGTGGACTCACCGGGCCCGCTTCGTAATTGGTGACCTCCAACGCTTGCTCAATGTGCAGCGGTCGCGGTTGGCCGGCATCATCCAGCCGATCCCAGTCGAAAATTCGGAACGTGGTGTCGCTTGATTGCTGAATTTCTGCGACGAGAATGCCCGCCCCCAAAGCGTGGACCGTTCCCGCGGGAATGAAAATGCATTGCCCCGGCTGGGCCACGATCTTGTGCAACACCTCCTCTACGTGGCTGGTGCGAATCGCCGTGGCGAACGCTTCTCGGTCGACTCCAGCGGCCAGCCCCGCGTAAATCACGCTGTTGGGCTCGGCGGCGATCACGTACCAAGCTTCGGTTTTACCCAAATCGGGCGGGTTCATGCGGGCCCCGTAAGCATCGTCGGGGTGGACCTGCACGGACAGCACACGATTGCAGTCGAGATATTTCAGCAGCAGGGGAAAGCTGGTGCCAGCTTGAGCCGGGTTTGCGGAGCTACTTTTCGCCACGCTTCGCCGGCCGAGTAATTTTTCCCCGTAAAGTTCGATTAATTGCCGCAGTGACTTACCTGCCAGGGGGCCTGAGGCTACCACGCTTTGGTCTGCCCCGTGGTCGACCACTTCCCAGCTCTCGGCGTACCGCGGCGCCTCCCCAATGGGCTTGTCGAGTACCTCGCCAAGCCGCCGGCCTCCCCAGATGTAACTGCGGAAAACCGGTTCAAATGTGAGCGGATATAGTTCCATACTTGCCAAAATCCTCGGGACTAAGTCGTAACTCGAAGCGACTGTTGTGGAATAAAAGTCAAATGGTAAACCAACGGAGGGTGCCGCGCACCGAAGTGCTGCTAAACTATAGGAATATTCTCGTGATACCTGCCTTCGTTCCCCTTAGACCGTGACACCTTCTGCCGTGGATCGCCCCGCACTGCCAAAAGAGGATCTCTTCGAACATTCTACGATGACCTTCGGGGAACATCTGGAGGAATTGCGTCGCGCGCTGGCGCGAGCCATCCTGTGGCTGATCGCCGGAGCTTTGATCGCGTTGGTGTTTGTCGCCAAGCCGATGGTTCGCTGGATTCAGGGACCGCTGGAAGCGGCCATCGTGGTCTACAAAGTCGATCAAGGCATGGCCATGTTTGGGGACGCGTTCAGCAACAGTGACGAGCAGGATGTCGAGCGGATTGCCACGCTCCGCGATTTCATGATTTCCGAGGGGCTGAAGTGGGAAAAAGTGTTTACCTACGCGGGCGTCGCTGCTCCGGCGACTGATCAGTCTGCTGACTCTCCGGCGGCAAATTCAACTGCACAGCCGACGCCCAAGCCCCAGGCAGAGCCGAAACGAGATGCAGCTGTCAAGCCAGCCCCGCCAGCTGAAACGAAGCAGCCAGCTGAAACGAAGCAGCCAGCTGAAACGAAGCAGCCAGCTGAAACGAAGCAGCCAGCTGAAACGAAAAAAGCAGCTGACGCGGCAAAAGCAGCTGACGCGGCAAAATTGGCTGGTGGTGCCGAGCCTCCGCCCGCTTCACAGCCACCGACGCGGATACCCGCGCCGAGCGATTTTGCAGCGACTTGGATGTTGGTCAAGACCGAGGCGGGTTTGAATTCGCACAAGGTCGAAGAGCCGTTCATGATTTATTTGAAGGCCTCGGTGGTTGTTGGTTCGGTGCTTGCCAGCCCGATGATTTTCTATCACATTTGGGGCTTTGTGGCGGCCGGTTTGTATCCTCACGAACGAAAATATGTGTACTTGTATTTGCCCTTTAGCGTGATCTTGTTCATCAGCGGCGTTAGCATTGCTTTCTTTGCCGTGCTCGGTTTTGTGCTGGAGTTTTTGTTGGATTTCAATTCCACCTTGAGTGTCGATATGGAACCTCGGCTCTCCTATTGGATGAACTTTGTGCTGTTGCTGCCGTTGGGCTTTGGAATTGCCTTTCAGTTGCCATTGGTGATGTTGTTCCTGCAACGGATCGGCATTATTGAGACCGTTGCTTATGAAAAAAGTTGGCGAATTGCCGTGTTGGTGATCGCCGTGTTGTCGATGCTGCTAACACCTGCGGACCCTTACAGTATGATCTTGCTGATGTGTCCGCTGGTGGTGCTGTATTTCTTGGGGATCGGTCTGTGTCGCTTCATGCCTCGCGGCCGCGGCTTGGGCAGTGCCGCCTATGACGCGCGTTAACCGGGGGGAGGCTGAGCAGCAATGCACGGAAAAAAGAATCCCACACTGCTTAGTCACGCGGAGCGATTTACGCGTCGTTTGGCCTTGTCCCACTATGAGAATTTTTTGGTTGGCGGGCTGCTAACTCCGCGTAAGCTGCGGCAAGACTTTTACAATGTGTATGCGTACTGTCGCATGGCGGATGATTTGGCTGACGAAATTGATGATGCGACCGAAAGTTTGCGTCGCTTAGACCAGTGGTCGCGATGCTTGGATGCTTGCTATCGCGGCCAGCCGGTCGATCATCCGGTGTTCGTGGCTTTACAACCGACGATCAAGCGTTTCGGAATTCCCGCCGAGCCGTTTCAGCAGTTGTTGGTCGCTTTTCGCCAGGACCAGCGAATCACTCGCTACCAACAGTTTGATCAAGTGCTCGATTATTGTCGTTCGTCTGCCAACCCGGTGGGCCGTCTGGTGTTGTACATGGGGGCGGCGCACACGGCGGAGCGAGTCGCTTTGGCGGATAAAATTTGCACCGGGTTGCAGTTGGCGAATTTTTGTCAAGATGTGCGTCGGGACGCGTTGTTGGGGCGGATCTATTGCCCGCTAGATGAGCTGGCCGAGTATGGCGTCGATCCCCAGCGGCTTGGTGATCCCACGCCGCCCGCCGGCGCGTGCGAGATGCTCCGTAGCCAAGTTGCGCGAGCCGAGAATTTTCTTCGCGACGGCTTGCCGCTTTGCAATGATGTACCGAAGTGGTTGGCGCGTAACGTGCGGCTGTTTGCTGGTGGAGGGCTAGCGATTTTAGCCTCCATTCGGGCAGCCCGATACGATGTCTGGAATCGCCGCCCAGTGGTCACTCGGCAGCGGCAGTTACGTCTGGTTGCAAAAGCCTGGCTAGGCAAATAGGAACACGCTTTGAGTTCCGCGTTGGTTGACGATTCTTACCGTTGCGCCGCTCAAGTGGCTCGTCGAGCGGGGAGCAACTTCTTTCGCTCCTTTGCTTTGCTGCCCCACGAAAAACAGCTGGCCATGACCGCGTTGTACGCTTTCGCGCGGCAAACCGACGATCTGGCGGATGCCCAAGTCGACGCGGGGGATCTGTTGGCGACCTGTCGCACGCTGGAGGCTTGGCGGGCCATGACAGCCCGCGCCCTGTTGGCCGCCGGGCATTTGGACTCCGCCGCCGCCAACCGGTTAATCGAATCGGCCGCTCCGGCAAGGCTGCCCAACTCGGCCGCCAACCTGTTGCCCGCCATGGCCGATACGGCTCGCCGCTTTGTCATCCCACCGCAATATTTGATTGATTTGATCGACGGCGTGTTAGCCGATCAAACACAGACTCGCTTTCACTCCTTCGAACAGCTCGAGCATTACTGCTACCAAGTCGCCTCGACCGTCGGTTTGGCCTGCATTCAGATTTGGGGACACGACCCTCCTCTGCCCTATTCGGCTGCGGTTGATTGTGGCGTCGCTTTTCAACTGACCAACATCCTCCGCGATCTCCGTGAGGATGCCGAACGCGGCCGCATCTACTTGCCGCGTGAATTTTGGGGTGGCGAAGAAATTGCCATCACGACGATTTTGGCCAAGCAACCCTCCGCCAACTTGTTAGCCGCGATCGATCAACTCTCAGCCCGGGCCCGCGCCCGCTACCAAAGCGGCTGGAGTGTCTTCGCATCATTGCACCCTGATGGCCAGCCGATGTTCAGCATGATGTGGCGAACTTATCGGTTGTTGCATTGCAAGCTTGATCGCAACCCCACCGCCGCGCTGCGAAAACGCTTGCGATTGGGCTGGACCGAGCGGCTCGCGTTGGCATCCTCGCACTTTGTGCCAAGGTTGTTTCGGCGACTCGACAGCCCGCTGAAGGATCCCCGTTTCCAGGAATCGTCGGAATGACATTGCCTGTCGCTGGTCCCCGCGAGCTGCCTGGTCATCGCGTGGCGATTATCGGTGGCGGTTTGGCTGGGATGGCCACCGCCGCGGCGCTGATCCCACATGGATTTCAAACCACCATCTTCGAAGCCAAACGTCGGACTGGCGGTCGGGCCGGATCGTTCACCGATCAAGGTGTTGCTGGCGAGGCTACTCAAGAGATTGATTATTGCCAACACGTGGCCATGGGCTGCTGCACCAATTTTCTGCACTTGATGCGGCAAGCCGGTTTGGAAAAGCACTTTTTGCGAACCAACCGCCTTGTTTTCACCGCGACCGAACTGGCCAATCACGCCAAGCGAGAAAGCGTTTTTTGTCCTTCACCCTGGCTGCCGGCTCCTTTGCAGTTTGGCCCCAGCTTTTGCCGGTTGCGATTTCTCAGCTGGACCGAAAAACGACAGGTCGCCAGCGCCCTCTGGAGGCTGATGCGTTGGCAACCAACGACGGCAGATCCCGAGCAACCACTGACCATGGCAGACTGGTTGCGAGCGGCCGGGCAATCCCAGCGAACGATCGATCGTTTTTGGAACGTGGTGATCGCCAGCGCCCTGGGAGACGATGTCCGGCATGTTGCCGTGGCATCCTGCCGCCAAGTCTTTGTGGAAGGGTTTTTGGCAAACCGGCGAGCGGCCGACGTGCTGGTCCCCCAGCAACCGCTGAGCCAATTATTTGGTCAAGCCTTGCCGCAATTCTTATCAGCCGGCGGTGTGCAGATTCAAGCAGCGACGCGGGTGCGAAACGTTTGCTTGACCCCCACAGGTCAATTCCAGCTCGCCGTGACACAGCCGCCCAGACCCAACGAGTCTGGCAGCAACGGGGCAGATGTGTTTGACTCGGTCGTGGTGGCGGTTCCCTGGTATGCGCTCAAGCGGTTGCTCGGGGACGGGAATCTGCACGCTAGCCTGCCCCAGCTTGAACAGCTGACCCGCTTGCCCACCGCGCCGATTTCTGGCATCCACTTGTGGCTCGATCGCCCGCTAACTTCGCGGCCGCACACGGTGATCGTCGACCGCCTCAGCCAATGGGTTTTTCGCTCACCGCTCGCTGACTCGCCCGCTGCGGCGGCCCGGAAAGTAGACGCCTTCGCAACCAACGCGGCGGCCCGTGAGGGGCACTATTATCAGGTTGTGGTCAGCGCGGCCCACGACTTGCGGGGGCGATCTAGCCAATCGGTGTTGGATGAAGTCCGCGACGACTTGCGAGCTGCTTTTCCGCAGGCGGGTGAGGTGCAAGTGCTGCGAGGTCGGGTGGTGACCGACCCGTCCGCTGTATTCTCCGTTAGTCCGCAGGTGGAAGCGCTGCGACCGGTGACTAGCAGTCACCAGGCAGGTTTTTTTGTCGCAGGTGATTTCACCCGTACCGGTTGGCCCGCCACCATGGAAGGGGCTGTGATCAGCGGTTTCCAAGCTGCCGACTGCGTCGCCGCAAGGTGTGGAATTGCCGCGAATTCGCTCCGGCCATCCCTACCAAAGGGTTGGCTGGCGCGGGTCTTAATAGCAGGTTGAGCGACATTTCTGGACTGCGTGAGATTTCGATTCATCGCCAGCGAAGGGACCGCCCGACACCTTTAAAGGGTCCTCGAAGGCGTAAAATTCATCTTTGATTGATTGTCCCCCCTCGGAACTGAATTTGTTTTAGCTAGAGTAATGGAATCATTGCCAGAGTCTGATCGGCTCGCTTGGTCCGCTCCCCTGAAGAAGATGGAATTAGGTTTGTCCTTATGCTAGCAGCAACTGTGATTTCTTTGGCCTTTGCGGCTGCCATCGTGGCCCTGTTCTGGGCTTGGCGTTTTTTCCGAGAGATGATGTTAGCCGATGAAGGCACTCCCTTGATGCGGGAAATTGCGGCCAGCGTGCGAGATGGGGCCAACGCTTATCTGCGACAACAAAATCGGTTGGTATTCATTGTTTTCGTCTTTGTCGCGGTGTTGTTGGGGATCGCCGCTTTTGGTTTCCGCTTGCAGAGTGGCTTTGTGCCGTTCGCCTTTTTAACGGGCGGTTTTTTCTCGGGGCTGTGTGGTTGGTTTGGGATGCGGACGGCCACGCAGGCCAGTTCGAGAACGGCGGCGGGCGCCGAGCGATCGCTCAACGACGGTCTGCAGATTGCTTTCCGATCCGGTGCCGTGATGGGGCTGACCGTGGTCGGGATGGGGCTGCTGTACATCGTGCTGTGGTTCATCGTGCTCTACTGGGTGGTGCCTCAGTTTGCCGAACCGCTAACGCTCGAGCAGATCTCAGTCACCATGCTTTCCTTCGGCATGGGAGCCAGTGCCCAGGCCTTGTTTGCTCGCGTTGGTGGTGGCATCTTTACCAAAGCGGCCGATGTGGGAGCCGACTTGGTGGGCAAGGTCGAGCAGAGCATGAAGGAAGATAGTCCTCAGAACCCCGCCACGATCGCCGATAACGTGGGGGACAACGTGGGGGACGTGGCCGGCATGGGGGCCGATCTTTATGAGTCATATTGCGGTTCGATTTTAGCAGCTGGCGCGTTGGGGGTTGCCGCCTTTGCATCGCCGGCGATCCTGGCGGAAGGCAGTGATCGGTTGACCGCTCAACTGTCGTCCTTGTTATTGCCGATGGCGATTGCCGCGGTGGGAATTCTGCTCTCGATCGTGGGCATTTACGCGGTCCGCACGGGGGAGGATTTATCGCAAAAAGCGTTGCTCAAAGCATTGGGTCGGGGAATTAACTTGGCGGCCCTGCTGGTGATGGTGGCCGCCTTTGGGCTGGCCTACTGGCTGATGCCCAACGTTCCCGGTGCGGCGATCTTTGGCGTTCCCGGAGTTGCTCTCAGCGTGATCACCGGGCTGTTGGCCGGTTGGCTGATTGGCAAGTGGACCGAGTACTCGACGAGTGACGAATTTAAGCCGACGCAGGAACTTGCCAAACAGGCCGAAACGGGGCCGGCCACGATCATTATCGGTGGCATTGCCGACGGCATGTTATCGGTCTGGGTGCCGGTGATCGTAATTTGTGTGGCCAGCATGGCGGCTTTTGGTTTTGCCAACGGCTTTCGCTTTAATGACTTTGATTACTTTGCCTTGGGGCTCTATGGCATTGGTGTGGCCGCCGTGGGGATGTTGAGCACGCTGGGGATCACCTTGGCAACCGACGCTTACGGGCCGATCGCCGATAACGCTGGTGGTAACGCGGAGATGGCTGGTTTGCCCGAGCTGGTGCGGAGTCGCACCGACGCGCTCGATTCGTTGGGCAACACCACTGCGGCTACTGGCAAAGGTTTTGCGATCGGTTCCGCCGCGCTGACCGCTTTGGCTCTCTTGGCTGCTTATATGGAAAGTGTGCGGGATGGTTTTGTTCGCTGGTCCGATTCGGTCGCGGTCGAAGTGGTGGAGGATGGAGTTTACAAGCTCTCCCCCGGCTTCGTGCTGCTCCGCGACGGCGACGTGCTCAGTCAGTTCCTGGCACCTCCAACGTTGACCGATGTTAAAGGTGTAAAGCAAGATTGGTTGAAAGTCCCCTACTACGCCGGACCGGCGCGGCTTGATCCGTCACTAGTTTCGGTCGTCGAAGGTGTCCCCACGATCACAGCCACGGGGCAACCGTTAGTCAGTTTGCAAACAGCCACGCTGCGCGATTTTACGGCCTACTATGATGCCTCCTTATTGAATCCGCGGATCCTGATAGGTTTGTTCCTGGGGGCGATGGCCACGTTTGTGTTTTGCGCCATGACGATGCAAGCGGTGGGACGCGCAGCGCAAGGTATGGTGATGGAGGTCCGGCGGCAGCTGCGTGAACATCCTGGCATTCTGGATGGTACAGAAAAGCCGGATTACGCCCGCCCGGTGGCTTTGTCGACCAAAGCGGCTCAACAGGAGATGTTGCTGCCCAGCTTGATCGGCTTGCTCTTGCCGATCGCGGTCGGTTTAACGCTGGGTGTTGGTGGTGTGATGGGCTTGCTCGCCGGTTCCTTGACATCAGGTTTCTGCGTCGCGATTTTCATGGCGAACTCGGGCGGTGCTTGGGATAACGCCAAGAAGTATATCGAAGCGGGCAACCTCGGCGGTAAGGGCTCCGACGCTCATAAAGCCGCCGTAGTGGGCGACACGGTAGGCGATCCGTTCAAAGATACCAGTGGTCCCAGCCTCAATATTTTGATCAAGCTGATGAGTATGGTCAGCGTCGTTGTCGCCGGCTTAATCGTTCGCTACAGCTTGGTCGCGTTCGGGATCTTTTGATGTTCTAAGTCGCCTTTCGCTCCGCCGAAAGTCCGAGCAAACGGTTTCTTTCGCGGAGCCAAGCACCTCCCCATAAACTCGCTAGCTTCCGGTTCCTCGGAACCGTGAGCTAGCGCTCAACGGCTGATATATCCAACTTATTCCACAACTTCGATCACTTCCGCACTTGATAAATCTCCACAGCTCCTCCCACGTCGTCGAGCTGCAAGGGTTGTAAGATTTGCATCGCAACCAACCGCTCAAATAATTGGCGATCAATTTCCGCGGCAAATCCATAAGTGCTTCGCAATCTTTCAATCTCGCCCCAGTGAACCAAGACGTGCGTAAAGCCTGCGGCTGCAAATTGCGATCGCCATTCACTCGGTTCGCCCGTTGTGAGCGCCAGCAAGGGGGATTCATCAAAGGTCGTGGCGTAGGCGATTCGAATTTCATAATCAAACACAGCCGCATCTCCCACCACCAACAGCCGGCTGTCCGCGGGCAATTCACGGTTCACCCAGGGAACGTGCGGAGCCAAACGGCTGATGCTGCTGGCCGATTGATCGTCCCGTCGTAAGTAATCCAAGTCGACAGCCAAGCGACTATCGC
Organism: Kothea flammea; assembly: GCF_052161645.1. Classification (GTDB taxonomy): domain Bacteria; phylum Planctomycetota; class Planctomycetia; order Pirellulales; family Pirellulaceae; genus Laterigemmans. The sequence goes on from NZ_CP197414.1 coordinate 1,300,806, forward strand.
CCAGCGCCGGACCGGCGATATAAAACAGATTGAATCCACACAGCACACCCACCAAGCCAGCAGCCCAAGTCGCGCCGGCCAACTCACGCAAACGCCATAATCCAATTCCGGCGAGCAGAAATAGCAAGGGGCTGAGTGGCAGCAGGAAACGATCGACCCGATGCGTGATGCACCACCACATCAGCACCGCGGCGGCGATTGCCGAGACCAACAATCGCACTTCACGTTGCCGCCAACCATAAACAACGGCTAGCCCCGCCAGCGGCAGCAAGCACCAGCCTTGCAAACGCCAACGCCATAACAAACCGGCCAGCGAATAGCCCATTTCCGACACCTGATAACCGGGCGGGCGATGCCCCGCGTTCCACTGGGCAATCTTCTCCGCAGTCAGCGTGCGGCCTCCCAGCAAATCGCCCAGCAGCGGATAAACCGGATTACCCGCTAACCATAAATTCTTGGCATACCATAGTCCTCCCACGCACAGGGTACCCACGGCAAAACGCAACAACGAGGTGGCGATCGCCCGGTTACTGCTATGCCTAAAAATATCATCACGGGCAAAACCGCCCGAAACCCATGACGCCCAGCCCAGGGCGGCCAGCAACGTGGGCACGACAAACACCACCGCTGGGTACTTGCAAGCAATCGCTCCTCCAGCGGCTACTGAAACCCAAACTACAGCCGCCGTGAAATTGCGGTCAGCATCTGAGTGCTTGTTGCGGGCGGCGAATTGAATCGCCACTAACAGACCAGCCGCCGCCAGGGCTGCGATCGCCGCTTCGACCAACCCCAGCGAACCTCCCTCCAGCAAAGCGGGAAAGGCGACGACCAGTAACGTCAACCAATCGCCCGACCAGCGAGCTGCGTTCGGCGTGCTGCCTTGGAATATTAATAGTCGCCGCAAGGCCGCACCGCAGAGGCAAGCGGTGAAAGCCACAAAGCTGGCCAAGATGACTTTCCCCGACAACGCGCCCCACCACCAAGCATCCTCGATTCCGCTGCCAGCCAACTCCCAAATTGCCATCGCCGTTACCGTGTGCAGTTCGGCTCCCAATGGCATGTTGGCGTAGATGTTATGCGGCATGAAATCGATGCCACCGGCCAGCCACCATTCCTTGGGCGCTTGCAAATGGTACTCCCGCACGTCGTACTCAGCCGGCGGTAAGATCGCCCGCGCGAGCAGCAAACCAATCACCGGCAGCAGAGCCCAGCGGGCAAACCGGCTACCCGCTTCCTCGGTAGAATCCTCAACGGTAATGTTCTGGGAACTGGTAAGCGCCAAACGCCGCAGTGCCAGTCCCAGGCAGATCGTTCCCAGCGTCACTGCGGGAACCATCCACGGGCTTTGAAACCAGCCGAGCAGGCCGACCGCCAAAGTGGCTGAACTTTGCAGCGCCAGGCCCAGCGTCGTCATCAGCACGATTTGCTCGACCCGCCTCAGCCCCTCAAGCACTTTCGTCTTTCGCAACATCACCCAGCCGCCCAGCGTGGCAATTGCCATCACAGCCAGTGCGACCAGCAGGACGGGGAGCCTTGCCAGCAGTCCGCCGGCTGAGACCGGGCCATCGAACCAGCTGGCGACGGTCGCGTCGGGGACGAGGAACAACATCCAGCGGGAGACTTCGGCCGTCAGTGGCTGAGTAAACAGCAATCCGCCCCAGACAACCGCCAAGCTAACAAACAGGACAATCCCCCCACTCGCCCGTGACCAATCCGCGCGAGACGATTCCGCGGGTGGTTGCGTTGCGATCTCTGGCTCGCGATGGCGAAGTTTCTTGGCTGTCATAATTCATTTGTGTCGAAAATCGATAGAAGCAATCTGGTCGCTGGCATTCTATAATGAAGCAGCCCAAGCGTTTTGAGCGAACAGCCCTATTTCTGCTTGCTCCCTAAAACTCCCACCTGTGTCGAATCATCATGCAACCCATCCGCGGAATCCTAACCCCCAATATCACGCCCGTCGATGCTCAAGGGCGAGTCGATCATGAGACTTTGAGCGGTTATGTCGATTGGTTAATTGAGCACGGCGTCGATGGTCTGTATCCCAACGGCAGTACGGGCGAGTTTGTTCGCTTCACTCCGGGGGAACGCCAGGAAATCGTCCGCACGGTCATCCAAGCGGCTCGCGGTCGGGTCCCCGTCTTGGCGGGAGCGGCCGAGGCGAACGCCGACGAGACAATTGCCGCTTGCAATGCTTACGGTGAGATGGGAGTGGCGGCGGTGGCGATTGTGGCCCCCTTCTATTATCGCCTCACCCCCGATGGCGTGTATGCCTACTTCAAAAAAATTGCTGATGCCGTCAGGGTGAATGTCACGCTCTACAACATTCCCCTGTTTGCTTCGCCGATCGATGTCGCCACGGTACGTCGGTTAGCGCTCGAGTGCCCGCGCGTGGTGGGCATCAAAGATAGCTCGGGGGACGTTTCTCACATGTTGCGAATGATCGCCGCGGTCCGAAATGAGCGACCGGAGTTCTCTTTCCTCACCGGCTGGGACACCGCCTTGGTGCCGATGTTAATGTGCGGAGCCGATGGCGGCACCAACGCCACCAGCGGAGTCGTGCCCGAGTTGACCAAGGCGATTTATGAGACATGTCAAGCGGGTGATATTGATGCTGCCTTGCGACTCCAGCACGCGCTCATCCCGCTGTTCGACTTGATGATTGGGACCCCCGAGTTTCCAGAGGGATTTCGCGCCGGCGTGCGTGCGCGCGGCTGGGATTTAGGTCCGGGACGTCAACCGATGACGGCCAACCAACGCGATGGCTCGGCAGCCGCTCAATCTCAGCTAGCCGCGATGATTCCCGCCGCTGCCGGAACGCAACAAACGGTCGGCTTGCCCGGTATCGACTTGGATCAGATTGTGCGTCGCGTTTTAACGCAACTGCAAGCCAGCTAAAAGCTAAGTCGCCTTTCGCTCCGCCGAAAGTTTATGGAAGAGGTGCTTTCGCGGGGGCCAAAAGGCGACACTTACAACCTATCCGAAAACCCAAAAGAACCACGGCTAGCGCCAAAGCGGCTAATGGTTTTCGGAAAGGTTCTTATTTTCCGTTCATTGCTGAAGTTAAAACCGACTATGCTTGTTCCCTGGACGCTGCTGACCACGATTGCCCTGTTGTTGCCGGTCGCCGATGCTGAGATCCCTCGCTCCGTGGCGGAACGCTCCGGCTACACGCGAACCGCGTCGGAAGAGGAGATTGACTCCATTCTGGCGGCCACCGTCGCGGCCGATCCGCGAATGAAACGTTTCACCTTGGGCCGTTCGCATGAACAGCGACCCATTCAAGCGTTGATGATCGGTTTTGACCGGCCCCAGCCGGCGCTGACGGTGGTAATTATTGGTGGCATTCACTCCGGCGAATGTGCCGGTAAGGAGGCGCTCTTTGATATCACTCGCGAAATCGCCGAAGGCCAGCACGACGACTGGCTCGAACAAATTCGGTTATTGGTGATCCCCAGCCTCAGTCCCGATTCCAACACGCGGCGAGCGGTTGATAATCGGCCTGGACAATTGGGGCCCAGCGAGGGGATGGGGCAGCGAGCTAACGCTCAGGGACTCGACTTGAACCGCGACTTTATCAAATTGGAATCACCTGAGATCAGCGCGCTGGTTGCTGCCTGCCAGCGTTTCGACGCTGACTTGTTGATCGATTTGCACACCACCAACGGGTCGCAACATCGTTATCAATTAACCTACGATCCGCCGCATCATCCGCTCACCCCGCCGTCGGTCAGCCAGTTTTTGCGAGACCAGTTGTTACCTGCGATCACGGAACAGGCAGCCGGCGAGGGGCTGAATATGTTTTATTATGGCAATTTTGATCGCAGCCATACACGATGGAGCACGTACGGATATGAAGGACGTTACAGCACCAACTACATGGGACTGCGAGGGCGTCTTGGTTTGTTGAGCGAAGCCTATTCTTACGCCTCTTATCAAACTCGCATTGCCGCCTCGCGATCATTGGTGGTCAACACGCTCGATTATTTGGCTGAGCGAGCCGTCAGCACGGAGCAGATGCTCAGCGAGGTGCGGCGGCTTGCCGCGGGTGATCCCCTGCCCTTGCGAGCCAGCTTAGCACCTTTTGCGGAACCAGCGACGATTCTTGGCTACAAACCTGATCCGCCAGTGGCGGGCACAGAGCGCGAACCGTTTGACTATCAAGTGCAATTCTTTGGGCGCTATGAACCGACGGTAAACGGAGAGCTGCCGGCTGTTTACTTCATCCCGGCCGGTGAGCGGAGTGCGATTGAGTTAATTTATAAGCATGGCATTCAGTCGTCACCCCATCCGCCCAGCGCGCTCGGTCAATTCCAAGCTTTCGCGATCGAGCAATGTGAGGTCGCTGAGCGTGCTTTTCAAGGCCACAACATGGTGACGCTGAAAGGCACTTGGCAAGATGCGGCACCGCCCACCGACACGACCGGCATCTGGGTAACCACGGACCAACCATTATCGCGATTGGTGGCGGTCATTTTGGAACCCGAGTCTGCCGATTCTTTAGCGACATGGAATATAATCCCCGCCGATCGCCTGCCCACCGGCGGGACTTACCCCATCCTCAAAGCCTCGCAAAAAGTGGAATAGGCATCCTGCCTGTAAAGAGGTGGAATAGCCATCCTGCCTGTAACCAGTAGAACCTCGCTGCGGTCTTATCGCTCGTACTCGCGGTACTCGCATCGCTATCAATAAGCTTACTATTCCGTTGGTTGATAGGTCGTCTTGTATCGGTGCGATTGTTTAAGCCCGTCGTCGTAATCACGCTTGAGTTCCCCCAGCACCCATTGCTGGGGCTTTCTCAAAACAAAGCAGACGTCGAGTTCATTGGGAACCCGCAAAGTACTTGGAATGACAAGTCCGGACCAACGATTTTCTTTATCGATACCAAAAACGTCCTTGGTAGCCCGCCATACGCTGAGCCCATTTTTCTTAAGCGTTAGATTTTGCTTGGGCTGGAAAGCTTCGTCGGGTAAGTCGTCCAATTCGATACCACTGTAGTCAACATTTGCCTTGATGCTGGCAACGAAGGTTGCTTCACCCCCAGAACTGACAACCTTGTAACCGGCGTTGGTCAGCAAAGTAGTGATCCGCTCCAATTCAAGATTGCGATTCATTGATGCCGGACCGCTCAATTCGATCTGAACTCGACTTCCTGGACCCAGGTTGGCAAATAGGTTGCCGGCAAAACCCTCGTCCGCTTTTTGCATCTCGGGGCTGGGCAAATCGGGTCGCATGATTAATGACCGGCTCGGTAACGAAGCAGCGAAAATCTGTCCGCTATTGGGTGCTGCAAGCAGATTTCCTCGCAATTTGACACAATAGGCGGAGCCTTGCAGGGATAGGTCAATCACATCAAATAAATCGCTTTCCCCACGCAATCCGTTGACAAACACCCGGGTCGGGGAAACCCAAAACGCCAAGCTGGGCTCAAACACGGCGGGTGCAACGCCAAACTCGCGAACCACTTTGCCGGTTCGCAAATCCCAAAACCGGGCGTTGCCATTGCCTAGGCCGACCAGTCGCTGGCAGCTGTCATCCACAGCCAGCAATCTCACAGCCACTGGGTTGGAGCGGACCTGCGAAACAACTTTACCCGTCAACGCCTCGACGACGACGAGGTGCTCGCTGGTGTGCAGGATTAGATACTTGGCCCCAGCGCTTAAGGCGGGAACACAAACGGGCCGCGTTACCGTCCACCACACCAGTTCCCGGGTAGCAACTCTCCAGACCCCCAGGTCTCCACGGGTGCTAACGGTCAATAAATGCTCGTCATCGATGAAGCGAGCATGATAGACATCGCGGCCGCTGCCATAAGGAGCCCAATCGCTCCATGTATCCTTGCCTGACTTGAGATCGTAGACGCTCAACGCATGCATGCTACTGCGATCTTGATGCACAATCGAACTGCCAGTCGGATTGATTGACTTGATTCCCAAAAAACCACGGGCCTTGATGGCGCTAGCAACATCACCCAGCTCGGCTCCTTGGCCGGTCCTGAGATCTAACAACATCGATTGGCGGGCCGGTGAGAGCAGCAGCACCTTGGTTCCATCATGCGTAACAACTTTCGAGGCACCGGCCGCTAGCAAATTTGTTTCGATCAGCGGCATTGTTTTTGGGCGTGGGAAGTTGTCAGGGGTGAACCCCCAGCGATCCTCCTCGAGCAACGTGGAACGTAAGTTCGCGGGAGGTGGGCCCGAATTAGCAGCAAGGCCGGAGTTGTTGCCCGCGTTCCCCGCTATATCCAGTCCTCCGCCGCCGTTGTTATCTCCACGCATCGACTCTCTGGCATTGCGCAGATCGGAGTCGACCTGCGATTTCATATTTTCGGCCTCTCGCTCCATCGCAAAGGAGACATCCGTCGGGGAAAGCTGGGACACTGGGACGTCGACGACTGAATTGTCGGCCAACTTGATTGAGACTTTTCCGCGGTCGAACTTGACAAAGAGTCCATCGACGCTTCTGCCATCGCGGAGCGTCCAGATGCGAGCCCCCGGCATTCTCGGACCCGGCAGTTTCGGCGATACGGGCAAGCCTTGTTTGATCAGCGATTTTAGAAAGCGTTGATCGGCGTCGCTTAACTTGGCTAGCGGAACATCCAGTTCCGTGCTATCGCTTTTTCGCAGCCGGATCTGACTATCAGTGACTGCGATGGCGGCTGCCACAATTTTAAAATTGCCAGATGCATCCGAGTAGGTTCGCGTGGCGATAATCGCTCCGTTCTCATACGGGCGGCGAACCGCGGCCCGTAAAAATTCATCGACTTGCTTGCTGCCTGCGAACTCGAATTCAACGCGAGCGTTCTGCTGTTTATCGGTCGCTAAAATCACGCCCGGACGCCACTCGTTGAGAAAGAATACTTCGACCGCTTCCCCAACCTTGAAGGGCTCCAAGCGATCCTGGGCAGCCGCTGGTGCCGTGATTGTCATTGCCAGCGAGCAGCCCAACAACAAACAGCCCAACAGTGAGGCGAATTTTCGCAGCGGAAACCGACTGTCCGTCGGAAAGTGTTTGGAACTATGCGTCAAGCAAATTGGCGAGCAATGGGCTTTCATCTGGTAAGATCGCATCGAGGGAACAAAAATGTCCAAGAATTCCGCCTCGCCGTAGTCTATCTGAGTAAATCGCCCCATTCAAGCTTTTCGCCACCGGGCAGATAACTAAAATGGTGTTTGGCTGAAGACGCTACTCGCGGGATGCACCCCGAGTCTCGCGCCCGGCGCTGTTGGCTCATTCTGCGGAAACATTTAAACAAACATGCTTACAAAACGGATTGAAAAGTATGGGGAGCGCGTCGAAATTGGAATCCATCTCGGTTGCCGACTATTTGGCCGGTGAGGAGTTGGCTCGTGTCAAACATGAATATATGGATGGACGCGTTTTTGCCACTGCGGGAGGCAAAAATATCCATAATCGAATTGCATCGAGAGTTTTGGGAAGCCTCTTTCGCCAGCTTAGCGAGTCACCCTGTGAGGCTTACAACTCCGATACAAAAATCCGCATCCGCACAGAGGAACGCACCTACTTTTATTATCCCGACGTTTCCGTCGTCTGCCGGTCCAATCCGGACACCGATATGTTTTAAGATCAACCGGTGTTCATTGTCGAAGTTGTTTCTGAAAATGCGCGACGAATCGATGAGGGTGAAAAGCGAGATCGTTATTTGTCAATCGAATCACTCCAGGCGTACGTGCTGTTGGAGCAGGACCGTCCAGCGGCGGTCGTCTACCATCGCAAAAATGATCGAACTTTTGGTGAAGTAATCTATGATGATCCGAACGCTGTGCTCGAATTCCCTGAATTAGGCGTGCAACTGAAGATGGAGGAACTGCACGCGAAGTAGGTTGCGGGTAAGCGACCCTTCTCGTCTGATCGTTCGCGGGGCGGACGCTTTGCTGAGCCCTTGCTTTGTTGAGCCCTTACTGTTTGGCGTCGGCGACGTATAGCATGTAAAGACGCGGCTCAAAGGTGCGATTGACGGGAGTTTCCACGCGGGCGATATCGGGTGGGAAAACACAAGCGGCAGCGAAGACATCAGTGGTAATATAACGAAATTTTCCCGCTTCGATTTGCACATCGTCCCTGCCCAGCGGGGGCTTGGTTGCCAGATGAAATCCCCAAGTGCCGAACGAATTCAGCGGCACATGATAGCTGGTCACATGCAGCCCGGCAGCTTCCAAGGTGTTACCAATGCACCAATAAACGCGACGCGTGTAAATCGGCGAACTGCTCTGCACCGCCAGACTTCCCTCGGCCGACATGCATAACGACAGCATCTGATAAAACTCACGTGAATAAAGTTTATCCAGAACCTCGTTGTGCGGATCGGGTAAATCAATAATGACGCGGTCATATAAGGTGCTTGGCTGATTCGCCGACTGCTCGTTGGCAGCCAAATGTGCCGGAACCTGGTCGCGGATAAAGCGAAAGGCGTCTTGGTTGATGACGCGAAGTCGCGGGTCGTGAAGACTATCAGCGTTGATGCGCCGCAGCGGCGCGAAAGTTCTCGCCAAATTGGTAATGGCGGGATCGATGTCAACCAAGTCAATCGATTCCACGTCGGCATATTTGGCGACTTCGCGAACCACCAAACCATCGCCTCCGCCAAGGATCAAAACGTGACGGCGTGGCCCAGCCAAACTCATTAACGGATGCACGAGCGATTCGTGATAACGGTGCTCGTCGCGACTGGCAAACTGCAAATGCTTGTCCAAGTACAATCGCAACTCACCGTTGCCATCACCCTCGGTCATGACAATGCGTTGGTACGGCGTGTAACGCGAGTAGATGATATGATCCGCGAATAATTGGCCTTCGGCGAATTGAGTGATCCGCGCCGACATCAGCAAGCCACCCAGCAACACGACAATCGCCACGCTGGCAAAAGTCAAGCAGACGCGACGCCCAGGCAGTTTGCGGCCGAATACAAAGATCGTTAACCAAGCAACAACGGCGTTCGTCAATCCAATCGCGAACGAAGAACGAAATAGCCCCAGCGAGGGTAACAGCACCAAGGGAAAAGCGACAGAGCCGATCAGCGCACCGAAATAGTCAAGCGATAACACATGCGCAACCGAGTCCTTCCAGGACGAAGAACGGCTGAGAATTTGTGTTAGCAGCGGAATCTCCAGCCCCACCAAGGTGCCAATCAAAATGATCAAGCTGTACATCGTGGGGTTGTAGAGCGAGTACATCGGGAACACGGTGAACAGCAACGTGCTAGAAAAACCGCCGATGATCGCCACGCTGATTTCCACAAACACGAAGGTCGAAACTAAGTGTGTGCGGAAATATTTTGAGAGGAACGATCCCAGCCCCATGGCGAACATGAACAGCCCAATCGTCAAGGAAAACTGCGTGACGCTGTTCCCCAGCAGATAAGTCGAGACTGAGGCAATGATCAACTCGTAAGCGATGCCGCAAAGCGCCACCACCAGCACGCTGAACATCATCACGGCTGCCTGCCGCGAGCTGAGCGCGGCACTATCCAAATCTGATTCAGGCTGGTCGTCGATGGCGGATTCCAAAATGATGCATTGCCTTTGGCGATTGGGAGCCGTGAGGGAGCGAGGTTTGATTACTTGCCGAATCCAAAACCACCCGAACCGCTGCGGCTGCGAACGCTGTTGCTCGAGGACCGTGCGCTGGAAGCTTTCGCGCGGGCCTGTGAAACTGCGTTGGAATGGTAGTTCTTGGGGCTAACCGGCGTGGCTGCAAAGTTTGGTTTGGCACCAGCTCGCGCACCACTGTAATAACTTCCCTGACGACTCATCATGCTGCCGAGCATATATGCTGTGAAGAAACCACCCATCGGTCGGTAGTGATGGTCGCGATGATGGTTGGCAGTGTCCGAGGCCAGCAATCGCCCGCGCTCAAGATCGATCTGGACGGTAAATAATCGTTCCTCACCAGCATCCTGAGTTTTGTTGTCATTGCGATCGGCGTAGCCCACGATCGCACCGGTCGCTTCCATGGAGACACCGATCGCGTGCGACATCAATTTCGGCTGGGCGGCGTTCAAATTTTCCCGATAGAGGGCGAGAAACTCTTCGTCCCTGGCGGCGTCAAGCGTTCGCGGTAGATCGTCAGCGGCCGGCTGGGCAGTACTGTCACCCGCCGAATCGTCGCCACTAGCTTGATCGGGTAAGTCGGCTTGATCGGTTGGTGCCGGGTCGGTGGCATACAAATCGGCTGGCGAGCCATTTTCCGCGGCCCAATCATCTTTCGAGGTTTCGGGGGCTCTAAACTGTGACAAGTCAAATGAATCGGTCTTTTCACCATCCAGCTGAACAAGTGTCTGGTCCAGGATGTCAAGCACTCGATTGAGATCGATCACTTCCACCTTTGGACTCGAACAGCCGGGGATGACCAACATCGCTAAACCAACTGCCAGCAAACAGCAATAACGCATCGAAGTAACCTTGTGCGGGGGGAAAAGTCACGAGATTCTCGGCGGTGGTGAACCAGTCTGAGAGACTACATCTCGCATCTGCTAGTCTAGCGTAAATCGTGTCGAAAATGAAGTTGGTCTACCCCATCTTCATAATAATCGGCCAGCCGGCCGGCGGGGTGAAAGCGTGCACGGATGACGAACTCTTGCGTTTGCGACACGTCGGAAGGGAAAGCCATAAAGATCACTCGTCCCTCCCACTCGCGAACTTGATCAAAGATCAATTGCACGTCGCTGGTGGTCCCTTCGCCATCGGTCAATTCCCATGCCAGCCAGTAGGCCCCGTCGCACTCCGGAATTTCATCAATGTCGACTAGCTTGATGGCCGATTCGTTGGGCGGAACCGAAACGTACTCCGACGTTTGCAAGCGGCGGCTGTAGACGACCAGCGACTCGTCGACTTCGTAGTAATGCAGGTGTCGCAGCTCCTCGACGAATCCCACGGCACGATAAGCCGCGTGAGCCTCGCGGTAGATCTCTCCCCGCTCGGGATCCCGGTAGTCGCTCGATTGCACGTAAACCATGCGAGCATCCTGCTGTTCAAGAAACTCCAATAGGCTCTCCAGCATAAATCTACCGTGTCCGTGCCCCATCATGCTGCGGGCTAGATAGGTCCACGAGACTCCGTAGGAACGATCGGTCCCCGGAATCGGTTTGGCTCCCGTGACGCCAATCAGGCGGTCTTGCCTGAGCAATCCGAATTGTCCCTCGAGCCCAGCGGCATACGTTTTCGCAGCTTCCTCATGGTCGTCCTCGTCATGTTCCAGAATGATCTCCAACGCATCGCCCACTTCGGAAGGGCGCAGCGGACGGAAGACAAAATCAGCTTGTTCCCTGAGAAACACCTTTACCCACTCCTAAAAAGGACCCGCTGGGAGACCACGCGGGACGACGGAAATCGTTACTTCCCGAGCCGCGAACACATCAAACAACAATTCCAGTCCCGGCAGCGGGAGCATTTGATTGCTGCAAGTAAAAAAGTCGACGCAGGCTGTTTGCTGCTCCGGCCAAGTATGCACAGCCAAGTGGGACTCCGCCACCACGACCACGCCACTTAACCCATAAGGGCTGAAGGCGTGGAACACCGATTCAACCACGGTGCACTCTAGCAGCGCGGCGGTCTGTTCCAGCAATTGACGTAGCACTTCGGGCTCCGAAGGTAGCCGCTGGCAGGCATGAAAGTCGGCCAAAACATGCGTGCCCAACCCAGTAAAGAGGCCTAAGTCGACACCTTTTAGCGATTCTCGATTCAACCGCACCGCTCGCATTAGATCGCTGGTCGAATCGGCCATCCACCGCTCACTTTACCACTAGAGTCGTTGATGATTGAAAGGGGGCTCCCAAGCTTAACAGGCTAGCCGACGACCTGGGTGGGGGAAAGCAGTTGTCGATCGGGATCCAGGTCCTGCTGGGCTACCATTGGTGAACGATGAAAGATTTTTTTCATTTGATGAATGAAAGCTTCCAAATTCTAAGCGAAATCTTGCAAGGGTTCTCTCAGTGTCGACAGCTCGTTGATCGCTGGCCAATTCGCAGTTTGAATTCGCCGTGCCATATAGCAACCTAATGCATACCGCACTTTACCCGACGATTCGTTCCCCGCTGGGGCAGCCTGGCGGGCGCAACGGAGCAAGCCGCAAATCTGGCGGCAATGTCATAATTTGATCGCAATAAATTATAACGAAAGCAGCGATTAGGCCAGCCGGCGGCTTGCCACATGATTCCGCCACTGCCCGCGGTCGATACTTTTCCGAGACTCGCTCGAAAAAACGTCAGCTCTGTGAGCTGGCCCTCCCTCTCACTGCGGACCGCCAATGCCTTTTTTACGTGGCTCACTCTCGTTCGAACGTTTCACCACCAGCGATTTCGAAACGCAACTCTTCACGGAAGAACATCTTGAATTGCTGGCCAATCATGCTGCCGGACAAGTGCAGACCGATTCGCCGGAAAATATTCACGTCGGTTTCTTGGGTGGCGATCATCTGTTTGATCAATCTTTTGAATTCGGCAAAAACATTATCAACAACACCCTGCACGCCGGGCTGCGAGTGGATTCCAATCAAATTCCGGCAGCCATTCGCAACGCTTGGTTGCAAATGGAACTAGCCGCGCTGCTGAAGGACAGCCCCACCGGGAGGCTCAATAAAGCCCAGAAGACCGAAGCTAAGGAGGCGGTCGAGGAGCGTTGTCGCAGCGAAGCGGCCACGGGGAAATACCGCAAAATGGCTTCCTTTCCGTGGCTTTGGGATCTGCAGCACAGCACGCTGTATTTCAGCGGTTCCCAAGGAGTCGCCGGCCACTGGGGTGATCTGCTCGAACGTGTCTTTGATATCGAAGTCCGTCGTCTCAGCGCCGGCTCAATCGCGCAAAATTGGGCCATCGCCGCCGACCGTTTCGCTGAACTGGACGTCCTGTTACCGACCAGCTTCGTGGCCGAGCAAAGCGTCTCACAATTTCCCTGGACCAACGAGCATTCGCAAGCTCCCGATTTTCTCGGCAACGAGTTTCTGCTGTGGTTGTGGTGGCGACTGGAGCATGAGTCGGACTCTTTCACGCTGGCCGACGAAAGCGAAGTTACCGCGATGCTGACCAAAACGTTGATGCTCGAATGCCCCTTGGGTGAATCCGGGAAAGAAACGATCTCGGCCGAGTCCCCGGTGAAACTACCCGAAGCGTTACAAGCGGTTCAGACTGGCAAGCTTCCCCGCAAAACCGGCATGACTTTGGTTCGCGATGGAATGCAGTTTGAGTTGGTGTTGCAAGCGGAAACGTTCGCCATCTCCGGTGCTAAGATCGTCACCACCGACGAAGAACCGATGGAGAACGAAGAGCGGATCGAAGCGATTCGTTTCTTGAGCGAAACGGTCGATGGCATCTTCCATCTCTTCTGTGATCGCCGCACCTCGGCCGCTTGGGAAAGCGACCGCGAACACATGAGGCGTTGGCTGGCCGCCGACCTAGTCGCTGGACAACGTGCCGCCTGAGCACCTCCCCATAAGTCATTATGCAAAACGGAATCAGCCGGAACGCGCCAGCGTGCGGTTCCGCGGAACCGTGAGTTAGCGCTCAATGACCGATATTACCGAAAGGCGACTTTGATACTCAAGCTCGCCGGTGCTGGCGGCAGCGACAGCCATAGATCGCGCAGCCTTGGTTATAATCCCAGCATTCTAAGTGGTGAGGCGCGCCACAGGCGGCGCACAGCACACGTTCGTTGGCCGCCGGAGGGACTCCGCAAATCTGACAACAGACTGCGGCCGAATCGCTGCCCGGCGTCAGCGATGAGAATTCGATGCCCGCTTCGGTGTCGGCGATCAGCAGCATGTAGTACTGCACGCTCATGTCGACCCAATGGCTCAACGTTTGATACTGCCGCGAGTTCAGCAGCACGGTGTAAAAGACCCGTTCACGCTCCGTCCACAAGCGATCTTGGCTGGTCAATTTCAAGCCTTCCAGCTGGTTGCCCAGTTGCACCAGATCATTGCTTAGACGGCTCGGGGGAGGCGCCGGCGAGTCGGCCGCGAATCGCAAACCGGTGGGGCGGGAGGGATCGAGTTTTGGACGTTGATGGGGCCACACCCCAGCCAGCGTGGCCCAAAAATCGCGTCCCGTCCAAGTCACTGGCGAGAGGCTGATCGAGAGCCGCTTGCTGCCGACCGCTAACTCAGTCCTGGGTGTACCAAACACGCCGCCGGAAAAATACTGGCCACCCCGCTCGAAGGCTAAGCGAAACAATAATTTGCGAGCTCGCCGTTTGCCTCGTCGCGAAATCAGCCAGCCGGCGACCGCTAGGAACAGGATAAAGAAAGTTAGCTCCGGCATCGGCTAGGCCACATCCCCTTCGACAGCCCGCAAGCGTTGCCAGAGGGGAAGCCCCACGGCACTGCCAGCCACCACCCCGCCGACTAGCACTCCGATCAACAACGGCAGCCAATCGAGTCCGAAGAGTTGACGTCGCGCGATGCGATTTTCATCATCAGCCGATTCACCCTCCGCTGTTTCATCTGCTATGTCAACCGCCTTCTTTTGAGCCGCACGTTGCGCTGCTAACTGACTTTCCACGGTGGTCAGCTGACTCTCCGCAGCGGCCAGCCGATCGGTCGCCCTGGTCAGTTGCGATTGCTTTTCTGAAAGCTCACCGTCGAGCTGCTCGACGCGGTTCATTAATCCCAACTGACTCGCTTTCAGGCTGGCGTTATCGGTTGCCAATTGACGGAACGATTGCTCCAGTTCGGCCGGTGATTGCGTGACGATTTTCCCTAGCAGTTCGTCCACAATTGCTTCCCGGACGCTGAGTGTTTGCGCGCTGCTTATTGCCGCACTTTGGTCGGTCTGCTGCGCCCCGGCCGGAGAGTTAGCCCCGGCCGTGGAGTTCAGGCTGCCTGAGGAATTGACACCGCTGGTGGCGTTGAAAATCAACAGTCCCAGCAAGATCGCGGTCAGCAACAACTGGCTGCTCAACAAACCGATTACCAACAGCGGCAGGTAGCGGACGCCGACCATTTCCGGGCCTCCGCCGGAGGTCACGACGAGTGGAGAAGCCTGGCGACCAGGGAACGCGGCAGCGGGCTGAGACATGGTTTCGGCTCCGGAAAAATAACTTGCCCAGCCAGCCAATTCGGCGTGCCGACGGCGGTGAGCATACAGATAAAAATGATCCAGTCGGCCGGGAGCGCGATGGCTGGGGACTTGCCGTCGCACAAACAGTCCGGTGTCGCCCGAGCTGGGGTCGATGACCAAAGCGATGTCGTCTTGATGGGGAAAGAAGTGGTCGCAAATAAACACATCCATGTCGCTAAGGAAAACGCTCCAGCCGGGGTGCGTGTGATACCAACCAACGATCTCCGTGCTGGCCGGCAGCGCTTCCCGCTGTTGGTGCAGATCGGCCCAAGTCGCGTGCGTGAAGGTAAAGCTACCGCGAGTGGCTCGGTAGTGACGAGCTCGCAGCGAATCGCTGATCACGACAAACGGCGTGCCGTCCGCTTGCACGCCGCGATGTCCCAAGAGAATGCCACCCAACTCGACGCTGGTATCTTCCGCCGCGTGCTCTTGCATGTCGAGCATCGCGTCCAAGTCGACTAACACTTTGGTGGGCGCGAATTGCACCCTCTGCACCCGACGCACTTCGGCTGTTCCATAATGGCCATTGCGATCGGGCAAGTCGTCCGCGTGGGGGCGTGTCGCACTCCGAGCATCACTAAACTGAACATCACCGAACTGGACATCATCACTTTGAGCGTGATCACGTTGAGCATCGTCCGCAGCGGCTAGCGGGCGTCGCGGCGAGTCGCTTTCCGGGGCGGAGTCGTTCATGCCGGTTCACCGTAGGTCGTGCCTGCCAAGCGAAACGGAACAGCCCCCTGCTCGAATTCGATGGTTACAATGTCGGCTGGAGGGATGCCAAGTTGCTGCAGCGACTTGGTCAGCAGTTCGCTGTGCTGGCAATCGATGCGACCGACGATTTCCGGCGACATGGTTTGTTGGCAGTTGGGACAGCTGGCTTGGCTGCTGGCGGTCATCGCGCGCAGTTGGCAGAGCGCCTGGTCGACTTGGCAAGGCTCGCAGCGGAGAGCGGTGATTAAGTCACGTTGCAAGCGGACGGCTTGGGCCGGCTGTTGGGCGATTTTTCCCGCCTCAGCCAGCAGTTTTTCCAAGCTATCGGTCACGCTGACTGTGGGTAGATCAATCGGCGGTTCCCAGCTGTCGTGGCTGAGGCAAGCTTCCCGGCGGGGCAATTGCGTGCGATACACATGATTCGTCATGCCATGAAAAACCATCGCCGACGATTCGCTCGCCGGCAGCCCGTGCAACAGCTTTAACGCCTCCTGCACTTGCCAGCCGGCGATGATCGAAGCGATTGTGGGAGTCGTCGGTACGCGTCCTTGGCGGATGTCTTCGGCTCGCAACAGTGGACAGGAATATCGCAGGTTGATCAACCGATAATCGGCTTCTTTCATGCCGCATTCATAGCACGTGCCATCGGGTGGCTGGAAGACTTGAACAACGCCGCTGATCTCTTGAATTCCGGCATCGATCCAAGGGGTGCCGACATGCCAGCAACAGCGGTTGACCCACAACCGGGCTTCGCGGTTATCGAGGCAGCCCAACACCACGTCGGCATCGGCGAACCAGCCCAAACCGACTTGATGGATGACGTTAAAGGGCAAAGCGGTGATCTTAATCGCCGGGTCGATCTCGGCCACACGCCGCGCCGCCACGGTCGCTTTCAATTGCCCCGCATCGACCGCTCGGTACAGCACCGACCTGGAGAGATTCGAGCTTTCCACGTGATCCATATCGACCACGGCGATGTGTCCGACACCCATCAGGGCCAAATTCTTGAGCGCCTCGTTCCCCAGCGCGCCGGCACCCACAACCAGCACCCGCGCGGCGGCCAGCCTCGTTTGGTCCCACCAGGGAATTAGCCGCAGCGAATCATGGCGGTCATCATGGTCAATCCGAATCGGGCTGTCGCTCACGGGAATTTGTCTGATCAGTCCAAGAAGAGAATGTCGGGTGGTGGAGTCGGTGTGGGAGGCTGCCCGCCGGCTCGTCGCTGTGCCGGAAGTCGCTCGACCACGTCATCGAAGCTGATATCGTCGTCGGGGTTGTTGAGGTTAGCTGGCTCGCGGAGGTCAGTTTGCTCCGCTAACGTGCCAACGATCGGCTCGGCGAGCGGCTGGCTATCGGCATTGTGAACCGATTGTGGCGCGTCACGCAGCTCGCGCTGGTCTAAAGGGAATTGATATTCGCGTTGTTTGCGCAGCCAAGTCGCCGCCTGTTGGTTAAAGGGGCTGCGAGTGTCATAATTGGCAAATCGCAGCATGTCCCACAACATTTCGCACAGCTTATCGAGCTGCAAACTGGGAGCCCAATGCGTCCCCCAGCCGCCCAGGCAGACTGCTCCGGCGGCGCTGATGTTGGGATGAAAGATGGGGGTGACCCAACGCATGTGCGGAGCCGAACGGGGGTACTCGGCAACCAACTGAATTAAGACTTCATGCTGGTAATGCAATCGCACCGTTTGGTTGCTGTTCGCTTCCATCACCGTCTGCAGGCTGGAACCACGAAATTGGATGCGATACGTCTCCGGTGGGCTGTGGGTATGTTTGGGCTGGACGACCACGAAGCTGAAGATGGAACTGTTAGCGGCCAACTCGGTCAAACGGGCATGGTCGCTCTCCAGCCGTCGTTGCCGAGGGCTGGGGGGCGGCTGTTGGCCACGTTGCAGCAAGCGTCCGAACATGGAGATCAACCAGCGACGATTTCAGGGTACACGATTAAATGATCGCCGGCGTTGACGCCAGCATCAAACAACGTTTCGTCTTCACGCAACCGCCGGCCGCCCTGTTTGTGGTCCAGGCTGTAGGTCATTGGTTGGCCGTCCGGACCAGTCACCGGTAGGTTCAGCTTGGTGATCAAGTTGGGAATAATACGAGCCACCGTGACGGCCGGCGCGATCACCGCTTCTACCGATTTTGCTCCGGTCTGGTCCAAGAAAGTAACGCGAACGCCGGCGGATGGTTTTGTCGGGGGGTCGCTCGGTGACATCTCGGGTGTTTCCTGTTGAGTGGGAGAATCGTGGACTCAGTGCCTGTCTATTCGTCGCTCTACTGGCGGTCTTGGCAATTCCGTTTGCTGCCTTTCCGCGCCGGTCGATTGCCGATGGCTGCGATCGATCACTGATAAAAGACGCGACGCAGCTCGATTTGCATCGTTTCAGCCGCCTGGCGAACTGTTTGGAACAGGGAAAAGTCAGTTCTTTCCGCTAAATTGTCCCGCAACATGGTGATCCGGTCGAGACTCGTTTGGCCGCTCTCCAGCGTGGCGTCGAGCCCGACCCATTGTTCGTCAATGTACACTTCTGTCCACATGTGAAAGCGGAGATGTGGCTCGTCGGTATTTGCTTCTGCTTCCGTTTGGCTGACTGCTTCCGTTTCGCTCTCTTGCTGGGTTGCGGTTGCAGTCCCATCCTCATAGATCAGTCCAGCGGCGATTCGCGCGGGGATTCCGCGAGCCCGGCAGAGGGCAGCCAGCAGCAAGGCGTGTTCCGTGCAGTCACCGCTGCCGGAGTTAGCGGCACTGAGGGCTGAGGCAAAGCTGTCGGCCGAGCTCGGTTGTCGCAAATGGGTGTGTACCAAATTGGCTAACTCCAACGCTAACTCGGCCTTGTCGGCACCGCGCACTTGGTCGGCCAACTGCTGAATTAACGACGCTTCACTTTGGATCAAGCTGCCGGGCCGTTTGTCTCCCGGACCTGGTGGCTCGGCTATATCGGCTTGTTCATCGCCGGTTTCGGTAGCGGCCCGCGTGTCGGTGATGGCTACTTGGAACTTTCCTCCATCGGCCTTTACGTTTTGCTTGTCGGTCTGTGGGAGCCATTGGAGGGCATTCTGATCACCCTTAGGCTGAATAATGAAACCGACCGCTCGCAGCGGCCGCGCGCCGTCGATCGTTTTGTCCAAGGGGATTTTGAAGTCGGCCACCAGCCCCTGAATAGGCGATTCCAGCGATGTGGCCGTGGCTTCATCGCTGCGATACATTTGCAAGTTGAGATCGGTAGTGGGGCCGCGAATGAATTGTTTCAGCACGTTACCCTCTTCGTCGGTCCACAGTGACATTGAGGAGATGTCGTTGCCGGCGATTGAGGAGTTTACGGCAATTTCTTGCAAGAGTTTAAATTTGCCGTCGAGCATCGTCACCGAAGCTTGGCCGACACCGCTCAGCTCCAGTTTTCCCAATTCGTAAAAGACGGGCGCCAACAAATTAATGGATTGTTTATCCCAGGTTCTTAGCGGTTTTTCCATTAGATTTTGCGGCAGCGCCAGCAGTCCGCCGTACTCTTTCCGCCAGGGGATTTGGCGTTGGCTGGTTTCACCACCTTGGATGATGGTGACCTCGAGATTGCCGCTTTTGATTTGTCCCTTCGCCGAGGCAACTTGATTGCCTAACGAATACTCGGCGGTAAAACTTTTTAACTGTCCCGACAGCGTTTCCAAGCTGGATTGACGGAGAATCTGCTCGACGACTTGATCCCCTTGCCGCAGCAACAAACGCTCGGTCAGGGTGTATCGCACCTCTTCGGAATCACGCGTCGGTTCCGCTCGCATGTGCGAATAGCCGATTGGCGTGTGCGCAGAACCCAGGAAGCATGCGTCCCAGAGGTCGTATGGAATTGCCAGCGTGAATTTGAGGTCGAGCTGAGGCCGCTCGAATGCTTCGACTTGTGGTGTGGAAAGCTGTGAACTCAATAAGTCGGCGTTGGATTTGTTCTCCACCGTCTTGATCGGCGGTCGTGGCGGCGGCTCGCAACCGACTGACATCAGCATGACAGCCACCAGCCAGGCGGCTAACTGAGTGACAGCCAGTCGCCGTAATCTTGTTCGCGGTAACCAGGAAAAAAGCAGCTCGGGACGAACAGCCTCATGCTTGAAACGGGCCATGGGAACTCAGCTTGGGGGCAAACAGGAAAAAGACTCTGCCTGACGGTCGTCGGTGGTGACCGCCAGTAATCCTCAATTATAGCCGCCTTCGTCGACTTGGCGCGAGTCCCCCACCGAGATTGACGTGGCTCTTTTGCCACACGCGTTGTCCGCATTCCCTGCGGTGGACTGTTTGTAACGGTCTGAGCGGTTATGGGAAGTGCGAAAAAAATAGCTGTCACGGAGACCCTGTTTGTCTCACCCATTGCGCGGTCAACGTGACCTAGCGTTGTTTGTTGAGTCAAAGCACTCGGCGTTCGTCATTTTGTCGCATTTATAGCAATCGCCTTCCAGGCGGCTTGAACCGATTCGAAAATCGACCGAGAGAAAACATGGGTTTCCTCAAGCGGATCCTCCGCAGTACTGGGCCAGAAGGTGTCGTCCGTTCCACAACGGAGAACAGTTTCGAGCAACTCACCGATGATGAGCTGCAGGTCCACATGGGCATCGAACGCTACGGGGCGTTCGATCTTACCGACGCCATTCGTCCGTCTTATGATCTGCAGGTCGTACCCAGGCAAGGGTTTCGGCATGATGCTTATCATGATGAAACGAGTGGTGAAAAAATCCCCGTGATCATGGGCGCCGCCACGCGCGGACTGCTGATCGACCTGTTCCTCGATTTGATCGATAACCTCGGTCCCGTCGTCGACGTGGTGCTGGAATCAAGCCACCAGGGCGGTGTCGGACATCGTGATTTCTATCGCGAACACATCGATCTGCCTGTCCTCAAAAGCGTGCTGGTCGAGTTCGAAGACCTGCTGCTCAACGATGGCTGCTGCGGTGTTGCCGTGGTCAATCCGCGGCGCCGGCAAGAGGTGCAATTCGACGAGCACAAACTGTTGATTTGCTACGGGCAACCGCTAGAGCCTTTTGAGTCGGTGTTGATCGATAACGACGTCTATCCCACTCCCGATATCCAGTTTTTGACCGAAGCTGAGCACGTCCACAGCAGCAGCGAGCGATTCATTCGTGAATTTGATGTGCTTCGCAGTCGCTTGGGCATGGACTCCGACTTCTAAGCTGAATTCCCTGTATCGGTGGAATTCAGCCTCGACCGGGCCCATCTTCAAGCTGAGGCGGCACGATATAACCCGGCCGCCTTGATGTAATCTACGACCGCTGGCGGGGTGCGAAAGCGAATGCTTTGCCCCGCGGCAATGCGAGCTCTCAGCTCCGTGCTCGATAATTCCAGCGTCGGCATCGGCACCAAACTGCCGCGGAATAATGCACGCTCGGCAGCCGGCAGCATCGCCTGGGCTGCACCCAAATCGGGTTCAGCATGCCCGCTCCGCGTGACCACGCCTAGTTCCACCAGCTTCAGCAGCTCGGCTGGCTGGTGCCAATCAGCCAAGCTGGCCAGCGAGTCACCGCCGATCAACAGCACCAGTTGGCTGTGCGGCTCCCGAGCGGCAAGCAACCGCACCGTCTCCAGCGTGTAGCTGACTCCCCCGCGATCAAGCTCCAGGCTGTCAACTCGCAAGTCCGCACTGGCAGAGTTGTCGCTGGCAGAGTTGTCACTGGCAGAGTCTTGGCTCGCGTCGAGCGCCAATTGCAGCATTTCCATCCGTTGCCGGCCGCTGGCATTCGGTCCTCTCGGTTTCAGTGGCGAAGTGGCTGCGGGAATCAGCAGCACTTGATCCAGCCGCAAGTGCTCTCGGCAGGTTTCAGCCAGGATTAAATGTCCGTAATGCACCGGATCAAAGGAGCCGCCCAAGATGCCGATTCGCGAAAAAGTGTTTTTTTTTCCCAATTTGCTTTTCTCCAGTGACCAAAGGTGTCACAGCACTGATCGATAATCAACGACCTGAGGGCCACTTTTTTTGTCAGGTCTGTTGTTCGGCGAGACACTCATCTGCAGGCGAATCCTAATTCCAATGCAAACTTCATCCAATTTACCCCAGTCCCCGCACGGAGAATTCTTTCCTGGGGCTTCGGCCGCGACGACGCGGGGCGTTATCCTAGAGGGTTCGACCTCCGATACCACCACAGCACCGTCCACTATGTCTCCTGTTGGAAAATCGTCCGACTCAGGTTCCGAAGATTTCTCGGCGGAAGATCCGTCCAAGCTCGGCTCGGTCAACTTTCAGCCCGGCGAAGGTCTGCAGTCCGGCGACGACCCTGACCACGGAGATGCTCCGCATCCGGGTGACGATCCCCAGCAGGGTGAGCTGTTCGAGCTCGACGCGCCCCCTTGGGAAGTCGAAGCGGATGATACCACCGTGGCGGCGGAAGTGGTCTTTGCCGAGAATCCCTACGGACCATTTCACTATCGAGTGCCGCCGCAAATGATCGACCAGTTGAGCGCCGGCATGCGCGTTCGCGTGCCGCTCGGTCGCGGCAATCGCAGCGTGTTGGGCTGGTGTACCCAGGTCGCAACCGGCATCCGCCCGGCTCGCTCCATGAAAGATGTCGCCGAAGTGGTCGACGACCATCCTCTTTGCTCGGACAAGATGGTCAAGCTGGTGTTGGGGATGTCGCACTATTACCAAGCTCCGGCCGGTCAAGTCTTCGACGCCTTGATTCCCTCTGGAGTTCGCGGCGGAGCGGGCACGCGTGAAAAGACATTTCTCCAGCCCAGCAAGGAGGCGCTCGACGATCGAGTGGTCGATGCCTTGCCGGTGAAGCAGCGGGCCGCCTTGCGACATCTGATTGCCGCTTCCCGGCCGTTGACGGTTCCCGAATTGTCGACATTGGCCGAGTGCACCGACGAGCCGATCCGTCAGCTGCGCAAAAAAGGCTTGGTCTTGGCCGAGTCCCGCCGCGTGATGGATGTGGGCAGCCCCCTGACCGGACGCCAGCCCGTCCGCTCCGTCGAACGTGTGGTGCTGACTCCGGAGCAAGCCACCGCTCTAGCGAAAATCAGCGCGGCGATCGATGAGGGAGGGCCCAAGAATATCTTGCTGCACGGCGTCACCGGCAGCGGCAAGACCGAAGTCTATATTCGTTCGATTGAGCATGCGCAACGTTTCGGGCGTCAAGCCATCGTGCTGGTCCCCGAGATCAGTTTGACCCCGCAAACTCGCCAACGATTTGAGGATCGCTTCAATTCGGTGGCCGTGATGCACAGCCAAATGACTCCCTCCGAACGTCATTATCACTGGCAACGCATCGCCTCGGGCAGTGTCGATGTGGTCGTCGGGCCTCGCAGCGCCGTCTTCGCACCGTTGCCCAATTTAGGCTTGATCGTGATCGATGAAGAACACGACGCTTCCTTCAAACAAGACACGGTCCCCCGCTATCACGCTCGCGATGTGGCCAGACGGCGAGCCGCGTTGGAGGGCATCCCTTTAATTCTTGGTTCCGCCACCCCGTCGCTCGAATCTTGGTACGCCGCCAAGTCGGGGCGCGCGTCGCTGGTGCCGTTGGCCAAGCGTGTCGAAGATCGTCCCATGCCGGCGGTGCAGCTGGTCGATATGCGGCTCAAGGAACAACGTGCCGGCGGTTCGATCAGCCGGCCGCTGCATCAAGCGATTACCGAGACGATCGCCGACCAGGGCCAAGTTATCCTGCTGCTCAATCGTCGTGGGTTTTCGACCTCCATCCAGTGCCCTGCTTGCGGCCACGTCGTCGGTTGCCCCGATTGCGATATGCCGCTCACGCATCACCGTGATGGCAGCAAAGCGGTCTGTCACTATTGCGATTATCAGATCCCCACGCCCCCCTGGTGCCCCGAGTGTAAATTCGACGGCATCCGCTACAGCGGGCTGGGCACGCAACGGCTCGAGCAAGAAGTCAAAGCACGTTTTCCGACCGCTTCGGTGGCTCGCATGGACAGTGACACCATGCGGAAACCAGGTAGCCACGAACGGGTGCTGACCGCTTTTCGCAAAGGCGAGTTGTCGATTTTGTTGGGCACGCAAATGATCGCCAAGGGGCTGGACTTTCCCGATGTGACTCTCGTCGGTGTGATTAACGCCGATTCCGCCCTGCATTTCCCCGATTTTCGCGCCGCCGAACGAACTTTTCAACTGGTCACGCAAGTTGCCGGACGGACCGGCCGCAGTAGCCGCGGCGGTCGCGTGTTAGTGCAGACCTTTTCCCCCGATCACCCAGCCATCGAAGCCGCTTCGCAGCACGACTATCACAAGTTCGTCAAATACGAACTAGAACAACGCCAGCGATATTCGTATCCGCCCCACGGACGCGTGGCTCGGATCATTATTCGTGGCAGCGAAGAGCGAGCGACCGAAGCTTTTTCCGAGAAGATCGTGGAAAAACTCGAAGCGGTGCGAACGCTCAAAGGGGCCGAAGTCCGTATTCTTGGACCAGCGCCGCCGCCAATGTCACGCTTGCGCGGTAAATACCGTTTTCATATTCTCTTGCAATGCGCCGACGCGGCAGTGCTCGGCGGCGTGATTCGTCGCGCTCGTGAAGATCTTAAACCACCCGCCAAAACCGATATTCAATTCGTCGTCGATATCGATCCCATGGATATGATGTAGGCGAACGCCGCGAGCAGTACCAAGCATGTACAGCCGCGGCGTCATCGTTAAACAGTCAGCCGTAGGCGTACTTGTAATGGGATCGCGTACACCGGCGGCTGACTGTTGAGCGAATTACTTATTCGCGTCCCTTCGTCACACCATCCCAATCATCAGTGCGGAAGGGCGTCAGTGGTAAATCGGCCCGGTCGTACATGTTGCAGACGGGGTTGTCGGCCCAAGCGTATCGCACTGAGGCCGGATCTTTAACTGAGTCACTCCAGACTTCAATCCGACCATCTTTCAAAATTTTGGCGTCAGCGGTGACGAATTGCTTGTCTTCACCGGCGATGGTGAAACCGATTGGTTGGGGAACATCAAAGGGTCGCCAGCCACCGTCGACATGTGCAAAACTGAGTACGATCTTACCGTCAACTTTTTCCATCGCTTGATAACGAGGGCTCTGGTGGGCGATTTCAATGGCATATTGTTTGGCCAATGCCCAACGGGCTAAACGGCGACCCACATCGACTTTGTTGCGGGGGTGAATATCTTTACCTTCTCCAATGTCGATGATCACCGCTTCGCCGGTGTTTTCCAGTTTATCCATCGTCATTGTCTGGGCTTCTCGCAGTTCCGCCCAGTCACTCTCTCCGGGGGCCGACTTTTCTTGACGAAAGTCAGCCAATTGCACCCAGTAAAAAGGGAAATCGCCCGCACCCCACTCTTTTCTCCAACTGGAAATCATCAACGGGAACAACTCACGATACTGATAAGCGCGGCCAGCATTCGATTCACCTTGGTACCAAATCGCACCTTTGATGCCGTAACCCATGTGCGACTTTAACACACCATTATAAATGTTGGCGGGACGCTGGTTCCCTCCCATTTGATTCGACAAGTTTCTACGAGTCTGTTGAGCTTTGTCATCTAAGTCGTCTTTACCACTCAACTCTTCAAATTGGTTCTCCATATTCTCCCAACGCTGCAGCATGCCTGCGAAGCGTCCATCGGCGACGAGCACATCACGATTGATCCAAGCTTCGCAAGCCGAGCCACCCCAAGCGTTGTTGATCATCCCGATCGGCACATCGAGTGTCTGATGCAATTGGCGAGCAAAGAAGTAACCAACGGCTGAAAAGTTGCCCACGTTCTCAGGTGTGCAAACCATCCACTGACGATCGGGATGTGACCAGACCGGCGTCTGTGAACCTTGCTGCCGATAATTGATCATGCGGATTTGTGGAAAGTTAGCCGCTAGTCGCTCCAGATCGGGCGACTCGGAACTGTTCACCGTCCACTGCATGTTGGACTGGCCTGAACAAATCCAAACCTCGCCAACCAACACATCTTCCAGCTTGATCTCGTTTTTGCCACGAACGGTCAACGTCCGAGGCTCACCGACGCTCAACGGCTGCAGCGTCACTTGCCAATACCCATCCGCATCGGCTTCGGTCTCGTGCGTCTGACCAGAAATCATCACCGTGACCGCTTCGCCCGCGTCGGCCATGCCCCACACGCGGTTTTCTTGGTCACGTTGCAAGACCATCGAATCGCTGAAGATATTCGGCAGCTGGACATCGGCTAACGCGGTGGACAATCCCAAGGTAAGGGTCGCGGCCATTGCCAGGCCGCCAGTTCGTAATAGTCGCATGCTCATGCGGCTCTCCTGAAGAAAGTGGGGGATTAAGGAAGGTGCCAGGGGCCTTCTGGGGGTGGGGTCATTAGCTCTCGTTGTCGCTCTCGCCCTGACATGCTGAGCAGCCACAGTTTACTCGCAAACCGCTTCGCGTGTGTTGCGTCTGCCGCACAGCTCCGTCAAGAATTAGCCCAGTTGGCATCGGTGTGGTATTAGAGTGGCTAGAATGAGTGGCTCGCCGGTTTGCTTGCCGCATGCCGATCATTAACGTGGTTATCCAGCAGATACTACGCAATGTTCACCGTGACGAACTGGCGCGGCGGTGGATTTGTTTTCTCCCTCCGCCGCTGCGTCTGTAAGTGCTTCCCAATAAACCGTTAGCGGTTTTGGCGCTAGCCACCGTTTTCTCGGGCTCTAAATCGCCCGCTCGAACAGAGCCAACATTCGTTGCCAAGCTTTTTCGGCCTGCTCTTCGTTATGGACTCGCGTGTCGGGTGGGCACCAGCCGTGTCCGGCGGGATAGACCTCAATCTCGGCGGGCAAATTTGCCTGCTCGAAGGTCTTTCTCAGCACATCCTTGGCGTCGGGATCGCGTTTGTCGTCATTTTCCGCGATGGCAATCAGGAATTGGGCCTGCATCTTTTCGATTAACAAGTGCGGGCTGTCGGGATTGTCCGTAACCAAGCCACCCCCGTGAAAAGTTGCCCCAGCGCCCACGCGGTCGGCAACCGCGGCCGCGGTTCTCATTACGATCGGTCCACCCATGCAGTAGCCAATCGTGCCAATCTTTTTCTTGGTGTCGACCTGCGGTTGCGAATCGAGCCAAGCAATAAACGCTTTGGCATCGGTCACGTGAGTTGTTGCGCTGAGGCTTCGCGCCAGTGGGATGACGTCGGAAATGGCTGTTTGCGCACCGTCGGACGCCGTCGGTGCTGGTTGCTTTCGGTAGAACGGATTAACCACCAGCACGCTGTAGCCAGATTCGGCCAAACGCGTTCCCATTTGACGGAAGGCGGGACGCAATCCAAAGATGTCGGGCCAGACTAACACGGCGGCGTGGGCGCCCATCTTGGGAGTTGCGAAAAAGGCATCGCACTGTCCATCGGGCGTCTTGATTTTTACTTCACTTTCCTGAACCTCAGCCGCGTTGGCCGCTCGCGGCAGCATCATCGCAGCACCAACACCAACCGCAGCCAGCTTGCCGATGTCGCGGCGTGAGTACTTCTTGATGTCTTCTTCAAAGTGGTCTTGGTCACACATGGAAACACCTAAAGTTGGAATGGTTAAACGGACTACGCGCCCATTGTACTGTCTGCAACGCCATGACTGAGTGGGCCGGCGGTCCGCCCCCGCGTCATTGTCCCCGCTTCATTGCCCTAGCGTCATTGCCCTAGCGGGAACGGCTGTGCTGCAAAAGTCGAGGCTGGAAAATTGTTGCTGGCCATCTAAGGAGCCAGTCGTTCCTTGATCCAGGCCGCCTTCGGTGCGTCGCGTCGGTACAGAATGCGGTCATGCAAACGGTCTTCGCCCCCTTTCCAGAATTCGTAACGGGTTGCGACCAGCCGGTAGCCACCCCAAAAACTGGGGCGGGGAATTTCCGCCTCGCCGTGCTCAGCTGCTGCCGCCGCTAATTTTTTCTCCAAACTCTCCCGGTCGGGGATGACCTCCGATTGGTCACTGACGATCGCCCCTAACTGGCTGCCGCGGGGGCGGCTGTGGAAGTATTTGTCGCTCAGCTCGTCACGAACCCGCTCCACGGCGCCTTCGATGCGAACCTGTTGTTCCGTGTGTGCCCAGTAGAAACAGAGAGCGGCTTGAGGGTTGGCGGCTAGTTGTTGACCCTTGTCTGATTGATAGTTTGTGAAAAACATCGGGCAGCCATCGTCGAACCCTTTCAATAATACGATGCGGGCGCTGACGCGGCCTTGGTCATCGGCGGTTGCCAAGGTCATCGCGTTCGCTTCGAACCACTCTGCGGGAGACGATTCACGTGCTGCGTCGAACCAAAGTTGGAATTGATCCACGGGGTCGGTGGCCGTGTTCTCCAAGTCAATCCCGCCGAGTCCGTAGTTGCGTCGCATCGAGTCGATTGTCATGCCATGTTTTCCTTGATTTCAGTGTTGGGAGTGGCCCATTAGCCGCAATGGCGCTAGCCGCGGTTCTCGTGTTGAACCGTATTATTCGGGTGTAACGAACGGTGGCTAGCGCCAAAACCGCTGACGGCTCGTCAAACCAGGAAAAATTCTTGCAATCCGTTTTACCCCGTTTTTTGCCGCGGAAAAAACAGTTTACGAGCTGGGCGGACGGTCCTGTTACCGCTTTGGTCCGGCAATTGCGATCTAATATAGATTAGTCGGCGATCGGCTGTCAGGTTGGCAGTCTTGCTGGCGTTACGTGTTCTCGCTGCGTGATCCCGACTGACCCTGTTGGCACCTTGGTCCTTACTTCACATTCAGACCTTTGGGGTCCCAAATTAATGTCTGATTCATACACCGGAAAACTACTTGTCGCATCCCCGAGCGTGGCTGATCCCTTGTTTGGTCGAGGTGTTTGCCTCGTTATGCATCATGACGAAGATGGTGCGATCGGTGTGCTGCTCAACCGTCCGATGCAGGGCGGCCCCGAGGCGTTATGGAAATTATTGGCCCCGCCGCAGGAGCAAGCTAGCGAGGGGCAAGGACCGCGTTGGCCGCAACCGTCGGAGCCAGAAAACCGTCGTTCGATCCATTTTGGGGGCCCTGTCTCTGGCCCCGTGATGGCATTGCACTCCGATCGCGAGCTGGCTGAGGCGGAAACCGGCGTGGGCGTTTACGTGGCGGCGCAGAAAGAACACCTCCAACAGCTGGTCAAACCGGGGCTGTCAGGGCCGATGCGATTGATCGTCGGGCACGCAGCTTGGCAAAGTGGACAATTAGAGGCTGAGATCAAGGCCGGATTCTGGTATCTTCTTCCAGCCACCGCGGATCGTGTTTTTGAAGCCGACGATTCGATGTGGGCCCACTTGGTGCGGACCGGGCTCGGTCATTCCTTGGCCGCTTGGGTGGGGATCGACGATACGCACATCAACCCCTGCCTCAACTAGCTCTTTCACGTTTGCCACACTGTAACATTCGCATGCCAGACTCTGATTCGCCAGCACCGATCGATCCTTCCCTGTTGATTGTCCGCAAGCGAGTCGGTCAGATTCGTCACGTCGACGTCGACAAAAAGTATGGCTTTATCGAGGCGGAGGACTATCGCGAGGATGTTTTCTTTCACCTTTCTCAGTGGGAAGGAAATGGCCCTCGCGATACGGCACCCCGGCGGGGACAAGTTGTCGAGTTTGAAATCGACGAACTGCACCGTCGCAACGAGGGCAAACTGCGAGCAAAAGTCGTCAGGCCAACGAAGCGTCCCGTGGGCGAAAAGATGTCGGGTTACACCGATCCGCACTTAATGGTCAAACATCACCCCAAAGCGCGGCAAACAAAACCCAAATGGCGAAACAAAGACTAGCAACCAGGTTCCGTCGTCATGGAGCCTTCAAGCTTGCTCATTGGCCCGTCGCGTCGCCGGTTGGTTCGCTATCTGCTTGTCCTGGCAGCGGCGCGTCACCCACGGCTCGGCCCAGCGCCGCGTTGACTTCGCGATCCAATACGTTAATCAACGACTGATTAATGTGCTTGACCAACAAATCTCGAGTCTCACCAAACAAGCTGTCAATCTTGGCTTGTTCGCTGCGGTTGCTGGAAATGATTTCAGTCTGCCGCTGGGCCATGTCATCGGCCAACTTTTCGTAGCTTGGCTGCTTTCTTAATTGGTTCAATAACTCGGTCGCGCGGGCCGTGTTGCCTTGTTTGATCTGTTGGCGAATGTTGGCGGCCAGCAGCTTGCGAATCGCAACTAAATCAATGATCGAGTTTTGCACTCCGCGGATGTAAGCTTCCGCTTGCAAACGAATGTCGTCGCCAACCAAATCAGCTGACTCCATTTCGGTTTGCCCGGGCACCATCGGCAAGCGGGCCAACACCAACAACCCGTTTTTCACGTAGAGGCGACGCATCGCGACATCCGTTTTTTCGATTAGCAAACGACCGTCCCAGTCGGTTTGACCAATTTTGGTAAACTTATCAGTCTCCAAGTCTCTATCAAATACGTCATAGCCGGCCAAAGGTTGTTGCGGGTCGCCCTTGGCGTGCAGTCTCAAAATAGTATGAGGGAAAAAGGGGCGAACTTTGAGCGCCATGCGGTGGGTGCGGTTAGTTCTTCGCCCCGAAAGCGCGCCGTCGCGGCCGGTGTGGATTTTCATTTCCAGGTTGTCACGTTCGTCCTTGTCAGTGACCAACAGGTACGTCCAGTCGACAATGCCCACGGTAGATGGCTGGCCGGTACGATCATCCTTCCGCAACAGCGGTTGCAGAAAATCGCCCTCTTGGACGTTGGCCGGTGAGTCCTCGCTGGCAATCAGCCCCGCACCCCGCAGTGAACCTTGGACCGTTTTCATGCCCACATCATCGATGCGGACAATGGGTGAGAAGGCATTGCGGATCGCCAGGGCCATCAGTTGTGGCAACTGGCTCGGCGAGGTCACGGTTGCTTCAATAACGGGCCCGGGGTGTCGCATCAGACAATCGATTTCACGGACTGCCAAGCGTTGCTGCGCGTTGTTGCCCTCGAGATAAACCAAGAACACCTTGTCGTACTCGGCGAATACATCTCCCATCCGCTCGGCGACTTCGATCTCCATGATCTTGGGCGTCGGCTCGAGTCCGACCGTCATCCCCCGCGGCAGCAGCATGGCTTCGGTTGTCGGGTCGGCCCAGCGGGTTCGCAAATTCAACAGGTCGGTCGGCTCGCGCTTGATCTTCTCGGTCATGCCGTGCAGCGTCGCATTTTCAGCGATGGTGCCCTGGCGGATCACTTTCTCAACGTGCACTTCGGCGGCCAGAATCGCGTCGATATGTGTTGCCACATCACCTTGAAAGCGAATTCGGGCTGCCTCCGGATGATCACGTTTAATGACCACCACGGGGTCTTCGGAGGTCAGCGATCCGAAATCAATTTGCTCAAAATTGCGAGCTGCAATCGCTGACATACCCGACGGCGCGGCGACAATCTGAGTGTTCCATAGCGAGGCGAAATCACGATCGAGGTACGCTTGCAAGGACCGACCCAATGATTCATTGAGCGTTGTTTCATCAACCCCCGCGATCCATATCAGCACTTCGTAAGGCTTGTAATCCCAGGGCAATTGCTCCTGATATTTATCGGCCGGGGGGCGTTCCTCTTGTGCGCCGGCTGAGCACGCAAGGCACAGGTTGGCCGCAACGATTAGCAGGGCAAATAGTGACCTCATCGATTCAACCTCCAACGATCCACGTTTTGATACAGCGAGACCACGTCGGCTCCCATGCCACCAAGTTCGGTGCGAAAAGCATACGAATCGACCAGCTGCCAGAGGGGAATGACCGGCAGTTCATTGTGGGCGATGAAATGCAGGTCAAAGAGGCGGGTCCGCACTTCACGCCAATTCTTGGCACGTTCCAATCGCCGCAATCCCAAGCCAACAAGTTGATCCCGACTACCGGCGAGCCCGTCGGGGCCAAGTACCCTGCGGGCATCGGTGACCGGTTCCCACAAGGCAACCACTGTGTAAATCAGATCACAGCTATCGTCGGACGGTCGGGCCACTCCCTCCGGTAATTCGACTAACTCGACCGGAATCTCCACCATGTTCAACTGTTGCGCGATCGCTTGGCAAGCGATCCGGGGAAGATCCCCCTTGGGATAACCAAGCCGAATCGGTGTCAGTTCGGCTAGTTCCTCTTTATCCTTTTTGGCTTTCAGCTTCAGCTGTTCCACCGACATCGTTTTCAGCAGCGAGGCGACGCGAGGCTGGTAGGTTCGCGGTACGATCCGTTCGTCATAGGCGTAGGCCAGCGGATCGTCCTGCGAGGTGCCGGCCGGGAATGGACCGGAGACAACGCGGCAACCCGGCACCTCAGCATTCCCCAACAACTCAGTCTTTAAAATTTCTTCGCGACTGATGCCGTATGCAATTGCGCGGCGAAATGTACGGTCTGCCAAATAAGGATGTTCCGATACGGGAATCAACATGTGCACGGTGGGTAGTGGATAGTTGCCAACGCGGATCTCGGGACGCGAAGCGAGCCGTTGGGCATCCGCTGGAAAAAGATGGTCCAAAACATCCAACTCACCACGCAACAAGGCGGTGACCGCGTCGGAAGCATCGTCCTGTTGAATCTCCACCACTTCACGTGGTCGCATTCCTTGATCGGACGCTTGATCTTTCAGCAAGAAACGACGAATGCCCTCTTCGTTGTTGTCGGGGGCTGGGAAGTAGTCGCCCGTTGGTGAACCCTCCGGCAAGCCTGCCCAGCTACCGTCGACTTTGACTCGCAACAATGAGTGCGGCAAGACGTGGGGATGCCTAAGGTAGACCCCCAGGTTGCGAGGTCCGGGGACTGATAACCGGTTTAAGGTGGCAGCCCACGCCGGGATATAGCTCGACGCGTCCCGTTGCGTCATGGCCGTCAGACGATCTCCCAACAGAAACGAATCGACGTTCGCCAGTGGACCGGAAAGCCGCTCAGGGTGTAATTCTAATTGCAATTCCATGCGGTCCGGGGTTTGGTTAAAGTCGCCAAACAGAAAATCATACTCACCACCCTCGGGACCGGCATCACTCATTTCAAACAATGAGCGGTACATAAGCCGCCCGGTGCGTCTCGCGGGCCAGTTGTCGATCCGCGTGGGATCAAGTTCCGTGGCCGCTTGTAACACACCCACGTTGACCAGCGGATAAGCCCGATCGATCTCTTTGACGAGCGCTTCGCCGCCGGGAATGCGTGGATATAGATAAAGACTATCCAGCGCCAACTTGCGGGCGTCGCGCCAACGTTTTGCATCGCGCGCCGCCAACGCCTCTTCACGCTTACTCTCGGCCATCCCCAGGAACTTGCTGTTCCAACGGCGAATCGAACTGACTTGGCTGTCGTCGTAATCCTGCTCGAGTCGAGCTAGTAATTTCTGGGCCGCTTCCAATTGGTCAGCGTCCATCATTCGCTGCATCAGCGTGTCAGTAATTCTGCCGATCGCCGCTAACACAGTTTCAGTCTTATAGTTAGGCGAGATCCGTCGCAGTTCTTCCAGCATTGCCAGCGTGCGTTTGAGATCGCCCCCTTTGAAATCATCTTGAGCGTTCAGCAACAAATACTCACGCCGCATCTCCTCGACGGCTTCGGCGCCAGGGTTGTCGCGGTACAGAATTGCCAAGAACGGGTAGGCGCCGGAAAAATCGGCCCCCTGTTTTCGTTTCTCATACTCTCGCTGCAGACGTTCCTCCCAAAATTCGATCGATTCGATGTCGGCCCATTTGGCTTCGTAAGTCTTGCCCGGCAAGCCTCGCACGGTCATCGCCAATGAGCCGGTCGGCCTGGCGGGAAACTGGCGACCCGGCAAGGGGAGTAATTCAACTTTGGCCCATCCACCTCCGGCTGAACTCTTAAATCGCACCAGGTCATAAGGGTCGGTCTGCAGCAGCTCGATGCCTTCACTTTCCGGTTCGGTTTCGGTCGCGTAGTTGGGAGTAATCTGGGCCCAACTGATTGAGCCTCCCAGCAGCCCAAGGCACGCCGCGGCAAAGAGTAAGGCTCGCAATACGATCTGGCTGATGCTGGCGGGCATGTTAACGCTGGTGGCTGAGTTTCGATTCAAGGAAAGATGCATGGGAATTCAACCTTCCTAGGGCTTGCTGACAACAAAGACGATGCCTTCGGACCCAGGCACTAGCATTTGGCTCCCGGCCACCAGCGGATTACCGGCAAGAGGTTGGCCGACGTCAACGCGACCTTCTACATTTCCGCTGGCCGGATCAACGACCAAAATCCAACCGTCTTGACCAGTGACATATATTTTGCCGTTGACCATTTGTGGGACCGCGGCCGGCTGGCCGCTGGGTACGTCGAGCGACCATTTGATCTCCGCGTTTTCTTCGATCCGGTGCAGCTTACCGTCCGAAGTTTGTAAGATCACAGCCGCACCCGAAGCCGCATCACCGACCGAGACGGGGCCGTAGATAATGCGGTTACCCAACATTTTGCGAGCGGTTTCTTCCAAGCTGTTGACGTTGTAAGTGACTAATAAATCGCCCGCCGCTCCGCCCGCCGCCGCGATCCAGTTTGTGTTACCAGCCGCCGCGGGGCCCAGCAGTCGCTCGCCCATTTTCGTTTTGCTCAGCTCGCGAATCTGCTCACCGACTCGCAAGCGAAACAGCGTGGGCGAATCATCACAGATCAACAATTGCTGGGGATCCGACGGGTTGGGAATGGGGGTCGTCCACTTAACGCGTTGACCGGGGCGCGTGGGCGGCTGGAAGGGGCTGCCCAGCGACATCCCACTTTCCCAGTTCAGCAGCATGATCCGTCCGTTATCCATCGGCAACAGCAACCCGCCCGCCATCAGAATGCTTTCGGCGGAGGTGACCGAGCCTTCGGGGACCATCAGTTGGACCATCCGCAGTTTCTCTCGAGAGCGAGAGGGATCGAGCACCAACAGCTCTTTGGCTGTTT
This sequence comes from Kothea flammea, assembly GCF_052161645.1. Taxonomy (GTDB): domain Bacteria; phylum Planctomycetota; class Planctomycetia; order Pirellulales; family Pirellulaceae; genus Laterigemmans. Next base: position 1,335,371 of record NZ_CP197414.1, read on the forward strand.
CTTGGTTGAGCAACAGTCGCCTGCGATTACCCGCATCGAGCGGATTGCCGAAACGCAACGCGACGCCGTCACCGCCTGGATTCTCGATCGGTTGCAGTGTGTTGTCGGCGGCCAGGTTTTCGGCTCCCAGTTGATAGAGGGCGGCCTGCGAGGTTACGGCGAATACCGCCCGCGATTCGGGATCAGCGGACAGCAACGCAACTGGTACACCGACGTCATTTTGCCAGAGCACGCTGCCATCACGTGGATCGGCGGCCGTGATCCGCACCCCTTGAGTGCCTCGCATCTGGCGGGCATGGATCAAAGTGTTTTCGATCAAAACGGGTTGGGCAATGAAAGTGTCCGCCTTGTGCTTGACCCAATCTCGCACCACTTTGCCAGTGTTGATTTGCAACTGGTAGCGGGCAATCTGCGAACCGGTCACCCAAATTTCGCTTCGCCCGACGGCCATTTCCGTGGGAGTGGGGCGATCATACGTGGGTACTTGCTCGGCAACGATTGAGACCTTGTTTCGTTCCGCCGAGGGTTCAATGTCCAGCACGCTGACTTGGCCCAAGTCGGTCAGCACAATCAAGCGGCGACCTTGCACGACTGGCGACGTCATCACGTTTCCGGTCAAACGGATTTCGGACTGAGCGACCTCGACGGTGCCAGACTGTTCGTCGACTTTGAGAATGTGTACGAGGCAATAATCAGTGCCCGCATTTTCAAACACGAACAGGTGACCCAGTAATTCAACCGGCGGTACGCGGATCGTGCCCAAGTCATGCCCGACGTAGTACGACTGCACGCAGCTGCCATTGTCAGCACTCAAAGCATATAAGTTGCTATGCTCGGCAGGCACATACATATAGTTGCCGCGGAGTTGCTTGCCGGGGGCTACCTGCAAGGCTTGTGGGATTTGTTTGACCCACCGCGAATCTCCGGTCTGGCTGTCGAGCGCTAACACTCGCCCCGACTCAGTCGTGGTAAAGATCGTGGAGCCATCGACCACCGGAACGCTAAATTTTTCGTTGATCACCGCCCGCCATACGACTTTGTTGTTGGCGATCCGCTGCAGTTCGCCCTGCCGACCATCGCTCAGCAGAACACCGTCGTCGAGCGCATCTCCCAAAGAAACGGGCGGATTATCGATGTTGTAACCGACGAAGCGACGCCACAAGATCTGCCCGCTGTCTGCGGCCACAGCCAACACCGATCCTCGGGCGCGAAGGTAGACCACGCGACCTACCAATTCGGGAATCGAGCGTCCGGTGCGGTTCGCCAGCAGCAGGGATTGGAAGGCACTGTCAGCCAGCGGTTCGGTGCTGACCTGGGGGACTTGTTCAGCCGATTTCACCAACTCTCGCTGAATGGAACTGGCTTCCAGCACCAAACTTGTCAGTTCTGGGTGATCGCTCAATTGACGATACTTGCGAATCAATTCGGTTCGCATGTCGAAGGCGTCTTTGGTTTCTTTCTCGGCAATCGCTTTCTTCATTTCCGCGGTGACTTGGACCAAGTCGCGTTCGCGGGCAATATCTCGCACCACGCGAGCCCTGGTCTCTTCAATGCCGGTGATTCGCGGTCCCAGATTCTTGCGGCTTTCGCTGGAGAAATACATCGGGTTTTCCAGCAACTCAAACCAGTTGTCCAATTGCTGGAGCGTGACCGCTTTATCGTCGGCCATCGACTGGTCGTCTGCTTCCTTCGCTAAATTGGAGCCGATGTCGACGAGCGTGGAGGCAATTTGTTGTCGGTGCGCCTCGAATGCTTCTTCGGTTTCGATCGTGGGGAGCACTTCGCGGGCTTTCTCGACACCCGCGTTGGCGTCGCCCAGCGTGTCTTGAGCGATCACGATCGAAGCGTAGCCAATACGAACACGAGCGGTTGAGATATTTTTGTCGCCCGGATATGCCTCAAGGAACTTTGTGTACACATCGCGAGCGGCCGGATAGTTGGCGTTGTCCCAGGCTTCGTTCGCTTTCTTGATATAGTCTTCGGCGCTCATCCGATTGAGATAAAACACTAATCCTCCGCCGACACCAAGCAGCAAAACAATGATGCCCGCGATGCCGTAAATCCAGACGGAGTCCCACTGGTTGGTTTGTTGTTTTTTGCCACCGCTGCGCTCGCCGGTGGGAACGACGGGATGCGGCGCCATCTCCCCCATGGGGACGTTTTCGTCGACCGCCTCAGCAGTCATCACTTCCGCTTCGACTGGTTCCGCATCGACGACCTCGGCGTCAACCGCGACGGCTTCGGCTACCATTACGTCATCTTCGATGATTGCCGCCTCAGCCACATCTTCTTCGTCGTCATCGACAATGATGGCCACCTGCTCGCCATCCTCGATCACCAGCTCACCGCTGTTCTCGTCATCAGCCAGGCCCAGGTCGAGTTCATCGTTCTCCCCCGCCCTGTTCTCCAAGTCGTCATCATCTCCGCCACGCAGTTCGCCGATCAGCTTGGTCGCTTGAAAACGGGTCAGGTGGCCGTTATCGACTAACAACTTGGCGACTGCTTCGGGTGTCACCCGCGCGCCGCTCTCTTCCAATTGCTGACGAAGGGCTTCGATGATTTCGTGATCCACAGTGCCACTTGACTCCAAGCGGTCAATCAATTCGCGAACGAGCATAGAAACTTCGATCAGTGGAGTAAATTTACAAATGAAGTGACCGTTCATCGATCACCAGGTCACAGTTACCGAACCATTCTCGGCAACACATCGCGATTTGGTCCAAAAGCTAAATGCTTGGCGGCTATATAGGCTTACAGGCTAAAAACCATCAACTTGCGTGACTTGCATCTCTGCGTATTCGCAAATGGCTCCCGCATCCATCGCGTTGACCAACGCCTCCAAGATCGCCTTTTCATGACATTCGATGGAAAGGCGGACTTCACCCGCTAGGCCCGAACGAGCGTCGCGAAGCGCGTTGATCAACGAGGGTTTGCCGGCGACTTCGCGTTCCCAATCGGCGGCGAGCACAAAAAAGCCTCCCCGCTCGTCTACTTGCACAGTCACCATTTCCATCGGTTCGTCCTCCTCCTCCTTGACTGTTTCGCTCGGCGCGTCACTTTGCTGGGGAGGTAAGACCACCGCTTTCTGCAGGCTAAACGAAGCGGTCACCATGAAGAAAATTAGCAGCAGGAAGGTCACGTCCACCATCGGTGTCATGTCCATCTCGGTTTCTTCACGTCCCGCTTTGTTTCCAATCGGCAACGGTTCGAAGCCTTTATCTTCCTCAGCGTTCGAGTCGCTGGGATGTTGTGCGGTGGCCGTCGCCGAGGCGACGGGAATTGCCGCCGCCCAAGGGACTTCCCCGGCACCACTTAAAGCGTCGCGTTGGCGGGCGGCTTGCTTCTGCTGTTTGGCCGCGGCGATTTGCTCGAGCGAGGGCACCGATAATTCGGCATCACAGTGGGGACAGCGCGTGCGTCGTCCGGCCATCCGTTCATTGATGCCGCACCGTTCGCCACACTGAGGGCACTGTATTCTTATGCTCATAGCCATTCATTCCGACAACGCTGCTGGGCGGTTGCTAGTGCTTCGACATGAGGAAGCATTAGTCCTCTTTTACGGCGATATAGGTCGTCTTCAAATTATCAAAACCCTCGAGAATAAATCGTTGCACCCGCGCCACCTCACCAATTGGCACATCGCGGTGGCCGACGATCATGACTTCCTTCTTGCCAGCTTCGAGCTGGCGCGTGAGGTACTCAATCACGTCGTTACGCTGCTGTTCGTCATCATCCTGAAAAGGCGACCCGTCGTAACGTTTCACCGTGGCGCGATCCTCGCTGCCCCGTTCCATGATGATTACTGCCGAGTCGTTTGCTGAAACAGCCACGCCCCGCTGAGCTTCAGGAATGGCTCCCGTCTTGCTGGGATCCATTTTCGAACAGACGACGAAAAAAATTAGCAGCAGGAAGACAATGTCAATCATCGGCGTGATGTCGACTTCATCGTCGCTACTACGTTTTCCGCTCATCTCCAGTGGTTCCGCGGTGGCATCACCGCCAACCTGAAAGGCCATCGCTTAAGCTCCCTGACGGAAGGCCGACGAACGGTCCAAGCCAACCTTGAAAGCTTCGAGGAAACGTGTCAGGCCCGACCCAACCAAGTCCTCCATTTTTTCAATCCGGATGTTGACGCTGGCGATCATCAGGATCAAAGGCACCGCGATCGCCAGCCCGCAGGCTGTCGTCCGCAACGCGATGTTAATGTCAGCCGCCAATGCGGCCGGTTCCACACCTTCGGTATTGGCGGCCAACGTCTGGAACGCACCCATCATCCCGAACACCGTGCCAAACAGACCAATCATCGGTGCGCTCTTGATCACCGTATTGACCCATGACAGGCGATGTTCCAAATCCGAGAGCACGTCCCGCTGGAAACGGTCCAATATCAACTGGCGGACACGATGGTATCCCAATGACTTATTCATTAATGCCAGCTCAATCATCTGAGGCAAGGCACGATCGTCTCCTTCGCAGGCCGCCGCCGCGATATCAAATTTCCCGGCAGCCACCGCACCTTCGATTTCCTCCAGGAATTCTTCTTGCTCGGCTTCACTGCGAAAACGTTTGGCTTTCACGCGACTCCAGACGACCACGATGCAAAACAGCCCCCAAATGGCGACTGCGGCTAGCACCCCATAGACCGAATTAGCGATGATGTCGAAGACCGACACCTCTAGCAACAACATGCATCGATTCCTTAACGAAGGCGAAAGAGATAAGATCTATTTTGCAGCATATTCGACTTCCGCCACGTCGCAATATGCCCCACGCTATTTGCTGGGAAACCGTCCGATTATTCTGCCAAAAATAACGGCCCGTTTTTGATCCCGCCGGCTAAGCCGCGGTTCGCTCTGCGGGATTCAACCCCCGCATAAGCGAAAAGTCTCGGAATCACTGAATCCGGGTATCGTTATTAGCCCTGCTCACAGGCACCGCCTACCAACGCGGCTTGCGGTACTTCTGCTCAATCACCTCAAACATAAATCCTCCGTCTGCCGGACGAGACTCAAAGATCGTTTGGGCAATCTCAGTGACTCGCTCGTGACCACGCTCGCGAGCATACTCGAGTTCAATATTGGCCAGCATGTTTTCCAGATTTTTGGGGATGAACTTTAACATCTGCCGATTGCTCAATCCGACGCCCGCCTTCTGCAAGAGCTGACGGTCGTACTGCATCAAGGGGCCGGGGGATGTCCACATGAAGTACAGTCGTTTTTCCGTTTCACTGTCCCCACGACGTGTTTGCGGCGAACCGGCCAGTCCCTTTGCGTAATCAACACCCTGGATGCTGCCGCCAATGGCGGCAAGTTCGATCTCATAAAAGTCGAGTTGCGTCGCGTAGGAAGTCAGGTTCTTCGCCAAAAACTTTAATTTCCAACGCTCGAACCGCGGCACGATGTCATCGCCCTCCCCTTCAGGACCCGGTTGCCGGTTGTCCCCTTTTCCGGAACCTTGCGTCGTTGCCGAGGCATTGCTGTTGACCGATTCAAACGAGGCGGGGACCGAACTGACCGCATCAGTCACGGCTTGCAGCGTGTCCTCGATCGTTGGTTCTAATAAGTCTTCGACTTCTTCCGCACCAGGTGGCTCGAAGTCTCGCTCAAAGCCCTCCGCATTCTCTCCGCGGCCAGCAGGGTTTTCAATGATTTCCGGGTAGGGAATGACGATCTTGGGTTTGCCGCTGGTCAGCCACAGCAAAAACAGCAAGCCAACCAGAATACCCAAGAAGAGTGCAAAGGCCAGCAGCATCGAGCTGACCTTATCAAACTTGGAGACGACTAGTTCTTGCGGACGCTGAGCCCGTGGCGGCAAATCGGCCGCTTTCTCACGTTGCGGAATGCTGGGTGTAACCCGCTTCGGACTTAGTGTTTGTGACATACGTAACCCAGTTCAGTAAAAGTGACTTGGCTAACCGCGTGGTTCCAGCCAACAGTTCGAAACGCCAGTCGCCCGCCAAAAAATCAACTATGACTCAGCAATTAACTATGACTCAGCAGCAATGATGGCTCGACATCACTCAAGACTCAGTAATCAAAAAAGACGTAGCCCGGGTCGATCCGGTTGTACCAATCTTGCCAGTTCTTCACCGCTTTGCGGACCTCGTTTTTGTCGGCATCGAGCGGCATGCCAAAGCCGGTCAAGCGACGGCTGATGAACCGCAACCCGTCACGGGCAAAACGACGCGTCGTGAAGTCGGGATCGGTGAGGGCATAAATCAGCGAAGGCACGGCATCCAACGCATCGCTTTGCGCCAACAGTCGCACGGCAACTTGTCGTGCTTTGTGCGAGTCACTGCCCCGCGCCACACGCTCCAGCCGCGCCAGTTGCTTTTTGCGTTCCTCGCGATCCTCCGCCAATTTCAGGTTTTCAGGAATCGATCCGGCGTCCAATTTGGAGGCGTCCTCACCTTCCAGCAAACTTAACAAGTCTGTCACCACAACGGCCGACGGAGCCGCTGTAATTTGAGTCCCTTGGCGTCGAATGTCGGTGGTGTCTTTGGGCAATTCGTACCCACCAGCCATCAACCCTTCGCCCATGTCACCGATCGCTTTCTTAGTGCTGCGAATTAGAAACAAGACGGAAAAACAAGTCGAAATTTGGCCGTTTGAGTGGGACATGTCGGGAGGGTTGCCCCACGATCCATCGGGCAGCTGATAGCCCCGCAACATCTCCACTCCTTCATTATACCAGAGCGGCTCTTTCTCTTGTTTGCCGAGGGCGACTTCCAAGAAACTCTTGTAACGTTCCAGCGTGTAGATGTAATAGTAAAACCAAGATTTCCCCCCGGGACGACGATAGGGCGAACGGGCAAAGTGGGCTTCGGTGGCTTTGATGTACTGCATCAACGTTTCACCGGGAATATTAAAGCTTTCCCGTTTCCGCTTCATTTCCTCAACGTCGGTTTGTTCTTTCAAAGCTGGCGGCAAACCTTCCACGTCAGGCTTGAGCTGTTTGGCCGAACGCCACAGCCCAAAGAAATCTCCCCCAATCAGTACACTCCCGGCACCGGCACTGGTCAGCGAGTGGCTCATCGATGGGTCTTGCTTGACTCGCAAGCCGACGCGACCCGAGTCGGTCGGTTTGTAAGGCCATTGGCCGCTGGGGTCTTGAGTCCTCAGTAGCCACTCCGTGGCCCGCTTCATGGCCGCTTTGGGCACGCTGAAGTCAGCTTGGTCCAAGGACCACATTGCCAACACGCAGTACTGGGTCTGCGAGGTATCGCCGAGTTGTTCGTTTAAGTAGCCGAAACCACCGTGTGACTTTTGCACGGCGACCAGGGCGTTGGCCAGTAATTGAATGTCGTTGGCTAAACCCACCGCGTCGAAATCAATCATCAACAAGATCGCCACGGAGGTTTCGTAGGTGATCTCCGTTTTGGTTGGCAGTCCGCCGGCCGATCTGACGCGGCGAGCCAGGGCGCGAGCCGTTTGCACGCCAGCGGTGACAACAGGATGGTTTGGATCTTGGCGAACTTTGTAGTGGGTGTAAGCGGCCAGCATGAGGCCGCCCTCGTGCGTGGGGTCGGTGCCAATCCCAGCCGGCTCCGCTTGTTCTTTTTCCAGATACGCAATGCCGCGATCCACCATGTCGAGCACAACGGGGCTGTCAGGTGTGTAAGCATGTCCATGCGAGGCGAGCGGGCCCGCCGCGAGGAGGCTGACAGCGACAACCAGTATCAGTCGCCACGATCCCGGTAATTGCTCCGCAAAACGTTTCATGGAAGACTTCTCGACGAAAAAAAAGACAAGTGAGCCGATCTCTGACTAATAATATAGCTATTGCGACACCCGAATAGTAACCTGATCGCTCGGAAAAGCGCAAGTCGGCAATAAATTCAGTGAGAATCTTGCCGGAAAAAGTCGGATCCCGTTGACATGTAAGGGCGTCCCTTTCTAGGATTCCACCTATGCAATCGCATGTCGGGCACAGCATTGTCCGGCTGCGCTCGCTGTTGGTTGGGTAGCTCAGTCGGTAGAGCACTGCACTGAAAATGCAGGTGTCGGCGGTTCGAACCCGCCCCCAACCACTGAAGAAAACCCCGGAAAAATAAGTGTTTTCCGGGGTTTTTTCGTGTTTCTGTCCCGCTGCCGAGCAATCCGCGGAGGCTATTTACCAGTCGGTAACGTGCGCTGATGGGTGAGTTTTTAAGCTTCGATCGGCTGGATGATGATCGAATACCACCCGGTGGAGTAGGTCTCAAACCCGGGTGCTTTGGCGTGTCCCACGCATACATTCCGGTCGCCAAAGCGGGTCTGATAAAATCCTTTGGCGGTTTGGCGGATACGTTCCCATTCGGGTAGCTGTAACGATTCGCCAATCCGGTGCCCCCGATTGCTGGCCAGAATTTGGCCGCGATCATCGACGATGTAACATTCGGTCGTCTTTTGCTCGGAAGGTCGCACGGGAATGTTGTTGAGAATTGGGTCGGCCAAGCCTCGCCAGTCAAACAGGATTCCCAGGGCGCCGAGGATGCGTCCCTGGCTCTCGCCCCCCTCGCGGACTCCGCAGGAGTAAACCAGGGCTGCTTTTTGATCGATCAAACTGGAAAGGTGGGCGGTTTGAAAACCATAGTCATCACCACTCCGCGACGTGATTGCTTGCGAGAACCAAGGTGCATTGCCCTGTTCCGCTCCGGTTGATTGGAAACGGTCGGGGCGTCCATTGGCGACCACTCGGCCGTTGGCATCGCACAGCACCAGATCATGGTAGACGGTGTAGGCGTCGAGAATTACGCCCAAACGTTTGCTGGCAAATTGAATCGCATCAGGAGTGGGGTCGGCGAGCGCGTCGACGAGGCTGCCGTCGGTGGCCCACCACCGCACATCGCAGGTTCGTTCGTAAAGATTGCGGTCAATCAAATCGATGTTGACCAACGCCAAGTCGCTCAACCGCGTGCCGCGAATCGCTGTCTCGATCATTTCGATCAAGGCCGAAGTTTCCGAGCGAGTGCGATGGGCCATCTCGTTGGCGATTTCCGACGTCCGATCCGAGAGGTTCTGCATCTCTTCAGCGACGACGCTGAAGGCCGCTCCGTAAGTGCCGGCGCGAGCCGCTTCGATCCTCGCGTTCAGAGCCAAAATTTTGGTCTCCGCATTGACCGAATGCAGTTCACCAATAGCCGACTCAAGGGCTACGGAGATGTCGCCAACCATTTCGGTAACGCTGCGGTCTTGAGCCGGATTGCCCGCTTTCGGCCCACCTTTTGCGAGGGATGAACCTTTGAGAGCAGTTGCTTTCGCTGCTGTTTGTGTTTTGGAAGCAGCTTGCGATTTCGGTGTCGAGGTTGTTGCTGTTGTCATGGTGGGCAGTGAATCGAGTGCACTGATTGGGAATCGTTAGGTAGGAGTGACATGTCCCGTCAAAAACAGTCACCACGGAGGACAACCGTTGATGACCGGCGATCATGGCTGCGAGACCGGTCTCACGGCTGGAGTCGCCGCATCACGGCAAACTGGTGGCTCGCCACAAGTGTCTCGCAAACGTAGCACGCCAATTTGGGAGCGGTCGGAAGAAAGGCGAGGGAGCAGGCGGATGGTTTGCCAACTCGGGGTGGCATTTTCCGCTCAATCATCAAACCCCGCGCATCACTGCTGCTTTGCATCATCGTTAGATTTGTCGCAACGCGCAGATTACGCACTCCCTGTTGGACATCGCGGCAACCACCCCTATTTTGCTCGCACACCCTCGCTCGCCGCGGTCTAGGTTTACCACAGGTGCTTTTCACAAGGCTTTGTTCTTCTGCCCAACAGCTTGAAGTCAGTCGCAATGCTTCCAAGTTCGTTTTCTTCAATGGACACATCGTCGCCAGCGGTTGCGAATCCCGCATTTGCAAATGCCCCGGTTAGTCAGGCCGCAGCTGGTCAGCGGGAGGTCGCCGCCGGTGAACGATTCAACCAGGGTGCGCCCGCTCCGCTGCTTTCCCAGCACGCGATATGCAAATTGGGAATCGATCGTCGGTTTAGTGAGTTACGGCTGTTAGGCAGTGGCGGACATTGTGATGTCTATGGTTGCTATGACGCGTTGCGAGAGCAAGAGTTAGCGCTCAAGCGATTGGGCAGCCAGCGTACGAACCGTCAAGCTGATCGCGCCAGATTTCTTTTGGAACCGGCCGTGCTGGGGCATTTAAATCATAAGACCATACCTAACGTTTACGAAGTTTTTCCCGAACGCATGGTCAAGCCTTACTTTACCATGGAGTGGATTTCGGGAGTCGATCTTTGTCGCGTGCTGCGGGGACTCCAGCAAGGCAATGCGGCAACCATGGCTGACTATCCTTTACGCCGCTTGTTGGAGATGGTTTGCAACGTGGCGGATGGACTCTCCGTGGCGCACGCAGCTGGGATCATCCATCGTGATGTGAAACCCGAAAACTTGATGTTGACCAGCGGCGGAGGTGTCAAGATCGTTGATTGGGGCGTGGTGCTTTGTTTACCCACCAGCGGCGGTTACTTGGAGTCGCTCGACAGCGAGGCGCAGGAAAAGTCGCAGCCCCAGCGGGAGCGACGGCGGCACCACTATCGTTTAACCGAAGTCGGCCAGCAGGTCGGTACGCCACTCTACATGGCACCCGAGCAGATCGACAATCATCTCGCAATCGACCAGCGAGCCGACATCTTCAGCCTGGGCGCGGTGCTGTACGACTGCTTGGCACTCACCACTTTGATTCGTGGCCAAACTCGCGGTGACGCTTTTCGCTACACGATGGCTGGCGATTACTTGCCACCGAGCCAAGTCACTTTGCGCGCCTCGGTGCCGGCTGGTGTCGAAGGAGTCTGCTTGCGGGCGGTGGCCCCCGACCGTCGTGATCGTTTTGCCGACATGAACGAATTCGCTCAAGCGTTGCGGGCGGAGTTAGCAAGACTCTAAAGAACCGCGTGGAATCTGCCCCGGTTCTCGGCTACCCTGTGGGCTCATCAGTCTTTCGCTGGCAGCCCCAAGGAACCGAGCCGCATGTGGACGTTTTTTGCTTTCTTTTTTCTAGCCTCACTACTGAGCGAATCACTGCTCCGGTTGTCCGCTTCTGAATTGGACTTGCCGCTCATGCCCGGGATGACGCTCTTATCTGGGCTGGCCCTGGCTTGTTTGGCCGGCACTTTTTTTTGCAGTTGCGTTTCGGTCCTGATGTTTTGGTGGGACAAACGGGCTGCGCAGTTGCAGCGGCGGCGAATTGCTGAACGTACGCTGCAGATTTGGTCGCTGCTGGGCGGCTGGCCGGGGGCCTTCTGGGCCCGGCAGCGCTTCCGGCATAAATCCCAGAAACAGCCATTTAGCGCAATCTTATGGGGCACCGCCTGCTTAAACGTTGTGGCCTGGGGAACAGTTTTTTGGTTCGCCGGCACGCGTTAGGTAAACTGGCTGCCCGTCAGCTAAACTGGCGGTGATTGGCTCTTTGGTTTGGCTCGTGCGGGCTCTCGACGGAACGTTTTTTCTCGTAAAACTTTGGGCGTTCGGTTGACGATCGCGTTTCGACTGGACTACAAGAGGCAGTTGCTTCCCCGGCAATCCTGGCTACTTCCCGCTGTTGTGCCAATTGTGAAAGTTTGAAACTGATGAAAAATTGCCAATTCGCAGCACTGTTGGCTGTGTTTTCTCTATCGCTAGGTCTACTCGGAGCGGCCGCCCCGGCAGCCTGGGCTCAGGATGACGCGTCACCGATCGCGGAAACCCCCGCTGATCCGTCTGAGGCCGATCCGTCCGAGAGTGATCCGCCGCCAATTGATATGGGGGAAGCTGCGGGCGCTTCCGCTGCTCCGGATGATGCCCAAGCAAGCGGCGAAGAGGGTGCCGAGGATTCAGCAGCGACTACCGACGAGGAGCCGGCCAGTTGGATTCAGCAAGTCGATGGGTGGTTTGGTACTTATTTGGTAACTCCCGTTGCCGCTGTCATCTTTTTTGATTTTGGCACTTCGAATTGGTTGGGAGTTTCGATTCCTTTTGTCGTCGTATGGTTGCTGTGCGGCGGCGTGTTTCTCACCATCCGCATGCGATTTATTAACTTTCGCGCGTTTGGTCACGCGGTCCGACTGACGCGTGGGGACTACGACGACCCCGACGAACCGGGCGAAGTCAGTCACTTTCAAGCGTTGGCGGCGGCCTTGTCGGCGACCGTTGGTTTGGGAAATATTGCCGGGGTGGCGATCGCCATCGGCACCGGCGGTCCGGGAGCCACGTTATGGATCGTGATGATCGGCTTGCTGGGGATGACGGCTAAGTTCACCGAGTGCACGTTGGGCCAACTCTATCGCGTCAAGGATGCCGAAGGAAACGTGTTGGGTGGACCGATGCGTTATCTGCGGCACGGCTTGGAGGACATGGGGATGCCGCTGCTGGGCAAAGTCTTGGCGGTCATCTTTATGTTGCTTTGCATCGGTGCCAGCTTTGGTGGCGGGAATTCGTTCCAAGTCGGTCAGTCGCTCGAGGCGATTCGCGGCGACATCGGCTTGCTGCAAGATTACCCCTGGATTTATGGCCTCGTGATGGCCGCGCTTGTTGGCGTGGTCATCATCGGTGGGATCAAGAGTATTGGCGCGGTGGCGGGTAAAATTGTCCCCGTCATGTGTTTTGCTTACGTGGCCGCTTGTCTTTACATCTTGCTGGCGAATGTCACGGCCATTCCAGCAGCAATCGGTTTGATTTTCAGCGAAGCCTTTTCGCCAAACGCCGCTTACGGTGGTTTTCTAGGAGTCTTGGTGATCGGCATTAAGCGGGCCGTGTTCAGCAACGAAGCTGGGGTGGGTTCGGCCGCTATCGCCCACTCGGCCGCAAAGACAGATGAACCGGTCAGCGAAGGGATCGTCGCCCTGCTCGAACCCTTCATCGATACCGTCGTGGTCTGCACCATCACTTCATTGGTGGTGATCATCACGGGTGCTTACAGCGCGCCCGAAGTCGCTGGCGCAATCGCCGATGACGAAGGCGCCAAGGTAACGCTGTATGCTTTCACCACTGGCGGTTACGACTGGTTCCGTTACATCCTCTACGCGGCGGTCGTCCTCTTTGCTTATTCCACTTGCATCAGTTGGTCTTACTACGGCGAACGTTGCTGGGCACAATTGTTTGGCCCCGGCACATCGCTGGTCTACAAAGGCTTATTTCTGTTGTTCACTTTCCTCGGGTCGGTCGTCACTCGCGGTAACATTCTCGCTTTCAGTGACCTCATGATCTTGGGGATGAGCCTGCCTAACTTGCTGGGCGTGTTTATTCTCAGCGGCCTGGTCAAGCGGCGTCTAGACGATTATTGGGGTCGGGTCAAGCGTGGTCAGGTCAAGACGCACGCCCAACAATTGGCTGCCGGTGAAACGCATCCCCATGGGGCGTTGCCGAGCGATCACGATCACGAATAGGCGACTGTTTCCTCGGTAGGAAAGTAATCCTCCACCACCTGCTGGAATTGCTGGCCGGTGGTGACCGTGGCCACGTTGCTGCGAAAGTGCCTTGCGCCCCGTTTGCCTTGCGCATAGCAACAGGCGTACTTACGCATCAACACAGTCCCCTTCTCTTCACCAAACCGCTCGACGACTAATTGGTAATGCCGCAACATGCATTGCCGCTGTTCTTCCAACGTTGGCTCCGGCGGAATCGCTTCACCACGCAGGGCGGCGGCCGCGTGGGCAAACAGCCAAGGGCGACCCAGCGAAGCCCGCGCGATCATAACTCCGTCGACTTCATAGCGACGGAACGCTTCGACCACTTTTTCCGCAGAGTCAAGGTCGCCGTTACCGATCAACGGAATCGAGTTCAAGTGCGACTTGATTTCGCTGATCCGGTTCCAGTCGGCACACCCTTTGAAGAAATCTTGCGCGGTGCGGCCATGCACCGTCAACGCGGCCGCTCCGGCTTCTTCGACCACTTTGGCGATCTCGTTGGCGTTAATGTTGTCGCGGGTGCAGCCCAAGCGAATTTTGGCTGTCACGGGTGTTGGCTGGCAAGCGGCTACCAGTTGACTGATGATCTGAAACATGCGGTTCGGTTCGCGTAACAGATAGCTACCGCTGTGCGCTTTCTCTGTGACCTGGCGAACGGGACAACCAAAGTTGATGTCGACCACGCTAACTCGATATTCTTCCACCAGTCGCCGGCCAACCTTTGCCATCGTCTCTGGATCATTGTCCCAGATTTGCACCGCCAGCGGACGTGGTTCGTCAGCCACTCCCCACAATCGTTCCGGATGCTCCGCCTCGTGCTCGTCCAACCAAACAAAGCCTCTGGCGTTCACCATCTCGGTCGCCAACAATCCGGCTCCGCCGAAGCCGCGTACGATCTGGCGAAAGGCGAAATTGGTAAAACCCGCCATTGGCGCTTGCAGGATGGGGGGATCAACGACTAAATCGCCGATCCGCAGCGGTGCGGGGGGGAACTGGGGCATGGACGGGGCTCAAACTCGAATCTGAAGAAATTTGCCAAGCAAACGGGTCTGGTGTCGAATAGATTCTAACCGGCAACAGAGTGTTCGTCGCACGTAACGTCTCATTGGAGCCACAAATGGCCGTGCTGTTCAACCCATTTTTGATCCCAATCGTGGCCTTGATTGGTTACTTTTTGTATCGCATGGTCGATTCGATTGCTCAGGCCATGTCCGCATCGAGCCAACACCGCGTGGACGCCGAGCTGAAAATGACGTTGGCTAACCGGGGCATGTCGGCGGAAGAAATTCAGCGTGTCGTCTCTGTGGGCCGCGAGCCAGGCCGCGGCAATTTCGACGAGACGGCTCCCTACCCCCAGCAGGCACCTCTGCACCAGACCAATGCCTACTACGGAGAGCCTCTGCCACCTCACAAACGGCCCAGTCAAACTGCCGCTGCCGTTGATTAAACACTAGCCCTGCAGGTCCCCCCGCAGCATGCGTGTCGTGATCAGCAGGGTCTTAACGCGAAATCCAAATCGAACAACTGGCGTGCCGCAGCACATAGCGAGACACGCTGCCCAAGAACCAGCGTCCCAGCATTCCCCGCTCGGTATCTCCCACGACCAGGAAATCGGCGTTGTGGGAGTCGGCAAAATCAACGACCGCTTGCCCCACATGCTCGGCTTCAATCACATGCGAATGCGTATGGGGCGTCACGTGGGCCAGTGCTTGGGCGCCCGTCGCGGCCGCTTTAGCGAACGCTTGTCGCATTTCAGCTCGCGCTTCGACGACGTTCGGCAACAGGTCTTGGCGGAACGTGCGAATCACTTGGCAAATCGCCACCACGTCCAGTTCAATTTCGCGGCTCAGCCGAAACTTGCTAAAGTGCTCGACCGCTTGGATGGATGATTCCGAGTCATCAAACCCAACCACGACACGGGCCCGACGCTCAGGCTCGCTTTGCAACTTTGTGGGGCGGACCACTAAAGCGGAACAAGGTGCGTGCGTCGCCACGTAGTCGCTGACGCTGCCCAGCAAGATCCGATCCAACGCCGTGTGTCCCTTGGCACCAATCACGACCAAATCGACCTGTTGCTCACGCGCTTCAACGACAATTTCATGCCCCACCAGACCTTCGCGAATCACGCTTCTGCGAATCGCCTCGGAGTCTGCGAACATCGCATCAGTCTGATCGTGGATTTCCCGAGCATGCTGTTGCTCCCGCTCGATTAATTCCGGCAACCAACTTTCCACCGAAACCATGCCGCCGACTTCTGGCAACTGAATCACAGTCATCAGAATAACTTCCAGCTGTTGTTTGGCCGACATCTGGCTGACTAACCAAGCTGCTTCCTGAGCACCTTCCGATCCATCTGTGGCAAGCAATACTCGCAGGGTCATAACTCTAACCGCCGTTGGTTCAACGTATACAATTGAAAATCACTAACATCTAGTTGCTTACAGTCGCTTTGTTTTCGCCACCCACCGGGCTCGCATCACTATGACAGCTGTTTACGTTGTTCGGCAAGTGACCAAGATCTATCCCATGGGCGAAGTCACGGTGCAAGCCCTGCGCGGCATCGATCTGGAGCTGGAAGCGGGTGAATTTGTCGTCATTCTTGGTCCCAGCGGCAGCGGTAAATCGACGCTCCTGAACATTCTTGGCGGGTTGGACGTGCCCACAACCGGCACGGTCCACTATCGCGATATCGATCTTACCACAGCCGACGATGCCGCCCTCACCCAATTTCGTCGCCAACACGTGGGCTTCGTCTTTCAGTTTTATAATCTGATCCCCAGCTTGACGGCTACTGAGAATGTCGCCCTCGTCACCGAAATCGCCGCACAGCCCCTTGCCCCCCGAGAGGCGCTGCGGTTAGTCGCCCTCGAGGATCGCGCCGACTTTTTTCCTGCCCAACTCTCGGGCGGACAACAGCAACGTGTGGCGATCGCTCGCGCCATTGCTAAAAATCCCGCCGTGCTGCTCTGCGACGAACCGACCGGTGCCCTCGATGTGGCCACCGGTATCACCGTGCTCGAAGCGCTGCGGACCATTAACGAACAACTCGGGACCACAACTGCCATCATTACGCACAACGCGGCGATCGGTGGGATGGCTGATCGGGTGATCAGTCTGCATGATGGGAAGATTGCCACCAGCCATCGCAATCAACAAAAACTGGCCGCTGCCGAAATCGTTTGGTAACGCCGTTTGCTGGTTAACTGGTAACTCGTCAGCCAATAAGCTTGTCCGCAACAAATCGGAGAAACGCGTTTGTGATCAGCTCCTTAAATAAAAAACTCTTTCGCGAGCTGGTTGCGGCAAAGGCACAGAATTTTGCGATCGCCACCGTGATCGCTTCGGGAGTTGCCGTTTTTGTGATGGCCCTGGGGGTGCTCAGTTTTCTCCAATCCACGCGGGATGCCTACTACGATCGTTATCAATTCGGCGATGTCTTTGCCTCCCTGGTCCGTGCCCCGCAGCCTGTTGCCGGCCAGTTGGCAATGATCCCAGGCGTGTCTCGCGTGCAGCATCGCATTGTGACCGACGTGACGCTTGATGTTCCTGGTCTCGCGGAGCCGGCGGTGGGGCGTCTTGTTTCTTTGCCCCGCAGCGGTCAACCAGTGCTAAACCGCGTGTTCGTGGTCGCCGGAAGGCTGCCCGAACCGCATCGCTTCGGTGAAGTCTTAGCCGGGCAATCATTCGTCGAGGCAAACCAGCTTGAACTCGGTGATGAAATCTCCGCCATCATCAATGGCCGTTTTCAAACGCTGCGAATTGTCGGGGTTGGCATTTCACCGGAGTATGTGTTCCAGATTCGCGGCGGGGATATCTTGCCCGACGACCGTCGCTTCGGTGTCTTCTGGATGGGCCGCGAGGGACTCGAAGCGGCGCTCGATATGACGGGAGCCTTTAATGATGTCTCCCTAAAACTATTGCGTGGAACGCGTGAAGTGGAGGTCATTGATCGGCTCGATGCGATCTTGCAGCCCTATGGCGGCGTTGGTGGAATTGCGCGTGCCGATCAAGTCTCCGCCAAATTTCTCAATGATGAAATCAAACAACTTCGCGCCACGGGAATTGTGGCTCCGGTAATTTTTCTCGGCGTGGCCGCTTTCCTGCTCAATATCGTCTTGACTCGCAAGATCATGGCGGAGCGCGAGACGGTCGCCGCGCTGCGAGCGTTCGGATACACCCGTTATGAGATTGCTTGGCACTATCTTAAATCGGCTCTCGCCGTGACCATCGCGGGCGCTTTGCTGGGGACGGTTGGCGGATATTTTATGGGTTCCGGGTTGGCGCGATTGTACGCCGAGTTCTATCGTTTTCCGGAATTCATCTATCGACCTAATTTGATGGTCTTCTTGCCCGCTACCGCGATCAGCCTGTTGGCTGCCGTGCTTGGTACCGTGCGGGCGATTTGGTCGGTCTTGCAACTGCAACCGGCGGAGGCAATGCGGCCCCCTACCCCGGCCCGTTATCGTTCCGCGTGGATCGAACGTTGGGGCCTCGGCTTTTTGCTGCCGCTCTCCGGTCGCATGATCATTCGCCAACTCAGTCGACGGGCGATCGCCTCGACGTTGGCAACCATCGGTATCGCCTGCGCCGTCAGCGTGATGTTGTTGAGCGCGTTCGCGCCCGACGCACTCGATTACCTAATTCACTTTCAATTTGAACTAGCGCAACGGCAAGATGTGCAAGTCGTCTTAAAAGAAGAACAAGCCTCCGCGGTCAATTTTGACTTTGAGAAACTTCCGGGAGTACAAGCGGTGGAGCCGTTTCGAGCCGTTCCCGTCGATCTCACATTCAAACATCGCGGCCACCGCACCAGTATTCTGGGGCTGTCGGATCGGCGCGAGTTGTATCGCCTACTCAATGATCAAGGCCGCCCAATTCGCTTGCCTCCCGGTGGCGTGGTGCTGTCGGAACAATTGGCAAAGATTCTCGCGGTGCAACCGGGTGACACGGTTCGCGCTCAGGTCTTGACTGGTGAGAAGCAGCAAGTGGACCTAAAAGTCGGTGCGGTGGTAGCCGAGTTCGCCGGAACCAACGCTTATATGCGGATGGAAAACTTGTATCGCATGTTGGGCGAGGGACAACGTGTCAGCGGCGTCTTTCTGGCGGTCGACTCTCGTCAGGCTGATTTGCTGTATCAGCAACTGAAGCGTTTGCCGGCGGTCGCCTCTGTTTCCGTAAAACGCTCTGCCATCGATCAGTTTCGTGACACGATTGCCGAGAACACTTTGAAAATGCAATCGTTTACGATATTTTTTGCCAGCGTTATCGCCGTCGGTGTCGTCTACAACACGGCTCGTATCTCGCTCGATGAACGGGCGCGTGAATTGGCCACGATGCGCGTGATTGGCTTTACGCGGACTGAGATATCCATTCTCCTGCTCGGTGAATTAGCCGTGTTGACCATTGCCGCGATCCCCTTGGGATGGTTGCTGGGATACGCTTTTTGTTGGGCCATGGTGGCTGGTTTCGAATCTGATAATTTCCGGATACCGCTTGTTTTGGAAAGATCGAGTTTTGCTATGTCCGCAGTGGTTACGATGCTAGCGTCATTAGCCAGTGGGTTGTTGGTGCGCCGCCGACTCGATCGCCTCGACTTGGTAGAAGTCTTGAAAAGTCGCTGAGTCCATTCTGTAAGGTTTGCGAAATGTTGTTGATGATCTCCTTGCCCCGCGTTGGCTGGCGAAAACTGTTTTGGGCAGTCGTCGCCATGCTCACGACGGGCGCCTTGATTTATGCACTGCTGCCGCAACCACTGCTGGTTGATCTCGCGACTGTGACGCGTGGACCTTTGCAGGTGACCGTCGCCGACGATGGCATCACGCGGATTCGTGAACGTTACGTTGTCTCCACGCCTTTGGCAGGTCGTCTCCTCAGAGTGACCTTCGATGTGGGGGATAATGTTGTTGCCGGGGACACCGTGCTGGCCAGGATGCAGCCAACCCACCCAGATCTGCTCGACCCGCGAGCGGTAGCCCAGGCTCGCGCGCGGGTTAGCGCCGCGGAAAAACGCCTCGCCGCTGCCCAGGCAGAATTAGCTCGCACGGAATCTGCGCTTGATTTTGCCGAGCGTGAAGTCGGCAGGTTGCGACGCTTATCCGAACAACGCGCGGCCGGCGCCTCGGAACTGGAGCAGGCCGAATATCAATATCGCGCTCGCTTGGAAGAAGTCCGCGTGGCCGACTTTAACGTCGATATCGCACAGTATGAACTGCAACTACAACGTGCCGCCTTACTGTTGACCGCGAATTCGGAATCGCTCGATCCGACACCCCCGCAAACGCCCGCCGAGAACCCCGCGGAAGATGCGCCCGATGCAGCGACTCTTGATGATTCAGCAATCCCCAATGCTTCAGCAGGGAATACTTCAGCAGGGGATTCCGCAACGGTGGTCGATATGGAGCTGCCCATTTTGGCTCCCATTACGGGGCGTATTTTGCGTCTCTATCAGGAGAGCAGCGCAGTGCTGGCTGCCGGTGCCCCATTGATGGAGTTGGGCGATCCCACAGACCTGGAAGTGGTCGTCGATGCGCTCTCCCAAGATGCCGTGCAGATCAAACCCAATTCCCCCGTCTCGTTTGACAATTGGGGGCGTGAACAACGCTTGCGGGGGCGAGTCAGGCGTGTTGAGCCATCTGGCTTTACGAAAGTGTCGGCGCTTGGCGTGGAAGAACAACGTGTGAACGTCATTATTGATATTCTCGATCCAGTCGAGCAAAGATTGCCGTTGGGGGATAACTTCCGCATCGACGCCAACATTGTTATATGGCAAGCGGATGATGTTTTACAGATTCCCACCAGCGCGCTGTTTCGTTGGCGAGGTCAATGGCACGTCTTTGTCTTTAAAGACGGGGTTGCCAAACAAGTTCCCGTCGAAGTGGGGGAAAACAATGGGCTGCAAGCTCAGATCGTGCGGGGAGTTGAAGCGGGAGAACAGGTCATCGTCTATCCCGGTGACGCCGTCGCCGATGGCAGCCAAGTTGCCCCACGTCCCCAGTCCTAAGCACCTCCGCATAAGTCATTCAACCAAACGGAATCAGCCGGCCCGGTTTACGTCCGGTTCCGAGAAACAGTGAGTTTGCGCTCAACGGCTGATATAACTTATTCGGTGCCATGTTTGTTAGCATCTACCGAGTATTTAAGTGGTTGCCATGGTATTCCGCCCGCTCGTTGGGTATGCCTGCGCAAGGCATCAGAGAGTTGGTTGAAGATTTGCCGCTGGTCGTTTGCCAAATCTGTCGTTTCTCCTGGGTCTTGCTGTAAATTGTAAAGCTGGAGTGGCTCATAGGGTGAGTTTCTCATCAACTTCCAAGGGCCCCGGATAATTGCCTCATAACTCTTTCCGCCATAACGTCGGCCACCCTCGCGTCGCACAAAATACAACTCTCGATCAGCGGGCATCTGCTCACCATGCAACAACGGCAGCAGGCTGACCGCGTCTAGATCCGTGGGAAGTTTAGCCCCCGCCAATTCCACCGCGGTGGGAAACAGATCAAATACTTGACCGTTGTAGTCACTCACGGCTCCCGCGGGCACCACCCCTGGCCAACGAATCATAAAGGGGACGCGAATCCCGCCGTCATAATGACTCTGTTTACCATCTCGCCAAGGATCGTTGTTTTGCGCATGTGCCAGCGACCCACCGTTATCAGCGGTGAAAGCGACGAGCGTGTTTTCGGCTAAACCTGTCGCTTCCAAGGTGCTGAGCACTTGACCAATTCGGTCGTCGAGGTGTTCCACAAAAGCGACATTCTTGGCGCGGGCGGCGGAAAGCTGTGGTGCTCGCTGACGCACCTTTGCCAGCCACTCCGCGGGAGGTTCAATCGGGAAATGGGGTGCATTGAAAGCGAGGTAGAGAAAGAAAGGTTGCTTCGGTTGTTGAGATCGCTCACGCAGATAATCGCTGGCCCAATCGGCAAACAAATCCGTCGCATGCCCAGGGGGATCGATAACATTTTGGTTGAGTCGCATATAGTTGTTATCGTGGCGACGATGGGTCAGGTAGCTGTCCATCATGTCGCCAAGAAACCCGTGGAAAAACTCGAATCCTCGCTCGTTGGGCGTGTTGGGCGATTCCAAGCCGAGGTGCCATTTGCCAATGATCGCCGTGCGATATCCTGCTGCCCCGAGCACATTGGCTAACGTCGGCACGTGGGGGCTAAGGTAACCCCATGAGTTTTCGGCTTGCGTGCGAATGACCCCCGGGACGCCGACGCGATCGGGATAATATCCTGTCAGCAGCGCGGCTCGTGAGGGGGAGCAAACGGTGCAATTCGAGCGCATATTTTTGAACAACATCCCCTGCTCCGCCAAAGCATCGAGATGAGGCGTTTGCACGTCACTGGGATGGTAAGTCGAAACGTCGCCGTAACCCTGGTCGTCGGTGAAGATGATTAAAATATTGGGGCGGTCGGCGGCAAAGCTTTGGCTGCTGGTGGTTAGTAACCAGCACATACTGATGCCCAGTGCCAAGCAAAGGTGTTTGTTCATCGTGCTCTGGATTGTTATCGAGGAATCAAGGTGACAAGTTTGAGTGTACTCGACTTTTAATCGGCATGTAGCCGAGACGTTTGGCTGGGGCGGCCATCTACGGGGCTAGGTTAATCGTTGAAATCGCTGCAAACCACCCAGGCTATCGGTGCGAATCGGGCTCATCTGCTCCGCTCCGTTGGTTTGTTTGCCTCTCGGCTATTCACGGCCAAGAGTTTCGTATTAGTGCCTATCCTAACGCCTATCTGAAAACCGTACAAAAACGTGTTTCAACAACAGTGGTTGAGCCGCAACGATTTTAGGTGGGGTTTTAGTTTGTGCTCCCGTTGAAGGTTACACCGTTGCAAACACTTCCCTCCGATACTCTGCTTTCGCCAGCGGAACCGACCTTTCCGCTGCACCTCCCCTCCCAGCAGTCCGCGACTGGAACGGGCGGCGTTGTTGGTAAGGTTGGCAACGAAGGGCAGCCGGCACTGCGACTGCCCGCTGAAATATGGGGACTGTTGCGTTGCCCACGCTGTGCGGAGTCATTGGAGTTCATGGACAATCTGTTTGTCTGCCAGTCAGCCGATTGTGAATTTCATTATCCACTCAGCCGCGGCGTGCCGATTCTGGTCGATCCCGAGAAGAGTGTTTTTGATCTGGAGACTTTCCAACGCCAAGAGCCAACCTTCTTCCGCCCCGTCAGCGCTTGGCGTGAGAAAATTAGCAGTTGGTTACCCGACATTTCGCGCAACGTGGCTGCCGACCAAGTCTATCAGAGCTTTCGTCAACAATTGCTGGCCGACTGTCGTGAGCGAGTGGCAGTCGGGGAGACGGCGCCCGTGGCGAATGTGTTGGTGGTTGGTGGTGGAGTGACCGGAAGCGGTATGGAATGCCTGCTCGACGATCCACAGATTAGGTTGATTGAAACTGACGCCGCTGTGGCCCCGCGGACCCAGCTGATTTGTGATGCTCACGATTTGCCGTTCGCGGATAACTCCATTGATGGGGTGATCGTGCAAGCGGTGTTGGAACATGTCGTCGATCCACAGCGTTGCGTGGCCGAGATCCATCGCGTCTTGAAATCTAACGGATTGGTCTATTCCGACACTCCGTTTATGCAGCAAGTGCATGGACGCCAATACGACTTTACCCGTTTTACTCGCCTCGGTCACCGCCGACTATTTAGAAATTTCGCCGAGCTCGACTCCGGCATTACTTGCGGGCCGGGGATGGGATTGGCTTGGAGCTTGAGGTACTTTGCCATGAGCTTCTCCGATAACCCACGGTTTCGCGCGGTGGTCTCCGCGGCGGCTCGGTGCAGCCTGTGGTGGCTGGCTCGTCTTGATCCCTGGCTCTGTCGACGTGAGTCAGCGAACGACGCAGCATCGGCCTTTTACTTCTTGGGAAGCAAGAGTGACACTCCCTATTCGGATCGCGAGCTGTTGGCCAGTTACCGCGGTGGGCAAGGAAATGGCTGATGAAAAGGAAATGGCCGATCTCCACCAAGTCGTTTTAGCGCCGACGTAAATGTAAACGGAGCTGTGCGAGAATCATTGGGCGTTGCCATGCCAGTAACCAAGGGCCAGTGATGCTAATGTTTTACGGATAAACCGTAGGAGGCGATCCGATCGCGGACTTTTCCTCGTGTGATACCAAGTATCTCGGCAGCTTGCGATGTGCTGTCGGTGTGGGGGATGCGCAAAGCTCTTGTGGATCTCTCTGGAAAGGTTTTCCGGAGCAATGACTGTTGAAAATGCATTGATTACCATTCTGTGCACGACAGCTTGTAACTGTCGTCCGTTGCCTGGCCAGTCGTAGAGGGGCAACATCTTCAAAGCATCGGATGCGATGCCCTCGAATTCCTCGCGGCCGAGTTTCTTTTTGGCACGATTGAGAAAGAGCCGGATCAGTGGAGGAATTTCATCGCGGCGGTCATCCGCATTCTCCGTCGCGTGATTTCATTGCCACTTTCTTGAGTAGGCGACACCCACCCGGTCGGTACCGCCGCTAGCATGGCGACCAAACAAGCACTATTTGTGCCCTGATTGAGCAGCCAGCTGAAAGAACGGTTTTCGCTGGTGGTACGAAGTTTGCAGGCTGAGCGAGCTTGCAAGGTTTCGCAAGTTGGTTGGTAATTGACTTTGGGCGGGCCAACTTTTTTGCAACGATTAAGCCGTTAATTGGTTAGAGAGACCGACGAGCAAGTGTGAAAAGCTACGGGGCCAGCAACTATTCTGCGGCAGATGCGCGATCATCGACCAAACAACTGGGGCCGCTGAGATATACAAAATTCTGCCGCAGGTATCGCGGCGGTTACCGCGCAAGAATGCACCAAATACCAATGAGCGAAGCAAAACGTCCCACCCAGCTCCCAGCTAACGCTCCGTCTGCTCGGCTACAGCCATCAGGTCAACAGCGTGTTGATGCGTCCGTCCAGGGTGCTGCTGCGGCTGGCGATCAAGGCTCCGGCAACGAAGCCCGGGCATTTCCCGTCGTCGGGATTGGCGCTTCGGCCGGAGGGCTAGGAGCACTCGAATGTTTTTTTCAAGCGTTACCGCCACAGCCGGCGGCCGCGTTTGTCGTCATTCAGCATCTATCGCCCGATTTCGACAGCCACATGAAGGAGATTTTGGCGAGGCATTCCCAACTGCCTATTGCCGTTGCCGAGCATGGCATGTTGCTCAAGATAAATCATATCTATTTAATTCCCCCAAAAATGGAAATGGAGATCCAAAATGGTTTGCTATCGCTTTCACCGCGTGCCAGCGAGGGGCCAGTGCGGCCGATTGATCGATTCTTCAATTCCCTTGCTCGTGATCTTGGCCGTCGCGCAATTGCCGTGGTCTTGTCCGGAACTGGCAGCGATGGAACTCAAGGTGTGCAGGCGGTGCACGCCTACGGAGGTCTGGTGATGATTCAAGATCAAGCGAGCGCTCAGTTCGTAGGAATGCCTCAGAACGCCGAGGCGACCGGCACAGTCTCTTTGTGCTTGCCGCCGGCGGAGATCTCGCAGGCGCTGGTTCGCTACCTCAAGAATGACTTGCAACTCGATTCCGCCGAGCAAGGGGCCGAGCAAGGGGCCGAGCAAGGGGCCGAGCAAGGGGCCGAGCAAGGGGCCGAGCAAGGGGCCGAGCAAGGGACCGAGCAAGGGACCGCGAAAACACCCAAAATGCCAGCTAGCCAAAGGGCTTTCCGGTTACTCAAAGAAGCATTTGGCGTTGATTTTTCCTGCTATAAGACAGGCACGATTCAACGCCGCATCAGCCGACGGCAAGCGTTGCTGGGGATCGATACGACGGAGGCCTACGTCGATAACATTGAGCAAGACAGCAACGAACTGAACAGACTTTATCAAGATTTGCTGATCAATGTCACGCGTTTTTTTCGTGACCATGAAGCTTTTGAGCAACTCGCGAGGGAGGTGATTCCCCGAGTTGTTCGCAACCATCGCAATGGTATCATTCGAGTTTGGGTGGTCGGCTGCGCCACGGGTGAGGAAGCCTATTCCCTCGCCATGTTATTCGACGAGGAGATTCGCCGTCAGCAAGTACCCGCGGAACTTAAACTATTTGCCACCGATGCCCATCGCGAGTCCCTCCGGATTGCCTCACGAGGAATCTACGCTGAGGAACACATCGCTGGGATCACGGCCGAGCAGAGAGAACGTTATTTCCGACCACAAGGGGATGAGTTTCAGGTTTCCAAAGCACTCCGCCAGATGATCGTATTCGCACCTCATAACCTTATTCGCGATGCGCCATTTACTCAGCTAGAACTGATCTCTTGCCGAAATCTGCTAATCTATCTACGCCCCGCTGCACAACACAAGTCGCTGAGAATGTTTAACTTCGCGCTCGCTCCGCGGGGTTTTCTCTTTCTCGGCCCCAGCGAGACTCCTGGAGAAGTCGCCGAGTTTGAACCGGTCGATCGTCGCTGGCGAATCTATCGAAAAATCCGTGAGATTCGCCATCGGCTCGAGACGTCCGCTGTTTTCTCAGCCAACAGCGCAGGCAATCCTCCTCACGCACCGGCCATCCCCGATCATGCCAAGCCTGAGCTTGCCCTGCTGTCCACGTATGATCAACTGCTAAGCAGGTACATGCCTCCCGGAGTTTTGCTGAATCAAGAGTTTGAAATTCTTCGTATTTTTGGCAACGCAGCCAGATTCTTGCGATTTCCCCAAGGCAGGATGATTTCCAAGTTAATCGACGTAGTGGTTCCCAGTCTTCGCCCCACCTTGCACGCCGCCCTGCTTCACGCCCAAAGGGAGGGGGGGGTGGTGAAGTATCGACGTGTGCATTATCGAAACTCCGGCGGAGACGAACTGTTGACCCTGGTGGTGGAACCCTTTGTTGACTCCAACACTAAGGAAGGTCAGCTGTTGGTGCTGCTGCAGCCCGAGCAAGAAATCAGCTTTCCACGGGCGGACGGTGATGAAATCACTGTGCCCAACGCATCCGAGCTTCCTCTGATGACGTCAGGCGATCAGATAACTGCGCTCGATTCATCCTCCGCAGTCAGCGTGCTGGAGGGGGAGTTGCAATCAATGCGAGAAAACTTGCAGGCCACGGTCGAGGAGATGGAAACTTCCCATGAGGAACTTCAGGCCGCTAATGAGGAATTGGTGGCTTCTAATGAGGAACTGCAAAGCACAAATGAAGAGCTGCATAGCGTCAATGAGGAGCTCTACACGGTAAACGGTGAACATCAACGACGCGTCGAGGAGCTGACTCAAGCCAACGACGACATGGATAATCTACTTGCAGCAACAAAAGTCGGTGTGATCTTTTTAGACAGCGATTTGACAATCCGCAGATTTACTCCTGAAACTGCTCGTGTATTTCAATTGCTGGAACGTGATATTGGTCGACACATTGCTAGTTTTTCACAGGAGGTCCATTATCCTGATCTGATCAACGATTTGCGGGAGGTGTTGGGTTCTCGAGTGCCAAAAGAAATCGAAGCTTGCGACCGATCTGGTGAAATCCTCCTGCTTAGGCTGAGTGTTTACAAATCCAGTATTGGTATTGAAGGGGTTGTTATCGCCTTGATTAACATCAGTTCCTTGCGTGAGGCTCAGCGGAGACTGCAGCGCGCTCAGTTCATGGCGGAATCAGCGACTGATGGTTTTGCCTTGATCGATAAGAGTTTCAAAATCTCTTACGCGAACTCGGCACTGGCGGAAATGCTCCGCTATCAGCGTAGCGAGCTGGACGAGTTATCACTGGAAAGACTGATTGAGTCATCTGCGGTGGAGTTGTTTCGCAGGTTGGTTGATTCCAATTCAGAGACAAATCGAAAATATCCCTTCCAAATTGATTTGGTGTGCCAGGATGGCAACCTGCTGCCAGTTGAAATCAGTCCCAGTATGCTAAAATTTGAGGGTGAGCACTACTTGTTCCTCTGTATTCGTGATGTTTCCGAACGTGAAGAGCACCGCTCTCAGCTTGAGCAAATGGGACGGATTGTCGACGCGGCCTACGATGCAATCATCGTTTGGCGTCCCGTCGACGGAATTCGTTCCTGGAATACCGGCGCTAAGGATCTGTATGGCTATCAAGCTGCAGAGGTCGAGGGACGCGATGTGCACGCGTTGTTGCAAACACAGCACAGCCTCTCCTGGGATGAGGTTCAAAATGAACTCGCCTCTGCAGGGCAATGGACTGGTACCCTCAGGCAAAAAACGAAATCCGGCCAATCAATCATCGTTTCCAGTCGGCACCAACTGCTGCGGGGCCCGGGCGGCACGGCGCGAATCCTAGAGATTAATCGTGATATCACTCGGGAACGACACGCTCAAGAAAAGCTTGAGGCGGCAAAACAGGAGGCTCAACAAGCGAATCATGCAAAAAGTGAGTTCCTGGCAAGTATGAGCCACGAGTTGCGAACTCCTTTAACGGCGGTTTTGGGGTTCGCAGATTTGTTGAACGCCGAACTCGATAGCGAAAATCAGCGGGAGAAATTACGCACGATTAAGAAGAATGGCGAATACCTACTGGCTCTACTGAATGACATTCTTGATCTTTCAAAAATCGAGGTCGGCAAACTTGAAATCGGTCACGATCCCGTCGATCTGCTTTCGCTGGTTCGGGACGTCGAGTCACTGATGAGTATCCGCGCCGTCGAGGAGGGAATTCCGCTGACTTTTTCCTTCGATACACTCGTTCCAAAGTTGATATACTCCGACGCGATTCGGATTCGGCAGATTTTGGTAAACCTGATCAGTAACGCTCTTAAGTTCACCTCCGTAGGGAGCGTTACCGTCTTGATCCGCCTTCGCTACGATGACGTTCGTGGTGCTGAACTTGAATTCGAGGTCCGCGACACCGGGATCGGCATGACGGAAATGGAATTGCAGCGTCTGTTCCGACCCTTCGAGCGTGGCTATCGAGCACGCCGCCAACAAATGGGTGGTACCGGACTGGGGCTAAACATAAGCAAACGTCTCGCCAATCGACTCGGCGGTCACATTCGTGTCGCCAGTAAACTTAATCAGGGAAGTCAGTTCACGTTGGCGTTAGGGCTCGACGATAGTGAAATCGCGGACCTCGTCGACGCCTCTCAGCACTTGCACGCCCACGCAAGGCCAGCTGAGCATCAGCAACCAGCACAGTCCCCCATCAACGCCCGAATTCTCTTAGCGGACGACCGCCGAGATATCTGGCGAGTCGCCAGGTATTTCTTGGAGAAAAACGGCGCCCGCGTCACAATCGCCGAGGACGGTCGACAAGCTGTCGATTTGGCTGTCGAAGCCGTCGAGCAGCAAGACCAGTTTGCAATCGTGCTGATGGATATGCAGATGCCAGTCATGAATGGACAAGAGGCCATTGCCGAACTGAGACGACTCAAGTTTACCATGCCGATCATCGCCCTGACTGCGGATGCCATGGAGGGCGAACGCGAAGCTTGTATTAAGATTGGGTGTGACGATTATTTGCCAAAACCCATTGATGGTCCCAAACTAGTGGCCACAGTCATCAAGCATCTTGCCGTTCGTTAGCATTTCAACGTCATCCCCGGCTGTTGCTTTTGCCAATATCGGTATTCTAACAGCCGCTTTGGGGCTTATGCCTGCCGATAGAAAATACATGAAAAAAGTTTTGCTCGTTGTGATTGACGCCCTGGCGGCGCGCGTCGTATTGCCCGCGATGAAGGCAGGGCATCTGCCTTGCTTGCAACGGCTCGCCGAGCGTGGTGTCTTGCGGGAGCGATGTACTTCCATATTTCCCTCGATCACTCCAGCTGCAACCGCGGCGATCGCCACTGGAGTCTATCCGGTCGATCACTTTATCGCGGGTGGATTCTGGTATGATCGGCGGGAAGAGAAGGTAGCCTACTATGGTGATGATTTTTGGGTGGTGGCAAATAAAGGCATCAATCAATTTTTTCATGAATTTCTGGTTGAACTAAATCTCCACCGACTCCATGCGGATACAATCTATCAATGGGTGGAACGTGGTGGCCTCACCGCGGCCGTAATTAATTACATGTGGTTTCGAGGAGATCACACCCATCAGGTGAATCCCCCGCCGATCTTGAGGGTGTTGCCTGGCATTAATCGCGTCGACACGGTTGAGGGGCCACGAATTTTGGCTCTCGCAGATTTTGCTGCTTCACGGTTACCTGGCTCCGATCACAAATTGCGAGCAACAGGTGGTGTAAAACGACGTTTTGGCTTTCATGATGAAACGACTGGGGAGTATTTGCTCTGCTTAGCGGATGCGGAGCCCTTTCCGGATCTTACCGTGGCCTACTTTCCAAATAACGATTTTGTCAGCCACGAAGAATCTCCACAAGTCGCCGAGTCAACCCTCCGCTGCGTCGATTCACAGCTCAGTCAATTTATTGACAAACGAGGCGGCTTGGATCGATTCTTGCAGGAATTTTCGCTGTTGGTGCTAGGTGATCACGCTCAGAGCAACATGGTGCCGAATGTTGATCAGATCGCCATCGATATGTGTCGCTTACTGGCCGACTTCAAGCTCGCGACCCCAGGCAAGCATCCTCAGATTTCGGATGAGTTGGTTATCTGCCCGAACATGCGAGCCTGTCATGTTTACCTCAAGCCTCGAACATGCGAGCTCAGAGATCGAGTGGTAGAGCAATTGCTTTCAGAGCAGAAAATTGATCAAGTTATTTATCGTGATGGCGTGTGGGGTGCCACCGCGCTGGCAAGCAGTGTTGTGGTTGCTCAGAAAGACACCTTTCAAGTTTTAACGCGTGATCGGGGGCGGCTGCGTTTCTCATTGGCGGCTAATGATTCGCTTTCCGCGTTATCGGATGAGTATGGGAATCATTGGGATCTCGACGGGGATCTCAGTTGCATCGATGCTGCGGTGATAGGAGGCAAGATTGTCTATCACGAGTATCCGAACGCTCTGGAACGAATTATGACCAGTTTTTCACATCTTTCCGATGATATTTGGGTGACTGCCCGCGTCGGTTTTGAATTCAAAGTCGTCGAAACGTCGGTGCATGGTGGTGGCTCGCACGGAGCGCTAAATCGCGATGACTCAGAATCAGTCCTGCTGACCAGTGGGGTTCCTGCTAAAATACAGATTCCCAAAAATCCGCGCACAATCGACGTGGCCCCCTTGATACTGAGAATTCTTGGGCTCGACCGTGAAGCCGACCGCTTAATCGCAGAACGTACAGCAGGTCCTGGTGGCTAGTCGACTGCAGAAGTGACGGGGCCGAGACGGTTTGCCGCCCATTTCGCCATTTCGCTTGGTAACGCGTGCCACGGGGTGTGCTCGTTTTGAATTGATTCAAGAAAGCCGCGATAAATTCCTAGCCGTTCTGGCGAGTCTAGATAATCGGGATGGGTCAAAACTAGAGCCATGCCCCCAAAACGACGAATCTCTTCGAGCTTTAGCTGCCAAATTCGATCTGTCGATTCACCGAGTGTTACCAACAGCGTATGGTCCTGGGGCAGCGTGTAGGGCAGTTCAATAAACTTGCCAACTCGAAATGGCCACCAACTCTGTACGCCACCGGGCATCGCTTGAAAGGGATCGATATCGAAGCAGGACGAGTCGTACTTGATATTCAACTGCTGAAGCCAAGAGAGATTGCGATGCACCATTGGGGTGCGAAATCCGACGGTTCCCAATTCTTCGATGGCTTGATTAATCAAAGGGACCCGAGCATCGAAAGTCTTTTTGTTCAAAAATAATTTGCCATCATGGTTGTATCCATGAATGCCAATTTCGTGGCCCCGCTCGCGAAGTGACCGTATCAAGCCCGCGTCAGTCTTGTATTTGTAGGGAACGATATTCCAGCAGGAACGAAAACCCAACGCCTCCTCGATTGCTGCCAAGCGGTCTATTTTTTCCACGCCCTCTTTCGTTTCAACATCATGGGTCAGTACCAACGAAAAAGGTGCAGCATTCGGCCAAACCGGGTGGGTTAAATTGGGCCGTCCAGCCAAA
Source organism: Kothea flammea (assembly GCF_052161645.1). Classification (GTDB taxonomy): domain Bacteria; phylum Planctomycetota; class Planctomycetia; order Pirellulales; family Pirellulaceae; genus Laterigemmans. The sequence continues at coordinate 1,366,641 of NZ_CP197414.1, forward strand.
TGTGCAAGCAGTCCCGGCGGCAGATACCAGTCCCCGACCGGACTGACGCGACGGTTCCGTACTCGCTGTAAAAGTTGACGCGCGAAAATTGGCAGATAGGAGCGAACGTGATAGAAGAGTTGGAATTGCTTGGATAGTTGAGCCCCTTCCATATCTTCACCCAGCCATTGGCTGAGAGAGGACGCGAAATCGCCGTCGAAGAGAAACTGTGTCTCCAGGTGGCCAACTGGTGGATCACTGGGGGCAAGTGTCATCGTGCTAAAATTCCCCGCACCGCTTCAAACGCCGTGTTCGCGATCGCCATGCGGATCTTCGAGTACTGATTTGTGTAGCGGCCAAAATGAACGAGTTGACCGCCAAACTTACTCTTAAAGTCACGCGGACCGTAAGCTTCATCTGGCCAGCCGGCTCCCCCAAAATCGTAGAGCTGGATGTCATTTTCCGCACACCATTGGAGTTCATCCCAAGTTAGCAAATCAAAGGGGAAAACACCGCGGGGACGCAAGCTGCCACCATACCAGGCAAAAAAACGCCCGCGATAGATTAACCCTATTCCGCCGGCAATGTCCTCGTTCCCAAGGGTTGCTACGCGAATTTGAATCATCTCGGGAGGAAGATTCCTCAATACGGAATGGAATAGCTCAATGGAGGCCAAGGGGACTCTTGACCGCGCATAACTGGCGACGATCAGCGGATAAATCCTCTCAATACCGGGTTGCGATTCCAGCAGGGAAATTCTAACGTCTCTACGTTTCGTCTTGGAGATGCTGTTGCGGGCCGATTTGCTGAGCTTTCGCCAGAGCGTATCGGCATCAACATTCGTGTCGACAATGTAGTTTAGGTAGTCCCGAAATTCGTAGTTGCATTTCTGCAAAGGTTCTTGTTCCAGGCAGGGCGCGCTGATAGCGCGAACTTCCGCAAATAGAGTCCGATAACGCATTTGGCTATCGTGTCGTTGAATCAGCGTTTTTAACGCGGAGCGGCCGCGAGTGTCTGCCGCGCATAAAGGTTCTGCGTAGCAGATCGAACGCGAAGCAACGCGACTGGCCATACCCTCTAACGTCGATACTTTTACCGCAGGGTGTAAGGCGAGTACCTCGCCTCTCTCATCGACTGCGGCGCAAGCCAGATTCTCATGCTTTGGCGTTTCATCAAAAGATCGTAGCATCGAGCTCAAATGAAAAACGGTTCCTTTGGGGTGGTCGTTGACAAATTGATCCCACCGCACCGGATCATCCACAGGTGAGATGATGCGAAACTCACCCGGGCTCATTTGCGACACCATTTTCCGTCGCGAATCACGTGGCAGGTGCAATCGCATTTCCACAAACCCGCATTGTGTAATTTTTGTTTCAGACGATGGGGGATCGCATCCAACAAAATGCCGCGGAGATCGTAGCCAATGTTGCTGACCGATATGGAAACATCTAGTGATCGTACGTGGTGCCACCAACCTCGTGGAATAAAAATCATTTCCCCCGGCTGTAACACAATGCGATGTTTCTCGGCCTCGGAAAATTTGGGAAACCTCTCAGCGTCGTAGTTCTCCAGATCGACCTGACTGATCGTCGTGCCTTGGTCAAACTTTTTGCTCGGATACATGTTGGCCGATTCCGCCGGCGCGACGAGGTGCAGTAATTTGCGCCCCGCAATCTGTGCCAGGATATTATCACCCCAATCGATGTGAAAGCCGGTCACAGTACCAGCGGGGCCGATCCAGCCGACCGTGGAGGACTTTATTTTGTGCTGATCAAGGAGCGTAAAATCAACATCCTTCCTTAACTCGGGGAATTCATCAAAGAGCCGAAATACAGACAGGTAAGCAGTCTTGCCGTCCCCTGCCTTAGATTGCATCAGTTGGCCGACAAAATCCTTGAAGCTCTGTGAGCGAAAACCTGTTTCGCCCTGCATGACATTGCCTTCCTCTAGCAATACCTGCTGGTCGGAAGCCATTTGATGAAAGAACTCAAGACTCCAGCGTCGTCGCGCGCCCCATTCCGACATCATCTGACGCATTAATAGTGGGCGATTTTTCCGAATGTAATGGTGAAGGAAATCCGTTGCGGAGATCTTATCAACGACATCGATTTGGTGGGAGGAATTTTCTGTTTCAGCGGGAGTTTGTACTGGCGACAACATCGGAGTGGCTGGTCGACTGAGGAGTTTGAGTTTCAGAAGGATCAGGGGTGGTAGATTGCTCTTGCTTACCACCCAATAAGCTCACATATAGGCTAACCAAAATATGTTCTTGGTGTGACCAAGCAAGGCTATTTTCAATTTTTTCCCGCCCGAATTGTCCCATTTCTGAAGATAGTTGGGGATCGTCGATGATTTGCTTAATTAAACCTGCCATCTCCGGTGCGTTATTGTCACTGGCGTAGAGCGCCGCCCGGCCGGCGGTGATCCGATTTTCCTTTGTATCGAACGCCACGGTGGGGCGTTTCATCGCCATATATTCCATCGTTTTAATCGTCGTGCAGCTATCGTTGTAGGGATTGCTAGGATCGGGCGTCACGCAAACGTCGAAAGCCGCGATGTAGCGAGGTACCTCCGTGAAATCAACAAATCCCGTGAATTGAATCGAGTCAGTTACGCCTAACTCATCCGCCAATTGGTGCAACGAGGAAATCGCCGGTCCGGAGCCAACGACCACCCCTTTGATCTCTGGGCGACTCTTCCTTAACTCGGCCAGTACTTCCACGAATTTTTCCACCCCATCCTGGATACCGATCACGCCGACGTAGCCGATCACGATGTTGCCGGGAGGGCGAATTCCTGGCATCGGAGCAATGTCAGGCTGAAACATTTCATGGGGGCCATTGCGAACAACAAAGCATCGTTCGGGTGGGGCTCCGCCCCGCTCAATCTGCACGTCTCGCTGGGTACTGTTCGTGGAGATAAGCGCAGTAGCCGTCTTACAGGCAAGTCGCTCAAAACCATGCAACAGCCGATTGATCAGAGCGTTTCCATCGCCTTGGTTCTGGGCTTGGTACAATTCAGGTGATAGGTCGTGTAGGTCGACGACGAACTTCTTGCCGACCAACTTGAAGGGTAACGCGACCAGCGCATTCATGTCGGGCGGACAGTGGACGTGGATTGCGTCAAACCCATGGCGGACGAGTATCCAAGAGGCGAGCGCGAACGCAACCAGCATGCTGTAGCCAAACTCGAGCACGTAGCCGATCACTCCCGGAAATTCCAGCGGCTTCGGGTAACGGTAGACTTTCACGCCCTCCAATTCATCGAAGCGTTTGCTGGAATTTCCAGCGGGGCAGATAACTGTGACGCGAAATCCAGCGCGCTGAAGACCAGTTGCTTCCAAGTATACACGTGTATCGTCCGGATAACTCTCGTTCTCGAGAATCATCAGAATGCGATTATGCGTCGTGGCTGCCGATAATCTCGTGCCGGTCAATTGCGGGGTCACTTGTCGTGTTCCAATTCACTTGGGTCGTTTGGCCGTCGATGCGCTCTCTACTACTCGTGGCGACAGCATGCCTCGCAGCCTCGCGTAGGCCGTTTCCGCGTACCGCATCTTTCGCGGGGCATAGATTTTCCGGTAGCGACCGTAATTTGTCATTCTCGCACCGAATTGAGACTTGAATCGGCCCGGGCCATAGCTTTCACCTTCCCAACCCGCTCCGCCAAAGTCAAATACCTGAAATCCGCCCTCTGAAGCATCGCGGATTACCTCCCATAATATACTAGACATCGCCGCTATGCCTGAAATTCTTAAGGCACCTGCGTACCAGTAAGTGACTTGTTGACCGAAATACAAAAAGAGTCCGCTGGCAACTAAATTCCCTTGATATTCGGCAATAAACATTCGTATTTGTTCCGCCGGTAGCGTTTCGATAGCCGCCCGAAATAAATCGATCGTGACAAGAGGGACCTTTGCATGTGCGTAGCTAGACCGGAAAAGCTGATAGCTATGTTCGAGTTGGTCTAGCGGTTGAACCTCCCGGACGATTACTCCCCGCCGTTCACTTGAGCGAATACCATTGCGACATTTGGCCTCGAGGCCCTTGAATAAAAAGTCTGTTGAATGATTTAAATCGAGTTCGTAATTTAAATACCCCAGCCGTTGGTAGCCACCTGCTTGTAGGCTGTCATCCAGATCCTGGCAACTATGAATGGGGCGAAGTTCGGCGAACAGCGTGCGGCGCCGCATCCAGCGATCGTGGTTCGCTAGCAACTCGCTTATCGCCTGCCTGCCGGCTTCCGTGCCGTCGGAAATTGGCTCCGCGTATAGTATCGCTCTAGCTGATAATGACGTGTCAAAATATTTCAAAGTGTTGATGCGCACCGAGACCAAAACCGCTCGAATTTCGCCCGCTTGGTCGACCGCGCCATGAGCGTGAACCTGATGCCGAGGGGTTCGGCCAAAGGCACGCTGCATGGCGGTGGTGTGAAAAATGTGACCATTTGGGGTCGACGCGACAAATTGATCCCAGTTTGTTAATTGCGAAGCTTGTTGAATTCGGAAAATGGATGTCATTCGAGGACCAGAGGGAGTGTTGATTGCCTGGCGATGGTACTCTTTAAACTGATTAGATTCGTAGTAACGATCTAGTCAATGAATCGCCTTGACCATATTTCAACACTCATTAGTCCCCAAAGTTCCGTGGCATGATCTTGAAAGCCCGTCTCGTGCTCACGCATAAGCCGTTCCACAAATGCTTTATTAAATAATCCTCGCTGGTGGAATTGCGATGAGCAAAGAAGGTCTCGCATGAGTGGATTTGCCTCCTTGCGAAGCCAGTGCTCGATCGGAATGGGAAATCCCTGCTTTTTTCGATCGATGATCTCTACGGGTAAGAGTTTACGGGCGACTTGTTTTAGCAGATACTTGCGCGTCCTCCCCCGCAACTTGTATTGCTCCGGCACCCTCGCGGCAAACTCAACCAGATGATGATCCAGGAGTGGGACCCTCGCCTCAAGAGAGTTCGCCATTGTCAACTTGTCGCCGCGTAAAAGCAAATAATCAGGCAGCCATAGTTTGCTGTCGACATACAGCATGCGATTTAGCGGAGTCTTTGCTTGGCAGCGCTCTAAATGGCTGGCGAATAAATCTGTCGCCCCGGCTTGTAACGCTAGGCTCTGATTGTCAAGCAAGGTTTGTTTGGCGTCATCAGAGAACATTGGAAACCAATTGGCGAAACGCGTGGCCTCATCCTTTCGCGTTAGGGCGCCAATGGCAATCTTCGCGCGTCTTAAACCGGGTAGTTGACCGGTGGCAGCCCTGATCATGTTGCCAAGTGGTGCCGGCAGTTGGGAGAAATAGCGGGAGAATTGTTCTCCAGCATATCTCGCGTATCCGGCAAATAACTCATCACCACCTTCTCCGGTGAGCACCATTTTCACATGCTTGCGAGCCAATTTTGCGACCATGTGAGTGGCCACGGTCGCTTGGTCAGCAATCGGCTGGTCAAGGTGCCAGATAACGTCCTCCGCATGTTTAAGAAAGTCTGCAGCGGTGATTTTTAAAGTATGGTGATGGCAACCAAAGCGGTCGGCAACCTGTTGCGCGTAGGGTAGTTCGTCGGCGAGACCATCTCCGCCGAAACCAACGGAGAAGGTATTTACAGGCTCATCTAACATCTCGGCCATCAAAGCGACAATTATGCTGGAGTCCAGTCCTCCGCTGAGAAAGGCCCCGAAGGGCACATCGCTTCTCAGGCGTATCCGCACCGCATCGCGTAGTTTCTCCAGCAGCAGGTTGGTGTATTCTTCTTCAGAAAATTGCGGAGGCCCGGCTTGAGATACTGACGCGGGATAGCTGAGGTCCCAGTACCGATTGATCTCGGAGCCGCTGGCGGTTAATTTGATATAATGACCGGGCGGTAGGGAGTGGATGTTTTCAAATAGAGTTTGCGGTGCGGGGACGTATTTAAGTGAAAGATATTGGCTGAGTCCCGTTAGATTCATCGCCGCGGTGACGCGTGGATGGGCCAGTATCGCTTTGATCTCTGAGCCAAACACAAACGTCTCGCCCGTCTGGGAATAATACAAAGGCTTGACGCCTAAGCGATCCCTGGCGATAAACAACTCTCGCTTTTCGCGGTCCCAAATTGCAAAGGCAAACATTCCTCGCAGGCGTTCCAAGGCAGCCGCGCCCAATTCCTCATACAGATGTACGATGACCTCCGTATCGCTCTCTGTTTTAAGCTGGTGTCCGCGCTGTAATAATTCCTTGCGTAGCTCACGATAATTGTAGATCTCTCCATTGAAAACTACCGTGTAGCGGCCAGTTTCATTGCTAATCGGTTGGCTGCCGTCAGATAACGCAATAATGCTCAGACGACGCATGCCCATGGACAGCTCACCGTCATGAAGCCGTCCTTCTTCATCGGGCCCACGATGGAAAATTGCCGTCAACATTCCGCTGAGAATGTGGTCAGGATCCTCGCTTGGGGAAGTTCTATAAAAGCCGGCGATGCCGCACATAATATTAACTAATTAGCGTTGTGATTTAGATGGATAGGCTGCGTGAGGACCCGCTGATACAGATTGAGGATTTTTTTGGCGACAGATTCTAGGTCGAGACCCCGGTCAAAAATCGCTCGTCGCCCCTCCGACCTGCGGCCCGTCTTGAGGACTTCGGCGAGGGAGTGGCCAAATTGGTTGGCATCGCGCTCGCCACATTGACAGCCGGGGACATCCAGCAACTGTTGGTGCACATCTCCAACGGGGACACCCACGATTGGCAAATCGCAGGCAAGCCCTTCCTTTACCACGTTGGGAGATCCTTCAATTAGCGAGGTCATCGCCATCGCGTCGCAGGCGTTCATGTAAAGGGAGACTTGATCGGGTGGGACATTCCAAAGTGGGATAAGATCCAGGGGCCCGTCAAGCTGACGGGCGGCAACGTCGACGGCTGCCACGGCAAATTGATAGCCTTTGCGTGGGTTGTCAGGATTGCCGGGAAATAAAACCCGCAGTCGATCGGGATCAAAACCCAACAGCATGCAAGCTTCCCGCCGGGCGCAAGGCCGAAACAACTGAGTATCGACTCCGTTGGGAATCACATTCACTTTGAGAGGTGCCAACACCTCCGCCATCTGTGCGCTTTTAACGATAACTTCGGCAACTTGATTCGCCAGTATTCTGTTGAGGCGGACCATTTGACGGCTTAACCATTCGAGCTGGCCAGCCTCGTTTTTGGGTGTCCCCAGCAAATCGTCTCCCATGAATGACATTACAATGGGTGGACGTCGCCGAGTTAGCAGCGGACCAAGTTTGGCAAGCCATCCGCAGTATCCGAAGTGCGCATGGATAAGATCGGCTTGTTGTGCCAATCGGCGAATGCGAGGAAGGACTTGCAGGTACTTGAGCTTGGGGATCCCCGCCATATCAACCGTGTTGATTTCAAGACCCATTTTACCCAGTGATTCAATCTGGCGAGCGGTCGGTGCCATGCTGCCTGGTGATTCAGCGCGCGGAAGCTCCGGGCAAATCATTAAGACTCGCATGCTTGCTCCTTTTGCCGGACATCGTTCAGCGAGGGCGTTTCTCCGGATTGATATTCGCGGTGCCAAGCAGCGAAAGTCAGCAACAGCCAAATGCGATTAGCATGGTCGACACTTCCTTCTTGGTGTTCGGCGAGTATCCGCTGAACAGCCTGAGGGCGGCAGATTTCCCCTGGCAGGTAACCTCCGCTCCCCAGGTAGTCATGGACGAGATCCTTGAGTTCGCCTCGAAACCATGCCCGCAGGGGGACGCTGAATCCCTGTTTGCCTTTCTTTAAGACCGAGGCGGGTAGTTTGTCTTTTAAGGACTCGCGAAGTAGGTATTTTCCCCGCCCGCCACGGATTTTATACCGTGTCGGCACTTGCGCGGCCAATTCCACGACATGATGATCGAGCAGGGGCGAACGTACCTCAAGTGAATGTGCCATGCTCATGCGGTCAACCTTGACCAGAATGTCGTCGAGCATATAGCTCTTGATGTCAATCTCAGTGAGCCGGCCAATCAGATCGCCGTCGGATTTAAGCAACTGCCAAAGCGGATCTGGGAGATATTGCTCTCCGAGGAAATCACACGAATTCCAAAGTTCGTCCGGTAGTAACTCTTGCAACTGAGAGGTCTGCCAAACAGATGTCTTTTCCCGATAGGCTTCCCTGAACGGCAAGGCGCTGTCACGAAATATCTTCGCGAACCTCTGTGCTTGATAACGACGATCACTGGTAAGATGGTCGGCTATCCACTGCATCGTCCCTGGCAGAATCTTGCCACCGATTATGTCAGGCAATAACTGTCGATATCGCTTGGCGAATAGTGCTCCGCGGTAAGAAGAGTAGCCAGCAAATAATTCATCACCCCCGTCACCACTGAGGATGACCGTTACGTATTCCCGAGCCAACTTGGAAATATGGAAGGTGGGAATGGCTGAGGCGTCCCCGAAGGGCTCATCGCAGTGGTGTACGACCGCCCGTAACGTGGATTCGAATGAGCGTCTCATGTCTTGCTCGCTCAACCGCAAGACATGATGCTCGGTGCGGAAATGATCCGCGACCGCTTGGGCGTCCGCCGATTCGTCCCATTCGGGGCGATCAAATCCAACCGTAAAGGTTTTTAGTGGACTGAGGCCAGCCTGGTGACAGAGCGCAACGACGCCGCTGGAGTCTAAACCGCCACTCAGAAATACGCCCAGCGGCACTTCGCTCTCCAGGCGAACCTTAACAGCCTCGGCCAGTGTCGCGCTGAGTCTCTCTTTCCACTCTCCTAAACTCACGTCGTGTTGAGGAGCAAAGCTCAGTTCCCAATAGGGCTGCTGTCTGACTTTACCATTTTCCAGCACGGCGTAATGTCCTGCTGGTAAGCGTTCAACTTGCTGATAAATGGTAGCGGGCTGGCAGATGTAAGCAAACTGAAAAAATTGCCCTACTTTGCGGTAGTCAGGAGTGGCCAATTCTCGATCCGCGGCAATCAGCGATTTGATTTCTGAAGCGAAATAGATAGCTGCTCCGCGCTGCGCGAGGAACAGTGGTTTCTTACCCAACCGGTCGCGAGCGACCAAAACCCTGTTTTCTTTCTCATCCCAAATCGCCAGCGCAAACATCCCTCTCAAGCGGCTCACGAAACTCTCACCGTATTCTTCATAAAGGTGAACAATGACTTCGGTATCAGAGCTCGTCGAAAATTGATGGCCGAGTGCGACTAAGTCAGCCCTCAAGTCGTGGTGGTTATAGATCTCTCCATTGCAAACGACGTGAATGTCTTTCGTCTCGTTGCTGATTGGTTGATGCCCTCCCTGAACATCGATGATGCTCAAACGTCGCATCCCGATTCCCGTTCCCGCGCCGCAGCATACGCCAGCATCATCGGGGCCGCGGTGAATGATCGCGGTCGTCATTCGCAGCAGGGTAGCCTCGGTTGCTTCTCGATTGGTCGGTGCGGTCGCGACGCCTACTATTCCACACATGTGTGCACACCTCTCGCCGCGGCATAAACCTGGACTGTTGCCTGGGCCACGCGACTGGGGCTGGCCCGCTCTGTCAAATGGCGTTTTCCGGCTTGCCCCATCGCACGCCTTCGCTCGGGATCATTCAATAAATTGATAATTGCAGAGGCCAGCGCCGAAGGGTCTTTCGGCGGGACCAGCAGGCCCGTTTCCTGATCAATTATGCACTCCGATAATGCGCCGACGTCTGTGGCTACCACTGGTTTGCTATGGTTGTATGCCACGGGAACCACGCCACTCTGCGTTGCTTCGTGATAAGGTAACACAACTAAGGCTGCTTCTCGGAAAAAGCAATCTCGCTCCTCGTCGCTGATCCAACGATGATGGATCTCAAAGCGATCCCGATGGGTCATTAGGCGTTCATATTTGGAGAAATCGTCGCCAGCTCCCGCGATAACGATTTTTACATCGGGAATCTCGGCGGTAATCAGTGGTTCAGCCATGATCAATGTCTCCAGTCCCTTATAATCCCAAATGCGGCCAAAGAAGAGTACTGTATTTGAGGGGGCCGCTGTTGTGATCTTCGGTTCTGCATTTACTTCAGCACCAATTTGCAATCCCATGGCGACGTGAGGAATGACATGAATATTTGCTGCCGGATGCCCAAATAGCCTTTCCACGTCTTTCGCCAGACTCTGGCCATGCACGATGACGTGGTTCGCGCGACGAAATCCAAAGTCCATTACCCACTGGGGTGTTTTCTGGGAATCTCGATCGCCGGCGTGATGTCTGGGGTCGTGGATTGTCAGCACCAGTGGATATTTTTTTCGAAGTTCAGGAATCGCGAAGTTGAACCACAAGTGGCCCTGCTGTAAGTGGACCACATCGGGAGAGAAACTATCAATCGATCGCACTAGATTTCTAACAGAATGCCACTGTCGTAGTGGTTGTCGCATTCTTGGCTTGTCGAAAAGTGCCAGTTCAAGTTGTTTTGAAATCGGATAATCTTCCGAGATGCTGTTGGGCATTAGCAACATGACTTGGTGCTCTTCAGCTAGCGCGTTTGCATGAAGAATGCTGTATTCCTCGAAATCATACGTGATCCAAGCAATTTTCATGTGGCCAATCCTTTAGCTTGTGACTGCATCGAAGGGGACGGCACGTGCTTGGTTACTCGATGAATCGAGGCTTGCTGGTTTGTTCTCGTCGTGGGTGCGCTCGGCGAGTTCGTGCAAACGCAGCCAGTCGACAGTTAGTTGCAAGCCACGGGTTAAGTCGAATGCCGGTTGATAGTCAATCGTTTGCCGGATTTTAAGGTCGTCATAAACCGCCGATCTGACGAACAAGTCATTAATCTCAGCGGACGACGGTGTCGCGTCAAGTTCTCCCTTTAGACGCTTCATCATGCGACTGGCCAAGCCACCACGAAGATATATTTCCATCAGTTGATCTTCGAAACGGGACTTGATGGCTGAGGTGATACCGCCCACCACACCCAATACGCGAGTTCTCAGGCGAGCTCGTGTCGCAGAAACTTGTTGCAGCGGAGGTAAACCCAATTGAGCGTTGAACGCTTGAAAATATTCGTTCCATGTTGGGGGCTGTGGACCGTTAACGTTAAATGTTTCCCCTCGAGCCGCAGTCGATTCGAGGGATCGCAAGATTGCTTGTACCAGGTCGTCGACGTAAACAAGGTTTGCCCTGCCCTCCCCCAGTTCACCGAATAGTCCCCACTTTCCTGATTGCAGACGTTGGGCAACGTCGATGGACCAAGAGGCGCTGAATGGTCCATAAATTAGCGAGGGCCGTAAAATGGTGGGCAGCAGGCCTTTGTCGTGGAATGAGCGGCAAACTTGCTCGGCCTCCAGTTTTGCATCGCCGTAGGCTCTTCCTGTTGTGGTGAGTGTAATCTGTTCCGACACTAAACCCTGGTGGTCAGGACCGTAGACTTCCGCAGAGCTGAGATAGACAAAATCTTGAATTTTATATTGAACAGCGGCTTCTAATAGATTCTTCGTACCGGTAACAATTGTCTCGCGGTCGTCAGTGTAAGCGCAATGCACAATCGCATCAACGTTGGCGACTGCCCGTTCCACTTGCCCTTTATCCATAATATCGCAAACCACAATTTCGATTGGATGGCGAGCAATTCGAGCCGCTCGGCTCCAGTTGCGAATCGTCGCCACTGGCTCGCCCCAGCCGCTTAACTGTAGTGATTCCACCAATCGGCCACCTAGGAAGCCGGATGCGCCTGTTACCAAAATTCTTCGCTTGCGGGCGGGAGAGGCAGTTTGAAAATGTCGCTGCTGCAAAGCCGACGAAGAGAGGTGTGCGTTCCAGGTCATTTGATATGGCTGGAAACGTTCATAGGCGTGGGACATTAAACCGATCACGGGGAGGGTGCTTTCCCCCGTGACCATTGGTTTTGATTCGCTCCGTATGACTGCGATAAAATTTTCCAGACACGGTTTGGCAAAGTCGAGATATTTCAGTTTGTTGCTGCCGCATTTAAAACGTTGTTGCTTTCCTGACTTGAGTTTGACAGAAAATTCGTCCCAGTCCTCGGTCGCCGCGTCAATCCTTCCTAGTGCTCCTTCGATCTGGAAACGATTGCTGAGTGGTCCGAGTCGGCTGACCTTTAACTCGATTTGACAGGCTTGATGCTGCAACTTGATGGTGGCTAAAGCTTCCGGGCCTCCAGTCGCGTCATACTCGGCATTGACTAGTTCGGGGGTTGCATCCAGCCAATAGCAAATCGTGTCAACGAGATGTACGCCCGTGTCGGACCAAGCTCCTTTGGCGCCTGGCTGAAAGTGATGCGGGGAGGCGGCGGGCCAATCGAATTCAATCCCGTCGTGGTAGACAATGGAGCGTAATTCTCCCAGCACACCACTGGCGATCACGCTGCGGAGTCGTTGATAAGTTGGGAAAAAACGACGCGTCTGATTCACAGCCAAATGAGTACGGTGCTCTTTTGCCAAGCGAACGAGGGCTTCGGCTTCCGGCAATGATTCAGTGAGTGGCTTTTCGCAGAGGACATGCACACCGTTGGCGAGAAAAAACTTGCTCATCTCGAAGTGCATCGATGGCGGCGAAGCAATCACGACACCATCTACTTTGCCCTTTAATTCGCGGTAATCTTCCACGACACCGCAGGCGGCAAAGCGAGATTTCAGCGTCTGGGCTCGATCTGAATTGGTGTCGGCTAAGTAGATCCCCGCCGCGGTTGCTGGATTGGCTGCCAAGGCTGGCAAATGGAACAGTTCGGCAATCGCGCCACAGCCGACCACGCCGATGCGGATAGGTTGTTGGGACGAACGGTTCATGTGGTGGCTCGGGTGAAAAGGAAACTGCGTATTTCTTGCAGGTCGGAGCTGCGAATCGCTTGTACGATAAACAATAGGCCGATGTAGCTCAGCAACGCGGGCAACAGGATCATCGGCCAGGACCAATCGTGAAGACTGTGGACAACAAAACCCATGCCGAGGGAGGCGACGAGTACTCTCATCATAGTCACGCTTACTCTCCAACAAAGTTGTTTTGACATGGAGAAGAGCATATAGAAGATTGTGGCGACAAACCCCGCCAGAACGGTGCCCAAAGCTGCTCCGCTCGCTCCAAATCGATCGATCAAAAGATAGGTGGCAACGCCGTTAAACAGCAGACTAATGGCGGCGACGATTGCCGAACGGGACTGTTTGCCCTGAGCGAATAAGGCGTGGCTTAGAAATGGATTGAGAAACTCAACTAAGAGCACCCAAATTAATATCCTAACAACCGGCACGGCAGCGGTAAAAGATTCATCATAAAGGATGGCAACGATTCTATCAGCCATGACGGTGATACCGATAATCGCGGGCAGAGCCAAGAGGCACATCACCCGGACGGCTTGCTGAAACAAGCGGTCAAAGGCAGTTCGGGATTTGGAGTGCATCCGCAACATGATTGGAAACACCGCGGTGGTGAAACTCTTGGCAACGACACTTCCCAAGCGAATGAACTTCCAAGCGGCGCTGTAAAGCCCGGTCGCGACTTCTCCGCCCAGCCAAGAAAGTAAGATGATGTCTAAGCTCTGATAGATGGTTGCCAGCCAATTCTCGGTGGCGAAAATTCGCCAACGCATAGCCATACGCCGGGTGGCGGCAAAATTAAAGCGGTAGTGGATGGTGGCGATCTTACGCACGCAAACCCAGTAGAAAGTCACTTGGACGGCGCGGGCAAATACTAAGATCCACATCAGTTCGATAATCCCACCTCCCATGCTGATGGTGGCAAAGCTTAGCAAAAGCCGAAATAGGCTTTCGACAAACGTTCCCAGGGCAATGAATTCCGCTCGCTCTCGAGCAACCAAAATGGCCTCGAAGAGGGCCGCGATGGCTGCCGGAAAAAGAGCGAGGCAGCTCACCATGTTGGCCTGGATCGTGTCGGCTGAATAGGAAAACAAATATCCCAGTAGCAGCAAAACCAGGGGAGCCAACAGGCATAACAGGCTCACGATTGTGACGCTGGCGGTTAACAGTGTGGGCAATCGTTTGGGCCAGCGAGATACATCCCGCGTCAAAAGGATTGCCGCTGCCGTACTGGTCAAACTTAAGAATAATTCGAAGTAGTGAGTGGCGATGGCAAATTGGCCAAAAGTTGCCACGCCAACCGTTTTGGCCAAGTAGAGCACGAAGGCAAAACTGGCGACCATCCGGATCATCGTTCCGGATAGCAGCATCAAGGCGTTCTTCGATGTGCGAATGGCGTTGCTAGGCGGCATCAGTCGGGACTCCCGCCATGTCATGCCGGCGTGCCTTCGGTAGTTTCGATAGGCGGTACGCAGCACCGCCGATGCCGATGATCAGCCAGAGAATCTGGACTTGCGTGCGCGAATTGAAAATATCTACCAACATGTGAACCATATGGCCCGCGATTGCTCCCGCGATCGCCAAACCGATGGGAGCCAGCCAGCGATCGCGTCGCAGCCACGTCGCGAGCCCATACCGAAACCCAGTCCCTAGCACGGCGAGAAAAGCCAGCAGACCGAAGATTCCGGTTTCGATCCAAACGACCAAGTATTTACAGTGAATGGTGTAATACCACTCGGAGCGGAATTCACTCGAGTTGGCGACCCCTTCGCAAGCAAGGTGACAATTCCCCGCACCGTAGCCAAAAATGGGATTCATGCTGATTGTTTGAAAGGCGATGCGAGACAAATGCTTGCGCGAAACCGCGGAGTCGCCATCGTCGCCATAAACTCGTTGCTCTAAAACCTTTGCGAACGGCACGATGCTGATCAGCACCGCGGCGAAGGCGGCGGCCAGTGTCCAACGCGGTAGCCAGCCACGAACTAGCATGCCACCCCCAATTACGAGAGAGCCAAGGGCGGCGGTGAGTATGGCGCCGCGTGTTTGGGTGATTAAGATTGCCAGCATCCCGATCGCCGATCCGCTGGCCGCTAGCCACCAGTGAAAACGGCGGCGCACCACCAACATCAATACGGCAGAAGGTAGTAAAAAAATTGCCAGAACGCTGCCGCAGAGCACCGCCGAATGCATTGTGCCGGCCGGTCTTCCGTCATCCCAGACACTGAAGTTGAGCGGTCCGAGACCAAATTCTTGTCCATGCGCGGATGGCCCCAGGGCGAATAGGCCGAGTACGATCAGCGATTGAGTAACCATCGTGCCCATGGCAACCCAGATTGCAAATAGCAGATCGCGATAGCACGCTACCCGGTTCGCGACGTAGAAAAAAATTGCATATGCCTGCAAGAGTAAGATGAGGTCAAACAGGGCAAGCATTGGCACCGTCGCCGCCAAAACACTGAGTCCGACGATCATGATGTAGACAATCATCGGCAGCCCAAACAGAGGCTTTGTGAGTCTACGGCGGCGGCTCACCGCGGCGCTGGTGAACCAAATGAAGTAAAGGTAAGCAAAACAGAGCGTGGTAATTGAAATGTTGATACCACCGACGGCCCCCAGCATTGCATCTTGCTCTCGAAACATTAAGTATGTATCGATTTGCAAAGGGATTTCAAAAATACCGATGGCCAGGAAGATGCGTTCATGCCACCGCAGAGCATGCTGAGCGGTCAGACTTGAATTGCCCGACGCGAAAGGAACTGCAGCCTGCGAGTTTAGCAACATCGACGGTTTAGGAGAGGAGAAGCCGAGATAAGACTCGAGGCAGATGATTGCGGGTTTTATTCAGGATCACACCGGTTACCTTTGCTCCATGCTCCTCCAGACGGCGAATGATTCGCTCGGCATGTGGGCACTCCGTCTTTTCAGCTTCTACGACGACGAGTAGGTAATCGAGCTGCTTGGCGAGCATGATAGATTGTTCCGCTCGATTGGCTGCCGGTAGATCAAAGATCAATAAATCTAAATCACCACCGAATTCGATGAGCGCTTCGGCTACCGCGGCGGGGTTCTGGGTCAGAGAACTTAGGCCACGCGAGAGTGAACTGCAGATCAATCCCAGTTGTCGCTGGCCGTCATGCTGCAGGCAGTCATCCGGGGAGGCTTTTCCGGCCAGCAGTTCCGCTAGTCCTGGTGCCTCGTGCAGGCCAAAGGTTTCCGAAGTCGTGCGGCGTTTCCCATCGGCATCGATTAGCGTCGTTTTTAGCCCAGCATCTTCGCTCGCCGTCAGTGCCAAGGCCGCCGCCACAGCGCTGGCCCCGCAACCGTCATGAACTCCCAACACGCCCATGCTCAGACCGCGAACTTGATTCGGAAATCGACTTGATTTTGAGAGCATAACGTCGGCCAGAATGCCACGACAAATCTCTCCGATCTGAGAACTCGTGTCGAATGAGCGGATGCTGCTCGGAGATGAGAGGAGCGAGGTGTTTGGAATTGTCGCGATGATCGGCTTGCTTAATCCTGCCAAAAGATGGTCGGGTCGGCGGATGGTCGTCGTACTTAATTCCCGCACAAATGCCAACGCGAATCCGCCAAATAGGCCGAGCATTGTGAAACTGGCCAACAATAGTTTTTTGTTGGGGCTAAAAGCACGCTCGATTAAAGAGGCTGACTGGAAAACTCCCACGTTTGATATTTGATTGCTTTGTAGCTGATCAATCACACGAGCTTCTTCTTGCTTGTCCCGCAGAAGCCTGAGGCTGCTCTCCGCAAGGGAAATTTCGCGGTCGAGTTCACTGATCTTCAACTCGAATTCGAGCAGCTTGTCGATTTCCAACTGTGTTTCTAGGCGTTGGCGTTCACGCTCATTGATCAGAGATTGCAAGCCAACCACTGAAGTCTGCTTCCGCTGCATCTCCTCTAATAGGCGAACGCGAGCCGGATTGGGAGTCATACTTTGGTTTTCACGCTCGCTCTCAACCTTGGAAAGAATCGCTTGTGCGCCCTTTAACTGTTCGCGAACTTGGTTTAATTTCGGATGGCCATCATTGTATTTGGCGGCCAATTGACGTTCCTGCATTTCAAGCTCGTACAGGCGGTTCCGCATGGAACTCCAAGTGGCATCGATTTGTTGCTGCTTCGTGGCGACAATCTCTTCCTCGGTCGTGTTTGCCTTTTCCAGAATGTCCTCTATCTCTGCTTCGTACTGCTCCAGTGAGGAGCGGGCTACCAGCAGATCGCGATCGATTTCGGCGATCTGGGCGGTCAAAGCGGCTTGTTTTGAGCTGATTGAGGCAATTTTCTGATCTTGCAGCATCGTGCTGCGGCGATCGGCCAAGATGTTAAGCAACTTTTCAGCTTCATCGGCTTGTTCCAGAAAAAAGTCTTGGGAGCCCTCTGTCGCCGAGACGCGGACATGCTCCCTCAGGAATAGCTCTGTTAGCGATTCCACGATCGCTCGAGCCAATTGCGGTGATTTGGTTTCCGCGCGAATGCCCACCACGGTCGACTTCTTGGGAGAAGCTACCTGCAGGTTGTTCTGTAGGGTCAGTACGGCTAGCTCCTGGTCGCTGATGTCGTCCTTGATACCCGCTGCCAACAATACATTGTGTAGAGTGTCTGAGGCAAAACGTTTGAGGTTCGTCGTTGCCGCTTTGAAGGCGGAGGGTGGCGTGGTGTCATCGCTGGGGAGGTAGCCGTCGAGAATTGCGTCGACACCGACCTGAGCAACCACCTGCTCGGCCAATTGGCGGCTGCCGAGCACTTCTAATACCGAATTGACTTCCTCTTCCTGCGTTTTCTGCAGCATTAATGTTTGGCTAGTCGTGGCTGTTGGATCCAGAGACACGCTCTCGCGTCCGACGCGAATCAACAGCTTAGCCTCAGAGTAATACTTGCGTGGCCAAACGAGGATCGCCATCCAACCCAAAACGATTGCCAGCAAGAGGCAACCGATGATCAGCCGTTTGTGTACGAACGGAATTTCCAGGTAGGCCGCCAAGTTGAATCCCACACTTTCCTCATCCGCAGCCCCCTCACGCTGAATCGGGGAGGCAACGAGCGCAGCTTGCTGTGGCTGTACGAGCGTACGCGGAGCCGGTTTGTCCCGGCGGGAGATCCTGCCGGTTGCCAACCAAGACTCTTCGAACTCTGGTTCGTCTTCTGGATGATTCGTGTTCGGGGGTGTCATGGACCAACCGTGGCTTGGCACTCAAACGCTCGGATCGCGTCGCCGATTCGCTCAACGTGCTGACGAGTCATTTCGGGATACATTGGCAGGGAAACGATTTCGCCCGCCAATTGGTTACAAACGGGAAGCCCTGCCGGTCGGCAGGTGGAATCTTGAAAGGGTTGCGCTGTCGACAGCGGGTTAGGATAATGAATGCCCGCGTAAATCTTCTGCTCGGCCAAATGCTCTATCAACTGGTCGCGTCGCGGATGGCGAACGACGAATAGGTGATAGACGTGGCGAACATCCTCACGCTCGAGTGGCAGTTGGATGTCTTCGGCGTCGGCCAATACCTCGCGATACCAAGCGGCAATTTGCCGCCGCTGCTCCGTCCATTCTTCAATATATTGCATCTTGGTCAGCAGCACACACGCCTGCAGCGTGTCAAGTCGGCAATTGTATGCCAGCTGGTCGTGCCGATTCTTTACTTTTTGCCCATAATTTCTCAAAAGATTCAGCTTTTCGGCCAATTCTGGGCAGGAGGTTGTCGCCGCGCCCCCATCGCCAAAAGCGCCCAGATTCTTGCCAGGATAAAAGCTGAAGCAACCAATATCACCAAACGAACCGCAGCGTTGGCCAGAGATCTCCGCCCCATGTGCCTGGGCTGCATCTTCGACCACTTTTAACTGATGGCGTTTGGCAATTTCACAGATCTCTCGCATTCGGGCCGGTTGACCATAAAGATGAACAGGAATAATGGCTTTCGTCCGCTCGGTAATTGCCGCTTCAATCAACTCGACGTCGATGTTGAAATCTAGCGGACTAATATCCACGAACACGGGAGTCGCGCCGGTATAGGCAATCGCGAAGGGGGTGGCGGCAAACGAGTTGCCGGCAGTGATGACCTCATCGCCGGTCCCAATTTCCAAGGCCCGCAAGGCAAGATGCAAGGCTTCTGTGCCGTTTGCTAATCCAGAGCAGTGGGGAACTTGACAATATGCGGCAAAAGCGGTTTCAAATTCCTGCACTTCCTTGCCGAGAATATAACGGCCCGCGTCGATCACATCCGCCATTCTCGCAAGCACTTCGTCGCGAATGGTTTGAGATTGGGTTGCCAAATCCACCAGGGGAATCGATTCGTAATCCATGGAGACATTCTTGCTGTGAAGCGAAGGGTAAAGAAGCCAGTAGGCAAACGGGTGTAGAGATCAAAAGTCGTGGTTTACTGAAATGACAACACTGCGGACTGCCGATACATCAGAGGCTAACGCTCAGTCGAGAGGGCGGTTGTCAACCGCGACTGTCGTTGCCGGCAGTCTTCCCCGCAATGAGTACAGGTGGCTTGTTGGAAGCTGCCTGCTAGTCGTTGGCCGCAAACGCAGACGTCAGCGGAGTGCTTGGCTGGTGAGCCAATGACCAGCGCAAACGGAGCGACATCTCGAGTCACCACCGCACCAGCGGCGATCATGCTGTACGCGCCTAGCGTTATCCCCGGGCAGATGATCGCGCCTGCCCCGATCGCACAGCCTCGCCGGACCACTGTTTTGCAAAGCCAACTCTCGGGGCTCGCGTAACGATTCGTTACCTCCGCCATCCGTGGCGATCGTGGGTGTCGATCATTCGTAAATGTTACTCGTGGTCCAATGAAACAATCATCTTCGATTGTCACGCCGTCCCAGATGCAGACTTGGTTTTTAATCGTGACGTTATCACCGATGACCGCGCCACCCTCAATAAAGGCGTGATCACCGACGTTCACGTTGGCCCCCAAGCGTGCACCAGCCATGACGTGCGCGAACGCCCATATCCGAGTGTTAACGCCAACTTGATCGGACTCAACCAGCGACAACGGATGATGTGCCATGGAAAAACTTGAGGTATCTCGCCTGGAAAACTTCTTAAACGTCCGCGGTGGCCTGTAGCTCTACCGGGCGACCATTGTTCATCAGCGATTCATGGGCTGCTTCCAAAACCTCGACCACCTGGAGACCATTCTGGCCATCGGTAATGGGGGCTGCGCCCTCTTGGATACAACGGATGAAATCAGCACACTCCGCCTTTAACGGTTCTCTTTCTTGCACGTATGGGCTGTAGCTACCACCGTAGCGGTAGGAGAACTGGAACTCAGCATAATCAGTCGCTGGCAAAGGAGCCGCTATCCCTTTGTCATAGATTTTGATTTTTTCTTGATCGAGGTCGTCATAAACGGCCATTTTCCTATCACCGACAATCGTCAGCACACGTTCCTTGCGGGGATCAAGCCAACTTACGTGAATCATGCCCATTTTATTGCCGGCAAATTGCAGCGACAGATTGCAAACGTCATGAACTCCCTGGTTTAGATGAGCCAACCCGGTGCAACTCACCCGCTCCGGCAAGCTGTTGTGCAGGTAGATCATCATTGAAATATCGTGCGGCGCCAGATCATAAAGCGCACTGACATCGCGTCTGACGGGCCCCAAGTTCAATCGCCGACTGCTGATGTAATTGACATTGCCCAACTCGCCAGCGTCGACTAACTCTCGTAGTTTCAAAACAGGAGCAGAGTGCAAAAAAACGTGCCCGACGAACAATGTCCGCTGGTGGATGCGGGCCAGTTCGATCAGCTGACGACACTGCTCGACCGTCTGCGCTAGCGGTTTCTCCACAAATACATGCAGCCCGTTCTCCAGAGCGGCCGCAGCCAAGTCGAAGTGCGACTTTGTAGGCGTCGCGATCACGACTGCGTCAACGATGTCACGCTCGAGCAACGCTTGGTAATTCTCGATTGGATATACGCCTGGATACCTGTCTTTTATTCTCAGCAATTGGTCGTAGCTTTGGTCACAAACTGACGTGACTTTGCAACCTCCGAGCTCGGAAAAGCAGCGAACCAAGTTAGGTCCCCAATATCCGAGGCCGACGACACCAACGCGAATCATGTTGAAACTCTAGGAAGAATAGTGCGAAACGGAATTCAATAAAGTCGAGCTAGTTGTTCTGTCCGGAAAGCAGCAGGCGAACTGTTTTCACTAAAATCCAAGCATCCAGTTTGATTGAGCGTCTTTGGATGTATTCCAAATCCAGCTCAACCATCTCGTCGAAACTCAACGCGTTCTTGCCGCTGACTTGCCACAGCCCCGTAATGCCCGGCAGCACTTCAAATCGGTGTCGCTGCCAGGGCGGATAGTCTTCCCAACTCAACACGTCCGGTCGTGGACCAATCAGACTCATGTCACCACGAATCACGTTGAGCAGTTGCGGAAGCTCGTCGAGGGAATGGGCACGGAGGAAATGCCCACAGGGAATCAAGCGATGTCCGTACTGTGGCTTCGCCGCAGCTTTTCGCGAGCCAACTAAATCGGCCACGTAAGCACGATGCTCCGAATCAGTCTGTTGTGGTTGTCGCGGGTGCATCGTGCGGAATTTAAAAATAACGAAATCTTCCCCCATGCCTCCGATCCGTGATTGCTTGAACAACGCAGGCCCCGGTGATACCAGGCGGATAAAGATTGTGATTGCAATAAGCAGTGGTGATATTGCGATCAGTACTATCGATGCGAATACTATGTCAAAGCAGCGTTTCCAAAATGGGGTGCTTCGCCAGACCAAAGGCCCCTCCTCTGTGGAGTAAACCCTCGCATCAGCCGCCTCAATGAGCCCAGACTCTTTCGGTGTTGGCCGGGCCGTAAGTATTGCTTGATCGCAATCTCGCAAATGCAAATTCATCGGATTCTGTGGAGGACGGTGGGGGAAGTCCCTGATGGAGAAGAGACCCGCAACGAAGATCAACGCTTTACTGCGTGGAACGCAGCCGTTTGACTGAAAAAGTCTTGTCAGTGGCAGGGGGGGCGATCGTTGACCGCGGCTCATTATAAGTCAGGATTTCAAAAGTGCTAGAAAGCTGGGCGTTAAACTCCGCTTAATTTCCCTGGCTTCTCGCCTGACATGCCTTGGGTTCCGATTGTATGGCCCCCCAGATGTGTGTTCTTCTGTTTGCGTTGTCGCTTTATGGTGAGACAGGGGGTTAGAATAACGGTAAATCTTCCGCGTGTTTTCACGAGGGAGCACTTTTCTTCTTCGGGCGGGCAATATGCATAGTCATTTTAAGAGACGCTCCATGGCTGTTTGTATGGCGGTTCACTTTCATCGCAACCGCTGGGTGTTTGCCACTGTAGTCTTGGGGGGAGTGTCTGCCGTCTTGCTGGGTGTCGCCTGGTGGTGGACGAGCCAGCGACCAGAAGCAAGTGCTGTACCCACAAGTGCTGTACCCAAGGGTAAGCGTGCTGGACCCGAGGGAAATGAAACAGTTGCGGGGAATTGGTTTGAAAGTGACAGTGCATCGTTGGTCCTTTCTCGCAATCCAGGTTTTGTGGGGCCGGCGGCGTGTCAAGCATGTCACGCGGAAAATTACGTGGCGGTGAGCCAGAGTCGCCATTTCCGCGCTTGCCGACCCGTACTAGCGGAAGAGATGCCTAGGGCCTTCGCATTTGCTGGTGAAGTTGCCGATCAGGCTGACCAGTTTAAGTCAGTTTTCCAGACCCGTCATGCGGAGTTGAGATTCGAAATGCGGCGCGAAAACGACCAGTTTTGGATGGATACCTTCCAGCGGGCGGAGGGTGTTTCGGAATCAACTTCACCGGACCACAGTTCACGCTTCGACCTTGTGCTTGGTTCAGGTGGTAAATTTGATGATGTCTTTCTCAGCTGGCGTGATGATGGTTGGATGTATGAGTTGCCGATGGCTTGGCTGTATCCCAGTCAGCAGTGGGCTGCCAGTCACTTTGATCCAAACTCAGCTGGTGATCACTCGAGGCCGCTGACTGTACGCTGCCTGGAGTGTCATAACACGTGGGTCAATCACGTGGTTGGTACTGCGAACCAATATCAGCGCGAGGGCGCAATTTTGGGGGTGACTTGTGAATCTTGTCACGGACCTGGGGCCGAACACGTGGCGGCACACCAGGATAGCTCACAACAAGTGGATTCCCAGCATATCGTGCATCCTGGAAAATTGGATCGAGAGGGATTGATCGAGGTCTGCAGCCAATGTCATAGCAACACCATGAAGCGGCGCAAGCTGGCTTTCAGTCATCGCCCCGGCCAGCCACTGGACGAGTCTTTCCTGGCCCTAACAACGGAGCATCATGAGGATGATCATGTTGCCAATCAGACAAAGTTCATGCGGCGCAGCAAGTGCTTCCAGCAACACGAATCGATGACCTGCATCACTTGTCATGACCCCCATCATCAACCCTCGGCACCGCTGTCAGCACGGGAGGCGTGTTTTCAATGCCATCAATCGGCGGATTGTACCGACCGAGATAATTTGCCTGCCCCCGTGAAAGACCTTTGCATTGATTGCCACATGCCTCCCTATATCAAAATTAATGTCAACTTTCAGACCGAAGAGGATAGCTTTGTGACTCCGATTCGTCGTTGGCAGCACGAAATCGCTATCTACCCCGCCGCTCGCAAAGAAGTTCTGCGTGATTGGTATGCTAGCCAACCTGAAACTTCTGCCCAGCAGCAAGCTGAGCAACTGACCGACGCGTTGATTGAACATTACCTTGCCGAGGCCGAGGCGTGTCGTGAACAACATCGCTTATTAGGTGCGATCGCCGCCTGTCGAGAAGCTGTTCGCATTGATGATCGAGTGGATGTGCGAGAGGCCTTGCGGCAGGCTGTGGCCGACCAAGTTGCTCTCGAGGATCTGCGAGTTCAAGCAAACTTGATGTTGTCACAGCGAAGGTTTGCTGAAGTCGTGGAGGTGCTGCGGCAGGTTATCGCTATCAAGCCAGATGACGCTGTGGCTCATGGCCGATTGGGGACGGCTTTGGCGGAACTGGGTGATGTGGCGGCCGCTCGTCAGCATTGGGAAAAAGTCGTGAAGTATGATCCTAATGATGCGTATGGACTCGGCATGTTGGCTTGGATTGCGATGCGTGATCAGCGGTTTGCTGAGGCCCAGTCGTTGTATGAACAGGTGTTGGAAATTGAACCTTATGAGGCAAAAATCTATTATCACTTGGGTCTTTTGGCGGCCTATCAAGGGGATTATCAGCAAACAATTATTCGCCTGCGGAGAGCCTTGGAGATTGAACCATTGCATGTTGGTGCGATCGACGCCATGATCGCTGCCCTTCGCACGTCGGGGAAAGCTCTGGAGGCAGTCCGCTATGCGACACTCGCCGTTGAGCTCAGCGGTAAGCAGAATTTGGATACCTGGATGGTGTTGGCGGAATCCAGCGCGGAAGCTAACGATTTCGCCCGAGCCCAAGCGGCTGCCGGCAAAGCCCGCGTCATCGCTTTGCAGGCTGCCCCGGAACTTGTTGATAGGATTGATCGACAGCTGGCTGCCTACCAAGCTGAGGCAGCAGCGATAGGCAGCGATTAGCTACCAAGGCTGACGATTATGAAGAACTCGAGGAGTTCGTTTGGGCATTGCCGGAAAATTCGCTAGAATTTTAGTTCCGCTGAAACCCATCACCGAATTTCTAAGTAAGTTGCCAACTTTCCCTGAACAGTCTGATGCCAGGTAATTCCGCTAACGCTGACCAGCGTGATGGCTCCGACGTGACGATGTGGATTCGTTCATTGGAGACCGGAGATGCAGAAGCTGCGGAACAGCTCTGGGCGTACTGTTTTCCACGTTTGTTGAGCTATTCGCGGGGAAAGTTGCCAGCCGGTTTGCGGCGCGTCCTGGATGAGGAGGACGTTGCATTGAGTGCGTTCAAAAGCTTCTGCTTCGGGGCGGCCAAGGGCTCTCTTGGGCAAATTCAGGGACGAGACGAATTATGGAAACTGTTGTATTGCATCACTGCTAGAAAAGCTACCGGCGAGATTCGCCGAGAGACGCGGCAGAAACGAGGTAGCGGAAAGGTTAGTGGGGAGTCCGTGTTCATTTCGGCAGATGGTGGCGAGGTGTCCAGTGGCTTGCAGAACTTTCCCGCGGCCGAGCCCACCCCAGCTGAGCTGGTTGAGTTTACAAATCAGTGTGAAAAGCTGTTCGATATTCTGGACGATGACGTCTTGCGGGCGATCGCGATACTTCGCGTTGAGGGCTACGCGGTCGAGGAGATTGCGGCACGCGTTGGATGCGCGCGGCGTTCTGTGGAGCGTCGTTTAAATCTGATTCGCACAATTTGGACCCGAGAACTGGACAACTCATCTTGAATCAGTTCAGCCAACAAATCATGGGCGGAATTTTGGCGGTCGCCAGCCCTCTTTGGCGACACCAGATTGGCAGCCTTCTGCCTCTTGTCAAAACAGTAAAGATACTTGGCTGACGCCAAAACTGCCAACGGTTATTCGAGTGGTTTTTGGGTTGCGGCTCAGCATGGAAATCAATCGCCGGATGGCTTTGTTCGATGGCGAAGACTCAACGGTAAAGGAACTAGTGCGATGGCTCCGACGGTCGCGGCAACATCATTGTCTATCGCTGAATTGCGGCGGATCGAGGAATTGTGTACGCGTTATGAGCATCCTGAGGTCACCGCTGATCGTGATATTGCCGGCTTGGCAGCGACGGCAAACACGCCAGCCGAACGTCACTGGTTATTGCTGGAAATTATCGGCTTGGACGTCGAGTTGCGGCGGGACCGGGGAGAACAACCGTCGCCGTCCGATTACGAAAGCGTGCTCCAGGAGGATGATCTAAAAGTTGTTGGCGAAGTCTTCCGCAAGCTTCCATCACAATCAGAAACCTCGGCCTGCCGTTCCACACGCTATCAGTTCATTGATCAGGTGGGACGGGGGGGGATCGGTGAGATATGGCGAGTGTTCGATAAGCATTCGCAGCGATCGCTCGCGATCAAGCTGCTGCGGGCGCCTTTTCGGGATCAAAACGCGGCTATCGAAAGGTTGCGACGGGAGGCTTTACTGACGGGCAGTTTGCAGCATCCTGGTATTCCCCCGATCTATGAGCACGGTCAGCTTGATAACGGTGAATTTTACTTTTCGATGAAGCTCGTGCAGGGCAAAACCTTGGAGGAACTGTTAAGTTCTCAGCGAGCAAACGCTTACGATACCATTGAGGCACTCGGGTGGTTCGAGCAAGTTGCCCAAGCGATTGCCTTTGCCCATGCTGAAAAGCTCGTGCACCGCGATCTAAAACCTCACAACATCATGATCGGTCGCTTTGGTGAGGTCCAAATGATGGACTGGGGAATGGCCAAGCGTCTCGATCAGATGCAGGAGTTGGAGTCACCGGTTGCCCCGCACGACACTTTCGATTTCAGCGTCAGTGAGACTCCGCACGCCGCCGAATTGACATCGGCCGGCGATATCATCGGGACACCGCATTACATGGCTCCTGAACAAGCCCGCGGGCAACTGGAGCAAGTTGATGCGCGGGCGGATGTATTTGGCCTTGGGGTAATTCTCTACCAAATTCTCTTGGGCGAAAGGATTGACCAAGATATTGATCCCCAGCAGATTGTCGCCCGTCGCGCGGCAGGTGTCTTGGAGCCTGCGCTAGCCCGTTTGCGTGAACAAGGTGCTCATGTGGAATTGGCAAAGTTGTGTCAGCATTGCTTAAGTCCAGATCCGGCGGAACGTCCCCGCGATGCGGGAGTCGTCGCCGCGGCTATATCGAACTATCTGGTCAATGCGCAACGCCGCGTGACTCAGCTGGAAATCGAGCAGGCGAAACAAGATCTGCAGCGTCGAGAAAGTCGTCGCCGACAACGAATTCTACTGTCTGCCGCGATGGGAATTGTGGCGGTAGCCCTAGTCGGGATGTTCGCCTTCGCCTGGCAAGCAAATAAGACTTTAAAGGCGGCTCAAGTCGCCGAGGCTGCCGCAATTTCCGCCCGGGAAGAAGCGGAGGCGACTCGCAGAATTAATGACTTTCTTAATCAAGTGCTGGCAACTCCTCGCCCTGGCGAAAGCGGTAGCACAGTCACTTTACTGGCAGCGATCAATGAAGCGGTCCCATTGATTGCTGTGAATTTTTCCGACCAACCTCTTTTGGAAGCTTCAGTTCGCTTAACTCTGGGTGATACGTATCGAGAACTCGGTGAGCCCGAGTTGGCTGTCGAGCAACATGAGCTTGCACTCGCTGCTTGGTTGGCATCCTCGTCGAAAGATGAACTGGAATTACTTGAGTATAAAAGCCGGCTGAGTGGTTCGCTCAGGAAACTTGGTGGCGAGGAAGATTTACTTAGGGCTGCCGCTCTGCGAAGCGAAGTCATTCAACGACGCAGCGAGCTGCTCGGTGAGGACCATCCCGATACGCTAGACGCCATGAATGGTTTGGCACTCATTCACACTGCACTTCGTGAGTATGAATTGGCCGAAGCATTGTATCTGCAGTTGATCTCGTTGCAAGCGAAAGACCCCGCAACGGAAGCGATCGATCGGGCAATACCACTCGGCAATTTGGCCGACCTACAGCTTCGCATGAAGAAATTTGATGCCGCCGAACGGAGTTTTAAGCAATCGCTTGCGTTGCATGAGTCGCAGCCTGAAGGTGATTATTTATATAGCGTGCAAATTTTATACGGGGTATTGTTGGATGAGCTAGAACGTTATCAGGAATCCGAAGTCATGCTGAGAAAAGGTCTCGCTGGACGTCAGGAGTATTTAGGGCCGCTGCATCGTCTTACTTTGTCCGCGCATCGGAAACTGTGTCGCATGCTCTTGGCAGCTGAAGCCTATGAAAAGGCGGAGGCGGATGTGTGGGCCTGTTGGCGGAGTCATCAAGAGCTATACGGACCAACGTCCTCCTATACGATCGGTGTTGAGAGTTACCTCATTCCCGTTATGACGGCGGTGGGAAAAACGGCGGAATTAGAGGAAATCTTGGTGTCGACTTACCAAGCAGTTGTCGCCGAGTATGGCGCCGATCATGAAAAGGCGCAAATCGCACTTGAGCGTCTTGAGGAATTGCGTGCACCCTGACCTGACGCTGATGCTGACCGGCGTCGTTTTCGTCCATGGGAACGCAGGCGGTTTCTCTCGCTTGCTGACGGCACGTGTCTGCTAAGCTCTGTTCGCCATGCCAGCTTGTTTTCATCGAGCGTAGGCCAGCGTCTGTGCGGCGGCGATCGCATTCACTAAATTACTTGTGGATGTCGGTACGTTTTTGGAGCGAGCCCTTGAGCAACGAATTCATGGAACAGGACTTTCATGGGATGACCAGTGAAGGGGTGGTCGCCCTTCTGGAAAGTGACGACAAGCACGGATTGATATTGCCGGAGGTGGCCAAGCGTCAAGCACGCTTCGGCCCCAACGCCTTGCCCGCGCAGCAATCTCAAGGGCTGCTCCTGACCCTCTTTTTGCAATTTAATCAGCCTCTGATTTATCTCCTGTTGGCTGCTGTCGTCGTCACGGCAGCGTTAGGCGAATGGATCGACTCGGGAGTTATCCTTGCAGTCGTGTTGGTCAACGCGTTGATCGGTTTTTTGCAGGAATCGAAGGCGGCGAAGGCATTGGAAGCGTTAGCCAAGATGTCGGTTACCGAGGCTCGCGTGCTGAGGGACGGCGAATTGCATCATGTGCAGTCGGCGGAACTCGTGCCGGGGGATATTGTCGTCTTGCAGTCGGGTGATAAGGTGCCGGCAGATATGCGTCTGCTCCATTGTCGCGAGTTGCAGATTGACGAATCGGCATTAACCGGCGAATCAGTGCCGGTCGAGAAAAGTTCAGCTCGCTTGGACGCTGCGGAACCATTGGCCGACCGAGTTAACTTGGCTTTCTCTTCAACATTGGTGACATACGGACAAGGTCGTGGGATTGTCTTCGCCACCGGAGTCCATACGGAAGTTGGACGGATCGGAGAGCTGGTTTCCAATGCGGATGTGTTGGAGACTCCGCTGACGAGGAAGATTGCCAGCTTCAGTAAGTTGTTGCTGGTCGTGATTCTTGTACTCGCCGCTGTCACCTTCGTTGTCGGAGTAATTCGCGGGCAGTCAGCCTTTGACATGTTTATGGCAGCAGTTGCCTTGGCCGTCGGAGCCATTCCGGAAGGACTCCCGGCGGCGGTCACAATTACGTTGGCGATTGGTGTCAAACGCATGGCGGGTCGTCAAGCAGTCATTCGCAAGCTACCCGCGGTGGAAACCTTGGGTAGCACGACCACAATCTGCTCCGATAAAACCGGCACCCTAACGGTAAATCAGATGACGGTAAACGCGGTCTGGGCTGGCCGCCAGCATTACACCCTCACCGGTACCGGCTATGCCCATGAGGGGCAAGTCTTGGACAAAGCTCAACAGCCTGTTTCCCGGGCCAGCAAGGGTGGCGGCGCGGCCGAAAACGCGCTTCAGCAATGTTTGATGTGTGGATTTTTGTGTAATGACTCGGCGTTGCTATTGCGAGAAGAGCAGTGGGAAGTCGAAGGAGATCCAACGGAAGCAGCGCTCATTGTTTCCGCGCGGAAATTTGGCATTGATGATGATTTTCAGCTGTCAAAATACTTGCGTTTGGATGCAATTCCTTTTGAGTCCCAGTACCAATACATGGCCACCCTGCATGCTGGCGTGGCGGATGATTCGCGAGTGATTTTTGTGAAAGGTGCGGTGGAGGTTGTGTTGCGAAAGTGCCATTCAATGGTCGATGACAAGGGACGACGGATTGAAATTGACGAGGCACAAGTATTGGCCCAGCAGGAGGCGATGGCAGCCAGCGGGCTGCGGGTGTTGGCTTTCGCTGCAGGTGAAATGCCCGTCGGGGCCGCCGAAATTGGCCATGCCGACATTGATAGACTGATTTTTTTAGGGTTGCAAGGCATGATCGATCCGCCTCGTCCTGAGGCAATCGAAGCTGTGCGGGCATGTCAGGAGGCGGGAATTCGCATCAAGATGATTACTGGCGATCACCCGGTGACCGCTGGTGCCATCGCAAGCAAGCTTGGTATTGACGGCTTGGACTCGTGGGAGTCAGCCCAGTCTGTTTCAGTGACTGGCAGTCAGCTTGCGGAGTGCAACGATGATGAATTGTCAGACCTCGTGGACCGCGTAGTCGTTTTTGCGAGGGCTACCCCCGAGCAAAAGTTGCGACTGGTGCGAGCTTTGCAGACTCGCGGGCATGTGGTCGCGATGACTGGGGATGGGGTAAACGATGCGCCCGCGCTGAAGCAGGCCGACATTGGTGTTGCCATGGGCGTGGGGGGCACGGAGGTGGCAAAGGAAGCTGCCGATATGGTGTTGACAGACGATAACTTTGCCACCATCAAGGCTGCTGTTGAAGAGGGACGCAGCGTCTTTGACAATCTCACGAAATTTATCGTCTGGACATTGCCAACCAATGCGGGCGAGGGGCTCTTGATCCTGACGGCCATTTTTGCTGGCGTCACTTTGCCACTTTTACCGGTTCAGATCCTCTGGATCAACATGACCACCGCGGTTCTGTTAGGGCTGATGTTGGCGTTTGAACCCAAAGAGCCTGATATCATGCAGAGGCCGCCGCGAGACCCTCAGGTGCCGCTGTTGACTGGTGCCTTAATCGTGAGAATCGTGATTGTGGCTCTGATTTTGCTCGTTGGTGGGTTCGCATCATTTGATTGGGCTTTGGGCCAAGGATACTCCCCAGCGGAGGCCAGGACCGTGTCTGTAAACGTGTTTGTCATGGTTGAAATGTTTTATTTGTTCAACTGTCGCTCACTGACCAAATCGATGTTTCAAATTGGATTATTTACGAATCGCTGGATTGCGGTCGGTGTTTCCAGCATGATTTGTCTCCAGCTTGCTTTCACGTACTTGCCCATCTTCAACCTCTGGTTCTCCAGCGCGCCGATTGGCTGGGAGGCTTGGGGGCGAATTCTGCTGACTGCCTTCGCAACTTACGTGGTGGTTGGGCTGGAAAAAAGTTTGCGGCGTCGCTGGGTGCGGCGAAAACATTAGCGTCGCCTTTTGAACGAAGTACCTACATTGCTCCTGTTCTTGGTAGTGATTGGGCGCGGGCGATACTGATGGCCTTGTAGACGCGATAAATCAAGCTTGTAAACATGATGGCAACTAACAGCGAACCGACACCAACCATTGCCAGAAGGATGATTTCTAAGTCGCTACTGAAGGATTGGAAAACTGTGCTCGCAATTGCCAAGATGGTGATTATGCCCGCAGCGATTAATATGGTTTTTCCCTTGTCTCGTAGATCATGGCGTTTTAAATATGTCGAGATTCGCATCATAAATAACACGAACATAATCACCGATAAAAGAGCTAGCAGAGCCTCCGATAAATTAATGATTTGACTAGCGAATGAATCAAACATGATTCCTGAAATGCCTTCCCCAAGCGATAAAGTCAATGCGAGTAATTGGCAGACGACCGCAGTGATGATCATGCCTTTCGCACCTGTTTCCGCCGGTGTCATCAAGCAGACCAGCGGTCCGATGATGAGCAGTAGCAGGCCAATCAGCAGGATTAAACCAATGGCGATTGCGAGGGGAGGAAAACCGAAGACGGCTACGATCGCTGCGCAATAGGACAGAATCACGATCATCAACCCGTAAAACGTGATCTGCAGTCCCCGCTCGGTACTGGCCAAAGCTTGCATGTTTTCCAGAGGCGATACCAGGGTTAATTCGCTGGTCTCGCTGGGAGGTGCGAAAGGATTGGGGGTATCTGGCATTGTGAACTCCTATCGTTAATGGCAAGCATCTGGTACTTGACGATAGTTTATCAGCTAGCAGAGGGCGTTGTTAGGGTGACTGAGCATCCGGCGTGGGGGCTTGGAGGTCTAGCGGTGGACGGTTCGCTCTATTCCGCAGCCAATTCATCGTGGACAAGATCGGCTTCCGAGTCGCCAAGTATCGCTCCAAACGAAACTTGCCTGGAAAATTTATCAACGTGAGTCCCAGTAAAATACTGATGATCCCCTGCCCCGGGAGCACGAGCATGGCAATCCCCATCAGCACGAAGACCACGCCGGCTAAATTTTTGCCCAGCAGCCAAGCGTAGTAGACAAAAAGAGCAAAACCACGTGGTTTCGCCCGGTGCCTGCGATCATGGTTGAAGTAATCAGCGGGAAGCCGCACGATAATCGGCGGGATTGCGAGCAGTGATCCAAAGAACATCAAAACGGACCCGGCAGCGAGCCACCATACCCAACGTGAATCAAAATTCATCAAAACTAATCCATCGTCGACTTGCGGACGGAGTCTAAGTTGGGGGAATTGCTCCTAAAATGGTACAAAATTCCCGTCGGTTCGCATTGAATTTTTCGTTTGCTAGGAATTAAAAATCGAAAATATAGGGGGAAATCGCAGTTTTCTGACCCTTTTCTGATTTCTCTCGATTACTTGACAGGCAAATGTGCAAGTAAACCGTTTGCGTGGTGTGCTCCCAGGCGATAGACTCTGGCAATCTTGGGGGCGGCCAGTGGGCAACCGTATGCTTTACGACGTCCCTTCATGCAGTAACTTTGAGAATGTACAAATGGCTGAAGGCACGATTAGAAAATTGACCGACAAGGGTTTTGGATTCATCAGTACTGGTGGGGAAAACGACCTGTTTTTTCACTCATCAAGCGTTTCTGGTGCTCGCTTTGAAGAATTGCGTGAAGGCCAAAAGGTATCATTCGATGAAGGCCGCGGACCGAAAGGCCCCTGCGCCGAGAACGTTAACCCTCTCTAATCTCAATGTTTGTTCTGACAAACTAATTTGAGTGCAGAAAATCTAAAAGCACTAATCACATAGTTCGCATCGTCTGATTTAGGTCAGCGTGCGAACTCTGTGCCGAATAAAATTTCAAGGGCTTTTCTAACTGTTTGAATATTCTCTGCTCAGCCAACCATAGTTAGGTCTGGCAGCGGAGAATGTTCTCAGTTGAACTTCTACCTTAAGCTCTTTCCTCGCGGAATTTTATTCCTCAGCAGCCCGCAGTGAGGCGGCTATGAGTACTTCGTCGTTGCGGGCGTAAATCACACCGTCCGCGATTGCAGGATGGGACCACACGACGCCGTTGCGCCGATTGAGTTGTCGTCGGGTAGGCTTTATCAATTGGCTGCGTGAACGAATTTGAGGTCCTTGCGGCGACAGGCGAGTCAGCAGTAGTTCACCCTGGTCGTTAAGAATAATTTCATCCTCTCCGTTGCGAATGATGTGGACTGTGGCCCAGCGAGCTTTGGGGACCAGCGAGAGATCCTCCCAGACGCGGTCGCCGGTGCTTAGCTCTAGGCAGCGAAATTCGCCGTAACTGTCAGCTCCGTAAATGTGGTCGCCCTTGATGATTGGGTTGGAAATCATTGCGTGCAGGGCGTCCGTATTTCGCTCGTCGATCCCAATTCTTCGCCAATCCGTGGTGGCTTTTGGTTGATTCGCAGCAAGATCGATTAGCAAAGAACCGTCATAGAATGAGGAAACAAACAATTTGGTTCCTTGGATCACCGGCGTCGGCACGCCGATTGGCATATTCCTCGGCAGCATTGGAATTGACCAAAAAACGTCGCCGTCAGTTGGGTTGATTCCCGAGACGCTTTCGCCCGTCCAGCAGACAACGACGTCAGTTTCCCCTTGGCGAACTAAAATCGGCGCGCTGTATCCAGCGCGGTCATCGAGGGCTCGCCAGATTTCATTACCAGTCTTCACATCCAGGGCGACTAGGCAAGCTCCTGGGCCGCCAGCAACTTGGATTACTCTGTTTCGGTATACCAGTGGAGCCGTGGTGATACCCCAGTTAGGCATGTCGATCTTATACTGGTCGTTTAGATCGCGTGCCCAAAGCACTTTTCCCGAATCTGCCTCAAGGCAGTGAAACATCCCCATGCCTCCAACGGCGAATGCTCTGCCACCCTCAATCGTGACTGAAGCTCGTGGGCCTGAGGCTTCGTAACCGATCTTGTACTGAACCGGATACTCATGTTGCCAAACCAGCTTTCCATCAGTGGCGCGGAAGCAAAGAATGCGCTCGGTGGCTCGCACGTCGTCCGGGGAGCGGTCCGTTAAGTACACAAGGCCGTCCGCAATTGTGGGGCCGCTATAGCCAGGGCCTACGGCCACGGTCCATTTTTTCGGGATTTCCCCGACTGGCAATGATTTCATCAAGCTCGGGTCATCGATCGTCGCGTTGCGGTCGATACCCCGCCACTGCGGCCAGTCTTGCCCAAGGATATCGCCAGCAAAGCAAGCAATCAGTGAAATTGCGGCAAAAATATGCAAGAACAAAGGCATGCGGCTGGCGAACCTCTCGCGGCGTTCGCGCAGGCACCCCGAATCCTTGGTTGGATTTTTGGCAAAA
Source organism: Kothea flammea (assembly GCF_052161645.1). GTDB lineage: Bacteria > Planctomycetota > Planctomycetia > Pirellulales > Pirellulaceae > Laterigemmans. The sequence continues at coordinate 1,400,725 of NZ_CP197414.1, forward strand.
CGATAAAGCATCAAGCGGTCCTTCATAGGTAGGGAGGAACTGTCATTTCTATTGTATCCGAACAGTCACCGCGTTGTAGGGTGGCGTCGTATCTCGCAGGCGTACCCGCTCGCTATTGACAACGCGGATTGCTTTTTTATTTAAATTATGATGTTGCGTGCTTGTCTGTTGCTTGGCCCCTTAGGATGGTCTCGAAATTCTCGCCTTCGTTGCTCGACATGGAGATGAAATCCAATGCATCATATTAGCTGTTCCATCAACCTGGTGTTACCCACAATTTTAGTGCTTCTCTGTAGTCTCTCGCAGGCAGCGGAAATGGAATGGGTGCGGGTTGCCTCGGCACAACGAGGATTTCAGCTCAGTGAGTCAGGGCGGAAGTTTGTTCCTTGGGGGTTCAATTACGATCATGATACTGAGGGGAAGCTCATTGAGGAGTATTGGCACAAGCGCTGGGCTGATATTGAATCCGACTTCGTTGAGATGAAGGAATTGGGTGCCAATGTCGTGCGCATTCACTTGCAGTTCGGCGCATTCATGAAAAGCCCTGCGGAACCACGTGAGCAGGCACTTGCCCAACTAAAGCGGTTGCTTGAGTTAGCTGAGCGGAATGCATTATATCTTAATATCACTGGCTTGGGCTGTTATCATAAAAAAGGCGTGCCAGCATGGTATGACGAACTCGATGAAATTGCCCGTTGGCAATCGCAGGCTGCATTCTGGTCTTCCGTCTCGCAACTTTGCAGCAACAGTCCCGCCGTGTTTTGCTATGATTTGATGAATGAACCCGTGGTTCCTGGTGGCGATTCTCCGCGTCAAGACTGGCTGGGGCCGGCATTTGCCGGCAAGCATTTTGTGCAATTCATCGCTTTGGATCGTGCGGGTCGTAATCGTCAAGAGATTGCCAAGTCGTGGATCAAGCAACTCGTTGCCGCGATAAGAGAGCATGATCAGCGACATTTAGTCACCGTTGGCTTTGTGCCGTGGAGTCTCGACCGAGCTGGCCTCACCTCAGGCTTTGTCCCTTCCGAGGTGTCTGAAGAGCTTGACTTTATCTCTGTCCATCTATACCCGGAACGCGGGCAAGTCGCCGAAAGTATTGAGACTCTGCGTGAGTTTGCAGTCGTTGGCAAGCCAGTCTTGATAGAGGAAACGTTTCCCCTTAAGTGCGATTTCGAGGAGTTCTCTCAGTTCATGGATCAATCGACACGCTATGCGGATGGCTGGCTCGGGTTCTATTGGGGTGTTGCGAGACAAGAGTATCTGCAGCAGCCCGCTACCATTAAAAACGCGATGATGGTCGGTTGGTTGGAATTGTTTCAGTCGAATAACCCAATGCCAGTTGGTCGGTCTGGTGTTGCCCGCTCATTTCTGAGCAATGGAGTTACAGCTCATCGTGGAAACTCGGTGGAATTCCCTGAGAATACGCTAGCAGCGTTGAACAGTGCGATTGAGGTTGGAGTGGATTGGATTGAGGTCGATATCTTCAAGACCAAGGATGGTGAGTTGGTTGTCATTCATGACCGCAGCACCCTGCGAACAGCGGGTGTTGATGTGAGTGTTCCTGATGCGACTTTTGCGGAACTTCGGCAGCTTGATGTCGCAACTAACTTTCGTCAACGCAAACACCAAACTGTTGAAGAATGTGTTCCTGCCCATATGCCTTTGTTGAAAGATGTTTTGTCAATGGTAATGCAGCAGCGGCGGACGCGTGTTTCAATTCAGCCAAAGATGAATTGCGTCGCTGAAGCCGTTGCATTGATCAAGAGTCTAGAGGCGGAATCTTGGGTCGGGTTTAACGACGGTCGACTAACTTACATGGCAGAGGTTAAGCTTTTGGCACCCGGAATTCCCGTCTTCTGGGATCGTGGGGCAGATACAAATATCGAAGAGGATCTACGCATCGCCAAAGAACACGGCTTTGCTTCGCTGGTGATCCATCACAGCGGGGTTACCGAGGGAAAGGTTCAAAAGATAAAAGCAGCCGGCTTAGAGGTTGGGGCCTGGACGGTCAATGATGAAGCTAGCATGCAACAACTGCTCGAGCTGGGAGTGGAGCGAATTTATACGGACGATCCGAGGACTCTATTGGAGCTAAAGTCGAAGCTATAGCAGCGGTATATGAGGAGTTTCGCATTAAGACTTGCTTGAGATTGGAATGCTATTCGCAGCATTGTGCTCCAGGTTTGAGGCAGTGGATTCGTTAGCTGTTGGAAGTGCGGGTTATGGTTGACTCCCCAAGTCTCTTCGAAAGGTGCTTGAAATGCGTATTGATAAGGAACGGAAAACGGTAAAAGCGATCAGTGGAGTTAACGTAGTTGCTGGTGTCTGGCTAATTGCAGCACCTTTTGTGCTGGGGTTCACCGGGGTTGCAGGTGAAATGTGGAATCACATCATCGCCGGACTGTGCGTGTTGATTCTGGCTGTCATTCGCGTTGGTGAATGGCACAGCAATACTTGGATGAGTTGGGGGAAATTGGTGTTGGGGGCTTTGTTGATTATCGTGCCGTGGGAACCTTGAGCACCTCGACATTAGTCTTTCGGCAAGGCTAACCGTTAAGCGTTAGTTCATGGTTCGAAGGAACCGGACGCTAGTGCGTTCCGGCTGATTCCGTTTTGTTTCAGGGCTTGTGTGGAGTTGCTTAGTTCTTTAGGTAGCGGGCATCCGTTGAAAAAAGTTCAGCGGTTTCTCGACTGATGTTGCCTGATTGGTAAAGTCTTCTGATAGACTCATTGAGGGTAAGCATCCCGTCGGCGCGACCTGTGAGGATGGCGTTGTCAATGCTATCCAGCCGTCCCTGTCGAATGGCCACGCTGATGGGAGAGTTGTTGAACATGACCTCCAGCGCCAATTCGCGTTTCTCAGCCTCAAAGGAGCTCGGCAGCAAGTGTTGACTGATCACTGCCCTTAAGCTGACTGATAGTTGAGAGCGAATTTCCTGTTGGGTATCTTGAGGGAAAAAGTCTGCATATCGGGAGATCGCTCCCTTGGCATCTCGCGTATGTAAGCTGGCAAACACGAGGTGCCCGGTCTCGGCTGCCCGCAAGGCGGTTTGTGCTGTTTCTCGATCGCGGATTTCTCCCACCAGAATCACATCAGGGTCTTGCCGTAGTGAGTACATGAGCCCTTCGTCGAAGCTGAGCACATCGCGTCCAATTTCGCGTTGTGTCACCACCGAGCCGTTGCTGGTCGGGAACACATATTCTATGGGTTCCTCAATAGTGATGATGCGATAGCCACCATTTTCGCACAGCATCTTGAGCAACATTGCCAGCGTGGTTGTTTTTCCTGCTCCCGTGACGCCGCAGGAGATCACCAGCCCATTTCGGAAACTTGTTACTTTTTCCGCCAACTCTCTAGGAAAGCCCGCCCATTCGAGATCAGGGATGTTATCTGGAATCACGCGAAAGCAAGCACCAATCTTGTCGGCCGCGTAAAAGTAATTGGCCCGGAATCGACGTTGTAGATCCGCCTGTGATAATTGCAGTGCGAAGTCGACATTGCGGGTTGCTGTAAAACGCTCTTTGGCTTCCGCAGGGACTAGGTCCAGCATCCACTGCTGTCTTTCCCCTGTGGGGTTCGTAGGGGTCTCTAGTTCTTTAAGTTGTCCGTGGATGCGTAGCATCGGTGGGTAGCCATCGATTAGATGCAAGTCGGATGCATCCAACGCCGCCGCCTCGAATAGCCAACTATGAATTGGGTTGGGTGAGTTGCTTTGCCCGAGTTGGTGATCAAGCATTCAAATGGCTTTCGTGTTAATCGAATTGCGTCGTAAACTCGCTGATTGGCGACGCGTTAAGCCGAGTTGCTCCGCGACACTTGCTGGAAAAATCATCGGAAAATCACAATTAATTTCCCGAAAATACTCCTCGCAAGGCGAGGCTTTTGTAGACTATCGAATCAACCACAGGCCCAGATTTTATGGGTTTTTGTAGACCACGCTAGTTACCCAGCTTGGAATTACGGAATCGAACATGTTAAGACTCGCAACTGCCATCTTGCTTCTTTCAACGACGATCCTCCACTTTTTCGGCGCAGAGCAGACGGTGGCGGCGGATGTCATGCTGATTTATCCGGGAGTGGAGCCTACCATTGATGGTAAGGAGGTTGACTGGATTTTTGGCGACTGGCTCATGCAGAATGAGAAGGTGAGCTTGGTTGTGGCCGCGCCGGTTCCGACTCGAGATGCGAATTTGACCGTCCGCAATATTGGCGGATCAATCCTTGATTTGACGTTGAACTCTCCATCAAACGATCAACTAAGCGCATACATCCCAACCGGTGCACGCTACCTATTTCAGGATCCAAGCCAAGTTGAAGTTGGACGGGATGATCGTGGGGTCTACTGGCGATGTGGTTCTTCGAAGACTGTTTCAGAAGATGGCACGCGGGCGCGGGTGACTTACCGGCTCGGCGATGACGATGCCTTCGTTACCGCCACAGTTGAGGTGTTTGGTGATCGATCGGAGGACTTTGCACCGTACGACGGTGTGCGTGCTGACAATACATTCAATTACGACACGACCGACCTGTTCGCTTACTGCGAGGATAGGTTCTTCCGTCACTGCGTTGGTTTTTCAATTCCCGCGTCGAGTCAATCACCCACTTGGGTCAAGGATCGAATGTCGCAACTCAGGTATGCCCCTGAGTCAACTCAGGAAACGGAAGGAAAGTTAACTTGGTCGGTGAGATTGCATCCTGCTTCAAGCCTCCTTGATTTGCGTGGTGCGTTGGCGGGGGGGACAGCAAGGCGAATTCAAGTGGAATCGGAAGTATTGCCGCCTTCAAGGATGGAGGGGGTGCTGCGTGCCGAACTTGAATTTACTAGTTATGCGGACGCGTCCCTCACAGGCTCATTGCAAACGGACGATTCTGGTCTCGCGCAGTTGCGGTTGCCAGCGGGGAAATATTCAGTAACAGCCCGAGCAGTAGGTTATGACGACCAAAACTGTGATTTCGATTTACCTGAAATTAGTGCTGAGTTGGTGATTGCACTTAATAACCCGGGCGGTTTTAACGCTGTTGTCGTCGATCAAGCTGGGAGCCCGATTCCTGCCAAAGCAACGATTTACAGCGTCGGTGGCGAGGCTCCAAACTTTGGGCCAGACAGTGCGCGAACGATGATTAAGAACTGTGTTTATGCCGTCAATGGGAAAATGCACTGTCCGCTGCCAAAGGGGAGCTATGAAGTTTATTTTAGCCGAGGTCCCGAGTACAACTCGGTCGTCAAGCAGATCGAGATAGTCGATTCTGGTTTTGTTGAGCTAGACATTGTGCTGCCGAGAGTTGTCGATACGCGGGGTTGGATAAGTGCGGAGCTGCACAGTCACAGTAGTCCATCGGGCGACAACACGTCGGACCAATACGGAAGAGTGGAGAATCTGTTGTGTGAACATATCGAGTTTGCTCCTTGCACTGAGCATGCTCGGATCAGCACTTACACAACTCACCTGACCGCGATGGGATTGGAGCACCTGTTGGCGACGTGCAGTGGTATGGAGTTGACCGGCTCGCCGCTCCCCATGAATCACCAGAATGCATTTCCTCTTCACCGTCATCCGCACACGCAAAATGGGGGCGGTCCGCGCACCGATCCCAATCCAGTTGTTCAAATCGAACGACTGGCGATGTGGGACAATGGTAGTGAGAAAGTGGTTCAACAAAACCATCCGAACATTCATCAAATATTTGGTGACATCGACGTTGATGGTATTCCCGATCGAGGTTTCCCCGAAATGTTTCAATGGATGGACGTGATTGAAGTGCATCCATTGGAGACGATCTTCGCTGATATCGGCTCCAATCCACCACCAGTTCGCGACATGCGGATACCGATTTTCCAGTGGATGCAACTATTGAATCAAGGGATTCGTATTCCCGGGGTTGTGAACACGGATGCGCACTACAACCATCATGGTAGTGGATGGTTACGGAATTGGTTTGCTAGCCGTACCGATGATCCGTCAGAGATCGACATACATGATATGATTCATGCTGCGGAGGATGGGCATATCATTATGTCTACCGGGCCGTTTCTTTCAGTTGTTGCAACTCGCTCTGAAGCGGGTGTTGGGGTAATTCCAGGTGAGGAAATGAAGTGCGGTCCGAACGGAACCGTGCAATTGTACGTAAAAGTGCAATGTCCTAACTGGTTGGACGTAAACCGCGTTCAAATTTTTGTCAACGGACGGCCTTCTCCTGTACTGAATCGCACCCGGAGAACGCATGCTGATCAGTTTGGTGGCGCGGATGACGTCGTCAAATTTGACGGCTTTTTCGAGATATCTCTCAAGGAGGATGCTCACCTGATAGTCGCCACCATCGGCGAAGGTCTTAGCATGCAGAAGGTTATGGGGGAAAAGTTTGGCAATCAGCCACCCATCGCCGTCAGTAACCCCATTTTTGTTGATATTGATGGAGATGGGTTTGTCGCCAACGGCGATGAGTTAGAAGTTCCTTTGCCGCGAGTCGAAAATAACGATGCGCAGTAACGGCAGTTTCCGTCGTCAGTTTTCCGACGTTACCGAAGACGAGTAAGCGACTAAGTCAACCGACGCTCAGCAGATTGCGGAGCCAGCGTTTACCGCTGATACCCGAGAACCCAGACCGGAGGGCGACATTCCGAAAGCATTTTGCGTCAGGTTGCTGCTGGCGGCGAGATGGGCGAATGTTCTATTTCCGCCCACCTAGAGATTGACTCCGCTCAAGAAAGATTGCAAACTCGCAATGCGTAAATGCCAATTGGGCTTTTTCCAATTAGGCTTTTTTGCGGGAAAACTGATCGCTGTTCTTGAGGTTGAAAAACGGAATGACACGTTATCCGACTGCTACGTCTTTTGTTGTTGGGGTCATTCTGTCGCTGGGAGTGGGGCTTGAGGATGCGCGGCCGCAATCACCTGAGCTTGCTGAATGGCAGCAGCCAACGGAAGCACGGTTGAAGGCGATCTACGAAAGCGGCGAGTTTCGCCCTCGTTCTTTCCGGTCACAATGGCTGCCCGACAGCTTGGGATATTTCGTTCTTGAAGTTAACGGTGTAACGAAGAAATCAGCCTGGGTGAGATATGACGTTCACAGTGGCGAACCTGTTCCCGAGCATACTGATGGAGAACCACCAGTCATCGGCGACTCACTGTTATCGCCCGACGGAAACCGTCTGTTAGAGCATCGTGGAGGTGATGTATTTGTTCGTGAGCTTGCCAGCAACGAGCGGGTTCAAATCAGTCCCGATGCTTCTGGTCGCGACGTCTCGTTTCAAAAGTTAGCCTGGAGTCCCGACGGTAGCCGTATCGTGTTTGTCGAGTCTGATTCATCTGACGTTCGCCAACGTGCGGTTCTTGTTCCCGATGATCCGTCTTACCCGGGGGTAAATCACCGTCGCTTCGCTAGGGTCGGCGAGGAAATCGCGAAGTTACGTGTGGGGGTTGTTGATGCCGACGGACAAAATCTGCAATGGCTTCCCCTCGAATCACCGGATGAAGGTTTTTATCTGGGACAAGTCAGCTGGGCGGGAAACTCGGAAGAGGTGTTGGTGGAGGTGCTCAGCCGCTTTCGGAATCAACGTAGCTTCTTCCTGGCAACTGCGAATGAGTTGAAGCTGATCTTTCACGAGGAAAACGAGGCCTGGGCGGTCGCGAGCCAGGGAAAGAACTTGGGGCTGACGTGGATCGATGCTGGTGAGAAGTTTGTCGTCGTCAGCGAAAAGGACGGTTGGCGGCACGCGTATTTATATTCTCGCGAAGGTCAGGAATTGTCGCTGCTGACAGCGGGGGATTACGACATGATTGATCGGGCGGCGATTGATGAGGCTGGAGGTTGGTATTACTTTTACGCTTCACCCGACAATGCGACTCAAAAGTATCTGAATCGCGTGCCCCTTGACGGGACTGGCAAATTGGAACGTGTTACGCCCGATGACCAACCCGGCACGCACGAGTATGTCTTTTCGCCCGATTTCAAGTGGGCATTCCACACCTATTCGCGTTTGGATGTGCCCCCCGTGGTCGAGCTTGTGGAGCTACCCAACCACAGTATCGTGCGAGTCCTGGAGAGCAACAGCCAGCTTCAGGCAAGCATGCGGGAAATCGGCGCCTCGCCGACGGAATTTCTGGAACTTGAAATTGGTAACGATATTTCCATGGATGCGTGGATGATTAAACCACGTGATTTCGATCCTGAGAAAAAGTATCCAGTGCTGGTTTACGTCTATGGCGAACCTCACGCACAAACGGTTTTGGACCAATGGGGCGCCGCTCAGATTGATTTTCATCGAGTCGTTGCTGATTTGGGGTATTTGGTGGTGTCGATCGATAATCGAGGGACGCCTGCACCGAAGGGAGCCGCCTGGCGACGCGCCGTTTTTGGCAGCCTGGGGCCGTTGTCGACCGAAGAGCAAAAGGCCGGCCTTCAGGAATTGGGGCGGATGTGCCCGTTCGTCGATTTGTCACGAGTTGGGATCTGGGGCTGGAGCGGTGGTGGCTCCAACACCCTGAACGCCCTGTTCCGCAAGCCCGACTCGTACCATGTCGGCATCGCAGTTGTGCCGAAACCACAGCCCCATCTCTATAATGCTTGGTTCCAAGAAATCTTCATGCGGACACGCGATGTGAACCGTGAAGGATACGAACAAGCGGCTGCAATGAACTATGCTGAGGGCTTAAAAGGGAAACTGCTGATTATTAGCGGATCGGGGGAAACCAATACGCACATTCAGATTATCGAAGGGTTGGTCGATCGACTGATCGAACTTGGCAAATCATTTGATTATATGGTGTATCCCAATCGGGATCACGGATTGCGAGAAGGAGACGGAACGCTGGTGCACGTAAGGATGCTAATTATCCGGTATCTGCTCGAGCATTTGCCGCCAGGGCCCCGTTAACCAAAGCATTTTCCTTAGTGAAGTCTCGGCTGAAACTTCCGGTACACTGTCCAGCAAACTCGTATCCTCTATCTCATTGATTCTATGTCAACTCGAGTAACACGTATCTTCGCCCCTCTTATTGCGACTGTCTATTTTGCCGCACTTGCCCTTGGTGCTGCTCAGCAACTGTGCGCAAGCGAACATCCCGTTCCCGAGAGTCCACTGTGGCTGACTTATTCTGGTGGGTCGGGGCCAGGCGCTGGGAAGCATGTCGTGTTGATTGCCGCGGATCAGGAATATCGCAGTGAGTATTCGATGCCAATGCTGGCCCGAATTCTGGCAAAGCATCACGGGTTTCATTGTACCGTTTTGTTCAGTCTTAATCGAAACAACGAAGTTGACCCCACTCAAAAAATTCGCTGGGAGGACAAGACAGTCACGCATAATATTCCAGGCCTTGAGTATCTGGAGAAGTGTGATCTTGTAATTCTTTTTAGCCGTCTTTTGTCGTTGCCGGATGAGCAGCTGCAGTATTTTTATGATTACCTTGATGCGGGAAAACCGATGATTGGTATCCGCACAGCGAATCACGGGTTCATTGACTTCGACTATCGAGTGCATGGCAAGAAAGTCAATTTCGGAGAAGATGTGCTGGGTGGCTCGTTCCGCAGCCATCATGGTCGCTGGCAGCAGGATTCGACACGAGGCATTATTGTCGAGGAAAACAAGCACCATCCAATATTAGCGGGAGTCGAAGATATCTGGGGTACATCGGATGTCTATCGTACCTTCGCGGAGGGTAGCAGTTTGCCCGCAGACTGCTTGCCGCTGGTTAATGGTCAGCCGCTGACGGGCCGCAAGCATGATGATCCTGTTAACGAAAAGCTGTCTCCGTTGCCGGTGGCGTGGGTGAAGACATGGACTGGTAACAATGGGCACGCCGCGAGAGTCTTTCATCTTACGATGGGCAGCGCGCGAGATTTTCAAAGTGAAGGAGTTCGCCGTTTGACCGTCAACGCAGCCTACTGGTGTCTGCAGATGGATGAGCATATTGATGCCCAGTCACGGATGGACATCGTCGGGACGTATACCCCGCCTGATAGTGGATTTGCATACGAGAAACTCAACATTGTGCCTCGCAAACCTAGCTTTTATAAATGAACGTTTGTCGCGATGAATGTATGGCAACTTTGCCCAACTGGCGAGTTGCCTGGCAGCAAAAGATCATTTGTGAAACTTCTTGCCTTATTTTTAGACGCAGAAGTTATCGGCGGGGCGGCAGCGATTTGCTACTTGAAGCTGGGAGATGAGATATCTATCCGCCACACCCCCCACACCCGCCGCATCCTCCACCGCCGCAACCTCCACCGCCGCCGCCGTCGCTGCCACCAAAGATGGCGCCTCCATCACCCCCGGACATATTGCCAGCTTGGGATTTTAAGCTGTTGTAAAAGCTCGCGTCTTCGCCGATGGCGAACTGGCTCATGAAGGCGGCGCCGTACAGTCCCATCAAGAATGGCGCGTCCATTTCGGGAGTCGTTTCATATCCTTTGTTGTTGAGATCGTCGATTTCTTTCTTGTCTCTTTTGGATTTAGGATATTGATCTTGCAGGCGTTTGATGAATTGATCTCCCAATCGCGTTCGCCTGGGAAACGACACCCAAAACGCGATAAATGTGATCCCGGTCACGATCAACAAGACGACTAAAAAACCTACGGGACGATCTCGCGTTACGCCAACAGCACAGCGAGCGATTCCAAGTAACAGTAACAATCCGATGGGCCCCGCGGATGTTAAGCCGCGTGATAGCTTTTCACTCGCAGAGCTCCACAAGTCGAGTTGCTCCAGTTTGATGGATATTCTGTTCAGTTCTGCGTGGAGCTGCTTAGAAAACTTATCGAGCTTAATTCCTGACTCTTTGCGGCCGATTGATTTTTCCGCAGCATTTAAGATGACGAGATCTTCTTCACTATCTGTAAACGTCCGCGGAGCTGTCGTGGGGGTGACGCTTGTGACACCTTGGAAAGTGGAACTTAAATTGGTTGTCAGGCCCTCAGCGGTACTGACATCACTTACCAGTCGATTGCCGACATACCTAATTCGCCCTGCTGCTCGCAACCTGGCGATCACCGCCATCACAGCCCGGTTGTATCCACCGACCAAGATCGCGGAGGCTGCCCAGCCAAGTTGATCGGAGCTGGGGGGTAATTGAGCTGCGGCACTCTCTGGACGCAGTCGAGATCTCAACAGCACGCTGAAGATCAATGCCACCATAAACAGCACTATGTAAATTAACAAAAAGCTTGGTCCATCCACCGCAAGAAAAGCGGCTCCAAGCATTTGGTCGGACGCCACAATAGCGACCGGAGCCGAAGCGCAGGCGCCGGCTTTTGCCACTTGTGCCCAAGCCGGCTTAGGGATCACCCAGTTCTTGCCGCGATCGACTCGAACCGATTGAATGGATTGGCGAAAACGTTCTTCGCTGGCTGGCCAGATATCTTCGGGTGGCGCTTCGTCAAAAGTCCGGTGATAGGAATCGACAGTTCGAGCGTATAGGTCTTCGTAACGTTCACGCTCATGCTGCCCTCCTTTGGTGGGGCCATGATGCAAGGGTTGTCGTAGCACATCACGGCACAGGTCGTTCCAGTAGCTTCGGGTGTAGACCATGTGCAGATGCCAGGCTTGGTCGATGTCGTCCGACGGCGTAACCGTATGTCCAGCCGTGATCGCCAGTTCCAGGAATCGCTTGTATTCAACAATGACGCGCCCCGCGTAACGCATTGTCCAATTGTTTTCCCGCGCCAGACGCTCGCTGAATTTCAAACGGCTGTTCGAATCATCTAAATCAAATCGTTCCAGCCTAATACGAAGCGATGGACCAGAATCGGTCGTTGTGTTGCTTGATTCCTGGTGGTTTCGATCTGCAAGAGGGCGAAGCATACTCAAGCCTCCGAATTGGAATACGCGTTGCGTGGCTGGCGGTCCAGCGAGAGTGAGAGCCGCAGACGCGTGTTCTGCTAGGCTTAATCTCGGCGGTTTCAGGGCGCTGCATCTCGAACGGCATGGTGATCGAGTTTACAGAGTTACTATTCAGGCGTTCCCTGGTTGTTGGCTGGCGGCAGTGCGGGGAAGTCTAACGGTGTTTTCCTTTTCGCTGGGGTGATAGCTTGCGAATCGAGGGCTTCGCTTGGCATTTGAAACTCGCGAGGGGTAATGATGTACAGTGAGACTTGTTTGTCATCGTCCGCGGAGGGCATCGCGAATGCTAAGTGAATTTCCTTCGGAACATTGATGGCGATTTCAGCTTGCTCCTTGCGAACATCAGGAACCTGTAAGGTAAGTTCTTCGCCGAGATTTTGATAAGAAAACTGGCGCACATCCCGGATGGTGCTGCGTTCAAACTTTATCTTCAGCTCGATATGATTTTCTTGGATTGACGACACCACTTGGCATTCCAGTCCGTCTTTTTCCACTTTCGCATAGGAGGGTCTGGTAATAAATGGTCTTTCTGTTAGGTCCGCGATTGTCACAGACTGGCCGTTGAAGACTCTGAGTTTTGGATTATGCAGGATTTTTGTCCCTGGCGCATGCTGGATTTCTTCAGAAATTTGCTCGTATTGTTTTGGCTGCAGCAGGCAAGTTACCACCGGGGCACGACCGACGTCTGACTTCATAATGTCCCAGCTAAGTGGTAGCGATTTGAATAGGTCCTGCTCCACGCTTATGATTTGGAATTCGATGGTGAGCTGTTTGCTGATCCCATACTTTTGAATACGGGTCAATTCTTGATTGATTAGTTTGTGGAAACTTTCGGGGCCTTGTGCTGTGATCTTGCCGCCGACGATTACTTTACATCCCTCCGGCGCGATCGAGTCGAGTCGGGAGGACAAAGCCAAGGTTGCTTGATTGAAATCACAGTCTAGTTCTTTCTGAATGCATCCGATGGTGGGTAAGCTGGAGTGGTAGACGATCCTGCTAGCCTTATCTGCTTTCTCGAATCCGCCGACGGTAGCGAAAATGGGGAGAGCTGGTTGCACGCCCTGGGGCTGCCTGGGAAGGCGAGGGGGCGGTGGCAAGGTTTGGGGCGGAGTTAAAGCGGACGGCACCGGTGGCTGTGAAAGGCTCGCCGGAGCGTTTCTTGAATCGGTTTCGTCCTCGTTTCCCATGCTTGCCCCCGGTAGCACAAACATGGCTCCGGCAAACAACACAACCAACGTCCACCAAGGTCGTCTAGGCAATGCTTGTTCCGTTAAATTCATAATTCGCTCCATCCTTTTAGTTGTCAGTTCGACAGGCCGCACGCCGGGCAGCAGCGGCGCCACCTGAAAGTCGTGCTTCCTTTCTAATACCGTTAAGAGGCTGCGCGCATATACGGCGGGTGAACACCGTAGGCTGGCAACCGTCTCTTCATCACAACTCAACTCTGTCGCTCGCTCAAAGCGATTGGACGCAAGGCTGACCAGCGGATGAAACCACCAGAGGCAGCGGGCCAGCGTTTGAATGGCCGACCACCATAGATCACCCCGGCGAATGTGAATTAATTCATGTGCGATCAACATCCGCAATTCGTCTTGGCTGCAGCCTCTTTCCAGCACTTTGGGAAGCAAAATTCTCGGTCTGCATAATCCAACCACTGCTGGTCCAATCAAACAGTCTATGACCTCAAGGCGGACATGCTGTGTAAAGCTGGGACGCCACAAGGTGTGGTTTTTGCGAAGCAGTGTGCTGCGTGTTTCGTTGAAGATTCGTCTGGTTGAAGCTTGACCAACAACGCGGTGCTCCTGAACGCGACGCAGGAAGGTCAGCAGGCGGCTGATGGAAATCATTAAGTAAACCGTGCTGCCAGCGAACAAGAGGATCAGCAAATTTTGCCAACCAAACGCGTCTGAGGAATGGCTACCGGTAGATTTATATGTCGTGCTGCGGTTGGGTTGCACAAGCTTTGTTTGCGGTGAGTCGAGTGAGATATCTGTCGAACTCCTGGGAGTTCCAGCAGTCTCCAGTGGCCCGTTTGCTGGAGTCGACTTGTCTTCGTCCCTAGCTTGGATCTTAAATGTGGAATGAAACCTGCTGCTGCGCGGTTCAACCTGCGTGGCTGGTTCGCGGGACGTTTTAGTGAGCACCCCATTGCTGACCCAAATAAAGGGACTTGCCGGTGATGCAAGCACGGGCGGTACAATGCATTTCAGCAACACCAGGCCCCACAGAGCGTGACACAGGTGCGGCCGGTTCGTGCCGAGCAATCGCGTGAGGACGAGAACGATGCAGATCAAAAACGTCAATTGGCCAAGTTGCGTGAGGGTCAGCAACCAGCCTGTTTCAAGCCAGGAGACCGCTGGAGGGTTCATGGTCTGGGCCTTTCGTTGCTGGTGCCCTCGTGTTCTAGGCGATCGATTAATTCGCGTAGCTCGTCCAGATCTTGACGTTCAATCCCCCGCTCCTCGATTAAATGGCGTACCAGCGGCATCGTTTCGCCGCCAAATAGCCGCTCCACCAGTTCATCAACCGTTTGGCGGATCACGGTGCGGGGGCGTGCTTTCGCGGAATAAATTCGAGCACGACCTTGTAAACGACTGCTGGCATAACCTTTTTGTTCCAAGCGTCTTAAATACGTTTGGACAGTGGTCAGTTCGATCGTTCGCTGTAATTGGAGTGATTCGTGGATCTCACGTACGCTGGCCGGGCCCAGTTTCCAGAGTACGCGAGCAACATCCATCTCCCCTTTGGATAAGGCGGGGCGAGTCGTCATTTTTGCGATCCGTCGAGGGAAGCATCAAGTACGAAACTACGATATCAGTACAGTTGTACTGCGCCAACAGCGAAATGGAAAAAGATCTTTCCAGACGGCAGGGGCTGTACGGATCATGTTTGATAACAGACAAGCTGGCTCAAATCAGCGACGTGTCGCCGCGGAGGCTGCCAGTTCTTGCTTGATGGCAGCGAACGCAGGGTCGTTGGCCAAGTTGCTCCATTCGTTGGGATCGTTCTGATGGTCGTAGAGTTCTTCTGAGCCGTCAGGGTAAACAATGTAACGCCAGTTTCGAGTCCGCACGGCGAGATCACCCGGCTGAAACGTGGTGAAGGCTGGCCTGTCCCAGGTCTCTGTTGGATCTTTCAATAGCGGCTTGAGACTGCGGCCTTCCAATCCCGCAGGCATTGGCACTCCAGTTAAATCACAAAGTGTCGGATAGATGTCGATCAAACCAACGGCGGCATCCGTACGGCGGTTCGATTCAACATCAGGGCCCGCAATAATCAAGGGGATACGAGTCGTTTCTTCCCACAAGGTGCGTTTGGCCCAATGTTGTTTTTCGCCAAGATGAAACCCATGGTCACTTAGCAAGATGACGATCGTCTGATTGCGATTGGGGCCCGCGTCGAGTCCCCGCAGTACTTCACCAACGCAATGATCAACAAAAGCGATCGAGGCTAGGTAAGCCTGCACTAGACTCCGCCATAGATCTTTGTCGACAACCTCGGCATGCCGTGGCGCAAAGTAGGTTTCCAGCGCGAACTCAGGATGGGGCAAGTCAGCTAAATCATCCGCGGAGACTGTTGGCAAAATGACGGTTTCTTCTGGGTACGCTGCGAACCATTTGGGCGGCACGTGCAGGGGAACGTGCGGTCGCCGAAAGCCAACCGTTATGAAGAATGGCTTTTCATATGGCTGATGGAGAGCATCCGCCGCGGCTTGAGCTAATTCATAGTCGCCCATTTGACTGTCGTGCTGAGGCCATGGTCCCCAATCCCAAACGGGTTTCTCCCAATGGATTTTTCCAGGGGGGCGCGGGTTGCTGCCAGCATGGAAGATAGTTTGCCACGCTTCGGCGACCCAGCCATCGCCAGTGCCGTGATGGAAAATTTTGCCACCGCCCAGTGTCTGATATCCATGTTGGCGAAAATGAAGTGGAAAGGGAGGATGATTTCGTAGTGAAGCCAGCTGGCTGTATCGTTCAAAACCATAGCAACCAGTGGTCCGAGGGTATCGGCCTGAAAGCAGGCTGATTCGCGAAGGGCCGCAAAAAGTAGCCTGCACGTGGGCGTTTGTAAACAACACGCCGCGAGCAGCCAATGCGTCAATGTGCGGCGTTTGGACTTGGGGATGTCCAGCGAGGCAACCTATCCAATCATTGAGATCATCGATGGCAATGACGAGCACATTTGGCTGAGCGGCCAGCGTCGAAGGCGAGAAGATCGCAGAAAAGCAGTTCAGCGCGGCGCAAAAAAGCACAGCCAAGTTGTAAGACATTCACCCCTTCCCGCTGGAATTGCTCAAGCCACAATGTGCCCGGTGAGTTAGCTAATGTTTGCAGTATAACATTGTTCGCTGAAGTGTGGTAGTGAAAGTAAGTCTTTATACCTCAATGAAGATCGGCGCCACTGTGGCGATATTGCTTTCAGGTGCACGATCTTTGCTGATGCGTTGGTGTCTTTAATCGTTAGTCGTTTCAAGTGCCTTGAGGATGACGGTTGCCACCTCGCCAGCGAGTTGCTCGTAACCAGCAGGGGTAAAGTGAACATTCGCATTCAGCATAATGTCGCCCATTCTCGGACGCACGTAGCCGTACATATCATGAACTTGGATCCCCTGCTCTTGCATGATTTTGGCAGCCACTTCGTTATACTTTGCTGCGTCACCGACAACTCGCCCGCGAGCACCCGGTGGGACGGGCGTGGTGTTTCGCCAGATCAGTTTGGCTCCTGTCGCCTGCAGCTGTAGGACCAGGTCGCGCAAGTTTTTTTCATATTCATCGAGTGCAACTTGGCGTTTGTTGGCTGGGTCCTTAGGGTCGGCCAGGTTCTGCCCTTCGGGCCCCATGAATCTGAGGTCGTGCAGTCCAAAATTTAGGTGTATGAGGTCCCATTGGCCATCGCCTAGCCATTGCTTTAATTTCTTTAGGCCATTGGTTGTGGGGCCGCCATTTTCGGCTGGGCGATGTACGTTCGCTTTCCCCGCAAGTAACTGACGGACCGGCAAAGTGTATCCCATTGAGATCGAATCACCGATTAACAACACTCGTGGTAAGCCAGGGGTGTCGTTGATTGGTTCCAGCGGGTTGGCGCGAGCTGGCTTGGCAAGGTAATCAAGGCTGACGAGAAACTCATCTAACTGCCGGGTTGTGGTGAGATAGTTGCTGCCGTTGCCGCGACCAAAGTTAAAGAAGCCGTGGGGTTGGTTTGTGAACGACTTGAGTTCACAGCGATTGCCGTGCGCTTTCATTTGCGAGGTAAATTCTTCGACGGTCCAAAACGGCACCGTTTTGTCGGCCGTGCCGTGGAAAATGATGGTTGGCGGGGCGTTTTCACTGATGTGGTGGTAGGGTGAAAGGCTCTCCGGCGGCACCCCCAAGCGGTTGGCGATTCCTCTATTGCTGAAGAAATCTGCTTGCCCTTCGACCGGCGCAAGGACCACCGCGGGATTAAACAGGGCCAACGCGTTGGGGCGTGATGATGCTTTATCCGCAGCGGAAGTGTCGCTTTGTTCCGTTGAGTTGAGATCGTCCAGCAAGCCGGTGCAGGCTGCCACGTGCCCGCCGGCAGAGCCCCCCGCGGCGACGATTTTCTCCGCGTCAATATTCAATCGCGCGGCGTTCTCTCGGACCCAACGAATTGCCGCTTGCCCGTCTCGCACGCATTCCACCGCTTTGACTTGATGTCGCGAGGCGACGCGGTAATCGGCTGCGATGGCCACCATCCCCCGCCGGGCAAGGTGGAGACAGTGTTGCTCGAACTGCTTGGGCGTGCCACTGGTCCAGCCACCACCAAAGAAAAAGATAATCGCTGGCCGAGGGGGGCTCGAAGCATCGTCTTCTGGCTCGAAAATATAAAGGGGAATCTCCACGTCGCCGACCGTTTTGTAGACCTCTCGGCGGGCCGTTTCGAAGCTTGGCGGGTAGTTGCGGTCGCTCGCTCGCTGGGCCGTTTGTTGCTGGCCAAAAGCGACTTGGTGGTTGGCGGGGCACACAAATGTGCCGCAGAAAAGTGCTAGGGAGAGACGGGTGAAGGAGGTCCAATGCATAAAAACGCTCAGTTTAGGGGGCTTTTGGAGAAGTTCGCGTGCTCGCTGCGGGATTTCAATGACGCGGAGAAAATGAAGCGAGGCCAGTCGTATCATATCAAATGGTAACAGTCTAAAATGAAAGCCCGATATTCCCGTGTGATCGCCCCGCCGACCGCGTGCGGTTGATTCGCCCGGGAATATTCCCGCCAGTTGACGAGTAACCGAAACGAATTGGTTTTCCCGCCTATGTTATCTTCGCGAAACAGAGTTCACCAACTTTTGTTTGCTTTTTGTGCCTGCTGCTGTGCGGCAATGGCAATGGGTGGCGATGATTCCGGCAACCTCGGAGGTTCGCCACCGCAACCGCTGCCGGCGAACTCGCAGACCACTGGCGAGCGTCTGAGTTTGGCCGATGCGCGGGCCGCCGGATACACGCGTTCGCGATTCAAAAATGCTGCTCTACAGCAGCCCACGGCGTCTGGCGCAGTGGCTACCAGTCCATCAGTGCCGCAAGCGAATTTGGCCGAGTTTGCATCAGCGATTCGGCCGATCCTGGAGCAGAACTGTTTTGATTGTCACGGCCCAGATGCGAGTGAGGGAAATATTCGTATCGACACATTAAATCCCGACCTTGTCTCGGGAGAGGATGTCGACTGGTGGACTGAAGTTTTTGCGGTCTTGTCTAAAGGGGAGATGCCGCCGCCGGACGACGTGGTCATGGATGATGATGATCGTGCAAAGGTCGTCGATTGGCTCTCGGCTGAATTGCATACCGCATCGGTGGTGCGGCGAAACTCCGGTTCTCAGTCTGCTTTCCGCCGGCTCACGCGATACGAATATAATTACGCGATGCAAGACCTGCTGGGTTTACCCTGGGACTTTGCCAAAGACTTGCCTCCGGAAGCACATTCGGAGGATGGCTTTGAAAACAGCTCCGAGCTGTTGCATATTTCCGTCTCCCAATTCGAGATGTATCATCGGCTCGCGCGGAAGGCTTTGCGTCGAGCAACCGTTGAAGGCCAGCGTCCCCCCACTCGCTACTGGGGAGTCGCCATGCAGGATGCTGCTGAACGTGAATGGCGTCAGCAAGACGACCAGTTGGCGAAAGTTAAAGAAAAGCACGCCGACGATGCGGAGAAACTGCAAGCTGAATTAGCGAATTTAGAAGCAAGTTTTCATAAATCGCATCGCACAGCATACTACAAGGAATTGTCTAGCGGTCGAACTGCCGTAGCTCAGTGGGCATACTATGGCGCCAAATATGCCTTCACGCCTAGTGATACGTCGCCCGCCTTCCCCGAGTCTTATGATTGCGTCGCAATCCTGCCAGCCGGTGGGCAGCAAAAGTTGACTGTCGAATTGGGGAATCAATTGCCCGATGAAGGGACAATGCGGGTGACAGTGCGAGCCTCTCGAGCCAACACTGACGACGATTGTCTGCCGAGTCTGCAGTTGTTGTTTGGTTGGCAAGCCAGCAACGAGGGGCGTGCTTTGCTGCCGATCAGCGAGCGAGATACGTTGATAACCGCGGGCCCCGACTCGCCACAGATCATTCAGTGGGATGTGCCGCTGGGTGAAATTTACCCGAGGAACTCGGTAAGAAAAACTTCGCCGATGGGAGTGACTCCCAGCCCCTCGGAATACATTCGTTTGGCTAATAGCTCGGCCTCACCGGCGGACATTCAGATTGATTTTGTGCACGTCGCCGCGCCCGTTTTCGATCAGTGGCCTCCGGAGTCGCACCGGAAGATTTTCTTTGCCAGTGACCACGCAGCCAGTGACGATTCAGTCAGTGACGATCCCAAGGATGAGCGTGCTTACGCGCGGGCTATCTTTTCCGCGTTCATGACGCGAGCTTGGCGTCGGCCGGTGGCTGAGGAGGAAATAGATCGAAAAGTGGAACTCTTTTTGACGATGCGACCGCGCTGCAACAGTTTCGAGGAGGCGGTTGTGGAGGTGTTGGCAACGGTGCTCTCTTCTCCTCATTTTCTGTTTGTTGCTAACGAGAGCTCCAGTCAGACCACCGCGCCAGCCGGCGAACGTCCCGCATTGACGGCGCACGCGCTTGCCACTCGACTGGCGCTCTTTCTGTGGTGCAGCCTGCCTGATGAACGCCTGTTAGAATTGGCCGCCAGCGGGCGTCTGGTTGAATCGGAGGTGTTGGCCGAGGAAGTCGAGCGAATGTTGGGCGATCCTCGCAGCAAACGATTCGCTAATCATTTTGTGCATCAATGGCTGAATATGCGGTTGTTAGAATTCTTGAACTTTAAACAACATGTGGGAAACTTTGATCCTCTGTTGAAGACCGCGATGCTGCAGGAACCGGTTGAGTTGACCAATGAGATGCTGGTTCAGAATGCCAGCGTGTTAGATTTTATCCATGCTGATTACGCGATGGTTAATGAGCGGCTGGCAAAGCACTACGGAATTAGCGATGTTGCTGGTAACCATTTTCAGCGAGTCCCGTTGGATGGAGACTTTCGGCGCGGTGGTTTACTGACACAGGCTGGGCTGTTGGCGATGAATTCTGATTGGCCCGATTCACACCCACTCAAACGCGCTATTTGGCTGCTGGAGAGCCTGTTGAATGATCCGCCACCACCACCGCCACCGGCGGTGCCGCAAATCGATTTAGCCGATCCTGAAATTGCCAAAATGACGCTCAAGGAGCGGATTGAGGATCACAGGAATCACGCCGCCTGCATGTCATGTCACGTCAAAATTGATCCTTGGGGAATCGCTTTTGAAAACTACGATGCCTTAGGGCGTTGGCGTGACGATATCAAAGGTAAGCCGATTGACGCGGCGAGCGAATTGTTCAACCGTCAAACACTGGATGGGATGGACGGTCTAAAGCGTTTTTTACTAGAGCATCGGCAAGACCAGTTCGTGCGGGCGATGGTGCATAAACTGACCACCTACGCGTTGGGGCGATCACTGACGTTTGCGGACCGCGCGGAGGTCGATGCCATTACGGCTCAAGTTCGTCACCAAGGAGATGGTCTGCGGACAATCATTCAAACCATTGTGAAAAGTCAGTTGTTTCAATCCAACTAAGCACCTCGACATATGCCTTTCGGTTATATCAGCCTTTGAACGCTAGCTCACGGTTCCGCGGAACCGGAGGGTAACGCGTTGCGGCTGAAAGGCGACTATGCACACCGCTCGTTCCTGAAAGTATGACACAAGGATAATTGTATGAACTGGAAAATGCAGCAAATTGATCGGCGAAGATTTTTGCGTGGGAGCGGCGTCGCACTGGCTCTTCCCATGTTTGGATCTTTCACGCACTCGGTTGCTCGCGCGGAAGGGGATGTCGTTAATCCAAAACGCTTGGGCTGTTTTTATTTTCCCGATGGCGTACCCATGCCGTTGCCCGAGGATCCGGCTTACCAAGAATGGGCTTGGTTTCCGCACGGCAGCGATGGCGAATTCAAGTTCACGAAATGTATGCAGCCGCTGGAGCCGTTGAAAAGCGACTTGACGGTTTTGTCGGGCTTCTCACACGCCCGATCGCGAAACGTGCATGGACACAATAACGCCGATCAATTTCTCACTGCGGCGGCAACGGGTGGTGGCGATACGGAGTATCAGAATACGATTTCATTGGACCAAGTGTACGCCCACCACGTGGGGGCGCAGACTCGTCTTGCCTCGTTGGTCATGTCGACCGATGGCGGAACGGGAACTGCCCGCGGCGCTCATACGCTCTCTTTTGATCGCAACGGTCGTCCCATTCCCGCCGAGCATCGTCCTAAACAGATTTTTGACATGCTGTTTGTCAAAAGTGATGGGGACTCTGCGAAACGTTTGGAGCTTAGCCGCAGCGCGCTCGATGACATGTTGGCTGACGCCCGCTCGCTGCGGCAAATGCTGTCGACTGATGATCGTCATAGGTTGGATGAGTATCTCGACTCGGTGCGGCAGGCCGAGGTTAAGGTGGAGAAAGCAAAGCATTGGCTGAACGCACCACTGCCGAGCGTTGACGGTGAGCATTTGAATTTGGAGCTGAGCACTGACGAGCCGCGTGATTATTTGCGGACGATGTTTGAGCTGATTTACCTCGCGTTCAAGACCGACACGACGCGCGTGGCAACTTACCAGATTGGTCGTGAAAACGGCGTGGGGCGGAGTGATCACCTCGCGCGGGCTGTCGGCTTTAACTTGGCGCACCAGTTGTCGCACGAGACGAAGCATCCTGACGGTTGGAAGAACTTCGGGATTTATTGCCAGTTTCTCAATGAAGAATTTGGCCGCTTTGTTGGTCAACTCAAAGCGACGCCCGAACCGGTGGGCACGGGGAGCATGCTCGACAATACGCTGCTGCTGTTCGGTTCGGCTTCGAGTGCTTTTCACCTGTCCCGCAATTATCCGCTCATTCTTGCTGGTGGAAAACAACTGGGATTTCGGCACCAGCGATACGTCAATCGAGCTGGAATGGATTTCCAGGGCGGTCCCTGGC
Organism: Kothea flammea; assembly: GCF_052161645.1. Lineage (GTDB taxonomy): Bacteria > Planctomycetota > Planctomycetia > Pirellulales > Pirellulaceae > Laterigemmans. The sequence continues at coordinate 1,423,047 of NZ_CP197414.1, forward strand.
TGGGCAAGCGAGAGCCTTGGCAAGACAAAGCGAAGGGCGAGGATCAACCGCTGTCGAATCTGTTTGTGACCATGCTCCAGCGACTGGGGGTCGCCACCGATTCGTTTGCTGACAGCACGGGGGTGGTGGCAGATGTTTAGGTGGAGGCCTGCTGATGTAACGGCACTCGACGTTTATAATCGCGTTTTTCTCGGATTGACCGTGATTGAACAGCGCATTAGAATTCACGAAAATTTTTACGCCTGTTGTGCCAGAATCCTTGGATCGGTGGGCGCGGCCGGCATCATTTCAGCTACCTGATACTTCGCGGAGTTACATTTATGGCAGGGCGTATCGTTGTTGCGGAAGGCGATGGGGTTGGGCCGGAGATCACGCGGGCGACCCTTCGGATCCTTGAGGCTGCGGACACGCCAATCGAATGGGACTCCGTCAAGGTTGGGCAAACGGTCTTCGAGAGTGGCAACACCTCGGGGATTCCCGCCGAGGCTTGGGATTTAATTCGCGAGCACGGCATTTTGCTGAAGGGCCCGGTGATGACGCCCCAAGGCAAAGGCTTCAAAAGCGTCAACGTGACGATTCGCAAGTCGTTGAATATGTTTGCCAACGTGCGGCCGGTGAAAGCGTACGCGCCCTCGGTCGCTTCGTCCCATCCGGGTATGAACTTGGTCATTGTTCGTGAAAACGAAGAAGACTTGTACGCGGGGATTGAGCATCGTCAGACCAACGAAGTGCATCAGGTGCTTAAGTTGGTGACTCGACCGGGATGCGAAAAGATCATTCGTTATGCGTTCGAATACGCGCGTGCTTATGGTCGCAAAAAGGTCACCTGCATGACCAAAGACAATATCATGAAGCTGACCGACGGTCTTTTTCACCAAGTGTTTGATGAAGTTGCGGTCGAGTACCCTGACATTGAGACCAATCACTTTATCATTGACATTGGCGCGGCGAGGCTGGCCGCCAGTCCTGAGATCTTCGATGTTATCGTTACGTTGAATCTGTATGGCGATATCCTCTCCGATATTGCCGCGCAGATTGCGGGTTCGATCGGTTTTGCTTCGTCGGCAAATGTGGGCGAGCAGGCCTCGATGTTTGAAGCCGTTCATGGATCGGCACCGGACATCGCCGGCAAGGGCATTGCCAATCCGTCTGGGTTGCTGATCGCCGCGACGCAAATGCTGGTGCAAATGGGGTTGGCAGACCATGCGGAGAAAATCAAGAACGCCTGGCTTTGTGCAATCGAAGACGGAATCCACACGCCGGATGTCTACCGCGAAATGCTCAGTGCTAAGGAAGTTGGCACCGATGATTTTGCGAACGCCGTGATTGAGCGACTCGGGGAAAAACCGAAAGTCCTTGCGCCGGTTTCTTATCAATCGCACCCAATACAAGTCACTTACACGCCCAAGCTAAGTCAGAAGAGTTTGGTGGGCGTCGATTTATTTCTTGACTGGGATGAGGCAAATCGGGATCCCAACGTGTTGGCGGAGCGATTGCTGGCCGCGGAGACTGAGCAACTCAAGTTAAGTTTGATCACCAACCGTGGCGTCAAGGTATACCCGGGAGGAATGCCGGAGACGTTTTGTACCGATCACTGGCGTTGCCGGTTCCGAGCGACCGCGGAAGTCATTAGTTATTCAGCGGTGTTAGAATTGATGCAGCGAATTAGCGGCGCGGGGTTGGACATCATCAAGACGGAAAATCTCTGCAACTTTGATGGTAGCCCCGGATTTTCGATGGGCCAGGGTGAGTAAGTTTATCGCCGCAGGCCCTAGCTTGTTACCGCTGGGATTGTAATTGCTTTTCGCCCCGCCATTTCTTGTTCAAATGGCGTGGCTGATTCATGGTTGCAATGCAGTGTCATCCGTCGCGCCTTCCTCCGTCGATTCTAGGCGGACCAGAACATATTGCTCGACGCGTTCCGAGCCGAAATGAATCAATAGCGGGGCTTCATCTTGTGTGAGGTTATAGAGCCCCGTCTCGGCAACGATCGTATCGCTTTCGCCAATTCTGAAAGCGACCCGCTGGGTTTCTTTGTTAACTTGGCCTTGGATAGCATCCGCTTGGTCTGTTTGCTGGTTGTAAAGCGTTCCCGAGATGATGCCCGATTTATCTACTGCTAGTTGCAAGACTCTGGTAGGTGTGACATCAGCTTTATGCGTTGATAGAGCAAACGTGCCCAGTGGAAGCCACTCGGCGGTCGCTGCTTGCTCTTCAGATTCTGGAGGTGCTACCGTGGCCAGCGCCGCGGCACTTTCGGCGAATTCACTGGTCGTGGCAACTTGCTCGTTATCGATGTAAACGTAATTGTTTTGGAAGGTGACGTTTCCTCCAGTTCCGTAGTCGTAATAAACAGGCTGTGACCAGACTGCGGACGGCGCCGACCAACTAAACCAACTTGATGCAACGACCCAAGTCGGACGTCGCCACCAGTAATTCCAAGGATAGTTGTTGAATCTGTGGTAGTAATGCCAGCGGCACAGACCGCCGGGATGAGAATACCACCAATCCCCGGCAAACCACTGATTGTGATAGCCGTAGCCTCGCCAGTTGCGGCGTACTTTATTGCCCCAGCTATTCCAGTAATTGATGCGCGCTGGATGTGTTGTCGCCCAACCGTGCAGACCGCCGATTTGCGTTTGCCAGCGATTGTTGATCGCGTTGAGTCGATTGTTGTCGATTTGCACCCAGTTCGGCCGATTGTTGATGACCGAATTGCCAATATTGATATTGCCGACGTTGATCGGTCTTGGGTTGGCACCTGGGCGTCCAGGAATTCCAGTGGGTCGACTGGATGGTCGGGAGGGCAAGGTGCTGGGCCGATCTGTTGGCCTGATTGTGCCTGGAAGGGTTGTTGGGCGGTTTCCCAAATTGGGTCGATCGGCTGGCTTTAGCCCGCCAGAGATCCCCAGGAAATCACCCACGTCATTTACTGACGGGCGGTTGGCCGTGCCGGGTAAAGTGGTAGGTCGCCCTGCCCCGCCGCCCAAGCTGGGCCCGCCGCCCAAGCTGGGGAAATTTGGTCGTACTGCGGGTCTAGCGCCGGGTCTCACATCGGGTCGTACACCAGGCTTTACCTCGGGCCTCGTCGTCGGTTTATATCCCGGCAGCGTGGTCGGCCGGTTGCTGGATGGCGGAAGCGATGGCTTCATGCCGCCGCTGATTCCATTCCCGCCTGGTCGTGTGGGTCGAGTTTGGGGAGCTGTGGGACGCGCGGTTGGCAGGCTGGGGAGTGTTGTTGGTCGATTGGGATTTGGGCGCGAGATGTTTGGGCGCGAGATGTTTGGGCGCGAAACGTTTGGGCGCGAAACAGCGGGGCGCGTAACCGGCGGACGGGGAGTTGGCATTGCGGGGCGAGATGGGCTGCCCCCACCCATGTGTGGCATGCTTGCCGGGCGGCGACCGCCAGCTGGGGCTCCGCCGACGCGACCACCGCCTTTGTTCCCACCTCCACCTTTAAATCCAAAAGTTGTCGTGGCCTGCAGGTTGAAGGTCGCGAACACGAGTAGCGCTGCGCAGAATGCAAGAATCCTCATGAGACGCAGGCCTGTTAGTTTGAGTTGGGAGTGGTTGTTGTTGAATTGGCTTCTTCGATGACTCGCTTCACGGTAACGACCTCTGAGGCGGGTTGGGGCTCCCCCTCGATTTCCCGTCCGATCAGCTGCACAGTGAAAGCGTCCGCATTTTGGAGGGTCATCACGTAAGTTCCCGATGCGGCTCGTCCGTCTGCCAGAGTTTGCGAGCTCTTGATCAGCCATTGATCATTGTTCCTCGTCCAAAGACCATCACCAAATGAGCCATCAGCATTAAACGTCCAGGAGCGGAAATGCTGGGCACGGGGATCCCAGCCAATAATTTGCGTGCTTTGGAGGGGCACGCCGTCGTCTCCATTGGCTTCAAATGAGCGGACTAGGAATGATCCACCGATCGCCGATTTCACCAAAACTCGCACCTGGGTTTCGCTGGTCGTGTCTTGCCACTCGCCCATCAACCAGTCAAGTTCCCGCAAAGCATTGGCAGCCGTCGCTGGTGGATTGATAGCTCGTTCCTCCAGCGTATCGATCGTCCACTGTCCATCGCGTTTCAGCAAAATGGCGGAGAAATGGTTGACCGTGGGGATCCCGCCAGTGGACAGCATCACCGTGCCGTCTGCGGTTGCCACATCGTCCTTGATCATTCTTACATTCTCGACCGAGCCCGCGAGGCTGAGGGTGTTCGAATTCTCAAAAACGGATTGGATATCCCTGAGGATATCGCCACGACCTGTTGTTCGCTCACCACTTTGCTGATCGACATGGATGGCGTTCTTCCCCCACAGCGTCTCAATCGTCTTAAGGTCTTTACTGTTGAAGGCAATTACATAAGCATTAATAGCCTCACGCACTGAGCCTTCGTCGGCGGATGCTCGCTCCTCGCTGCAGAAGGGCAGGAAAAAAGTTACCAGGCAAGTCAGTAGGAAAGGTCGCATGGGGATTTTTGGTGAAAATGAGGTGTGGCTGACAGCCGTGTTGACCGTATTCACTTATGTTAACCTTAGTTTCCAAGAGGGCAACCAACTTTGAATAATTCCTCTCGCCACAAATTTAGAAGTTAAAGTGTTCAGAAAAGTACTTACCAACCTGTCGGCATGTGGGAGCAACTTGGTCGTCAGCGACTTGTTGTTCAAAGCGACCAGCGTATTGTTGTTGACGCCGATCGTCAGTCTGTTATTTCGATTATTCCTCTACGTTTCCGGCCGCGATGTCTTGGCCGATGTCGATATCGCGCGTTTTCTGTTGCATCCTCTTGGTGTGCTTGCTTTTATCACGGTTGGTGGAGCCGTCTTGTGCGTGTTCGTGCTCGAGCAAGCGATGTTGATGACCATTTGCTTGGCCGCGGAGCAGGAAAAAGAGGTTGCACCGCGGCAAGCATTGTTGTTTGTGATGACCAAAGGGGCTGGCCTGTTGCGTCTGACAAGTCGCGTGGTGGCCCGGCTCGGGATGATTGCACTCCCCTTTTTGTTCGGTGGGGGAGCGATTTTTTGGCTGCTGCTCACTGAACGCGACATCAATTTTTACTTGACACGTAAACCACCAGTGTTTTGGATTGCCGGTCTGTTAATTGGTGGCCTGTTAATGGGGTTGGCTGCTCTGTTATTACGGAGGCTCGCCGGTTGGGTGTTTGCCTCGCCTTTGCTCGTGTTCGAGGGGTACGCACCAGTCGCCGCGATGAAAGAGAGTGAGCATCGCGCCGCTGGAAAACGCTCGGCGATCTTGCGACGGTTCGTGTGGTGGGCTGTGATTAACATTTCGCTCGCGTTTGCGCTGAACTTTGCCACCGTAAAGCTCTGCCAAAATTTGGTTTCCATCGGGGGATTTAGCCTTTGGGCGTTAACCATATCGGTGGGCTCGGCAATGGCACTCGCGGCGCTCGTGAACTTTTCCGTTAGCATGCTCGCAAATGCTTCTTGCGCGTCGTTGCTTGGTATTACCTACGCGGCCGTCTCAAAACCCGCAACGTTTCGTTTGCCGGAACCGATGGCAACCGATTCGTCCTGGAAACTGCCTGAATTAACTCGTTTTCGCATCGTGGTCATCAGCCTGGCCGGTTTGTTGTTGGCCGGGGTGATCGGAGGGCTGGCGATTCGTAGTATTGAATTGAAGGATCAGGTCCAGATCACCGCGCATCGTGGCGGTGCTGGGGTAGCTCCCGAGAATACGCTGGCTGCGATTCGATATGCGATTAGAGATGGGGCGGATTGGATTGAAATCGACGTGCAAGAATCGAGTGACGGGGTCGTGATAGTCGCCCACGATAGTGACCTGGCAAAAGTGGCAGGCAATCCAGTGAAAATTTGGGCCGCCACGGCTGAGGAATTGCGGAAAGTCGATATCGGAAGCTATTTCGATGAACGCTTTCGAGACGAACGCATTCCGACGCTTGACGAAGTGCTGCGGTTGTGTAAAGGCAAAGTTGGGGTAAATATAGAACTGAAATACTACGGGCACACGCAAGATCTTGAGAATCGAGTGATCGAGATGGTGGAGCAGTATGATATGGGCTCTGAGATTGTCATCATGTCGTTGCAAATGGACGGAATCGAAAAAGTGAAATCTCGGCGTCCCGAATGGACCGTGGGATTATTGACCGCAGTTTCTGTGGGGGATTTGACGCGAGCCAAAGCCGACTTCTTGGCGGTCAGCAGCAAGTTGGCGACTCGCAGGTTTGTGCGGACCTCTCATGGCCGTCAAAAAACAGTCTCAGCCTGGACCGTGAATGATGCTTACACGATGTCTGCAATGGTCAGCCGCGGAGTTGACAACTTGATCACCGACTATCCGGCGTTGGCTCGCGAAGTGCTAGCGGAGCGCGAAGCGATGAGTCCATTGGAGAGACTGATGGTCGAGCTCGCTTTCTTCCTTGGTGTCACGCCCGCCGCAAATGGCCAGTAAACTAGCCTTCCTTTTTCTAGTTAAAATGAATCTACGACGAAATCAATTCACTAGCCGACATCGAGGAAAACCCATGCTCAATAGGCTCTTGTTTATTCTGATGCTGAAATGTTTGCTTACAGTAGTGTTTTGCGCACCGCACCTAGCTCACGGCGGGGATAGCGGTCAACTTCCCGCACCCGATGGGGAGCCGGCGGACATGAGCAAACCGGTGCAAGTGTATGTGTTGCTGGGCCAGTCGAACATGCTTGGTTTTGGCAAGATCAACGGCGGCGACGGGGCGCTCGAGCCCGCTGTTAAAGAAAAACGCCTTTATCCATACTTAGTTGATGAAGCTGGAGCGTGGACCGAGCGTAAAGATGTGCGCAACGTCCGCGTGATGGGAAGCGGCACCGGTGGCATGAAGCTGTTCAACAACGAATGGATGACCGTCAAAGGAAAAGCCATCGGTCCTGAAATTGGCATCGGATATCAGCTGGGGCACGCTCTTGACTCGCCCGTGATGATCCTCAAAAGCTGCATTGGGAATCGCGCGCTGGGCTGGGATTTACTGCCGCCCGGGAGCGAGGGCTTTGAGTTTACCGACGATAAGGGCACCACCTGGGTGCACCCTGGGTATGGAGGCACTCCTGAGCGCTGGGAAAAGGGGACGGAGCCGAAGAAGATCAACTGGTATGCGGGCATGCAGTATGACGGGGATATCGCTCGCGCAAAAAGCGTGTTGGCTGAACTCGATAAGTATTATCCCGGTGCGAACGCATACGAAGTGGCTGGTTTCTTTTGGTGGCAAGGTGATCGAGACAGTCGCAGCGCGGCTCTTGCCAGTCGGTATGAAAAGAATCTGGTTCATCTCATTGAGCAGCTTCGCAAAGAGTTTAACGCGCCGCGGGCAAAGTTTGTTTGCGCCACGCTCGGGCAGACTAAGCAAGGAGACACCGACAATGGCGGGAAAATTCTTGACGCGATGATGGCTGTCGATGGCGAATCAGGGAAATACCCGCGGTTCCAAGGGAATGTGGCCACCGTTTACACCCATCCGCTCTCCAAGGGCGGCAATTCGGGAAGCCATTACGGCGGAAACGCCGAGACTTACATGAACGTTGGAGAAGCCATGGGTAAAGCGATGGTCAAGTTGTTGGCGGACGAGTGAGGTGGTTCTCGCTCGGGCATTTAGTTCTCCGGCTGTACGCTGACCTCCAGCTTATGAAAAATCGCATCGGTGTCGACGACTCGAAGTCCTACCGCGCCTCGGTCATAAGTCGCGTCAACGTGCTGAATCTGTTGTTCGGCGTTGTGCGATACGATAATTTGGTCGTCAACAACTTGGACCGTTAGACGCTGCAGCTTGTTGGTGTCGATCGTCGTCTTGGCCCTGCCCAGCTCTTGCCAGGTATTGCCGTCGGTGCGACCGAGTATGACCAGTTGGCTGCGCGGGATCAGGCCCGCAAAGTATCCTCGTTGGGCATCGTAGCCAATCGATGCAGCAGTTGTGCGAAACAGAATGCCAGCATCCCTTCCCTCGGCATTACCTTGAAAGTCGATTGTGACATTTACGGTAAGATTCTTGGGAGTATCGCCAGTAAAAACAACTTTCTCGCCGGCACGATACGCGTTGATCGGTTGAGGCGGAACTTTGCCCAGCCTGATTGATTTTTCGGTGCTGGTTATATATTGATGATGGCCAAAGTATTGATAAGCATCTAGGGAAAAGTTAGCTCGTGATCGTCTGTCGCCCGCCGGTTTGGCCAGCGCTTTGCCAGCAGAGACTGGTTCTCCGAACAAGGGAAACCCTTCACTGTCCACTCGCATTGGCTGGGCAAAAATTGCTCGTTGCCAGCCTGGTGCGCGTTGCCGCTTCGCATGGAAGACATGCCACCATTCTTGACCATCCAAAGATTGGACAAAACAGGAGTGGCCAACTCCGAACGTTGACGGCGATGCGGTAAATACCGGCTTCGCACGTTTCCTCCAGGAGGACGGTAACAGGGGATCTTCACCGACAAGTTCGAGCAAGCCCAATTTGTAAGTAGGCAACCAAGAAGCACCGCAGGAATAGACGACCGCGGTTTGCTTGTCAGTCTGCCACACCTGGGGCGCTTCGTGTAATCCGCGTTTGAATTTGTCTGGCTCAATGCGTTCCCACAAATGGTCGTCGTTATTGCAAATTCGCACGCGCGGACCGGCGAGCTTGATTGGTGATTCCAGTGGTGCAATGTAAAGATATTGCTGGTCCGAGCCTGGTTGATCCCAACCTGACCAAAGGGCGTAGCGTCGGCCGTTGTGTTGCAAAACGGTCATGTCAATCGCCCACAGGTTTGGCGAGCGTCCATCTTCGCCGTCGCCGGTGGCAAGTGGGCCGTGCAATTCATAATCACCCAAAGGGTCGCTCGTTTGGGAGCGGAGCACATAGGTTAGATGGTTTGCATTGTCCCCGTCTGACGCGGCGAAATAAATGTGCCATCGCTCGTCCAAGTAGTGCAATTCGGGGGCCCAAATTTGCTGCGACACCGGGCCGGTTGCCGGAGCTTTCCATACAATATGTTTGCGGCCCATGGAGCTGACGATGTCACTGGTGTGAATCGCGATTGCTCGATTGGCTTCCGACATGCACCAGAGATAACGCGGTGCGTTTGGATCTCGAATCACCCAGGGGTCGGCACCTTCGCCAATTGGATTGACAAATTCATTCGGTTTCAGCGAGCCGACTTTCGCCGAACTTTGCCATTGTGGGTCACCCGCATCTCGCGGCATTTGGGCGTTCCACTTGGTCACCGCTTCGTGCAACCGGCTAACGATATCGGGATAAGCCTTCACCAAGTTGTTGGACTCGGCAGGGTCGGCGATCAAGTTGTATAACTGTGGTTGGCTGTCGTCATAATTCACTAAATATTTCCAGTCCCCATCGCGAACCGCCAGGTCGGGATTATCTTCGTCAGCACGGCCGGGGCGATCGGGTGGCCTACGCCAAAAGATCGGTGCTTGCCTGCCCGCGGCTGAGTGACCAAGCAGCGTGGGCAAAACGGCTTCGCCGTCAAGTGGGACGTCAGGAGCAATGCCGGCTAAAGTATAGAGTGAGCGATTGATGTCCAGCGCGCACAAAACGGCCGCATCGTTACTGGTACCGACCGCTGACTTGGAGACCAATCCGGGCCCCCAGACGATCAAAGGTGAACGAATTCCACCTTCATAAAGCCACGTTTTCGCTCCTCGCAATGGAGCGGAGGCCCCGGCACCCTCTTCGTGACCATTGTCGCTCATGATCAGGATCAGCGTGTTTTCGCGGAGATCTGGGTCATTTCGCACACGATCAAACAGTTTGCCTAACTGTTGGTCCATGGCGTCCAGCACAGCGTAATAGAGTTGCCGTTTTCTGCCGTCGGTTTGGTCTCTCAACTCTTGCGGGGGAAAGAATGGTGAATGAACATCATCGGGCCAAAGGTTGACGAAGAACGGTTGGTCGGTGGTTTGCGCGTGATCGATGAACTGCATTGCTTCGTCAACGAAGGCCGCGGTAATCTGACTACGGTCTTCCCAGCGAATGGGACCGCGACCGAGACTGGCGGAGCCCAAATCGTGCCGCTTTGGCGGTCGACCATCATAGGCATCTTTGAGTGGCAATACGCGTGGTCCGAGACCTTCAAAATTGGTCAAACTGCGGTCGAACCCATATTTGTTTATGAGTGGCGCGTTACCGACGTCACGCTGGCCCCCCATGTGCCATTTGCCAAAGTGTCCGGTGGCGTATCCCGCCTGTTGCAATTCCCTAGCCAGCATGGGAGCGTCTTTGTCGAGCCACTGTGCCATGCCACGGTCTCGATTACTTTGGCGATTGGCAAGGTAAGAACTAATCCGGTGTCGTTGCGGGTACTGGCCGGTCGAAAGAGCGACTCTCGAGGGTGAGCAGATTGGCGAATTGACATAGAAGTTTGTAAATCGTAGCCCTTCACTGGCGAGTCGATCGATGTGCTCAGTCGTCGTTTGCGTACCGCCGTAGCATGACAGGTCGGACCAGCCCATGTCGTCGATAAAGACCGTGATGATGTTGGGCTTGTTCTCCGTTGATATCAATTGGGGCTGGCCGAAGACACTTTGCGTATCGCCAGTTTCTTTCATCCATGCGTCCAATCTTTGACGCATACTGGCGACACGTGCGTGTTGGCTGGCATCCTCGATCAGATTTGTTTGTTCATAAGGATCATTTGTGATGTTATATAATTCCTCAGCCGGACGCTGTAGGTAACGTTGCACTAGTCTTTTTGCCTGCTCATCGGTTGCGGCTATGTCGAGCCAGCTTGGCCAGTAGCCATTGTCTGCAATCGTCTTGGTGACATGACTCCCGAAACGAAACTCGGGGTGCAGGTTGCGAACATATTTCCAACCGTCAAGCGTCCGTGCCGACCGCATTGGAAAGACGTTAAAGTCGCCATCTCCACTATGTGTGGTAAAGATACAATCACGATGAGATTCGGATTTTCCGGTTAGCACTCCGAGAAACGAACGACCGTCAATGGCGTCCGGTGGTTCTTGTCCGGCGACCTCCAGTAAAGTCGGCAGCACATCGATCCAGGAAACCAGTGCGTCACTGCGCTTTCCGGTTGCGACCCTTCCAGGCCACGATACGATCATTGGCGTGCGGATGCCGTCGTCGTACAGGTTCCATTTTCCAAAGGGCCACTGCGCGCCATGATCGCTGGTGTGGAGAAAAAAAACCTTTTCTCCCAGAACTTGCCGCGCGGCGTCGTAAACCTTGCCCAGTTCAATATCCATGGTGCGAATCGCAGCCACATATTTGGCCCGCCAAAGCCGCGAAATTGGCGTGTCCACATGATGGGGCGGGATGACCAACTCTCGGGAGGCGATGGCGCTGACATCTTCCGGCCAGGGAACGTGCGGCCAGTTCGTGCCCACGAATAGGCACAATGGTTTTTTAGACTCGCGCATCCGCAGCCACATGATGGCCTCATCGACTGCAACATCATCGTGATAGGTGAAATGCAGGGCGACATCAAAGCCATATTCGGGCGTCTGTTGATAATGCCCCACTTTACCGAAGGAGGCAACTTCGTATCCAAGTTCTTGCAGGTATGCGGGCAGCTTTTTCAAATTTGCATTCGGGCGAGCGTGATTTGCTTCGGCACCATTGCGTGGTGGGTACAGCCCGGTCAATAAGGCCGCGCGACTGGGGGCACACGACGGGGAGGCGACAAATGCGTTATCCAGCGTCATGCCAGCATCGGCCAGTCGCTGCATGTTTGGCGTCTCGATGTCCGGTGAGCCGTAAACCGACGAGTCTCGCCAGGTGTGATCATCTGAGAGGAAGATCACCATGTCAGGCAGCGTGTCCGTTTCGCTACCAAAACATGGGCTGCAAACTTGTGACAAAAGCCAGATCAGTGGTAGGCAGGTGGCCCGCACAATGTTGAAGAGCATCAAGCTATTTCCACTTTTTCGATTGAAACAAAACCATCGGTGGTATCGCCCCAGACGTTATACCAGTTTGCTCGGGTTATTTAATCGCCATGCGGCTATTCCGCGATTTTTTGAGGTCGTTTTAGGAATCAAGTCTTTGCAAGATATCTTTCAAAATGGCGACGTCCGATTCTGGGCGTTGTGGGCTGCCGGGATAGATCCACGAAGATTGGAGCCAACCTCGGAGCTTCAGGAATTGGGCGGCATTATGTTTGTAAGCGGGGACCGGTGCTCGGAAGGCAAGAAAACCAAGATACTGTAATAAGTCGTTGAGTTCGTAGAAATCACTATCACCTTGCTCCCACATCGCGTCGCGACGAGCAAACTCGCTCGGTGCAAAGGTGCTCAGGCCGAGCAAGTAGTCGCTGCCATACATCACCATATCGATCGCCAAGTCATTTCCTGTTAGCACTAAGAATTCAGGGCGAACGGCGTCCCGCAGTGCGAGTCGCTGCCATTCCAGTCGGCGGTTTAACGATGAATGCTTGGCGCCTAAGCATTGAGGGATCCGGATTAGCTGTTCGTAAACTTCCAGGTCGTAGATGGCGCCGAATGGCGCGAACATGGTCCCCAGTTCAAAGGCGTAGAATGATCCTGCGTACTGGCCGATTCTCGCATAAGCATCGATCAATTGACTGGCAGGCTGTTGTGTTAATCCATAGCTCTGGAAAATTATTGGTGTGCCGCCGTAAGTTAAGATTTCGTCAATCCGAGCGCGGTACTGGTCGAAATCGAAAGCCGCTCCCGGTTGGTCACCAACAAAGGCACCCGCAATGAAGGGACGTCCGGCCACGGTTTCCTGCGTCGCTCGCAAGACTTCGAGACGTTCGCTGGAGCTGATCAGGTTTCCATAACCGGTGTCCATGTTTACGGCGGGGACCAATCCCGCCTCCGCAGTCCGCCCGATATGCTCGCGCAGGCCGGGCCAGTCGATTTCTGTTTTGGACAACATGGGTAGCAAGATCGCCGACATGCCAGTGATCTTGCGGCGGTAACGAATGGGGGGGGAGGTGTTTGTCATTTGCGTCATTATAAGCGGTCATTGGTCAACCGACCTGACAATTTAGGCAATGCCGATTGGCGTGCCAGGCAAGCTGCGAAAAGGGAAGCAGCCGCAGGTAAAAGCGTATTGGCCAGCGATTACTCTTCAAGGGCTGAGTAAATCAGATCCTCGCGTGAGCTTTCATTCATCGTCCGGTCAGTCGCGCGCATGCAAATGGCTTTCGTTGTTCGCTTGTCGGTTTGCCGAAGGCGAATGGGACTGCTCTGCCGCGTTATTTTACGCTGATGGTCAGTTAATTGCTTGGCGAATCCAGCAGCACATAGTAGCGTGTGGGGCACGAACTCGCATCATCTAAACGGGTTGTTTTTGGCTGGCATATGCATCCCTGCGACCGGTCCGTGTTCGAAGCCGCTCGATCAGCCCCAGTGTACGGGCCGATCGTTGCTGGTCAGAACCTGAATCCAAGCTGGTTTTCTGGTATCATTGCCGCGGAGATGGAGGGAAACTGACTGGGCGATTTCACTGCACAAACGAGAATCATGAAACAAATTATTTGCATAGCAACCGCAATAACCGTCCTGTTTTGCGGATCGCTTTTCGCGGCGGATAAACCGAACATCGTTTTTATTCTCGCCGATGATTCGGGTTACTCCGATCTCGGTTGCTATGGTGGCGAAATAGCGACACCCAACCTCGATGGCCTGGCGCGGAACGGCTTGCGATTTTCGCAGTTTTACAACTCGGCACGATGCTGGCCCACCCGCGGTTCGCTGCTGACAGGCTATTACGCGCAGCAGATTCATCGAGACAAGTTGCCCGACGTCAACGGTGGTGGACAAGGGGTGCGGCAGAAGTGGGCTCGGTTGCTTCCCGATTTCCTCAATTCGGCCGGCTATCGCAACTATCACAGCGGCAAGTGGCATATCGATGGCAAGGTGCTTGCTGGTGGTTTTCACAGATCGCTCAACATTCGCAATCAAGGCAATTTCTTTACAGCCAAAGGCAACTTCATTGATGATAAACCTGTGACACCGCTTGCGGATGAGAGCGGCTATTACAGCACCATTGCCACCGCCGATCACGCTATTGAATGCTTGAAGGATCATGCTGCCAATCACGCAGCCAAGCCATTCTTTCATTACTTGGCTTTTATCGCACCTCACTTTCCACTACACGCCTTGCCCGAGGACATTGAGAGGTATCGTGATCGTTATCTCGACGGCTGGGACAAAATGCGCCAAGCACGCTTTGCACGGCAACAGCAGATGGGGCTGGTCACGACAACCTTGTCGGAGTTAGAGCCTGAGGTGGGGCCACCCTATGCCTTCCCTGAGGCGATCGCAAAACTTGGGCCGGGTGAGGTCAACCGTCCGCTGCCGTGGAGTGAATTGACCGATCAGCAGCGCCGCTTTCAGGCTACCAAGATGGCCATTCATGCCGCGATGGTCGATCGCATGGACCGAGAGATCGGCCGCGTTGTTGAGCAACTGAAAGCAATGGACGTTTTTGACAATACACTGATCCTGTTCGCTTCGGACAACGGAGCCAGCGCTGAAATCATGGTGCGGGACGGCGGTCACGATCCAACTGCGCCTCTCGGCAGCGCCGCCAGTTATTTGTGTCTGGGGCCAGGTTTCTCGAGCGCTTGCAATACCCCTTTCCGGCGTCACAAAACCTGGACTCACGAAGGGGGTTGCGCAACGCCCTTCATTGCACACTGGCCGGCGGGTATCGCGGCCCGCGGTGAGTTGCGTCACACACCCAGCCATGTCATCGACTTCGTGCCCACCGTTCTGGAGCTAGTCGGTATCGAAAAGCCGCGGGAGTGGGACGGCGAGCCGATTCCGGCTGCGCCCGGGCGCAGCCTCGTACCTGCGTTCGCGAAAGACGTGATTGTCGCTCGAGACAGTTTGTGGTGGTTGCACGAGGGGCATCGCGCCATTCGCGTCGGGGACTGGAAGCTTGTCGCCGCGAGGGATACTGACTGGGAGCTTTATGATCTCAGGACGGACCGCGCCGAGCAACGTAATCTCGCAGCGAAGATGCCAGGCAAGGTGCGGGAACTCGCTGCCTTGTGGCAGGAGCATACCGATGCAATCACCACGCTGGCAAAAAAGGACTTAGCCGACTAGCTGCAAAACAAAGTTAAGCCAAGGCATGGGCAAGTGATCCCTTTCATCTGCGTCCCCCCCCGCTGCCTATTTCCTCACTATCAATCGTGATCGCGCCTGCTCTCGAGGTGTATGCGGCGAAGTTTTGATGGTTGGTTAGTATTTGGGAAAGATGGCCGGTGAGGGAAAACGGTCTTCGTGGCTATTGTTAAAAAGGTATTCCTCACGAGGCAATTGCATCTTGGGCCAGCTTTCTGGGCGAATACGGACAATTCGCGTGGGGCGAATGCCTTCGATGATTAGGTCGGTCTCAAACTGGATTTGGATGCCGCTGCTGCCGAGCGGAATTTCTGCAGTTGCTTTGGTGACATTAAGGATCTTGCCATTTGAGGCCATGTGGCCCGGGCCGTAGTGGCCGGAGGTGTGTTTCAAGGTGTTCTCGGCTCCATTGATTTGTGCCGTGATCCCCGTCCGAAAGTCGGCATAGAGCGAAGGATCCATCCCTCCGAATAACGTCGCAGTGACCGTCGCGCGACCAAACTTGCCATATTCCACCGCATCAACCCAGCCTGGCATCCAGCGACTGCGAATGAACACATTGTGTGATTCGGTTTGAAGTTGAGCGGCATGTTCGATGGAGGCGTCGTCCAGCCAGATGTCAGAGATGTGAAAGCGAGTAAAGGCGCCGCTGAGTCCATCTCCCGCCGCGGGCCTCCAAGTGATCCCCAGCAAGACTTCCTGCTCGCCGAGATCTTTCTTCCCGCGGGAGGGCCAAGCGTCTTCTGTGACCATGTCGGCGATGGTGATCCGTTCGCGGCCGCGCCAGATGCGGGTGGCGGCGTCGAAGGTCAACTCTTCCTCAGCAGGCTCGAACTCTTCGGCCCCCTTTGGTTCTCGGCTGGCAATGATTATCCCTGCGTTGTTCTCCAGTTTTACTTCTTTGAGCTTCCAGACCATTCCCTGTCGCAGGCAGTGGCTGGGCTCGTCTTCCAGCAGCAGCAGATGGTTTTCGGCAGGTGCGGTGCCAATGCCGCGATAATGCCCAGCATCTTTGTTCTTGTTGTCAATCGGCAAGACGGGCACGGCGGAAATCATCGGATCGGGCGGTAGAAAGCCGCGGACGTGCATCACGGTGCCGAGCGGGATATCGCGCAGGGCCGCCGCTGCGCCGTGATATTGGATGGCGCCGTAGGGAAGCATCGCGAAAGGTTGCGGGTCGTTGCGATAAAATTTGCCAGTCCCCTCAACGCGAATGCTGCCCCGCCGGTTGGCGTGGTCCACAAAGACAATTTCGCCCCGATAGGAGTGGGCTTTTTCCAAAGGGGGAAACTTGCCCGCTACGGGGCGAAACGGCTCCGGTTCGTCAGCGATGCTGGTGGCGGTGGCCAGCAACGAAAGGCTCAGCCAAAACACGCTGGCTCCTAAGGCTAAATTTCGAATCAAGTTTATATAAACCATTATTTTATTCTGCCCGCTTGTAGCTGTCGAAGAGCGCGACACGAAAAATGTAAGATTTGATTATGTGACTTTAATATATCGACAGTCTTGTCATCAAACCAAGAACTCTATCATACTTCAATAACAGAATTGCTGTCGCCGAATTGATCAATCTCGACCCCCATCCGCTGCGCCATCATCAGCAGTAAGTTGCTCATGTGAGCCTTCGGATTCGCCGGGCGACTGCACAGTCGGTAATGTTCAGCGGGTTGGTCAAGGTTGTAACCATCGAAGTGGCCTTGGTTGAAATCGAGATGGCTGCCGTGACGCAGTCCCATCTCCGCACCGCCAGCGAGCACAAGTGGCAAATTGGCGTTACCGTGGCTGTGGCCGTAAGACATGCCGCTGCCGAACAGCGACATCGTCGAGTCGAGCAGCGGTTTGCCGTTGACGTCCTTGGTTTCCGCGAGACGCTTCAAAAAGTAGCTGAATTGCTCGATGGCAAAGGTGTCATAGTTAGTGAGTTTTTCCATATAGCCAACGTCGCCGCCATGGTGGCTAAGCTGGTGTCTAGACTCTGTGATACCAATTTCCGGAATGGCAATCGCTTGGCCTTCGCCCCCCATGCTGAATGTGGCCACCCGAGTCACATCGGTTTGAAAGGCGAGCACCATCAGGTCGTAGACCGTGCGGAAGTAGTCTCCCGCCATGGTCACGGCGATGTCGCGGTTGGTGCGTTTACGGTCGGCGTCCGAGATCTCGGGCAGTGGCGTGTCGAGCCAAGCATCAGCCCGGCGCGTGCGGATCTCGGCTTCTCGCACCGAGGCTAGATACTGTTCCAGCCGTCCTTTGTCGGCGGCACCCATTTTTTGCTCGAGCCGCCGCACTTCAGCCAGGTTGTCGTCAAGCACGCTGGCTTTACGACGCAACTTGCGTCGCTGGGCTGCCACGCCCCCTTTGGGCTTCTCGAACAGCGACGCGAAGATCTCGCTGCAACGCCGCAGCGGAGGCAGTCCCACACCGTCAGCCGTCCAGGCTAACGACTCCTGGTTAATAGCGATCTCCATTGAAGGATAACGCGTGTGCTGGGCAGTAACCTCTGCCATTCTCTGGTCCACCGAGATCGTATTGCGATCCGTGGGACCTAGCTTGCCGCCCGTCAACCAGATCTTAATACAATTATGATGATGTCCGAGTCCGCCTGGATGGTGCAACCCGCTGATCGGTGTGATCACATCGCGGAATTTCTCCAGCGGCTTTAGTGACCGGGAAAACTCATACCCCTTGCCCGGAGCCGTGATCTGGTAGTTTAGCGAGTGGACACCGTTGGCCAAGTAAATAAAAGCGCTGCGGCGAGGCGAGGAAGTCGGTTCAGCAGCCCGCAGCGGGAACATGCATTCCAGCATTGGCAGTGAAATGAAAGTGCCCATCGCACGGAGAGCATGGCGACGGTTGAGCAACCAAGCTTGAGAAAGGAAATTCATTGGGGAGCCTTTAGTGGTTAGTGGTTGAGGATGGCGGGGTCGACTGAGGGTGTCGGCGTCGTACTTGTGGTTTGCGAGTTAAAGAATGACTAATTATTATTGGAAACTGAAAAATGCAGAATGGGAAGATAGAAGAATGCTAGCTGTTATTTGAGTGTGTTAGATTTACTTTAGCTGTGACTAGTGATTTGGCGATTATTTTGCAGAGCTGGTCCCATTCGTTCCTCAAGAGCTCAAGACGTTGTTCTGGGATTAGCTCTGATTAGTCAATTAAGAGTATCCACACTGAGCTTCCTCGCAGTTCTTTCAGCACAACTCCCAGTTCGGCATAATTGGGAGCCGGAGAAGTTCCTGACCGCACAAGCTGACCTGCGATGTGTTTGCCCAGTCGGGTGCCTGGCATAGCATCGACCGCTTTCCCCACTCGAACCGCAAACTCCAACAGCCTCTCTTCCATATCCGTTCACTTTCGAGTTTCACCCCTGCCATTATTTTGCATTTTCCAATCTCCATTAAATAATAATCATTCACTCAGCGCTCTACCTCTTCTTCATCAGTTCCGACATCGCCACCGCGCGTACGATATCTTTAACTCCGTAATGATTCGCTTTAGCTTCAACAAAGATCGCCATGATATCATCCGCATCATCGACGGTGAGTACGCGGCGCAAGGCGTACGTACAAAGGTGTTCGATAAATGCTCGCGTAAAGTTATCCTGGTCTTCGAGCAGCAATTGTTTAAAGTCTTTTGCGTCGTGAAACTTGCGGCCATCGGGTAGCACCCCCGAAGCATCAACTGGCGGATCTTGGCCTTTGCCACCATCAACTTTCTCGTGCGTCCGCCACTGGCCTATGGCATCGTACTGGTCAAAGGCAAAGCCGAGTGGATCGATGTTGCGATGGCAAGCCGCGCAGTTGGCGATCTGGGCATGCACGGCCAGTCGTTGTCGAATCGTGATTTTTTCACCTTCCGGGGGAACCGGTTCGATCGGATCCACATTCGCTGGAGGTGGTGGTGGCGTCTTGTTGAAAATCGCTTCGCTGAGCCACACCCCGCGATGCACGGGACGATGGCGAGTGCCGTCGGACGTTAAACCGAGCACCGCGCCCATCGTCAGCAGGCCTCCTCGGTGATTCCCAGGTGTTAGTTCGGCACGTTGAAAACCACTCGCATTTGGCTCGGGCAACCCGTAGAAATCGCACAGCCGAGCGTTAACCATCGTCCAGTCGGAATCCATGAAGTCATCCAGCGGCAGATTGTTGGCAAACATCTCGCGGAAGTATTCGACCGGCTCGTTCCGCATGCTTGTTTCGAGCCAATCGTCATAGCCGGGAAAGAGCTTTTTGTCGGGCGGAAACATCCCCACTCGGTGCAGTTGCAGCCATTGTCGCGAGAAGTCGTCGACAAAGCGTTGGATGCGTTGGTCTGTGAGCATGCGGTCGATCTCCCGCTTAAGATTTTCGCCCTTCAATTCCGCAGCGTCGGCAGTTGCGAAGAGGGCATTATCGGGCATCGAACTCCAGAGGAAATACGACAGCCTTGAGGCGAGTTCCCAATCGGTGAGTCGTTGCCGGGGGACCGATTCGCCCTCGACCAAGTAGATAAAGTTTCTTGATGTTAGCACACCCTGCATCGCGATCCGGTAGGCATCAACCAGTTCTTCGCCCGCGTCGCGTTCGGCTTGGTAAGACAGCAGGTAGTTCTCCAGCTCTGCTTGTTCGACTGGCCTTCGCCAAGCGCGGCGGGCAAAGCGTTGCAGATGCTCGGCTACGACTTGTAGCGTCGCATCGTCAGGTGGTAGCACGCCATGGCGTCGAGATTTCTCGGCTTCCGTAACCAGAGGTCCTTCCCACTCAATCCAATCGAGGAGGACAGTCGAAAAGAGACCGTTTCCTTTGTCGTCAAACATCTGCGGAGCGTTTGGGTCTAACAGCAGTGGTTCGCTGCTGTGCGTAAAAATATATCCGTTCCTGTTGGTGAGCGCGTTGCGGAATGCCGAGCCTTGCCTATCGTCCACCATATCGGTGGCCACCACGCAAAAGTCGAGATTTATTGGCATCTCCAGCAGCACTTCAAACTCGTGGATCTCTGGGGAATCCTCTGGCGCGGTGATGTCAAATTCAATCAAGCCAGTGACGTTTTCTCTACCAGCGCCGGTCACTTTGCCGATACTCAAGTGGGCTGGCTGACCGCCGGGCGGGCGAATCCCGCTAGCTTGGATGCAAACTTTGTAGAGCCCACTATCTTGCGGTCCTGTTTTTCCGAACCAACCTGGTGAAAAGGCGGTTTGAACGCGGCCGGGAAAGAGCAGGTAGCGCAGCGGCCGTTTGATGTCGAGCCGATCCAACGCTTCTTGCTGCGGTCTACCGCCGCCGTACCGTAACTCGGCAGCCGTTTTCCGCACCTTGCGAGCTTCACGCGAGGTGGCGGAGAAAGCCCGGTCGAGTATGGTGTCTGCGGCACGGTAATAACGATCAATATGTGATGATGAGAGTGACAGCTCTGAGCCAATTCGCTCGTAGCCGTGCCACAGCGTGTCTTCATTCAACTCACCTGGCTGCGTCGGGTCGTAGCGAACGCCAAGCAGGTCGTAGACCGTGTTTTGGTATTCTTTGCGGCTCAGGCGGTAATGCGCCACTGCGGGCCGAGCTGCCATCCGCGCGGCTCTCCCTGCTCGAATCAACGAATCGAGTTTAGTGACAAATTTCGCGATCTCGTCCTGTGTTGGTTGTGGTTCATCTTCCGGGGGCATTTCTCCTGAATTGACGCGCTCCATCAGCTCCGCCCAGCGATGCGATTCTCCGCCCAGTTCAAAATTTCGGGAAAGCAGGTCGATGCGCAGTTCCCCTTCTTCGTTCTCGGGGCCGTGGCAACTAATGCAGTGCTTCGCGAGAAATGCTTCGAATGGTTCTCTCCCGCTAGCGTCACCGATGGTGGTGAAGCTAGCGAATATCAGTAGCACTGCGTGAACCGCTCTCTGCAGGCTGATCCGGGGCATTACATGCCGCCAGTGCCAGTGCCAGTGCCAGTGGCAAGCAGCGAGTTGCGTTGTGAAAAAAATCATGAGTTTCATATCAATGCTTGATTATGGTGATCCACTTGAATGTTATCAAAAAATTGATGGTTGAAGGATGTGCATCGATCGACTAACGGACCTTCATTTTACACGCCAAAATTGCTCGTCGCCGCGTTTGTTCGCATTTTGTTTCATCCCTTTTTGCGCTGAAGATTCTGTTGACGATCAGCGGAGGTAGTGAGGCGATGTGCAGCGAATTACGAGTAAAGATGGGAAAAAAGCGATTTTTGCCAGACAAGTAGTTTGCTAAGTGGCTGAACACTAGCCGCGAACCTTGCACTTCATCTCGCGAACGCCTTTCGCTAAACTGGTGAGACGAGGATTGACGGGCCGTCAAGGTTACTGATCGCATGGCGGCCCCTGGGTAAATGCGACACCAACATTTTTCGATGCTTAGCAGTGGCTTCGGAATGAGCGATGTTTTAGAGTCGCTTTTTGCTTTGCGAAAGTCTGCGCAAATGCTGCCTCCGTGGAGCGAAAGACGACAATAAATTTCTGATCGCTCCTTAACGTTCTTCTTTTTCAAACTTTCTCCACTCAGCCGAGTAACCGCGTGAACTCTCCGCATATTGATTGTCTTCTTGCTGTGGCGACATCGTCTGGTGGTTCCGCCACCAGCGGTAACTGGACGATGCTGATCATCTTTTTTTGCTTGGCCATTCTCATCTCCTTTGCCTGCTCGATTTTTGAAGCGGTCCTGCTCAGCGTCAGTCAGCCATTTGTTGCCACCATGAAAAAGACTGCCCCGGCGGTAGGCAAGCGGTGGGAGCAACTCAAGTTACATGTCGACGGGCCACTTACGTCAATTTTAACGCTCAACACGATCGCTCATACGGTTGGGTCTATCGGCGTCGGCAAGGAAGTCGCGGGACTAGCTAAAGATTCGGGGTACGCAGGCTGGATCGAAGGTCTGACGGCGGCGCTGATGACGTTCGCCGTACTCGTACTTTCGGAAATTATTCCCAAGACGCTGGGAGCCAAGCATTGGCGAAAGCTCGCTCCAGCCGTCGGTATTATGTTGGAGAAACTAACTTGGATGATGACGCCAGTGGTCTGGTTTATTCGCATGTTCGGTGGTTCCGGCCATGGTGAGGTGGAGTTCAGTCGTGAAGAGTTGAAAGTGATGGCAGAAATCGGTCGCAAGGCAGGGAAGCTCCATGAAACAGAATCACGAGTTCTCGCCAATTTGCTGCACATGCGCGACAATGAAGTTGGCGATGTGATGACACCCCGCGTCGTCGTTTTTACTTTGCCTGAGAGTATGACGGTCGGGGAGTTCATGCAGCAGCATGAGAAATCTCCCTTCTCTCGGATCCCAATTTTTCGCGAAACCCCCGATGATGTTTCAGGCTTCGTGCTTCGCGATGAAATCCTACTTGCCGCCAGCAAGGACTTGGATGACACCAAGCTATCGGAACTTGTGCGACCTTTGTATTCGGTCTCTGACAAGCTGCAACTAACGCGGGCGTTCGATCAGATGCTTTCCAGTCGCTACCATCTGGCACTGGTGGTCGATGACTATGGTGGGATCGCTGGATTGGTCACTCTGGAGGACATCGTGGAAACGTTATTAGGCCTCGAGATCGTCGATGAGGCGGACACAAAAACCGATATGCGAGAGTTTGCCCGTTCGCAGTGGGCGAAACGTGCTCGCAAAATGGGAATCGATGCACCCCACGGCGGATCGCAAACGGACGCCAGTCTTGGTTCATAGACCAATGGGTTTGCCAACCGTCGGTATTAGATCGCCAAGGCGATCGCTTGATTACGGGAGTTGGTCTCTGGGGTCAAATCCATCGTGAGCGTTGTCTACCCCTAAGAGGCATCGCACCTGTATTCTGGCTAGTCATATGAAAGCAGTTGCGCCCCTTGAATGTGCGGTTCTTCGCGGCTAGATTGCTAAAGAAGGAACGGGAAGCTATTTATTCGTTTACTGTACCCTCGCATTGAGGTACAAGAGTTGATTTATATCAATCGCTTACGGGGCTCTGAATGTCAAGCGACGGTCCACAGATTGGAAATTCGCCCTATGCGGCTGACGGCCAGTATGGTGCACCCACGTCACCAGCAAAGCGATCAAACGCGCCTGTGACGATCATTATTGTGCTTTCAGTGGTGCTTGTATTTACCCTGATGGTGTGTGCCGTGTTTGGTGCACTGCTGTTGCCCGCCATTCAAGCGGCTCGTGAAGCGGCGCGGAGGACGTCAGATTCAAACAATATGAAGCAAATCGCTTTGGCGATGCACAACCACGACGCAGCGCATGCAGGACTTCCATTGCCAGCAGTCCTGGACTCTGAGGGTCAGGAAGTTCTCTCATGGCGAATTCGGTTGCTGCCCTACATTGAACAGTGGGCTCTTTATGAGCGAGTCGACCTAGAGAATCCAAAGCCGTGGAACGCACCCGAAAATGCGTTCCTCTTAGAGTTTAGGCCGATAACTTATGCATCAACTCGCGCTGAGTTAGTTCCTGCGTTGGCAAATGTCTTTGTTATCGCTACTAACCCTGGGCCACCTGAGAGCGTGCAGGCGGCGTTCACCCATGGCGAAAGCGTCTCCTTCAGTGACTTCGAAGACGGTTTATCCAACACGATCCTGGCTGTTATGTTGACGCAAGCTGCGGTGGAATGGACGAAGCCATCAGCGTTGACGCCTGAGGAAGCTTTTGCGGCGATTCAAAATGAACCTCTGGGAGTCACCGTGGCAATGGCTGACGGCTCTGTTAAGTTTCTGTCCAAAACTATCGATCACGCGACCTTCATGGCGCTCTGCACTCGCAACGGTGGGGAGCGAGTTCCGGCTTATTAGGTGACTTGGGAAGTCTCTCGCCCGGGAAGTATTTGTGTTCGGTTTTCGGGTCTAGAGGGATTGCGATTTGTTTTGCCTGTCGCCGACACCTACTCTGGGGCCTTTGCTTATTTAGTGCAGACGACTTTGTCGTAGACTTCGGTCTCGACGAGATGGCTGTCAATCGAAGCTAGCTCTACCTTGCCTTCTGAGCCCTGACAACTCGTCAAACGCCAACTTCCATCGGGATTGCGTGTGAAGAGATCGATCGAGTGTCGGTCTTGAGCGATCAAAACGTAATGCATCAAGCTGGTGATCGTTCGATAATGGTCGAACATCTCGCCCCGATAGTACTTGGAGCGAAATTCGGCCTTCCGCTCGCGATGAAGACAGTCTTCGGGGGTGACATACGACTTGGGGACAGCCGACATGGGACGCGTGCTTGAAACGGGCAGAACGTATTTTCGAGGTTGAGATTGTAACTGAAAATCGGTGCGTCCGGCTCCCGTTTGACATTCTCCAGCGGTTAACCTGAAGTGCTCGCGATACCACGCACTTCGCTCACCGCCATGTGGATGTCACAAAGACGCAAAGATCTAACCTTCCAGCAAGACCTGCCCAATGACACCTAGCAGAAATCCCAAGACCGCACCGATGGCCGGTGCACGTTGATCTTGACTCTTGGATTGTGGGGCCAAGTCCTGAAAAGTCAGGTACAGGATGCCACTAGCGGCAAACAGCATGATGAAGCCGACGACACGTGGGTACGCTGCCAAATGTTGATAGCCGACCCAGCCGGCCAGCGGCCCCAGCGGGACGCAGGCGGCCAGTAACAGGAGCAGTTTCTTGTCGCCGATATTGGCGCTCGCTTTCAGCTCACGAAACGCATTGAAACCCTCTGGGAGGTTTTGCAGGGCGATTAAGACCGCCAACAATGACCCGCTCGCCTCGCCGTGCGCGAACGCGGCCCCCAATGCAATCGCTTCGGGGATGAAATCCGATAGCATCGCGACCAACTGAGCGATGGAATTCCGCGACCGGGCTAGCAGGGTTTCCAAGCCCCAAAACACGACTGCCCCTGCAACGAGCGCGGCGGCGATCCAGCTGAGCGAAAGTTCTTTCACACCATCGGGAACCAGCACCAACGCGACTGCCGACACCAACACGCCGCCACCGAACGCGATCACGCTATGGCGAAATTCTTGTTCGAGCCACCGCGGTGAAATTTTTTCCGCCATCGCGATTGCTCCACCGATCGGAATCGCGGAGCCCGCCAGCGTGGTCAACAATAATACTTGAACGAATTCACTCAAGGCACTTGCTCTGTCAATCCTGAGGACCGGGCCGCTTCAGCGTAGGCCAGCTTACCGTCTCGTTGTCGCAGGCATAGGGCTCGCTGACAAGGAATTGCAGGCCCAGTATAGCAGTGGCACTCCGGCTGCACTCGAGTCCGGCTGAAACGGTGCAAGCTTCAACCGCACGGCAGGCTATGGAGCTAGAAGGCAACTTGCGCTCGCATCGCAAACAAGTCTGCGGCACTTTCGCCGTTAATTCGGCTGTCTAGCATGGCGTGGATATAGTTGAACTGGAATTTGGTATTTGGATTGAGGTACCAGTTCAAACCGCCAGTTAGATTGTTGAGTCGCCCACCTTGAACGTCTGCGTCATTCAAGTCGATCATCGACCATCTTGCTGCGACTTCCCAGGCTCCGATACCTCCACTCTTACTAACGCTCTGTTTCGGTGTCACTCCACCGAAGACACCGGTTTTGCCGTTATACGGGCGACGTTCACCGGTCAAAAAATATCCGGCGTGAGCGTAGGCACCGGAAAACGCGACAGCGTTGTTACCCTGACGATTGACGAATGCGGCGATCACTTCTGACTGAGTGTAGAAAGAGCCTCGAGCCATTGCCAATTCAACGTTTGCCAAATGGACATTTTCTGTTGCCAACAGGCCAGTGTCGACGAAGGGCGGTAAGTTGCTTGGAACTCCCACAGGAACCAGGGCCCCGCCGCCGGTTTCGCCGACGAAGATCTCGGGTTGATTTCGATACTGGACGAGGTCATTGGCCGGATCGATGAAGCTGTAGCCGCCGCCAATATGTATTAATACATCGGTATCTGGCTGATTGATGAGTAGTCCGGTTACACGTGTTGACATGCCGTAGCCACCGTTATCGCCCACATTTCCACCGAACGTATCGGTTGGAAAACGGAAACCAGAAATTGCATAAGTTGCCAGTTCGTCTTTGCTGTTGCCGTAAACCATGGCTCCGATCTGACGAAACGGTAGGAACGCGAACGGCAGGGCCCGCTCCAAGAACGGCAATTCCTTGACACTCGTCAAACCATCCATCCCCAGCGGTTGCCGGAATTGTCCAATCCGAAGATTGCTCGAACCCACGGCGTCATCCAGTTCCAACCAGACATCCATGAAACTGGGGCGGCCAGGAAACGCGAAGTCCATTTCCAGCATGTAAGCAACATTGTCCCAAGCCTGTCCGACGGCTGCCAAACGAGCGCGACGAAAGTCGGCGCCGTCTTGAACATCTCCATCGGATGCAACGCCATCTCCAACCGCAATCTGGTTTTCGAGGCTTTGGCTGGCCCATAAAGCATCCGCTTGAAAGAACCCTGTCACTCGCACGTTCGGAAAGCTCGGCTTTGCGTCCGGCTCGGTGGTGGTGCAGTAGACTTGTTCTGGACTCGTCGTCTTGAGAGCATCGATCTGACCTTGCAGGTCAGCCACGGTTTGTTGCCAATCCGAAGGAAGCATCACGCCGCTGGTGTCGTTTTTCGAATTATTGACAATGATTGGCGTCCGCGATTGTCCCTCTGCCGACTGGTGAATGCCGAGAGTTAACCAACAGACAACTAAGGCAATCAGAGGGCTGGCAGGCAGGGGAATCTCGCGTTGAATAGACATCCTTGAAGATCCCCTCGTGAAACTTGCGGTAAGGCTAGAGCGTACCGGTCCTGCCGTTAAATTTCGCCCTGCCTGTTGTATCGGTTCATCCGTTTGTCCGACTTAATCCATTTGATGGACAAGCGTAGTCCAGTAAACCGTTGACGTAGCGTTCCATGCGACGAATTTCTTGTTCGACGAGTGCCAAATCATCGGTGGGTAACCCCTCTTTGGTATCTTTTGCACAATTGACGTGGATCAACATCTTGATCAACATCTTGATCGACGTCAGTTGATTGCGGATCTCATGAGCAACACCGGTCCCGAGTTGTGCTAGCGCCGTCATTTGCTGTGCTCGCAACGCTTGGGTTCCCGGGCCATCGTGATCCGCTCCTGTTCGGCTTTTTCAAACTCGGTTAGGTCGCGAATGATCGCAATTCTTGTTTGCCGGGATTCCGGCGGATAGTCACTAACTGACACCTGAATCGGAAAAGTCTCACCGTCGCTTCGCAGCGCATGGATACGAAACTCGGCCGGTACTTGTTTTTTGCCAGTTGCGAAAATTGCAACGTCATTCCTGTTCGATTGGCGAAGTCGATTGACCCGCGGAAAGTGAAAAAAGATGTCCAGCGACGTGGACAGCCTTTGTCCAGGCGATGCGGTCTGACCCGGCATAGAAATTTCTTGGGAACAATTGAGTCAAAAAAAACGGGGAATTTGCCGGCATGCACCCAACTGATCTTGGTTCGGTACTGGCTTTGCTTTCAGAATATGACCAGCGGCATATTCACTGGACGAAGCCCGACACGCTCCAAAGCAAAAATTTCAAAGGATGCTGACATGCTTTACTCCCACTCCCATCGTTTTTGCATCGCCCTAATGGTGGCGGTGTTGGTTCCATGGACCATCTTCGCTAGCACATCTCCCACCGCTTGCGGTCAAGAAGTCGGCACGCCGTCTTACCAACCGGCCGATGTCCAGACTCAAGCGAGTCGTGTTTATGTGTTTGTGGACAAGACGGGACTTGGGCACCAACACGGGGTGGAAGCGAAGCTTTTGTCCAGCAGGCTGGTGTTGGGAGCGGCTCAGAATGCGGGGAAACTTACCTTCGACATGAAGTCATTCGAAGCCGACACACCAGTTGCTCGAAAGTATGTCGGCCTGGAAGGAACGACTGACGAGGGAACTCGCTCTGCCGTGAACAGCAACATGAAAGGCTCGGCAATTTTGAATGTTGCCAAATATCCGACGGCGACGTTCAAAATTGATTCGGCAATCGCTAGCGGCCAAACTAATTCCAGTGGATTGCCCATCTACGAATTGAAAGGCAATTTCACTTTACATGGAACGACACGCCCGTTGGCCATCAGCGTTGAAGTTGAACAGACACGCGGCTGGTTGCACATTCGCGGTAGCTTTGTCATCAAACAAACGTCTTTCGGCATCACGCCTTACTCGAAAGCCTTCGGAGCAATCGGTGTTGCGGATCCGTTGAAGATCTACGGCGACCTCTATGTCGCCCCGACCGCCAGCGTCGCGATGACAGACATCCCAACCCGTCAATAATTCACCGTTGCGGCAACAGCATAATTTCAATCGACGGAGTGCAGGAAAGCCCGGTTCGTAATATGGCCAACCGCTCCACGTTCGGATACTTATACTCGCCGATGCGCAGCTTTCAGATAGTTTTGTAAGCGACCGCCGAGCGTTCGCTGCATTTTCTTCCGACCGCGAAGCGTTCGGCGACTTTAACTGGAGAACAATAGAATGGAATCCCCGATCTCGACCTTGTCTAAAAACTCGCAATTGCGTCGTTTGGCCGGCATCAGCTATGGATTCGGTAACCAGCTCC
Organism: Kothea flammea; assembly: GCF_052161645.1. Lineage (GTDB taxonomy): Bacteria > Planctomycetota > Planctomycetia > Pirellulales > Pirellulaceae > Laterigemmans. Next base: position 1,451,606 of record NZ_CP197414.1, read on the forward strand.
TGTTTCTAGTTACTGTCTGGTTTCTATTTTGGTTTCTTCGCGACGGGGCAATCAGCCAATCCCATGGAAATTGGGTCTTGCGCGACTGCGGGCTGGCAATCATCTTTGCCGTTTCGCATAGCGTCATGCTTGTCCCCAAGACTCGCAAGTATTTGACACGTTGGATTCCGCAAGCTTTTTACGACAGCACGTTTTGCGTTGTCACTTGCGTTAGCCTGTTGGCATTGTTTTTCGGATGGCGAAGTAGCGAAACGGTGCTCTGGGAAGCCGGTGGACATGCACGGTCGATCGTTCACCTGTGCTTCTATGCGTGCTGGGCTGCATTGCTTTATTCGCTTGCGCTGACCGGACTGGGCTACCAAAACGGATGGACTCCATTTTATTATTGGCTACAAAACCAAAAGCCGCCGCGACGGGAGTTCAACCCTCGTGGGGCTTACAAGCTGATCCGACACCCTGTGTACCTTAGCTTTCTCGGACTGGTCTGGTTTACGCCAACGATGACGCTCGACCACGCCGCACTCACCGCAATCTGGACCAGCTACATATTCTATGGCAGCTTTCTTAAAGACCGTCGACTCGAACATTTCATTGGGGAACCGTACAGAGCCTACGAGCGATCTGTTCGGGGATATCCGCTTGTCGCTTTTGGTCCGCTCGCGAGAAAGCCGCACATCGCAGAGCCAACGACGAGTTCGTCAGAACCTCTTGCGCATGTTGAAAGACCTCGGGTTGCTGCATGAATAAGACCATGAACCAGCGAAGGTTCAAGATTATTCTGGTTTACCTGCTGCTGCTTTCGCCATGGATTGGTATTGGAGCGATTGCTGCACTCCAGCCAGTCGCGAACTCTCCGCTGGACTGGGTTGATGCCAACTTTGCCCCACGGGCCGACTACGATGCGTTCAGCGAGCGTTTCGGATCGGCTGATGTAGTCTTCATCAGTTGGCCTGGCTGCACGATTGAGAACTCAAGCCTTGATCTCTTCTGCAAATCGCTGCGAAAGTCATCGTGTTTCTTTGACGCTGAACACTGGCTGTTCCATCGCGTCGTCTCGGGGCGTGAACTCCATCAAGCCTTTTCCGGACCCGTACTGGGATTGAGCGATCAACAGGCCCGCCAGCGACTTGCCGGATCGTTACTTGGTCCAGACAATTCCACCACCGCGGTCGTGATTGCGTTCAACGACGAAGGGCTGCGCCAACGGACGCGATTGGTCCCGCTGATTCGTGCTGCTGCGTCGAAGTACGCTGGAGCAGAGTACACTCAGCAGCACTTGGCCGGTCCAATCATGGACGGTTACGCCGTTGACCGAGCAAGCGAAGTCACGATGAGTCGTTTTGCACCGATGTCGTCAATCATTGTGCTGTGCGTCTGTATTGTTTGTCTCGAATCAATCTACGCCGCTGTTCTCGTGTTTGCCATGTCATGTGTCAGCCAAGTGATCGCACTGGCAATTTTGCATCACGGCGGCGGCGAGATGACTGCACTGATGATCGTGTTGCCCCCGCTGATCCAGGTACTTGCCATTGCAGGCGGGATTCACATAGTCAATTACACCATCGATGCCGCCAGGGAAACGGGCCATCAGTCCGCTGTTGCGAAAGCAATTCAGATTGGATGGCTGCCGTGTGTCCTCTCTTCGGCCACCACGGCGATCGGTCTCGGGTCACTCGCCGTTAGTGGCCTAGCTGCTGTGCGGGAGTTCGGCATTTTCGCAGCGATGGGCGTGCTGACAACTGTCGGAGTTCTGCTCGTCTTGTTGCCCGGCTTCTTGAACGTGGCCGAACGCTCCGTGGTCGGATCCCCCAAGAACCCCAGGCCCCAGAAAATAGCAGCCTTGTGGACTGCACTCATGAAGCTGCAATCCAAATACGCAACGCTCGTCTGCATTTTCACAGCGATTGGAATCACGGTGCTGGGAATTGGTGTCAGTCGTTTACAGGCCAGCGTTCGCATCGAAACCTTGTTCGGCAAAGACAGTCGCTTATGGGCCGACTATGCTTGGCTGGAAACACACGTCGGGCCACTCGTCCCCATCGAAGCAGTTGTTACCATTCCAGAGTCGTCGCGGATTGAAGTGGGGCAGCAATTCGTCTTGCTTCATCGACTAGAACAAAGGCTACGCGAATCACCTCATGTGGCCGCCGTCACGTCATGCCTGGATTATCTTCCGCAGCCACCGGCTACATTGGAAGGGGAGGCGGCAGAGCGAGCTCTGGCAACCGGTGAAGCAGCTATTTCTCGAGCTGGCTATTTGTCTTGCGAAGGTGCTACCAAGCATTGGCGGCTGACAGCTCATGTCTCCGCGCTCGCCAATATTCACTATGGCGATACTTTACAGTCGATTCAAGATTCGATGACAGATCCGTCTGACCCGGATGATCTGCATCGCTACACGGTCAAACTTTCCGGGCTAATGCCGTTGGTGCATGAAATCCAAAGCCAATTGTTGCAAGACCTTTTTGCGAGCTTCTTAACCGCGTTCGTGTTGATTGGCGTCGTGATGACCATCGTGGAAGCCGGATTCTTGGCCGGAGTCTTGTCGATGATTCCCAATGTTTTCCCCGCATTGGCGCTCTTTGGATTCCTCGGTTGGATCGAGCATCCCGTCGACATCGGTTCAATCATGACTGCGAGCGTCGCGATGGGAATAGCGGTGGATGATACACTCCACTTTCTGACATTCTTCACCCGAAGAGTGAACCAGGGTGCAACGCGGATTGAAGCCGTTCACGCAGCCTACAGGCACTGCGGTCGCGCGATGATCCAAACGACTTTGATTTGCGGCGCGGGTCTTGCCATCTTCGCGATGAGCGACTTTGTTCCCACAGCACGCTTTGCTTGGATGATGGTCGCCTTACTCACTTGTGCCATCATTGGCGACCTGCTGATCCTTCCGGCAATCCTACTCAGTCCACTGGGTATCGTCTTTGAACCTCGGCAGTCGATGTCAGAAATAGTTTGCTTTGATGACCAAGTGAGCGGAAAAGCTTGTACAATCGATCAGAGTGGGTCAACACATTGCCCGCGTACGCCAAGCCAACCGATGTATCGGAACTTTAGCGTTAGTTTGATCGCCCCGATGAACTCGCCCCAATGAAAACGAAAAGCCATCTCATGCGCATGCGACGAAGAGATTTTGTGAATCGCTCTGCAAGCGTTGCCGCCGGTCTCGGAATTTCCGGACTCCTGGGTTCATCGGTTGACGGTGATGAAGTGCCGGCCGCAACGGCTTGGCCACTAGATGTTCGCTATCTTGAGAAGGGGCTCAACGCGTTGGCCCGCGCCCACCACATGAGTTCCATGGCTGGGCATCTCGGAGCGTCTCTGATCGCCGGTTACTACGTCGGCGTGCAACGTCCTGACTTGGATGACGAAGTTTGCAAGGGAATCCAAGATGACGTTGAGCGTGTCATTGGCGGCGAGTCCGTGTTTGGAAAGAAGATGTCGAGAAAATCGTCGCTTGACGATTCCGACCTATTCGAGGCGTTTCCGCGGCAGAGTGCCGACGCGACGTTGATCGAAGGCATCGCAGAAAGCCTGGAGGAGAGCGTCGACAAACCACGTCAATCCGGCCATAACGTCATTTTCGCGTCGCTAGCAATTCGAGCCTTGAAAGACCGTCCCGAATACGCAACCCCTGCGGTAGTCGAGGGAATCGTCAAACTAATAAATCTTTTCAGGAATGAGACACCCGGCAGCGGCTACTATGGCCAGGACAAAGGTCGAATTTATGGCCACAAGGTCTTGCTTCCAGATGACGACACCACACCACAATACGATGACATCGAAGGAATGGCACTCGCCGTGCTTGATGAGGCGATCGGCCAGGACCCAAAGATTCATCGTAGCGGTTACGGTGGGCTCGTTCACATCATTAACCATGCCGCCGCCATTGCCGACCTCGCGGACTTCGGCTATCCCGAGTTGGCTTCGAGAGCGGTCCAATCCCACCGCCAACACTTACGACTTTGGCAGACTCTGCCGAACGTTGCCAGCGAAAGGGGCCCGTTGCAGGTTTCAAAGTTCACACCACATAGCCCGTCATACTGGACCTCAGGTGGTGTTCCCTACGATCGTGCACTCCTGACCCACCGCGTGAAAACCATGTTCGGCTTTGGCGAACTAGCTGCAGTGGTTGAGGACGATGCGAAGGAGAACGCTGCGTACGATATGCTGCGATATATGATGTAGTGCGAGCGTCGCAATTCTATTGCATGCTTGGTATGTACTCTTAGGCAACAGAATCGTACCAGAGCCATCCGGACAAGCAGAGCCAATGACCAATGTTGTCCGCGACCCCTCTCACGCAGCAGAGTCAGCTGGAAGCCTAACGCCTCCCGGCTACTTCAAACTTGGAGTCCAACATGGCGATCGCTTATAGGTTTTCGTCGTTCAATTCGTCCAACAGTAACGCGCACTAGCGTGAAAACGACTCGATTGACAGTGGGGATTCGGTTTGGCCTTCAACTGCCTCAGCCAGCCCGTTGAACCCGCGTTCCCACTCGCAGGATTGCGTTGTTCGACCGCTGATTCTCCCAGTACGTTTCCGCTACCTCGTGGCTGCGGGTGAAGCAATCGATCGAGTGTCGGTATTGGGCGATTAAAACGTCGTGCATCAAGCTGGGGATCGTTCGATGATGTTCGAACTTCTTGCTGCGGTCGTAGGCTTCGGTGGAATCCGCTTACCTGCTCAGCTCGGCTTGCTAGAATACAGAGAAACATCTTCATAGTTCAATATTCCAAGCCAGGCAGCCAGCGCATGAAAACAGTTGAGGAATTGCGAGTGTCCAAGCGCTCAATCAAACCACCGATTCTTAGACGAGCGGTCAGCAGGTCATCCTGGCCTGCTCAGCTGCTAGCTCTGTTCGTCGTTGTCGTAACTCTGGTAAGCGTGTTGTTTCTCCAAGCTGGATTCTGCCAGGACATCGCGGGAATCAACGTAACGCCTCACAGTCAGTCCTCCGTGATGAGATGGAGGCGACCACCTTCGCCGGGACTGGCCGCACGCGTCGAGTTGTTTCTGCATAATGGCAGCAGTGTTCCGATTCACCTTCGCAAATCTGACCCGTTGCTGTTTGATAACAAGTCTCCTCAGGAACTCGTCGATTTGTCTTTGTGGGCGTGGCACGACAGCCCGCAATCCTGGCTGCAGGAAGGCGTCGAACTGCCACCTGATTGCCTGACCGTTGTTGCGTTCAATGGTCAGTCGGCGACCTGGGCCGCGGGTACTCAGCATACCGTGCAATTTGTTGAAGAAGGAACGAAACAAGTCTTGGCGTTGGATGCCCCGACAACCTGGCTGTCCGCTGTCACGTTTCTCGCCATTGAAACGGACGGTCATCCGACCGGGGCGGTCTATCCGCATCAAATTGTGGTCCACGTGCAACACACTGGAGCCAACTCTACTAAATTCAAGTCATTTCGATTGTGGCTGTCCGACGGTGGGAAAGATCCTCATGTCTTTCGCTTGGCGCATGAGCTTGATCAGTTGACTTGTTTTCCAATTGATGCAACGCTGCATGGTGATTCTCGCGGTGGCTTCGTCGTCAATTGCGATCCGCTTCCGCGGAGCTATGCGGTGGTTGAAGTGCAGATGGCATCCGGCGACGATGAGGTCGAATCGTTGTGGGGCTTCCTGAAAATCAAGCCCGAGGTATTCGACATCAGCGGTGGCTGGATCGCTTCGGACATCAATGGCCGCAATAGTTTGACCATCGACGAATATTTAAAGACGCTAAGCAGAATGCACGTCAACACGGGACAGATCGAGGAGGTGCCTGGCTACACCGACAACGAGGAACGCTACAGCAGATTTCCATTGAAACGCTTTAATCGAATGCAGGACCTGTCGCGTTACGATACGGAGGAACTGCTACCGACCATTCATGCGGTTGAATTTATCGGCGAGCCGCAATACGGCGGAGGGCGACCAATTCCGCCTCAGCAAGTTTGGAAATTGCTCGCTCCCTATCAAGCCAGTCGTCTACCGACGAGTGTCACGCTCAGCGATGAACGCACGTGGCGCCATTACGCCGGCTTATCGGACTATCCGCATTACGATGCATATCGCGTAATTGCCCCTGCAGCCGATTCGTGGACCAACTACGATCGCTGGGACGGTGAACGCATTCGCTGGGGAGCGCCGCTGGAAACGATCGGTGACATGACACGTAGCCTAAGGGAACTCAGTCGCCCGCGCCCGATTGCCTATTGGTCACAGGGGGCTCACGACGGCTGGGGAAGTTTATTCAGTTCGCGGCGCCGATCACCTACGCCTGACGAACTGCGGGCTCAGGCGTGGCATGGTCTGTCCAACCGCATCACTTCGCTGTATTGGTTCAATCTGAGTCTCAAATCACTTGTTAAGTTTCCGGATTTGATTGAGCCGATTTCGAGAGTGAATCGTGAAATTCGTCTGGTCGACGAGATCCTGCTTGCCGGTGACGCTTTCGAGCATCGACGGATTGAAAAGGATGGCAAACCGGACTGGGAGATCAACTCTGTGGTCGCACCCAACGCGGCTCTGCTGGTGATTCACGACGTTGGCTACCGCCCCGATCTGGACGACAAAACGTTTCATTTTCAAACCCGTAGAGCCGAGTTGCAATTCAACTTGCCCTCTTGGCTGAGCGACACTGTCAATGTCTTCGCCCTGGATGCAGATGGCGTTCACGATGTGGAGCATGCTATTCACGACGGGAAAGTCACGATACGAGACGACGTGCACGTTGCCGGCATTTATGTTATCGCACAGGCTTCCGAGCTTCGATCGCGCATCGCCGACGAACATGCAGCACTCATCCGACATGAACGTGAGCTCGGCTTCGACCCGGCGAACGACGAAGCGGACCTCGCACGATTAAGGTCAACGCTGAATAGCAATCCTTCAACAGACCAAGCCAAGTGATAAAAGAGTCTGGATCGAATCACGAACGCGACGATCTTGTGCGTCAATCGCAGCGTGCGCAGTTAGATTCCTATAACCTAGCGACTTGGGCTAACTGCCGAGGCACTTTTTTGGGTGTGGCCGTCGGCCATGGTGGGAGTTTCTTGCGTCTGCCACGAGTCATCGACGGAAGGCTTCTCGACCGAGCAACATGCGAAATCCCATTTCGTCGCGGTTGGCAAGCGATAGCTCAATGGACCCAATTGTGCCGATCAGCTTCACATGCGTAAGAATGACCGGACGCCGGGAAGCTCTTTCACTTGAGCTTCGGACTGACCGATGCTCGAGGAACTTTGCTTCGGTTCCGATGGTCTACTTGCTAGTCCGCTGAGAAGGATTGATTTTGAATCGAACCCAACTTTCATCATCGCGGGTAGATTCATCAATGTCGAACGCATGAAGCGACGAGGAGGACCGAGCGCCCGTTTCGACTTTCGCCTTCATCGCTTTTTCGTCCAAGTCTGGGAGGCCCACCGATTCTCGCCATCCAATCCATCGGAGGGTCGGCTGCTTTTTCGTTACCATGGAAATTTGTTTGGTTCATCGGACGCGCTGAAACGGCTTGAGTTCGCGCTGGGGAACAAATGCACCGAATCGTACCTGAATCCTTCTTGCCGCGTGGGGCTTTGCGTTCAAATCAAGTTTGACGAATACATGCGCTCTTATACGCGCCCTTTGTCCCTCCGATAGTGAAGTGGTAGATAACCGCAATGGCTGTTCGGGGCGCGTCAAAATCAGATACAATCTAAACCGTCTTCAAGCGTTTACGTACCTTGCGACCATGCACGCAGCGATCTTAGCCAATCCGGATAAAACATGAAACTTGGCATCCTCTCCACAGCCCCACGTTGCTACAGCACTCGCCGAATGGTTGATGCGGCGAAAGCTCGGGGCCACAAGACGTCTATCATCAACACGCTAAAGTGCTCGATCGACTTGCAATCGGGATTGCCTGACTTGTATTACAAGGGAAAACCCTTGAGTGTTTATGACGCTGTGATTCCGCGGATCGGAGCGAGCATCACGTATTTTGGTACTGCTGTTGTACGACAGCTCGAACAGATGAATGTGTTTGTGGCGAACAGTTCGGGAGGAATCTCGAACAGTCGCGACAAGCTGCGTAGCATGCAAATCCTTAGCCGACACCATATCGGTATGCCTCGTACCACGTTCGTTCGCGACAAAAGTGATGTGATTCCGGCGATTGAGCGAATCGGTGGCGCGCCGGTCATTATCAAACTGCTCGAAGGTACTCAGGGCGTTGGAGTCATCCTGGCCGATACGATCAAGGTTGCCGAAGCGATCATCGAGACGTTGCAAACGGCGAAACAAAACGTCCTTGTTCAGGGTTTCGTCGCGGAAAGTAAGGGACGCGACGTTCGTGCTTTCGTCATTGGCGATCAAGTCATCGGAGCGATGCGGCGAGTCGCTCAAGGCGATGAGTTTCGTAGCAACGTTCACCGTGGAGGACAAGTTGAGAAGGTCGAGCTTGATGACCAATATCGTGAAACCGCGATTCGCGCCGCACAGATTATGGGGCTGCGGATCGCGGGCGTTGATATGCTTGAAGGCAAGGATGGCCCGCAAGTGATGGAAGTCAACAGTTCACCGGGCCTGGAAGGCATCGAAGCGGCCACACAAATGGACATCGCCGGTGCGATCATCGACTATTGCGCCGCCCACACCGATTTTCCCGAGATGGACGTTCGGCAAAAGCTGACCGTTAGCAGGGGTTATACCGTGTCGGAATTGGTGATTCCCGAGGGCTCGCATTTCGTCGGCATGACCATCACGGAAGCGGCATTATCGGAGCAAGACATCAATGTCCTCACTCTCTACCGCGGCAAGACCGTGATCCCGAACCCGAAGGTCTCGCGAGTCCTTGAGCCGGGAGATCGTTTGCTCTGTTTTGGAAAGCAAGAGAATATGAAATCCATGGTTCCCAAGAAGACTCGCAAAAAACGTACTCCTGAGCCACAAAAGCTGGAAGCTGAGATGGTCGAGCACGCGACCGCCCAGCCCGTGTACTCATGAGCGGGGATGATAAAAATGAAAACTGGTTCGGCTGTGAGGTCGGACCAGGGGAGGCGGTCAATACCGAGTTGGTGATTTCGGAGAGCTATAGCAGTCGTGATGTAGTGATTCCAATTCGTGTTCGCCGGGCAAAGAAACCAGGACCGACCGTGTTTGTGACTGCAGCACTGCACGGCGACGAACTCAACGGCACCGGAGCGATCCGGAGCATGTTGTCGGATGGTTCGTGGGACCTCAGTGCGGGAACACTTTTAATGGTTCCGGTGCTCAACGTGTTGGGCTTTGAACGTCATTCGCGTTACCTGCCCGACCGTCGCGACCTGAACCGTTGCTTCCCAGGCAACAAAACCGGCAGCATGGCATCACGTTTGGCACAGGTGACCTTCGATTCGATCGTTCGACGGTGCGACTATGGTATCGACCTCCACACCGCAGCGGTTCGCCGCACGAACTTCCCCAATGCCCGCGCCGATCTGGACAATCCGATCTGTTTGAAGCTGGCCAAAGCGTTCGGCAGCGGCATCATCCTGCATGGCAAAGGCCCCAAGGGATCATTTCGTCGCGAAGCGACCGCAGCGGGATGCCCGACGATCGTGGTGGAGGGTGGTGAAGTCTGGAAGGTCGAATCGTCGGTCGCCGACTGCATGTTGCGAGGCGTCTTCAACGTCCTGAAAATGCTGGAAATGGTGGACGGCCCGGCCGATACTCCCGAGTACCAAGCGGTCATCCGGCAAACTAAATGGATTCGCGCCGAGCGGGGCGGGTTCATGTCGATGCACGTTGCACCCGGTGACAGCGTTTTTAAAGGGCAAACGATTGCATCAAACAGTAACCTGCTGACCGAAGAGCACAGCCGCTTAGAAGCACCGTTTTCGGGTATCGTGATTGGCATGACGACGTTGCCGGCAGTTCAACCAGGAGAGCCCGTAATCCACATCGGACGCATGGCGAATTCGCAGGTCGCGCGAAAGCGCGAAGAGCATGTGGCCACTGACGAGATTCAGCGGATGGCACTGCAGCACTTGGCGACCAACATCCAAGTTACCGAGCCCACTGAGACGGGTGATCCTGAAACGGTCAGACGATCAGGCAGCCCGTCAACAGCTGACTGATTCCGTCCTCATCGCGATGGTCGAATGTTTTGCCAGTGTGCCCAACTGCGAACGAATCACCCTCTCCGAGGAGATCGCTGCTGACCGATCGAGCAAGCTGACTGGCTTTGCGTCGCCGATCATTTGAGATCCTCTATCGTCGGCTGACAGATAGGTATTCATCAGGCCGGTCACCAATTCTCGATACATTTCGGCAACTTCGGACTTCTGAATGCAATGGTCGTACGTATCTCGCATGTAAACACCGACTTCTTCGGAGATTAAATTGTGATCACCTCGAACCAGTTCATTAATAGCTTCGCGTTGGGGCCAGATTGCTCGGCGCAGATTGATGAGTTGATTTTTTAACCGGTTCAGCTCGCCAAGGACTGCTGGCGACGGGTTGTCGATTACGGCACCTTCCAGTGATTCCAAGTGGTCGCCAACGATTTCCAGCACCGGATAGAGTTTCCTGTTCTGGAAGACTGCGGCCATCCTCGTAATTCACAAGCTTGTCGTTCAGAAAGCGTTTAAGTGTCGCTGACGCCTGGGAGGATCCCCCGCTAAATCGATCGGACACCGCCGCGACACTGCGATCAACCTGCAGTTGGTCGAGCAGTGTTTCCAGGTCCGACAAGTCTTCCACAAAAAACGGGAGTGACTTGGAATCTTTGTCAATGGCGGTCGTTGACAATTCCACCAGAAAATCATTGAGATGTTCGTGGATCTTTGGGCGAACCGTGGGGAGCGATCAAGTACCAAGGTCCTGGTGTCTTTATCGCAGGCGGGGCTGGTATTACTCCTTTCATTGCCATCGTCAGACAACTCGAGCAAGACAAAGAGTTTAACGGAAATCGCTTGTTTTTCAGCAATCGAAAAGTTAGCGACGTGTTTCTGCAAGGTGAGCTTTTTCGGTGTCTTGGCCATCGCGTCGTATGCACCCTAACCGGCGAAACGCACCGTGACTACTAGTCTGGGGGGGCGTCGCTGGCTGGCGTCACATGTCAGCGACTTTACGCAATCGTTCTATGTCTGCGGACCGCCGGCCATGGTCAACGAGATCAGCGACACGCTGAAAGAGCTGGGTGCAAAACCTGAAAGCATCGTCCTCGAAAAAAGCGAGTAAATCGACTACCGTTTATTTGGCCGCCAACTCCTTTTCATTAGAAACTTCAGAAATGCTTATTTTCAACATCGGCTGATTACTAATTAGGTTGATTATCGGCCTGGTAATCGTGCTGTTGATCGCCATATCTCATGGTCAAATCGCAATCAACTAAGCCGCGTTTAAACCACCACCCTCTAGGTCCGCAACCATTAAATTAAAGAAGGGTGTTGAATCATGAATACGGAAGAACAACTCGTTGACCTGATTCAAGATTTTGACAACCCCATGAGCGGCAAAAGATTGTGTGCCGCGAGGACAAGACTTGCGAGGGTGGTGATCGTGACAACGACGCCATTCACAAATCAGTAGATTGAGTTTGAGTGCTTTGAACATTTAGGCAAAAACTGGTAACCCGACGTTTCGACCTTAGCTGCTTGGCTGCGTTGGAGTGCTTCAATTTTCGAGGTCTTAGATGGATCCTCGAAGGTCAGCGTTCGAGATCGCCACGGAATCAACATGCCTGCAAAGGAATTCTTGAAAATGTCTTTGAAGGCAAAGCCTGTCGCGACTGAAAGCGAAGCTGATTACGCCAGTCAAGTCGACCGGCGGTCGCGATGCGGGCGTTGTGAGTGTGGGCGTGAGCCAATCCGGTGCCGCATCGAATCGGGGCCCGCCGATGCCTGAACCGGCTAATCGACACCGCACTCCCTCTTTGTTACCCTGTTCCCTGTGTGATCTCTCAGAACAGCTGGCGTCGCCTATCCCGAAACCCGTACGCGACTAATATTTAAGTGTTCGAAAACTGCTCAGCCATTGTGCGACTTGGTTGAAAAGGCGATTGGACAACGTCAAATCAGTAGCGTGCCGGTGGCCATTTCTGCTGATGATGAGTGTGGCGTTCAGTCGCTGGATTTCCAACGCAGATGCCAATTGACCACGCTGAACGATTTCCAATCACTCTAAGCCTTGCTCCATGTATACCGAAACCGCTGGTTCGCGAAAAACACTTGGTGATGTCGATGTGCTCTTCCACGATGGCCTCTATCACCTCTTCCACCTCGTCCTGCCTAACCACGACTTCATTGCTCACGCAGTCAGCAACAACTGCCTGTCATGGCGGCGAGTGGAAAATGCGTTATTTCTCGGACATCCCGGTTCGTGGGATGACTCGATGTTATGGACAATCCATGTCTCGTCTGACCCTTACAAGCTAGGCTCGTGGCGGATGTTTTACACGGGCCTATCGCGCCGGGATCACGGTCAGAAACAACGGATCGGCATGGCTTTCAGCGACGACTTGTACACGTGGGAGAAGTCACCGGTTCAATGGACCGACCGTCGATCAAGGCTTCCCTATGATCTGCCCGGCCGTCCAAAACAACCACCCTTCGGTTACGATCCCGAAAGCTGTTTTCCGCTCAGCCCGGACGGTCGATTCTATGAATCAGAAATCGATGAGGGGCGACACTGGCTATCTTGGCGTGACCCGTTTTATTTTCGCGAAGGTGACCGGGGCTGGCTGCTATGCGCTGGTCGAGTGAACCACGGACCGGTCGTTCGACGCGGATGTGTAGCGGTGATGGAAGAGACCGCACCGCACCATTTCGAGCCCCGCCGGCCCTTGCACCATCCGGGTCTCTACGACGACGTGGAGGTCCCCAACCTTTTCAAACTTGACGGTGAATACTATCTCGTCGGAAGCATGCGCGAAGATGCCAAGATCCGATATTGGCACACCAAGGATATTGGCAAGCCGTGGAAAAGCTACGCCGACAATGTGCTGTTGGCCGCCGGAAACTACGCGGGCCGGATCACAGAAGACGACAAAGGCATCCTGCTGTGGAGTTTTTTCACGCCAGGCGGTAGCGACCGCCTCACAAACAATTTAATGCCCCCGCCAAAACGCCTGGCACGATCCGAGTGCGGACACCTTCACGTGCAAACCTTTGAGGGGTTTGACGCGCTGGTGGAAGGAACGGCTGAGATCGGCAAGTTCCAGGCATTGAAGGAAGACCACGAAGACCACGTCGCAGTCGAACATGACGATTCTTTCCGTTTCCGATGCGAATGTGGCTTCCAGATTTATGCGATGCCTGAAACATTCGGTTGTTTTCGCTTGCGGGCCAAGCTGTCCATGCAAAGCGAGGGCAAGTGTGGTATCGCGTTCCGGCTCGACCGGGAAACTCAAGATGGGTATTACTTGTCACTCGACCTGTATAAAGGCGTCGCTCAATTGCGTTCATGGGGCAGTGGCCCGCATGGCAGTGGCGAAGACATGATGCAGTTCCGATCTCTGCAAGCCAATTATTGGGAAGTTGCAACACGCGGCGAGGTGGAATTGCAACTGGTCGCCTATGGCAGTTACCTCGAATTGTCCGTCGGCGGACGTGTGCTGCTGTCACTTGCCGACCAAACTTTCACGGAGGGCTGCCTCGGGTTCTGCGTTGAAAGCGCCACGATCAAAATCGAGCAATTGAGATTGGAGCATTTCACGCCGCCGACCCAGTCGGACGAACATTTAGCCAACGGCTAATGAAGTCTCAACAGCAACATCTTCAGGCTCTTCGTCTTGCAGCAACAGATTGGGCTGAACTAATTTCATCTTGTCGATGGAGGCGACTGGAGAACGCGCAAAGAACGTGCTTCCCTGCCCCAGTCCGCTGCCGCCACACTGCCGCGTGACATGCGTCTGGTCACCAGCCGCTTTCTTTCTCGCGCCGGTGTCGATGTCACGGAAGTCGTGGATGGCTCGGAAGTGCTTCGCGTCGTGAGACAGGCTGAGCAAGAAGGCAAACCGATCGGGTTGATTCTAATGGAAATGCAAATGCCCAATGTGGATGGTCGCGAGGCTACGCAGCGATTGCGCGACGAGGGCTATTCGATGCTCGTCATCGCATTGACTGCCGGTGCGACTGCCGACGAAGTTCAAGACGCACTCGCCGCCGGCTACACCGAGTTTGTCGCTAAGCCGGTCGATGCGCCGAATCTGATTCGCTGAGTCGCCAAGTTGCTGCACAGTTCTCAAAAGAATTAAATGCCCATCAGCGGCATACAGATTGCCGAGCATTGCCTCAAGCTGCGTCGACAACGGAGCCCCTGGCTTCTGCTCAAATCCCGACATCAGCAATGCTTTGACGAGTTCGTTCACACGATCATCTGAGATTGCGGAATCGCCGAAATACGAGACTCATGTGTTTTCGATCATCGAATGAAATGCTAAGCGGCTCAGTTCGGCTGCCGTGTCAACGTTGAGTTTGCGCTTGAGGTTTTCGCGGTGGGTGTCGATCGTGTGAGTGCTGAGCAGGAGTTGCTCGGCGATGGCACCGGTCGTTAAGCCTTCACCGATCAGCCGGAAAATCTCTTTCTCCCGATCGCTCAGGCGGGACATCGGATCTTGATCAACCGATGCGTTGCCGAGGGCCGATGCGACTAGGCGGGCCTGCAGGGCTTCGCTGATGAATCGTTCGCCTTTCAGGACCGTGCGAATCGCCTCGATCACCTTTTCGTTGGTTTCCTGTTTGTTGAGGTAGCCAAGCGCTCCGGCACGCATCGCGCGTTCGGCGTACAGCGATTCCTGGTACGCGGAAATCGCCAGGAACTTGACGCTCCGATTTCGACTTCGCACACGCTTGATCAAGTCGATGCCGTTGCCGGATCCCAGCGCGATGTCGACCAACACCAAGTCAGGGCATTGCTGAGTAATCAGTCTGAAACCTTCGTCTTCTGTCGCGGCCATACCGCAGATCTCCCATCCGGGTTGGGCTGTGATCCGCATCGACAATCCGTCTCGCATCATCGGGTGGTCGTCGACCAAGAAAATTCGTGATCGTTTTTGGAACTCCTTCATTATACTTTCCTTTTGGTTGTGATCGTGCATCGCACGATGGTTCCGTGGTTACTTCCCGGCGAAATCGATAGGATGCCGCCAATTACGTGAGCGCGGTACTCCATGATCTGCAAACCCCTGCCCTCCTTACCGTGACTTCGCAGAACGGCTTCGTCGACACCGACTCCATTGTCGCTGACTTCCAGTTCCGTTTGTCCGTCGTTGGTCGATAGCGAAATCTGAATGTCGGTGGCGTTTCCGTGCCGCAAGGCATTGTTGACGGATTCTTGGGCGATTCGATACAGGTGGGTGGCGATCTTGTTGCTCGCGATAGTCGATGAACCATGTTGAACGAAGCCGCAAGCAATCTTTCCAACCACGGTCGTCGCGCCAGCCAGTTCGGTCAGCGCCGATTGCAGCCCCTCGGCGTCGATCTGAACCGGCATGATGCCGTGCGAAAGTGACTGCACATGTTGGTTGGCTTTTTTCAATCCTTGCACCAGCTTGGCAGACGTTTGCACGCACCGCACTAGTTCGTCGTGTCTGAACGAGATCGGACTATCGTCGTCGCCCATCGCCTGCAATTTCTGGGCGAAAAAGTCTTCGATGGTGCCGGCGATCAGCGACAATCCCGTCAGTTCCTGTTGCGTACCGTCGTGCAACTCCTGTCCGATCCGTTGCTGTTCAGTGGATGCGATTTCCAGGATGTGGTCCTTGATCTCTTTGAGCGATCGTTCCAACTTCAGCCGATCGGTAAGGTCCACGAACGTGATGACCACTCCGGAAACGTGATCGCGATTGGAGCGGTAGGGAAGAATGCGAAGCAGGTAGAGTCGCGAGTTTTGGTCGACAATCTCGCGTTGAATGGATGCAGAACCTGCGAGCACTTTCTGGCAATCGCTCCGGAGTTCGCCGTCGTCGAAACGCGGCGTGATGTCGCCCAAGGGACGCCCCAAGTCGGTCAAGCGTAGATTGAAAAGCCCCAACGTCGGTGGTGTGAACCGCTGGATGTGCAGGTCGTTGTCCAGAAACAAAGTCGCGATCTCGGTGCTGGCAATCAGGTTCAAAATGTCATTGTTGGCGACGTCCAACTCGTTTACTTTTTCGAGCAATTCATGGTTCACCGTACTGAGTTCTTCGTTGAGCGATTGCAATTCCTCTTTCGACGTTTCGAGTTCTTCGTTGGCCGACTGAAGCTCCTCGTTCATCGACATGATTTCCTCATTGGACGTCTTCAGGTCTTCGTTGGCTCCTTCGAGTTCCGCGATCACGCTGCCCAGTTCTTCGCTGTTGGTTTGAAGCTCTTGCTCCATTTGGCGAAGGTAGTTGTGTTCGATTTCTTGTTGTTCTTGATCGCGGCAGGGATTGGTGGCTTTAGATCGAAGGCGATGGAGCAGCCTGCCGACCAATCCTTGCTGCCGCATCGTGTTGTTGGGATTCCTGCCCCGCGACGGCTTATCGATAAAGCTCACTAAAAGGAGCGTTTCCGCTGCGCTCGGCAGATCCACCACATGGACTTGGATGCCACAATGGATCGTATTTTCACCTCGTTGAATCTCGGTCACAAAATCTGCTTCAGTTTTGTCGGCGATGCACTTTTGACAAGCGAACCGCAGTTTGGTTCGTAAGCCAGGACGGCACATCGCCAACAAGTTTTGCGTCAATTCACCAGTGGGGAATTCAAGGTAGTCGACCACCGGGCCGGTAACGTAAAGCACTTCGTAACGGCGGTTGATCAACACTGTTGCCGGCGCGTAGTGGGTGGTCAGCGACTTCTCGACGAGGGACTTGTACACCTGACGCAATGGAACTCTCGTTGGTGCGTTCGCTTGGACGGTTTGGGATGCATTCGCTATGTGGATCGGAAAAGAAATCAAACTGCGACGGCTCGTCGGCAACTTTTGAAAGATCCGCCATTTCTTCGAGATCGGTTTGAAGAGGTTACTGGCGAGACCAAGCGATTCCGCCGGTCCCAACACGAGCAAGCCATCATCGGCCAAGGCGAAATGAAAGAGCGATAGAACCCGCTGCTGCATTTCAGGCTCGAGGTAGATCAGCAGGTTTCGGCAGGAGATCAGGTCCAGTTTGGAAAAGGGCGGATCCTTGATGACGTTTTGCCGCGAGAAGACGATGGCGTTACGCAGTTGCTTGCCGATTTCATAATGACCGTCTTCGGGTTTTGTAAAGAATCGTTGCAATCGGTCTTCGGAGACGTCAGCCGAGATACTAATTGGGTAAATGCCCGTGCGAGCGATCGCGATTGCCGCGTCATCCACATCACTTGCGAACAACTGGATGGGCTTGCTAGTCGATGGTTGCTTGAGCTGAACTTTGTCGCGATCGTCGAGGCCTTCCATAAGTAGCATGGCGAGCGAGTACGCTTCCTCGCCTGTCGCACAACCGGGCACCCAAACGCGAAACGGAAAACGATCAGCATTACGCGCCTCGAGATCAGTTCGAAGTTTCTTTGACAGCGCTTCGTAGGTTTCGGGGTCACGAAAGAAAGCCGTCACGCTGATCAACAGGTCACGATAGAGTGCCGTGATTTCTGTCGAGTCATCCTTTAAACGTTGAATGTATCGCTCGAATGTTTCCAACTGATGCAATCCCATCCGGCGTTGAATCCGCCGCAACACCATGCTTTCGCGATAGCAGCGGAAATCGAATTGAGTGTGCTTACGAAGGATCTCCAAAATCGCATCCAGTTGTCCGTCTTCGGCGTGAATCTCCTGCGTTACCGACGTGACGGCGTTGAGATAGGGTTGCCGCATGTACCGCACGACTGTCTTGGCCATTTCGGCCGGCGGCAGCACGTAGTCGCTCAAGCCTTCGCGGATTACGCTGGCCGGCATGCTGTCAAATTCGGCGGTCGATGGTTCTTGAGCGATTGCCATGCCGCCGGCGAGTTTGATGTCTCGGATGCCGAGCGTACCGTGGCTACCGGTTCCCGACAGGACGATGCCAATCGAGTGTTCGCCTTGGTCCTTGGCCAGCGATCGTAGAAATATGTCGATCGCGGTTTCGCGAATTTCCGGATCGGTTGGTTCGTTCAATTGAAACGCACCGTCGCGAATCGTCAAATAAAGCTTCGAGGGAATCACATAGACATGGTTGGCCTCGGGGACCATTGAATCGGTCGCCTCGACCATCGGCAATACGCAATCCCTTGAAAGGATCGCGACCATTTGGCTTCCTTGTTTAGGGTCCAGATGCGGGACCAAGACGAACGCGATCCCACAATTGGGCGTGATTTCCCGGAGAAGTTGCTTCATCGCCGTCAGGCCACCTGCGGATGCAACGACGCCGACGATCGGGAATCGCGTTGGAGGTGTGGGCCGGAGCGGTTTTGGAGGCAATTCCGTCGTCATGCAAGGATCAACCCATCGAAAAGTTGGGGCCGTCGGTAGCCGAAGTCGCCAGACTTGGGATCACGATATGCCAGTCGTCTTGTTTCAGTGTAGCAGTTCACGCCATCCCGCAGATCGCTCCGACTAGACGATTGGTTGAATCCGCCATGCCAGAATCAGACTCCCAACCGATACGTGCTCGATTTCTCGCCGATCGAAAGCTTCCGTTCGAACGCCTCGGTCTTCTGCTTGGCAAACTCTTCATTCCAACCATATACCTCGACGAGTTCGGCGATGAGCCGCTTGGGCTGCCCGTTAATTCTAACAATGTCCGGCTGACTTAACTTTCCAAACGTTTTCAGAAGTCCTGCGTTGAAAACTGATTTCGCTTCGCGTGCGTTATGTCCAAACATTCCTGATTCCTCTTTTAGAAAAGTTGACGGAAAAGGCATTTCACGAACCAAGCTTGGCGCAGCTGTCCGGTATGAAGACGATCGGCGCGATCTTGTTTGGTTCATCCTCTTTGAACTTGATTTGTTCGCGATTGAACTTGACGGCTTCGCAACTGAATCTGAATTGATCCCTTCGCCGAAAGAGCCGTTTTAGATTGGGCTACCTTCCCACGGACCATGTGAAGCAACCTTTGCTCGAGTGGTGATTGACGCTATTTCATTCAATGTGAGCGTGAGCACCGACGAGGTGCTGCGAGACGAACCAGACTTGCAGTTCGTTGCCGCGGATGACTTCGCTGACCAACATGTCATTGGTACCGTCGTCACCGACTTCGTTCGCTTGGCGGGCCATCGAGCGGGCGGCTTGAAGCGTGATCTCGTGAGCCTGAAGAAGCCGAGTCAACTGCGATTCGGGACACTCGCGGTCTTTCGGTGGTTGAGGGATTGTCGTGTTGTCGACGACGTCCTGTGCCATCGCGATGCTGATTCCCCCGAGCATCATGATGCGTTCGGCGATTGTGTCGACGAGTTCGGCCTGCGTCGCGTAATGTTTGTCGTACAACAGATGCAATTGATAAAACATCGGCCCCGACACCTGCCAGTGATGTTTCTTGTACATGTCCCGCAGCGTCATCGTGTCGGCGAGCAACTGGTTCAGGTTGTCAACGGTCTGTTGACGGGCGGATTCATGCAAAGCCAGCGGCATCGGGATTAAATGGCCGAACGCCTGAATGCTGCGGGCATTTCGAGTCATGATGGCGGTGGCTTGACTGACATAGCCATGGGTTTCATTCATAGTGATCAAGATTCCCTTGAATCGAGGGGTGGTGTTATGGGTAGTGGTGGTTTCGGTTGGAGCGAGCAAGTTTCCGCCTTCGTTCTCCCAGCGTTCGATAGCGTCTCGTGCATTGACTTGCCGGCAGGCGGACGCTCGCTCGCCGACCGCGATCGTTTCGAGCTGCTCGTCGGTAAGATTAGTGATGGTCGCAAACGACATGGATTCGGTTCTTAAGCATTCGTGCAGAGGCAATCGACGAGATGTTCGTCGGTGCGGTAGTCCTTGCCGACGATCGAGAGCTTCTTCATGTCGAAGCCGCTCTTTGGCAACTCCCGTTCGGACTCTTCGGCAATGGTGTTCCTTCGTGATGGGCTTGCACCATGGTATCGCGAAGTCATTGATCTGCCTCATTGTCCGAGAACCTAACGGCATCGAGTATCGAGGCATCGCCGAAAGCAGTCTGGCGGATTCAACCATCAACACCAGTCGCTTTGGTCTTGGTCAAATCCACCAGGGAGTTTTCAGACTTTGAACGATTCCGAATCGAGACGCTCAACTGTAGATTTCAAGAGCAGGACCAACTTCGGCGCTGCGACCGGAAACCCACTCTGTTTGGAAGATTCGGAAGATGAGCAATAAAATTTGGATCATCGCGGCGGTTGTCGCGACATCGAGCCTTCTGCTTGACACGAACGAAGCCGAAGCTCAAGGCCGCAGCCACTACCGATACATTGGCGGCAACTACACACAAACGTCGCAGTACGTCAACTATCCCGTGAACCGCGTCTACATGGTCGCCAGCCCTGGATACCGCGTTGCGACTATCGGCTCATATCCAAGCTACTCGGTTGGCTTCGGAAACTACAACGGCTATGGCTATGGCTATGGCTACCCACGCCAGTCCGGCTACCGTAGCGGCTATCGCGGCTACAGCTATCCATCACGGAGGGGCTTGAGTATCGGAATCGGCGTCGGTGGCTTCGCTAATCGTGGCTACCGTGACTTTGGATATTAGGCACATCTGCACAACGCGGATAGGCAAGCCGGTGCGTTGACCAGAATTGCATTTGCGATGAGTCCCGTCGCAAGTTCTGTTTCGACTGCCAAGGGAAGCAAAAATCAACAACGCGTGGAATTTCATGAGCAATCAAATTGAGCAGAACGTGCGACCTTTACCGTTCGAACCCGATGCGCATGTGGTGTCACGACGTTTCCGAACTGGCGTGCGAATAATGCTCGCGTTGTCCCTGATCGTAACCATTGTATGTATCTTCTTCTTTCGCGAAGCAGCGTACTTGGCGGCGATTCCAATTCCTGTGCTGTACGCCGTGCTGGCGTTCTCAAACTACCTTGAAGTGCGCTCGCGGGCATCCAGCCTGCGATCGCCGAACCAAAAGAGGATCACTATCGAGGAACTGGAAATGGACATCGAAACGGTCGGCATCGTCACATTGATGAAAGTGATCGGAGTCCTCGCAATAGGGACCTTCATCATCGCGGCGTCATTTTTTAATTGGCCGATGGTTGGCGTGGTGGCGGCCACATTGCTGTGCATTGCAATTCTGATCCAGACTCCGTTCCTGCCGCTCTACTTCAGCGAGTCTGAACGCGATGAGCTCGCCAAACTGAAGCACGAGCGGAACCACAGCCGTCGTTGACTCTCATAAGCCCGACTCAAAATCCAAACTTCTGTTTCGTTCAGGCATCCAAGCTGAATGCCGCCATTCACTTACAAAGCGTTAAAAAGAATGTCGAAAAAATTCACCACCAAGTACATGGGAATGGAGTTGTCGTCGCCCGTCGTTGTCGGCGCGTGTCCGTTAACGATTGAACCCGAGCAGGTTCGGCAAATGGTTTGCGCGGGAGCCGGCGCGATCGTGCTTCCGTCAATGCTTCAGGAACAGATCACGCACTCGATGATGAAATTGCGCGACCCGCTCGGTTCCATTTCGGAGAGCGGTTTTCGGCCACAGCAAGAGCAATACAATGGAGGCACGACGAACTACCGGGAGACGATTCGGAATCTTAAGCAACTTTGCCAAGTTCCCATTATCGGAAGTCTCAATGGTTCAACCGAGGGGCCATGGCTCGAATACGCCGCGGAAATCCAAGCCGCGGGTGCTGACGCGATCGAATTGAATTGGCAAAATGGGATGCCTGATCCCCACGAGTCGTGTGAAGCCTTGGAATGCCGTCTGATCGCTTTGGTCGAAAACCTCCGCAATCGCGTTTCGATTCCTGTCGCCGTCAAGCTCAGCCAACAGTTCAGCAATTTGGCTTCGGTCGCGCACCGCTTGCGGGCCACTGGGGTGGATGGTTTAGTGTTGTTCGCCCATCGCCCCCAGTGGGACGTCAGCATCGACCGCATGCACTGGACCATTCGTTGGGAACTTTCGCCGACCGGCTCTCTTGGCACCACTTTGGAAGGCATCGTTCACGCACGCACCGGCGGGTTGGATCTCTCGATTGCGGCGAGTGGCGGTGTGCGCACGGGTGAGGACGCACTCAAGACAATGATTGCAGGTGCGGACGTTGTGATGGTGACCTCGGAGATATATCGCCAAGGTCCTGGTGCGATCCAAAAAATTCTGCAGGGTATCTCGCACTTTCTCGACCTAAGTTCACACGACTCGTTGATGGCATTCCAGCAATCGCGACCGTCCGTCGAACTTACGAGCGAGCCGTTGTCGCGGTTGGAGTACGTCGACCCACTCACACGATCCGATCACTACGCCGATCCAATGCCTGAAGTCTCTGGTTTGACCGGAGATGCGTACGGCCACCAACTTGCCGGCAAATGAGGACCGTTAACGAAGTGCTAGCCGAGGCCTTGCCATGCTCCGATGTTTATCCCAACGTCGTGAGAGACCCCGTGATCGCATCTCGAAGTCTCATGCAGTTCGACAAGCATCTGTAGTCGAAAGTGGCATGGCCGCTTCTCCAAAATGTCGTCTCTAACTGCACAACGTGTCAACAATGAATCACTCGACCACCCCAACGCTGCCCGCTAGGCCTCAGGGAGCAATCCTCTCGAAATTGAATCCGTCCGCAGCGCTGAACTGGCTCCTTCAAGACATCAAATCGTTGCCGCGTTGGCCGGTAAGAACGGTGTTGGCGATATGTATCAGTGTGGCAATTGGCACAAGCAGCTATTTGTTGTGGACCCATTTGACCTCATCACCCATTGCGGGATGCGGGAGTGGTGGCGGGTGGATTGACTGTGAAGGTGTGGCAAGAAGCCGATGGTCAGTCTGGTTCGGCGTTCCCGTCAGCCTATTGGCACTCGCTATTTATTTCGCAATTGCTGTGTCTTTGGTTGTCGCAAGTTTGGATCGCTTCAGTCGGCCTCGACGCAAGATTGCTTGGATTGTCGTAACCGTTGCGGTGTTTGCTGCCGGAATGAGTGCGATCTGGTTCATCTCGGTTCAGCTTTTGGTCCTTCAACACATTTGTCTCTACTGCATGCTGGCTCACACGTGCGGGTTGGTTGCGACGATGACGTTGCTGATCGCTGGTCCGCTAAGAGCGAAGTCCGCCATGGCGATCGCATCGCTCAGTTTTATTGGGTTGATGATCTTGGTTTCTGGCCAACTCCTGACGCCTCCACCAGCGGCGTTCGAGATTGAGCGTTTCGACACACCAAGCGTCGATGGGAGCGATGCGTTGGAGATTGTTCCGCCTAACAGTCGCAACGAGAATCTGGAAGACAATCTATTTGGTGCTCCGGTGACCAGTACCGGAATTCAAAAGCCGCTTCAGGGATATGCTCACCTATTGGCGTTGCCCGGCTTAGTTGCCATCGGGATCGTCGAAGCCGAAGCAATGCAAGCTGATGAATTGCCAATACGAGTTGCATCTATTCAGGGAGGCGCAATCAAACTGAAAGTTGCGGATTGGCCGCACATTGGTCCCAGTGATGCGAAGTATGTCGTCGTGGAGATGTTCGACTATTGCTGTCCGCCTTGCCGTGAGACGTTCCAGGCGGTCCGTGGCGCGCAGCTCGAACTTGGCGACAAATTGGCAATTGTTCTATTGCCAGTTCCGCTTAATTCCGATTGCAATCCGACGATCAAGGTCACCGGTCCGCACTACAAAGAGTCGTGCGTGCTGTCGAAGCTCGCCGTAGCGACATGGCGAGTCGATCCGAAGGCGTTCGCATCGTTGCACTTGTGGATGATGGCAGACGAGCACCCTCCCACCTACGCCGATACGATTGCAAAAGCAAGAACGCTGGTGGATTCCAAGAAATTGGAGGTTGAACTAGCTTCAGCCGTTCCCGATCAATACATCTCGCGACACGCGGCTCTCTACAAGCGAGTGGGCGAAGGTGCGATTCCCAAATTAATGTTTCCTCGAACCAGCGTCGTTGGAAAGTTCACCTCGGTCGATGGTTTGGTTGATTTGATCCGACGCGAAGGGATGGAGCGATGAAACGCCACGGCTTTGCTTCGCGAGATAAATCTCTACGACAACCAGACATGGGAGAGTCATGGATGAACCATGGTTACCAGCTTTCGGGGCGGCTTCGTTGTCGGTCGTGAACCCGGTTGGGAACGCAGGCATATTTGCAACCATGGTGGAGTCCCGTAGCAATTCCGAATCAAGAAGCGTGGCAAGAACCTGCGCGATCGCGGTCCTCGTTATCATGCTCGTCTCCACCTGGTTTGGCGGAGAGGTGTTGCGTTGGACCGGCGTCGATGTCCCGGAGTTGCTGTCGGCCAGCGGCATCATCGTGTTGATCATCGGTTTGCGGATGCTATCCAACGACAAGTCGCGTGCGCAAACCAAGGAAGAAGCCAAAGACGCCTCAGATCGCGAGTCCATCGCAATTGTTCCGTTGGCAATTCCAATCGTCGGAGGACCAGGCACGATCGCATTGATCGTGGCGACCGCCCAGCAGCATCCAACGTTCAGTGATCGCGTTTGGATCTCAGCCGTTTGCTTTGTAATCGCGATCATCGTGGTCACCGTGTTTTCGCTAGCCAAATGCATCGCGGACGTCTTAGGAACAAACGGAATGGCTGTGGTGACGAGACTAATGGGGATGTTGCTCGCGTGCATTGCCATGGGAATGTTAGCGTCGGGCCT
Source organism: Kothea flammea (assembly GCF_052161645.1). Classification (GTDB taxonomy): domain Bacteria; phylum Planctomycetota; class Planctomycetia; order Pirellulales; family Pirellulaceae; genus Laterigemmans. Next base: position 1,476,282 of record NZ_CP197414.1, read on the forward strand.
GCGAGGCTTGCTGCCCGAATGGTTCGCTTAGCTGGACATCATCAAGGCGATCGAAATGAACTACTTTGAAGTACTGATTCCAGCCGCGTCCGCGGTGCTGCTTGGCGGGGTGATTGGATTTGAACGCCAGATCAGCGGCCACTTTGCTGGCTTGCGCACACACATGTTGGTTTCCCTCGCGTCGGCCATTTTCGTTTTGGCCTGCCACGAGTTGTCTGCGGAGTCGACGCTCGACTTGACCCGTGTGGTCCAGGGAATCGCGGCCGGGGTTGGCTTCATCGGAGCGGGCACGATTCTGAAGACAAATGAAGGGCATGAGGTGCTCGGCCTGACATCGGCAAGCACGATCTGGCTGTCGGCTGCCATCGGCACCGCGTGTGGTCTTGGTCAGTATCCTTTGGCAGTCACGAGTGCGGTGCTGACAATCCTTGTTCTGGTCACTCTGCGCCCGATTGAAGATCACTTTGGCAAAAGGCAAAACAAGAACGCGAGGAAGAATCTTAGTCTCTTTCACATGCAATGGCGGAATCCGCCATGTTGTTTTCAGTGAGCACGCGATGGGAACGATGAATGACCCGAAATACAATCTGTTCAGTAAACGCCAAACAATACCCAGCCCACCATGCGAGACAATTTCATGACCGTGCTATTGAACGAGGAAGCCGACGGGAAGATTCTGATCCTGACGCTGAGCGGTAAGCTCAGTGCCGATGACTATGCCCACTTCACAAAGGAAGTGGAGGGAGCGGTCGCCGTGCACGGAAAGATTCGCTTCTTGGTTGAGATGTATGACTTCCACGGTTGGACGATCGGGGCGATGTGGGAAGACATCAAGTTCGACATCAGTCACTACGCTCACATTGAACGAGTCGCCTTGGTCGGTGACCGGAAGTGGGAAGAGGGCATGGCGATGTTTTGCAAACCCTTTACCACCGCGACCGTTCGCTACTTTGACGAGTCTGAAGCGAATGAAGCCTCGTCATGGATTCACGAAGGGCTTGTTTTGGCGAGCTAAGAATGCTGTGAAGAACAAATTCCAAGAATCAGCGGGCGAAGCGAAAGAGGAAGTCAATGAACTGGTGCGACCAGCGACGGAACCATCGCCAACGAAGCAATGATTCCCGCGAAGCAACACGAAACGAAGGTGCGTATCCTTCGTTGAGCATCCGCTTGACATCTTATCAAAAATGGAACTGACAGAACAATGATTAGCCAACAAACACTCCAGGGAAACTGGAACGAATTCAAGGGTCGACTGCGGAGCAAGTGGGGCGAACTCACCGATGATGATGTCATGACGTTCAATGGCGATGTCGATCAACTGATGGGCACGATCCAGAGAAAGACCGGAGAGGCCAGGGAGAATGTCGAGCAGTTTTTCGACGAGTTTAGTAACGAAGCCACCGCCGCGTTAAACCACACCCGCGAAAATGTTCGTGCGACAGCCAACCAAGCGGTCAACTGTGCTCAAGAAGCATCGCAACAAGCCGCAACCGCTGTGCGCGACGGCTATGCTGAAGTCGAAGGGATGGTTCGTCGACATCCGTACGAATCGTTGATGTTTTGCGTAGGCTGCGGTCTGATTGCCGGTGTGGCCGTGAGCCTGTTTCTGCGATCACGATGATTCGTTTGCTTGTCGTCCAGTGGCTTGAAAGCAACTGATCAGATGCGAAACATGCTCACCCTTTTGGAAGATGAAGATGCTAGGAACAATCTTACTCGTCGTGCTGATTCTGTTGCTGCTGGGAGCGATCCCGGCTTGGCCGCACAGTCGCAGTTGGGGCTATGGCCCGAGCGGCGGCTTGGGGCTCGTCGTCGTGATCCTGCTTGTGTTGTTGCTGATGGGACGTTTGCCGTTTTGATGAGTGACACTGCGAAGTCAGCGACCATTGATCAATGCCAAGCATTCGCCCTCGTCGGCTGGGTTGCGTTATGTCTTGCAACGGCCGGTACTGGTTTCTTTGTATCCGTTGATGGTTGATATCACGCTCCTCTGGTTGGTACTCGGCGCAACCTTGATTGCGTTCTGGAAAGTTAACAGACAAGCGGGGTTTTTGCTCGTTCCCTATCTGGCCTGGGTGAGTTTTGCCGCGTTCTTAAACTTCACACTGTGGCAGATGAACTGAGTATCGAATTGACCACCCCGACCGAACAGCAAAGCAAAACCGGATCGCCGAGATCCAACCCGCCCAAGCCGGTTTCAAATCGGCTCTTCAAGTGGCGGAGCCGAAAGTCGCTCGTCATCGCGGCCTTCGCCATTTTGGCGATTGTTTTGCATCTGCTGCTGCGGTTTGGCCTCAAGGCCACGACGGCGCTCAGCGAAATTCCATTGTTGGTAACGTTGGTTGTCGGCGGTCTCCCGCTGCTATTTGACCTGCTGAAGAAACTGATCAAGCGAGAATTCGGTTCGGATTTGTTGGGTGGGATTTCGATCATCACCTCCGTGCTGTTGGGCGAGTACCTTGCCGGTTCGATCATTGTATTGATGCTCTCCGGTGGCGAAGCTTTGGAGTCGTATGCGCTTCGCAGTGCATCTTCGGTGCTGGCGGCACTTGCCAAACGCATGCCGTCGGTTGCTCACCGCAAGCAGAACTCCGAAATTGCCGATGTGGAACTGGCGGAAGTTGTCGTCGGCGACACGCTGATTCTCTACCCACACGACATTTGCCCGGTCGATGGCGAGGTCATCGAGGGTCACGGGGTGATGGACGAATCTTACCTAACAGGCGAGCCGTTCCAGATTACCAAGACCGCCGGTTCGACGGTGATATCGGGTGCGATTAACGGCGAATCGGCGCTGACCATACGCACGACTCAGGTGGCCGCTGATTCACGCTACGCCAAGATCATGCGAGTGATGCAAGAATCGGAAAGCAAACGACCAAAGTTGCAACGGCTTGGCGATCAAATAGGTGCGTTCTATACACCGATCGCATTGGCTGTCGCGATCCTTGCGTGGTCTATCAGCGGCGACCCAATTCGTTTCTTGGCGGTGTTGGTGATCGCCACTCCCTGTCCGCTGCTACTAGCGATTCCAATTGCCATAATCGGCTCGATCTCGCTTTGCGCTCGACGAGCGATCATCGTGAAGAGTCCCGTTGTGCTGGAACAGATCGCTGGATGCCGTACCGCCATTTTCGACAAGACGGGAACGCTGACATACGGTGAACCGACGCTTACCGAGCAAGTGATCGCATCGGGCTTTGGGCAAAAGGATGTGCTGACTGTCGTTGCAAGTTTGGAACGCTACTCCAAGCATCCACTTGCCGGGGCCATTCTTGACGCGGCCAAATCCGATGCGATTCATTTGCAGGAAGCGACTGAAGTGGGCGAGCGTCCAGGACAGGGGCTCGTCGGAATTGTCTCCAGCCGCACGGTTCAGATCACTAGCCGCAACAAGTTACTCTCGCAGGACATTGCTGGTGCAGATCAACTTCCCGCCGTCGCCGGGGGGCTCGAGTGTGTCGTCGCGATCGATGGCCGCTATGCCGCCGTGTTTCGATTCCGGGACGCACCGCGATCAGAAAGTCGATGTTTCGTTGAGCATCTGGGGCCGAAGCACGCTTTCACTCGCGTGATGCTCGTCTCTGGAGACCGCGAGTCGGAGGTTCGTTATCTCGCTGAAAAAGTTGGAATCACGGAAATCTTCGCGGAGCAAAGTCCAGAACAGAAACTTGCTCTTGTTCGCCTCGAAACAGCGAAGGCAAAAACGCTGTACGTCGGCGATGGCATTAACGACGCACCAGCGATGATGGCCGCGACGGTCGGCATGTCAATCGGTCAGAACAGTGATGTGACCGCGGAGGCTGCGGGGGTCGTGGTGATGAACAACTCGCTGGAAAAGGTTGACGAGTTCATGCATATCAGTCGTCGGATGCGAACCATTGCGCTGCAAAGTGCCATCGGCGGGATGGCGCTGAGCTTGATCGGAATGGGCTTCGCGGCGGCGGGTTATCTCAGCCCAGTGATGGGCTCGATCACCCAAGAGGTGATTGATGTCGCCGCGGTGCTCAACGCTTTGCGGGCAGCCCTCCCACCCAAAGTGATCCACGACCTGTGATGCGGCGTGACACGCAGTGGCAAAATCCGCCATGGTAGTTTACTGGCGATCCTCGATTGTGGGAGACTACCACAATGCGAAAATTCGCCTAATTGGCGGGAAAACAGATTTCAAAAGAATCCCAAGACGTAAAACACATGAATGATTCAAATGACCAAAGACAACCGTTGGAATCGACGTTGGAGTATGCCGCGATTCGTTCGAAATTAGTTGTCGAGATGGAGCACCGTAATACTGAATTGCTCGCGACTTTGGGACACGAACTTCGCAATCCGCTGGCCCCACTCAAAAACGGCCTTCGATTGATGGCCATGATGAGTTTGAGCGAGGAAGCTGAAACGGTTCTAGCAATGATGTCACGTCAAGTGGATCAGATCGTTCATTTGGTTGAGGACACGGTTGACGCTTCGCGGATCAATTGCGGCAAAGTGATACTTGACAAACAGGTGTTTACACTTGCCTCGGTGATCCAAGCTGCTGTCGAAGAGACATCAATCTTCATTTCCGAAAATGGTTTGTCGCTCGAGGTGATCGACGAAAGTGGTAGCGCATGTGTTTGTGGCGATCGTTGTCGATTGACTCAGGTAGTCAGCAATTTGTTGAACAATGCTGCCAAATTTGGAAGAAGCGGCGGCAGAATTGTGCTGAATCTGGGTACAAACGACCGCTTTTTGTTCATTCGAGTTCACGACAACGGGATTGGTATCCCCGCCGATCAGTTGACAAAGATATTTACGATGTATGAACAAGTTGAAACCGTGAATGGATGTCGTTCTGCAGGACTTGGGATCGGATTGGCCTTGGTCAGAAGCCTGGTGGAATTACATGGAGGCGCTGTAACTGCTGCCAGCGATGGTCTCGATTGCGGTAGCACCTTCACCGTCCGTTTGCCGATTGTGACAGGAATGAATGGAGACGACGTTCCCTCTAATGTGGTCTCTGATCAACGCTCCCACCAGCGTCACGTGCTGATCGTTGACGATCTGCGAGCGATGCGCTTCGTGACCAAACAGTTGTTAGAGAAATTAGGACACGAGGTCCGTGTCGCTGAGAACGGGAGAGACGCATTGAAAATCCTTGAAACGTTCAAACCAGAAGTCGTTTTTTCTGATCTGACCATGCCCGTGATGGGCGGTCACGAACTGGCGCGCGAAATTCGTAGGCGGAACGGCCTTGAGAGTATCCGTTTAGTCGCATTGTCTGGAAATGGGCAAACGTTCGAACGCGAGATGGCTTTTGAAGCCGGATTCGATCATCACCTTACCAAGCCGATCGATTTTCAGCAGCTTCAAGAATTATTCAACGAGTTGGACTGTCCAAGCAATCAACCTTGAATCCCCTCGGCAGATATCGAAGGTCTGCATTTTAACCATGAAGTTCGGTATGCCGTGTGCTCGGGATTGGCATGGCCAATGAAAAAACTTCCGGGTCTGCAACGAACACTCAACCATGAAAGCGAATAAATGCTGATCGAAGTCCCGACCGACAAAACCGTAAGTGAAGCGGCGTCTGCTTTGCAGACGGCCGTCGACGCCAATCGCTTTGGCGTCATGCAGGTTCACAACCTTAAAGAGACCATGACGAAGAAAGGGGTGGCGTTGGCCGGTGAATGCCTGATCTTCGAGGTCTGTCAGCCGCAACAGGCAAAGGAGGTGCTCGATGCAGACATGAGTGTCTCCACCGCACTGCCGTGCAGAATTTCGATCTACGAGAAGGATGGGAGAACGGTATTGGCAACATTGAAGCCAACAAATTTGCTGGCAATGTTCAACGTCCCACAACTCGAGGAGGTTGCTCAAGAAGTGGAAGACACCATCGTTACGATTTTGGAGGAGGCGGCAAAGGCTGACTGATTGGCTAGTCTCGCTCAAAAAGAGACTCAAAGAATATTGCCAAAGGTCAGGCTCCCATTGAAGAGAAGCAAAAGTGGGATCCTGACTTTGCGAAACGAAAGAAGATTCAAGCGATCCTTGATGACTTGATTCCCGAGTTCTCGGTCAACCTCGGTGGCACCGCGTCGATTGTTGTCACAAAGCCCGGAATAACGAAAGCGTTTGGGACTGGAAAGCTCCGCGACACATTGGGTATTGTGATCCCCGACATGCTCTTCATCGGCGACGCGGTTTTCCCTGGCGGGAACGATTTCCCGGCCAAGCAAGCGGGGGTAACGTCGATCTGTGTTCGAGATCTTGAGGAAACTAAGCGGGTTGTTGAGGCGATCGTGGCTTGTGTTGAAGGGCAAAAAAATTGCGGGGCAAAAAAATAAGAGAACCGATCGCGCGATATTTTTTTTGCTCACCCATTTATTTTGCCCAAAATAGCAATGAACAATTTTCAACTGAAACGCCTTAGCTTACTCATGGAACCGGAACCCGGTAATTCGCATGAAGTCGGCGGGGTTCTGAATCCGGCGGCAATTCGCGGACCGGATGGCAACTTGTATCTCTTTCCACGACTCGTTGCCAATGACAACTTCTCTCGCATTGGCATTGCTCGAGTCCAGTTCGACGATGCCGGTAATCCGTGCGGCGTCGAGCGGTTGGGGATCGCGTTGGAACCGGAAGCGGATTACGAGTTGCAGGCAGATGGTTGCGGTGGATGTGAAGACGCCCGAGTCACCTATGTCGAACACTTCGAGCGCTATTTGATGACCTACACCGCGTTTTCCAGGATTGGTCCTCGCATCGCTTTGGCTGTGTCCGAGGACTTGTTTCACTGGAGGCGTTTAGGGCTTGCCACCTTTGAACCGTTTCGCGGTACAGACTTCGTTGGTGTCGCCAACAAAGACGCAAGTCTGTTTCCAGTCGCGATACCGAACCACCGAGGCAAACTGCAACTTGCAATGATTCATCGGCCTCTCTTTCCCGGATCATTGCCGGAAGAAACGGACTGTGATCAATGCTCGCGGATGGTTGATCTCGAACACGAAAGCATTTGGATCTCCTATTGCCCGATGGAACTGGATGGAATCGCGCCAAAGCACCTGGGTCTATTCAATTCCCATCATCGCTTGGCGACGCCCGTCGAGCCTTGGGAGTCGCTAAAAATCGGTGGCGGCACCCCGCCGATTATGACGCGGCACGGCTGGATGATGCTTTATCACGGTGTTCACGCGGAAGCATCCAACAACGCAGCGAACCGACGCCTCTGCTATTCCGCCGGTGTTATGATCCTGTCGACAGAGCATCCGCGAACGATTCTGTATCGTTCTGCTGAGCCGATTTTGACGCCGATTGACCCCCACGAACGCGCTGGCGTCGTCGAGAACGTGGTGTTCCCCACCGGCATTGATTGCCGAACGGACATCGGGCAACCCGATCGGTTCGACGTTTACTACGGCATGGCCGATTCACGCATCGGTGTCGCGACCCTGCATGTTCCGACAGAATTACCAACGACAATACGGCCAATCGTCGACCCTCCCAATGCCATTGTACCGCTTGTCCCAACGCATTCGGAGGTTCCGGTTTGAAAGCCCAACAAGCTGATTCACTGAACCAGGGTGTCGTCGTGTCGGTGCGGGGGAGTGTTGTCGACGTTCGCTTCGATCGACACCTGCCTCCGATCCATTCGATTTTGCGGACTGGCGATCAACAGCAGATCGTCCTCGAAGTGTTATCGCAGCAAGACGCTCAATGCGTGCGTGGCATCTCGCTCACACCGACGCAAGGATTGGCTCGCGGGATGACGGTGCAAGATACCGGTGGACCATTGGAGGCTCCGGTCGGCAAAGCTTTGTTGTCCCGCATGTTCGATGTGTTCGGGAATACGATTGACCTTGGTGAAGAACTAACAGGCGTCGAGCGACGGAGCGTCCACCGCGACCCGCCGCCTCTGTCGCGAAGGTCGACCAAATCGGAAGTTTTCGAGACGGGCATCAAGGTGATCGACGTTCTTGTGCCGCTCGAACGCGGCGGGAAGGCCGGGCTGTTCGGAGGTGCCGGGGTGGGTAAGACGGTTTTGCTGACCGAGTTGATTCACAACATGGTGGGCAAGCAAAAGGGGGTCAGCATTTTCTGCGGCATCGGCGAGCGTTGTCGAGAAGGCGAGGAACTGTACCGCGAAATGAAGGACGCGGGAGTGCTGAAGGACATGGCGATGGTGTTCGGTCAAATGAACGAACCACCTGGCGCTCGGTTTCGCGTCGGGCATGTCGCACTCACGATGGCAGAATATTTTCGAGACGACGAACACCGCGACGTGTTGTTGCTGATCGACAACATCTTTCGCTTTATTCAAGCCGGTATGGAAGTGTCCGGAATGATGGGGCAGATGCCGTCGCGACTCGGCTATCAACCGACGATGGGTACCGAGCTTGCGAGCCTCGAGGAACGCATTGCCAACACGAGCACCGGCGCGATCACGTCGATTCAAGCCGTTTACGTTCCCGCCGATGACTTTACCGACCCGGCAGCCATTCATACGTTTTCACACCTCTCGGCGTCGATCGTGCTTTCACGCAAACGAGCCAGCGAGGGACTTTTCCCGGCGATCGACCCATTGCAATCGAGTTCTAAAATGGCGACGCCGAGTGTCGTTGGCAGGCGACATTACGAACTGGCTCAGGAGCTCCGTCGAACGTTGGCTCAGTACGCCGACCTGAAAGACATCATCGCGATGCTCGGCCTGGAACAACTATCGCCAAAAGACCGAAAGATCGTCGGCCGTGCGAGACGTTTAGAACGTTTTTTGACGCAACCATTCTTTACGACGGAACAGTTCACGAGCTTGAAGGGAAAACTCGTCAACCTGGACGACGCGCTCGATGGTTGCGAGCGAATTTTGAACGACGAATTTGAGGATGCCGACGAGAGCGATCTGTACATGATCGGCAAGATCGACGAAGCAAAGGTGAAGGCCAAGACGAGATCCAAAGCGAAGCCGAAGTCGGAATCACCCTCGGACGAAGGGAGCCAGCATGTCGTCGGAACTCATGCGACTTAAAATCCAGCTGCCCTTTGGCGTGTTCGCGGACAAAACCGGAGTTGCTCGGATCGTGGCCGAGTCCCGTGTCGGGTCGTTCGGGCTTTTGCCTCACCGGCTCGATTGCGTGGCGTCGCTGATGCCGGGGATTTTGATCTACGAGACGGAAGATGAAGGCCAGGTCTATATGGCGATCGACGAAGGCGTACTGATCAAGACTGGGTTGGAAGTGCGGGTGTCCGTTCGCAACGCCATTGTGGGATCGGACCTGGGCCATCTGCAATCCGCAGTACGAGACGAGTTTATGGCTTTGGATGAACAACAACAGTCTGTTCGCCAGTCGATGGCCAAGTTGGAATCGAACATCGTTCATCGTTTGGCGGAGTTGCATCGTGACTAAACCGTCCGAAAAACAAAGCGGCTTTCAACAGCAGGTTGGCACGAAGGCAAAACGCAAACTCAAGGCTCAGCGTTCGCCGCATCAAGGCGTCTGGTTTGGACTGGGCATGATGGGGTTGATCGGCTGGTCGATCGTCGTTCCCACGCTGCTGGGTGCTGCCATCGGTGCGTGGTTGGATCGCAAGCACGCCGCCAGCCACTCGTGGACGCTGACGCTTTTGATCGCTGGACTGCTGATCGGATGTTGGAGTGCTTGGCAATGGGTGGCAAAGGAAGACAAAGCAATGCGGGACGAACAGGAGAACGACGATGAATGACGGACTGGCTTTGATTTTCGCGTTCGCCGCAGGCATGGTGCTGGGTGGCGTTTTCTTTGGCGGTCTCTGGTGGACCGTTCGCAAATGCGTCGCGACACCGTATCCAGCGCGCTGGATGATGGGTAGTGCGCTCGCTCGAATGAGCATCACGCTTGCCGGGTTCTATTTTGTTAGCGATGGGCAAATCAAACCACTACTGGCTTGCTTGGTCGGATTCATCGCGGCGAGATTGATCGTGATGCGGTTAACTCGACCTGCGAATCAAGTTTCGGCCAAGCCACAGGAGACTCGTCATGCGACTTAGTCCCGATGAACTTGTCTTTTGGCAATACGGATGGTTCAAGTTAAACGCCACCATTGTGTTCAGCTGGGTGATCATGTTAGCGATGGCGATCGGGGCCAAGCTGATCACGCGAAAGCTATCGACGGATCACCAGCGGAGTCGCTGGCAGAACCTGCTCGAGATCGTCATTTGCGGAATTCAGCAACAGATCGCCGATATCGGACTCAAGCAACCTCGCAAGTACATCGGCTTTCTAGGCACCCTGTTTCTGTTCGTCGCGCTCTCCGCTCTATGTACCGTCATTCCAGGCTACGAACCACCGACCGGTTCGCTGTCGACCACGATGGCACTCGCAATGTGCGTCTTCGTGGCCGTTCCCATGTTTGGCGTCGAGGCACAGGGAATTGGCGGCTACTTGCGAACCTACATTGAACCGACGGTGATCATGCTTCCCTTCAACCTCATCAGCGAAACGTCGCGGACGCTGGCGTTGGCCGTGCGTTTGTTCGGAAACATGATGAGCGGGGCGATGATCATGGCCATTCTGCTGACGATCACACCGCTGCTGTTCCCCATCGTCATGACGGCACTTGGACTGCTGACCGGAATGGTCCAAGCGTACATCTTTAGCATCTTGGCGGCCGTATACATCGCAGCGGCTACGAGGGTCCGCGAGACGAAACCAAAGAATATCCCACAACAACTTAAATAGGAAAAACCATGGACAGCATGACCATTATTGGAATGACCTCAATGATCTGTGCCGCGTTCGCAACGAGCATCGGTTGCATGATGCCGGCACTCGCGGAAGGAAAAGCGGTGGCGACGGCGTTGAGTGCCCTGGCACAACAACCCGACGCGTCCTCCACCATCACGCGGACACTGTTCGTTGGCCTGGCGATGATCGAATCGACCGCAATCTATTGCTTTGTCGTTTCGATGATTCTGATTTTTGCCAACCCGTTTTGGAATCACTTCATCGCTCAAGCAACAGCAGGGAATTAGCTCATGCTGGTCGATTGGTTTACCGTCGCCGCACAGGCCATCAACTTCCTGATCCTTGTCTGGCTAATGAAACGATACTTGTACCGCCCGATTCTGCAAGCCATTGATGAACGCGAAAAGAAGATCGCGGCGGAATTGGCTGACGCGGATGCGAAACGTGCGGAAGCAAAACAGGAACGCGACGAATTCGAGCGCAAGAACTATGAGTTTGATCAGCAACGTGCCGCATTGTTGAGCAAAGCCACCGACGAGGCGGCGACGGAACGTACGCGACTGCTCGATGAAGCAACGAAAGCCGCCGACGAGCTTGCCACCAAACGACGCGATGCGCTGGAGACCGAGCAGAAAGACTTGAGCGATGAGATATCGCGGCGAACCCATCGGGAAGTCTTTGCCTTGACGCGAAAGACGCTGGGCGACTTGGCGTCGGTGGATTTGGAAACGCGGATGTGTGACGTGTTCACCGATCGCCTGCGATCGCTCGACGGAGAAGTCCGACAAGAGTTGTCCGCCGCCACCGAGAACGGCAAGCAATCGACACGAGTGCGAAGTGCATTTGAATTGCCAACCGAGCAGCGATCGCAAATTCAATCGGCATTGAACGACATGATGTCAGCTGACGTTCCGATCCAGTTCGATGCTGAACCAAACCTCATCAGCGGCATCGAGTTAACGGTCAACGGTAAGAAAATGGCGTGGAGCGTGAAGGGGTATTTAGAAAGCGCGGAGGCAGAGGTAACCAATTTGCCATGAGCACTCTACAAGCCATCTATGATAACGTTTTCTCGCAACTCACAAACTACCGCGAAGCCTTCACGCCAATACTATCACTTCACGAAATTGGCACGATTACCAATGTCGCAACCGGGATCGCGAAGGTGTCGGGGCTGCCAAATGTTGGCTTTGAGGAACTTGTGCGTTTTCCCGGCGACGTGTTCGGCATTGCGTTCAATGTGGACGAGCACGAGGTAGGCGTCGTGTTGCTGGGCAACTATTCGCGGTTGCATGCAGGCGACGAGGTCTGGCGGACCGGCCGAGTGATGGATGTGGCTGTCGGCGAAGGTTTGCTGGGACGCGTGGTCGATCCACTCGGGCGACCTCTTGATGGCAACGGCGTCGTGCATTGCAACGAGCGTCTTCCCATCGAGCGCCCCGCACCGCCGATCATGGATCGTGCTCCGGTGACCGTGCCGCTGCAAACGGGAATTAAAGTCATCGACGCTTTGATTCCCATTGGACGAGGGCAACGCGAGTTGATTCTGGGTGATCGTCAGACCGGAAAGACCGCGATTGCACTCGACACGATGATTAATCAGCGGGGCCAAGATACCGTTTGCGTTTACTGCGCGATCGGTCAGCGGGCTTCCGCGGTCGCCAAAGCTGTCGCGGTTCTGAAGGAGAACAACGCGATGGAATACACGGTTGTGGTGGTAAGTGAAGGAAACGATCCACCCGGCTTGGCCTACATCGCACCGTACGCAGCAACCAGCATTGCCGAGTACTTTATGGAGCAAGGTCGCGATGTGCTGATCGTCTACGATGACTTGACTCAGCACGCGCGAGCTTATCGCGAACTGTCCCTGTTGCTGCGTCGGCCACCGGGGCGAGAGGCGTTTCCGGGCGACATTTTTTACATTCACTCACGATTGCTGGAACGCTCAACGCACCTACGAGAGGACTTGGGCGGCGGATCACTGACAGCCCTTCCGATCATCGAAACGGAAGCACAGGATATTTCCGCGTACATTCCCACGAACCTGATTTCCATAACCGACGGGCAAATCTATTTGTCCCCGTCCCTGTTCGAGCTTGGCGTCCTGCCTGCGGTGGATGTGGGAAAATCGGTTTCGCGTGTCGGTGGCAAAGCTCAGCGACCGACCTACCGATCGGTCGCTGGAGATTTGAAACTTGCCTACGCTCAGTTTCAGGAATTGGAGACGTTCGCGCGATTTGGTGCACGGCTGGACGATAGCACTCGCGCGATTATCGCAAATGGTCAGCGAATCCGATCATGTCTGAAGCAGCCCGAGTTTTCGCCGGTGTCAGTTCCTTCACAAATCGCAATCTTGCTGGCGTTGAGCGAGGGACTCTTTGACGACGTGCCGATCGAGACGATGCCGGAAGCGGAACAATCGGTGAAAGTCACGGCGGCCAACATGCCAGCTGCGATTCGCGAACGGTTGGACACAGTCAAGAAGTTCAGCAACGAAGATCAGCAAGCAATTGTCGAGCTAACTCGCAGCGCGATTGCGTCCGTCGTAAAAGGATCGTCATGAGCAATAGCATGGCGGACTTGCGGCGCAAGATCAGCACCGCCGACGACCTGCAATCGGTGGTTCGCACAATGAAAGCGATAGCGGCGTCCAGCGTTGAACAGTATGAACGCTCCGTACTCGCCTTGCGTGACTACTACCAAGCCATCGAACTTGGGCTGAGTGCTTGCTTTCAAAAAGAAGAGCTTCTAACTCCGGTGCATTCGACGACGACAACGGGAAAGCCTAAGATCATCTCCGCCATCGTGTTTGGTTCCGACCAAGGTCTGGTGGGCCAATTCAACGACGTGATCACCGACTTTGCCGTGGAGAAGCTGTCGGATCTTGCCGGCGAGCTGAAGGTTTGGGCCGTCGGCGAACGAGTGCATGGGAGGCTCGCGGATTCCGGCTTGCCGCTTCAGGGGCTGTTTTCGGTGCCCAATTCTGTCAAGGGAATTGCAGCGCTGGTGGGACAAATGCAAATCGAAAGCATCAGTGATCAACTCGAACACGAACCGACTTCCTTTTTCGTGTTCCACAACCGCCCGCAGACTGGATCACTTTATGAACCGGTCTCGCAGCGAATGCTACCACTCGACTCGCAATGGAAACAACGCCTGACCGAACTTCAATGGCCGACGCACAGCCGCGCGGAAATCCTGGGAGGCCATCTGGTGACGTTGCAATCACTGATCCACGAATACCTGTTCATCACGTTGTACCGAGCCTGTGCTGAGTCGCTCGCCAGCGAGAACGCCAGCCGACTCGCCGCCATGCAGCGAGCCGATAAAAACATCGACGAGCTACTCGAAACCCTGCACACCCAATTCCACCGCCAGCGACAAGGCAGCATCGACGAGGAACTATTTGACGTCGTCTCAGGCTTTGAGCAATTATTAAGCAAGACGTTTCCGCCACCACGGTTTGGTGGAAGTAACGATCGAGATGAAATCAGAGAGCCAAACGATGATGACCATGAAATTGATCATCACTGACACGGCACGAGAAAAGGCAGGTTAAGCTGGCTTGGCAAGGTTCAAATTATAAGGCGTTTACTTTTTGTCGTCGTATCACGGCGGTCAATCGTCGAGGATACATGGATAGTTGGGCCAGTCAATGACTTCGTCGAGATGCATGCCGATCGCACCGACGAGCGAGGAAGACGACTCGTCGTGAAGAATGGAGGTCTGCCAGAGAGGGAAGTCCTCACCGCCGCCGAGGCGATTTCGGTGAAGCCCTACCACGAGGAGCGGCCGCACCAATCGAAGGAAAACGGCGTCCTGAAATTCCGGTGGCGAGCTCGGATGGCGACGAGAAATCCAGCAGCAGTGATTCATCGTCCCCGGATTCAGCTGGCATCAAGTGCCGACAGCGGCTCGGCGGGCTGTTAAAACACTACCTTCGCGTGGCCGCGAGACGGGCTCGAGCCATAACCCCATTTTCGCCCCTGGCACGCACCTAAGACGCGTCCGCTCACGCCAACACCACCGTCGCGGGGCGTGCAAAATTCTTAAAAAATGCTCGGTAAATCCGCAATCACCGGGAGTAAGTAGGCAAGGAGTTTCGCAGACAAGATGACTGAACCCCCAAATGCCGACCGCTACGATCAATTCGTGGCTCTGTTTGCTCGCAACGAGCGGGCCGTTCGTGGCGTGATTCGGTGCGTGCTGCCGTCGTCGCAGGATGCTGACGAAGTGATGCAGGAAGTGGGCTTGGCCTGCTGGCGCAAGTTTTCTGACTTCCAGGTTGGCGATTCCCAAGACGCTTTCTTTCGATGGGCGTGTGTGATTGCGAGGTTCGAGGTCCTCAAGTACCGCCGAAAATGTGCTCGCGATCGATTGGTGCTCAGCGACGAAACCATCCAGTTGCTGTCGGTTGACGCTGAGGATCGGCACCTCGTCGCGGAGCGAGAACGCCAAGCCCTCGAGGACTGCTTGAACGGCTTGTCGCCCGCAGATCGGCGACTTCTTTTGAGCGTCCACACGCGTGGAGATTCCGTGTCGGACATTGCCCGGCAACTGGGGCACCACGCCCGTCGGCTCTACAGCCGAGTCAACAAACTGCGTGATCGGATGGGCGAGTGTGTCAGACGGAAACTCGCTGAGGGAGGTAACTGAATGAACGACGAACTGAAAGCACTCGCCAGGGCCTACGGCGATGGGACGATCAGTGGGGCGGAGCTTGAGCGTTTGGAGCGAATGTTGCAAGACAATCGCGACGCCCGCGAGCAGTTTCTGCGCGAGATGAACTTGATCGACGCGATGGAAGAGATGACACTCGGTGGCGAACCAGGATTGCATAACCAAAACCTTGTGTTGCCGGCGGCGACCAGGTCAATTGCTTCGCGATTTGCCTGGGGGCCGTGGACCGCTGCGGCTGTCTTGGCAGCCGCACTCTTCGTCTTTACGAGCTTCGTTTGGCTGAGTTCTGGCGACGCGACCATTGGGACCATCGCGGAGTTCCACGGTCCAGTTCGCTGGACGGGACAAGACGGCGTGGTGCATACCGAACTTGATACGGGCGAATCACTTTCCGGCGGCACATTGGAAGTTCTCGCCGCCGATGCTTGGGCGTCTTTCCGTTTCCATGATGGTTCGCTCGTGACATTGTCCGGCGAAGCAGAGGCGGTTCTTTCCGATCGGGGTCAAAAACGACTGCAACTACATCGCGGAAGCATGTCTGCCGACGTTGAGCCGCAACCAGCCGATTCGCCGATGATCGTACGAACGCTGGCGGCTGAGATAGAGGTTTTGGGGACGCAATTCAACCTATCAGCTCGAACCACCGACACGGAGCTGGCCGTCAATGAAGGTCGCGTTCGTTTTCTGCGATCCAGTGATGGCAAAGCACTGGATGTCTCTGCCGAGCATCGAGCAGTTGCTTCACTTGACCCGGCGGCGGAATTCTCTGTCCAGCCACTTGGGCCGCAAGTTACAACGTGGCAAAGTCGCTTGGCAAACGACTTGGAGGTGCTGCATGGTTATTGGAAGCCAGCGCTGTTCGAGTTGGGAATCAAGCTAAAGCAATCGATTGAGGCGGGAGAAATCACCGAGGCCGAAGCACTGGCTGAGTACCAGCAAGCGGTCCGCCTGGATAGCCAGGGATCCGTCTGGGGGAAGCCGTCGAAAATTGGTTGCTTGGTCTGGCTGGATGTGCGGGGTGAGGCCGGGAGCCGAGTCTTGCTGACGAATCAATCTAAGCTCCGTATCACCGGCCGAATTTTCGCATCAGCCAATCTGGAAATGGGAGTCAGCACTTATGGGGTTAGAGGCGGATTCTACGACAAGTTCACTTGCGAGGTTACCTCGCAGGAATTGAATTTATCTCCGGAAGGCAAGTTCGAATGGGTCGTGGGCGCCGGCGAACTCTTGCCAAAGTCAGGCAATCCACCAACCGGTTCGGTGGTACACGATTGGTGGTGTGTCACGGAATCGAACACCGCTAAGTTTGAGATTATCCGTATTGAAATCCTCGCTAGTTGAAAGGAAGAATTATGCAACAGAAGTTTGCACTTACCTTGGTCCTGATTGTCGGTGCGGCACTGTCCGTCGCCAGTGCCTACGCTCAGGATGGCAAGCCACAAGACTTGGCTGCTTTAAAAGCGGAACTTGCAAAAGCAGTGGAGGCTGGCAAGTTGACGAAGGATCAAGCTGTCCAGAAATACGATGCGGTCGCTGCGCGGGTGGGCAAAACCGGCGACAAGTCGAAAACGCCTGATCTATCTGCCTTCACGGGTAAGCTCAAGGTGCTGGTGTCTGAAGGCAAACTAACCGAGGCGGAAGCCAAAGACCTTTACAATTCTGTCGTCTCTGGCCAGTCGTCAAAAGTACGGGGACCGAAAGTGATAGGCGCAAAAGGGTCGGACTACATGATCCTCGGCCAGAGTCTCGAGGGGCAGCGAAAACTCAGTGCCTCTTTGCCAACCACATCCACTGCTGGTGACCAGGAGGGTCCGGTAGCAACTGGGTTCTTCGGGTGGGCCGCCGAAGCGACGCATCGCTTTATGGACAATAGCCACCGAGGCGAACCGCGTCTGATTGAAGGTCTCTCTTTTCGACTCGACCATCGCGACCACGACTCGATCGGCCGCAGCTGGGAGAACGTCACGATTCGAATCGCACACGGCAACTGGTCGACCATCAAGTACAACGCGTCTGAAGATTTTGCCCTCGTTGATGAAGCAGTGTTGGCTTTTTCGAAGCCCTGGAGCTTCCCCACACTCAAGGGCTTTCCGGTGACAGAGCCGGCGGAATGGGGCGGCCCGCAGAACGCGCTCAATTTTCGTTTCGATAAGCCCTTTGAATACAACGGCACGGACGCCATCTACGTGGAGTTTGTCTTTTCCGGTGGCAAGACTGAAGACGGGCGTCCTTGGGAAGGCGATCTGCCATTTGGATTCGAGTACTACTTGGATTCCATGCCGGAAGCGGGTGGCTGGCGCGTTGCCGAGAAGCCCGTTGGACTCTATCGAGCACCGCGAGTCGAAGCGGTGGTGTCCTACACGGCCGGAGGGCAGTCGGTCTGGACATCGTCGCCGAAAGGTATGCCCTATCTGAAATGGGACTTTCGAACTGCAGACAAATGAGGCTACCAGCCCAAACCCTATGTCGTTGTCGAAAGAAAACTGTCAAGAAGGAAATAGAGGTATATTCGCCGTGAGACGTTTGATCTATCACCTGCTCTTTACGCTACTTGTGGTTGCTAACGCCGAAGACTGCGCGGCACAAGAACGGGCGTTCGTGAACTTCGAAAGCCCGCAGTCGCATGGGCTCACGACATCCAGGGAGGGAAACCGACTGTT
Source organism: Kothea flammea (assembly GCF_052161645.1). Taxonomy (GTDB): domain Bacteria; phylum Planctomycetota; class Planctomycetia; order Pirellulales; family Pirellulaceae; genus Laterigemmans. The sequence continues at coordinate 1,494,322 of NZ_CP197414.1, forward strand.
CGTCGTCAACACTCCGGCGAACTCCCTAGTCGTGCTATCGATTGACGAGCCGACGTCTCCCAAAGTTTCAACTGAGATCCCCGTGGGGCTCGAGCCGGTATCGGTTGCCCAGCAGTCGGAGAACGAGGTGTGGGTGGTGAATCACCTCTCCGATTCCGTCAGCGTGATCGATCTCCGGCGTGGGGTCGTCGTCGAAACGGTTCAGGTTGGAGACCGACCCGGTGATGTTGTCTTCTCAGATCAAGGCCGTCTGGCCTTCGTTTCATCAATGAATGAGCAGAGCGTTTACGTGATCGATGTCGCCACACGGAAGATCAAGAAGCGAATATCGATTCCGGCGCACTCTCCGCGCACTTTGCTGGCTAGCTCCGATGGGACGACAGTTTGGGTCGCCAGCTACCTGTCGGGTAACGGCACCACGGTTGTTCCTCACAAAGCCGCACCCGCGCCACCGACACCTACGAATTCCGAACTTCCCGATCCGCCGCGGCAGGGAATCATCGTGTCCGCCGACGACCCTCGCTGGAAAAGTCAAATAGGCTTTGAACTGAAGGATGAAGACATTTTTGAGATCGACGTCGAAACGCTCAGCGTCCGCCGTTGCTTTGCGGGAGTTGGCACCACGCTTTTCAATCTGGCCCAGCATCCGAAATCGGGGGAGGTGTGGGTGGCAAACACTGAAGCCAGGAACCTCGTTCGGTTCGAGCCTCAATTGAATGGGCATGTGGTCGACAATCGCATTAGTCGACTCGATGTGGTCGGCACTTCAGATTCTCCAGTCTCGCTCACCGACTTAAACCCACACATCGACTACGAGCAACTTCCCAGCACTGTTGGGCTGGAGACAGCCATTGCGCAACCAACTGACATTGTCTTTAATCTCATTGGCGACAAAGCCTTCGTTGCCTCGTTCGGTACCGACCGTATTGGAGTTTTGGACGAGGCAGGCAAAGTTCTCACAAGAATCGAACTTCATGATGCACCAGCGGCCAACACAGACCCACGGAACAAACGTGGTCCGCGATCGCTGGCACTGCATCGCAACGGTAACACACTGTACGTGCTGAACCGGCTGTCCAATAGCATTTCGGTAGTCGACGTTGAATCGGATCGGGTGGTCGACGAACTCATGCTCAGCGATCCTACGCCAGATGCCATTCGCGCTGGTCGCGGGTATCTATTTGACGCCAAGCTGTCTGGAAACGGAACGGTATCCTGTGCATCATGCCACGTCGATGGCGATCGGGATGGCTTGGCTTGGGACCTTGGGGATCCTGGCGGATCGATGTTTGGCAACGGAACCGCTCAAGCAGTCCATCCGATGAAGGGCCCGCTGGTCACGCAAACGTTGCGAGGGTTGGCCGGCGAAAAACTATTTCACTGGCGGGCTGATCGACCAGGACTCGAATCCTTCAATGGAACTTTTGAGCATCTGATGGGAGGCGAGCAGCTTGCGGATGTTGACTTGGCTGTCTTTGTGGACTACCTGCAGAGCATCCATTTTGGTCCGAACCCACATCGCAATCGAGATGATTCACTGTCCGCTAACCCCCAGGGAATGAGTGCCCGCGATGGAGAACGCATTTTCATGAAACGCTTGGACGTCGGCCGCGAGGGACGAAATATGTTCCGCTGTGCTGATTGCCACATGCGATCGAACGGTGCAGGGACGACCGGGTTTACTGGTTTGATTGAGCAGCCAACGAAGGTTGCCCAGCTACGTGGTCTCAATGAACGAATTTCGTTTACCGGCGATGGCACTCGCATTGGCGGATTTGGCTTCGGCGCGGATGGTTCTAAAGCATCATTGCGGGAGTTTTTAGCGGATTCGCATCGCTTCCGAGGAATCACAGAGCAGGACAGTGCTGCGCTCGAAAGCTTCCTGCTTTCCTTTCCCACGGAGACGCCTTCAATCGTCGGATTCACGCGCACCGTTCACGCCGCCAATCGCAATGACGAGTCTATCCAATCCGATGGGGCCCTCCTGATCGAGCAAGCTCAGCTCGGGAATTGCTCGCTGTCGGTGACCGGACTATTGCGGGGTGAACGAATCGCATTGGTCTACGATCCGGCGAGCGGTTTGTTTCGCGACAGACTCTCTGGCAATGACGAGCTAAGACTAGAGCGGATCATGTCACGCATCGACAACAGCGAATCGTTTGTGTCGTTTGTTGCGAACCCGCTCGAAGTCGGCGATTGATCAACAGACTATCGCGAACATCAGCAAGCTGCCCGCTAGAAGACTAAAATTTCGTTTTGCGTTTTTCATGTCATTCCCGCTATTTTCGGTAGTAGTCGATTGAGTTTCCATCCAAAACTTGCGTGAGGTAAGCCTTTGCATGCTTGTGATCGGACGCGTCACTGGATGTCCAGCTTGCCTTCATGATCCGGGCTTGCGAAGCCCGATATCCTTGCTCGGGTATTTTGCAAAGGTGGCTTCGTGTCGGCCAGCTCGCTGCAGGATTTGGGGCAATCCCCACTCGAAACGTGAATGTCCGGTGCTGCCTTGCTCTTTGGGGTCCATGTACAGGTTGTACACCCAGGGACTCATTCCAAGATTGCTGACCGTCGATTCGTCAAGATTCCGTCGGACCGCTTGGTTCTGGAAGACCTTAAAATGAACCTTGTATTCCATCCACCGAACCGCCATCAGATCGTTCTCCGCATAAATGAACACGGCGTCACGTTTTGATTGACCGTCGTCTGCGATCAGAAACGACGTCTGGTCGATCCCATCGATGTATCTCTCGCTGGGAATCGAGTCGGCGACGCCGGCGATGGCTAGCGGCGTATTGAACATGTCGCAAAGATCAAACAGCCCTTCGCTGACACGTCCCGGGGCGATGGTCCCAGGCCAATAAGCGATCCCAGGGACACGCACTCCACCTTCCCAGGTCGAACCCTTGCCGCCGCGAAATGGCTGGTAGCCGCAGTCGGGGAACAGATCCTCATTGGCGCCATTGTCAGACGTGAAGAAGACCAGCGTGTTTTCGGTCTGGCCGGTTTCGTCAAGGACGTTGAGTAGGCGCTTGCAGATATCGTCGACTTCAAGCATGGCGTCGCGATAAGGGAATCCGGCCGGACTTTTGCCTTCGTATTGCTTGGCCGGATACGTGTCGTTGTGAAGTCGGGCGAACGAGTGGTACAGGTAGAATGGCTTTTCATCGCTTACGCTGCGACGGATAAAGTCCTCTGAAAAGTCAGCAAACTTCTGGTCAATCTGGCTCAGCTCCTCGATGCTGTTGATCTCCTCAGCAACCTCAAGTTGGCCTCCCCTTTCGCCCGACGTGATTGCCGGTTCGCTCATTTGCTTCACCGCGGCGAGACGCCCGGGGCGGAGGACCAGGTCCGGGTAGAGTCGCTTATCTAGCTGCTGAGAAAAATCGCTGATGACCGACAGGATGCCTTGGTATTCGTCATAGCCAACTTGGTGCGGGTAGGATCCCTCGCCTTCTCCCAGGTGCCATTTACCCGACATCGCGGTTCGGTATCCGGCATCGGACAGCAGCTTTGCGGTGGTCACTTCCCCGTCCCAAGGATTGACCTTGGGTTTTTCGCCGCTGAGCGTTGGACGCGTTAATCCGCTGCGTGTTGGAATTCGCCCTGTGTGCAGTGCCGCTCGCGTCGGCGTGCAAGTTGGTTGGGCGTAGGTAGAAAGCAGCTTCAGGCCTTCGCGAGCCATCTTGTCGATCGTGGGGGTCGGAGCACCGATCAGCATTCCACCGCCATAGCAGCCGGGGTCGCCCCAGCCCATGTCGTCGACCAACAGGATGACAACGTTGGGCTTGCGACCAAACTTGGCTTCCAAAGCGGCCAGCTTTTTCTTGGCGGCCGCATCTTGCTCGGGCCTCGGGATAAACGGCTCCAAGTGGTCGGCCATCTGAACCGTTTTGGCGAATCCAACATCCTTTTGCTCCTCTCCCCAAGCAATGGAACCAACGAAGGTGATTAGTAGGCACAGTAGAGTGAGTCGTTTCATTTCGGTTTCCTGTTGGAGGATCGTTATTGCTTCGGCGTGAAGCTGCCTGCCTCTTGTCGCGGAGGAAATTCTTCGAAGGTCGCCATGAATTTGCCCACAAGGTTCTTCACCGGAACCAATACGTACATGTGCCGAACAAGCCAGTCGTCATAGTAAGACGAGTCTTCCGGAGCGACTTCAAAAGGGTCAGCACGCAAATCGATGATCAACGGCGCTTTGCGAGTTTCCTGGGCGAAGAACCAGGATCCGACGCCATCACGCGTTTGAGTTGAAAAATGAAACTTGAAACGTTTGTAACGCAATGCACCCAAGGAGCCGTCATCGACGAAAGCGTAAAACGTGTCACGCGGACCTTCGTCGACCTCGCCTTTCAAGTAAGGCAAGAAGTTATAGCCGTCGACGTGAACTTTGAAATTCTTGGCCCCTACTTGGTGCCCTTTGAGGAGTTTTTCTTTGATCTCAGGCTCACCAGCGGCAGCTAACAAGGTCGGCAGGCAATCCTCCAGTGAAAGGATCTCGTTTGAGATGCGTCCACCCTTGATGCCAGCGGGCCAACGGATCGCAAACGGCACTCGAATGCCGCCTTCCCAGGTCGAAGCCTTTTCACCTCGGAAAGGACTGGTGCCCCCGTCGGGCCAGGAGAATTTTTCCGCACCATTGTCGGTCGTGTAGATGACAATCGTGTTCTCGTCGACGCCAAGCTCATCAAGTTTGTCCAGCAATTGCCCGACGTGCCCGTCGTGCTCAGTCATGCCATCAGCGTAGATTCCGAGCCCCGTCTTGCCATCTGCCTCTTCCTTCAGGTGTGTGAAGATGTGCATGCGAGTCGTATTAAACCAGCAAAAGAAAGGCTTGTCTGCCTCCACTTGCCGTTCCATAAAGTCAAACGTGGCGTCGAGAAACTCGCCGTCGACCGTTTCCATACGCTTCGAGGTCAACGGCCCCGTGTCTTCAATCTTGCCGTCGGCGGTGGACTTGATCACGCCGCGCGGACCAAACTTTTTGCGAAACTCTGGATCCTTCGGGTAGTCTGAATTCTCAGGCTCTTCCTCGGCGTTCAGGTGATAGAGGTTGCCGAAGAACTCGTCGAAACCATGATTGGTTGGCAAGAATTCATCGAGGTCGCCCAAGTGGTTCTTTCCAAACTGTCCGGTCGCATAGCCCATCGGCTTCAGCAATTCCGCGATCGTTGGGTCTTCGGGCTGCAGTCCAATGGGATCACCCGGCATACCGATTTTTAGCAGTCCCGTTCGCTTGGGAGACTGCCCAGTGATAAATGCCGCACGACCGGCGGTGCAGCTTTGTTGACCATACGCATCGGTGAACATAACGCCTTCCCGAGCGATACGATCGATGTTCGGCGTCCGATACCCCATCACGCCAAGGTTGTAGCACGACGGGTTATACCAACCGATGTCGTCCCCCATGATCACAAGGATATTGGGTTTGTCCGCGGCCAGTGACGGCGTGACCATCGCAAATGCGAGCACGAACCAAGTCAGGCTTCTCAACATTCTCTCTCCCGAGGTAAAGCAAAATACATTCTTGAAGATCAGATGAAGCATCGACGAATCTGCCTGGTCCGTGTGCTCGAAGCGTCCTAATCTGGAGGGTGTTCGGTGGCCAATTCTAGGCAAGAATGGCAGTCTAGGTCGAGAGATCGGTGGAGTCTACGTAATTTCGGCCACTTGCTGGTTAAGCTAGAATCTTCAAAGATTTCAATCTTCGTCCGCACCCGGAAATCAGCATGGCCCGTGTCTCTTTTACCGAATATGAAGCCTTCGCAGAGGCCGTGCAGGACGCATCCGTGAGGATGCGGATACCCTCCCTTGAGGAGCCTCATTGGATGCTGCAGTATGCGACCGTCGGATCGCTTCGCATTCAGCAAGGCTACGAAGGCGGAGGCAACATTGCCGAGGGGGCAACCGTTAGCGATGGCTGGACGTTTTTCCACCAGCACAGCCCGTCGCGACCAGGACGTGCTAATGGGCAAGAGACGACCGTGGACGATGTTTTTGCAGTTCCGCCGAGTGGCGAGTTTTGTCTCGCTTCCCAATTGAGTCACGAGTGGATCATGGTTGTTGTTCCACCATCCCTTCTGTTTCATACTGACCCCGAGTATGAGCGTGCATCCATCGCCAGCCCCCACCTGCTCAAGCCGCCACCGCGCGTGACCCGACAGTTCATGTCGCTGGTCAGCCGCTTTCTCTCAGTCGCCGAATCCAAGCCATTGCTCTTGGACTCTCACGCAGCGGTGGAGTCCTTTCGGAATGAATTCCTGGCCACGACCAGGGAACTCTTTGCAACGTCTGAGGCTTCTTCGAGTCGCAACTTTGTTCGCTGGCGTCGCCAAACAATGACAACCATAGAGCTGGCAGAAAATCAGAGCGATCGGTTGTTGACTGTTCCGGATCTGGCTCAAGACAGTGGCGTGGCCGAACGAACTCTTCGTACCGCCTTTCGAAAATGCTATGGACTCTCACCCGTGGAATACCTTCGTATCCGTCGGTTGCATGAAGCCCGGCGACTGCTTCGTGCGAGTTGTCCCGACGAGACAACCGTTACGCGGGTTGCCTTCTCATTAGGTTTTTGGGATCTCGGTCGATTTGCCGGCGCCTATCGCCTGCTATTCGGCGAGCTTCCTTCCAGGACACTCAGGAATTCGTCCGTTAGATACCGCCGCATGGACTTCGTAGCAGTCGTCTCACGACCTAACCCGCGACATAGCCAGTCGCGCCGGTGACCAAGACAAGAGTCGGGCGGATGGCCGCGCTCTCAATTCGTCAGTCGGCACGGAGGGGCCTGCATACCTCGCGCCTTCCAAAGCCTCATAGGGAACGGGAAACTTGGCGGACACGTCTGCACCGCCGTGGGCTGCAAGGGTGACTCTTAGACCTGACCGAAATTCAGAATCGCTATCTGATGGGGCTGAAAACGCTTGTGCCCCCGAGGACGTTGGTGGTGTCGGTGGATACGCCGAATACTTTGAAGCTATCTCCGATCCAAACCACGAACGACACGGGGAGATGTTACAGTGGCGAGGGAAGTTCGATTGCCAGCAGTTTGACGCAGAGAAAGTGACGAGGAAAATGCGACGAGGCCTTCCCGATTGGAGGCAGATGTGAGTGAGAGCAACTCAACGCTGCTCAAATTTTCGACGTCATTCGCTTGTCCAATAAAGGACACGACGTCCTCCGGCCAAGCTTTCGCCCAACGTTTTCCAGGAAAGGCATATGAACCAAGCTGCAGATGAACGATTTTTGCAAGCCGCTATTGAGGAAGCCCGAAAAGGACTTGCTGAGGGCGGGATTCCCATTGGATCAGTCTTGGTTATTGACGGCCAGATTGTCGGGCGTGGACACAATCGCCGGGTGCAAAATGGCAGTGCCATCCTGCATGCCGAGATGGATGCTGTTGAAAACGCGGGGCGGCTCAAAGCGGGAGACTATCGGCGGAGCGTTTTATATTCCACGTTGTCCCCGTGCGATATGTGTTCGGGGATGGCGTTGCTCTACGGTATTCCACGGATCTTTATCGGGGAAAACCGAACGTTCCGTGGGCCTGAAGGCTACGTCCGAAGGAGAGGTGTGACTATCGATATTGCTGATAACCCCGAGTGTGTCAAACTGATGCAGGATTACATCCAGTCCCAGCCGGAGCTCTGGAACGAAGACATCGGAGAATAGTCAAGTCCAGACGAACCACAGGGGGACTGCTTGTGGCTGAAGAAGTGAGAAAAGCAGATTGCGACAGACCGTTGGTGCAGGATGGATGGACTTTTCCGCAGGATACTACCAATACCCGTTAGCAATAAAAACGACAGCGTCAACCCGATGATTGACGCACTCGCACCGTTGTCTCCCGCTGTCCGTAGCGCTTACCAACGCCCTCGGTTCGAGTGCTCGGGCCGGGGGCGTTTTCTTATGCCGCCTTCCTGCAAATGATTGTCGCCACTGGTCAGCTTATGTGTCGCTTCGATCTGGCTGGCGTGCGGTCAATCACACCTCTGGCTACAATGGACAGCTATCATTCGCCCCAATGCCCTTCCGCACATGTGTGAACCCAACTTATGTGTCGTTGCCATCACTTAGCCGCAGTCTTGCTGCTTGTTGTCGCGTCTCTGGCGGCTGTTGCCCACGCCGATGACAAAGTACCGCCCGCAGATGTGATCGTCTACGGTTCGACGCCCGGAGGCTTCTGCGCTGCCATTGCGGCCGCCCGCGAGGGAGCTTCGGTCATTCTGCTGGAACCAACGGACCACGTCGGTGCCATGAGCACGGGTGGTTTGAGCCACTGCGACTCGAACCAGATGGTTCGTAGCACGCTGATGGGGCTGTTTGATGAGTGGCACACACGTGTGGTGAAGGACTACACTGATCGCGGCCTGCAAGCCCCATATGATCCGGCGAAGAAAGATCAGTCGCGCTGGACGTTCGAGCCGCATGTCGCGACGCGAGTCACCATGCAGATGCTTGACGAGGCCGGGGTCAACGTGCTGACGGAGCACTATCTCAAATCGGTCACGAAAGACGGACCGCGAATCACGTCACTGGTAACAGACAACGGCACGTTCACGGCCAGAGTCTTTGTCGACGGTACCTACGAAGGCGACCTGATGGCGGCCGCCGGAGTCGATTGGACAATCGGTCGCGAGGGCCGGAAGGAACACGGCGAATCGCTGGCCGGGAAGCAGTACCCCAAGGCGAAGATGAACATCAACGGCTTCGACGATGAAGGCAAGCTGTTGCCGCTGATCACCACCGACGACGCCGGCGACGAAGCGGCGGGTGATAAGAACGTGATGACTTACAGTTTTCGGTTGTGTCTGACCGAAGACCCCGACAACCGCGTGCCGATGCCAAAGCCGGCGAACTATGATCCGGCCCGTTTCGAGATCGTTCGCCGTGCGCTCCAGGCCGGCGAGAGACGCGTTGGCTTCGACCTGTATCCGCTGCCTGGCAACAAGTTCGACGGTAACAACTCAATCGGAGGACAGTTTTCCATCGGGCTGGTCGGTGGAGGCAATGATTGGCACTCGGCCGATCAAGCGGGCCGAGCGAAGATTTGTGAAGCGCACAAACAATACACGCTGGAGCTCTATCATTTTCTGACCACCGACCCGGCCGTGCCGAAAGCGATGCGGGATCGCTACGCCAGGCTGGGCCTCTGCAAGGATGAGTTTGCCAACTACGACCACTTCTCACCTGCGATTTACGTCCGCGAATCCCGACGAATGAAGGGCCAGTACGTCATCAGTCAAAAAGACATCCTCGAAACGCCCAAGCAGGACGATCCGATTGCGATCTCGTCGTTCCCGATCGACTCGCACGACTGCCAGCGGATCGCTCTCAAGGGCGGCGGAGTGATCAACGAGGGGACGATTTTCCCGGTGCGGCGAGAGAATCCCAAACAGGGCTACGCTTACCATGTGCCCTACCGGTCGATCCTGCCCAAACCCGAGCAGTGCGACAACTTGCTGGTCCCGGTTGCCCTCTCCTGCACGCACGTGGGCATCTCCTCGCTGCGCATTGAGGGAGCTTGGATGGTGATCGGCCAGGGAGCGGGCATCGCCGCAGCGCTCGCCGCTGATCAAGGCGTGCCTGTCCAGAAGCTGACCTACGCAAAACTCCGCGAGCGTTTGCTGGCGCAGGGGCAGGTGCTGGAATTGCCGGACGTTGCGGATTTGCCAACTCAGGATGGGTCAATCGCCGCTCAGTCGTTGCCGGGAATCGTGCTCGACGATGCCCAAGCGAAACTCTCGGGAACCTGGTCGCGTTCCACAAACTTCAAGCCGTACATCGAAGGCGGCTACATCTTCTGCGGAGACGATGATCCCGAATCGAAAGGCGATGGCAAAACCACCGCGACCTTTCGCTTGCAGGTTCCCAAGTCGGGCCGATACCAAATCCTGCTTGCTTACTCCGCCCATGCGACCCGTTCTAAGAATGTTCCCCTGATCGTCTCCTCCGGGGCTGACACGAGGACGTTTATGGTTGATCAAACCAAGCCGCTCCCTTCGGGAAAACACTTTCGGCCAGTCGCCACCGTCGATCTCCGGGCAGACATGGAAACCGTTATTGAAGTCACAAACGTTGATACAACCGGCTTCGTGATCCTGGATGCCCTGCAACTGTTGCCGGTTGAGTCAAAGCCGAAGACAGGGGAGTAGCTCAAGGTTGCCCGCTTTGCAAACGAGGAATTTGTGGCCATCAAGTTCTGCCACGAGCGGGTTCACCCGATGGGCGCGCCGCGAATCACCACCAGCATCAAAGTCGGAACAGGCGCGGACCGCGAGCGATCAATGCAGGAGAAGATCGTGAGCGTCTCCAAGAGGAAGACTTAAAGCTCTTAGTCTCTGGTTTCGGATTCGCAGTCAATTAAAACGATAGCAACGCCCTGGCGTCGGCCAACGTAGCGTGCTTACGGATTCCTGGAACTTAAGAAGGGACGTAGCACCTCCCCACGTAATTGGAACCGCTGCATGCAAAAGGTTCATTCAACTGCCGCGCCGAATCCGAGTGGCAAGAAGCACGCGTAACGGTTGGGTACGCAGGCGTTAAAGAACTTTGCGGGGAGCGAACGAGATTTTTGATCAATCAGCAGGCAACATTACCCACAATTCGGGGCGACCGACGTTGCAGTGGACCGCCCGAACAAGCATGCCCATGCAGGCCCACGAAATGAACAATGTCACCCTGGCGGCATGCCAAGCGATGGGGACGGTGCTTGAGGCGGATCCATGGCGATTATCGACGCTGGGCACCGGGTGGAAGATTGCTTCAATCAAAGCCGGCCTCTGCGGCTCATCATCTTGCAGTGAGTCGAGTGTTTTTAGTGCCTCCCGAAACTTCTCCAGGGAAACACCATGGTTCAATACTCTGCCGTCGATCGCATGCGAGGCTTGGCGGCTGAGAGTTGGTAGCGTTAGCAAACCGAAGAACGTCCACAGAGTGAACCCAAGGGAGGTCATCGCCAGTTGGCCAACACTCGTAACTCCCGCGCCGGAAAGCGCGGTCGATAAAGCGAAACCGAAGAGCACCCACGTGAGGGCGAGCATCAGGCCCCGAGTGCGACTGCCGCCACGAATCGCTTCTAAGCGTCTGGCAATCGTGATCGCTAGCTGCTCCGTGGACAACTTGGTCAACGAATTCGCCGCCAACACAACCGTTTCCCTTCCTGGCAACCCGACGACTCCGCCAGTGAATCCGACGTCGAGATGCTGAAGCACTACGATGGGACGCGGTTTCCAGCCCCAACTTGAAACCAAATCCATTGCCTGGGCGACACTCGCCTGGTTGTTTGTGTCAATAACGGTAGAACCTCCCTGGTCATCGGGATCCGTACTTTGGGACACGCTGGTCGGCAAAGCGCCTACAAACTGGGCAATGCGCAGTTGGGAGGCGGCGAGCAAAATCGCGACGACGGCTACTGCGAATACTGCACCCGGAACGCCCAGCCAACGTCCCGTGGCGAGAATCAGAAGACTGACGGCCAAGAAGAGTGAAGCCTGCACAACGGCTCCACGTAACCAGCTGGTCAGAAAAGTGCCGAGAGTGATGGTGCTCGCTTGCCGCCGATTCGGGAGCAGAAAGCCACCCAGTAAATCCAGCGGAAACAGAACTGCAATCATGCAACCGAACATCACCGCGAGTGCCACGAGATCATTGCCACTCCACGACCGCGAATCTGGCAGCAGCTTCAACGGCAGTTCTGTCACGAGCAGAAAACCACTCAGAACAACGATCGATCCAACGCCGAACATGCCAAGCAACAAACGAGAGCGAGCGTAGGTCATCGGGGGACTCGGCATTAAAGTTCAGTGGCCAGGGTTTGAGCTATCAGCTATGGGATTCGCAAAGATGCAGAGTGCGTTCTCACGGCCTGTCTTGGTCGTCTTAGCAGGCACTCGAGTGTAGCGATCGGGCAAGCGTGCAACTGGCCTGAAGTTGAAGCTTTGCATCGAGGTTCAAACGCTCTTTTCGTTTGTACGCGATTGGCACGACGGCGGCCGCTGAAGGCGAATTCGGATGACCGAAATGGAGGTCGGTAACGACCAGCTCTGACTCTGCTTTCTTGTCCAGAGCCACGTTGCAGCCACGGCCCCGTGATTCGCTCCTTGCAATTTTCCACGAATGCGCATCAATGGGTGGACTCTGTTTGCCGAAAGCCATCTCAGGGCGGGGATGGCAACTGTTCTTCCGCAGGTGGGTGACAAAACGCTCGCACTGTTAAGCCGCTGTTGGCATACTCTGCCAGCGCTAATCGCCAAAACTCTTCCTTCTCGACCGATCGTTTCAAACTGGCCATCACTAGGCTCCAAAGGTTAGGGAAAAAAATCCCTCTAGCCTAACGCCCACCGCAAGATGCAGTTCACCGAACGCTCACACTTATACGGCCATCAAGGTCGGGGCGCCGGTCAAGTCAATGAGCTGAACGCTGACATTCAGTGACTCACCCGCACCGTGTTTCCGAGTGCGCCGGTCATGATGTGGCTCCCTGAAGATTTGTGGTTTCGGGTATTCGCCCCATCGCTTTGTTCACGCGGGCGGTAGCGCCAGTCCATTCGCTGACTCTGGACGTTGCCCCGACGACGTTCGCGATCCGAACGAAGTCCAGGATCACGGTGATCGCCGTTTGCGATTCGCCCGCGAGTAAAGTCTCAAAAACTTGCGCAGGCAGCGTCTGGAAACGCGTTGAGGAATCGCTCGCGGCAGTACCGTCTGAGATCCGCACGTCGTAGGTCACGGGTCCGATGACTAATTGCCCGGTGAGAGCATCCTCAATGACTTGAGCAAGCACGAGATAACTACCCGCAGTCAAATCGCCAGCGAGTGTACTTTCGGAAATCGCAACTTGCACCTCAGTGGCTGCCCAAGTTGCATCACCTGCGTGCGGCTCCATCACACACGATGGTGTCAGCGATGGAGACCAGCTCACGGGCAGATTCCGAGAGTCCGTCCTTCTTGGGTGAGCGGAGAAAGACAGTCGGCCCAATTAGCGGGCTCTCATCCCACTTTTCAGCCTCACGTAGTGCCAGGGCGAATGTGCCGAGCGCGCCGCGAGTCTTTTGGAAACGCTCAATGCCCGCGGCCCACATGCTATAGAAGACCTCCATTAGTTCACGATAAAATGGGAATCGGTTACTCCGATGGTTCAGGGAGTGCTAGTGCCTCTTCAACGATGGACGGAACCAGCGTGGTTAATTCAGGCGCCAGCTTTGCATAGGACTGATGTAGATCTTCGTAGGCCGACTTAGAATCAGGCACCAATCTCAACCGCCAAGCGCTGTGGAAACATGCGGCGTACCAGTTTTCGTCCTTAGCCACTTGAACATACTTATTCTGGTGCCACCAAGGCTTCGGAGCGGCCTTGAATTCTCTGTAAGCTCTTTCACGCGGATTGTTTTTAAAATCTGTATCTATAAGTTTGATTCGGTCGCCCGTCGTGACGAGCAACCAGCGGCCGTGACGGCGGCGATCTGAAGTATCTTGCCACTGCCAATTCCCCTCTGGGATCATCTCGCCACTTTCAGCGGACCAAACCAATTTTTCATGGAATGTTTTTGAAAACACTCTGGCGCCATCTGGGCTGAAAACTGCTCCTTGTACAATTTGAGAATGGCCACTCAGTGTTTTAACCTCGGGTCTGTCTCCAACTTCCCATAAGTCAATAGTATCGTTGTATCCCACCGAAGCGATGCGCGAACCATCCGGGCTGAACGAGACGCACGTCAACAAATCCGAACGACCGTCCATGCTAATGAGTTCTGTTCCGAGTTCAGAATCCCAGAGCTTGAGTGATCCGTCGTAACTTGCAGAAACAAGTCTCGATCCATTTTGATTAAAGGACACGCTGGTAACGGCATCCGTATGTCCAGTGAATACCTTCATTTCACGGGGGTTTGAGGCGTCACACAATCGAATCTGGCCATCAGAACATCCTAAAGCCATTTTCTCACCATCTGACGTAAACGCAATACTCCAGATCTTGCTTCCTGATGCCTGGATCGGGTTCCCGATTCTATCACCGGAATTAGTGTCCCAAAACTGGATCTTGCCGTTCCAATCACCGGATACGATTTTCGCCCCATCGGGGCTGAAGGAAACACTCGTTTGTATATCCAGTCCTTCCAGCTCAAATTTCAGTCGACCCGTATTCGCGTTCCACAAACGTACGGTGCTGTCGTTGCTTGCGGACGCGATGCTTGAGCCGTTTGGGCTGAATGCGACGCTGGTTATGACCCCATTGTGTCCAGTGAGTACTTTTAACTGTTTGCTGCGGGTGTTCCAAAGACGGACTATCTGATCAACGCCACCCAAAACGACCGTGGAACCATCGGGACTGAAACTAACGCTAGTTAGTTCACTGTTTGTATCCATCAGCTGAGACGCTTGTTCCTGTCCAGTATCGGCGTCCCATAGTCGGACCGACTTGTCCATCCCCACAGTCGCAATGGTCGATCCGTCTTTGCTGAACGACAAACTGTTTACACGCCCTCGGTGTCCTTTTAGTGACCTGCTCGCGACATCTGTACATCGATCCCAAATCTTGATCGTTTTGTCATCGCTCCCTGAGAGTATTCTCGATCCGTCTGGGCTGAAGGCAACGCTGGTGACACGGCCTGTGTGTCCCTTGAAGCTTCTGATTTTTTTGCCAGAGGCTATATCCCAAAGAGTGATGAAATTGTCTACCGCACCCGAGGCAAGCGTTGTCCCATCAGGGCTAAATTGGATACTTTCGATAGTAAATGCTTTGCCCTCAAGTGTTCGAATGGATTGTAAGGTGTCGGTATCCCACAGGCGAATGGATTGATCACTGCTGGCAGAGGCAAACTTAGAGGCCTTGGGGCAAAATGAAACACTTGTGACAACGCCCGAATGGCCCTGCAAGTTTTTGATCTGTTTGGCGCTTTGAATGTCCCATACTCTTACTGAAAAGTCTCGCCCTCCCGAGACAAGTCTTGATCCGCTTGGGTTAAACGCAATGCTTGTTACCTCGCGGGTGTGTCCCTCAAAAGTTGAGTCTAGTTCTCCGGTGGCGCTTTCCCAGATTTTGATAGTGAAGTCTTGACTTGCCGAGGCAATCTTTGATCCGTCGGGGCTGAACTGAACGCTGGTAATGCCGCCGGAATGTCCAGTTAACGTGTTAATGACGTCACCGGTTAATGCGTCCCATAAACGGATGGTGTTGTCCAAACTGCCTGACGCGATTACACTTCCATCTGGGCTGAAACAAACGCTGGTGACATCGTCGCCATGACCCGTAAGCGTTCGGTAGTTAGAGCCCGTAGTTGCGTTCCACAACTTGATCTGATTGTCGTCGCTTGCCGACACAATGCTTGTACCGTCTGGACTGACCGATATAGAGGCGACTCTGGCGGCATGCCCGTAGAGCGTGACATCGCTGCCCTGGAATCGGCGGTAAGAAAAGTTCCATTCGAAGCTTTGTCGATACGAGGTAGGTATTTCATGAAGCAGTCGCTGGGCCTCTTCTACCCTGTCTGCATCCCAGCGTGCATTAGCCAGCTGAAATTTCGCCGCTGCTGCCGTGTCACGCGCTCGGCTCGCTTCCCGTTTTGCAATTTGTTCAGCACTGTTCGCTCTTTTAGCTTCTACGTCCGCTCGGTCACGTTGTTGTGCGGCATGGTACCACATCGTTGTTGTGCCAGCAAAGCCAGTAATGAGTAGTCCAAGAATTGTACCCGCCGTGATATATTTCGTTCGGTGCTTGAGAAAGGACTTCTGAAGCTGATAGCCAATGCTGGGAGGTCTTGCCTCGATCGCTTCATTATTCAAGTAACGCTGAACATCGTCCGCGAGGGATGCTGGTGTGTCATATCGCCTGCTTCGGTTCTTCTCCAATGCTTTGACTGCGACCCAATCGAGGTCGCCTTTTAGAATTAGAGTCAGACGTTTCGGTTCGACCATTCTTTGCTGTGAGATGTCGGTGATCGCGTCGCCTGAATCGCTAAATCGTTGGCTCGGGCGGGGAGCTTCTTCGTCTCGGATCAAGGCGAGGATTCGGTCGAAAGCTTCGCTTTTGATCTTCTCGCTGGTGATGGGAGTCGAGCCTGTAAGGAGTTCGTAAAGGATCACGCCTAGTGAGTACACGTCAGTTCGCGTATCCACATCGAGAGCATTCATTTCGGCCTGTTCGGGGCTCATGTACTGCAGCGTCCCGACGACTTGACCAAATTCGGTGAACATCGTTTTGTCGGTCAGTCGCTGGCTGTTCTGCAACGCTTTCGCAAGACCGAAGTCAATCACCTTGACCGTAGGCACACCGTCGTGCTGTGTCACCAAGACGTTGCTTGGCTTGACGTCTCGATGAATGATCCCTTTTTGGTGTGCATGTTGAATTGCCCGACAAGCCTGAGTGAATAGATGCAATCGATCGTTCAGGCTGAATTTTTGCTTATCGCAATAGTCGGTGATCGGAATGCCATGAACTAACTCCATGACAAAGTAGGGGCGGCCATCATCTGTGCTGCCAGCGTCCAGAACTTTGGCGATATTGGGATGATCCATCATTGCCAACGCCTGCCGCTCGGCCTCGAATCGGCTCAGGATCTCCTTGCGATCCAGCCCTGACTTCACCACTTTCAAAGCGACGCGACGACGAACGGGCACTGACTGCTCGGCCATGTAGACCGTCCCCATCCCTCCTTCGCCAATTTGCTGCAGCAGTTTGTAGGGGCCAATGACTCGACGTGTGCTTTCCGAGCATTCGAATCCCCCTTCATCTGAAGCGACGTTCGAAGGTGCCAACTCTTCTGAAGGCGGCCCCACGCGATTCTGCGCAACAGATAACGCCTCGTCCACAAGGCTTCGATGCTGAGGAAACCGCTGTGTGTAATCATCAATCGCTGGATTCTCACCACCGCGAATGCGATATTCGAATTCTATTTCCAGCAGCGCCCGAAGTAATTCTTTGCGACCTGTTTTGCCGTCCTCCGGAAGGAGGTCCTCGATCAGGAGTGGTTGACCTGCCTGCCACGACGTATCAAATCGGTCGCAAATTTTATCAAAATCAGAGTCGGTCATAAGTGGCTACTGCTCAATGATTGTGTTCCATGCTCAACCCTTAAGCGGTCGTGCATGATTCTGGTCTGCGAGATCTGATGACTTCAAGCGGCGAAGTCAGAAAACCGCAATTAAAACAAATTGTCGGGCAAATTCAGCAAAGGAACAAGCAGGAGGATGAAGACCAGAGCAGCTTTGAACCAGCGATCAATGGCCACGCAAATGAAGGGACAGCTGCGGATGCGAGACGATTGAACCGCGCCGCCGCGACCGGCACGCCAGCTTCGAAAGTATCGGGAAATTCGGGCCTGTCCATGCAGCAACTATTGCTCCAGATTTAAGATATTGATGACGGGGGAACGTAGCACCTGATGCTGGCCCGGTGAAGTTTCATAAACAACGCCGATGACCAAGTCCTCAGACCTGCCACTTTCATTTGCTCTTGAGAGTGCCTCCTCCCGCGTTTTCTCCGGGACGAGTTGCTCAATCATTGTTTTCAGTGGTGGAAAAGTTGATTGCGCCATCATGGGGACCATCATGGTAACGTCACGATCAAACTGCACATCGTATAGCTTCATCGTGATCAGATAGAAATCCACTCCGTGTTCGTTGGTCGCCAAGAAGGGAGCATGTGTTGCGGCATTGGTTACAAACTCCGGAACCAAACCGCTTGAAAGAGCAAGCGTGGGAAGCATCGATTGCTGAAACACGTTTTCGCCGAGACCATTCAAGAACTCCTGTGGATCTCGGAGTGAGTCGAAAGTCTCCTTTTCAGTGCTGGCTTTGAGTCCATCTACATTTTCGCATAAGAAGCTCTCAATGTGAAACAAGTAGGCCTCCATCGGTGAGCCGAGGCGGTTGAATTGAGGAGGCTCGTGGGGCAGGTAGTACCTGATCGCAAAATTGGCTGCGGCCACGTTGGTTTGGTTTAGTAGTTCCCAAAACTGATCGAAGTCGGGTTCCCCTGGGCGAGCGACGCTGGGGGTATTCTCGGCACACATGGCATTGAAGACCGCCGCGACTTCCATCGCGCTGTTTGGATGTTCCCGCAAATATCGGGTCAACAATCGGAGAGCAGAACGATTGACAGCCAGCACTTCCTCAAGCTGCATCTGTCGATTTACCGCATCCGCGATGCAGCATCGGTAAGCAAGAAATCCATCCAAAAATGCCGCGGAACGAACATCTCCATTGGACAGATACTGGTCTCGACTCATTTTGATCGCATCAAGATACCGCGGCATCGCGTCGGAATGGAGATTCTCCGATTTATTGAGAAGCTGAATCCAATCGCCGATGGCTCGGTAACGATTCTCGGTTTTCATATTCCATCGCAGGTGATCCGATGGTGTCACCCAGGTCAGGTCCACTTGATTGTTCGCAGCGTCGCGAACAATTCTCGTGGACAGCCATGCCAGAAGCTCCGCGGCGACTCCGTTTAAGGACTCGTCCATTTCGACAGCGAGGTCAATATCCTCTTGTATCTGGGCCGTCAACGTTGTTCCAGACGCCTGGTCGGCCACTCGCGAGTCTGAAGTCAGCATTCCGTGAGACGCAGCCTGATTGAGAGCTCTCACGAGATAGAACGAACCGTTGGTGGCCAGTGGACCGGCCAGCGTTTCCAGAATACGTTCAGCGGCACGATACTTCCGTTCAACAATCAGCTGTGCCACCGGTTTTAATTCGTCGTGCAGCCCTTCGATCGACGGCGTCGCAAAAGCCGCCTCGTCAAACTTGCGGATGCCCCCTAGGCTTTTCATTTCGAACGAAGCGACGGTCACGTCAAATGATTCGCCGTTGGTCGTCTCCAGCGAACGCTCCTGGCCAAGGTTTCCGGCGAGTAGTTGATCAACTTCTGCCGGTGGAAGCGTGTTGAGGGGTTTTCCGTCAATGGATGCGATGACGTTACCCAGGCTGAAACCGGCCGCGGCGGCTGCGGAACCGGGGGCAACGTACGTTACCTTGATTCCCTCCGGGACGTGTTCCCGATAGATGCCCAGGCCGATGCTGGAGAATTCGTAGTCGCTCAGCACTCTCGTCTCGGACATCGGTGTTGCGGTGGCAGCGCTGGCAGGCTCCGGTTTCGGTGCGATCTCTCCGGCGGTGTCTTGATCACTGGCCTTTCGCACGACGCCTGGTAGCTGCGTCTTAACGGCGTCGCTTGCTGGCTGTTTGGATTTGGGAGCGTCCGCTGCTCCAACTTGGTCTTGCGTCCCCGAGCAGCCTGCGACCAGGCCAAGTTTTAGGAGGCACGCGGCCAAAATGATTGGCGATAACCTGTACATGGGAAGTTCTCACTGATTGAAGGGAATGAACCCGCTCGACAGCGCTCTTTTGAATAAATCCCCGTTCGATGATGCGAACCCTCAGCAAACACAGAGCAAATCCGACTCTCATCAAGCCGTCGCTGATCGCCAATTGAGTGAGGGGAGGAGGAAATGCCTCGGGACTAGGCATCGAGAGCGACTTGCGCTCATTCAATGGCTGCCTCGAGCTTCCAAGTCGCCACTTGCTGGAAAACTTTGAATGAATAGCCCCAGAATGGAGGCAGGCAATGACTGATTACGTCCGAGTGCTTACCGCCGAGGAAGCGGAAGAGGAGCGAGATGGCCGCGCTGGGTGTCTGGCGGGGATCATTTGCTGCGTGACCGCCGTCTATTACTACAATTTGCTGGCTGGGCCGCTGGGGATTGGTTTTTAGTCCGCCTCCCTACACCGAAACGCCCAGAGCAGAAAGTCTACAGGGCCGCAACCGCAAAAGGTTAGTGTCAGCGATTCGTGTCGCGGTCATTGTCAAGTTCCATTCGCGTCAGAATTCCCTTTAGGACTGCACCGTGTTTGATGGGTGATGCGTAGCTTAACAAAACGAAATTTTGCTGAGGGGTATTCCATCGAAGCGGGGATTGTCGAATACACGCGTTGAGCTGCCGTTCGATGACAGATCGTCTTGATGGTACTCTTGACTCCAGACGCTCACTCCCTTTCCGGAGAGGATCAGACATGCCACGTTTCATCTACAAAATGTTTTTGCCGGGCTTCCTGGTGACATCGCTGACAAGCGGTTTCATCGCTGCCGACGAGAATCTTCCGATCCCCGATGCCGCCTACGGCCGCATCGAACTGCAAGAACCACTGCCTAATCATGCGAACATTTATGCGAATTGGTTGCACGACAGCGAGAACGGGTTTCGGATCTTGGTTCCACCGATGTCGAAGGTTCATTGTCCGAATCAGCCCATTCAGAAGGGGGCTTCCAAAATACTTCTGCGAATCGAACCGATCGACATGCTTGCTCTGGAGATCGGATTGATCCCCAAGACCATCAAAGGAAAACAACTCACTGCAGAGCAAATTCTAGGTTCCATCGCTGCCGACGAAAAAACGGAGGTCATCCGTAAAGACTCTACCATGGGAACTTCTTGGATAGGCCGCGGGTACCGAACCTTGGGCAAGGATGCGCCTCCTCAAACAATGACCATGCTCACGTCAACATCCCAAGAAGATTTTGTATTTGCGAGAATTCGATCTCGTTTCCCATTGGAACTCCGAACTGCACTGGCAATCCTCGATTCGTTTGACTTCGTGGAACCAGATTTTGAACTGGAAAGAGTTTTGACCATGCATGAAGCCAGCGAAGCGAAAACGGAAACGGTACCGGCGACGACGGTAAAAGGGTGGTTTGAAGCTGGAAGGCCAAATGGCCTAGTTACGCACGAGGATGAACGAGGACGCCGTGTCTACTCAATGACGTGGCTCAACGGTCAGAAGAGTGGTCTTGAACTTCGGCATTGGCCGAGCGGCGGCGTGTATCGCCTGAGGCTATTCGAATATGGCGTCTCGCAGGTGCAAAGCTTAAGCTTTTACGAGAGTGGAGAATTGCACTCGATGAGCGATGTTCAGAATGGTGTCCTGGAAGGAAATAGTTCGACTTTCTACCGAGACGGCAGTATCTCGAATACCGTGAAATTTAAGAACAGTCGTTGTCACGGAACAATGACGCACTATCTTCCTGATGGACGTTTGATAGGTCGAACCTTCTACGAGCATGGCGAGCAACTGGGCGAAGAATCTCTGTTAGGACTCAGTCAAAGTGAAACTGCCATGGGTATGGAGAGCGTCCTGCACCCCGGTTCGGTTTGGAATGCCCCTCTTTAGTTTCCAGGGTAGAAAGCACCAAACACAAGCCGCAAACATCCAATTTCTTTTATGTTAGTCAATTCGAGTTCTCAAAATGAAGTCGTACTCAAAGAACTGCACCCTTCTTGTTTCCGTGGTTTTGCTCAGTATTCAAACTGACTGCATGGCTCAGTTGCCAGAAATTGTTGCCGACAGGGAGAGGCAATTGGCCGGGGATGTCCAAGATCATGTCTACAGCGTCATCGATGAAAATCGAGTCGCTCTGTGGCACAAAAACTTTCGAGATCCCAATCCACGGTTTTCTCAGCAAAATTTGTGGAGTGAAGTATTTGATTTTCGAACCGACACGAAGACCCGCACCGACTTCGTTCAAGTTCCGACGAACGACGCCGAAGTCGGGCTGGTCAGCCGTCATCATCAATATCGACTGCTGTTTATCAAGTTTGATCGGAATTATGAAGGAGTTCTTTACCAGGGACCGAATGCCGTCAGACGACTGCCGTTTCAAGGAAAAGATCAGCGAATTCGATTCTCAGAATCTGAGAAGTGGTTGATCCATCATGAAAGTCGCCCGGGGAACCCACGCAAATATGAGCCAAGATTGCTGCATGATATTGCCGTTTTTGAGACAGCTTCGGGCAAACTCGAACGCAAGCTGAAACTGTCTGCCGAGGTTGAGAAGGTCAGGCGAATCGTTGATGTGTCTTCGGATGGCCGTACCTGCTATCTCGAAGCAGAAATCCAAGACAAACGATCCAAGGTCATTGTCGCTGTCGATATGACGACAGGAACTCTTCTTTGGCAGTACGAACTGGAGCACCGGTACGGTTCCACCAACAAAGTCCAATTCAACCTGGCAACCAACACAATCCACATTGTGTTTGACAAGGCGGTTGAACAAATCGACGCGTCATCCGGAGAAAGAAAAGGGCGAATTGAACCTGGGTATTATGCCGCCGATGTTGACGTTTCACCCGATGGCAGGTGGATTGCGATCGTCGGGAATTCATCCGAATTCGTGATGATCTATTCCGCAGAGATAGAGAAACCGGTTGCGTTGCTAAAGGGCAAGGAGAAGGTGGAATCGTCTTTCAGCGAAAGTCGATTATCTTGGGGGCCCGATTCCGAAACGTTGATTTCCATGAGGAAACGTAGCCTTTCGAGCGGGAGATACCGAGCACTTTTCCGTTGGCGTTTGACTGCGGAGGTCAAGCGCGCGATGACCAAAGGCGTGCCTGAAAATAATTCGACTGCTTTGCTACCAAGCGTCTCTGTTGTGGGTAACGATACTGCAAACAGCATGTATTCCCCAGAATGGGCTAATGGTGTTGGCTTTGGTAAGCGAGTCCTGATTCCCAATGGTGAACAACTCGAAATCGAGTCGGAAGACACAAGAACAATCACTGCGTTTGAGAACGAAGACTCTAGGAGCTATCGTGTTGTTCTGACAAGCAAAAATGGCTTCCTGGACTACGAAACATCAACTAACAGATTTCGCCAATTGCTCCGCAGCAAAGCCAGTCGTGGTAAGGCGTTTCGTGGATTGCTTAATAAAGACGAAGGGAGTGAAGCAATTGGCACCGCTATTTTTCCTTTCGGAGACGATGAAACGACTCCGGCTCTTATGAATTTGGGCTCCACTCAATTCAGCGTGCACGCGATTGTGGCTTATCCGCATTCGGCCGGCTATCAGGGGTTTGCGTTCGACCTCAAGATGAATCAGATGGTCCGTTTTGTTGCGGATCGAGAGATGAAATGGAAGGCCGCGTATCCCGTTCAATCGACGGACGCACGATCATCTGTTTTCGATATTCGCGGTGGATTTGGAAATCTTGATTCGGCGAAATTCTTTGGACACGATATCAATCCAGATTACGGCAGCCGATGGTTTTTCCCATACGGTGTGGTTGCAGAAGATTCAGAAACGTTTTTTGTTCCGCTGCCGAAGGGACCAGTTAAACGTCGCCCCGGTCAGATCAGGAGCCTATTGAGCCGTGCCCGTAGAGACATTGAAGCCGTTCGGATGACCGAGCAAGGGAAACTAGTTTTTGTTGGAAAAAACTCGTTTGGTACAGCCGATCAGAATTTAAATTTTAAGTGGCAAGACTTTGACGAAGGACTCTACTTTCGGGACGGGTACGACGCATTCTCCATGCTGGGCGACGGGCGACATGCTGTAGTTGTTTTAAATCGACGTGATCGCTCAGGGATAGAACTCGTTGTCCTTGATTTTGTAGAACCCGCTATCGTATCGCGGACGAAGCTTCCTGAGACAGTCTCAGGCGAGTCATTGTGTGCTGCAAATGGGACGATTGTCGTACGAGATTCAGACGACAGACACAGTACGTTCTTCGCGTGGCAATTTCGAGAGGGACGAATTGAGTGGCTAGGTGCCACAGATCCTTCGCAGTTTCTTGTTGAAGCCGCCGAGACTTGGGGCTTGTCCGATGATGGTCAGCTCTTGTTGACACTTTCGAAAGTGACGAACGCGAAGCCGAAGCAGTACGCCCTTGGGATCCTGCCAATTGCCACGATTAAGGACAGTTTTGAATATCCAACCAACGAGAATCCACGTCGCGCAAACGGTTTTGCTGACATGCAACGCAGTGAGCTTGCGTTTTCCGATATACCCGCCGATGCCGCGGACCTGGTCGTTGGAATTCTACCGAAAGCCAAGTATTGGTTTGCAATCTCGCCTGATGATCGTTGGCTTGTTGGACGATCGGATGACTCGAGGATGATTTTCCACGACATCGTGAATGGTAGTTCCTTCGACTTCTATGTTCGAAGCGCAGGGCAAAACGTTGGATTCAATCCAACTGGAACGAAAGTGGTTTTTAATTGGGGACACGAGTTCCAAGTTTGGGATTTAAGCAGCCAGCCACGTTTAATTTGTGAAGTCTCCAAGGAAGATCAATGGAGCAAGGAACTGCTTCGCCTTATTGATGATGCTTGCGTTTTTTGGTCGGGCGATGATGTTTTAGCCGTCGAAGAAGGAGGATCCGCTCTGTTTCGTGTCCAGCAGAATAGGCTTGAACTCCTATCAACATCCGAGGCTGGAGGATTCAATCCATCGCTTTCAGGAAATCGATTGCTGCTACGAAAGGGGAGAATAGACAGGCCGGAAGTATGGGAATACCGCCGGGAAGGTAGTGAATGGATCGGCGTTTCAAAGCGGTCCGTTTCCGCGCTCCCCAAGTGGCCCAAAAGAATTTGGCAGGACGCTGCGAGTGGCAGGTTCTGGGTCCAGGGGAACGCCATCGTGGCTTCTTGGGATGGCAAGGAGCTGGGGCGGACCAGTGTTCCCAGCTATAACCGCGTTAGCCACTCCGAGAATCGCAATTGGATCGTGCAAGGGCGATTCCCCAGTTCCGAGGAAAATAGGATCAAAGTCTTGAATGGAAACCTGGAGACAGTTTGGGAAGGCGTGTGCCCCGAGGGCGAAAGTTCAGCACAATACGGGACTCTCTTGATTACTAATGATGGTCGCCATGTGTTGTTGTCCGCCGGCGATTCTGAGAACACCTATGTTCTTCGGATCCCCAGAAGTCGCGAATAGTGGGCGACGGCGAATAGCGGCGCATGACACCGTGCTGACCTGGATCCTGTTCGCCTGGGAGCCGCAATTGATTCACTTAAGATGACGAATAATTTAAGCTGCTTTTTGCAAATTGTAAAATTCATCACCATTCGTTGAGGGCAAAAGCCGGGGAAACTTGATGTTCTCAATGTGAGCTTCCTGCCAAAGGCTTCTGACGGAGACCCAGCACCATGAATCGAGAAAGACGTCTCGCTACTCACTCCCGCCGATCTTCCATGAACATATGCAGACTCGGCTGCATGTGCTTGCTGATGCATTTCTTGACAGCATCGCTTGCTGTTGGTGACGACATTCGATGGCTCAACCTTTCGTTGCCAGAGCAGGGTAAGAACCGATTCGACATGGAGGATATTCAATCGATCCGAGCGTTTGCGCGGGGCAATGGAAAAGACAGAGCCAATTACGACGTGACGCTCATTGACGATGGTGGACGGATGGTCCGGATCGACGTCGCGAGTGGTAAGCACTGGGAGTTTTTTCCTCACAGATACGGGCAAAAGACCGCGGTTCCAGACCCGCTGCCTTTAAAATTGGCCACTGAAGATAAGGAAGGAGAATATTTGGGCCGGATCTACTATCCGTACGGTGGTGACAGCATTGCATGCAAGCATGAAAGCGAGCCGCCGGTAGCGGCAAATTTTGTCATTCCTTACCCAACAAACACTGGGTTCCGTGGAGTTCTGGTGTAGTAGCCAGAACTTGATCTGACATGTTTTACCCAGATTACGCACTGGGCTGTAAGAGCTGGTCGAGCATTTTCTGTTCGGCCAGTTTCTTCGAGTCATCGAAAGTTTGTCTCGGAGTCTTCCCGAAACAGAATCTTCCGCTATGTGGTCGTTCTTCGTTGTAACTCCGCATCCATTCATCGACATCCGCTTGGAGCTGCTCGATGGATTCATAGAGCGTTTTGCGAAACGCGATCTGGTAGAACTCCTGAAGCATCGTCTTGTGAAACCGTTCGCAGATACCGTTGGTTTGAGGGCTTCTAGCTTTGGTTTTGGTGTGATCGATGTTCTCGAGAGCCATGTAGAGTTGATACTCATGATGCTCTCGATTGCCACAGTATTCAGTGCCTCGATCGGTGAGCATGCGTAGCAACGAAACCCCTTCTCCTTCGAAGAACGGAACCACTTGGTCATTAAGCATATCGGCAGCTACCAACGCATTCTTGCGATCATATAGCTTCGCAAATGCGACTCGAGAATACGTATCGATAACAGTCTGCTGATAGATCCTTCCCACGCCTTTAATGGTGCCGACATAGAAAGTATCTTGCGCCACCAAATACCCGGGATGCTCTGTTTCAATTTGACCATGAGCTTCCTTTTCGAGCTTAGCTTTCTCAAGAGCAACCACTTGTTCCTCCGTGAGCACGCCGCCATCTTGCGCGACTTTCGCTTCAAGCGCTTTGAGTCGCTTCTTGAAGGTCTCAAGACCGTTTCGCAACCAGATGCTTCGTACGCCACCAGGTGACACCAAATGCCCGTGCTTTTTTAGCTCGTTGCTTACCCGAACCTGACCATGGGCGGGCTTCTCAAAAGCCATTTTGAGAACCGCTTCTTCAACGGCTGGATCGACGCGGTTCTTGACCACAGGCTTCTTCTTGGAAATCTCTTTGAGAGCCTCCTCGCCCCCTGTTTGATATAGATCCTTGAAGCGATAAAAACTGTCCCTGGAGTAACCAAAGACCTTGCAGGCCTCCGACACATTCCCTAACCTTTCGGCCAGCTTAAGCATCCCGATCTTATTCTGAATGATCTTCCGTTCGTTCGTCATTTCGACACTCCCGTCCTGCGAGGTTGACCGCCGGTTGCTAGCTTTACTCCGGTCGCTGCGCTCCCTTCGTGCAGCTAGCAACCGGCAATGCCTTCCTCTATCCAATGGTGAGTGTCAGATCAAGTCTAATTTTCTACAGTTCTGGGCATGAAAAAGTACAATAACAAACCCAACATACTTGAAATGTATAGCTACACGGCCAACCGAGCACTCAGTAAACTTCGTGTTGAATTGGTTGATTCAGTGAAGCCTGGCGAAGATCCACGTGTTCAATGCCCGGACGATAGTGAGATCTCTAGCGTTAACGGTCAATTCATCTTCAGTAGCGCAATAATGACTTCTGTCATGACGGATCGTTACTGTCTCGGTGATGGGGACTTGAATCGGAGCAAATTGATTCACTGCCGGCGTTGGGATGGGCAGCAAAGTTTCATCATTAACGGAGCGAACTTTTTTGACCTTCAACCGAAATGGGATCTACTGGCGGCCGCGCCGCTCGCCAGACACAATGCTGTTGTCGTCGTATATGAGGAAGGCCTGCTTTACTACGACGAGAAAGAACGAGTTGCGGCCTATCCCGAAGGTTGGCGTCCAATGCATCGGCAGTCCTCACCGGATTTTCGTAATCAAAATTCTCTACAGTTTGCGAACGACGGGTCTCGCGTCCAGCTGCTGATGGAAGGGCCTGACCGCCAGTGCGAGCTCTGGACCTTTGACTGCAAAACGCTAACGGTCATTCAAAAACTACCTCTTCCGTCTGCTGGCCGCAACGCAGCCTTTGAGCAACGAGCAAACTTTCTTGCGGTGCAGACAATTCGAAAGAATGGA
Organism: Kothea flammea; assembly: GCF_052161645.1. Lineage (GTDB taxonomy): Bacteria > Planctomycetota > Planctomycetia > Pirellulales > Pirellulaceae > Laterigemmans. The sequence goes on from NZ_CP197414.1 coordinate 1,521,665, forward strand.
GAACTCTTTTTGTTGTTCGAACAGAAGAATGAGACAACTCTTCCGGCACTTATCGGAAGGACATCTCCACTCAACGCGGCCTTGGCAAGAGCAGTTTGCTGGAGCATGTCCGACGACGAGAAAATGATCTTCTTTGTATCGCGTCCCGATGGCGAAAGCGATCTCAGGCTCGGTCAACTCTCTTTCGATTCGCTTCGATCCAAGACAGCTGACTCCCACGCCCCCGTTGGCTCTGGTTTCGCAGGGTTTTCGCAGGGAAACATTTCGTTCGAAGAATTGCCGGCTCGCGCAACAGATGCCATCGTTGGAATTCTTCCCGAGGCAGAATCCTGGCGGGTCATTTCTCCCGATGATCGCTGGATCGTTGGAACGGGCTTGCAACTTTTTGACACGCTTAGTCGGCAATCGCACAGGCTTCCGGGGACGGGAGGCACTGTCGCTTTCAGCGCTGATTCAGCCTTAATGGCGACTTTTGGACATGGTGGTATTCACGTTTTTGATGTTTCTGGGACTCGCCCGGTCTTTTTCGCTTCCAGCGATCGCTTGCCGGAAGACACTCGCTCGAGTCTGGGTGAATTGCTTAGAACTGTAGACGACGGCGCGTGCTTTGTCTCGGCGGATTTGGTAGCGACCACGAATCGAAATGGCTCCGTTCGATTCCGGATCGACGGCCCGGATCTGAAGGTTGTCTATCAAAGTAGTGAGAAGCCGAAAGCCCGCCACGCTGAGTTTTCAGAGGATGGCGCGAGTGTTGCATTGTGGGATGACGAAGGGGCCATCTGGCGATACGAGTGGACAGGACAAGCGTGGAACGGAGTCGGGAAAGTTTCAGTACCATTCTTCGATCGTCGGTATCACAATGACTCAAATCTACGTTTTCATGCGATGTCAGCTAGGGGAGATAGCCTCGCAATCTGTGCCTCTTCAAGCTTGACCGTTTGGAATGATCTGCAAAACGTCGAACAAGAGCCGTTGACCACGGTTGGCCGGTCGACCAACGCACTTGGCTTCAGCTCGAATCGTTGGGCGGCGATCTCGCAAAACCAGCAATGGATCGCCTACGTCGAGAAGACAGACAACGGTTGCAAGTTGACGCTTGTTGATCGCGAATTGAATCCAGTTTCCAACAAGGAGTTGCCATTTCAGTTCAAAAAGCAATACAGGGGTGGGTTGATGGTCACCAACGACGGCAAGCATGCGATGGTTCGCAACGACAAAGGGCGTTTTTACGTGATTCGCTTGCAGGCAGAGTAGCCACGTAGGAAACTTCAATCGGGTAAACACCTCGTGAAATTTGTGTAGCGTTAAAGGAACTTTCGGATGTTCGCTTACGGAGATCGGTGCTCGTTGTGTGCCCTCCTATCACTTTCGGTTGCTGCTGCAACGTTGAGTTGCGGCGAAGCTATGGCCCAGAAGCCAAAGGCAATCACCAATAGTATCGGTATGAAGTTGGTGCTGATCCCCAAGGGGACTTTCACCATGGGGACGCCGCTAGATGAAGTGGGCTCCGAGGATGATGAGCGGCAGCATCAGGTTACGATTAGCAAGGACTACTATCTTGGCATCTTTGAAGTTACGCAGGCACAGTACAAAAAAGTCACTGGCAGAAATCCTTCACAATTGAATGGACAGGTCTTAGCTGAAAGAATCCCGGCGAAGAAACATCCTGTCACGGGAAGAACCGTCGAAAAAGCAAAGATTATCCCGAAGGACACCTCGGATTTCCCGGTCGATTCGGTCACATGGGATGACGCAGTCTATTTCTGCGAGCGACTATCGGGCCTATCGGAGGAGAAGAGGGCCGGCCGAGTTTACAGGCTACCGACGGAGGCGGAATGGGAATTTGCTTGCCGGGCTGGGAGTAAAACGGCATACAGTTTCGGAGACGACAAGAAAACACTGGCGGACTACGGGTGGTATTACGGTAACAGCAGCGAGAATGTAAGTTCACACCGCACACATCCAGTCGGCGAGAAAAAGCCGAATGCGTGGGGACTGTTCGACATGCATGGCAACGCATCGGAGTGGTGCCTAGATTGGTACGGCGACTATTCTGACATCGCTGTGACAGATCCAAGGGGGCCGTCATCTGGAAGTGATTCTTTGGGTGACGGCCGGGTGCTTCGTGGCGGCGGCTATCGATGGGATGCGGTGGGTTGTCGTTCCGCTGCTCGCAATTCATGCAGCCCGTCTTATCGCTCGCAGCATAATGGCTTCCGGGTCACTATGATTCCGCCTGCGCAGTAGGTCCGCACACAATTCAAATACGTCCCGCTGAATTCCACCAGGCCCGAAGGTCGCATTAGGGGGCTCTACCTCTGCTTCAGCAGCACATCACCGCATTCGCCTAATACTGCCGACCGGTGCACCAAAGCAAGAGCATCCCATCGATCGGTAATCTCGGCCTGGGCTTTAGCCCTGTCACAGTTCCGGCCAGCCAAGTGAGGGCGACTGCGAAACCGGCAATTGGAGACGATATCGCCGCGCGGTAGGGGCCCGAACGGAGCGTGCTTAAGCTACAAGAACTAATTAACACGAAATTGCGTCTGGAATTCGGAAATAACCCCAAACCATTGTCCACCCGGCACAGAAGCAAGGGGCATTGCACTGACGAGCATTTATTTCTTGTAAGAACCTGAGAAACGTGAGGGACTATCAGAGGGAAACGTGACGTTCAAGCAACGTCAACGGTTTCGCCTATCCAACAAGGAGAAGAAAATGTCCCAATCCCAGACCGCTTGTCTCAGCACCCTTTTTGCCATTCTTTTAAACGTAGCAACCTGCGTCCCTGCAAACGCTCAAGAAATAAATTGGAAGCGTTACCCACTTGCCGAGGGAGCATTCAGTGTTCGTTTTCCTGTAGCCCCAAGGGAATCGAGTCGCAAAATAGCAGATGGTATGGAAGCCCACGAAGCCAGTTGCAACTTGTGTAACGGCCAGATTGCTATCAGCATCATACCGAATAGGCCGGGAGATGCTTGGCATTCCGAGTCACTTGCGGAATCGTTACTGAAAACTCAGAGAAGCCATGGCTCAGATTCAAAATTGTTGTTCCTAAACAAAACGAAGTACAACGGAAAGCCTTCTGCCGAGATCGGTTACACCTTCACAGTGCAAGGAGAAACTTTGTATGTTCGAGAGCGAATCGTCGCGATGGAAACCGGTCGTGCTCAGATTTCACTATTGAGTACGCTCACCGATCCTGTAGAAGCCTGGTTGGGAGACTACTTTTTCAACTCACTCGAAGTGGCATCACCGGCACAGGGGGCCTCTTCTGCGACTAAGTAGACTTCGCATCGTTGCGACACTTGAATCGGATTCAATTGCTACCATCTTGCAAACTAACCGCTCATGGGATGTCAGTTTCGCTCGAATGCAGTGTTGGAGTTTCAACACTTAGAAAAATTGGTAACTATTTAGCCCCATGGTTTTTGCTGAAACGACGCGATAGGTTTTATTGTTGTCACCATGGACCGGACCAAAGCCAATGCCGTTGTTGATCCGCCGATCAACGCCTCGCTGCTCGACAAGTTGCTTGCCAATCAGTATGGCGAAGCCGATGCGAGACGGTTCGTCAGCGGAGATCCAGAGTGTTTTTTACGTTGCTCACCTTGCCGCAGCGAATCGCTGAAACACCCGCGGCAAGCGACTCCAACACGCCATCGTCGGTAATTTCGGCTTATCAAAAGCGGTCGGCCAAGCCCAAGCCGAAAAGCCACACATCACGGCTCAGCTGCGCCCCAATCTTCGCGGACTGTTCGATACTGACGGCAACGTCTACGAGGGTGCCACGATTGGTACAACGCGTACGATTTGATGGGGAGTAGAACGGATCCTATGGGCGCGACTTTGGCCTGTTTATCGCGAGGATCCCTTCCGGGGCGGATCGGGGAGGTTCCTTCAATACCGTCAGTCCTGGGTATTGCCGGTCTGCGTCCCGCTAAAAGAACATACCCTCGATGGGCGGCGGCGCCCTCGGCTTCCGTCTTACCACCATGCCACCAGGCGAGTCGCACGGGGCCGTTGAACAAGAAAGCAGAGACAAATCCGCTGAGGGTTGGGGGCCATGAAAAGCGTCCTCCACGTAGGACAGCCAATCATTGGGCGATGGCAGAGAGATGGTCAATCCCAGGAAACGGTTCACTGGAGCCGGAAGCACAGCAGAATGCAGCCCTGCAAAATCGCGGAAAAAAAATTCCGGATGCGAGGGCATCGTTACCTGGATGGGGACTAATCGAGGAGAGGTAACCAATTCCTATCGGTCTTGGCACTTCGGCCGCATCGCACCATCCATCCAATTTCTATCATTGAGGGCACAACAGAATGTTTAGCAAACGCCGATCAACCAAATCTCACAGAAACAAGGCAAAACGATTCCTCATGTGCGAAAACTTGGAAGGTCGTCGCCTGATGGCAGCAGACCTTTCAGGTGGCACTCTAACGATTCATTCGGAGCCAGTGCCCGGGGCAGTCCCGACGACGATCGTCAGCCAGAGCCAGCAACAGGTAACTGTTTGGCAAGACGGAAACGAGACGACGTTTTCCCAAAATCAGGTTCGTCGAATCGTCTTTCATGGGACAAATCAGAAAGATAGTTTCGACAACCGCACGGACATCTCTGCAACCGTTTATGGCAACGGCGGAAATGATACTCTTCGCGCGGGGGCAGCTCACGACGTGATTTACGGCGGATCGGGCAACGACACGATCATTTTTGAACGTGGTGGCGGAGTCGCCTATGGACAAGCTGGCAATGACACGATTACAGCGTACGGCGACAATCAGATCACTGCCTATGGCGGTCGAGGAAGAGACACAATTACCGGCGGGAACGAAGACGACAAACTGTATGGGGGACTCGGCAACGATACTATCCGTGGCGGCAGTGGCGATGACTTTATTTCCGGCGGTCGCGGAAATGATCATCTCTGGGACGGTGATGGCAAGGACACCGTACTGGGTGGCGGAGGAGTAGACCGTTTCTACATGGAATATGGATACAGAGACGATGGCGACCTAGATAGGATCAGCCTTGGTGGTTGGGCTCAGCTCAAAAACGAAACACACTTTGCCCGGGACTACGAGTTCAGTATGAATGGATACCTCAACGAAGGAAAATTCCGCCGATGATCCGGCAGGAAACCGCCGATCAATCATGGTCCGCCGGAGTCGATAAAGCCCGATACCGAAGGTGCAAAACCACGCGACTCCATATGCAGTAGACCGTGCTTGATCTGACAGCTTTGCCCCAGATCATGCACTGGGCTGTAAGAACTGGTCCAGCAAGAAATGCTCGACCAGTTTCTTGCGGTCGTCGAAGGTTTGTCTCGGGGCCTTTCCAAAACGGAATTCCATTTTGTTAGTCTTCGTCTTGAGAGAGTTTTTCTCGGAGGATCGCCAACTTACGTTCCACCGTGGCAATGGAAACCTTGACCTGCTTGCTGATTTCCTTGTTCGTGTAGCCCTGCATTTTAAGAACGGCGATTTGTCGAAGCTGATCGTTGAGTCCTGCGAGCAATTCGCTGACCGTGATACCGAATTGGTCGACGTACTCCGGAGTGGGCTCCTTGCCAGGTATGCCGTTGATTCCCTGGGGGTGCGTTTCGTCTGCTTTAAGAAAGATAGACTCTCCGTGTACTTTGCCACCACCCGCTTTCTGGCTTGTCTGGCGGCGAATCTCGTTGAGCGCTCGCCGTTCGGTGATCAATGCCAAAAGTGCCCAAAGATCACCGCGCCCCTCCAAATCCGGAAAACGCCCTTCTTCGAGGCTCTTGAAACACTCGGCGATCGCAATGGTGGCAACGTCTTCCTCACTCGTCACACGCCGGAATTTAGCTTTCATCCGGTTATGGGCTAATCGTACAAGCCTGGAATAAAACCGTTGCCAAAGTTCTTCGGTGGCGTCCCGATTGCCCTCACGGAGTTGGTTCATGTAGTAGGTGACGGAGCCTTCAGTGTTTTCGAGCATTTTTTATGCTGGCCATTTTGGGATGTCGGGTATAGCCTCGGGGTGAGTGCGAAACATTGCATTTTAAAAGAAATTTTCGTTCGTATCACAGTGCTGGCCAATCGGGGTGTGGCGGACGCATAGAATAAAGAGTCTAGCCAAAGCGTTGGCGGAGCCGAGAAGCGGTAAGACCAGGTGAAAATGGTGATGGACACTCACGACTTTATCGACAAAAACTCGGCAACGCGATTGCTTAGAGCGTCCATGCCATCGACACCATTGTGGATTGTGGATTGTGGATTGTGGATTGTGGATTGTGGATCGTGGGAGAAAGTCGTCATACGGCGAACCTCGCTGTTGAAGCGATACGAAGGAAGTGGAAATGTCTGAGAGAGAAACACTTCCATCAACGGAAACGACTTCGGATTACGGCGGACAGCGGAGACAGCAATGGCAAGAGCAAAGCAATGGATGCACTACGAATTTAGGGCGAACTTTTTCATGGTGATCTGGCAATTTCTTTTGAGATGGTTCCTCAGCACTAAGCTTGCCGATGGTGAGTCACGAACCGCGGATTTGCGGCAACATGTATGTAAGCAATCGCGGTGTACTGCCTAATTCCGATGCAGGGGGAATTAAGCGGTGGTGACGTAGTCACGTACAATATCTGCAAATTGGTCTAAAAGTGTAGGAAATTAGACTTGATCTGACACTCACCATTGGATTTAGGAAGGCATTGCCGGTTGCTAGCTGCACGAAGGGAGCGCAGCGACCGGAGTAAAGCTAACAATCGGCGGTCAACCTCGCAGGACGGGATTTTCGAAATGACGAACGAACGGAAGATTATTCAGAATAAGATCGGGATGCTTAAGCTGGCCGAAAGGTTAGGGAATGTGTCGGAGGCCTGCAAGGTCTTTGGTTACTCCAGAGATAGTTTTTATCGCTTTAAGGATCTCTATCAAACAGGGGGCGAGGAGGCTCTCAAAGAGATTTCCAAGAAGAAGTCTGTGGTCAAGAACCGCGTCGATCCAGCCGTTGAAGAAGCGGTTCTCAAAATGGCTTTTGAGAAGCCCGCCCATGGTCAGGTTCGGGTAAGCAACGAGCTGAAAAAGCACGGGCATTTGGTGTCACCTGGTGGCGTACGAAGCATCTGGTTACGAAACGGTCTTGAGACCTTCAAGAAGCGACTCAAAGCGTTTGAAGCGAAAGTCGCGCAAGATGGCGGCGTGCTCACGGAGGAACAAGGGGTTGCTCTTGAGAAAGCTAAGCTCAAAAAGGAAGCTCATGGTCAGATAGAAACGGAGCATCCCGGGTATTTGGTGGCGCAAGATACTTTCTATGTCGGCACCATTAAAGGCGTGTGAAGGATCTATCAGCAGACTGTTATCGATACGTATTCTCGAGTCGCATTTGCGAAGCTATATGATCGCAAGAATGCGTTGGTGGCTGCCGATATGCTTAATGACCAAGTGGTTCCGTTCTTCGAAGAAGAGGGTGTTTCGTTGCTACGCATGCTCACCGATCGAGGCACTGAATACTGTGGCAATCGAGAGCATTATGAGTATCAACTCTACATGGCTCTCGAGAACATCGATCACACCAAAACCAAAGCTAGAAGCCCTCAAACCAACGGTATCTGCGAACGGTTTCACAAGGCGATGCTTCAGGAGTTTTACCAGATCGCGTTTCGCAAAACACTTTATGAATCCATCGAGCAGCTCCAAGCGGATGTCGATAAATGGATGAGGAGCTACAACAAAGAAAGACCACATAGCGGAAGATTCTGTTTCGGGAAGACTCCCAGACAAACTTTCAATGACTCGAAGAAACTGACCGAACAGAAAATGCTCGACCAACTCTTACAGCCCAGTGCGTAATCTGGGTAAAATATGTCAGATCAAGTTCTGGCTACTACAAATCAACCAGGCAGACATCCAAAACGTCTTGGCCGACTTCGACGACGTCTGGGACGCACTCCCGCCTCGCGAACAAGTCCGTGTCGTCTCGCTACTGATCGACCAAGTTCACTTCGATGGCCCCGGCGGAAACGTCGCGATCACTTTCCACCCAACTGGTCTGAAAAGCCTTGTTCAACAACCTCTGGAGACTGCCCAATGAGTGACTCACTCACTATTAATCGAGCATTCCACGTCGCCAACCGCCGCAACGGTCGCAAGCATCTGCGGGATGGCGTTGCCCCCATCCGTCCCACCGGCCGAGTCCCACGCGTAACTCGGTTGCTCGCCTTGGCCCATCGCTGTCACCAATTGATCCAGGAGGGCGTAATCATCAACCAAAGCGAACTGGCCCATTACGGCCAGATCTCCACGACCCGCATGACGCAAATCATTTGGATGGACAACCTCGCCCCCGACCTCTAAGAACAGATCCTCGCCTTACCACGGACCGTCCAAGGTCGCGACTTGATCCTAGAACGCGAAGTCCGCCCCATCGCCAAAACACTCGATTGGAAACAACAACGTTCCATGTGGGCAGATCTTCGGAAGCGGCTCCCAAAAAGCGATCCCGGCTGATTATGAACCAGTAGCGAAAGCGACCAAACTGCCAACACTTTCCTCACTTCGCCCGAATCGCCGCCACGTTCGCCCTACGTCGCGGCTTTTTTCGTTCTTGGACGGTTAGTCGAATGGTTGACGCTTCGCGACACGACGCGTTTGTGGGCAACCTCGTTGGGCCCTGCAGAATTCCGCGAAAGCGTCTGAGATGTGTGCGGAATTCGCTTGAACCATCTCACCAGTTGTCGTTCAATCGGTCCGACGCCAACGCATATCATCACTTCAAGATCCAAAAAGGAGATTTCATCATGCCTATGACCGAGGTCCAAAAGTCCAAAGTCGCCGCACTTCGCAGCGAAATGAAAAGGCTCGACCCAGCGACCTACCAGGACATCCGCGAATCGTACTACCAAATCGCAGACAATCTTCACCCCTTGGTCAACGCGTTGGAAAAAGCCGATGCAGACCTCGGCCTCGACGGTCCGCTTCTCGAAGAGCACTATATTTTTTGTGAGATGCTCGATCGACTCAAAAAGAGCTACCTCGGCGGTGCCGTTTGACGCGATAGGCGATCGGAAAGTTGATTGATCGCAAACGAAACGACGAATCCAACCTGAATCAGGAAACCGCATCGAGTCGCCGAAAGATGCTCCAACGTGTTAACCCGAGCATGATTTTTCACCGTCCGGCTCGCAGGGGCCGAAGCAATCGGCGAATGAACTTAGAGCGCGGCTGAAAGGCGAGAGCGCGATAGTCTCGGCGGAGATTTGCCAATTCTGGGTTTCGAGGCCTCAGCCATACCGGCGAGATAGAATTAACCGAGACGCTCTCGATTGCGGAAGCCCAGCAAAAAACGTGCATTTTTCGCGGCGAAAGTGACGCCGCGAATTTGGGAACTCTTAACGAACCGGCGTGGTCGCCTTGGTTCGCAAATTTAAAAGAGTACAGCGGAAGCAACCGTTTTCGTGCACACTCTCGCGGAACGTTGGTTGCAGGCTCATTCGGCAAGTCAGTTTCCTAAGCCCTTGTTTCGCAAGGACCATTGCTTAGTGTCTCCGATGGCTGCCAGTTGTTTGATAGGGTGACCAGCCCGGATCGCTAATTTTTAACTTCGCTGTCCCATTCGCGTGTCTCGTCGGAAGTAACTTATGAGATATGAACGAAAAAACCAAACCACCTCGACCAAACCCTGCAAACCAGCAGGAGTTCTTTAGAGTTTTCCTTGCCAATGAGCGGGAAGTCCTGAGGTATGTCGTTGCGCTGGTGCCAAATCTCGCCGACGCGAGGGAAATTGTGCAGCAGACGGCGATGGTGCTGTGGGAGAAGTTCGACCAATACGACGCAGATCGGCCATTCACCCCGTGGGCCTGCCGATTCGCGCTGAATGTCACGCGGCACCGGATCGATCGGAGGCAGCGTTGGAAGATGTTACTGGAAGGTGGGCTCGCTGAAGAACTGGCTCTTCGGCGCGAGCAACTCCAACCCAAATTTGATGCTCGTCTCATGCATCTTGAGGGTGCACATCAGAAATTGTAGTTTTAGGCGGCCTGTCCGTTGGGGTGGCTGCGTCTGAGAGTCCGTTGCCCTGGCCGCCGACTCCATCCACGCGGTCGTCATCGGCAGACCCGACATCCGATACTGGTCACGCTGAGGAATAAAAAGACCTACGACAGCGGACATGGTGTGAACTATTTGGTTCGCAGTTCGACAGCCGGCCGGTCGTGATTTTGCAGTCCAAACTCGCTGCCGACGTTCAAAACAAACGCTCTGCGATATTCGCGAATTTTTACCCAATAACTTGAGAATTGTTTCCGAATATTGCGCCACCACGATGAATATGGGCAATGCGCTGAATGTGGAGATGAAGTGAGCGACTTAACCCCGGAATTTGTGAGTTTGTGGACACGGTATCAGCCGGAGGTGCGACGGTACGTCTGCAAGCTCGTGGTGAAAACGGCTGATGCGGAGGACGTGATGCAGCAAACCGCTTCTCGGCTCTGGGAAAAATTTGATCAATACGACTCGGATCGACCGTTCGTGGCGTGGGCGATCGGTTTTGCGTATCACGAAATCCTCTCGTGGCGACAGCGACAGGGGCGCGATCGGCTGGTCTTTTCTGAAAAGATTCTTGCTCAATTGCATGCCACGAGTGTCGAGGAAGACTCGCTGCTTGAACTTCGACGAAATGCCCTGGACAGTTGTCTGCAGAAGTTGGGTTCGAAAGAAAGGGAGCTGCTGCTTCGCCGCTATTCGGAGCATGGTGCCGTGCAGCGAGAAGCAAGCCGGTCACAAACCAGTCCACACAAACTTTATTACGCCATCGAAAAACTACGAACTCGTCTCATGGCGTGTATTGACGGCACGATGCGACAAGAGGGCTGGCAACATGGATGAAGCCAATCATCCGCGGCAGATCGATCCGCTTCTCGCTCGTCTTGTTGATGGAGACGCTACGCCCGATGACATCGCCGCCATCGAGTCGCTCCTGGATGGAAACCCGGAAGCTCAACGCAGGTATTTGCATTACCTCGACCTGCATCAAGAGCTGCTTGCCAAAGGAAACGCTGGTCTTGCTGACACCACCGACGAGCCTCGTTTCGGCGAACTTGAATCGGCCACAAATCGTCAGGGCGTTCCACGCACGAAAGCGATCGTTATTCTTGGGCTAGCGGCTTCAATGCTGGTCGCCACGGGAATCGGAGTTGCGCGCTGGACAAAATCGACGCCGAGTGACAACACCAGGGAGGATGGCAACTTCCTCCAAACGATTGCAAACAATGAAGAAGCCGACAGCGGAGTTGCCGTTCTCACCGGCGCTGTCAACGCACAATGGCTGGGTGACGCTTTTCAACAGACGGGGCCGCCGCAAACGGGCAGCATTCTTTCGCCAGGCGAACTGCAGCTGGTTGGCGGAGTGATTCAAATCGAGTTCTACAACGGAGTGCAGTTGCTGGTTGAAGGCCCGGCGGACCTGGAGATTCGATCGGTCGCAAGCGTCGTTTGCCGGCGGGGAAAGCTGCGATCGCGCGTTCCGCCGAACGCCACGGGCTTCAGCGTGTTGACTTCGAAATTTGAACTTGTGGACTTAGGGACTGAGTTCGCCGTCGATGTTACTAACGACGGTCGTGCCGATGTCCATGTGTTTGACGGAGAAGTCGAAATCTATTCACCGGATGGAAGTCGCAAAGCAGATGACAGGAAGGTATTGCTGGGCGGCGATGCGATGCAGTGGTCAAACGAAGGGGCCAAGACGGCCGCTTCCGCGTCGCCACAGGCGTTTGCTTCGTTTGAGACCGTTCGTCAGCAATCGCAAACGCTCGCCGGTCAGCGGCTTGCTAAGTGGCGGCGATGGAATGAGAAATTGCAGGAGGATCCACGCGTTGCCATTCGGTACGACTTCGAAGACCGCGAAACCACTTTGTCCGATCGCGGAACAGCAAAGGCTCACGGCACGATCGTGGGTTGCGGTTGGACTTCGGGACGCTGGCCCGAAAAGCACGCCTTGGAATTCAGACGCCCCGGTGATCGAGTGCGGATCGATGTCCCCGGCCAGTTCGATCAACTCACGCTCTCGATGTGGCTGAGAATGGATGCCCTGCCAGGCCGTACACAATCACTGTTATTGACCGATGGATACGAAGTCGGGCGCGTGCACTGGCAGGTGTCCGCAGCAGGCGAACTTCGTTTGGGGCTTCGCCTGCCATCGGAAACGAAAAAAATGCGTACCAGTGGATACGGTTCGCCCGTGTTGTTCACTCCGCGCAGTATCGGGACGTGGAATTTTGTCTGCACCGTCTACGATCGAAGCTCGCAGCAAGTACGCCACTTCCTAAACGGCCGTTTGGTGTCCAGCGAACCGATGGCATTTGATCAGCCGATTCAAATTGGAATGGCTGAGATCGGAAACTGGGGGTTGCCGCTGAACCCGGAAAGTCCGAACTACGTCATCCGCAACTTCATTGGCCGAGTGGACGAATTGACGATCTGGAACACCGCACTCGATGAACGCGAGATCGCCAGCATCTACGGAGATTCACACCCTTGAATTCGAATACATCACTCCTTCGTTTAACGGCAATACCGTTCAATGAAGCATAACCACTGACTGGTCAAAGGTTTTCGTCAACGGTTCTTGGTTTCGATGTTCGGGGCGGCATTTGTGCCAACGTGACATTTTTCGTTTGATCACGCGTGGGTTGATGCGGTTGCGGCGCGGCGGGATTCGCTCACGACTCATTTCCCAGACCACAGCTGCATACCACTGCGAGAAACTTACTTCGTTGCTCGGATCGCACTCCGGTAATCGAGTCTTGAGTATTTGAAAAGAACCCTTGAACGACAACCGATCAACGTCCATGTTCGCTTCGGTAGCCGCTTCAAGCATTAACGCGCGAACCACGAAATGACCTAGCGACATCGCATACAACTCTTGCTTCAGACCGTCGGTCGTTTCGCTGCGAAGATTCGTTGTCTTCTCGGCCCGACAAGGATCTTGGTGAGTCTTCTGCTCATCAAAGACCATTTCTTCTTCCCAGCGTTCGTGGTACTCCATAATCAGTTCCATGGCCGGAAACTCCATCGGGTCCATCAGGTTGGTCATCAATCGATGAACTTCATCGTGACCGACACGCTGAGGGTCATCAAGCTTGTACTCGATCACTCGGACTAGGATGCCTTGTTTGTCATTTTCGCGATACCAGTTGCTCGGATAAACCTTTGCCAAGAAGGATCCATCGTCGAAGCATTTGATCGGTTTGAACACCATCGACTTTTGAATGCGAACAAGCAATTTGTGCTTCTCATGCAGTATTTTCCAGTGTTTGTAGCTAAAAAAGCCCCTGTCTTCGTACAGTAACGCGTCTTCGGGAATACGATCCCATAGCTGCTCGACCAGCTTCTTTTCGGAGTCTTTCCAACCGCCGTAAACAAATGCGAACTCGATGTGAGTTCCGAGTTCGACAAGACTGACTTTACGGACTTGAGGAAAGGGGGCTGCGCCACGACTTCCTGACGAGCGTCCAAGATGCTGATGCGCATCGCAATCAGGCAACTCGAGAACCGTACCATCGATCGCGACCCGGCGCATACCGCGATAGAACGCACCAGGCGTCTGCGGCGTGGCCAATGGGCGGACCACTAAACTGTGCAAGGCAACGAGTGGTTCGCTCCCAAGTCGTTGACGCGCTATACATAGGCTGGACCTAGCTGGCGATTCTTCTCCGTGCCGCAGCCGACGGCAGGCTTTGAAGACTTGACGGATAGGAAGCTCAGTGAAAAGGCCCATTGCCAATACGACCCAAATCATCACTTCGTTGGTCAGCGTGCAGGACCGCTTGGTCTGCTTGCCGGTATCGGCGAGTGCTCGCTCTACAAGTTCAGGTGCAATGATCTTTTCAAGTCCAGCAATCCGATCTAAAATCCTACCGTTGACTTCCGAAGAGAGGTCAGAGCATCCTTGCCCGTTCATGTCGCGGCTCCTTGCGAGGTTGGTTGGTGAGACAACCTAACTCTAGCAGGAGCCGCGATTTACATAAACATTGAACGGTATTGCCGTTAAACGAGTAACCCAACATAAGAGTAAACATGAGTCGAACACCCCACACACCTGCTAATTTTTTCTTGTTTCTGTTGGCCTGTGGAATGTCACAATTCTTCCTGCCACAGACGGTCGCAGCGCAGGAAGAATCGCTGCCCCCTCTCAACGGCAGCGCTCCTCAAACGCTCGACGAAGTTTGGGGTGACTACGATCCTGAATCCGAGCCCATGGAAGTCGAGACGTTTCGGGAGTGGGAAGAAGATGGAATCGTGATTCGCGCCGTTCGATATTACATCGGCACGTTCAAAGGCAAGAAGGCGTGGATGGCGGGGCTGTATGCGTTTCCCAAAGACGGCAAGAACCTGCCAGCGATCCTGCAAAGTCATGGCGGCGGAGGGAGTGCCAGCTCCAAAGAATGCGTCGAATTTGGACGGCGCGGCTACGCTACCTTTAGTCTCAGTTGGCGTGTCGAGCCACGGTATCTAAAGCAATACGATCTACCGCCGGAAGCACAAACGGACTGGGGTGGCGTCACAGCAGATCAGGTGCCTGACGCCATGGGGATCCAGCCGAGTGGTGATCTGAACCTCGACCCAGTTCCTTCCGGAAGAAACGAAGGCTATTTCCTGCGAACGTTGGCTGCTCGACGCGGCATCACGTTCTTGGCGCAGCAGCCAGAAGTCGACGCAAATCGAATTGGTATGACCGGCCACTCCATGGGCGGAGTCATCACGCATCAGACCACGGCGATGGAACCGGTGCGACTCAAAGCGTCCGTTCCATCGGACGGTCCGCCGATTGAGCACCTGCACGAAACGCCGCGAAATGCAGATGCATTACAGACACTTGAACTCGAGCGGCGAACCGCCGTCCCCGCCTGCTATACCGACAGAATCCGAGTGCCGATGCTGTTTCTGAATTCGGTCAACGACTTTCATGGCCACGCCGAAGACGTGGAATGGATCATCGATCACTTGCCCACCAACGCCTACAACATCGCACGCACGCCGCATGCGAACCACTGGCACAATGCCGCCGCAGACGCAGCGAAGTTTCTCTGGTTCGACGCCAATCTCAAAGGCTCGTTCGAATATCCTGCTGCCCCGGTGATCGAACTGGATTTGAAGACAGTCGATGGGATTCCTGTTGCCACCGTGATTGCCGATTCGAAATCAAAACTCGAAATCGCTTCCGTCGACGTTTACTTTACACGCGACGGAAACAACGACTTTTACCTGGGTTATCAATCACGGATCTGGCATTACGCAAAATCGGTGAAAACCGATGCAGGCTACGAAGCCAAGATACCGCTCATTGATCAGCAAACACCACTGTGGGTCTACGCCGATGTGAACTACCGGCTGCCGGGCGATAACAACCTCTACAAGGTCCCGACGGCGACCGACGTGTTTGTATGCAGCACACGGATGCCGATGGTCGACTTTGAAACGCTTCAGGACGCCAATGTCCGCTTCGCACCATTCAAAGAAACTTCGGTTGTGGAGCACTTCCACGACGACTGGGACAAGGAGTGGTTTTCACGTCGCGCGGGCGCGGACTATGCTTCATTCAAACTGCTCGATCCAAGGCTTCGCATTCCTGAGCGAGCCAAGCTGGTGGTCGGTTTTGAAGGCGAGGGAGTTCGGATCGCTTACGTCTCGATCGGTGATTACTCAACCGGTGTGCCGATCAAAGCTGGAATGAACGAGATCGAGCTGTTTCCGTTTCAGCTCATCAACAGCCAGACACAGGCGAGTATCGTCGACTGGCGTTCCGTTTTGAATGATCGTCCAACGATCAAGCTTTCGTTCCACGGAAAATCGTGGCGGCCCAACAAACTGATGTTCGTTGAAGTATCTGCCGAAGAGTTTGATTCCCATCGCCCGGATCGGCTGGCGAATGCAGAAATGATTGGCGACCAGCTTCCGCTGACGTTCGCGCTCGCAGAACAAGCGATCGTGCCGAAGGTTCACGGTGACCCCATTTTCACTGCCACGCGAGGCAAATCCACGCCGGACTACGAGACCGGGTTGGTCGTCAGGCCGGGAAGTGAACTCCGGTACTTTCTGAATCAGCGGTTCAAGCGATTCCAGGCAATTGCCGCGCCTTACTGGCAGGCATCGGTCACCTACGAGATCTGGGTAGATGGCGAGAAACAATTTGAAAGTGGCAGGATGACCGGAAAGTCAAAACCCGTATCGATTGACTTAGATGTCACCAACAAACGTGAACTGAAACTCATCGTCACCGACGCCGGCAATGGAACGGGAGGCGACCTGGCAATGTGGGCGGAAGCAGTGCTCATCAAGTAATGCTCGAAAGGCGTAGCCCGCCTCGTTTAACGGCAATACCGTTCAATGTTTATGTAAATCGCGGCTCCTGCTAGAGTTAGGTTGTCTCACCAACCAACCTCGCAAGGAGCCGCGACATGAACGGGCAAGGATGCTCTGACCTCTCTTCGGAAGTCAACGGTAGGATTTTAGATCGGATTGCTGGACTTGAAAAGATCATTGCACCTGAACTTGTAGAGCGAGCACTCGCCGATACCGGCAAGCAGACCAAGCGGTCCTGCACGCTGACCAACGAAGTGATGATTTGGGTCGTATTGGCAATGGGCCTTTTCACTGAGCTTCCTATCCGTCAAGTCTTCAAAGCCTGCCGTCGGCTGCGGCACGGAGAAGAATCGCCAGCTAGGTCCAGCCTATGTATAGCGCGTCAACGACTTGGGAGCGAACCACTCGTTGCCTTGCACAGTTTAGTGGTCCGCCCATTGGCCACGCCGCAGACGCCTGGTGCGTTCTATCGCGGTATGCGCCGGGTCGCGATCGATGGTACGGTTCTCGAGTTGCCTGATTGCGATGCGCATCAGCATCTTGGACGCTCGTCAGGAAGTCGTGGCGCAGCCCCCTTTCCTCAAGTCCGTAAAGTCAGTCTTGTCGAACTCGGAACTCACATCGAGTTCGCATTTGTTTACGGCGGTTGGAAAGACTCCGAAAAGAAGCTGGTCGAGCAGCTATGGGATCGTATTCCCGAAGACGCGTTACTGTACGAAGACAGGGGCTTTTTTAGCTACAAACACTGGAAATTACTGCATGAGAAGCACAAATTGCTTGTTCGCATTCAAAAGTCGATGGTGTTCAAACCGATCAAATGCTTCGACGATGGATCCTTCTTGGCAAAGGTTTATCCGAGCAACTGGTATCGCGAAAATGACAAACAAGGCATCCTAGTCCGAGTGATCGAGTACAAGCTTGATGACCCTCAGCGTGTCGGTCACGATGAAGTTCATCGATTGATGACCAACCTGATGGACCCGATGGAGTTTCCGGCCATGGAACTGATTATGGAGTACCACGAACGCTGGGAAGAAGAAATGGTCTTTGATGAGCAGAAGACTCACCAAGATCCTTGTCGGGCCGAGAAGACAACGAATCTTCGCAGCGAAACGACCGACGGTCTGAAGCAAGAGTTGTATGCGATGTCGCTAGGTCATTTCGTGGTTCGCGCGTTAATGCTTGAAGCGGCTACCGAAGCGAACATGGACGTTGATCGGTTGTCGTTCAAGGGTTCTTTTCAAATACTCAAGACTCGATTACCGGAGTGCGATCCGAGCAACGAAGTAAGTTTCTCGCAGTGGTATGCAGCTGTGGTCTGGGAAATGAGTCGTGAGCGAATCCCGCCGCGCCGCAACCGCATCAACCCACGCGTGATCAAACGAAAAATGTCACGTTGGCACAAATGCCGCCCCGAACATCGAAACCAAGAACCGTTGACGAAAACCTTTGACCAGTCAGCGGTTATGCTTCATTGAACGGTATTGCGTTTAACGGCAAGCCGAAGGCGACTGCGTTGTCCAATCACAGCGCCTCGTTTAACGGCAAGCCGCAGGCGACGGTGTCTCATGCCTGGTCGCCGACGCCTGCGGCTAGCCGTTAAACTAAGCGAAAAACATCACCAGTCAGTTTGTGAGAAAACAAAATGAGCATAAGCACAACACTTCGCTTCGCATTACTCATCATCACCACGTTCTGCTCCGCAGCAACATTCGCCCAGCGTCCGTCGCAGCCAAACATCATCTTCATCCTTGCCGATGACTTGGGGATCGGTGATCCAACTTGCTACAACTCGGAATCGCGGATTCCAACGCCACACATCGATCGACTGGCCAAAGAAGGGATGCGATTTACGGATGCCCATGCCCCGGCGTCGATTTGTGTTCCCAGTCGATACGGTCTGCTCACAGGACGGTATCCCTTTCGCAAGTGGAGAGGAGAATACGAGAAGCGAGTTAAGAGTGGGAAGCGAGAATGGGTCCACTTCGGAGCTTCGAATTTGAAAGGCGAGGAAGGGACGAGCACGATTGCAAGCCTGCTTAGATCGAAGGACTACAACACGGCCTGCTTTGGCAAGTGGCACTTGGGAATGGGACATTCCCCAGACAAATCCGGCACACTTCCCGGAACTCCCGTCGACTACGGTTTTGATTATTACTTCGGCATCGATGCGCCGGAAATGCCGCCCTATGCGTTCATTGAAAATGATCGCTATGTGACGCCGCCGTCTACAGAAAAAAAAGAGCAACCGGGAGGCGATGTGTCGAATCCCAAAACGCAGGGGGCGCATTGGTATGGAGGTGCAGCAGCACCGGACTGGAAGTTCATCGACTGCCTGCCGACGATCAATCGAAAGGCGATTGACTATATCCAGCAGCACTCTGCAAAGGAAATTCCTTACTTCATGTATCTTTCCTACCCATCACCGCATGCGCCGTGGTTACCGACGGAGCCATTCAAAGGAAAGAGTGGCGCTGGGCAGTATGGCGACTGGGTGATGACTCTCGATGATTGTGTCGGCAAAGTTCTTGAGACTCTCGACGCAACGGGGACTGCTGAGAATACGCTGGTGGTGTTCTCCAGTGATAACGGTCCGGTTTGGTACAAAAGCGACATCGAACGGTTCAATCATCGTGCGTCCGGGAACCGGAAAGGTATGAAGGGTGCGCTTCACGAAGGGGGACACCGCATGCCATTTTTGGTCCGATGGCCAGCCAGAGTGAACGCCGGGACAACTTGCGACAAGCTCGTCTGTTTCACCGACATGATGGCAACGTTCGCGGAAATCGTTGGCTGCGAAATGCCCGATGATGCAGGGCAGGACAGTTTCAGCATCCTGCCCTATCTGCTCGGCAAAGTTCCTCAAGGGGCAACGCGACGTGATTTAGTTCACTCTCACAACGGCGTCTTCACTTTAGCGCTTCGCGAGGGAGACTATAAGCTGATTCTGCCGCACTGGATTTACATAATCAAAGACCACACGATTGCCCCCGATAAAATCGTCGACACAGGTTCGAATCGCTTTCCCGAGATCTTTGAACTCTACAATCTTCGCGACGATCCTTCCGAAGAAAGGAACTTGTTCTCCGTGATGCCCGAGAAAGCTCAGGCCATGTTCGATTCCCTCGTTGCCAACATAAGAAGGGGCACCAGCCACTGAGTTCTCCGATTCCAGCAAATCGTTTAACGGCAAGCCGTAGGCGACGGTGTCATGAATGCTCGCAAATTGTTTAACGGCAAGCCGCAGGCGACGGTGTCCCCGATTGCTCGCCGACGCCTGCGGCTTGCCGTTAAACGAAAAATCCAACCGATAAACTCGATGGAAAACTATGGACAACACACCACGGTTCGCATTGCTTATCGCCATCATGTTCTGCTCTGCGACAGCATTCGCCCAGCGTCCTTCGCAGCCGAACATCGTTCACATTATGGTTGACGATCTCGGTTGGCAGGATGTGGCTTGCTACTATCGCGATCAGCACGGCGAGGAACCGTTTTACGAAACTCCGCATCTGGATCGCATTGCCGAGCGTGGGATTCGGTTCACTCAGGCGTATTCTCCCGCCATGACGTGTGCTCCTTCGCGAGCCGCTTTCCTGACGGGGCAATGGACGCCGCACAACGGTGTGTACCACGTCAACATGGGATGTCAGGTACCGCGTTTGCGACGTGAATCCAATTCCATGCTCGATCCCTATTACGTCGGACGGTTGATGCCTGGCAAACCGGCCATCGGCATGGCGATGAAGCAGGCTGGCTACACAACAGCGCACGTTGGCAAGTGGCATGTGGCCGGAGCGTCTGGCTATCCGGCTCCGATTCAGGTTGGATTCGATTTCTCATTCGATCACAAAAAGCAGTACAACGATCCCGCGATCTACAACGAGAACGATCCGAAGCAAGCCAATTTCTCCGGCCTGTTCGAGCAGCCAAAGAATCGACTCCTGGATGCTTTCAACGACCCGCGATTTCCCCTTCTGGAAGACGATCGACCGTACGACAGCATGACCGATCTTTCGCAGCGTTGGATTCAGAAGGTGGCTCTTGGCGACGAACCGTTCTTCCTGAACCTTTGCCCGAACCTTGTTCATGGTCCGGTGATGACTCGCGATCGCAAACGGTTGGCGCACTATTGCCAGAAGCTCGGCATTCCGTTTCCGACCGATCAGGGGGCGATTTCAGATCCCGACAAACCTGGTCAGCACAATCCCTACTATGCAAGCATGGTTGACTCGGTTGACTGGATCATCGGGCAGATCGTTCACACGCTGGAAACCACCGACGATCCGCGCTGGCACGGCCACAAACTGATCGACAACACTTACGTCTTCATCAGTAGCGACAACGGCGGTGCTCAAAAACTTCGGAACTGGAAGAACGCTTCTGGGAAGACCGAGTTCGAGAAAGTGACTGACAATGCTCCGCTTCGTGAAGGCAAAGCGTCATCCTACGAAGGTGGCTGTCGCATTCCGTTTCTCGTGATGGGGCCAGGCATCAATGCCGCCAGCGTGAACACTCGAACGCCTATCAACCTGATCGACTTGTTCCCCACGTTCCTCGCCATTGCCGGAGCCGATCGTGGCGAACTTGCTCTGGACGGTTGCAACCTGATGCCTGTCATCACTGGCCAGCACGACACGCCTCGGTTCGCTGATGGCAAACCACGAGACACACTTTATTTCCACTACCCGGTTCTTAATGCAGCCTTCTCAACGATCCGCCGCGGCCCGTGGAAGCTGATGAAAAACACGGGCGGCTCGTTGAACACAGCTCCCGAAGTTCAACTGTTCCGCCTGTATGACGAAGGCGGCACGCAGCAGGATCTGAGCGAAACGAAGAACGTCGCTTCCGACTATCCTGAAATCGCTGCGCAGTTGTTGGCCGACCTGAATCGTTGGCTGGAAGATTACAACGGCAGCGTGCCCTACAAAAACGCGGCTGATCCATCGGGCAATCTGCCGGGGCAACAAAACGTTCCGAAGGTGAAACGACGTGAAAGCAAGGGCACGACGCTAAGCGTCGAAGTTGAATCAGGAAAATCGAAGATCGCCAACGCCTTCTTGCTGTACACAATCAATCCCGGAAGAACCGAGGAATGGTTTCAGGCAACGGCTCAAATCCAAAGCGACCGCATCGAAGCGAAGGCTCCGCCCGGTATGACGCACGGCGTGTTCTGTCTGCTCGACGAGAACCACTTTCTGATTACGTCGGAGCCCATTCCCAGCATGGAAAAACTTCGACTTGGGCAACCGGTTTCCGAAGTGCTCACGGACGGCTTCGCCTTTCGTCCGGGACTGGAAGCGATGATTGAACTGACTCGCGAAGCAATCGCCGAAGCTCAAGTGCAGGAACTGCCAACGCAATCGCTCCAGCAGGCAATGCGTTCGGCACAGCAAACCATCAAACAGCCCATCGATGCGGTCTCCTACTCGCGGCAAATACGTGAGCTACGCAAAGCCATCCGCTCGCTCAATATCCCCGCGGCAAAACACACAGCCTTGAATTGGTTTCCGCAGGAGTGAGAGTAGAAGCTGAATTCCATCAGTTGTGTCCGTTTTCCTGGCCAAGCTAAGAACTCGCTGTCCTCGGTTCAAAGCACTGAAAACGGGGATCATGCAAGTGCAGGTATCAAGCGAATAACTCTTCAGTGCGGCCGTTGCCGAATTCGCCGACACCTGTACTGTCGCTAATGGGCCACTGCGGTAAGTCTACAAGTAGAAGCGGCGAGGTTGCTTCTTGATTCACAATGCCAATTACTTTTGCAAAGTTCTAATTTTTTTAACGCTGGCTTTGTGAATGTCGGAAAATCCCAAATCCAGAGACGGGCAAGAACGATATGGCCCGTGTTTTCCGCTGCTTCCCGCGCGTTCGTGGTAGCACGAACGATCGATCAGTCGACGAATCCATGTCGAAGCGATGGTGGTAAAACGTCTCTTGTCCAGGTCGTCCAACGTTTTCGCCGCAAACATTTTCGCCGTGGTTTGCCGTGTCAAAGTGCCGTCGCGACCTGGGTGACTGCATTGCCGATCGAGGCGACTGAAAAGATTTGACAAACCGGCTTTGATTCCCATAATCCCAATCGCTCGGACACCGAGCCACTCAGCCAACTAACCATCGACCGATCGAGCCAACGAGCTCCTCGCCCGCCCGCGATCCATCGCGGCGAGCTTCTTTTGAATCTGCCACTCGTGCCTGCATGGCCGATGACTCCGCAGATTTTGGTCCCTCTCTTTCTAGGCTTCGCCGTCTGCCCATTGCCGGGCAACCGCTGCGAGGTCCCTCCGCATGTTGCAAGGAAAGCTATGTCACAACCTCCGTTGTTGTTGACCGTCGGCGAGAGCGCCCGACGGCTGGAAATCGCGCTGGCCAGCTAATTTTGCAATTCCTTCGTCGTGTTTCGCCCATCGGGCGAAAAAACCGGAAGGTCTAGGGATAGAGCAGGGTTGTTCGCCGAACTTTTTAGGATGGATTTTGCAAAGCAGCGCGCAATCGTCACCAAGAACGGCATAGGTAAAAGGTAGAGGGCGATCGTTGCCTCATGATTCAAGGTCGCATTTTATTTTGCAAAGTTCGGATTTTTCCAACGCCAATTTTCGTAACACCAGAGAATTCCAAATACTGAAACGAAGCAGCACGATTCGACCCGTGTTTGCCGCTGTTTTCCGACCGCTGGCGGCAGCACAAACCACCAAGCGGTCGGCCAACTCGCGTCGAAGCGTTAACGGGGCTGCGTTCACGCTCGGATCGCTTGAGCGTTTTGCCGCGACCGTTTTTAGCGTGTTTTGCCGTGCCAAACGGTCATCGCGATCCACCCAACTGCAATGAGAGTCCAAGCGGAAATTTTTGTTTGACAAGCCTCCTTCAATTCCCATAATCCTGCTCGCTCGAACACCGAGCCGCTCAGCTAACCAGCCAACCAGCGCCCCACTCAGCCAATCGGCTTCTCGCCCGTCCGCGATTCACCGCGACGAGCTTCTTTTGAATTTGCCATTCGCCCGCGAATCGGGCGAAGCAGCAGATTTTGGTCCCTCTCTTTCTTGGTTTCGCAGCTTGCCCATCAACCGGCAACCGCTGAGAGACCTTTCCGCGCGCAAACAGGAAATCCATGTCACAGCCTCCGTTGTTGTTAAACGTCGGCGAGATCGCTCGGCGGTTAGACACCAAGGTCCACCGCATCGAATACATCATTCGATCGCGAAAAATCGAAGCGACCGGCTGGGCCGGCAACGCTCGCGTCTTCTTCGAAGCCAGCTTCGATCACATCGCCAGCGAACTGAGTCGCATGGACGAGACCCGCACCAACCAATCCACTCGCAAGGAGGCGATGAAATGAGCGTTCGTGACTTCGCGATACAGAATATTCCACAACGATTGGTCGAACTCGATCAGTGGGTCGCTTGGAAGTTCTCCAAGACCGACAACGGTTTCACCAAAGTGCCAATTTCGGCCAAGACTGGACACAAAGCTAGCACGACCAACTCTCACGACTGGTCATCGTTCGATGAAGCGTTGAAGGAGTTTCAAGATGACCGCGTTTTGGCCGGCATCGGGTTCGTGCTTACTCCGGACGACTGCTTCACCGGCATTGATTTGGACGTTTGCTTGGATGAGTCAGGAAACTTCACTTGGGGCAAAGATATCGTTGACTATCTCGCCACCTACACCGAAGTTTCACCGTCGGGGCGAGGTGTGAAGTTGATCGTCGAAGGATGCAAACCGCCTCACGTTGGTTGTCAACGAAAAGGGCTGGGGCCGGATCAATCGGGGCAGATTGAAGTCTACGATCACGCTCGATTCTTCACGATTACGGGGAGGCGTCTGTCGGATGCACGCGCCGAGATCGCGGCGAAACAGGATGAGCTCACTCAGCTCTGCCAGTACTTCTGGCCGGAGACGTCGCAAAAAACTTCACCGTCGACTGACCGTTCCACCGACAGCCGTAACGAAATCGAGCGGCGAGCGATCGCGTACCTCGACGCCATGCCACCAGCGATTTCGGGAAGCGGAGGTCACTCGCAAACCTACGCAGCGGCCACGGCACTCGTTCATGGTTTTGGAATCGAAGCCAGTGACGCTCTCGCGATCCTGACCCAGCACTACAACCCGCGGTGCGTGCCGCCATGGTCTGACCAAGACCTGCAACACAAGATCAACCAAGCCGCAACTAAACCGCACGATCGGCCGTTCGGTTGGCTACGTGATGAGTGCACATCGCAACCGCTTGATGAAGTCGACCTAAGTCAGTTCAACGTTCGAGTTAGCACGGAGGAGGAACCTGACGACGATCCTCCGATCGAACCAGCCTCGTCGATCGAGGATCCCGGACCGCTTCCCGAGCGGCTTTTGCGAGTCCCTGGATTCGTCAACGAGGTCATGGATCATTGCCTCGACACGGCACCCTATCCCAATCCGGTCATGGCGTTTTGCGGTGCACTCGCGTTGCAAGCCTTCCTGGCCGGTCGCCGTGTGCGAGACCCAGGTGACAACCGAACGAACTTGTACCTGCTTGGCCTCGCACACTCGGCGGCGGGGAAGGACTGGCCGCGAAAACTCAACGTTCGGATCCTTCAGCAGATCGGCGTGGCAGACCAAACGGGCGAAAGGTTTGCGTCTGGAGAGGGTCTGCAGGATGCACTGCATCTGACGCCGACGATGTTGTTTCAAACAGACGAGATCGACGGGTTGCTGCAGTCGATCAGCAAGTCAAAAGACGCTCGCTATGAACAGCTGATGTCGACACTGCTGACGATGTATTCGTCGGCCAACAGCGTTTATCCCATGCGTCGCAAGGCGGGCAAAGAAGCCGCCGGAGTAATCGACCAGCCAAACTTGGTGATCTTTGGAACCGCGATTCCGAACCACTACTACGCCGCTCTTTCAGAGCGAATGTTGACCAACGGCCTGTTCGCCAGAATGTTGATCTTTGAGTGTGGCAAGCGAGGAAAGGGGCAAGAGCCAAAAATTCGCGATGTCCCCGATTCGATCATCGAGACAGCCAAGTGGTGGGAGGAGTACCGGCCGGGGCCGGCAGGCAATTTGCCCAACCGGAGCCCCGTACCGGCGATCGTCCCGCACGACGTCGATGCGGAGCGTTTGCTCGTCGAAGCCCGAGTCAATGCCGAGACGCAGTACGAAAAAGCGGAGGAGGCGAGCGATCCCGTCGGCACCACCGTGTGGGGACGCGTCAGTGAGCAGACCCGCAAGTTGGCCTTGTTGCATGCGATCAGTCACCGTTGTCGAAATCCTATTGTTGATGCTGCGTCGGCTCAGTGGGCCATCGAAGTGGTTGAGCATCAAACGCGTCGCATGTTGTTCAAGGCGGCAGATCATGTCGCTTTGAATGCGTTTGATGCGATGGCAAAAGAGCTGGTGCGGTATCTCAAGAACTGGAAGAAGGACCACGGTGAAAAACCGATGCCCGAATGGGAGTTGACCAGGAGACTTCCATGGCGTCCGAGCGACCATAAGGAAGTGATCGATCTGCTGCAGAAACAGCAAAGAGTTGTCTGCGAGAAACGCACCTCGAAAACACGCAGTGGCTTCGTCTATCGGCTCGTTGGAAACTGAGGCACTTCAATACCGCAATTGCGGCATTGGCTTCGATGCGATTTCCCCGGGAATACATCACTGCGGTATTCGAATGCCGCAACGAATACCGCAAGACCTGAAATCGTCGTAAACCCAGAAAGAAGAAAGGTTTAAATAACAACAATAATAATACATCAATACATCATGTACCCATCCAAACCTCTTTCTCCCTGTGTGTATGTGAGTGGGTCATGCGGCATTGAGTTATTGCGGTATTCAAAAATCTCGGCGGAGCACATGACCGTTCGATTCGGCGCCTCGCAGAATAAACGGCCATTCCCAAGGACGAACGGGTCCTACAAAAAATACGTTTCATGTCAGGGCCCGCCGAATCAGCGGCCTACCTGCTTAGAGTTTGTTTCCTGGAACACGTTGTCCGACTTTTGGAGAAAGTATGAAGAAGAGTCATTTTGAACTGGCCCGCTGCCTCGTCGCGGAAATCGAAGTCTTCGGTGAACTGGCGTTTGCCAGGTTTTCGATCCGCGACAAATGGCTGATCGGAATGGAGTACTACGGCGTCCCGTTTGAGCCGACGTACTGGGCCACTCGCAAAGACGCCCGCAAGAAGATGCGGCTGGTGCGGACCACCAGAAAGCTTGTCGAATTTGGGCACCTCCAACGTCTTACCCGACAACGCAAAGACCGCACCAG
Source organism: Kothea flammea (assembly GCF_052161645.1). GTDB lineage: Bacteria > Planctomycetota > Planctomycetia > Pirellulales > Pirellulaceae > Laterigemmans. The sequence goes on from NZ_CP197414.1 coordinate 1,548,236, forward strand.
CCATGTGGTACCGACGGCTAATTTCCTGGCCGAAGCGGTCACTCAGCTCGATGTCGAAGTCTCTCGCAACGCATTCTTCGCTGGCCTCCAAAAGACTCAATGGGGCCGACCATTGATCGAACCGATCCGGGATCAACTCGAGCCCAATTCATTCGGCCAAGTCTGAATCAACGCAACACCCCATTCACCCGCCCACCCATCGACCCAGCCTTTGGATATTTCGCAACCCCGCCGACCGACGTCGGCCGCCCTCATGCCCCCGAGTATGGATGCTCACCAAAGCCGAATCTTCATCGCCTTCTCCCCAATCCCGCCAACGGCAAATCGCCACTTGCTTGGCCGACGCAATCATCAATTTGCGAGCCTTGTCGCGAGTCTCGCGGCCGATCTCTGAGAGTTCTTCCGAAACTGGCCAGCGCTCGGTTGACTCGTCTGCGAACTCAGGGCTCAGTGTCACGACGCCGAACGTCTCGGCGACCAACGCACCAAATACAGGGGGTCCCCATGAAGCTTAACATTGCCAAAGAGGTCGCTCGCTTGCAGAAGATGACCTGCGGCGAACTACGCGTCCAATTCGCCACCGTCACCGGCGAAACCACCAACGCCAAGAATCGCAAATGGCTGATCCGCCGAATCGTTTGGCGGATGCAAGCCCTCGTCGAAGGTGGTCTTTCATCGGACGCCATCAACCGCATCCGTGAACTGGCTGACGGTGCCGACCTGCGAGTCACCTCGCCGGCCACACGACGGCTTTCCGACAATGCCGGCAAACGTACGAGAGTTCTACCCACGGGAACGCAATCGGCCACAACGCCGCTTCCAGGCACGCTCATAACGCGAGTTTACAAAGGCCGCGAGATCCGCGTCCGCGTCACGCCGGGCGGCTTTGAACATGAAGGCGAGCTATTCGGTTCGCTTTCCGCTGTCGCCAAACACGTCACCGGGTCGCACTGGAGCGGCAACCGGTTCTTCAAGCTCGATCAACAGGAATCCAAATGATGAAAGAAGCAAAAAAGACCGTTCGATGCGCGATCTACACCCGCAAGAGCACCGAAGAGGGGCTCGACCAAGACTACAATTCGCTGGACGCCCAACGTGATTCCGGTGAAGCCTATGTTGCTTCCCAGAAACACGAAGGCTGGGAAGTCGTTGCCAAGTCCTACAACGATGGCGGATTCACCGGCAGCAACATGGAACGGCCCGCATTGCAAAACCTGTTGGCCGACATCGAAGCCGGCGAGATCGACTGTGTAATCGTCTACAAAGTCGATCGACTCAGCCGCAGCTTGCTCGACTTCACCAAGATTGTCGAAACGTTCGACCAACACGGCGTCTCGTTCGTCAGCGTCACTCAGCAATTCAATACCTCAACTTCGATGGGCCGGCTGGTCCTGAACGTTCTGCTGTCGTTCGCCCAGTTTGAACGCGAAATGATCAGCGAGCGGATTCGCGATAAGGTGGCCGCGTCTCGCCGACGTGGCAAATGGTCCGGCGGCATGCCGTTGCTCGGCTACACGGTCGAGCACACCAAGCTGATCGTTGATGAAACCGAAGCCGACCGTGTTCGTCAAATCTTTGATCTGTATATCGAACATCGCTCACTGCTGCCCGTCGTCAAAGAACTCAAACGGCGCGGATGGACCACCAAGCAATGGGTCACCAAGAAGGGCGATCATCGCGGCGGACGCGAATTCACGAAGAACGCGGTCTACAAGCTACTGACCAACGTCACCTACATCGGCAAGATCCGCTATAAGGACGAAACCCACGAAGGCGAACAGGATGCGATTGTGCCCCTGGACGTGTTTAACAAAGTCCAAACGCAACTCAAAGGGAATGGCCAATCCGGCGGAACCGACGTTCGCAACAAACACAACGCACTACTCAAAGGCCTGATCTGGTGCCGATCCTGCGGCCGACCGATGACGCACTCGTACAGCTGCAAAGGCAACAAGCGGTACCGCTACTACGTTTGCGGCACCGCGATGCAAGAAGGCTGGGCGAAGTGCCCGGCTCCCTCGGTGCCGGCAGGCGAGATCGAACGTTTTGTGGTCGAACAAATTCAAACCATCGGCACCGACGAAGACTTGCTCGATCAAACGATTGGGCAAATCGAATCGCGATCCGCACTTCTCCACGACAACCTCGAAGCCGAATGCAAATCGCTGCAACGGCAACTCCGCAACGACCATGAAAAGTTACGGGCCATCGCCGCCAACGCGACCAACAACTGCCGAGTCGCCGGGCTACCCGAGCTGCAAAAAAGGATCGACACCGCCGAAGATCGACTGAAGGCCATCGGCATCGCACTTCAATCGCTCCAATCCCAGGCCATCGACACCGCTGACGTCCGGCGGCTCCTCGCCGGCTTTGAAGAACTATGGCAAACGATTCAGCCTCGCGAACAGGTCCGTCTCACGTCGCTGCTCGTTAACCGAGTCGACTTCGACGGCGTCGAGGGCAACGTCGGGATCACGTTCCACGACACCGGTATGCAAAGCCTGACCGCCGGAAACATGGAGGTGCCCGCATGAACGCCAAGCTCACCATCAACAAATCCTTCCACGTTCAAGTTCGGCGCAACGGCAGCAAGTCGCTCGCCGACGGCAAGGCCCCTGACAAGCCGCTCGGGCGAGTCCCACGGATCACGCGGTTGCTGGCCCTGGCCCATCGCTGCCGCGATCTCGTCCGCGACGGCGTCATCATCAACCAAAGCGAACTGGCCCACTACGGCCAGATCTCCACCACCCGCATGTCACAAATCATGTGGCTCGATAACCTCGCCCCCGACATCCAAGACGCTATCCTCGCCCTACCACGGACCGTCCAAGGTCGCGACGCGATCCTAGAACGCGAAGTTCGCCCGATCGCCAAGACACTCGACTGGAACCAACAGCGTTCCATGTGGGCGTTTCTTCGGAAGCGGCTCCCCAAAAGTGAACCCGCTTGACCTAGAACTGGTTAGCCAAACTACCAACACTTTCTAAACTTCGATCAAACGCCGCGACGTTGGCCCAACGTCGCGGCGTTTTTCGTTTACGTACGTTTATTGAGTTGCCCCCGCTTCGCGACACGGCGCGTTTGTGGGCGACCTCGTTGAACCTGCAAGGTTCCGCGAAAGCGTCGAAAGTGTTCATGGAATTTGCTTGAACCATCGCACCGGCTTGCGTTCAATTGTGCCGACGCCAGGACACATCATCACTTTAAGAACTCTCAGGACGATCCCAACATGCCGATGACCGAAGCCCAGGAATCCAAAGTCGCCGCACTTTGCACGGAAATGAAAAGGCTAGACCCAGCGACCTACCAGGATATCCGCGAATCGTACTACCAAATCACAGACAATCTTCGCCCCCTGGTCGACGCGTTGGAAAAAGCCGATGCAGACCTCGGTCCTGACGGTCCGCTTCTCGAAGAGCACTATATTTTCTGTGAGATGCTCGATCGACTCAAAAAGAGCTACCTCGGCGGTGCTGTTTGACACAGCCAATCCAAACAACCTCGATCAGGAAACCGCAACGATGACGAGCCAACTGAAAGCGGGTGATCGTATTCGGCTGATCTTAATGGCCGACGATCCCAACCCAATTCCAGTTGGAACGACCGGAACTGTCGCGGGGATTTATCCGCAAAACGGTTGGACGCAAGTCGATGTCGGCTGGGACAACGGCCGGTCGCTGATGTTGACCATTCCACCCGATGTGGTCGAACGCATCAAACCGCCGAAAGATGCTCAGAGCTGTTAACCCGAGCATGGTTTCTGTCGTCTGGCTCGCAGGGGCCGAAGCAAACGGCGAATAAACTTAGAGCGCCGAGAAAAGGCGAGAGCGCGATAGTTTTGGCCGGGAGTCGCCAGAATTGGGCGACGACCGTTCAAGCGTGCCGGCCAACAAGAGACCGCCGAGAGTCTCGGGGAGCCGCGAACACCGTAAAAACCGGGCATTTTTCGCGGCGAAAGTGACGCGGCGAGCTTGGGCACTCATTGCGAACTGGCGTGGCAGCATCAGTTCGCAGATTGAAAAGAGTACACCCGGCAGGATTCGAACCTGCAACCCTCGGTTCCGAAGACCGATGCGCTATCCAATTGTGCCACGGGTGCATGCGTGTTACGGCTCTTGTCCATCTCACGCCACCAATTCTAACGAACTGAGTTTTTGTCGGCAAGGCGTCCCCGCGTGCTTCCCGCGGATCGGTAGCTTCCTCGCCATTTTGCGATTTTTATGCCATTTCCCCATTTTTTACTCGTAATTTAAACCCTGCGCGATGGCCCGGCAGGAATGCCGGAATTCGCAGGCCGGCTTGACCGGCGGAGGCGTTTGCCTCGCTAGCGTGGGCGATCACCACCGTAGTGACCAATCGCTCGCCGGCAGCCTAGGGCTCGGTCCCGCCATGCCGCTCGCTCAGTTAAAATGATCGCAAGCCTCTCCCCGTTCACTCCAGGATTTTGTGCTCATGTCGCGTCTTCGCTTAATACGCTTGCTCTTCTTCGCCTCCTTTGCCTGCTTTGTTTTTTTGGCGTCCGCCGCAAATGTGGGCCTGGCGGCTGATCGCTCGCCAAATATCGTTTGGATTTCCAGCGAAGATCATGGTCCTGAAATGGGCTGCTACGGAGATCCCCAGGCAACGACTCCTAATGTCGACGAGTTGGCGGCTCGAGGTTTGCGATATGCCAAGTGTTGGTCGTCGGCGCCCGTTTGTGCTCCAGCTCGTACGACGCTGATCACGGGCATGTACCCTGCTAGTTTGGGTGCTGAAGATATGCGCAGCATGGTCAAGATGCCCAAGGGAACTCGCATGTTCCCCTGCTTCTTGCGCGATGAAGGTTATTACTGCACGAACGCTTCCAAAGAAGATTACAACGTGCATAAGACAGGAAAAGTTTGGGATGAATCTTCAGGTAAAGCGCACTGGCGAAATCGAAAGGATGCACAGCCATTCTTTGCGGTTTTCAATTCGACCGTCAGTCACGAAAGTGCCATTCGAAAACACAGTGGACCGACGACGCATGACCCAGCGGCGATGCGCGTGCCCGCTTATCATCCCGATACGCCCACGGTAAGACGCGATTGGGCAATTTATTATGACAGCGTCACGCGGGCGGATGCTGCGGCTGGCGCTCGCTTGCGAGAGCTGGAGGAAGCAGGCCTGGTCGATTCGACGATCGTGTTTTACTGGGGGGATCATGGTTCGGGGATGCCACGCTCGAAACGTTGGCCTTGTAATTCCGGCTTGCATGTGCCCCTAATCGTCTACATCCCAGAGCAGTTTGCCGAGCTAAGACCGGCGGATTATCAAGCGGGTGGTGTTTCTGAGCGTTTGGTGAGCTTTGTGGATTTCGCTCCCACGGTACTTAGCTTGGCTGGGATCAAACCTCCGGCTTGGATGCAAGGACACGCTTTCCTGGGAGCCCATATCTCGCCGCCGCAAGAATTTATTCATGGTTTTCGAGGACGCATGGACGAGCGTTTGGATCTGGTTCGCAGCGTCACCGATGGACGCTATGTCTATCTTCGCAACTATCATCCCGAACGCTCCCAAGGCCAACATGTATCTTATCAATTTGAAACACCAACCACGGCGGAGTGGAGAAAGTTATATGATGCGGGCGTCTTGAATGCGGCTCAGTCTATTTTTTGGAAGACCCCTAAAGAGAATGAAGAACTCTATGATTTACAGCAGGATCGCGACGAAGTTCGGAATCTGGCCAACTCCGCAGCCCATCAAGCTATTCTGGAAAGACTGAGGCTAGCGCAGCAAGATCACGCTGAGCAGATTTTGGACTTGGGCTTGATCCCCGAAGGTCAGCGATTTGCTTTGGCGGGCGATCAGCCGTTTTATGATTGGGCTCGTACTCCTGGGGCCTATGATTTTCAGCGTGTGTTCCAAGCCGCCGAGCAAGCTTCACGGCCCGTGTCGGACGTCAGCGGCAACTCCGAGGCTGGTCTCAACGATCAGAATCGCGTGGTTCGCTATTGGGCACATGTCGGTTTGTTGATCGGCGGAGAACAAGCGGTGCAGGCTCAGCAAGATAGGTTGATTGCGGCGCTCGAAGATGAAGTTCCCGAAATTCGTGTCACCGCCGCGAGAGCTTTGGCGATGCATGGCACTCCGGAACTAGTTAGAAAAGCGGTGCGGCAATTAGTGCAAGATGCCGATTGGGGCCAGCAGTCGGTTTGGGCCGCCATGCTGGCGCTCGACGCGCTGGGTGAAATTCCCGCAGCGGAATTAGCCGGTTTTCAGCAGGAAATTTCCGCTCTGAGCAACCAGGGCCCGATGCCCGATTCGCGTTATTCCAGCTACGTTCCGCGATTGCTGAAAGATCTGCGAGGCGAACGCTAGGGCTAACCACGCGAGTGGAAGCCAGCCTCAGCGGACTTCGCAGATCAGACATTTGAGATAGTCAGACTCTGGGCAAGAGACTCGCATGGGATGATCTGGAGCCGCTCCGCGATTCTCCAGCACGGTAATGTCGCGTCGTCCGCGGCGGCCAACGTCGACGAGCGTATTGAGGAAATCACCGCGCGTGACGCGGCCGCTGCAGGAGCAGGTGACTAAGATTCCACCCGGTTCGAGGAGGTCGATTGCCGAGCGGTTGAGGCGGTAATAGGCTCGCAACGCCGATTCGACTTTGGCTCGGGAACCGGCTAGCCGCGGTGGGTCGACAACGACAGCACCAAACTTGCGGCGGCTTTTGGCCATCTCGGCTAGGGTATCGAAACAGTCGCCCGTTTCAAATTGTAAGTTTGAGAGCTGATTGCGATCCGCATTTCGACGAGCGGCCGCCAACGCTTGTTGACTGCTATCGACGCCGAGCACTTCGGCAGCACCACGGGCGGCGGCGACCAGGCCAAAGCCACCGGTGTGACAGCACATGTCGAGTACCGTGCGGCCCGTCAAATACCGAGCTGCCGCGGCATGGTTGTCGCGTTGATCCAGGTAGGCGCCGGTCTTCTGGCCACGCACGAGGTCGACTTCGAAGTGGAGTTCATTTTGTCGGAAGGCGACCGGATGTTCGGGGTCGAGCGCGCCGTAAATCACACTGCTTTCGAGCGAGAAATTCTCCGCCGCTTGCAGTTTGGGGTCGGTGCGCAGCACGATCGCGCGAGGCTGTAACGTCTCTTGTAAGTACTGCACAAGCGGTGGCAGGAATTCTTCGATGGCAGCCGCTGTTAGTTGAATCACCAGGGTGTTGGCATAGCGATCAACGATTAAACCACTGAGCCCGTCGGCTTCGCTGTAGACCAGCCGCACTGCTTGATCCGCCCCACCGAGTCCGAGGCAAGCACGCCGCTGGATCGCCTCTTCAATCCGCCGGCGAAAGAACTCCGCGTCCAACTCGAGATCTCTGTTCCAGCTGTATAGCCGCACACGGAGACCGCTGTTCGGGTTGTAGAGCCCGCGTCCAATCCAATGCCCGTCGTGCGTGGTCAGATCGACAACCGCACCGCGAGGCAGGCCCGGATCGATGTCAATTAATGAAGCTGCATGCACCCAAGGGTGCCGCGCCAAAAAGGGAAATTGACGGGATGGTTTAACGGCGAGGGTCGCAGCGGAAGTCAAGTCGGAATCTCCAGGATGTGATCAGTATCATGGAGATTACCAAAAGCGCCCCGGCAGCGTCAGGAGTGCAGTCGCTCGTGGAGAAGCCTCAGATATCCAAAATGGCTCGAATGATGGCGGTCATTCGTTCTTGAGGTTGAACGCCCACAGCCAGATAGCGGACTTGACCGTCGGCGGTGACAAACAACGTGGTGGGGAAGCTGCGGAAACCGGGAATTTGGGGTCTGGTCGTGCCATCGTCGACTAGCAGCGGGTAATTGACGTTCATCTTCTCGCCAATGTTATAAGCCTTGCGAGCTGTTTCGGCGGCGTCGTCGGGGTTGTTGGAGTCACAGGTAATACCAATGACTTGTACCCCGTGGGACTCAAATTCTGACTGCAGCGCCACGAATTCCGGGATCGCCTTGCGGCAAGGCCCGCACCAAGTCGCCCAGACGTCAATCACCATTAGCTGGCCACCAAAACGCGTGCTGTCAACTTGCTCCCCGGCCACGTTGGGTAGGTTAAAGGCGAAGGGAAAACTCTCAAATTCGGCTAACTCGTCAGCTAGTGATTCCCGCGAGAGGAAATTTTTCGTGGGGTTGGAAAGTCCGATCGCCGCTAACGTTCGTTTGGCTGCGGAAGCTAAGCTGCTGGTGACGCCGCTCGCCGTCTCTGATTCCGCAGTCTCTGATTCGGGAGTTAACGAGGTTTGCAGGACGGTCGCCGTCGCGAGTTGTTCGCTGACTTGTGCTGCGGAAAGTTGGTCCGGTTCGCTGTGCGGTTCACTATGGAACTCACTATCGGGCTTACTCTCAGGTTGTTCGGCGGGCAAGTTGGCGGATGAGTTGCCAGTTGGGGCGGATGCTGCTTGCTCCCCTTGATCGCCGAGACTTAACTGAAATTCCCCCGTTGCGGTGGCGTCGTTCGGTTGGTCGGCAATTTGACTAGCAGTTTTGTCTTGGCCGTTGGTTTGGTTGGCGAGAGCCAGCGGGCCAACGTGTTCAGATGCTTTTTCGGTGCCAGCCAGTTTGTCAGCGGCTAGCTTGTCGTGGTCAGCTTGGGGAGCGAGGCTCGCTGGGGGGGTGAAAAGATTGGATGATTTGCAGCCGATGCTTGGCAAGCTACCAGCCAACACGGCAAGGGCGAAGGGCAAGATGCGGTTAGACATGATAGGCGGGTCCACGGACGCTTAGCAATTGGATAATGCTTGTTGGGGACCCGGTGAGTAGCACTCTTTTCAGCGTAGCGTCAAGAGCGGATCAGGGCGCTCGAAGGGCGTCAAGGCCGATTTCTGGAGCGAAACCGCTGAGGTTGGAAAATGCGGGAGAGTTGGCAAGAAAAATCACCACGCCGGTGCGCTCTCCCGCGGCCGATTGGCCAGCGGGTTTCGCGTTCATTCGCCGGAGCGAGGATTGTTTTGCTAGTACCTATCTGCGGCGAGCGTGGAGCATTAAGTAACTAGGCTTGCTCGTTGAGAAGTTCTTCCATGTACTTCTTCAGGTCTTCTTTGGGGTGATACCCGACCTCGGTACGACGGACTTTGCCTTGGCGATCGATGAACAGCGTGGTTGGATAACCACGGAAGCCGGGTACTTGAGCTTGGACTTCTTGGGTGCCCAGCAGCAGCGGGTAGTTGATCGGCATTTCTTCGGTGAAGGCATTGATGGCGTCGATGGCTTCGTTGTCCGAGTCGGTGCCTTCATAGTTAATGCCAACGATTTGCAGTCCCTGATCGGCCAGTTCGGTCTGTAACTCAACGAAGTGTGGCACTTCTTTGCGGCATGGTGGGCACCAAGTTCCCCAGATGTCGACGACTAAAACTTTGCCAGCGAAATCTGCTTTGGAGATCGTTTCGCCCCCAACGCTTGTTAATTTAAAGTCAAAGGGGTAGCTTTCGTTAGCGCTGGATAGGTCATCTTGGGGAGCATCGCCGGGAACATCGTCCGCTGTGTGCGGGGTGCTGCCATCGGGCGTGGCGGTGTCGGCAGCGGCATCGGGGGTGTCCACATCGGCGGCCGGTTCGCAGCCGAGCGTCAGAAAGGCGGCCAGGGTGAGACAGAGGGGGGCGGTAAAACGCATGACGTTGTCCTTTGAGATACTGTGGTGGTGACTCGAAACGGGTGGTAAAGATTGGTTCAGGTCAATTTCGTATGTTACCGAAAATTCTGGGCCAATGTGTGGTGCTGGATGCTGTAAACTGAGCACCATAATGGTAGTCTGTGCAAAGGCTATAATAAATGTCCGGAGGAAAGAAGAGCCCGCCTGGCCTGGGTGATGCTCGCGAAAAGACCAGCTCGCAGAAATTTTTCCAACGAAAGTATCGATGGCTAACCGGCCGACTATCCTTTAGCTTGCCCCTGGGCACGGCAGACGCAAAGACTTTTCAGACTCGTATTTTTCTCAGACGAGGCTTCGCCAGCGATGGGTCGCGTAACGATAACCGTACTGCAGGGAGCGGACCGTGGACGAGTGTTTCGCGATTTGCCGACGCCAATCACCATTGGTCGCGAGGAAGGAAACTCGATTCAATTAAACGACGAACGGGTTAGTCGCTGTCATTTAAAAATTCAACAAGACAGTGATCGCATCGTGCTGACCGATCTGGATAGCACGAATGGGACCAAAGTGAATGGTCAGGAATGCCAGTTGAGGATTCTCAGATTTGGCGACGTGGTGGCTGTTGGCCGCAGCTTGGTGCGGATTGGCTCGGACGCCGAAATTGCGGATCGAGTGGCCAGTCTGCAGCCAAATTCCAGCGGCGAGCGAACGGTGACGCGAGACGTGACTGCGGCCTCCGAAAGTTCCTCTGCTTTCGAAAGCGAATTAAATCAACAACCCAGCCAGAATTCGTTGGCTTTGCTGGGGATGGTCGAACCGCCCCAGATTCCAGACAACTTAACCCCTGGCCAAGCGGCCCAGCTGTGCGAGATTTTGGAATATTTGCAGAGTCGACTGCAAGCGCTGATTGAACAGGGCAAGATTGACGACCCCAGCGGAAACGTGAATCTGCCGTTGGCCGGTTGGCAGCGTCTGCTCGATGCTCAAGCTCGCTTGGGCACCATGGTGCGAAAAATTGCCGACCCCGAGTGGCCGCATTAGCAACTCGCTCACTCCATCGAGGCTGCTGGGGGGCTAAAAACACGATGTGGCCCCAAAGTTCTGGCGCCCTACACGCGGGGGTTATCTTGAGGCTCGTAAAGAGGCCACGGAGAGGCTGGAAAGGGTGCGGGGGCGAGGTGTATGCTGGGGGGCGACCGTAACTTCGCCTTTCCTCATCGCCAGGATGGTTGCTTTGTCCACAGAAATCGTTGCCGCGACCCGCCCGTTTGTGCATCTTCATTGCCACAGCCACTACAGTCTGCTCGACGGGGCGGGGTCAATCGACAAGCTGGTCAAGCGATGCGGCGAGCACGGCATGAACGCTTTGGCGCTGACTGATCACGGCAATTTGCACGGGGCGCTGGAGTTTTACCGCAAAGCCAAAGAGGGCGGGATCAATCCGATCATTGGTTACGAGGCTTATATTGCACCGGGGAGTCGGTTTGACAAAGGGGGTGCGGGTAGCAGTCGTGACGCCAGTTACCACCTGACGTTGCTGGCGCAAAACCGCACTGGTTTTAAGAACTTGGTCAAATTGGCATCGGCCGCCATGCTGGAGGGGTTTTACTTCAAACCCCGCATCGACAAAGAGCTTTTGGAGGCGCACCACGAGGGCATTATTTGTCTCTCAGGATGTGTCAGCAGCGAGTTCAGCCGCGCGGTGTTGAAAGGGATTGACACCGCGGAAGTAGAACAGGAAGCGCGCGATGTGGCTGGTTGGTTCCAGCGTTTGTTTGGTGAACGCTATTTTGTTGAGATCATGAACAATGGTGTTGATATCCAGCGCCAGCAACTGGCCGGTGCGGTGGATATCGCTAATCGTATGGGGCTGCCGGTTGTGGCTACCAGCGATACGCATTATGTCGATCCGGAAGACGCGGAAGCCCAGGATGTGATGCTGTGCATTAACACGGGGCGTTTTCGCACCGACACTTCCCGCATGAAGATGGACGGGAATCAATATTTTCTCCGCACTCCCGAGCAAATGTATGAGAAATTTCCTGGCTTGGAACACGCCGTTTCGCGAAGCCAGGAGATTGCCGATTCGGTCGACATCGATCTGGAGTTGGGTAAACACTATTTCCCCAATTTTGAATGTCCCCGGCAATTAAAACCACTCGATTACCTGCGTGAACTGTGTATCGCCGGATTAAAAGAGCGATACGAGGGGAATGAGCAGCGGATCATCGATGGCGAGCTGTCGGAAGAGGTGATGGCTCGGCTTGAGCGCGAATTGGGGGTGATCGAGAAATTAGGTTATCCGACTTACTTCTTGATCGTGTGGGACTTTGTCGAACATGCCAGGCAAAATGGCATTTGGGCAACAGCCCGGGGCAGCGGCGTGGGGGCGATTGTTTGTTATGCCCTCTATATGTCGCACGTTTGCCCCTTGGAATATGACTTGTTGTTTGAAAGGTTTTTGGATGAAAGTCGCTTAGAACCCCCAGATATCGACATTGACTTTGAGAAGGATCGCCGTGGTGAGGTAATCCAGTATGTCAAGGATAAATATGGGCATGCCAACGTTTGTCAGATCGGCACGTTTGGTACGTTGGCTGCGCGGGCAGCGATCAAGGATGTGGGGCGAGCGTTGGGGTTGCCGCTGGCTCGCGTCAATCAGATCACCGAGATGGTGCCCGACGAGCTGAAGATCACCATCAAGAAAGCTTTGGAGAAAAGCGACGATCTGCGCAATGCCTACGAGGGTGATGGCGAAGTTCGGGAAATGCTCGACTTGGCGATGAAGATCGAAGGCCTAGCTCGGAACGTGGGCACGCATGCCGCGGCGGTGGTAATCGCCGACAAGCCGCTCGACGAGTATGTCCCGATTGGCCGCGTGCCGGGCAAACAAGACATCATTACCCAGTGGTCGATGAATGATGTCGAGGCAGCCGGGTTGCTGAAGATGGACTTTCTGGGGCTGAGAAACCTGACCATCCTCAGCAAAGCGGTCGAGCTGATCGAGCAAACCACTGGCGTGCGGGTCGATCCGCTAAAATTTCCCCTCGACGATAAACCGACTTACGAGTTGCTCCAGAGGGGAGAAACCAAAGGGGTTTTTCAGCTCGAGTCCGGGGGGATTCGGGACTTGCTGCAACGGATGAAGCCCGACCAGTTCACTGACATTATCGCCACCAATGCGCTCTATCGACCTGGGCCGCTCGAGGGCGGCATGGTCGATGACTATGTGAATATTAAGCATGGTCGCCAGCAACCAGAGTATAAGCACCCGGTGCTCGAGGATGTGCTCAGCGAGACCAATTCGATCATGGTCTATCAAGAGCAGGTGATGCGGATTATTAATCGCCTCGGTGGTATTCCGCTGGCGAAAGCTTACACGTGTATTAAGGCGATCAGTAAAAAGAAAGAGTCATTGATCAATGCCAATCACGAAAAGTTTATTGAAGGGAGCGTGGCCAATGGTCTAAAGGCCAACGAGGCCGAGGATATTTGGACGCTGATCACCAAGTTTGCTGGTTACGGCTTTAACAAGTCCCACAGCACGGCTTACGCCTTGGTGGCTTATCAGACCGCTTATTTGAAAGCTCATTATCCGGTCGAATTTATGGCCGCCCTGCTCTGCAGCGACATCGATGCGCGGAACTTCAAACGCAAGGATGGATTAGTTGAGCACATGGAGGATTGTGAGCGCATGGGGATTGAGATTGTCAATCCTGATGTCAATCACAGCGACAAATTCTTCACGGTCAAGGACGGCAAGATCTTTTTTGCTTTGTCGGCCATTAAAGGTTGCGGCGGTTCCACGGCGATCGCCATCAGTGAAGCGCGGCAGAAAGATGGGCCCTTCAAAGATATCTTTGACTTTTGCGAGCGGGTCGACCCCCATTCATGCAACCGCTCGGCGATTGAGACGTTAATCAAGGCGGGGGCCATGGATAGCTTCGGGGCGCGGCGTTCGCAGTTGACGGCCGTCGTTGACCGGGCGCTGCAAAGTGGTGCCTCCGCCTTGGCCGATCGACGCAGCGGCCAGGCCAGCTTGTTTGGCGATCTTGAGGAAGAGGAGGATGATCAGCCGACGGTCGTGGCGCTGCCCGATATTCCTGAATGGGATGACAAAGAAAAACTGCTGGCGGAAAAAGAAGTCTTGGGGTTTTACTTAGAAAGCCACCCCTTGGCGGAATTCGAAGCTCGTCTGGCCACGTTCCGCACGCACACCACTGACCAATTGGTCAAGGTCAAGGATCGATCTGAAGTGATCGTCGGGGGGATGATCGGTTCGATTAAGATGGCGCACACCAAGAATGGCAAGCCGGGAGCTCCCACCAAATATGCCAACTTTGATTTGGAGGATATGGAGGGGGCTGTCCGCTGTATTCTCTGGCCTTCCGGGTTTGCCGAGATCGGCGAAGCAATTCAGCCGGATGCGGTGCTGTTGGCGCGGGCGACGGTGGATAAGCGGGGTGGCAGCGACGAAGTCAATTTGATGATCAATGATCTGACGCCGCTGGACGAATTGGAAAACCGGTTTACCCGCGGGTTGCGGCTGGTGCTCGAACCGGAGCAACAGCAGTCGAGCTTTTTGTCGCAAATTCGCGAAATTCTACGCGGTTATCCCGGCAAGCAGGAGTTGATGTTCAGCATGAAGATGCAGGACGGCTCGCTGGTGCACTTGCGAAGTGGGCGTTACGCCGTAGAGGTTAGTTCCGAGTTGCAGCGGCGTTTGAAGGAATTGTTGGGCGAGGATGGCTGTCGGCTGTTGTTTAATCGACCCAAGCTGGGAGGTGGTGAGCGGAGTGGCGGTAAATCACGCTCGCGGGCCTGACAGTTTGTGGGTGATGGGAACAGGCTGTTGAGGATAGCCAGTTAAGGATAGATGTCCCAGTTATGGAGTCGGCTTACCTGTTGGGGATGGCAGGTCGCCCGCGGCGAGGGGCCGGCGGCTTTTTTGACGATATATTTGTTCACTTTGCGTGTTGGTTGGCCGTTAAATTCATCGGAAAATCGCCGAAGAAGTTGCCTACTTTCACTAGTTTGTTGTAGATCGGCATTCCTTGGATTACTGTGGAAGGCCGGAACCGAGTTTGAGGCGTTCCCGTTGGAGGGCGTCTCGACGTATCTAATCGAACAGGGCCAATCCATTGCCCGCTGGTCCAGACCGAGAAACTCAAAGCCATGAAATCGTTGATGATTCGTCACGCCGCCTGCCTGTTGATGGTAGGACTCGCCGTATTGGTTCAGACGACCACGGCCACCGCGCAGGTATTTAACCAACCGATTGCCGGTGTGGAAATTAATCCTGACGGAGTCTTGAAAGTTCGCCAAGTCGATGGGCGGATTGATCGCCAGCGGTTGGAAGCGGCTCGCCGTCAATTGGGAGCCGAATTAGCCACCAGCAGCAAGCTGCGAAAAGTTTCACTCAATCGTCTCGAAGCCGCTTTGGCCGCGAAATTGCAGCAGGGGCAGCAACCGACCGCCGAAATGCAAGCGATGGCTGGATTAACGGCTGTTCGCTACGTCTTCTTCTATCCGGAATCCGGCGACATTGTGTTGGCCGGGCCGGCAGAAGGTTTCTTTGCCGATCCATCGGGGCGCGTGCGAGGAATTGATAGTGGGATGCCGACCGTGTTGTTGGAAGACGTCGTCACTGCCTTGCGGGCTTATCCGCCCAACCAGCGTGGTGTGGGGGTGATCAGCGTCTCGATTGATCCCACGGAGGAAGGTTTGCAACGATTGAACCGAGCCTTGGCTCAGGTCGGCATGGTACGTCCAGGCGGTGAGGCACGATTGGCGAATATCCTCAAGGAAAATTTGGGTTTACAGACTGTTTCAGTAAAGGGTGTGCCGGCGACGACGCACTTCGCTCAAGTATTAGTGGAAGCCGATTACCGGATGAAATTGATCGGCATTGGGTTGGAGCGTTTGCCGCTGCGAATGTTGAGCTATACCGAGCGATCGGCTGGCACTCCCGGTGCGGCCGGAGCGATGGAGCGTTGGTATTTCGAGCCTGATTATCAGTGCGTGACGGTCAGCCAAGATGGTTTGGGAATGGGCTTGGATGGCAATGCCGTGCGTTTGGTGGGTGCCTCTGAATTGGTTAACGCTCAGGGAGAACGACAAGCTCGCGGGCGTGTGAACCGGGCCAGCCAACAGTTCTGTGCTGACTTTACCAAGCGATATGCTGAGATTGCCGCCGCGGTGCCGGTTTACGCTCAAATGCGAAATCTTTTTGACATTTCGATTGCGGCAGCGTTTATTCAGCAGCAAGATTACGCGACGCAAGCTGGTTGGGACATGGCATTGTTGCTTGACGAAGCTCGGTTGCCAGTGGAAACGCACACCGCGCCCCATCAGGTGGAGACAGCCGTCAATGCAGTTTGGAAAGGGAACACCTTGCTAACACCGCTCGGCGGGGGCGTCGCCTTGCAGCCCAAGCGGGCTCTAAACGCTGAGACCTTGCGACAAGATGAGGCGGGAGATTTGGTCAAGCCGCGTGCCGAGATCGCTCCCCAGGCGGACAACGTCTGGTGGTGGGACTGAGTCCAGACGGTTTGATCGGCATTGGCTGAATGAGCAAGTTATTGTTTGATTGATCAAAATATGAACAGCTCGCCCGCGTTGCAGGTGGGCTGTTTTTTTATGCCGCGTAACGAGAAACGCCGCATACAGAAATACGACATAAAAAACCAGCAATCCGGGAGTTGCGATCGCAACTCCGAGACTGCTGGTTATTTTTTTTGCTTGACCGTGATGCGTCAAACGGTACTAAAGATTGGGCTCTAGACGACGCCCAGTTTCACCGCTCGAACCGCCGCGTCGGTGCGATCTGCCGCATTCAATTTGCGGAGGATGTTCTGCACGTGTTCTTTGACGGTTTCAACGCTGATCGACAACGACTGGGCAATTTCTTTGTTGCTCAAGCCGAGGGCGATATGGCGAAGAACTTGCAATTCACGGGCTGTCAGCGGCAAGTCGTAGGTATCAGCGGATGGATTGCCGCTGGAGTCCATGGCTTGTCGCGTACGGCTGAGTAAACTGTCCGCATTGGGAGTTTGCTTTTCCGCGGCGCGTCGAACTGCCGCCACGATGTGGTCGCGAGAATCCCCTTTCAGCACAAAATCGTTGGCCCCGAGGGCCACGGATCGCGCGATGTAGGTGGGATTGTCGTAGCTGCTGAACATCACGACGGGCAAATCGGGAAATTCCCGGCGCACTTGATCGAGAGCTGCCAGGCCGTCGACTTGAGCCATTCTCACGTCGAGCAGCACGGCATCGGGAGAGAGCCGGTTTATTTCTTCAACGACCTGTTGGCCGTCATCGAGGATGCCCACGATTTCAAGCTCAGAGCCGCTGAGCAAATCGCTGATGCCTCGTCGAACGACTTCATGGTCGTCCACAATCAAAAGTTTTAACGTCATCGAAACCTCATTTATTTATCTACCTGAAGGTTGATAATCTTAACGCGCGGTTCGCCAAAGGGCGACCCGCTTCGTTGGGGGGGTGGGCGGTGCGGACACAAAGGCGTGCGAAGCACCTCAATTAGCGGGACCACTACCTATAAATATGCAGTAGAAAACCCACAAGTCATTATGCGCAAATGGCAACGGATGGCGCAAATATGTCGTCTGCGGTCGGATTTTGCGAGTTACACCGGCGGGGTGTACTCATTCCGTCGCGATTGCCCGCAGACTAACTTGGGACAAACTTTGACCGTTTAATTTCCGCAACCTAAATACTGGAGGCAGACAATCGCCGCACAGACACACGACGCAATCGACGCTCCGCATTTCCGGCTGCTGATTCCGTTCCGCAGTTCCCTTGCCACAGCCTCTTCAAATGCCAGAAACCCCGCATCTCTTGCTTGTCGACGACGATCGTCACCTCGCCGAATCCATGGCACAGTGGTTGGTTAAGCAGGGAATGCACGTGGACGTCGCAGGCTCGCTCGCGGAGGGCCGTAGTTGTCTTGGGCAGCACCCCTACCATCTGGTCATAACAGATTTACGTCTGGAGGACGGAGATGGTTTTGAATTAATTCCTTTTGTGCGACAACAACAGCCAGAATGTGAGATTTTGGTGGTAACCGGATATGCCACCCCAGAGACGGCAATTGAGGCGGTGCGGGCGGGTGCTTTCGATTTGCTGACCAAGCCGATGATTGACGAGGAGCTTTCCTTGGCGATTGATCGTGCGCTTGCGCACCGCCGCATCGAGGCGGAGAATGCGGATCTTAAGCAGCAATTAGAGCGTCAGTTCGGTAGCGACCAAATTTTGGGGCATGACTACCGGATGCTAAAAGTTTTTGATTTGATCGACAGCGTGGCCGATGCACGGGCATCGATTTTGATCACTGGAGAGAATGGTACGGGTAAATCAATGATTGCGCGAGCGATTCATCGCCGCGGCAATCGGGCCAACAAGCCGTTCGTCGAAGTTGCCTGCGGCGCCTTGCCGGAGTCGTTGCTAGAGAGTGAGTTGTTTGGTCACGTGGCGGGCGCTTTTACTGGAGCGACGGTCAACAAGACGGGCAAATTCAAGTTGGCCGACAAGGGGACGCTGTTTCTCGACGAGATCGCCACCGCCACCCCGGCGATGCAAGTCAAGTTGTTGCGAGTGTTGCAGGAGTTGCAATTTGAGCAAGTGGGGGGGGAAGTCACTGAGACGGTCGACACGCGGGTCATCTTGGCAACGAATGAAAATTTAGCCCAAGCGGTTCAAGAGGGGCGATTTCGCCAGGATCTCTATTACCGCGTCAACGTGATCAACATCGAGTTGCCGGCGCTGCGTCAACGAGCCGGGGATATTCCCTTGTTGGTCGATCAGTTCTTGCGGAAAGCGGTTGAAGATGCTGGCAAGGAAATTGAAGGGTTCGATCGCGAGGCGATCGCCTGCATGCAGCAATACGCTTGGCCGGGAAATGTTCGCGAGCTGGAAAACGTGGTTGAACGGGCCGTGTTGTTGGCTCGGGAACCGGTGTTGGGAGTCGCCGATTTGCCACCACAAATCAGCGGCGGTGCAAGTTCCGCCACACAGTTTTCCGTCGCCCCACCGCTCGGCGGGCAAGGATACTGGGCAGCTGGTAATACGCAGGCTGGAAAACCGCCCGGTAATCAAATTGGCGAGCAAGTCGGCGGCGCTGACCAGCCGGATAGGGCGAGTTGGATCAGTCAGCCGCAAAGTCTTCGCGATGCCTTGGAGGAGCCGGAACGGCAGATCATTTTCGAGGCCTTGCGGCGAAACGATTGGAATCGAGCTGCCACGGCTGAGGAACTAGAAATTAATCGCACCACGCTGTACAAAAAAATGAAACGCTTGGGATTGGATGATCCGCGGCTGCAATACTCGGCTTCGCAGTCCGATTGCAGGTAAACTGTGAGGGTTAAATTGCCCGTCAGGCGTTTTGTTTGCCGCTCCCCACCTTTAATGCCGATTTCTCCGGTTCTATAATCTCGCAACCCGCTCGGTAGCGCTCCTTCATTTTGGAGTGGTTGAGGGGGGAACGTCACGTTGGTCGCTCGTTTTTTTGAGCTGACCAGTCGCTTCACGATGACCACGGTGTCACTGCGGGAATTACCGGATGAAGATCCACGAGTATCAAGCCAAAGAGTTATTTCGTCAGGCCGGTGTGCCAGTCTTAGATGGGCATGTGGCCCGCACGCCGGACGAAGCGGCAGCCGCTTTCGAGCAGCTGGGCGGTTCGTTAGCCGTGATCAAGGCGCAGATTCACGCCGGCGGGCGAGGCAAGGGAACGATCACCGAGCATCCTCAGCAACACGGCGTGCAATTAGTCCGCAGCGCCGAAGAGACGCGGGAAGTGGCCAGTCGATTGTTGGGTAATCACTTGGTCACAATTCAAACGGGTGAGCCAGGCCAGACGGTCAACCAAGTCTTTATCGAGCAAGGCTGCGATATTGCTCGCGAATTGTACCTCGGCATTGTGTTAGACCGTGAAACTGCCATGCCAGTGTTGATGGTCAGCTCCGAGGGTGGCATGGAGATTGAGGAAGTTGCCGCGGAAACGCCCGAGAAGATCCTCAAAGAACACTTTGACCCGGCGATCGGCTTGGAAAGTTTCCAAGTTCGAAAAATCTGCAAGAAGCTGGGCATCGAAGGTAAGACGGTCCGCTCGGCCGAAGCGTTTATGAAGGCAGTTTGCCGCACCTACGTTCAGTTGGACTGTGCGATGCTGGAGATCAATCCGTTGGTGATCACCGGTGAGGGGGCGATGATCGCGCTCGATGCCAAGGTGACTTTCGACGACAACGCGCTCTATCGCCATGGTGAGCTGAAGGAGCTGCGGGACTTATCTGAAGAAGATCCCGCCGAGGTGCGAGCCGCCGACACGGGGTTGAGCTACGTCAAGCTGGAAGGAAACATTGGCTGCTTGGTCAATGGTGCCGGTTTGGCAATGTCGACGATGGATATTATCAAGTATCACGGTGGCCAGCCGGCTAACTTTTTGGACGTCGGTGGAGGAGCCAACACGGAGCAAGTTACCGAAGCGTTCCGGATTCTGCTTTCCGATCCGAACTGCAAGGCAGTGCTGGTGAACATCTTCGGTGGGATCGCCCGCTGCACCACGATCGCCTCGGCGATCATCGAAGCTGGCAAGCAAGTCGGCTTTAACGTGCCCCTGGTCGTGCGTCTTGAAGGGACTGAAGTTGAAGAGGGACGCAAAATGTTGGCTGAGTGCGATATCGATATCATCACCGCCAACGATTTGACCGATGCGGCTGAAAAAGTGGTCGCCGCAATTCAGTAGTTCACTCCTTTGATTCCCTTTTTGCCGACCTTGGCTGTCGGCATGATTCGATTTCCTGTGGCGCCCAGCCGCCGCAACATACCAATTCACGGATTATTGACTTATGTCCATTCTGGTTGACGCAAATACAAAAGTAATCTGCCAGGGAATTACTGGAAGTGCCGGTTCGTTCCACACCCGCGGGTGCAAGGAGTATGGCACGCAGATGGTCGGGGGCGTGACTCCCGGTAAAGGCGGGCAGACAGCCGAGGGGTTGCCTGTTTTCGACACCGTCGAAGAAGCGGTCGCCGCCACGGGTGCCGATGCGACCATGATTTTTGTTCCTCCCCCCTTCACCGCGGATGCGATTCTCGAAGCGGTCGATGCCGGGATCCGAGTCATCGCTGCCATCACCGAAGGGGTGCCAGTGCTCGATATGGTCCGTGTCTACCAAAAAGTGCGGGCCAGCAACTCAGTTCTGATCGGCCCTAACTGCCCCGGGCTGATCACGCCCGGCGGTTGCAAGATCGGTATCATGCCGGGCTACATTCACCAAGTCGGCAAAGTCGGTGTGATGAGTCGCAGTGGGACGCTGACCTATGAAGCGGTGTGGCAAACCAGCAACCTCGGGCTGGGGCAAAGCACTTGCGTTGGCTTGGGCGGCGATCCAATCGTGGGCACGAACTACATCGATCTGCTCAAGCTCTACCAAGAAGATGATCAGACCGAAGCCATTCTGATGATTGGTGAAATTGGTGGTTCGGCCGAAGAAGAAGCCGCCGCCTTTGTCAAGGAACATATCACCAAACCGGTTGCCGCTTTTATCGCTGGACGCACAGCGCCTCCCGGTAAACGGATGGGACACGCCGGAGCGATCATCAGCGGTGGCAAGGGGACGGCAACTGAAAAGGTCGCCGCGCTCGAGGAAGCAGGCATCTCCGTCGCCCCCACGCCGGCCGATATGGGCAAAGCGGTTGTGGAAGCGATGAGCCGCAAGTAGTTTGCTGGCCGCAAGTAATTAACTAGCCGAAAGTAGTTTGCGGGCCGCCGCCAGCAAAACCGCAATACAGCAGGCGGCGCCCGTTGGCTTGATTGGTACGCTTGGTCAACTCGTGGCGTTAGTATGCTTCTGGTTGCCGCCAAGCGACCAGCAGCGTCTTGGTAAGAATTTTCAGGTCGAGCCAGATCGACCATTGGCGAATGTAGCGGTGGTCCCACTCGACCCGCCGCTGCATCTTGTCGATCGTATCGGTTTCGCCGCGACAGCCTGAGACTTGGGCCAATCCGGTGATTCCCGGTTTCACCTTGTGACGCAGCATGTAGCCGCGAATTAAGCCACGATATTGCTCGTTGTGTGCGTTGGCGTGCGGCCGCGGGCCAACCAACGACATCGAGCCTTCCAAAACGTTAAACAATTGGGGAAGTTCATCCAGGCTGGTGCGACGCAGGAATGCGCCCAATCGCGTCACCCGGGGGTCGCCCTTGGTAGCCTGTTTGACTGTTCCACCGTCGTCGCAAACTCGCATCGAACGAAATTTCCAGACGCGGATTTCTTGCCCGTCCAGTCCGTAGCGGCGTTGGCGAAAAAATACCGGCCCGGCGGAAGTTAGTTTGACCGCGAGTGCAATGACGAGCATTGGTAGCCCGGCGACCAGCAAGCCGCAGAGGCTGAGCCCCACGTCGACCGCTCGTTTCAACGCGCCGTCGACTCCGTAGAGTGGATTTTCAAAAACGCTGACCGCCGGCAAACCTCCCACTGATGTCCAACGCGAGTGCAAGAGTTCAAAGACGAAAAAGTCAGGCACGATATAAACCGAGACCGTTGAATTGCTGAGCTGATCCAAGACAAAGCGAATGCGAGATTCAGCCCGCATCGGCAAGGTGATCATCACAATGTCGACTTGATGGTTGATCGCCGCGTCGACGAGATCTCGGAGTGATCCCGACAGCTCCAGCAAGTCTTCGGGTTGTTCGGTGTTCCGTAATCTGCCGCGATCATCGAAAAAGCCGTAGAGGCTCAGCCCCAGGCCTGGTTCGGCGCGAATGTTTTCTGCGATCTGAACACCGAGGGTGTTCATGCCGGCGATGCCCACGCGGCGGACACCAATTCCGTTTTTGAGAAAATATTCGCGTGTGACCAGCAGCAGCATGCGGGCTAAGCCGATACCGGTGGGAGCCAAGACAGCCCAAGTCACTAGCACCGAGCGGGCAAAGACTTCGGTGTAACGGGTGACAAAACCGATCATCGCCAACGTCACTAGCGTCAGCAGCCAAGTGCCCACAATCGACAGGAATTCTTGGTTGCTGGTGAGCGTTGACCAACGTCGATGCAAGCCGGTCAATTGGCCGGCGAGCAGAAACACCACGACCGCCGTGACGGCCACAAAATGTGCTGCGACTTCGACGTAGCCTCGAGCCAACATATTCACCAACCACATCGCCCCGTAAATGCATAACGCATCGGCGGTCGGTTGGAGAAAGTCCCAGATCGAACGTTGCAGTCGGATGATACCTGGACTTGGCATAAAACTTCAGGTGGTGATGCGGGGGCGCGAATGGGCGAGTACCGAACGGAGCACCCGTCGGCACCTCGGCTGTTGCCAAGCTGGCGTCAGTAATGTTCAGTGAGGTGCTCGCAGGGATGACCCCCAAACCTAGCTTGCTCTGGAGTCCAGCCAATCTAATCCCAGGTCCAACCAAGTCGCTTGGTGGGTGATCGCTCCGCAGCTGATGCGGTTTACACCGGTTTGAGCGATTGCTCCGATCGTCTCCAAGGAAATGCCCCCGGAGGCTTCCAGGGAAACCTGCGGGGCCAGTTGGTCGCGCAAGGCCACTGCTTGCCGAAGCTCCGGTAAACTGAAGTTGTCGACCAGCACGATGTCGGGCGATTCGCTCAACGCCTGCTCGAGTTGGCTGAGCGTGTCGACTTCGACTTCGATAATCATCGTGGCCGCCGCGGCGCCGAGTTGTTGGATATAATGGCGAGCTTGCCGAATGGCCCCGGCGGGGTTGGCCACGCTGCCTTGCGGTTGGGAATCGCCAGTCTCGTCGGCTTGAGCCTGCCGAGCCAAGGCGAGATGGTTATCTTTGATCAAAATGGCGTCGTAGAGCCCGGTCCGGTGGTTATGGCCGCCACCGCAGCGGACCGCATACTTTTCCAGGCGACGCCAGCCGACGGTCGTTTTTCGCGTGTCGTACAACCGCGCTGGGCTATTTCCCAAGCGTTGCACGTAAGCCGCGGTCAAGCTGGCCACGCCACATAGCCGCGATAGCATGTTCAGAATTAGCCGCTCGGCGGTCAAAATTTGCTGAGCTGGCCCCCGCAGCACACCCAACGAGCGGCCCGCCTCGAATGCTTGACCGTCATGCAGTTCGCTGCGAAATTCCAAGT
Organism: Kothea flammea; assembly: GCF_052161645.1. GTDB lineage: Bacteria > Planctomycetota > Planctomycetia > Pirellulales > Pirellulaceae > Laterigemmans. Next base: position 1,571,968 of record NZ_CP197414.1, read on the forward strand.
CGTATCCGAGCGCTTCGATCATCCATGGCACCGTCACCAAACCGGCGGCGGTGCCTGCTTGGCGGGCCGTTACCACGCAATCTCCGCTAGCTGATGGGGGCACTGTCGCCAGGGTCGTCACATCCCCCAGTGCGTGCAGATCTTCGTCACTGCCCAAGGTGATTAGGCGTTTCAAGTCATTTTCTAACAAACCGTCGGCGAGGACTGGATTGAAGTCTCGATTCATGGGCTCTAGCGTCATGGTGGCAAGCGGACGCGGAAAGGAATGCCGCTCCCGACGGGGGGCAGACTATGGAGGCTGGGTCGCTTGCGTCAGAATAGCATAATCGCGATCATCAGGGCATCTGGATGCTGGCCGGAAAAGGGCTGGCCGGAAAAGGGCTGGCCGGCATGTTCGCCTCTGGCGAAAGGATAAGCGTTCGATGGATGCTCGCAGGAATGACGAAAATAGCGCGGTCAGTCCGTTAGCGCCGCGTTGGCTCGCTCGCCAGTGGGTGATCGCCGCAGCATCCTGCTTGTTGGTCTGCTTGGCTGTTTATCATGGTGCGGGGCGGCAGTTGCCAGCGACTGGTCAGCAGGAATTCAGGGCTGGTCAGCAGCAGTTAGCAGAGCGAGTCAGCAGGGAAAACTCGAACGCCGTGCCGAGCGAGATTCGGTTGGCGGTCGACCTGAATCGAGCGACGGCTTTAGAATTGTGTTTGCTACCCGGCATTGGTCCCGGTTTATCAGCACGGATTCTCAGCTACCGTGACGCCAACGGCCCGTTTCGCAACCTCGAGCAACTTGATCAGGTTGACGGTATCGGGCCGCGGCGGCTGGCGCAACTGCGGCCCTATTTGCTCGAATTGAACGCTTCTTATTAATAAATTTCGCCGAACAACAAATTGATGTAACGCCTGATGCCTGCAACCACCACGATGCCCGCCGGGTTTGAGCTCCATTCCCCTTTCCCCCCCGCCGGTGATCAACCGGAGGCAATTTCGTCGCTGGTCCGCGGATTTCAAACCGGCAAAGCGGCTCAAGTTTTGTTGGGAGCAACCGGAACGGGAAAAACATTCACGATGGCGAATGTGATCTCACAGGTCCAGCGGCCCACATTGGTGTTGAGCCACAACAAGACGTTGGCCGCGCAGCTCTATTCAGAGTTCAAAGAGTTTTTTCCTAAGAACGCGGTTCACTATTTTGTCAGCTATTACGACTACTATCAGCCGGAAGCCTATATTCCGCAGCGCGACGTCTATATTGAAAAAGATGCGTCGATCAACGAAGAGATCGATCGGCTGCGGTTGGCAACGACAAGTTCCTTGGTCAGCCGTCGCGATGTGGTGATCGTTGCTAGCGTCAGCAGCATCTACGGCTTGGGGTCTCCGGAGGACTATCGCCAGTTGGTGGTCGGTCTGCGAAAGGGTGAGACGACGCGACGTGATCACTTTCTGCTCAAATTAGTCGATATCCAATACGAGCGGAATGACGTTTCCTTCGAGCGGAGCAAATTCCGCGTGCGAGGTGATTGCATCGAGCTGTGGCCGGCCTACGAAGAGTTCGCTTATCGGATTGAGATGTGGGGTGACGAGGTCGAGCAGATTTCGGCAATCAAGCCGCTGACCGGTGAAGTTATCGAGACGCTCGATGAGGTCTATATCTATCCGGCCAAACACTTTGTGATGCCCGAAGATCGGATTCAAAGTGCCATTCGCACGATCCGGGACGAATTGACTGAGCAGCTGGAAAAATTCAGGGGCGAAGGCAAACTGCTCGAAGCCCAGCGTTTAGAAGCGCGAACAAATTACGATTTGGAAATGCTGCAAGAGGTTGGGCATTGTCCGGGAATTGAGAATTACAGCCGTCCCTTGTCGGGCAAGCAACCGGGGGCCACGCCCGACACGCTGTACGACTACTTTCCCAAGGACTTCATTACGTTTGTGGATGAGTCGCATGTCACGGTGCCCCAAGTGCGAGCCATGTATGCTGGGGACCGAAGTCGGAAAATGACGCTGGTCAACCATGGCTTTCGTTTGCCCAGCGCGCTTGATAACCGCCCCTTGCAATTTGAAGAGTGGGAGGCTCGCACGCGGCAAATTGTTTTTGTTTCGGCCACGCCGTCAAAGTATGAACTGGAACGGACCCAAGGGGAGGTGGTTGAGCAGATTATTCGTCCCACCGGCTTGCTAGATCCCGTGATCTCTGTCGAGCCCGCGCGGGGCCAAGTCAACCATCTGCTGGCGGAGATTCGCAATCGCACCGAACGTAATGAGCGCGTGCTCGTGACCACCCTGACCAAACGCTTGGCCGAGGATCTGACGAGTTTCTTGCAAGATAAAAATGTTCGCTGCCGCTGGTTGCATAGCGAGTTGAATGCGTTCGAGCGTGTTGAGCTGTTGCAAGATTTGCGGGAAGGGGCTTTCGATGCTTTGATCGGTGTGAACTTGCTGCGTGAAGGTTTGGATCTGCCTGAAGTTTCGCTAGTCGCCATCCTGGATGCCGATAAAGAAGGGTTCCTCCGCAGCGAAACGAGTCTGATACAGACAATCGGACGGGCCGCCCGTAACGTTCGCGCCCACGTGATCCTCTACGCCGATCGGATTACCGATTCGATGCGAGCGGCGATCGACGAGACGGAGCGACGTCGTAAAGTTCAACAGGAATACAACGAGGAACATAACATCACGCCGCAAACGATTGTCAAAACAATCCGGGCTGGTATCGGTCAGGATGCGGCGAAACACAGAAATCAAGCAGCCGCCGCGCGCGATGAGGATAACGCAGTGGTTACGCTCGAGTATATCGAAGAGCTAGAACGCGAGATGATGGCCGCCGCAGAGGAACTGGAGTTCGAACGGGCGGGCAAGCTGCGAGATCGCATCGTCAGGATGCGTGGCTCGATCGGCCGCCCGCTGGCAGAGGTCCAACGCGAATCGGACAACGATGCCACGGTGGGCAAGCGAGGACGCGGTCGCAAGCAGGCAGGAGGAAGGAAAGCAACCGGCGGTCGGGCAAAAGTACCACGTCCCAAACGACCATGAATCCCCGCCAGCATGTCTGGCAGGGAATCAGGGTCGAACATGTTGTTCAGTCAATCAGTCAAGTTATCGATTAGGACTGATTCGCTACCGATCACTCGGTGGTGTTGTCGCCAGCTGGTGTTTCCACAGCGGTGTCCACGGGTGCGTCAGCTTCTTCAGCTGGTGGGCAGCCGAGGGTGCAGCAGCAAAGCAGGGCAGCAGCGATCGTCGTCAAAATTCCAGAAATCTTCATTCGATCCAAAACTCCAAAAGTGAAGAATGCAGTTTCGCCGTGAGTTCACGGACTCACGACACCTTAGCAGATCATAGAGCGATGTGCACTCAAGCCAAAGGGGGGCCCCATCGCGATTGTCGCTTCTTGATAACAGCTACAGGTGCTCTGTTTGGCGGTTTGGGAACAAGCGGAGTAACCAGACCTGAAAAATCGAACATCCCCGCCAGGTGGATCAATTCGCTGAGATCCCGCCGCTGCGAGCGACGAATAACAGCTATGCACCGGAGGCCCGACACGATGTGCCTACCGACTCGAAAGCTTTATTCAAGGGCAAGGATCATGCGGATCGGAAGAACATTTTTGGTTGCTTTAGCGCTGACGGCCACGCTGGCCGTGACCGCTGTTCAAGCGGATGATGATCGTGACGAGCGGATGCGGCTCGAGGGTGGCCCCTCTGAGTCGATCGGGCGAGTCACACTGACTGCGGCTGAAATCCGCCAAGCCCGCGCTTTGGAGCAGGCACGCCAGCGGGTAGCGCGTTTGGAAGCACACGCCTGGGCTGGTCGCGATCCATCTCGTCCAAATATCGCCGCGAACCCCTATACGCAGCTGCGATATCGCGTTTACACGCCCAATTACTGGATCTGGCCCGCTTGGGCGTTCGCCCCAGTTCGGTAAGTTTGCCATACACGTTTGGCAGGACGCTACCACCGTAACTTTAACTGCAACGCGAATGCAGTTCGCAGGCTACCGCTCGCGGCACCGGTAGTGGGGGGCGGCGGGGATAAGTACCAGGTTTTGGAAAAAAAAAAGTTTTTCCTTCAGCTGCGTACCCCTGGAGACCGAAGCATAAAAAGGGGGCGGAGAGAGTACGCGCAGACCGTTGACTAATTCGGCATCGCCGCAATGATCTGCAAGTTTTCAAGCCGTGGTAAAATTGATCGACGACCCAGCATCGCGCGCAGCGACTGGCGGTTTGAAATGGGACCCGCGACGTGTGGGGCGAGTTTCGGCAATAGTGCTTGCAGCAAGCTTGCCTTAGCCCTGCTGGCCTTACTGTGTGGCCTATTCGCCGGGGGCTGTTCCCTGGTTCCGGATGCCAGACCTCGAGCCCGCTTTCACAATCCCCTGCCGCAGTTGCATCGCGTGGCAATTCTGCCATTTTTCAACCAAAGCGATGAACCGACGCTCAATCAAATTGACGTCGCAGAAGCTTATTACGCTGAACTGCAAGCGGTTCCGGGCTTCGAGGTTGTTCCCATTGGGGTCTCCGTCGGGATGGTCGAAGACTATGCCTTGGGCATGAATTTGGTCGACCCCCGGGGGCAAATCGCTTGGGGGCGGATTAATTTTCAAGAGCTGGCGGCAGCGATGGGGGTCGATGCCCTGGTTGTTGGCAGCATCACTGATTACGACCCCTATTACCCACCGCGGTTGGCCATGACGACCCGCTGGTACGCGGCGAATCCCGCCTTCCACCCAGTGCCCGCCGGTTACGGCCTGCCTTGGGGCACGAAGGCGGAGAAGAAAATCCCCCGTCGCATTCTGTTGGAGACCGAGTTGGCCGTCGCGCGAGCGCAAATGGCGACTCAGACACCTTCGCTCACTGACCCCAACTTGCCGGCAGGTTCCAGCTCGCCCGCTCAAACGTCGCCACCGCCGACTGCTGTGCCGAGCCGCGAGGTCGGTCCCCAAAGTGGTTCGCGTGATGAGATGACCGAGGCCGAAATGATCGATGCCTTCGCGGTCTCGCAGGCCGGCGGTGAGGTTGCCACGGATGACTTGTTCGACACGCGAATCGAGTTGGAGCCGATTGAGTTCCCCGTGATGGAGATACCGGCTGAGGAATGCGATCCCAGCGGCGGGGAATTCGGCGGTGGGGGGATGATTGTCGCAGCGGAGCCACCGACGGCTCCCTTACCCGTCGATTGGCCCGACCCTTCAAGGCTCATTCCCGACGCGCCCAATCCGCTCGGTGCCCCCCCTGCTCTACCGCAGTCCGCACCGGTGATGAGCCACACGCGAATCTATCGTGGCGATGATCCCGATTTTACCGAAAAACTAGCAGATCACGTCTACGCAATGGATGAGGCGCGGTTGGGAGGCTGGCAAGGTTACCTAAACCGCAGCGACGACTTCATCCGTTTTTGCTGCTACTTACATATTACCGAAATGCTGGAAATGCGTGGTGGTCGCGACCAAAGCGACCTCATTATTAGATGGCCAATCAGCCGATATAACAGGTAGTTGGTTGAACATGGCCGTTCGACTCACAGCAACGGTGACAGGCGACGACACCTACCGCAAGAGGTCAAAATGGACAAGGAAGTCAATGTGTTGGCGTTGGTCAAAGGCGAGCAGCGATACTTGTTTTTGTTTGACGACGAAAACCGCACCGAGACGCTGCGTACGCTGGGGCGATTTGCGGCCGATCCGGACCTCGACTTTACTTGGTACGACGCAGCCGTACTGAGCCGTAAGATCCGCGAAGCTGTCGCGCAACCCAGCGAAGAAGGTGGCGATGAACGCCTCACTGCGACCCTGAAAGCACGCGGTTAAGCGGTGGGGTTGGATGCGACCTCGAGGGGATCCCCAGACGTTACTTGAAACTCTTTTTGGGAGAGTGGATTGCGGCGAGAAATTAGTCAATTTTTGCGTTTCTTGGCGACCGAGCGGAATGCCTCCGCTTTGACGGTCAAGGCTTATCGTGAAGATCTGCTGGGGCTGGTTGACTACCTCGAGGAAGACAGTGGGAAAGCGGCTGATGCGGCAAGTTTGACGCCCCAGGACTTGCGGCAATTCCAAGCAGCTCTCCAGCAAGCCGGCTACGCGCGGGCTACGATTGCAAGGAAATTGGCGTCGCTGCGGAGTTTTTACCGGTTCGCCCAACGTCAAGGCATCGCTTCGAGTAACCCCGCCAAGCCGCTGCGGAATCCACGCCAAGCTCGCAAATTGCCACACGTGTTAACCAGCGAGGAAGTGAATCGTTTGCTCCGCGCTCCCAGCGGGACGTCGATCCAAGGCTTGCGCGATCGGGCGATTCTCGAGACGATGTACTCTGCCGGTCTGCGGGTCAGCGAACTGGTGGGCATGAACGATGATGATCTGGACTTTGAACAACAGATTATCCGCGTTCGAGGCAAGGGACGGAAGGAACGAATCAGCCCGCTGGGGTCATTTGCCGCCCGCGCGATTCGCCGTTACGCAGTAGTGCGAGTGCGTCACGCCCAGTGGCAAGATCGCCGCGAAGCGCCAGTGTTCGTCAATCGTTTTGGTAACGGCCTGACCACTCGCAGCATCGGTCGGATGTTGGAAAAGCACTTGGCCGCCGCCGAGCTTGATGCGCGGACCAGCCCCCACACTTTACGGCACAGCTTCGCCACGCACCTGCTTGATCGTGGTGCCGATATTCGCAGCGTGCAGGAATTGCTGGGACACCGCAATTTGGCAACGACACAAATTTACACGCATGTCAGTGCGGCCAATTTGCGAGCCATCTACGAACAGGCTCACCCGCGGGCAAATTAGTTTCCGCAGGCTGCGGTGCCAAGATTTTCGATTGCCGGGCGAATGACCAATCCTCTGACAATACCGCGATTGCCCGGGTGCCCTAACCTGAACTCTTGGAATTTATCATGCAACGTTGCTTTTCCTCTGCACTGGTGTGTTCGCTTTTACTGCTGCCGCTTGGCTGCGGAACGATCAGCTTTGGTCCCCAGTTTTCCGCCCAGCAAACCGAACGATTCGTAGCCCCCGTGCCGACTGGGCAGTTGATTGTAGAAGGTCGGAACGGCAGCATTAAGCTTCGCAGTGGAGCGGTCGAGGAACTGCAGTTTGAAGCCGTGATCGAAGTTAAAGGGAGCACTCAGGAAGAGGCGCAGGCCAACTTAGATCAAATCTCAATCGAGCAGCGGGAAGAGGATGGTAACTTAGTGGTCTCCGTCGAGGGACTAAGGCAAGTCTCTGGTAGCGTTTCCTTTGTTATCGTTGTTCCCAAAGCGACGCCCGTGCAACTGGGGACCAGCAACGGCGGCATCGAAGTGACCGATTTGCAAGCCAATATGCGGCTAAGATCGAGCAATGGGAAAATTGTCGTGCAACGTGCTGAGGGAGATGTCAATGTCGAGACATCCAACGGAGCGATCGATGTGGAATCGGTCGTGCCAATCACCGTGTGGGCGTCGACCAGTAATGGATCGGTTACTTTTAAAGGCGGTCTGGTGGGCGATGACAATCGGCTTGAGTCCAGTAATGGAAGCTTGAAGCTCACGCTTTGGGGGCCACAGACTAAACTCTCCGCCAAAACCAGCAACGGTCAAGTCACGATCAATGGTGAAAAGCAAGGTAAGTCGGTCACCACAACGGTTGGCGAGGGGGATTTGATGCCGGCTGCTATCAATCTGAAAACAAGTAACGGCAAGATTATCATCGAGACAATTGAAGACCAAGCAGAACCCCGTTAGCCGCTATGGCGCTAGCCGCGGTGATCGTTTTGAACCGAATGCGTCCGTGCAAGGAACAGTGGCTAGCGCCAAAACCGCTACCGGAACGGTAGCCAGCGCGCACGGTTAATCGTTCTGGTTAATTGTCGTCCTCTTCGTCTGGATCTAGAAATCCCATTTCAATTTGACACGCTTTGCAGTGTGCGTGCGTGTCGTAGTATTGCACCCATGAGGACTCGACGAGTTTGGGATGGACGCGGATCTCATTGAGTCCTGATTGGACGATCCGCTCGTATGTTTTCTGGGCGGTAAAGTGTTCGCAGATTTGGAAGGCGATTCCGTACATTGCCAGGGCACCTAGGACAGCTTTGAGTGCTTGCCAAGCCTCTTCTTCATTTTGCAAATCTTCCGGTTTGGGTAGACGCAGTGGGGCTGCAATCAGGTCACGAATGGGAACCTCATGCGTGCCGTGTGCGATTTCGTCCCAACGGTCGAACTTGGCCCCCAAATCTACGTTAATGGATGGCATGGTCTCGCTCCAACTGGGGAGCTTGTAGGACGCCTCGGCGCTAGCCGCGTCCGGCGACACGAGCAGACTTGCTTCATAATCGTGGGCCGCCGCGCGAATCTTGGCCTCAATCATTTGGGGCGAAAGTGTGAGCCCGGCGACGCGATCAGCCAAACCATGCGATTCGTTCGCTGGCTCTGGTCGATCGTCAGTTGCCGCGATCGGGGGTTTGCCATCTTTGAACTCGATCAACGGATCGACAATTTCTAAAACCATGTGGCCGTTCTGGCTGAACCAATCGATGTACAGCACGGGCCGCATTTCCGTTGCTTGCTCCATTTCAGTTGACCGCTCCGTGTCGTTACCAGCCTTGCCCTTCCCTGCTCCCAGCTGACTCTCCAGCTTGGGCACTGATTTATTGACGTAGCGTATCGTCCCGAAGGGGCCCACCTGTTGAGCCTGCATGTCGGCAGGTTTCGGTAACAAATTCACGTCGTTTTCTTCCGGCATCTCAAATTCAAATTTTCGGCCAGCCCACTCGTCGGGCAAACTTCCGACGAGGTCAAGTGTGACACTGCATCCTTCTGGCTCTTCTCCCGGACTGGCTGGCGGTCGAAAAAGTCCCAACCCGCCGCGAATGCAATTCCGCCCCGAATTGTCGAATTGGCCGTGGTACACGTACTTTTCCAGCTGCATTCCCATGATCTGCACCTTTGATTGTGACGTGGCAGTGGACTGAAGAGATGCCCCCTAAGGTAACACTACAGATGTGCACTGCACAATCATTCATCGCGCTAGTTTCGTCGTTTTTTTAAGATCTGCTTGCCGCCCGCATCACCGATCGGCGAACTTCGATAAACTCGCCGGCCATCGCTGCCGAAGCGAATCATGTTAGCCTTTGATTATGACTGATTTAAATGGTGGGGACGCGGTGAATGGTGACGCGGCGATCGTGGGTGCTTGAGATACTTCATTGAATGGAACTATATGTGGACTTTTGAATTGGCTGTAATGTTTGTGATGATCAGCCTCAACAGCGTATTCGCCGCTTACGAAATTTCGCTCGCCTCAATTAGCTCGGGACGTCTGCACGGATTGGTGCAGGAAGGCAGGCGGGGAGCGGAAGTGGCCTCGCGGATGAAAGACAATATCGAAGGTAGTTTGGCTGTTGTGCAGTTGGGGATCACGCTGGTTGGCGTGATTGCCGCGGCCACGGGAGGCGCGGGTGCGGAAGAATCGGTGGAGCCGATCCTTCTCAGCTGGGGCGTGCCGTCAGGTTTTTCTCAGATACTGGCGATCGCCAGCGTGGTCTTGCCGTTGACGGTGGCGACGATTGTCTTTGGTGAGCTGGTGCCGAAAGTTTTTGCTTTGCGCAACAAAGAGTTGGTCTGCCTATCGCTGTCGCCACTCATGGAGTGGTTCGCTATCAGCGTCAAGCCGGCCGTCTGGTTGCTAGAAAATTCGGTCTCGTTGATCATGCGTCTAGGGGGGCTTTCTGGCGATGATGACGAGAGCAAAACGGCCATTCAGGATTTGCATGGTGCTGCTGCCTTCGCACGGATTTCCCGGCTGATCGGGCAGCGAGAAGAGGGCATTATCATGAGTGCCTCGCGACTTTCCTCAACGCCGGTCAAAGATATCGCGTTGCCGGCGGAGCATATTGATGTGCTGTTTGCCGACCAGTCACTGTCCGATGCTTTGGTGGCGGCTCATCAAAACATGCACACGCGGTACCCTGTAACCGACGAGGTTGGTAACGCCCAACGGATCATCGGCTACGTCAATTTTAAAGACATCGTTGCCAACTTGCGACTCGCGCCGCATTTGCCTTCTTTTCGCAAGCTAATTCGATCCCTCGGGTCGTTTGACTCCGAATTGCCAGTTGCTGATTGTTTGGAACGCCTGATCCGAGATCGCAGCCACATCGCACTGGTCAAAGATCGAGGGGGATTGATCATTGGGATGATCACGTTGGAAGACATCATCGAGGAGCTAGTGGGGGAAATCCACGATGAGTTTGATCGCATTCCCACGCATCTGGTGCGGGCCGGAGATGGTTGGATCGCCGGTGGATTTGTGTCCTTAAATCAACTTCGCGAGGTCACGGGAATTGCCCTGCCGTCGATTGGCGACAAACCACTGTACCGACTCAACGATTGGGTGGTTGAATCGTTGGGCCGACCGCCCCGGGGAGGTGACGTAATTCGTTCGCAAGCATGCAACATCATTGTCCGAAAAACTAAGAACGTAATGGTGCAAGAGGCGCATCTTTCGATAAGCGAAAGTACCCCAAACGAAGAAAAGAAAGAGTGAAGGTGCTGGGGCTCGAACCCAGGACCTACGGATTAAAAGTCCGTTGCTCTACCGACTGAGCTACACCTTCAACTCGCAGAGAAATTGATTCTCCGCCTTTTACTCTTAATGCATCCGCTGGGAATCGACGCGGATAACAGCAAAACAGGATGTCTTCAAAAAAAACACCCGAGCCACAGCTGCGACCCGGGGATGTGTTCTTACGAGATCACCGAAAAGCGGAGCGGACAGGATTCGAACCTGCGGATCCAGTTGCCCGGATCACCGATTTAGCAAACCGGCGCTTTCGACCACTCAGCCACCGCTCCCTAATGCTGCGTGAATTCTTGCCGATTCGGGCAGCAAACGCAACCCATCTTTGATGACCCGCGTTGACAAAACTAGGTTCACCGGCAAATCGAAGTTTGCTGGCAAAGCGGCCTCAGTGCTCTGCCCCCCCAAGACCGGTCCCTAGAACGGTGGTTCGTCATCGTCGACTTCGGCAAAGGCGTCATTCACCGAGGCGGGAGGCGAGTAGTCATTCGTTGCTCCACCCGTTGAACCCCCGCCACCGCCACCGACCGGTGAAAATGAAATCGCTTCGGCGTTGAGGAAATATTTGACTTCGCTGGTCGCGTCACGTTGCCATTTGCGGCCGCTGAGTCGATAGGAGACCTCAATTTCATCACCCACATTCAGCGAATCTACCGAATCGCAGTCGTCTCTGGTGAATTCGAGTGGTACGTAGTTCGTGAAGCTGCCTTTTTCCTGTTCCAGCACGATCAGGCGTTTGCGAAAGCCCTTGCTGCCGTAAGTCTTTGTTTCTTCAATGACGTGCACCACGCCGCGAACTTTAGCCTCGCTCATTGATTCTCTATCCCGTTCCCAGAATGGAATGTTTTAGCCAGCCTTAGACTGGTACCCTTACTACTGTCCAATCGTATCGTGTTTTTTTCTGCGCGTCGCCGGGGTGCCCCGCAGAAAAGCTGAGAGACATTTGCAGACCATCAAGCGACTTCGAGCTGAATAACATGCTGAGCGAAGAAGATACTATTCATTTGCGCATCTCCCAGCGGGCGATGGCAACTGATTTCGAGATTTTTCTGCCCCGCGACGCTGCCGGGGATGACGTTGATGCGGCGGTTACTGCTCTCGACCGGCTGGCAGGTATTGAGCATTGCTTGACCGTTTATGATGCAAGCAGTGAACTTTCGCGTGTCAATCGCCAAGCGGCAGACGGGCCGGTCAAAATTAGCGGCATGTTGAGCCGGGTGTTGCAGCGAGCCGAAGAGGCTTGGCGGGCAACAGCGGGTGCTTTTGATGTGACGGCCGGGCCGTTTGTCGAAGCTTGGGGGTTCACTAATCGCAGCGGCAAACGTCCGACCGCAGCGGAGTTGGCCGCAGCCCAGCAAAAAGTGGGCTGGCAATATGTCGCCCTCGATGCCGAAGCTGGCACGATCGAATTTCAGCGCCCCGGAATGACGATCAACCTGGGAGCCATCGGCAAGGGATACGCGCTCGATTTGCTCGCCCAAGATTTGCGGGTCGCCGGAGTCGATAACTTTTTGGTGCACGGAGGGAACAGCAGTTTGTTGACCGGCGGTGATGGCTGGCGAGTCGGTTTGCAACATCCCACGCAGTCGCGACGTCGGATTGGTGGCTTGACGTTAAACGCCGCCGCGCTTGCGACCAGCGGCAGTGGCAAACAGTTTTTTCACTACCAGGGACGACGTTTGGGGCACGTTATCGATCCCCGCAGCGGACTGCCCGTCGATCACATGCTGTCGCTGTCGGTGATCGCGGCGGAGGCTACGCTGGCCGATGCTTTGGCAACCGGACTATTCGTCGCCGGACGCGATGCCGTGGCCGCCCACGCGGAGCAATATCCTCAGATTGGTCTGGTCGCCGTGCTGCCTAGCGAACGGGCTGGGGAGGTCCAGGTCAGCAGCTGGAATGTCCAGCTCGACGGAGCGGTTGGCTGACCGCTGGCTGAAAAAACTGGCTGAAAAAACCGCCTGATTTTTCCCGCTATTGCAGGCATGGAGGCCCGCTAGAAATCATCATTCAGCATGCGGTCTAGCAACGCTGTTTCCGCGGCCGGTTCTGAGGCTGACTCATCATCGAGCGGGGTTGGCTGTGGAGGGGGAGAGGACATGCTGTCATCGTCTGTGCCACCCTCCCGTTCGCCGTCGGCTGGTGCCGTTTCATCGTAGGGAACTTGAGCACCGGCGGGAATAAAGAGACTGCCCACGCGACCGTGGTCACGATCGGTGCGGTGCCAACGGCCCCCGTAAGCGCCGTAAGAGTCGAGATCGCACTGGCCACACATGGTGCACCCGGTGCTAGTCAGTCCGACTAGGATGCAAGCCAAAACCGGAAGGATGTTTTTGCCCATTACAGTGGTCCACAGTCATTGCGTCGAGGAAATGCCTGTGGTCTGTATCGGCTTGGTTGACTTTACGCTTTAGGGGGAGTTTGTGGATTGTGCAAAACGATTCCTGGCTGCCATCGCTCCCCGCAACGTTTGGTTGTCACGCACCAGCTCGGCCAAGGTTTGCCATTCGGTGGACTCGTTGCCGACGTAATCGGAAAACATCTCCGCGCACTCCCAGTCGCTTTCGTCTTCGATGGCGAACCGCAGGTCACGATGATCGAGCGCGTCGGGGATGGCGACGAAACTCATTTCGTATTGCCCCGGAGCTTTATTCATCCAATCGGCCATGGAGAGCTCTTCGGAACTGGCCGCGATGCGGTCGATGTTGCGACGCAAACGTCGCAGCGCATCGGCGTGACAGACTTCACCGGCCACGCCCAGGTGACGGACGTGGTCCCAGCAGCCGTCGACCCCACAGTAACCGACGTAATCCAGACCTCCCGAAGACTGGTAGGCACGGTTCAGCAGGCAATCAACCAGGGCCGGATCGACGAAGGGACGGTTGGCCGGAACGTAGGCGACCCAGTCCGCACCATAACGGTCTGCGGCAGCAGCCAAGCGTTCGCAGACATGCCCGTACGGCAAGTCCAAAATATCGATTCCCGCAAACCCAGCTCTGAGCAGATTTGTCGGTAGATTCGACCCAGTGATCGCCACGTGATCCAGCCGTGTCGCCTCACTCAATCTTCGCGCGATGCGGTGCGGAACCGTTTGGCCACCCAGGCGGCGATTGGCATAGCGTGCCGAGATTTGTTGGCCAGCCGTCGTGTGGCAGTCGCCAACATCAATTACGGCGACGGAAACTTGTTTATTTTGCCGTTCTGTCATCGTCTCGTCCTCCTGCGACGAGTGCCATCGAGAGAGCTCACCAGCCGGGCATCGATTAACCTTCAGCCTAACGCTCAGGCCAATACCAGGTCAAGCAACTTGGCTGACCGATTTTCCTCTTTAGCGAATCACGTACCGATTGGGGTTTTACCCGGCCCAGCAGCTTGATAGAAGAGTATTCCGGAGAAAATGAACAGATTTGTTCAAGTTCGCTGGTTTGCTTGTCTTGAGGTGAGTTCGCTCGCCGTCAACTACTTCGGAAAGGAGTCCGAGGATGTCTACTTTGGAAACCACAATTGTCACTATTGAACTCTGCTTGCTGCCATTGCTTGGCTTGTCGCTGCTGGTGATCAGCAAGGTCTTGCAAGGCGACGGTGGACGCCTCGCTGAACGCTTTTTTTTGGGGACGCTGTTGTTGGCTACCTTCGCCACTTTTCGCACCATGCTCGGTGGCGACACCATGTGGCTCGTGCATGCTGTCACCATGGCAATCATGATTGTGGGTTCGGTCAGCGTACCGGCTGTTGGCGATCAACCGGCGACTGAGGGACGTCTGGGATAGGTGCAGAGCATGTAAAGCGAGTGAACGATCGTTGCAGGAGTCGCCCGCACGCGACACAATGAGACACCGCACAAGGTCCGGGTGCCGGGCTACGGTCGTTTCCTCTGCCACGAGAATTTAGCTCCATGTTTCTGTTTCCTGCGCGAACTTGCCGCCCCGGCTGGAGGCGGTTGAACCTGACTCCCCTTCTCTTACTTGCCTGTCTTACCGCTCCGTTGACTCTGCTGCTGTCCAGCGAATCGGCTGGCGGTCAGGATGCTGCTCCCAGCAGCGATGCGGACTCGTTTGCAACCGCTATCCAAACAGTACTTGCCGTCAAGCCTGAAGGGGGCGGGCATGTGGAAGCGATGGCCGCGATCAATCAATTAGCCGATTCGCAGGGAGCCGCCTTGTTGCCAGTGCTGCAAGCGATGGGCGACGCGTCACCCTTGGCCAAAAACTGGTTCCGGGGCTTGGCCGCCGAGTTGTTGGAGCAACAAACCGCGTCATCCGGTACGCTGCCCGTGGCGGATTTGGACAAGTTCTTCGCCGACCGGAGCAATGACCCTGACGCTCGCTATTTGGTCTATCGTTGGCTGACCAGCGACGATTCCGCCCGTCGCGAAGCAATCTTGGAAACAGCCAGCGACGACCCCAGTTTGCCGCTCCGTTACCTGGCCAACGAACGGCTGATTCAATTAGCGGACGAAGCTGGTGATGAAGCTGGGGACGAACAGAAAAAGTTACTCTACCTGCGAGTGCTGGCTGATGCTCGCAATCCCGCTCAACTGCAACGCGTGGCCAAGGAGTTGCAAGCCCTGGGCAGAGAAGTCGATTTGGCTAGCGAGCTGGGGATGTTTACCCGTTGGTATTTAGCGGGACCTTTTGATAACACCGATGGCGCTGGTTTTGATCCTCCCGCGGGGCCTGAGGAGAGTTTGCTCAAAGGGGGCGCCGAGCGGTTCGATCCCGAGCAAACATTTACTGGTAAATCAGGACAAGTCGGCTGGCAAAAACATGTCACCCCAGACCCGATGGGGGTGGTCGACCTCAACCCTATCTTTGATAACGCCAAAGACGCGACCACTTATGCATATTGTGTCTTTGAGGCCAAGCAAGCCGCCGAGGTCGAAGCGCGGCTGGGTTCCATCAACGCCAACAAAGTCTGGGTGAACGGCCAATTGGTGACGGCCAATGAAGTTTATCATGCAGGTTCCAGGATCGATCAATATGTGGCCAATTGCCAATTACGCCCCGGCACAAATTGGGTGCTAATTAAGATTTGTCAAAACGCTCAGACCGAATCGTGGGCTCAAGATTGGCAATTTCAATTTCGCATCACCGACGCAATGGGCAAGCCATCGGCGGTTGCTCCTCAGGTCTTCACTACCGAAGGAGCACAGTAATGATTGTTCGTTGTCAGACTTATTCCAATTCAAAGGTGTTCGCCGTGCCGTTTCGTACCTTATCAATCGCCGCTTTCCGTGACGCGTTTATGTCTTTCAGTGCGGGCGCTCGACTGGCAGCCAAGTCGCCGGCGGGACAATCGCGTGGCCGCTGGGCGGCGATTTGCTTATTGACCTTTTGCTGCGGTTGGCAAGTGTCGACCAAGGCAACTGCCGAGGATACTTGGTTGCAATTTCGCGGGGCCGGTGGGCGGAGCGCAAACGCTGGGAAAACGCCGCTGACGTTTGGTGGTGACAACAATCAAAATATAGCTTGGAATTTCCCCACCGCGGGCCGCGGCGTGGGAGGACCGCTCGTTGTTGGTGATTTGGTGGTCACGACCAGCAGCAGTGGTGAGGACGAAAGGGATTTGTATGTCGAGGCGGTTGATCGAGAGAGTGGTCAGTTAGCATGGCGCAGGACTGCGCACGCTTTGGGCCGCCCCTTTGCGCACCCGACTAGCGCTAACGCGGCTCCCACTCCAGCCAGCGACGGCCAGCGAGTGTTTGCTTTTTACAGCTCCTGTGATCTGCTGTGCTACAGTACCCAAGGACGCTTGCTGTGGTATCGAGCTTTGGCGGTCGACCATCCCAAAGCCGGGAATGATGTCGGCATGGCTAGCTCGCCCGCCGTGATCGATGGAGTGGTGACGGTCCAGGTGGAAAATCAGGGCGATTCCTTTGCCATCGGCTTGGACGCGGAGACTGGCAAGACGCTCTGGCAACTCGAGCGACCGCGGCGGGCCAATTGGTCATCTCCGTTGCCGATCCGCTTAAACGATGGCAGACCGGCTTTCGT
The DNA here is from genome assembly GCF_052161645.1 of Kothea flammea. Classification (GTDB taxonomy): domain Bacteria; phylum Planctomycetota; class Planctomycetia; order Pirellulales; family Pirellulaceae; genus Laterigemmans. Next base: position 1,588,494 of record NZ_CP197414.1, read on the forward strand.
GTTGCAGAGCACCCAGTCGACTCAGGTTGTTGGGCATCGCAGCGGCGAAGTCTTGCTCGAGTTTGGGCTCGAAGGTAGTTCGATTTCCTCCCCGGTGGTGACCGCCGGCTCTCAGCTGTTAATTCCAGCGAACGGTCTGACCGTCATCGACTTGGCGATCAGCACTCCCGATATCTTGTATGAGAACTCGCGGCTGAGAACTCGAAATTCCAGCCACGTGGTGTTTAAAGACCGAGTCTACTGCTGTAGCGGATCGGTATTGGTAGCTGCCGATTTGAATGACGGCGAAGTTCTCTGGCAGCAACGTTTGCCGGGTATCCGCTCCGTCTGGGCGACTCCGGTGGCCACGGAAAGTGGCATCTACGTGTTTGATCAAGATGGCGCCGTGGCGATTCTCCGCGACGATTATCAAAGTGACGATCCGGAGTGCGAAGTGCTGGAAGGGATGAACATTCCCGGACCCGTGCTCGGTTCCCCGGCGGTTGTCGATGGTGCGATTTACGTTCGCAGCGAACTCGCGTTGTTGAAGATTGCCGCTCCCAATTGATGTTGTTGTTTGCTTGCCAGGCCCCCTCGTTCCCCACCCACTTTTCTCGCCCCGCTCCGAAGCTATGTCTCCCATCGATGCTGTTACTGATTTCGCGGGTGCAAACTCCGCAGGCCGCACCGTTGTCGAGATCATGCCGGGTGGGCCCGTGGTGGGGGCGATGCGGCCGCCGGGCTCGAAGAGTCTGACGAATCGCGCTTTGATATGTGCCGCCTTAGCAAACGGTCGCTCAAAATTGACCGACGTGCTAGACAGCGAAGATACGCGGGTGATGATTGCCGCGCTGCAAGCGGTTGGTGTCGAGTTGGACGTGGATCTTGCCAAGCAAACGATTGAGGTGGAGGGACTCGCCGGCAGCCATCGAGATCAACAAGCTGCGGAAGTCAGTTTGGAAATTGGTAACAGTGGCACGACGATTCGTTTTCTGACCGCCGCTTTGTCCGCTTTGGGGGGCCGCTATTATCTGCATGGCGTGCCCCGCATGCACCAGCGTCCGATTGCCGATCTCATTGCCGCGATTGAGCAATTGGGCGGAGGCGCCGAGGCACTTTCGCCGCTAGGATGTCCACCGGTGCGGATCGCCAGCGGTGGTTGGCAACGTGGCGAAGTGACCGTCGCCGGAGCGGTTAGCAGTCAGTATTTAAGTGGGCTGTTGATGGCCGCACCGGCGAGCCGCCGACAGATCACCGTTCGCATCGCCGGTGAACTTGTCTCACGACCCTACGTGGATATGACACTCACCTTGATGCGAGACTTTGGCGTGCGAGTCGATGTGGTCGACGAGTCGACGTTTTTGCTGCCCGCCGATCAGGCATATCAAGGACGGAGTTATACGATAGAGCCAGACGCCTCGGCGGCCAGTTATCCCTGGGCGGCGGCGGCGATCAGCGGTGGCACTGTCACCGTGCAAGGTCTGCATCGCCAAGCTTTGCAAGGCGACGTCGCCTTCGTGGAGGTGCTGGCCAAGATGGGCTGCCAAGTCAGTTATGAGGCGAACCAAATTACCGTTTCGGGACGAGCGGCTCGCGGGATCGATGTCGACATGAACGCGATCAGCGATTGTGTGCAGACATTGGCCGTGGTCGCCCTGTTCGCGACTGGACCAACGACCATTCGCGGCGTGGGGCATAATCGTTTTAAAGAAACCGATCGCATTGGCGATCTCGCCCGCGAGTTGCGTAAGCTGGGTGCCGAGGTCACAGAGCTTGATGATGGCATGCGAATCACACCTGGTGAATTGCGAGGTGCCTTGCTGGAAACTTATGATGATCATCGGATGGCCATGAGTCTGGCGTTGGCGGGACTGAGTTTGCCCGGCGTGCAGATTGAAAATCCTGCTTGCACGGCTAAGACCTATCCCCACTATTTCGCCGATCTCGAGCGGCTGACCGGACGCGCTCATCACTGGAGTCAGCTTTCGTAGCCGTTGCTAGCGTGCCCGCAGCGATTAATGCCCGCAGTGATTAATGAGGCGGGCGCTGCAGCGGTACTGTGTGTACATACTCGCTGCTCCGCCGCAGGATCGCTTCGACGCGTTCCAACAGAGGTGCTTCCAGCGGCGCGTGGCTCGCGGACGAACCGTCGCAGCCTCCGGTGAACTCCGCTCCGCAGTGTTGGCAACCAACCTCGCGACCGAGTAAATCGATGGCTATCCGCAGCTGCCGACCGCAGGTTGGGCACGGTTGTGTGAAGTGATAGGGCATGGGCATCTCCGTTCGCCTGGATGCTCGAACTTAAATTAGCGGCAGGCATTCTACCCTTTTGGGTGTCTCAGTGCAATGAAAATAGCCGTTCGCTTTTTTTTAGCTGGCGGGGTCTAAGCAACGTGCCAATCTTGTGCCGCGCGGCGGCCCGCGAGGGGCAATTTTTCCCCGCTCGGTGGATCTGTTCGGGCGGGGGGAGTGGCCGATTTCTCCTTAAATTCCTGTCCACTGGGAACTGCTGGGCACTCCCCAGCGACTATCGCCGGTAATCCTCGCGGTGAGCATAATTTTCAAAATGGGAGTGCGAACGATGATCGAGAAACGAGCAGGGAGCCAATTTTGGTTGGGCGGGCTGACCAACTGGTTGCTGGCGGTGGCCCTCCTGGCGGTCGCTGGTTGTGGCAAAAGTGAGGTGGCTCAAGATGTGACCGTCGAAGCTCCCGATGGGAGGGCCGCTTCGGTGGCGGAGTCTCCGTTCAATCCTGGCTTGCCTGACGCGATGCCTCTGGGGTTTACTGTCGAGCCAACTGTCGAGCCAACCGACGAGCCAACCGACGATGGCCAGGGGCCGGGAATGTCGGGCGATAAACACGACTTGATCGTCGACAACCCTTTCCTGAGCACTCGCAATGAACCGCTGAGTACCTTTTCAATCGACGTGGACACCGCTTCCTACGCTAAGGTCCGCAGTTACTTGTTGGGGCAATCTCGATTGCCTCGCAAGGATGCCGTGAGGATTGAAGAGTTAATCAACTACTTTGACTACAACTATCCGCAACCCGAGGCATCGTCCCCGCATCCGTTTGTGGCCAGGGTGGCGCTGGCTGAATGTCCTTGGCAACCTGCTCATCACTTGGCCCGCATTGCCATCAAGGGTGTGGAGCCACAATCTGCCGCTGCTGACGGTAGTAATCTGGTGTTCCTGATCGATGTTTCTGGTTCGATGAAGCGCGCGAACAAACTACCATTACTAAAACAGGCCCTGCGTCTTTTGGTAGACGAACTGGGGGCTGATGATCGCGTCTCCATAGTCGTCTACGCGGGTGCCAGTGGCGTGGTTTTGTCAGGCGCCTCGGGGGCCGACAAACCACAAATTAATGATGCTCTGGGAAGGCTTGCCGCCGGGGGCAGTACCAACGGGGCGGCTGGCATTGAGGACGCTTACCGGTTGGCACGGGAGAACTTTATCGAAGGTGGTAACAACCGCGTGATCCTCTGCAGCGATGGCGATTTTAACGTCGGCAGGACTGGTACCGACCAACTGGTGCGAATGGTCGAAGAGGAGGCGAACAGCGACATTTTCCTCACCGTGCTGGGGTTCGGCATGGGGAATCACAACGACGCCATGATGGAGCAGATCAGCGGTCGCGGAAATGGAAATTATTTCTTTATCGATACGATTCGCGAAGCTCAAAAGGTATTAGTCCAGGAGATGCAGAGCACTTTGGTGACCATTGCCAAGGATGTTAAATTGCAGTTGGAATTCAATCCTGCCAAAGTAGCCGCGTATCGATTAATCGGTTATGAGAACCGCGTGCTTGAATCACAAGATTTCAACGATGACAAGAAAGATGCCGGCGAGATTGGGGCTGGGCACTGCGTCACGGCGCTCTATGAATTAGTGCCTCCCGGCGTCCCCTTGCCATCGCAAATGACACCCGTGGATCCGCTTCGTTACCAAACTCGAACTACTCCCGTGCTGGCTGATCAGGTGGAACCCGCCGGCGAGTTGGAAAGCCCGCTCAGTGACGAATGGTTGGTGATTCGGCTGCGATATAAATTTCCCAGCGAAGAGGTGAGCCAGCGGATGGAGTTTGTCGTGCGTGACCAAGCGGTTCCTTTCACAACCGCCGATGCCGATCTGCAATTTGCCGCCGCCGTCGCCGCTTTCGGCATGCTGCTGCGTGAATCGCCTTACCGGGGTGAAGCTGACTACGAACAAATATTGGCGATCGCCGAAGCATCAATTGGCGATGATCCATTTGGGCTGCGTCGTGAGTTTTGTGACATGGTTCGCGCCGCAAAAGTGCTCAACTAATTGCCTAAGCACCTCCGCATCAAGCATTCGACAAAACGAAATCAGCCGCGGCGCACTAGCGTCCGGTTTCCAGGAACCGTTAACTGACGCTCAACGGCTGATATCCTCGAAAGACTGATGTCGAGGTGCTTAGCGTTTTTTGGCCAGTTATCACTGACGAGCTAGCCCTGGCTGATAAAAAGGTGGAATGCGGTTCCAGGGCATGTTAGGCTCAGGCCGGGGAGTAGGCCCTGCCCTGCGATCCGCTGTTCAACTTTTTACCCGCCCACTTTTTGCCAGCTAAAAATGTCACGCTCTTTGCTCTTCGTCTGTTTAGGGAACATCTGCCGCTCGCCAGCAGCCGAGGGTGTGATGTTGCAGCACCTGGCAGACCATGGATACGCCGGCAAAGTCTTTGTCGATTCCGCTGGGACCGCGGGCTATCATTGCGGCGAACCGGCTGATGCCCGCATGCGCGCGGCGGCCGAGCGGCGGGGATATCGGCTGGAAAGTCGAGCTCGGCAGTTAGAACCAGCCGATATCGTAAGGTTTGATCTAATAATTGGGATGGATCGTGAGAATTTTTCTAGTATTCAGCGAATGGTCCACGGCCCAGCGCCGCACATTCGCATGTTGAGCGACTTTTTGCCGGGTGAAGATTGGCCGCGGGATGTTCCCGACCCCTATTACGGTGGTGAGGCAGGATTTGAGCAGGTTTTGGACATGCTAGAAGCTGCCTGCCCGGCGATTGTCAGCGAACTGATGGCAAACGCCGCCTCCGGCAGGGAATAACTGGCTTGGTCGCTCGCGGCCAACCGCCCATCCCTCGCCCGTACTTTATGCCTTGCGGATTTTCGAGCGACCTGCTCCGCTGACGTGTTTGGTGGCGTTGCGGGTGTCGATGATCAGTGGCGCGTGTTGGACGATCGTGTGGTAATCAAAGTCGCTGTGATCGGTCGCGATCAGTACGCAATCTTGGTCGGCGAGAAATTCGGGCGTTAGCGTTTGGCTATGCAAATCGGGCAGGTCGTGGTGCCGCATTTTCGGCAGTTGTGGCACGTGGGGATCGCTGTAAGTGAGGTTGGCTCCGCGAGCGAGCAACAGATCCATCAGCACGAATGAAGGGCTTTCCCGGGGGTCGTCGACATCTTTTTTGTAGGCCACCCCGAGCATGCAGATTTTGCTGCCTTTGATGGGTTTCCCCAGGTCGTTGAGGAATTCGGCCAGTCGACCGATCACGTAACGTGGCATGGAGGTGTTGACCTCACCGGCCAGTTCGATGAACCGCGTGGGGTGTTCGTATTTGCGAGCCAGCCAGCTGAGGTAGAAGGGATCGATGGGGATGCAATGCCCGCCCAGGCCGGGGCCGGGATAGAAGGCTTGGAAGCCGAAGGGTTTGGTTTTCGCGGCGTCGATCACGTTCCAGACATCGATGCCCATGGTATCGAAGAGGACTTTCAGTTCGTTAACCAGGGCGATGTTGACGGCTCGATAGATATTTTCCAGCACCTTTGCCGCCTCGGCGACTTCGCAATTCTCCACTGGCACGACGCCGGCGACTGCTTTGGCGTACAGGGCGCAAGCCAAGTCGCGGCTTGTTTCGTCGATGCCACCGACGACTTTGGGAATCTGCGCGGCGGAGTAGGTTGGGTTACCGGGGTCTTCGCGTTCGGGGCTATAGGCGACGAAGAAATCGCTACCGCACTTCAGTCCGCTCAATTCCAAGATGGGCACGACAACATCGCGGGTAGTGGTGGGATAGGTGGTGCTCTCCAGTACCACTAGTTGTCCCTTGCGCAAACGCTTGGCGATTGCTTGGCAAGTGGATTCGATGTATTGCAAGTCGGGATCGCGAGCTTTGGTGAGGGGAGTAGGCACGCAGATGATCAGAACGTTTGGTTCATCGAGTCGTCCCATATCGTGGGTGACGGTTAGGTGTTTACCATCAACCCAGCTGGCGATTTTTTTGCTGCTGATATGTTTGATATAGCTTTTGCCGGCTTCAATGGATTTGATCTTCTCGGGATCCACATCAAAACCAACGCATGAGAAACCAGCGCGGACGAAGGCATCGATCAGCGGCAGGCCCACGTAGCCAAGGCCAATCACGCCGACAATTGCCGAACCTGCATCAACGCTTTGGCGAAGCGTGCTCGTGGAATGAGTCGTCAATCGTCTGTACCGCGAGTTGGGGAGAAACTGTCGACTGCAACGCCAAAAAGCTAAGCTATAGAGTGCTTGGCTTATCGGCCCCAACTTACTTTAATTGCCGAACTGGCAACTAGCTAGCAGGTCTTCGAGAACAGCGACACATCTCTCAGTCGCTTCACCGACTGGTGGCAGATCGGGTTGGACTGGGTGGCGCCCCTGCTGTACATCGCGAAGCGCCAATTCTAGTTCGGGCCAGGTGGTGACTCCGCGACTAATTCCCATTTGGCTCAACGGCAACTCTGGTAGCAAGACGGAGAGATCGACCGTGACGACTGGCTTTCCTGCTAAGGCTGCTTCCAGACCGACAGTTGACATGCTAGTAACCACCACGTCCACCGCGTGCAGTAGTGGATGAAGTGGTTCTTGTTGAGTGCTCCAGCTGGCTTTCGGGGGAAGCGTGTTCAATTCACGTGATTCGCTGGGGTGGGGCCTCAGGATTAACCGCCAGTTTGGATTATTGGCTAGCATACCCAGCAAGGCGTTTTCAATTTTGCTGGGCAATTGTGGGTCGCCCTTTTGCCCCGTGATGGGATGCGCCTCGGGCTCAATTTGTGATGCCCAGAGTATGCGTAATTCGTTCGCTGGCCATTCCCGCTGAGCGACAATCTGTTTCGCCGCGTCAATCAGTTTTGGATCAGCCAGAGAATCAAAAGCTGGATTCCCGGTTATCACGATTTCATCGCGGGAGCGGCCACTGGCGGCGAAAAAATCAACGGAGTCTTGTGCCAGCACGCAGAGTCGGTCCGCTAAGCGGTTGGTGCCCATCAACCAAGGTGCGGGTGGGCGATGAAAGTCGACAACGGCCATTGTGGGGATGGAGAGTTGGCGGGCAGCTTGCAAACCGGCCCGTTCAGCTCGCGGGCTAGTCGTTGCGACAAATACGTCGGGTTTTTCTTCGCACAACCATTTCCCCATAATCTCCACTGGGAGAAAGGCGGCGCGTCCTTCTTGAGCGTATCGCGTCGCCGCCGCCGCGGCGCCGAGTTGGTCTTCCAGTTCGGTGTAGCAGAGACCCAGGTAGGCGATCGACTCTGCCCGCGGGACCACCGGGTGTGATACGTCACCGAGTAACCGTTCGCCATGGCGTCTCGCGCGCTCCGAACCGAAGCGAGCAAGCAGGTCGGCAAACCCAAGGCAGGGAATGCCAGCGTCGCGGAGACGTTGACCGGCGGTGGTTAAGCCAAGTACCTTTACCTCCCATTCACTTGATTGTTGCAAGTGTCGAGCGATTGGCAGTAGCATTGCCACGTGACCGCCGCCATAGCAAGCGAATAGAGCCGTTCGCTTTGTGATCGAGGTCATGATGATGTCATACGCTCGACAGGTACGGTGTAGGCGAAGCAACAATAACTAGCAGGTACTCGGTTGGTAACTGTTACGCTTGGCAGCCAACCGGCCAATTAACGTTTGGCCGGTCGCATTTTACCAACGGTTCCCGACCGTTGGTTGGCGTGCACATGTGACACTTAAGCGACCTTGCGGTCGTTTGTGACTTCCACGTCATCCAGTCCGCCACCCCAAACGGTGTGTCGCAACTGGGGTTTACCTTCTCCGTTGACGTCCCACAGGTGAGGCGAACGGAACTTGGCAGCCAAGTTATGGAATTGCTCGGGCTCCATGCCGATGTACTCCATAATTTCGTCAAAGTATCGATCTGGGAATTCACCATCGAAACGACGCACTAACGCGACTGCTTCCTCGCGGGTGATATGATTGTTGCGGATTTCCTGTGAGGCATCGTAAGTGGCTCGACCAATTCCGAATTTCGTATAGGTCGTATAGTAGTGCAAATCATCGATCTTGTCATCGATGCTATTGTATTTGCTGTAAGTTCCTTGCGTACGGAAAGGCCGTGACTTAAAGCCACAGTGGTCTACCGCATAGTAGTAGACTTCTTGAGGCGTCCAGCGAAGGTAATATCCTAAATAATGCACTTGAGTTTCTGAAGTGCCGATTTCCTCCGCAGATGCGGGTAGGAAGCACGTTAAATCAGAGAGCTTGACGTTGTAACGGTCAATCAATTCGCGAATCGACACACCGCCCAAGTAGACATCGTCGATATTCTGATAAGTATGATACGATTTGTCTCGCAGGGAACTGGCCGTGTCGGCAATGGGATTGCCGTATTCGGCTTCATTTTCCCCGTAAAAAACCAATGGAATGCCCATCTTGGCTGCTAGTTTGGGGCCTAGATTCTTTTGTCCCAAGATGAAGGTTTGGAATGGATGGAACAGGTTCTCGATGGACAAGCGGGTAAGCAATTTCATGACTTGCCCGTTGCGAGTGAAAGCCAAATTGTCAAATCCGCCGACATCCAACCAGTTTTTCCAGTTCTGATACCCGTAATCAGTGTAGAGAATCGGAGTCCAGGTGACGGTCAACGGGTTCATGCCATACTTGTATTTCAGCACGTGCGCCTGATAGACACTATCCTTACCACCACTGCCTGGAACGATGCAGTCGTACTGGCCATCATTTCGACGGTACTGATCTAGTAGTTGCAATAACTGATCTTCGCGATCCTGCCAGTCAATTTGCTCTTTTTGCTCGGCCACGCGGCAAGCATCACAGATGCCATCTTGATCAAATGCCAGGGTGCGTTTCTTGGAATTGATCGTGTGCTTGAACTCAACGGCCGAAGCCGGGCGTTGGTTCGACATCACGCATCGTTTGCAGAATTGGACATCGGTTGGCAGCCCATAATAGGCGGTCAATTCCTTTGGCTTATTCGCGGCTGCACTCATTGCACTCCAACCTTCTTCTCGGACAGGGATGTGGACCAAATTTTATAGATTCGCAAGCCAGGTTCGCCACTTTTTTCCGGGTGGAACTGAGTGCCAAACACATTCCCGCGAAGTACGCTCGAGCAAAAATTGACTTGACCATAAACGGTTTTCGTCAAGATGTCGCTGGCGAGCGTGGGCTCGGCATAAAACGAATGCACAAAATACATCCATTCCTGATCAATGATCTGCCGCTGGTATTCATTTGTTGCCGACTCGCGTTGGCAGAAATCAAGTCGTCCCCAGCCAATCGAGGGCACCTTCAAGCGGCGACCATTGATGACTTGATCCGGGAACTTGACAATGCGGCCAGGGAGCAGCCCCAGCCCTTCATGGATACCGAATTCTTCGCTTTCCTCAAAGAGCAATTGCATGCCGAGGCAGATGCCAAACAGCGGCCCACCAGCGGCGGCGAAGTCTTTGATCGCCGAGACAAGGTCGAGCCGTCGTAGGTTCTCCATGGCGTTGCCGAAGGCGCCCACGCCGGGCAGTAGTAAGCCGTCTGCCTCGGCGATATCACGAGGGTCCGAGGAGACAATTGTTTCAAGACCAACTCGCTCGCAAGCTTGGCGAACACTAAATAGATTGCCTAAACGGTAGTCGATGATGACAACTTTTGCAGTATTCATGAGCAGGTTACCGCGGGGCGACAAGGGATACCGGATTGGCTAACTTGAGCCTTTATTTCAGCTACCGTGGCGTTTTGGATGCGAGCAAAAGCGGCACCGCTGCGAAGGAACTGCAAGTTGCCCTCGCTGCTTTCGGTGTTGATTTCGCGTTTCTCATTTGCGTAGCCGTAATGCAGCATGGAGGCGACAGCGATCGCATCGGCAACTGGCGCGACTTCCGCAATGTGCGACAGCTTTCCGGGACCACCGTGCGCGATGACTGGAATGGCCACGGCGGCTGTCATCTGTTTCACAAAATCAATGTCAAAGCCATCCCCCGTGCCATCGCGGTCGACAGAAGTGGCAACAATCTCGCCAGCTCCTAGCTTGGCCGCTTGCTCCGCCCAGGCAAAGGCGTCAATCCCGGTGTGTTCACGTCCGTTGTCGGTGTAGGCTAGGTACTGCCCATCCGGTTGTCGAATTGCCTCGATAGCCACCACGATCGTGGATGAGCCGAATCGCCGAGAGGCTTCCTGAATGAATTCCGGATTGCGGATGGCGGCTGTGTTGATAGAAACCTTGTCGGCTCCAGCGCTCAATACCCGACTGATGTCATCGAGCTTGCGAATACCACCGCCAACGGTCAGGGGAACAAAAATTTCCCGAGCAGTCCGCGAGATGATTTCATGCAAACTGTTCCGCTCATAAAGGCTCGCCACCACGTCCATATACATCAGTTCGTCGGCCCCCGTCTCGTAGTAATGGCGAGCGAATTCTTCGGGGCGTCCGAGCACGCGGAGACCTTCGAGATGTACGCCCTTTACAAGGTTCGGGCCTTTGATGTCCAGCCTGGCGATTACACGAATGGAGCTCATGAGGATCCGCGGTCGGAGTGGCGGGGGTAAGGTAACTGCAACGAAGGCTGTTATACGAGTTTCTTCTGGCAGGGGTCTAGGGCAATCCAGGGCGTTTCGCCCTGCGATTGGCGGCCCAAAGAAAAAAATTATTCAGAGGGGGCAGCAATCGAGAAACGACTCACCAGCCCGTTGCCGGTGTCCGTCACGATCAAAGACGTTTCCCGGATCAGGATGTCCAACGGAAAGTTCAGCAAGCTGCCGTCCCTGCGGTAGCCTTGCTCTGAACCTCCCCAAAACGTGTCGATGACCCCGCTCGCCGCGACGGAACGTATTCGGTGGTTAAACACGTCGGCAATGTAAACGCTGCCGTTGTCATCAATATCCAGGCCAATTGGCGTGTTTAGCCACGCATCCAAAGCCAAGCCGCGATCACCGCCGAATCCACCGCCACCCTGATACCCAGATGGATTGTTGCGACCCGCGAACGGGGCGAGTGAGCCATCGGTTTTAAGACGTACGACAGCGTTGTTCCAACTATCGGCGATCAATAACGAGCCATCATCGAGTGGTAAAATGGCATGCGGGTGGTTGAGCGATGTCTCCGTCGCTGGCACGTCATAGACGGGCGAGCCAATTTTGCCATCACCGGCGATTGAAGTAATCGTTCCGCTCGGGGTAATTTTGCGAATAACTTGATTATACGTATCAGCGACAAGCAAATTCCCCGACCCATCAAAACGGATGTCGCGAATAGAGCGGAATAAAGCCTCGCTGGCGGGCCCTCCGTCACCCGCGTATCCGGGAGTTTCTGCTCCCGCGAATAGCGACACCAAGCCACTTTGATCAATCTTCAGGATTCGATTGTTTTCCGCGACGTAAACGTTTTGTTGATCATCAACGGCAATCCCTACCGGATAAGAAAAGCCAGTTTCAAATTTGAACGCGCCAAGCCGAGCAACTTCTGAGATACCATTGCCCGCGAATATCTCCACCGCATCGGTTCTTAGGTCATGGAGCAGCACCAGCCCCCGTTTGTTCTCCAATAAGACTATTCTGTCGTTGTCGTAGGTGGCTTGGCGTACGATCGAATCTACCTGCTCCCGAGCGCCGCCAATCTGCAAACTCTTGATTGCGTCACCAGCAAAATCAAAGGTGTGAACCACTCCTCGATCACCGTCGACAATCAATAACCCGGCTTCAGAGTGTGTTAAACTGGGGACGTTCGCGAAACCACCAGCAAAAACCGAACGCTCCAACTCCCAATTTAGCACAGCTACTTCCGTGTGATCTCCCACATAGGTTTGCTGTGTCTCTGGCACAAACACGATGCCGCCGCCAAAGCTCGATATTAACTCACGCTGAACTATGGTTTGATCAATGCGTTCTCGCCACAGCAGCATTGGTTCCGGCGTGCGGTCAAAAAGCAAATCGGTATGTGTGGCTGTTAAGGAAATGTCCAACACCGGATAGTCGTATTCTTCCTCCAGAGAGAGTGTGGCGGGGGTATCCAAAAAGTTAATGCTATAAAGCGCGCTTTGAAAATCCCCGTTCTCGAGTCTCGAGTGCAGCGGTAGCCAGAGTCGCCCTTGGGAGTCAAACTCCATTGTTGATGTCTCCCCCAAGGGGGTTGTGCTCACCAAAGCCTGATCGGCCGGCAGTGGTAGCTTGTCGGGACTGTTGGCGATCCCGGCCATTGTGGTGATTTCTCCGGAAAGTCGATCAATCTTGCGAATAAGGCGATTTCCTTGTTCCAAAACCCAGAGATTGTCTTCACCATCCAAGGTGAGATGGACCGGTCGGTTCAGTTGCACCTCGGTCCGCAGTCCATCGCCGTTATAACCCTGCTGCAGTGTGCCCGCGTAGATGTCAACCATGCCCGCTCGTTCCCGCCGGATCACATGAGAAAGTGTATCGGCAATATAGATCGTTCCATCCTCAGCCACCACCGCCGCTTCCGGATAGTTAAGCTTGGCATCTTTTCGTGCAATGACTTGATCGGGTTCGGTACCCAATATGTTTTCACGACTTAGCTCATTTTCGACGCTAAATGATACCCAACTTGTATTTTGTGCTTGCTCGTTTTTGTTGTTTAGGGGAATGACGCGCCATTGGTAATTGCCGTTAAGATCCTCGACTCGGGCAGTTGTGCCATAACTCCAGAAGCTAGTCTGATGATCTCCCGCTCCGTCGGCAAGTTGGAAATAGTAAGCGACTGCGCCGGGAACTGGAAACCACGAGAATGTCGTTGCGTTACTCTTAGTGCGTCCAAGCGGAGCGAGCGGCGTGAAGTCGAGCGAACTGAACTCGGAAAGCTGTAACTGAATACTGCGCGACACGCCGCCGCTGGGCGCAAACGTGGCACGATAGGCTGCCGGGGGAAGGCTGATGCTGGCTATCGTATCGTTTGTCCAGAATCCTTGAATCTTCCTTCCGTCAAGATCAAAAATACTGATGTAGTAGGGTGCGGGTTCTGGGGAAGGACGCCAAAAAACAGTTGCTTGACCAGGCGCCTCGTAAGAGTAACCGTCACGAGTGTTTTCGAGGATTACGAATTCTGACGCGCGCACCCCCGCATTTCCCGCGGAGACACTAGCTAGATAATTCCCAGCAGGTAACCTCGTTGCGTACTCGTTGGCGGTTGATGTCGTGCTTGCGACTAGCTGGCCCGTTTCGGCGGAGCGGAACTCTAAATGATAAAGTTCTACTCCCTCGGCTGCCGGCCAATTCAGCTGTGCCAAGCGGCCCTCACGAACTTCAACTTGTAGATCGGTTGGCAGTACCTCGATGATTGATTGAGTGTAGGTGCCACCCGGTGGAGCCAATTGTGCAAGATAGAATCCGGGGGCGAGCGAGAGGGTACGGTGAGGTTCATAAATCCAATTTTGATCGACAACGAAACCGTTCTCCAACGAGGTAAATACCGCATGCGACACCCTCACATCGTCGTCCAGCGGCCAACGAATGATCGTATCGGCCCAGCCAGTTGTCGTTCCAGCTGCGAGGAGATCAACGCGAAAATTGTCGACCTCTGCGTGACCCTTCAGCGAAATTCCCGGGCTTCCCAAGATAGCATCAAAAGCGTAATCCGCTTGATAGACTCGCTCCTGGTCAAAGTAGATTTCCACTTTGTCTTCGGCCATTTGGATCGTTAGCTGACCCGTAGTTTTTGAGGTTGAGGTTTCGCTAAGGACACGCCAGGAATCGGATGACCGTTGAGAAACCTGGACGAAGTTTTCTCCTTCTCTGTGAACCAGTTCAACCAGCAGGCTTTGCTCCCCGGTTGCCGATTGACACAGGATGCCAGCACTGCTCCCCTGCGATGGTGGCTCTGCGGTGTTGATTGAGGCGTCGACGGTGACCGCGAGAGGCCGAGCGAAACGTTCGTTCAGGAGAGCTGCATTTTCTCCACCCGTGGAAAATGCAAAGTCATCGATTTCTATAATTCCCTCGATCAAATTCCAAGTTTCCGCTGGCAACTCTGAGGCTATACCATCAAAGGATTCGATGAATGGGAATGGATTTCCGGTTAGTGCGAGACGATCTTCAAGTCTCTCTAATACCAGACGACTCTTTTTGGTTTTTACCAAGCCTTGCCGTTGCGGCCGCCGGAAATCTGCATCCGATAACGTTCTACGTCGAGCACATTTAAGAAAACCGAACACAGTTCTTGCCAGTTTTGTTGAGAGAGGACGCCCGCTGAAGGACAGTTGGGGTCAAGCGGCAGAACGTGAAGCGTCCGCGCAGCCAACGTGTTGAGCGACTGGTCCCGTTAAGGTCGCTTTGTTAGATTCATTAGCAATTTGGGTAAGCCACCAACAATGGCAACCCAGCAGTAATGCTAATAGCCAATAGGCGGTCATAACGCAAACCGTAACGCCGACCGTATTCCAGTATGAGTAGGCGAGATTCGCCGTTCCCAGCAAAGCCAAGAGTACGATGCCGCTGCACCAACAGGGTATGCGTGTGTGTTTGTGAGCGTGGGCGTGAGCTGTGAACAGGGAAGACAGAACGGCTGCCGGAGCACCCCAGATAGCGATCCTAGCAAGTAGCGAGATCTTTGCGATAGCCTGGGGTGCGATTTCTCCTCGTTGGAATAGCAGAGTCACAATTGGGTCAGCAACAAGTGTGAATGCTCCACACATCACAACCATAGTGACCGGAATCACGCCCAGAGATACTCGCAGTAGTCGTCTAGCCTCGGCAGACGCCCCCGCCTGGACTGCTTTGCTTAACCGTGGCAGGAAGATGAATCCAATCACCGCCGAAACCAAACCTGCGGGGACTTCGACGAGCTTAAGGGCGTAATTAATTGCCGCCGAGTCGCCCGGTGAATGGGTGCAGATCGCTCTGGCAACGACCGCAAAGCAGACGACAAACCCAATCGCCCCCAGCGCTTGCAGATAACGTGGAGCAAGGGAGCGGTTAAAGACCCTCGCAGGTGGACGCGGGAAATAATCTCTCCACGGATGTTGACGGATAGCGTATGTAACGCCAATTAGCAGCCGCACCATAGCTCCTGCCACAACCGCCCAGGCCGCGATTTGAACGTTGTTTGAAAACCGTTGTGACAGCAGCAGCACGCAGATCACGGTGGAATTCATGATCAACGTTCCGGCCACTGCGGCAAACAGCCGCTCGGAAATTTGTAACGCGGCCGTCACTACGGCCGACATCACACTCAGCGGGAATGCTAGCAGGGCAATGCATGAAAGTGTTTTGGCAGCGTCATGTTCTGCCCCTTGAAAACCAGGGCCCAATAGCGAAACCCACCAATTTGATGTCACCAATAGCAGCAGCGTAACGAACATCCCGACAGTGGCCATCAGCATGAAGGTCCAGCCGATCAGCCCGCGGGCTGTTTCTTCGCCATGCGTGTGTACGGTAGAGTGATATTGGGGGATGATCACCGCCGCCACAGCGCCTCCGACCAATAGATTGGTCAGCAAGTCAGGTAGGGTCATGGCAAAAATCGCCAAATCTGCCGCCCTAGTAAGGCCGAAAGTATCGGCGATGGCCAATTCTCGGATTAGCCCAGAAATGCGGCCTAGCAAAAGACCGCTCGCGACCAGCACGACCCCGGTTCGAAGCGTGGAGATCAAATGCGAACGAGATGGCGACACTGTATTTTTGTCGCTTTCGGTCACGCTATGGTTATGGAGAGTTGCCGACTTCATGCTGAGGGTTAGGCGGCCCGTTGGGCAGGCACGGTGGATTGTCCTTCATGCACATGTCGGTTCCAAAGTTCTACCGCAATCAGGGCTCGTAATTCTCGCGTAAAGTTCTGTCGCCCCGACTGATGGCGTTCCAGCATGTTGGAGACTTCGCTGCCCACGAATAATTCCCTGGCGCGGACTCGCGGGGAAGTTAGCATGTCTTGGCTGTATTCACTCAAGCCGCTCTTGAGCCATTCGCCCACGGGTACTGTAAACATTTGCTTGCTCCGGTAGGCTAATGATTTGCCGATCAGCGGTGCAACAGCTTTTTTGTATATGTATTTTGTTTCACCGTTGCGCAATTTGAGATGCCCAGGGATGCGGAACGCGAGTTCCATCATGCGATAATCTAAAAACGGTGCACGCGTCTCAAGTCCAACGGCCATTGACATACGATCGGGCTTCACCAAGTTGTTACCTGGCAGCAGCAGCATCATGTCGACATATAAAGCTTGGTTAACTCGATCCATGTGTGGTACGGAGTCGAGTACGTTGTGCAGCGTATCGCGGGCGACTTGAGCCTGCGGCTTCCAGGGCCCGCAGACGCGTTGACGCCCCGCCTCGTCAAACATTGACAGGTTCTCGTGGTAACGCTGCCGAAACTCACTTTCGCTGCAGCTGAAAGTGGTTGGATCCGTGAAGAAATGTTGGTATTTGTCGTAACCAGCGAACAGTTCGTCGGCTCCGTCGCCGGTGAGTACCATCTTTACGTGGCGAACGGCCAACTCGGAAACTCGCAGGGTCGGCAGGAAACTAATATCTCCGTGAGGTTGGTCGCAGTGCCAGATTGCACGCGGCCAATTGTCCAGCAGATTGGCGTCGACTCTTTCCAGCACATGATCGGTGTGGAAGCGTTTGGCGGCCTTAGCGGCATGAGCAGATTCGTCAAAGCGGGCTTCGTGAAAGCCAATGCAGAAAGTCTTCACCGGATTTGCAAGTTGGTTTGCCATGTGCCCAACTACGCTGCTGGAGTCGACCCCACCGGACAGAAACGCACCAAACGGGACATCGGCGCGAAGTCTCAGGCGAACCGCGTCTGCCAACGTTTCATTAAATATTTCGATCCACTCAGACTCTGAGCGATCCTCCGCTTCAATAGCGGCCAAGTTCCACCATCGCTGAGTTTCAATTCCGGTTTGACTCACCTTTATCCAGTGACCAGGCATGACATGCTCAATGCCCTGAAACATGGTGTGCGGAGGTGGAACAAAGTTGTAAGTCAAGAAGGCATCCAATGCCTCGTAATTGGTCTGATTGGGAGCCCCGCCGCGCAGCAAAGATTTAATTTCCGATCCGAACAATAAACGTTTGCCATCGTCATGGATGTAGAGCGGCTTTTCACCAACACGATCACGGATCAGGAACATCGTGTCCTTTCGTGAATCGTAAATGGCGATGGCAAACATCCCGTTCAGCATCGGGACAAAGTCCATTCCATACGTTTCGTAGAGGCGAAGGATCACTTCCGTGTCGCACTGCGTCTGGCAAGTCACGCCCAACGTTTTGAGCTGCGCGGCGAGTTCTACGAAATTAAAGATTTCTCCGTTTTGGACAACCACAATCTTTTGATCTTGTGAAAAGAATGGTTGCTGACCTCCTTCGGGGTCGAGGATTGCTAGACGTTGGTTACCGAGTGCTTTGCCCTGACAGTGCCAATTTCCATGGCCGTCAGGACCACGATGCTGGATGGCTTCCGCCATCGATTGCAACATGACCGGATTCATGGGACGTTGCTGGCGGTCAAAGTATCCGTAGATTCCACACATGTTAGTTTCCTCCTACCGTCAACATCTGGCGAACCGTCCGTAGTATGATTCCCAGGTCGCTACTGAGCGATTCTTTAGCAACATACTGAAGATCCAAACTGTTCCGTTCCTCTACAGTTGCCAGCGAACGCTTCGTTGCTTGAGCGAGTCCTGTGATTCCGGGACAAACACTGTTCCGCAACTCCCATTGCTCAGCAGTGTATTGATCACGTTGTTCATAGACATTTGGACGGGGGCCCACAATGGACATTTCGCCGCGAAAGACATTAATCAGCTGGGGTAGCTCATCAAGACTCGATTTTCGTAACAAGCGTCCCACCCGCGTGATGCGGGTATCGTTCGCGGTGGTATAGAACGGGCCGACGGCGGCCGCGTTGGTGACCATGGAACGAAACTTGAAAATTTGAAATGGTTTTCCGTAACGGCCAACTCGTTGTTGACGGAAGAGAACTGGACCGGGGGAGTCCAATTTGATAGCCACGGCGATTAGCATCAAAAATGGCGCAGCGAATACCAACAGGCTGCCGCTAACAGCTAGGTCAAAGATGCGTTTTCCCATTAGGCTGCCTGTGGAATACGGGATTGAGCAATATTTGCGGTAATGGTGGCGACTCGCGATTGATTTTCCCGGATGTCTTGGGGTGAACGCTGCGCAAGTTGCTGCAAGGTTTTCCTGACAGCGGCGATCGCACCAGCGAAGTCTCCGTCCGCGGCTGTTCGACTGGAGTCATGGAAAAAGGTGCGGGAAAGAATGACTGATTGTGAGCCAAGTCGCAGGTGTTCGCCCAAGACCAATTCGGCGGGGAGCAAACCTTCGCCGACCCTGGCGATGCCTCCGAATCCGAAGGGCAAACCGCCCGCTTTGATTGCTTGCCCCAATCTTTCCACGGTTCCGTCGGCAAGCAATTCGAACATGAATCGCTTACCTAGCCCAAGATGCAGGTCATTCAGGCCAATAAAGATCTCGCTTAATCCGTCTACCGCGGCGACTTGTTCAATTTGGCGTGCGGCTTGAGGCGTTTCCACCAGCGGAATAATCCCTGCACGGCCAGCGACCAACGCGGAGAATTCCGCCACCGTCGCAGCGGAATGGAACATTGGCAACATCAGCAGGTCCGCACCGGCGTCTAAAACCGTGTCAATTTCAAGGTCTGATTTCGCGTAAAGCGGATTAACACGAACCAACAATTCAGCATCGGGAACTGCTTGGCGAACTGCGCGGACGTCGGCCAGGGTGTGGCGACTAATGACCGTGTTGAGATGTCCCTGACGTGCTACTTTTTCATGGATTTCCAAGTCGACGAAGACTCGGTCGACGCCTTCTCGAACTCCACAACGGGCAACATGCGGGACATTAGTAATCAGCATCAGTTTCATGAAGGTCTGCCAATGGGTGGGCGATGTGTGCAAAAGCCTTAAGCAGCTTGTAACGCTGCCTGTTGGTTGGCAAGCGCGGGACTGCTGGGCAGACTGATCAGACTTTCGGCTAACTCTTGACTGAATGTCAAAGTCGCCGACGGGCTGTCGCGATACATGGGAGCTTGGTTAACTAATTGCCAAACTGGTCGGACTGAGATGCCCGCGTCGCAAGCGGCGGCGAGTACTTGATCGCGATGCTCACGGCCTCCTTGGACGGTTAACGCATTCAGCCAGTGGTTGGATGCGACGAAGCTGGGAGGTGAGTAAACCGTGCCATGCGTACAGCCTTCAAACGCGGTTAGATAGTTGGCATGAACTTGGCGTTTCGCGGCAATAAAATCTGGCAATCGTGAAAGCTGGGCTACAGCCAAGGCGGCATTCAAATTCGGCATGCGGTAGTTGAAGCCCAAATGGTCGTGATGGAACTCCCAGCGATGCGGCAGTTTCGCAGTTGTCGTTAGGTGTTTGCCTCTTTGAGCGAGTTGGGTGTCATTTGTGAGAATGACACCGCCACCGCCGGCGGTAATAATTTTGTTACCATTGAAGCTGACCGCTGCCAGCAAGCCTAGTGAACCAGTCTGACGGCTTTTGTAAGTTGAGCCAAGCGACTCGGCGGCATCTTCAACAATTGGTAATCGATACCGCTCGCAAACTTCGATCAGCGGATCCATGTCAACGGGGGTGCCGAACGTATGCATCGGTACGACCGCGGCAATCCGCCGACCAGTGAGCCGATTTCGAGTCTCTCCGTTTTGGTGAACCGCCACATACGCAAGGTGTTCAGCCATCGCGACCGGGCAAATACCCCAAGTGTCAGGAGCGACATCCAGAAAATGAGGTGTGGCCTGACAATAGCGGATGGCATTCGGAGTGGCGATAAAAGTTAACGCTGGGCACAGCACTTCGTCGTCCGCCGCGACACCCGCCAGGAGTAAACTGACGTGGAGTGCGGCGGTTCCGTTCACCACCGCCACGGCATGCTTCACACCTGTATATTCGGCTATCTCTCGCTCGAAACGATCAACGTACTGACCGACCGAGGAAATCCAACCGCTATCAAGACAGTCCATCACGAGCCTTTTTTCATGCTCGCCCAAGTCCGGTTCATGCAGGGCAACCTGTTGTTGGTTGCCAACGACTCGGCGAATTCGTTGGACGATGTCGTCCAGGCTATTTGTACCGCTGGTCATGCCAAGCATCCTTGCTTGTAAAATGAGCAGTATCGGTCGGCGATGCCGATCGAAAGGCTGCGAGAAGAATCAAACGGTATAAACCCCGGTACGATAGGTGTCGAGATGAGTTCGCACCCAGTCGATGGTTTGTTGCAGGCCGTCATCGAATGAAGTGCGGGGAGTCCAACCCAGGAGTTGAGCAGCGCGTGTGTTATCAGCCAGCAAGCGGTTGACTTCACTTTTCTCGGGACGCAGTCGCTGTTCTTCGGTTTCGATCGGTAGATCGCGGCCTACCAAGCTGAGGATGCGGCGAGCTAAATCACCCACAGAAATCTCTTGACCAGTTCCCAGGTTGATCGTTTCCCCTTCGATTCCCGCCACTGACGCGCCAAGTAGAAAGCCATCCACCGTGTTGGAGACAAAATTCAAATCTCTGGTCGGTGTTAAACTGCCGAGTCGAATTTCGGAGGCGGTAAGTGCTTGGGTAATGATCGTGGGGAGTACAGCCCGCATCGATTGTCGAGGCCCGAATGTGTTAAATGGGCGAATGGTGACTACTGGAAGTTCGAAGGAACGGTAATATGACTCCGCCAGTTTATCGGCTGCAATTTTCGTCGCGGAATAAGGAGATTGGCCCTGTAAAGGGTGAGCTTCATCGATCGGCACATGCAGTGCCGTGCCGTACACTTCGCTGGTCGAAGTGTGAACAACTCGTGGTGTTTCCAATCGGCGCGCCGCTTCGAGAACATTTAAGGTGCCGTCAATATTTGTCCGCACGTACGAGTCGGGAGCCACGTACGAGTAAGGAATGGCAATCAAGGCGGCCAAATGCAAGACAACATCACAGTTCTCCATTGCTCGCGCGACATTGCCACTATCGCGGATATCTCCCGCGTATATTTCCATAGCCTCGGCTTGTGGAGAACCGTTGAGCCAGCCCCAGTCGTTCTTGGAACCATAACGAACCATCGCCCGAACTTGGGCACCTTCGTCAACGAGCCTTTCGGCTAAGTGGCTGCCGATAAATCCTGCGGCACCTGTGACTAAGACGCGTTTTCCATTCCAACTCATGCGGCCCATCCTAAGGTTTGAACGTCATGTTGTGCGCGCTGGAAATCCTCCAGCTGACCGATATCTAGCCAATATTCCACCACCGGGAAGGTGACGACTTTCCTGCCCTTCGCCAAGAGTGACTCAATTAGCTGAGTCATGTCGAAACGGCAGTTGCTCGGAATTAGTTCCCGAACCGAAGGTTCTAGTAAGTAGATTCCCGCGTTAATCAAGAATTCATAGCGAGGCTTTTCTTTCAATTGTTGCACAACGCCGTGTTGAGCTTCAATCACTCCGTAGGGTACTTTGAAGTCGTACTGCCGGACTCCAACGGTCAAGTCGGCTTGGTGTTCTTGGTGGAATTTAACCAATTCGTTGAAGTCGATACCGGTCAAGATATCTCCGTTGATGACGATCAATGGTTCGTCGCTTTGCGGGAGCATCGACAATGAACCGGCTGTCCCCAGCGGTTGATCTTCAGCAAAGTAATTGATGTTGACACCAAATTCACTACCGTCACCAAAATGAGCGTGGATCTTCTCCGGTAGGTAGTGGGTCGTCAATTTAATATCTCGAATACCACTTTTACGCAGTCGTTCCACCGTTCGCTGCAACAGCGGCGTGCCACCGATCTTCAGCATCGGTTTCGGAGTATCGTCGGTCAGCGGCCGCAAGCGAGTTCCAAAACCGCCCGCCATGATTACGGCCGCTACAGCCAGATCATCATTGGCTTGCAGTTCTTCGCGAATTGCCAAGCGAAGCACTCTGCCCTCCTCATCGGTTACCGGAATGTGCCGCAGACCGTTGGCATCCATCAACTCAACAAGTTCAGCATCGCTGTGGTCGATGGTCGCTACCAGTGGTGTCTTGCGGTCCGGTGTCTTCCGCTCTAACAATTCGGCCACTGGATGACCAATATCAAGTCCATCAAGGATCGCGCGGCGAATGTCACCATCAGTAATGGTTGAAATCAGCCGCCTTTCCGCATCAGCGATCAACGCAATACCCTTGCCACCCGCATCGATCGCGGCAATCGCATCACGAATTGAAGTCGAGGCAGAAATTAGGAAATCGGTTGGATCATCCATGATCGTTGGTCCTGCCCGAGGGGCTTCGCTGGGTTACCAATAACTGTAGTTGCTGGGGGGACATCGTGCACGACGACTGCACCGCAACCAACAGTCGCGCCGCGCCCGATCCGCACACCTGGCTTTACGCAAGCGGCCGCACCAATGAAACCGCCTGTTTCAACGATTACGCCACCGGCCAATACCGCTCCGCTGGCAATGTGAACATGGTCATGCAACTGGCAGTCGTGTTCGACAACGGCACGTGTATTGACCACCACGTTGTCCCCTAAGCATGCCCCAGCTTGCACTGTCGATGCAGCCAGCAAGGTCGCGCCGCGACCGATCTGACTATACTTTGAGACTACAGCCGATATGGCAATAGTTGTTACCACTTGCATCTCGTTTTTCTGAAGCCAGCCCCAAACTTGTCTTCGCAACTTTGTGTCTTTGGCCGTGCCGACGCCGATAAACGCGTGACGAACTCCCGCTTCGCGAAGCGATGCCAATTGCTCGTCTCCACCTAGTACTGGTATGCCCAGCACGAATTGACCATGCATTTCTTGGTTATTGTCGAGCAACCCGCGAAGCTGGTAATGCGGATTCAGCAACAGTGTATCCAACACGACTTTCGCATGCCCGCCGGCTCCGATACCAATCAAGGGCAATTGCTGTGACATGAGGGTAACGACAAAAATGAAGGCAGGATTGGTGGTAAGGCGTGGCAATTATTTTGAGCGCGGACCAACTTGGTGTGGTCTCACTGCCGGAAGCGGTAATTATCAGATTGGCTGTTCTGGGCAAAGATCGAATTTTCGAATTGTTAGCAACTTGGGAATCGGTGAAAGTGTTTGCGAAAGAGTTGCTCGCTAATTTCCAGCTGCTTCAATTCCCGCACAATCATATCCGCCGCATCGCCGCTACCATAAGGGTTTTTAAGGTTTTGCAACTGCTTTCGAAAATCGCTTGAGATTGCCCGCTCGATGGCAGCAGAGATCGCCCGCTGCTGGGCCTCACAATTAATGATGTTTTCCCCCTGGACGCGTCCTTGCTGACGTCTGCCGATGTTAACGACGGGGAGTTGGAAAGATGCCGCTTCGATGATTCCTGAAGAGGAGTTTCCGACCATCGCGCGGGCTTCACGCATCAGAGAAAAATAACCATCGGTGCCCAGGTTGGCTCCAGCGACCGCCTGTGGATAACTCGCCACAAAGTCTTTGATTGCCCGAATGACGACTTGGCCATTGGTGTCGGCGTTTGGATATGTAAAGACGATCGGTAGCGGCGCGAATTCTCGCAGGGCGGACAAAAGTTGATTGACGTGATCCGCCGTCTGTTCAAATTCCAAAGTGACGGGGTGAAAAGTGACGACCAACGGTGGTTCAGACCAGTTCAGTCCCAAGTGTTGCTGTAATTTCGCTTGGCTCCAAAATTTGAGGTCGCGAAGGTTATCGAGCGAGGGAGCTCCCGAGACAAAGACTCGACTGGGGGCTTCTCCCATTTGCAAGATACGGTCGCGATAGGCCTCGGTAGCCGCAAAGTGAAGGTGACTCATTTTAGTCAAGCTGTGACGAAATGCTTCGTCGAATGCTCCCTCGGTCGTTTCGCCGCCGTGGACGTGGACGATCGGTATGCGAAATGGAACTGCCGCACTGGCTGCGGCAAACATCTCGTAACGGTCACCTAACACTAATAATAGCTCAGGTTGTTTTCTGGCGAACGCTTGAGAGAATCCTAGAATCGTCAACGCCATAGCTTTAGCGATTGCAACCGGTGAGTCATTCGACATTAAGCATTCGATGCGGTCGCGAATCGAAAAACCGTCTTCCTCAATTAATTGGACGGTATAGCCAAAGGCGGGTGCCAAATGGCTGCCGGTAACCATCAAGTCCAATTCTAAGTCAGAGTCGCGGGAGATTCGCTTTAGGATTGGTAGATAGATTCCATAGTCCGCTCGCGAGGTGGTAACCGCGGTAATGCTCGTCATGCGAACATCCCCAGCGTTACCATCTCGTCGGCGGCAATGTCCTGAACGGCGCGACGGTTCTGAAGGTACTCCAACATGGCTGGGGGCAGTCCGGTGCCTGGTCTGCGGCCGACTAGATCTTGTCGCGTAATTATCTCCCCCG
Organism: Kothea flammea; assembly: GCF_052161645.1. GTDB lineage: Bacteria > Planctomycetota > Planctomycetia > Pirellulales > Pirellulaceae > Laterigemmans. Next base: position 1,613,036 of record NZ_CP197414.1, read on the forward strand.
CACGAATGGGCCGGGCCGCAACGAGACTGCGGCGAGCGACCGCAGCTGTGCTGGCTTCCGCGGCCGCGGGGCGTTTGCGGCCATTGCCAAGAGCCGATTCTACGACGCGAATGTCGCTGATGAGCTGACTCAACTCGGCTGGCTCTGAACTGGCTAAATGATCGGGGCCTGGGAGGCTGCGATCTAGTGTAAAATGCTTTTCTAAAATTTTCGCTCCCAAGGCAACGGCTGCCAAGGGAACCGCTGACCCCAGGGTATGATCCGAATATCCGACTGCATACCCGAATGCGGTGGCCATGGTTTGCATGGCACGCAAGTTGGTATCGGCCGCTGCCGCTGGATAGTTGCTAACGCAGTGCAATAAGGCGAGTTCGCTAATGCCAGCTTGTTCCAGCGTTTCCACCGCAGCCTCGACGTCGGCCAGGTTGCACATGCCGGTCGACAATAAGACTGGCCGCCGCTTCGAAGCAATATGCTGAATCAACGGTAGATTCGTGACTTCGCCGGAGGGAATCTTAAAAAATTGCATGCCCTCATCGGCCAATAGATCGACACTCTCCTCATCGAACGGAGTCGACATGAATTGAATTCCCCGCTGATGACAACGCTGAATGATGCGCCGATGGTCTTCAATCGACAATTCCAGTCGTCGCAGCATCTCAAATTGCGACTCTTTTTTGCCTGAATTGGCGGCTTGATAATCGGCTTGGGGGGCATCAGCTGTGACCAGCTTGTGCGCGTTGAAAGTTTGGAACTTAATCGCATCGGCACCGCATTCCACCGCGACGTCCACTAATTGCAGGGCCAAGTCCAGCGAGCCGTTATGATTTACGCCAGCTTCGGCAATAATAAAGCAGGGCTGATGAGACGCAATGCGATCTGCCAGCGTCAAAGGAAGGTTTGAGGTCATAAGTGCAATATCCGTAATACGACGTCAACCACCCTAAGCCGCCCGCTGAATACGTTTTGATACTAGGTACTCGGCCAGTTCAAAGTCGCTCTCCGTATCAATGTCGACCGCTCTTTCACGCGGGACTTCGACCGTTTGAATACGGCCCGCGAACATTTCCTTGGCCGTTAGAATCAGCTGAGGTCGCACGGCATAAGCGACGGGGGTGATTGCCAACACGGGTGGTGCGTCCTGTCGGCGAGCGACCACGCCTCCCGGTGGCGTGGCTGCCAGCGATGCCATGCCTTGATGATCATGGACCACCATGCTGAAGTACGGGTTGGCATGTGGGGCCGTAACCGTGAAGACCACATCTGGTTGTTGCGGCGAGTTCAAAAGAAGTTCTATGCAACGGTCGATATCTTGCGGATCTCGCAGGGGGGCGACCGGTGGGATGCTGACAAAAACCTCCAGCGGCTCCGTTGGGGACTGCGCGTTGTAGTGTTCAACTGCATGTCGCCAAGCCAGCCACTCCGGAGATGTGTCACCAGCTAAGTGGGCGGGTCGCAGGTAGGGGACTTCGGCGCCGTGCTGAAGTGCAATCGAGGCAATTTTTGAGTCGTCAGTGGAGACAATAACGCGCTGGATGTGCCGGGTGGCAAGTGCCGCCTCAATTGCCCAGCCGATAAGCGGTTTACCTTGCAGCAAGCGTATATTCTTGCCTGGACAGCCTCGCGAACCGCCACGAGCAAATATAAATCCGCAAGTATTCATCATGTTCTGCTGTGTATTGGGAGCGTGTGACGATCGGGAGTCGTTTGTCAGGGGGGGCGTAATCCGCAACGCCGGTTATAAAAAATAATTCGCGATGGGGTCAAGATCGATTGATCGCCAAGTCCATCGCAGAACCTGTCGAGATAACCGGCTGTCCTCGCGTGATCACCGTCCAGCCAATTAAAATGTAGCCTGGCAGGTTCGTTAACAGGGTTGACCACCCGAAAGCACCGCAGACGATCCCTAGTATTACAGTGGTGATCAGGTACGTGTCTGAGATCGGGAACATGTTGGCATAGCCCAGCCAAAAAACCCCCGCACACAGCCCGCCCGCCAATAAACCGCACAGCAGCAATTCAGGAGGAATCGCCGGAATATATTTTTCCAGCAGCATAAGGGGACCGTGATAGACGATCATTAGGTAGTCGCCGTCGTGCCAACGAAACAGCTTTTCGTTAAAGAGGGTCGCTTGGTGAAATACAAGATAGGTTGCCGGGATTGCCGACAACATGGAATTTATCGTGGCATGACCTTGCGCCGGCCCGGGACGAGGATCGCGAATTGCCAAGCAGGTAGCCGTCATCACGATCGACGCACCGACATAGAACGCGCCCGTTGAAACTGTCATTAAGATCAATGCACCCAAATTGATCAACGCCAGTCGCAACGTGCCTATGTCCCCGCGAAACCAGCGGTAGTGGGCGGAATATAATAACGCCGCCCCAAGAATGGCAAAGCAAATACGGCCGTTCATGAACAGTGCCACGAAGAGGATGAACAGCGTCGTGCACAGGGTTCTGATTTGGCTGGGGCCAAGCAGCAATTGCACTGTTTTGTTGACGATGCGAATCGTCAGCATGACTGTTATCATGGCGTATAGACCAAAGCTTAGGTTGCGACTAAGAGGAGTCCATTCGCTAACCAGCAAGCTGGGAATCACGAGCCCGGTACGGATCCACCAGGCGTTCGTGCGGAGCTCATGAAATGGTGTGTTAAGATAGATCCATGGATCGTAAGAGATAAATTGCCGGACGGAGTCCCAGATTTCAAACTCTTTGATGCCCGTCAGCACCAGAAGGGCGAAGCCCAGCCGTGCGAGTAACGCAATCCACACGAACGAACGGTCCGGTGGTTGATGCGAGTCTCCCAGTCGTTTGTCGACGGAGTTCGGGTCGGTTGGTGGGAGTGACATGAAGGGCCACGAATACTGGTAAAAGACGGCTGAAAGGCAGCCGCTAAGGTATCAATCGGAACTTGCCCAGAGCAAGGTTGATTTGCCCACTCAGTGCTCCGGCCCTTTGTTCGCACTCCTGAGGGCTAGGCGATCGAGCTGAAGTGATAATTCTCGGACTTGTTGGTTTCGGGGCGCCAAGAGTTGGCAGGCAGCCAATTGCTCGCGAGCTGCTTGAGTCTGTTCTGCTCGTAAAAGATAATCTGCGTAGCTTAACCTGTTCGCTAGAATTTGAGGATTGCGGTTCACTCGTTGATTTTGAACATGCAGGATAATGTCTGTTTGATTCGTTTGGGTCGCGTAACGATAGGCTGTCGCGTAGTGTTGTTCAGCAATGTGATCACGCGTTTCGGCGTCCGCAGCGGCGAGATAAGCTTGGGTAACATATCGCAGTATGGTAATCAGGTCTTCGGCTCGTATCTTGCCGGCCACTTGATGCAGCAATGCTTCGGCTGGTTGCAAACTCGGGCTGTATTTCTCAAGTATCTCTTCCGGATTGCGGAAAATCAGCAAGTATTTCAGCGTCTGAGGGAGATGAACGGGATCGAGTTCCAAAGCTGACTCCCAGTATTGATCAGCTTGTTCTATTTCTCCACGCATCATCGCGATCATAGCCAAACGCGTCAGCGGGCGGCCATCGACAGGGCGAAGTTTGAGAGCGTGCGTTAAGAGGGGGTCCTGGGCAAGTAGATCGCTACTGAGCCCAAAATTGGCTTCCGCGATCAGCAAAGCAGCTTCGGATTGAGTGGGGCACACAAACGCCGCACGTTGTGCGAGTGACTTGGCTCGCCTCAGCAGCGCAGAGCGTGTGGTTTTCGACTCAGTTTCCGCCGCTCGCTGTACAAGATGTTGAGCGAGCCGAGTTGTTGCTTGGGGGTGCTGAGGGTCTGCCTGCAGGCAAGCAATGAGCGCTGCGATGCGAGGCAGTTCTTCCGAATCGTCGGTCGAAAGGGCGAGGGCATCCATTGAATCCGAAGTCGGATTGTTTGGAGCAGTTTCCTCGGAGGATGGCGAGTTTGCGGCAAGCTCGCGATTGAGTCTTCGGTAGGCGTCCCAGGCCAAACCACCCTTCGCCGATTTAAGACCACTGCTGGCTGCTTCTCCAATCAAGCACGCGAGCAGCGCCACGAGGCTGATTGTCGCCAAGCGGGAAATAGGTAATGGGGGAATTTTCCCGGACACCAGGCTAGCGAGTTGGATCACCCTAGCTGGTTGTTTTTTTAGTTGCGCAGTTTGTAATGTAAGCTTTGTCTCAGTCGCTAATTCGGGCCAACGATAGAGGGCCGCCAATAGCATCATGAGGGGCACTCCGCAGGCGGGGATATGCCAGGGAAAGTCGAAAATGGCGTGAAGTAGGCTAACTAGAATCGCGGCTGTCAACGCGGCCAACCCGATGCTTTCCGTCGGGTTGCTGACACTTTTTGTGGCGCGACGAAGTCGGCTGACAGCGAATAAGGCCGCCAAGCCCAGCAAACAGCCGCCAACGAGACCCGCTTCGCTGAATATCTGTAAGACGCTGCTTTCCGCATGCGTGAAGGTTTGTGGAAAATAACCATCCAAGTAGGCTCGATAGACATAGCGGTGGGTGCCTAAGCCGGTGCCGAGCAGCGGGAAATCTTGCCACATTGCCACGTTGGCTGACCAGATTCGCCAACGCCAGGGTGACCACTGTGGCATCATCCTTATCGCCCAACCAATCCCCACCGCCATCAACATCGCAAAGCTGCTCCAGTAGCCTAAAGTTAGCCAGCGATGTTCGATGCGCAAGTGACGTTGGAGCGCGCGCCAACCGAGCAGTGAGACGAACAGCCCTGCCCCGCTGATTACCAAGGCGGCTCCGCCCCGCGATGGAGTCGCGTAGACGACGGCGCAGCACAATATGACAACACTCCCAAAGATCCAAGTGTCTCGTGGGCTATTTGTGCCTCGCGAATTGGTTTGGAAGCCGTGCACATCAGCGGAAATGCTGCTGTCAAACCGTCGAGCTTGAGCGGTTGAACCTCGGTGGTTTCGTCGGTGACGTGGCTTTGCTCGACTATGCAAATGACTTTCTAGCAGAGGTCGGGCGAGCAAGTAGAAAGCCAGCGGTAGGGTGATCGCTAGAAGGTGGCAGAGATGATTCTCGTTTTGAAAGGGGCCGCGGGGAATGTTTCCCGGGTCACGGGTGGGATGATCATAGAGCCAGAGAAACCGATGGTTTCCAAAGTTTGCTTGTAGTAGCGCTAACAAGCCTATGGCAGCACCTGATAGCGCTATCAAGCGGAGCACATTGTGCAAATCATTCAAACTTTGCAAGCGGGCTGAGATCAACAAGAAAGTGATGACATATACCGCGACGATGGGAACAGCATCGCGGGTGACGCTGGGTGCCAAAGAAAAGGTCTCTCCCCAACGCGTTACCCATTCGCTGTGCTCTCCAGCGAATCCCATTTTTTCGAACCCTGGTCCCCAAGCTGCGGTCAATCCGCTGGAAACGGGAAGTGTTTGCAAGAGCGGTAGTAGCAGCCAACTTCCCAGCAGGAACCAAATAATTGGCGACAGCTGAAAATTGCGCGAACGCAAGCAGCGGGCTAGTAAAGCCACCGCAGCTGGCAAGCAGGCTAAAACATATATCCAGCCACCGAGCGGGTGACGGCCGCCAAGAAACAATGGTGCCACAAACAGTAGCAAATAGACGGACCAGGTGAGCGATTCTTCAGACCAATGCCGCTCTCGGGGCACTGACGCTTGTCCGTTGCGAGTGACTGCAGCACGCATGAAGTTAGGCAATGATGAAAAGTGTTAAGCCGCCCGACGTCGCGGCACGGAGCGAGTGGGAGTCTTGGTGGCGGGCCGCCGACGAACGGAAGGGACGGTAGTTTCCAGCCGTTGTTCTGACTGTTCCGCCGCGGAGGATATTTGCGGGAACAAGTCGGGCGTCGAGTTGGTCGCTGTCGGCACGGCTTGTCGCAGTTGCTCGTCAGCCTCGGCATCGCTGTAACCGTAGCCATATCCATAGCCATATCCGTAGCCATAGCCGCGATCACTAGTGTCAGTGTTCACGGCATTTATCACGATGCCGAACAAGTGAATCTTCGCGGATTGAATGCGATCGAGTGCCCGCAATACGTGGCGACGTGAATTCTTGTCAGGGCGGACAACTAATAAGAGGCCATCGGTCAAGCGGCTCGCCAGGCCCACGTCGTTGGCAACCAATACGGGAGGGCAATCCAGTAGAACCTGGTCATAGTTGGCCGTGGCCCATTGCAGCAGCTCGGAAAAGCGGTTCCCAGCCAACAATTCGCCGGGATCCAGTGGGCGAGGGCCGGACGGTATCAAGCTAAGATTGTCGATTCCGGTGGGGACGATAAACGAGTGTACCTCTTTGGTGATATCGTTGCCGGTGGCAAGTAGTTGGCTGAGTCCCTGAGACGAACGTAAGTCAAAAAGGTTTGTCAATCCAGGTTTTCGCAGATCGGCATCAACTAGCAGCGTACGTTTGCCAGATTGGGCAAGGGCAGTTGCCAAGTTACTGCTGAGGGTAGTTTTGCCATCGCCCGGCTCGGAGCTTGATACCGTCAGTAGCCGCGGATTATCGGCATTCAGCAGCAAGCCGGTGCGGAGCGTGCGGAACGCTTCGCTGGTCCGCGAACTTGGTTCGAGGTGCATCTGAATCGCGGCCGCTCCGCTGCCTTCACGTTCTTCAATGCGATCGATGACTGCCAAAATCTCACTGCGGGTTTGCCGCTCCAGATCCTCCAGGCTGGTGAAGCGATCATCGCGGAGATCGAGCACGTAAACCGCACCGGCACTGGTTGAGAATGCCACGCAGAATGTACCCACAATGATCACTAGAAGGTTGGGGGAAACTGGCTTGGCAAGCGCTTTCGGTTCTCCAATCACAGCGATCCGTACGGAGGCTTGATCTTGTCCCAGATCCACGCTGTGAATTTTTTCCAGTAGCGTATCATAGGAGCGATTTAAACGTTCGACCTCACGCTGCACCATGAGCATTTCGCTCAATTCGCCATTCATGTCGACCACTTGTTGTTCAAGTTTGTCGTACTCGGTTCGCAGCAAGATTTCATGCTCGCTGGCTTCATCCAGTTTTTGCTGCACCAGATGGCCGAGCATGGTTGCGAACTCGTTGCCGCCGGTGTCAACGGAAGTCCCGTTTCCGCGTCGGCGAAAGTCGTCTAAGGATTGATTGGTGCTATTTATTTGTGACTGTAGTCGAATAATCTCCGGGTTGTTGGGACCCAAATGGCCGGAGAGTTTGGCGAGTGTTGCCCGATCGGTGATTAATCGCTGTTCCAGTTCATGGATGGAACGCAGTTGTTCTGGCGCAACTCCCAGGACGGCAGCGGTCAGCGCTTGCGCGGCCGCCGCGTCAACAGCATGCAGGTGCGGTCGTGGGTCTTGCCCCGTGCGAATGGCATGTTGGACCACTCCCGCAATCGCTTGCAATTCAATGCGAGTCTTCTGAGCTTCGGTTAAGCTCTGGTTGAGACTCAACGCACGCTGCACCGCGGGGTGATTCGCCACGCTCTTATCGTCGACGCCAAAAACCTTAGCTTGTTCACGCAATCCAACTAGTCTCGTCTGTTGCGATAACAGTCGCGTTTCAACTTTTTCTCTTTCTTGCTTAAGCAGTTGCAAGACTTCTAATGACGTGTCTTGATGGTGCCGCTGCATGAAGTCTAAGTATGCTGACTTGACCGCATTTAAAACTGCTTCGGCGGCCGCGGGACTGCGAGAGCGAAACGTCAACTCAATTACATCGGTATTGTTCAATGCGTCGACGGAAAGATTTTCACGCAACGTTGTAATTGCCTCCTCGCTCTCTTGACCTTGGATATCGACTTGGATAGCTGCTGGTTGATTACGAAGCGCAATTAGGGCCGACCGTATCACATTGTCGCTGCGAAGAATCTTTTCTTGTGTCGGGAGCTTGTTAGGTTGATTGGGTTGATTTGTGTTGGCGAGTCCGGCGAAGGTGGGGTCTTCGACGAGTAGTTGCGCAGTCGCCTGGTAATAGGGCGTAGCGGTAACATAGTAGATTGCGGCTGCAGCCCCAAAGACAACAAACACGATAGCCAATACATTTTGGCGACGTAGCATCGAGTACCCAAATCGGGTAGCGGCGTGCACGGCATCGGCAAAAGTAATTTGGTGATGCGGGTTGGGGTTATTCATCGGTGCGGGAGTTCAAGCGAGGCGAGTGTAGCAATTGGTTACAGTCCCGGCAGGGCCGATGTGAAGCCAACACGGAAGAATGTCCTAATCGCGTCAACGGTCATTGTCATGGGGGTTTCGGCTACGTTCACGATATCTCCATGTGCAAGCACCAAATTGCTGGGGCCGCCATTGCGAGCATCGGCAAGAGACGCCTCGATCGTAACCGGTTGATCGGTGCCGGGGGGGGTGCGGACGATATGGACTTTATCCGCCAGTTGAAGTGTTGGGCCACCGGCTTGAGCTATCGCCGCCAGCAGTGTCAGGTCCTCGCCGTCGGGCATCTCGAGACTGGCCGGATTCCTGACAAGCCCCATGACATTTACCAGTCGTCGAGTTCGGCGTGTGACATTCACGACGGAACCGTCGAGCAGCCTTAGTGAGGCAGGATCGATATCTTGCAAGTTCGCGAGGTCAACCCGGATCACCGAAGCTGGTTGTTGTGGCCGGCCTTGCCGATAAGAGGCCAGAGCGATCGGGCCTTCGGGCCCGATAGTCGGCGGAAGGGAGGAAATAGACTGCAATGCGAGTGGTGTGTGGCGAATCTCGACCGTGGTTTCGGCATCCAGGGCTAGCCCTTCAGCCAAGCTCAAAGCGGTCAATAGATCGCAACTGGCAACCGGAATGTCATAGTTGCTCGGTTTGTTGACCGCCCCAACAACGGAAATCTGATACGTTCGTTTGCGATCGACCTGCACCGATACATTAGGTGCCACATAAAGTCCTCGCTGCACCGCGATGTCGCGAATTCTTTGTGCCGCCGCGTTGGGAGTTAGGCCAGCCAATGGAACGCGACCAACCAGGGGGATCGCCACACTTCCATCGTTATCGAGTGCCACATCCCAGATCGGTACGAGCGCTTCTTCAACACCGGTTGCGATCGATACCTGAATTCCATCACCAGGTTGTAGCCATTCCGCTGGTGCAGCTGCGCGAGGTACACGGCTCAGGTCCAAATGTCGGGCGCTGATATGATGAGAAGCATGATACTCAGCTGGCAATGAGGCAGCTGTGTACATGGGACTAGCGCAGCCAGAACTGATGAGGCTTGCTATGGCACCGATAAACAACAGGATTAAAGTTCGCATCCTTGCTTCCAAGTCATTCGACCATCTTTAAGGCTATGGAGACTACATTGGCGGCTAATTCGAGGCAAGCAGTGTCGCCTTCTGTTGGCATGGACGCCGCCACATTCATGTCGTTCGCCTAAGCAGCCATGCGGCCACGAATCGGTGCAACGTAGGCAGCTTGTGGCGATTGCAAGGGCTCTTCAGTATTGAAACTTGGTACGATTTGTTTCAGCTCTCCATAAATCGAGCTTCTATCATGATTCGTCGTTCCTAATATCTTCGAAACCGCTTTTTGAATGGCCACGTGGGACATGCGGACGCAGTTGGCTTTGAGGATTTTCGGGTTAGTTGTCGCACAGCGAGTTTCGTCGTCAGCGTAGAGTTCTTCGTAAAGTTTTTCACCGGGGCGTAACCCCGAAATCTTGATTTCAATATCGTGGCCCAAGCGTAAGCCAGATAAGCGAATCATATCTTCCGCCAAGTCCATGATGCATACGGGCGATCCCATGTCGAGCACAAAGATTTCTCCGCCCTTCCCCATCGCGGCAGCCTGCAAAACTAGTTGGCTGGCTTCGGGAATGGTCATAAAGAAACGAGTCATGGCTGGATCGGTGACTGTCACCGGGCCTCCAGCGGCGATCTGTTGTTTGAAGACTGGGATTACACTTCCGGCTGAACCTAGCACGTTGCCAAAACGTACGGTGACGAAGCGGCATCCGGAGGATTCCGACATGCTTTGCACATAAAGCTCGGCAACCCGCTTGCAACAACCCATCACGCTTGTCGGATTGACTGCCTTGTCGGTGCTGATCATAACGAAGGATTCTACGTCATAAATGTGACTTAGATCTGCTAAGTTTTTCGTTGCACCAATGATGTTTTTTACACCTTCACCAGGGTGTTGTTCCATCAATGGCACGTGCTTGTAAGCGGCCGCATGAAAAACCACCTGAGGTTGTTCCTCATGGAATAGCGAGTTCATTCGCGCACGGTCGGTGGCGTCCGCGATCACAACTTTGGCAATGTTGGCATCGATTGCTGCTTGTAATTCCCGTCCCAGAAAAAATTGTCCATTTTCGTTGCGATCGACTAGGACCAGTTTGGCAGGGTCGAGTTTCAACAGTTGCCGTACCAACTCGGATCCAATAGAACCGCAGCTGCCGGTGACTAATACCCGTTTGCCGCTGATCCACTGCTGTAGCTGAGACTGCTCAATGTCCACGGTGGGACGTCCCAGCAAGTCCTCAATGGCAACCTCACGAGGTTTGAAATCTATCTGACCGCTAACGATTCGCGAAACATCGGGAACGACTCGCACCTCGCGGCCGTGTGCTTGGCCGATGCCCATGATCCGCCGCACTTCCCCACCGGGCAAATCGCCGCTGGAGAGCATAATCATCTGGCAATCGAGCCGAGTCACCACATCTGCGACGTCGGTGAGACCGCCCAGCACGGGGACTCCCGCGATCGCACGGTGCAATAGTTTGTCCGTCGCAGTAATGATCCCAATTGCCCGGTAAGCCTGCTGCCCACCGGCTGATCTCATCGCTCTTAATAATAACTCAGCTGCGTGGGGACCGCCGACGATCAGGGTGCGGCAACCTCGATGAAGTTGTTTGGATCGCTCACGCCGCTCTCGGCGAACGCGTCGAATACTCAAAACACCACCTAGCAGAAGTGCAGTCAAGCAGCCGTCAATGATGACCACACCCCGCGGGATTGAATCGCCGCCGAGCAGCAAGGAATCGACCGCAATGACGCTGGCCGTCGCCACGAACGTGCCGCGGATCAACCGATATGCGTCATGCAAAGAAACAAAGGCGTGGCAGCTGAGAGTAATTCTCGCCGCGATCAATGCAATCGTTTTCGTAAAGACGACGACCGGCAGCACGGCTAGTAGTTGCGTCGTGAATTCTGCGGACAACTGACCATCAAAACGAATCAAATAAGCCGCGACCAAGGAGCATGCCAACAGCGGGGCCAGCCAAGCGATGGGGCGCAAGCGAGAAAACCAACGTCTGGTTTGCTGACGCAAGCGACTCGGTTTTCCAGAATTATTTTTTTGAGTTTCGTGCATCCATGTCACCCTGAAATAATCCGCCCGATCCTTCGGGTAGTCCTATACCACCTAGTGTCACTTATCCGTCGACGATCTATTTGAGGGGTCGTCTTGGCTGCCTCTTGTAACAAAGCGTGAGCAAAATCCCAAGTCAGATTTCAAATTTTCGCGATTTTGGTCTGAAGATCAGGAATCAGGACCAAAAAAGCTCGCCAAAATACTCCCCCAGAGCGGCCTGGCGTCCGGACGCCAGGCCGCTCGTTTGACTCTGAAATAACCCCGGCGGCCGAGGTACTGGGCAGATTGACTTCCGTCCCGCCGCTCTGAACGGTATAAAGATGCAATACTTCACTGCAACGAACTGTCAAGAACCCCTGCCCCAGAGGGCGCGGCCCAATGTCACGCGAGAGCAAAGTCAGCCTCGCACAAGTGATTAACACACGCATTCGATGCCACCAATGAGCCAGCATCTGTAGGTTAACGGCCGGACGGTTTCCGCCACTCGATGCGGTTCATGAACACTGAATACATAGCAAATAGAGCACAACTGATATGATGAGCGATCACTGGAAGGCCATCGCCCGACTCCTCGGCGCCCCCGGCGGAGCCGATCCCCCCGAACCGAAATCAGAGCTGGGACGCAGCCGCAAAGTCAAAGAAAAAACAACCCCCTACGAAGTTAAAGGCGAGGAGCCAAAAGCCGCCGACCCTGAATCTGGAAAGTCCGAGACCGTAAAGTCGAAATCGGCCGAGTCACAGCCTGCTGCGACTAAATCTGCCCAAACCACCTCGGCGGCGGAGCAATCCCGCGCAGCCGCGAGACCCGCAGAACGCCCTGCCCCAGCGAAAATTGTCGCTCCCGATCCGCTCTCCTTTTCGTCCTTCGCCGATTTGGACAATGATCACGTCGAGCCGGCTCCCAGTCGACCCACTGAGCTGGCCAAACCGACCGAACCCCCAGCTGCGAAAAGTACAATCGCCGAACCCCGCGTGGCGGCTGCGGCGAGTAACCCGCTTGAGGAAATGTTCGCCGAACCGGCTAACGATGATCTTTCCTGGAGCGAGCTGGCGGAAAAACTCGGAGTCGCTGCGGCCGAGCCGACCCCGCAAGCCGAGTTGCCCGCCCCCACTTCCAGTAGTTCGCCGAAACGCGAAAAACGACCCCAATCAAATGCCCCTCGGACTGCGAAGCAATCCTCCCGCTCCGGTTTCGGGACCGGACTTGGAATCGATTCCGATGTTGATCCTGATGTGGTAGAGGATGTTGCTGAGGCGGATGCTGTAGCCGAAGCCAGCTCTTCGGTAGCCTACGTCCAAGAAACGCGGGCCGATGAATCCTCGGCAACAGACGATGCTGATGATGTATTGGCCAGCCTCGGCAGTGAAGGTTGGGGCAAGCCGCGGCGGCGCGAATCAAAGCGAAGTGAACAAGCGAGGGCTGCTGAACCGGTCGCGCGGAGCTCGAAAGAGAGTAAGCCGAGCGAGCTTGATAAGTCTGAGTCGAGCTCCGAACCACATGGCTCCGGCCGTGGGCGCGCTGGTGGGAGAGGGCCAGACTCGCGGCGGCAAAATGGCGAGCCCGAGGGCTCACCACGACGAACTCGCCAAGAGGAGAAAATCGTCGATGAGTTGACCGATGAACTGGCCGATGAAGACTCGCCCGAAACAGCTGATCCAACCGTGAGCGGAGTGGGGGGTGGGCCCGTTCAACGATCAAGTCGGCGGGGACGACGTCGCGGACAACGGCAGCGATTAAGTGAGGAAGTCAAGGATTGGGAGGGTGAGTTGCTGGATGAAGACTCGCCGACGGCCGAACGCACTGCTGGCCGTCGTGAACGTGAGCCGCGAGCCGAACGTGAACCGCGTGGCGAACGTGAATCGCGGACCGAACGGGAGCCGCGGACCGAACGGGAGCCGCGGACCGAACGTCCGCCCCGAGCTGAACGTGGAACCGTTGCTGAGCGAGAGCCTGGATTCGTTGACGAAGAGGCAGGCGAGGATGGGGATGCGCCCCGTCGTCGCCGTCGCCGCGGACGTCGCCGTCGCGGAGGGGCTGAGTCACGCACCTCGGAAGCGGCTGCGGGTGACGAAGTCGAAGTTGACGTGGATGCGACGCTATCTTCTGACGATGAGGCGTCGGGCGACGTGAGTCGGGGTTCGGCACGTCCCGCCGTGGGCGGTCGAGCCATCGAGGCTGAGTTCGACGATGATCATGAGGATGATGATGAGGTCGCCGCGTTGCGGAAGCCACGTCGTCGCCGTCGTCGTCGCAGCGAGGGGGAACGAGCTGAGGGCGATAGTGAGGCGGCCCCGCGAAATCAAGTTGTCAGCGATGATGACGAGCTTGACGAGGATGAGCCAGCCGTCATTTACAATGTGCAGCGCAACGTCCCTACATGGATGGACGCCGTGGAGATTCTTGTTGCTCCGAACTTGAGTTCGCGGAAAAAAGATAGTCCCAGGCGTGGTGGTAGTTCAGGGGGAAGTGGATCTTCGGGAAGTGGTTCGTCTGGAAGCGGTCGATCACGTCCCCGCCGTCGCGATTAACTCTAACTCCCGTTGAGATTTGCCCTGAATCGGTAAATACCTAGGGCTTAAGGCCCTCGAACGAAGAACAGCATGGCCAGCGGGAGCATGCTCCCCAGCCTGCTCGCTTGAGGGCCCCTTGGAGTCGAGCGGCTGTTCTTGTACAACCGCTATCTGTGCGAAGCATCAAAGAGCCGTGGCTGCCCGGAAGTGGCGGCCCCTGCGATTGGGAACCGCGAACCTGGTCAGGCCTTAACTGGAGCAGCCATAAGCGGGGTACCTTTGTGTGGGGGTCGCCTCTTCCTGGCAGTCAGTTTGGATTTTCGCACATTTCTTTACCTCACCGCTCGTGATGGCGAATTGGCATGGCTGATCAAGAACATCCAGCCTCGGGCCGCTATGTCGTGGTAGCTCGACGGTATCGACCTCGAGGCTTTCAGCAACTGGTCGGCCAGGACCACGTCGCGACAGCGCTCACCAATGCGATCGAGACGAATCGAGTTGGCCACGCGTATTTATTTACGGGGGCTCGCGGAGTCGGCAAGACCAGCACCGCGCGGATTTTCGCCAAAGCGCTCAACGCGCCCGAAGGCCCCACGGTTACGCCGGACGACAGCAGCGATATTTGTCAAGCGATCGACGCGGGGGAGGATATTGATGTGCTGGAAATCGACGGGGCCAGCAATCGGGGGATTGATGAGATTCGTCAGCTGAGATCGGGCGTTGGCATTCGCCCTAGTCGAGCTCGCTATAAAATTTACATCATCGACGAAGTCCACATGCTGACGACGCAGGCCTTTAACGCACTGCTGAAGACGCTGGAGGAGCCTCCTGAGCATGTCAAATTTATTTTTTGCACCACCGATCCTGAAAAGCTCCCGATCACAGTGTTGAGCCGTTGTCAACGCTTTGACTTCGCACCGGTGCGCGTCGAAGCGATCGCCCAGCGACTGCGGGAGATCGTCGATGCGGAGCAAGCCGAAGCGGAAGACGATGCGCTGCGACTGTTGGCTCGTCGGGCAGCCGGTTCGATGCGGGACAGTCAATCGTTGCTCGAACAAGTGTTGAGCTTCAGCACTGGTCGGCTGACCGTGGCGACGGTGCACGCGATGTTGGGGACGGCCGATGATTCGCGACTGGGTGAATTGGCTGCGGCTTTGGGGAATCGAGATAGCCGAGCGGCTTTGATGCAAATCGATGCTGCGATTCTTGCCGGCGTCGACGCCGGGCAATTGGCGGAGCAGCTGTTGGGCTTTTTTCGCGACATGCTGACCGCGACGGTCGGTTGTGATGCAGAAATGATGCGGTTTTGTGGTCCAGCGATGCATGAGGAATTGCGGGCTCAGGGGCAGCAAATGGGGCTGCAAACCCTGCTCGGGATTGTCGCTCTGGTCGACCAGACGTTGGTGCGGATTCGGCAAAGCGTCCATGGCCAAATCTTATTGGAGGCGGCGGTTGTGCAGATTTGCACGCTGCCCGATTTGGAAGGTGTGGCTCAATTAGCTAAAGCGCTCGCTGGGGGTGGTGCGGCTGGGGGTGGTGCGGCTGGGGAAAAAAAAAACGTTGAGCGGCCGCTCCTAAGGCGATTTGATCCTCCGGCGGTGCAGCCCAGTGAGCCGGTCGCGCTAGCTGCGCCGGTTGCTGCGAGCGAGCCGGTTGCGGTCCCTCCCTCGGCATCTGTTCGGCCAGTTGCCTCGCCAGCTCCGCGGGCAGCGGTTGTACCCCCTGCATCGATGGCACCAGCCGCCAGCCAATCACCGGCGGTTCCCGTGGAGTCCTGGGGCATGCCGCCCGCAGCGGCGACTGGGGCGACGAGTGCTAGTTCTGACTATGCCCTCATCGGTGCAGATCTTGCCCCCCCTGCGGCGGCCCGTTTGGCAGTTCCGTTGACCGCTGCTTGGGATGCCAGCGCGGCGAATCAGGTGTGGAAAGCCGCTTTGGCCGCGATGGATGATTTGACGGCCGATTTTGCTCGTCAGGCACAGGCGGTGCAACCGATCAGCAGCAATCGTTTGCGATTAGTTTTTTCTGCGGACAAGGAATTAGCAAAACGTAGTTGCGAAAAGCCCGAAAGAAAAAGTAAGCTTGAGGAAGTGATACGAATGGTTTCGGCACGCGACGTGCTGTTAGAATTTGAGCAACGCGTTGACGAGGTGGTGGAAAAGCCGTCCCGTCAGTCGGCGGCGATCAATCGTCGCCAGCGGATGCGAGATGCCGAGCAGCATCCAGCGATCCGTGAAGTGATAGAGATGTTTGAAGCTGAAATCGTTCGAATCGACGATCCTCGCCAGTAACGATGCTGGGGGGAGTCCGCATTCAACAGAGCAGAAAGAGCGTCACGATGTTCAAGGGACTGGCCGGTATGGCCTCAATGATGGGTAATTTGCAGCAACTGCCAGACAAGCTCGAGGCGATTAACGAGCGACTGCGGCAGGAGCAAGTCAGCGGTCAATCGAGTTGCGGTCGAGTTTCCGTGATCATGAATGGTTTGGGGGAACTGCAAAGCATCGATGTGTCACCCGCCTTGGTCGAGGGGGGGAATCCATCACCGGCTGCCGAGCCGACATGTGAAGCGGTCAACGTGGCCAGCAAGCAGGCGAAAGCGCGGTACGGCGAAGCCATGCGGGAGATGGCCAGCGACATGAATTTAAATCTTCCCGGTGTCGACGGCTTGTTGAGTCGGATGACAGGGGGCAGCGGCGGCTGAATCCGGTATGGCCCAGTGGTCTCAGAGTGTTGAGGAACTTGTCGATCAGCTGGGGAAATTACCGGGCATTGGTCGCAAGAGTGCCGAACGGCTAGCTTATCATTTACTGCGGGTGCCCCAGCAAGATGCCTTGGCGTTGGCTGAGGCAATCCGCCAAGTGCGTGAGAACGTTCGCTACTGCGAGAGCTGTTTTAATCTATCAGAGGGATCGCTTTGCGGCATTTGCGCCGATCCCCGGCGGGATACCGCAAGGCTCTGCGTGGTCGAACAACCACGCGATTTGATGTCTTTGGAGCAGGCGGCAGTATTTCGCGGAGTTTATCACGTGCTGTTGGGGAAGATCTCCCCTTTGGAAGGTATTGGTCCAGATCAGTTAACGATTGATGCGTTGGTCGATCGCGTGCGAAATGGCAATTTTACCGAGGTGATCATGGCTACGAATCCAACCGTTGAGGGAGATGGTACTTCGCTTTACATATCAAATCTGTTGGCGGAATACCCTTTGGAAGTAACCCGATTAGCTCGTGGGATCACCTCAGGAAGCATCTTGGAATATGCCAACAAAGAGATTTTGGCTGACGCTTTAAACGGCCGTCAGCGGCTTTGAGGCTACATTTGAGGCTATAATAGATCGGCAACATGGAATTCGTGACGTCCCTTCGGGCGTCAGCGAGTTCCTTTAACATAAGTGAAGGAGACAGTTCCATGCGCATGTCAATTGGGATGGAAGCGCGTCAGACGCAGACGCAAAAATTGGCGCCGCGGATGATCCAGTCGATGGAGATTCTGCAACTTCCCGTGTTAGCGCTGGAAGAACGCATCGACCAAGAGATGAATGAGAATCCGCTCTTGGAAGTGCTGGAAAACGACTCGCAGCTACCCGATGATGACGAGGATCGCGAGGCCCGCGCTCAGGATGGGCCGACTGAGTCGGAGCGCGAGCTGGTGGTCGATAATGATCACGACAACCGCGAAGATTTCGAGCGGTTGTTGAACATGGACAGCGAGTTACCCAGCACTTTTGATGACTCGTTCAAGCGGTCTTCCAACCGTATCTCGGAAGATGCCGATCGGCGGCACGACTTAATGGCGAATGCCGAGGCTCGTCCCGAATCGCTCAATGACTTTCTGCTGCATCAGTTGGCCGAACTTGATATTGATGACCGCGTGGAAGCGATGGCGGAGCGGATTATCAGCACCTTGGATGCTCGCGATGGCGGCTACCTCCGTACGCCCTTGGCTGATTTGCTGCCCTCCGGGCACACGCCGGAAGAGTTGCAATTAGCAAAGGAAGCGCTGGCAATTGTGCAAAGTTTGGAGCCGTGCGGGGTGGGAGCGCGAACACTCAGCGAATGCCTGATCTTACAACTTCGCGATGAGATGCCATTGTATGATGAAATGAAAAAAATCATCAGCGGGCACCTCGCCGACCTCGCCGAAAATCGCTTGCCGGCAATCCAAAAGAAGACTGGTTTCTCTCTGGAAACGATCCAAGCGGCGCGGGAGCAAATGCATGTGTTGAATCCCAAGCCGGGAGCCGCGTTTATGAAGGCCTACGTGCCGAACGTGACTCCTGATGTGATTGTTGAACAGGACCAAGATGGTAGCTATCGCGTGCGGCTCGACGATGACCGCGTGCCACAGCTTTACATCAGTGATTACTATCGACGTCGGTTGCGCGATCCGCACGCGACAGCCGAAGAGAAAGAATTCATAAAGAAAAAGATCACCAATGCCCAGTGGTTGATCGATTCGATCGAGCAGCGACGGGGAACGTTAACGAAAGTGGCTCAGGCGATTGTTGAACATCAAAAGCGATTTTTGGATGAGGGCCCCGAGGCTATCGAACCGCTTAAGATGCAGCAAATCGCTGATCGCGTGGGAGTCCACGTGACCACGGTCAGCCGAGCCGTTGATGATAAATGGGTGCAGACCCCACGCGGCATCCTGCCGCTGCGACGATTCTTCGTCGGCGGTACGCAAACCGAAGGTGGTGAAGATGTTGCTTGGGATACCATTCGTTTGCGGTTGCAAGAATTGATCGATAAAGAAGACAAGAGCAACCCTTACAGTGATGAAGAGTTGGTCGAGTCGCTGAAGAAACACGGCATGACGGTCGCCCGCAGGACGGTAACCAAATACCGCAAGAAAATGGGGATCCCCAGCAGTCGCCAGCGCCGCGATTGGACGCTGAAGAAGAGTTGCTAGTTGCTAGTTGCTAGTTGCTAGCGTGTCGGCTAGGACTTTGATGCCTTCGGTAATGCGTTCCTCGGATTGGACGCCGAAGGAAAGTCGTAAGCAGTTTCTGCGAACGGGATATCCTTCGTTGGGGTAGAAAAATTCACCCGGCACGTACAACACCCCCGCTTCGATCGCCGCTTGCCAAAGCGGTCCGCTGGGTCCGGCGTTCACTGCAGCTGGCAACGTAAGCCAAACATAGAGGCCTCCCAGGGGAGACTCGAAACGCACCCCGGGAAGATGGCTCAGATAGCGCTGGCACGCGGCCAGCATGGCATCTCGTTTTTTGGCATAGGTGGAGCGGAGCAGCCCCAAGTGTTCGTCAAACTGGCCACTAGCTAAGACTTCGGCCACGATGGCTTGACAGAAATGGGGAGAGCCGAAATCGGTCAGCGATTTGCGACGTTCCATGGCGGTGTGAAGTGGTTCTGGTGGACAGCCCCAGCCGACGCGAATTCCGGGGGAAAGATTCTTCGAGAAGGTGCCTGTTTCGACCGTTGTTTGCGGGTCGGCGCCCAAGTCCAACATCGAAGCCACGTCTTCACCCTCGTAGCGAAGGTCGCGGTAGGCGTTGTCGACCAGCATCATCATGGCCACGCGATCTCGCCAACGGTTGACGACTTCGATGATTTGCAGCCGACGCTCGGTCGACATATTCGTGGCGGCCGGATTGTCAAAGTAGGGAACAAGGTACAGGGCGCGGACCCGATGCAACTCGCCCGCCGCGGCCAGACGCTCGAGCGTGGCGTCGAGTTCCGCCGGGATCATGCCTTGGTCATCGATCTCCACCCCCACGGCTCGCGCGTCAAGGTCTTTGAGCACGTACAAGTAGACAAAGTACGTGGGCGCGGCGCAGAGGACGATGTCCCCCGGATCTAACAAGCAGTCCGAAGCCAGCTGCAAGAACTGATTGCTACCAGCCGTTAAGATCATGGAGTCGGCGGCTCGGCCGGGATCATCTTGGAAATATCTTTGGGCGATTCTGAGACGCAAGCCGGCGTGCCCGATGTTAGTGCCGTACTGTAGAGCTGCGGTGGCGTGCCCGCGGTCGGCAAACAGTTTTTGCGAGGCTACGCTAACTTCGTCCATGGGCAGCGTGTGATTATCGACAAATCCGGCCGCCAAAGAGATTGCCGCTGGGTTGGCGAGAGCCAAAGCCATTAATTTGCTGATTGGTTGTTCGGGCGCTCGTTGACCCCGTTGGCTCAGGTGCGCGGTTGGGAAGGCTGCGGTGGTGATCGACATAAAAGCTTTTTGCCGGCAAAAAATGGGCCATGGAAACGACCCGCACTGGCTGGTGCCTAAGGTGACCCCCGAGGTGCAAGCCGCGACGCGAATCGTTACAGTGTGAACAGAACAGATACTTCAGCGTACGGAGACAGGTTCGCTTTGACAACGCGTCCTGGTGAGAAGGCTCGCGGCACGAACCTCCGCCCAGGGACTGCTGATCGCCTCCAGGCGACTGCTAATGGATTTCCTGGCGACCGTCTTCGGTAATCTGTGGTGACATGTTGGTCCTCAGGAGAGTTCGGGTATGGAGACAAACTTTGGACGCCCCCAAGTCGGCTATGCTTGGCCCTTGACCCGACAGTTGTGGGGCGGATTGGTTGATCTTTGTTTTCCACCTTGCTGCGTCTTTTGTTTCGATCGACTTGATCGCTGCGAATTGGGGAACCTCACTGGCTCTTGCCGAGTTGTCGCCGCTTGCAGTGCTGGAAACACCGCTGCGGGCAGCGAACGGAGACGCGGGCTTTCAGCAGACTTTCTTGAGCCGGCACTTTGCGGAGAATGTCTCCGCATTTTAGGCGGCGCTGAAATCGCCCTCGCTTGTCACCGCTGCGGGCGGCAAGTGCCGGAATTTGCTGGCCAGCCGCCGCAGCTGTTGCCGGCGAACTCGCCAGTGCCCGGGAAATCGCCAACGCAACCTGCTTCCCTGGCCGCTGAATTTCGGGCCGCTGAATTTCGGGCCGCTGAATTTCGGGCCGCTGGGGAGTTAGCAGCAGTTCGGCGGATATGCCAGGAGTGCCAGCAACGGCCACCGGAGATTGCTCGCATGATTGCCCTGGGAGCTTATCGTGATGCGCTCCGCGAGGCGGTAATTGCTTGCAAACGAATGACCTTTGCTCCCTTGGCGATGGCCTTGGGAAGACTTTTAGCGCAGAAGTTGGCCAAGGAATTAGAGACTACCCCCCTGGACGCCGTGACCTTTATTCCGTCCCATTGGACGAGGCGAGTGCAGCGTGGTGGCTTGCCGACTCAGTTGATCGCCGATCAGATTGGTAATCAATTAGGAGTACCCGTGGTATCGTTGCTGCGAGCTCGTCGTAGAACCGCCAAACAGGGCATGCTGGAGGATGCTCAACGGCGGCAAAATGTCCGCAATGCTTTCCGAGCGATAAAGGGGTATGCTCTACCGCGCCGGAGAGTGCTGGTCGTCGATGACGTATGGACGACTGGTTCGACAATGCGGGAGGCGGCCGGAGTGCTGGGGCAGCAGTACCAGGTGGAAGTGCTGGCGGCGGTAGTGGCTCGGGCGGTTGGTACTCACACAATGTAACGGTTAGTAGTGGCGGCGGTTAATAATTACGAAACTGAAGTTGATCTTGTCGGCAGCCTGGTAAACTTGTGGTGGCCGCTGAGCTAGTTGCTGCGAAATGAACCGTCACGTCGGTTCCTGCGTCCCGATTGAATAGAACTCAAGCCTTTTCTTCGAATTCCCTATGTCGTCCGCCACCAGCGATCCTGGCCAATCCGCTACCCCACCGCCACGCGGGACGTTTCGTCGTGCCGTGCTCCGCGGACTGGGCGTGGTTATGCCCCCCTTGTTGACGCTAGTGCTCTTCATTTGGGCCTGGAACGCCATTGAGAATTATGTTTTGCGGCCGTTGGAGACGGGCATCCGCTATGCGGTGGTTTGGAACATTCGGGACATCAAAAAAACGCTTCCCGAGAATGCCATTTTGGCGACCCCTGGCAACATTAATGGAGGGTTCACTCACAACGGCCAAGTCTATGTTCCCGATTCGACCGGCAGCCGCTTTTTGCCGCAATATGTCATTCGCTACGTGAATGATAACCTCGATCGGATTGACCCCTACCAGCCGGTTCCAGCGACAGCCAATGCGTACTGGAACCGCTACGTCGAATTGCGTTACCTTCCTCGCACGGTCGTGGTGCCGGTCTTTCTGATCTTGTTTTTGGTGGTCTTGTATTTTCTCGGCAGGATCTTCACGCATGGCCTAGGCAGATGGTTGCTCAACGCGTTCGATCGGTTCATCAACCGTTTGCCGCTGATCAGCAACGTGTACGGCTCAGTTAAACAGGTGACTGATTTTATTTTCAGTGACCGCGAGATTGAATTTAATCGGGTCGTGGCGATCGAGTATCCACGGAAGGGAATTTGGTCGATTGGTTTTGTCACGGGGCAAAGCATGTTGGACATTTCGGCTGCCTCGAACGAACCGATGTTGAGCGTCTTGATGCCGACCTCGCCGATGCCCATGACCGGCTTCACCGTGACGGTGCGGAAAAGCGAAGCGTTGGACTTGAATATCACGATCGACCAGGCGATTCAGTTCGTCGTCAGTTGCGGGGTGGTGGTGCCAGCGAACCAGCAAATTCCCAGCTCGCGGTTGCAGCTGAACCTTCCCACACAGTCGGAAGTATCAAAGCAGGTGGGGGGCAGCGGGCCCGACGGTGACGTCAAGCAGATGGATGTTCGTGACACGCCACCGCTGCCACCCTCTCAAAATCGGGACTGAGCTGGCAAATCGGGTCTTAGTTGCTGTTTTCACCGCCAGCCAGACGATCTTGTCGCGGCGGGGTGATTCCTGCGATAACTGGGGCATGAAGTTATCCTCGTGCCTGCTGTTTTCGTGCCGCTGATCTGGCACTGGCCGGTGGCTCGCAGGCAAGCAACGTCCCCCGCGAACTGGTGTTGGCCGCTCCGTGACCTGCATAGATCGTTACATCCTCCGGATTTACCTTCGCACGTTGCTGGTCTGCTTCGTTTCGTTTGCGGGCATTTTCGTCGTTTTCCATGCCTTCACCAACATGGATGAGCTCAACGAGTACGGCGAGCAGGTGGGGGGGATTGGCATGGCGATGGCTCTGTACTACGGGCCTTACATGCTGATGTTGTTTGAAATGACCAATATGATCGTCGCGTTGCTGGCGTTGTTGTTTACTTTTGGGTTGCTCCGCAGGACGGGGGAATTGACCGCCCTGCTGGCTGCCGGAATCAGCCATGGGCGGATTGTCAGGCCGATGTTGATCGCCGCCTTGTTGGTCATCTTGGGAGCCGCCATTAATCGCGAGTTTGTCTTGCCAAACTGGCAAGACCAGCTGG
The DNA here is from genome assembly GCF_052161645.1 of Kothea flammea. Classification (GTDB taxonomy): domain Bacteria; phylum Planctomycetota; class Planctomycetia; order Pirellulales; family Pirellulaceae; genus Laterigemmans. Next base: position 1,636,092 of record NZ_CP197414.1, read on the forward strand.
GATTAAAGGTCCCCAGCCCGGACGGTGGCGGCGAGCTGCGTCCCCTATTGCCGGTTTACGATCGGGTCACGGGAATTTTGGTCAACGGCAAGGGCTTGCAGTTGACCAAGCAGCAGGTCGTTGAGCCGGCTTTGAAGATCCATGCCCTGGCACCCGGTTTTGGGAACCAATTGAACGCTCGCTTAGCCCAGTGGATACCGCATGGCGAACAGCACCCCGGCGGGCCAGATCACCCGGCTGGCTATGTGCTCAGCGGCGTCTCGCAGCCCGCCGGCGTCGATTCGCTCAGCAGCTTTCGGGTGGCCGATTCGACGATGTTGCTCACCGCGCGCGACACTCCCTGGCTGGCCGCCGGGGAGGTGTTTGTCGCCAGCCGCGTGGAAATAGATTTTCTTCAATCGGGGTCGGCTTGGATGCGGATGGCCAACACGGGCGATTTAATCCGTCGCGTCAGCAATCCGGCCGTCTACTGCTCGGCCGACGTGGCCGTCACCCTGCACGATCGCTGGCTCCGTCCCTGTTTAGATTACAGCCTGATTATTCTCAGCCTGTCGCTGGTTGTCGGCCGCGGCCAGCGAAATATGTTTTTGGTCACCGGCTACGCGACTGGGTTAGTGCTATTATTTTTCGGCTTGCGCACGCTGTTTCACATGATGGGTGGGAATGGCTATCTTTTGGATCCAGCCAGCGCCGCTTGGCTGCCCGTGTTGATACTCACCCCCGCGGCCTACGCGCGCTATCGTTTGGTGCGCATCTCCTAGCGGCTGGGAACGTCTTTGTGTTGACCGTCTCGGTAATAATTCCGGCAATCAATGAAGCGGCCAGGATCGAACGGGCCATCGCTTCGGCCATCGTCGCGGGTGCTGAGGAGACCATTGTCGTCGACGGGGGCAGTCGCGATACAACGCAGCGTCAGGCCAGTCGGGCGGGAGCCAAGGTAATGGAAGCGCCTGCCGGGAGAGCCCATCAGCAGAATCAAGGCGCGGCGATCGCGAGCGGACAAATCTTGCTTTTCTTGCACGCCGATAATTGGCTGGGCAGCGAGGCCATCAAGCAGATCCGTGAAACCGTTTCCTCCGCCGCCGATCACACACCCGTGTGGGGCGCGCTGCAGCAATGCATCGACGCGCCTGGCTATCGTTATCGCTGGTTGGAAGCCGGCAACGCTTGGCGAGTCCGTCGGCGGGGATTGCCGTTTGGCGATCAAGCGATTTTTATTCGCAAGACGTTGTTCGAGAGCCAGGGAGGGTTCCCCGAATACCAGTTGATGGAAGACTTGCTGCTGGCCCAGCGGTTGCGCCGCCAGCGTTGGCCCTGTCTGCTGCCGGGGCCCGTGCATGTCGATGCCCGTCGCTGGCAAAGGCACGGCGTGCTGAAGCAGACTTGGCGGAATTGGCGTTTGCAGTGGCAGTTGGCTCGCGGGGCGGACCCCAATCAACTGGCTACGCAATACCGTCGCCATGATGTGCGAGCCTGATGCGATCCGCGAAACAGCCTGCCCGCTGGGAAATTAAAAGTTATACGCGGGGTTTTCGGGGTCGAAATCGCGGTCGGTCAGCGGCACATTCATTTTGACATCGAGGTAGGTGTACTCCTCAATGATTTCCGGTTTGGCACCCGCCACGGTCGGCCAATCGTAAGCCACGTAGCGGACAGGAATTTGCAGTTCATCATCGATGAAGACTTGTGCCAAGTAGAAATCGAGATCGGGACGCTTGTTGGGTTGCGTCACTTGGAGCACCGTGCAGGAGCGATCTTTGATCCGCGCGTTCTCGCGAAACTCCGCCTGCACGTCGGGATATTGTCGCGCGGTCTCGCCCCGTTCGATCAGTTTTTCAATCAGTTTCTCCAGTCCGATGTCGGTCATTGGATAGCGTTGCCCACGCATCGCGAACGTGCCGGTGGGCGCTAGGGAAACGGTCGGCAGAAAGCGGCCTTTGACGCCACCCTCGTGCGCCGTAATTTTGCCGTTGTTGCGATTTTCGACGTAAATCACTTCGCGGCCCTTGGCCGAGGCGGGGCTGAGAAACGTTAGGTAGACACTCATTGGCGACACCAATTGCCCGTTCACCACCCGGCGGTTGCGGACTTTGATGAACATCACCTCTTGCTCACCGATCACACCGTCAACGCGTTCGCGTTTGACCAGCGTCGCGGTGTAGGTGTCATACTTCGCGTGGCTCAGCTCCAATGCCCGCCGGGCCAAATCAAGGCCGGCATCGAGCGAGTGAGATTTTTTGGGAACGCTGTTGTTCGCCGCTGCCGAGACGCGATAGACGGGTTCACGAAAACCGCTGCCAGCGGGTGGCTCGGCCCACGCTCGGCCCGCCACCGCGGCGGCTGCGAGGGAGCCGAGTCCGGTTACGAAGGCTCTGCGACTTGTTGCCATGGTTTTCTTCCTTGAGTCAATCACGTTTGTTCTCGCGGGGCCGCACGTTGGCCTGCGAATTTTCCCGAGTGCCTGCCCAAACTGAAGCGGGGCCACAACGAGGTTGCCTCTCTTATCGAACATCCGAGACTCCGCACTCGAATCGGGTTGACCCGTCGCACATGCCTTGCGTGGCGGGCATGGATTACCTAATCGGAATCCAAAGCACAACTCGTGTGATTGCTTAACTCGTTGGCTCGGGAACGTTGAGCCATTTCGAGCGATCATAGAGTTTGAACTGGACCGAACACCAGGGCGATTTTTCTCAGAGCCCCGATCAAGGCTAACGCGTCCGGTTTTGAAAACGCGATTACCCTGATTTTGGGGTGGAGCTCGCGTGCCAGAGCCCTGCGGGCGATGAGAAAAGATCGCTTCGGGAAAAAGGAGAGTTTCCCAACAGTGAGGTTGCCTAAATTGCCGAAGCAGAAAAGGTGATGCAATCGCTACCCTCCCTCAGGTCTGCTGGCAGGATTATTACGATGAGTTACAACTCCCAAGTTGAAGCCCGCTCTACTCCGCTTGGCCATCCTTTGGTTGGTCGTATGGTTGGTCGTATGGTTGGTCGTTGGCAGGCCAATCGCGGGCGATTTATTCGCGGGACCGTCGGCAAGCTCGTTTACGCGATCCCTTGCTGGGGGATGTTGATGTTGTCGATTGCTCCGCTTCAGGCTGAGCCTCCGAGTGCTGTCCAGCACCGGCAATTAGTTGATCCCTGGCAGATGCCAGCGGGCACGGCCATCTGGGGTCTACCGCCGCAGTCGCCTCATCGCTTGATTCAGTCACCTCCGTTGCTCAGTGCGGAAGAAAAAAAAGCACGCTCTCATCGCGGCAAGTTGACGCCGGCGGTGGCCACGATTGATCGCGCGGCGGTGCAAAACGTCTGGCGTCAGCCTTACGCATATGGATATTTTGGTGCTCAGCCAAATCGTCATTGGCAACGGCATTTCGGCTGGAATCAAGCATACACCCAGTGGACTCTGAAGTAGGTAATGGAGACGGATCAGCTGGGTGCTCTTTGCGGGGACTCTTTGCGGCGCATGCCTTTCCGCTTTGTCTTCAGCCTTCTAGGATGGTAGGAAGAGAAACGCAGCCAGTCGCTTCCGCCTCGCTTAGGTCAATGTAATCGATGAATGCCCCCACTCGCCCACAGCCTCAACCACCCGTTGAACCGTCGATCATTCCAGAGACTGGTTGGCATTGCTCGCATTACTTTTATCGATTTCGCCGCGACGTGCCCCAACCGGCCGATCCCGCAGCCGCTCGTGAGGCTTTCCTGCGAGCCTTAGAGCCAGCCGCCGAACAGCGTCCCGAGCGATTGCAGTTGTATTTGATCAGCGGCCACAAAGCGGATTTTGCCGTCGCCATGATGGATCCCGATCCGCTGAAGGTCGAGCATGTGCATCAATCGTTGATGTCCGGCCCTTTGGGTGCCGCCATTGAACCGACTTGGTCTTTTGTGTCGGTCAGTGAGATTAGCGAATACGTGCCAACGGTCGAGCAGTATCGCGAACGTTTGATAGCCGGTGGCATTGCCGCCGACGCTCCCGAAATGGCTGCCAAGCTGAACGCTTACGAGCGGCGTTTGCCGATGATGACCGAGCAACGTCTGCGTCCCGAGTTTCCTGATTGGCCGGTGGCTTGTTTTTATCCCATGAACAAGACGCGAGTTGTTGGTGCGAATTGGTTTACCGAACCTTTTTCCCGCCGCGCTAAGATGATGGGGGAACATGCTCAAAGCGGGATTCAGTTTGCCGGGCGAGTCACTCAGATGGTGACCGTCGGCGTCGGGCTCGACGATTGGGAGTGGATGGTCACGCTGTGGGCCAAAAATCCGCAGTTCCTCAAGGATATCGTCTATCGCATGCGATATGATGAGGCCAGTGCTCACTATGGCGAGTTCGGACCGTTTTACGTGGGATACCTCAAAACGGCGACCGAGATTCTCGACTTTTGCCAACCGCTTCGCTAGGGCAATCGGTATAACCTCTACCTTGCTAGCTTAGAATGTGGGGCTTAGGTTTGCCTCGCTGGCCCGTGATATCACTGGCCACCGCGGCAAACTATGCTATGGGTTCCTTGCTTAACCCGGCCCTTCTGATTCTTGTGCAATAAGTCGATGCTAGTAAAAAAAGCGGTCGTTACCTCTGCGGCCCCAAATCAAAATACGCTGCCGCTGCAACGTCTCGTAGATCGAGATGGCTGTGAGAAAACCGCCCTGCAGATGATCGTTGAAGAGGTGGAAGCGGCTGGTGTGGAGGAGATTGCGGTCATCATCCAGCCGGGAGATGCGGCCGCTTACGCCAAAGCGGCGGGCGCCCACCTCGGTCTGCTGCGATTTATTGAGCAACCCGCGCCGCTCGGGTATGGCGATGCCTTGTTGCGAGCCCAAGAGTTTACCGCCGGCGAACCATTTTTGCATTTGGTCGGTGACCACCTTTACCTCAGTGGCGACCAGCGTCGTTGCGCGCAACAGTTGATTGAAGTGGCGACGGAATTCGATTGCGCTGTTTCTGCGGTGCAAGCCACTCGAGAGAATCGTCTACCCCTGTTCGGCGTTGTCAGCGGCACCCACCTGCCCCGCCGCGATCGGCTTTATGAGGTCACCCGAGCGATTGAAAAGCCGACGCCGACACAGGCCGAGCAAGAGCTGCTGACCGCAGGCTTGCGAGCTGGGTACTACTTGGGCTTTTTTGGCATGCACGTGCTCACCCCTGCCGTGTTGGAGATTTTGGCGGAATTGCAGGCTCGCCCCGACAGCAGCCCCGCCACGCTTTCCGATGCGGTCTCCAACTTGATTCATCGCGAACGTTATTTGGCGTTGTCGATCGACGGCACCCGTTACAACATTGGTGTCAAATATGGACTCTTGATCGCTCAACTCGCCTTTGGTTTGGCTGGCGCTGACCGGGATCCAATTCTGACCGAGCTGTTAGAATTGATGGCCACGCGTCAGATGGGTGGAGGCCACGCATGAATCGATTTGTTGAAATCATCCTCAGCCAAGACGACGCGGTCCGAAATCAATCGCTAGCCAGCGTCTGTGAAGGTTTGGATTTAAGGGAGTTGCTGGCTGCCGCCGCGGAGCTGGATAACTTTCGTCGCCGCGCTGACAATTTGTATCAGCAGGTGCGGGGGCTATTCTTTTTGGCGGCAATTTATCGTTATCATGTGCCCGCCAAATTGACGTCCCAGCCAGCCGGTTTGATCCCCTTTGCCGGTTATCAGCACCTGTTGCAAAGGCGTTTTTCCGAAGCCATCGATGCGTTCCTCGTCGCCCAGCAACAGAGTGGCGTTACCGATGCGTCGGCCAGCGCCCTGGCGGAAGCCTATCATCGCTTAGGTTTTCAGACCTTGGCGGATCAAGTTCGTCGCAGCGTCCGCTCCTTTCGCGGCAATCAGTGGATGTTTCGGATCGGGCATCCCTTCGATTATCCACTGCGCATTGTCCCCGAGTTATTAGATTTAGATCCGGCAACTGCCAGTCCGCCGCTGTTGCGTGAGACGACGGCTGTGCGGATGGATTTTTCCCACAGCGCCTGGAGCGATATCTTTTTTCTCGGTATGGACTACCCGGAGGCGGCTCGGGTTCTAAATGTTTCAGTGGACCTTGCCGTGAGGGGACGCGATACAGAGCCCCAGCCGCCGATCGAGACTTACTTTCGCGTGATTGATCAACCACTGATCCGCTTGGTAAGTGTTGACTTGGCGGCCAGTACGGAGTTGACCGAAATTAGTGATGTTTTTGATTTTGGTCGCGATCATTTAGGCTTGTTGAAAGCGGCCGTGATTGCTTCGGGCATCGTTCCTCCAGGGCTTGAAGGTTGTGGCCAGCCCTTGTCGAGTCTGCTCAAGAGGTTGATGGGGCCGGGCCGCGGTTTTGAACTGGTCAGCAAAATCAATGATATTCCCAAAGGCTCGCGGCTGGCCGTTTCCACTAATTTATTGGGATCATTAATCAGCGTTTGCATGCGGGCGACCGGCCAAGTTGGCACGCTGCGGGGACCACTTGCCGAGCAAGATCGTCGCACGGTGGCGGCTCGAGCGATTCTCGGTGAATGGTTGGGTGGCTCGGGAGGTGGTTGGCAAGATTCCGGTGGCGTTTGGCCGGGAATCAAGTTGATTCAGGGAGCCACAGCCGGCACGGGCGATCCCGAGTTCGGGATCAGCCGCGGGCAATTAATGCCGGTGCACCAAGTTTTTAGTCACCAAGAAGTCAGCTTGGAGACGCGGCAGGCCTTGCAAGATAGTTTGGTGATGGTGCATGGTGGCATGGCACAAAATGTGGGTCCCATTTTAGAAATGGTGACCGAGCATTATCTGCTGCGGAACGAATCTCAGTGGCGGGCACGGCATGAAGCGATCGAGATCTTGGATGAGGTCGTTGCCGCTTTAAAAGCAGGTGATGTGCGGCGAATCGGCCAGTTGACAACTCGCAATTTCCAGGGACCGCTGCAGCAAATTATTCCTTGGGCAACCAATCGCTTTACTGATGCCATGATCGAACAATGCCAGCAAGCATATGGCGACCAGTTTTGGGGCTTTTGGATGCTGGGTGGGATGTCGGGTGGTGGCATGGGATTTATTTTCGATCCCCAAGTCAAACCGGCCGCCAGCCAGTGGTTGGCGACCGCAATGGTGGAGACGAAACGTGAATTGGAAGCCGCCCTACCCTTCGCGATGGATCCGGTGGTATACGATTTCGCCATTAATGATGCGGGCACCTCTTGTGAGTTGTTGCGAGGCGAAGAAGCTCAGATGCCCGATCGCTACTATGCCCAGCTATTGCCCGGTTGGTTGCAGCAAGGGACTCGGAATTTATCGTTGGGTATTCGCGGCGATCTAGAGAAGTTGGGGCAACGCTGCCAGGAAGCCGCATCGGCTGGCGTTGCTCGCCGCCTTGTCGATGCGTTGCTGCCTCGCCCCAACCGGGGCGATGCGGCCGAGCATTCCTTGACGGAGTTGCTCGACGCAAATGGATTTGATCGTCAGCAACACGAACAAATTCGCGCCGACCTGCGGGCCGGGCGGATTGGGTTAGCTCAGAACCGTTTGCCCAGCTCGACTTTGATCGAGGATGTGTTGGATGAGGATCTGATTGATGCTCGTCGCCAGCCTGATCAAGAGATCCGCCGCAGCGGCGAAGCGGCGATCGCGGCCGGCCAAGTGGCCGTGGTGTCGTTGGCTGCTGGCGTCGGCAGTCGTTGGACAGAGGGTGCCGGGGTTTGCAAAGCGCTCCACCCGTTCTGTCGATTTGCCGGGCGGCATCGTAGTTTTCTGGAGGTGCATTTAGCCAAGACGCGGCGGGTGGCGAGGCGTTATCAGACTCGAATTCCGCACATTTTCACCACAGGCTACATGACCGACGAGCCAATTCGCGCGTCGCTTGAGCGGCACGATCAGTTTGGTTTTGGCGACGCACTCTATGTTTCACCAGGACGCTCCGTGGGACTTCGCACGGTGCCCACCATCCGCGATCTGCGGTTCGCTTGGGAAGAAATGCCCCAGCAGATGCTCGACGAACAGCAGCAAAAAGTTCGTGAGAGTGGTCGCGCGGCGCTTTTGAATTGGGCGCGCACCAGCGGTGAAGCAAGCGACTATACCGACAACGTTCCCCTGCAGTGCATGCATCCCGTTGGGCACTGGTACGAGCTGCCAAACCTACTTCGCAATGGAACGCTTGCGAAACTGCTCGATGATCAACCCCAGCTGACCACGCTGCTGTTGCACAACATTGATACCCTCGGGGCAGCGATTGATCCTGATCTGTTAGGGCTGCATTTGCGGAGCGGTAGCACCCTGAGTTTCGAGGTGATCAGTCGACGTTTGGAAGACCGCGGTGGCGGTTTGGCTCGCATCAACGGGCGGGCTCGCTTGGTGGAAGGCTTAGCCATGCCCGACGAGCAAAGTGAATTTCGGCTGCGTTATTACAATTCCATGTCAACCTGGATCGATATCGATGCCTTGTTGGCGGTCTTTCAATTGGAGCGGAGTCAATTGCATCAAGTAGAGCTGGTCGCTGCTGCCGTCCGTCGCATGGCTCGTCGCGTCCCCACGTATATTACTTTGAAGGAAGTTAAAAAACGTTGGGGGCATGGGCAAGAAGATATTTTCCCAGTCGCTCAGTTTGAGAAACTGTGGGGTGATATGTCTGCCTTGCCGGATGTCGCCAGCAGCTATCTAGTAACTGACGTCGTGCGTGGTCAGCAGTTGAAGCAGCAGGCACAATTGGATGGTTGGCTGCGCGATGGTTCGGCTGAGTATGTCGATGGGCTCTGCGATTGGACCTAATAGCGGTTGAACCTGACAGCGTTGCGGCTGATGGGGAACCGCTCTCTTGCGCGTTGCGGCTGATGGGGAACCGCACGCTGGCGCGTTGCGGCTGATGGGGAACCGCACGCTGGCGCGTTGCGGGTGATGATGGTTCGGGCAAGCCATGGTTTATGTTGACTCAGGTACCCCGCGGTAAGGTCACCAGTTGCAGTTTGGTTGCTGCGGGCATTGCGGCGGGGAACGCCAAGTCGACGATGCCTTGCTGTGCCAACAGCTGTGGATCGCGTTCAGTCACTTCGCATGACTTTAGTAAGATCAACTCGTCGGCATTGGAAAGACGTGCCAGGTAAGCGGCGATCGCATCGGTGGTGGTCGCCCAACCTTCAGGCAGTTGGCTATCTTGGCTTGACTGGCGAGAATAGAAACTATCGACCGCTAGCAAGTAATTTTCTGTTTGTGGAGATGCCGCCAACAGTTGTTGCCATGCCTGTCGCTCGGCGATCACTTTCCAAGTTGGCAGCAACTCAGCCACGATTTCAAAGCTGGCCCGCAGCAGGTTGACGCAACGCCAGTGCATGTTGGCTTCGTCCAGTCGATGCAAGGCGGCCAGTTGACGCATAGCATCAATTGCTTGACCGCCACCGACGATCCACAGGTTTTGCCCTGGTGTGAGCGTTTGCAACCATTGGTGAACCGCAATGGCAAGCTGCGGATTATCGAGGCAACTGCCACCAAGTTTGATGACGCGTTTGGGAATCATGACTGGGGTGGCGACTGCAGCGGGGAGCGGAGAGCTTGGGGATCGCGTTGCAACGCGGACAAGCACGCCACCGCGTAGGCTGGGCCAGCGCGGCTGATCTCCGGACCCAGTGCTTGGCTCAAATCGCAGCAGCTACGGTCGGCGGGAATGGGCAATAATTGTTGTCCATGGCCTACCAGGAACCAGGTGGCTGCCGGGCTCGATAACACGCCAGCTGCTACAATCCACTGGGCCTGCAGTCGCTCCCACACATAGATTGCCATTTCCGTGGCATCTTCTATGCTAACCTCGCGATGATCGAGGCCGATCATGCGGGCCATTCGATTGGCCGCTTCTGCTCGTGTGCGAGGGCGTCCGTCGCAGCTTTCACAATCCTCTGCATCGGCGGGCGTGATGCCGGTGAGGATGGCGCAGTCGTCGGTGACCGCGAACACTTCGTTCATCACGGGAGTCAATTGCCCCCGGTATGGTAGTTCGTCAACAACAGCGCAGATCGGAGTGCGGCCCACGCCGGCGTAGATTAGTTCTCCGCGCATCAGCCGTTGCTGATCGCTGCGGCTGGTCGTGGCGACTCGACCGCCAGCGAAAGGAATTAAATCGGTCGTTGTGGAGCCGATGTCGATTAACAGACCGTCGCCGTTAGACCAAGTTGCTGCCAATGACGCCATGGCGTGCCAATTCGACGCCGCAATGGCTGCATCGTCCGCACTGGCGACTGCTGCCGAGACAAATTGCCCATCAACGGTGTAGTACTCACAGCGTTCACCAAAAGCTTGTTGGCATTGGTCGACGATGTGACGCACACCGATTGCGCGATTGCGAAAACAATCGGCCAACTCGCCCGTCATGGTAATGGCAAAGCGGTCGACGTTGTTGAATTGTTCAGCCAGTTTCTGCAAGCCCGCCGCTAGGTCCTGTGGATGTTTCCACAAGGGGAAATATTGGCACTGGCAATGGCCTTGCTGATCAGCCGCCTTTAGGTTCGCTCCGCCAATATCGATTCCCAGAATCCTTTCCTGTTTATCTGTCATGGGCTATTGCAACCAAACGTTACCGCTGGCATCCCAACTGACATGCCCACATCCGACAGCGCACTGGACCGGCGTACGATCGAGTCCCAGTAAGCGTTTGGCCAAATTCCCTCGCACAATGCGACGCAGGCCAACGTAAGAAGTTGTTAAACGTGGGTTCACTTCAATCACACAATCCTGCGACGGAGCATCGGCGAGTAATAAGTCCAAACCAATATAACCGCGAGCGGTCCTGGGTAGCGAGAGGATGGCGGTTTTTGCCAGCGTGGTTGCCCGGTGCTGATCGTCTTCGCAGAGCGGGCCGCTGCCACCCTGATATGACATCTGCTCGGCGGTAATATCTTGGGCGACGGCCGGTAAGGCGGTGATCTCATTGCCTTCCACGATCACAGCCACCGACACCGCCCTGCCCTCGATCCATGGTTGGATTAGCAACGAGGTTTGGAAAGCGGCATCGATCGCTTGTTGGATATCGGTAAATACTCTGACGTTTTCCGTGCCGCAGCCATCTCGGGGCTTGACGACCCAACGACTTGCCGAGGGCAGATCATCGAGTGGAATCGTGTCATAAGTCCAGGTTGGTGGGTGGGGAACCCCGTTGACGGCGAAATTGCGAGCTGTCTCCCACTTGTCACTGACGCAGCGGAGGAAATCTCCAAAACCGTTTAACATTCGCAGCCCCGAGGCTTGCAGCATGGCTACGCCCTGGGCCAGCGTGCCGTCTGATTCTGGAGCAATAATCATCGATTCCGCGGCACCGGTCGCCGCCTTGATCCATTGCGGCCAGAGCGGAGCGTCTGCGGAAATCGGGTGGATGATCACACCTTTGGGAAGCGTGATCTCCAGTCGACTATCAAGCGGAACGTGCACCGAGTCGGCGACTTCGGCAAAATCTTCACTCAGGGCGGTGAGCATGGCCCTCCCCTCCCGCAAAAACGAAGCGGGAATTTCGTCGACGGAACGGTCTAGACAGCCGCCCCCACAGAGGTACTCACCTAGGAACACGTCCACTTAAAAAATACCTAACTGATCACGAGCATCCTCAGTCATGCGGTCTTGAGTCCAAGGCGGCTCCATGACAACTTTAACTTCCACTTGATCGACTTCCTCAATATCGTTGACGACCTGCTTCGAATTGGCAACCAGCTGCGGACCAGCTGGACACATCGGGCTGGTCATTGTCATTTCAATTTTGACGTCGTGACGACCATCTTCTTTGGCTTCTGATAGATCGACAACGTAGATCAGGCCCAAGTCGACGATGTTAACGAACAATTCGGGGTCGATCACTTTTTTCAGTTCTTCGCGAACATGATCTTCAGTGAGTGGCATGATGAATGCTGCTTTTTGGGGAAAAATTTTCGGCGGCGGGCAAAAAATATTGCCCCGGTGCGGTTGTGGTTTAAGAAAACTGAGTCGGTTAGACGTACTCGCGAACTTGACGAGCAATGGTTTCGCCGAGCGCATCGCGGACACTCTCAATGCTGATGCGATCGAAAATCTGCTGGAAGAATCCGCTCACGATCATCCGCACCGCTTCGTTGCGAGTGAAACCACGGCATTGTGCGTAGAATACCTGTTCTTCGTCGACTTGGGCAGTCGTGCTGCCGTGCGTGCAACGCACGTCATCCGCTTCGATCTCCAGGCCGGGAATCGAATCGGCTCGCGCTCGCTCGGATAGCACCAAGTTATCGTTACGTTGATAACCGTCGGTTCGTTGGGCTCGCTTATCAACCTTGATCATACCGCGCCAAACCGTGCGACTTTGGTCTTGTTGCGCCGACTTGTAAAGAAAATCGCTGTGGCAATGCGGAGCAACGTGGTGCTGCAAGGTATGGTAAGCAATGTGTTGTCGGCCTTCGGTAAACAACACTCCGTTGACTTGACTGTCTGCACCGGGACCCACCAGGGCTACCGACTGGTTGACTTTCGCAAAACCATTTCCAATCGCCCCTAAGGTCCATTGCAAACTCGCGTCACGGTCGACCACGGCGCGTTGGTGGGCGAATTGAAACGTTTTGTAACCTTGTTCCTGTAAGTTCACATAACGTAGGTGCGACGTGGGGCGTTGTAGGATCTCGACAGCGCCGAGTGACAGGCCGGCGGCGTCCCGCGAAGTGCTGTTTGCCTCGTGCAGGATCGTGGCCTCCGCCCCTTCTTCGAGCACGATCAACGTGTGGGCCAAGTCGGTCTGCCCTTCACCGAGCAGCGTTGCTAAATGCAGTGGTTGATTGACGACAACGCCCCGCGGAATGTAAACAAATTGGCCGCCTGACCAAAAGGCGGCGTGCAAGGCGGCAAACCGGTCGTAGTCAGGGTCGACGGCGGTAAACAAAGTCGATCGCACCAAAGCGGGATGTTCCAATGCGGCACGCTCCAAACTCATGCAGACCACGCCCCGGGAGGCCCATTCCGCACTGAGTTGTTGCTCGCGGACATGACTATCAACCGTCAGCACGTTTCCGCCGAGTTCCACGCCGTGTTGGAGAAAGCCGGGGTGCGAGGGTGTTTCGGAAGGAGTCACCGGGACCGCAAACTTAGCCAACTGGAACAGGCGCAAATCGCTTCGAATCCACTCTTCGTGACGGCGGTCAGGCCAAGACATCTTCTCGAAATGGTCGAAAGCATCGCGGCGGAGCGCCGTTAACCAATCAGGCTCTTGCCGCGAGGCCAAAAAAGCCTCGAAACCGGTCGCATCAAAACGATAAGTCGCTGCCGAGACGGTCATGGGTGTAAAATAAAGTTCAAGAGTGAATTAATTAAGTGAGATATCAACAATAAGTAGCAAATCGCCGCGAACGGATCGCAACGGTCCCGACTGGTGCCCGAACTCATGTAGTTCGGGCTTTCCAACGGGACACAGGTTGACCGACGCCGTTTAACCGACGCTGCCTTCCATTTGCAGCTGGATCAGGCGATTCATTTCAACCGCATACTCCATTGGCAATTCTTTTACTAACGGCTCGATGAAACCGTTCACGATCATGGTGCTGGCTTCCGATTCGGAAAGTCCGCGGCTGAGCAAGTAGAACAGTTGCTCTTCACCGATTCGGGACACGCTCGCTTCGTGGCCAATTTGCACATCTTGTTCGGCGATCTCGATGTAGGGATAGGTGTCACTGCGGCTCTCGGGGTCGAGGATCAATGCATCGCAGACCACATTGTTCTTGCTGCCGGTGGCTCCCGGTTCGACTCGCACCAGACCGCGATAACTGCTGCGGCCACCGTTCTTACTGATGCTCTTGCTGATAATCTGCCCCGTCGTATTCGGCGCGGCGTGGACCAGCTTTGCACCGGCGTCTTGGTGTTGACCAGCACTGGAGAAAGCGATCGACAAAATTTCACCACAGGCGCCGGGTTCCATCATGTGAACTGCCGGATACTTCATCGTCAACTTGCTGCCCAAATTGCCATCGACCCATTCCATGGTGGCGTCTTGATAGGCGTAAGCACGCTTGGTGACCAGATTGTAGATGTTGTTTGCCCAGTTTTGGATCGTGGTGTATCGACAGCGAGCATCTTTCTTGACGAGGACTTCCACAACCGCGCTGTGGAGACTTTCCGTCGTATACATCGGAGCGGTGCAGCCCTCGACATAATGCACACTGGCCCCTTCATCAACGATGATCAAAGTTCGCTCGAATTGTCCCATGCTCTCCGCATTGATGCGGAAGTAGGCTTGCAAGGGAAACTCGATGTGCACACCCGGAGGAACATAAATGAACGAACCACCCGACCACACCGCGCTGTTCAAAGCGGCGAATTTGTTGTCGTTGGGAGGAATGACTTTGCCAAAATACTCCCGTACCAAATCGCTGTGCTCGCGGACCGCCGTGTCGGTGTCGGTGAAAATGACACCCTGTTTGACCAGTTCTTCCTTCAAAGATCCGTAGACAACTTCGCTTTCAAATTGAGCCTTCACCCCGGCGAGATACTTCTTCTCCGCTTCGGGGATCCCCAGTTTATCGAAGGTCTCTTTAATTTCCGCCGGGACATCATCCCAGGTCTTACCCTGGTGATCGGTCGGCTTCAGGTAATAGTAGATATCTTGAAAATCGATATCGATCGCACCACCCCATTTGGGCATCGGCCGCGACTCAAAAATCTCCAGTGACTCGAGACGGAATTCACGCATCCAAGCGGGTTCGCGTTTGATCTCTGAAATCTGGCCGACAATTTCCTTATTGATTCCCTTTTGAGCCTTAAAGACATCATGAGTTTCGGTGCGGAAATTGTACTTATTAATCTCACCGATATGTTCTTTTTCGGTAATGTCAGTAGCCATGACACGGTTCCTGTATGAAAAAGGCCTGTATGGATGCGGCCGGTAAAGTGGTTCCAAAAAAATGCTGGCAAGTTTACACCGCCGCCTCTTCGGCAAGCATTGCTTGGTTGGCGGCATCGGCATCGGGATACGCTTTACGGATCCGGTCGTAACCGCTGCGATGCAGTTCTTCCGCGAGTTCTTTTCCGCCAGTTTCCACAATCCGGCCACCCAACATGACGTGGGTGTACTCGGGCGGATTGTGCTCGAGTAACTTGTCGTGGTGCGTAATGATCAAGAGCCCCATTTTTTCGCGACCGATATCGGCAATCGATTCGCTGGCCAAGCGCACGGCGTCGGCATCGAGGCCACTATCGGTTTCGTCGAGGATGGCAAACTTGGGGGCCAGCATCGCCAATTGTAAGATTTCAGCTCGTTTCATTTCGCCACCGGAGAAACCGTCGTTGACATAACGGCGAGCGAATTCGGGGTCCATCCGGAGATGAGCCATCTTCTCCTTGAGTTCGCCGCGAAACTCGCGCATCGGAATCAGCTCTTCGCCTTCCTTCCGCTCCGGACGACGCACGTTGGTGGTGGCGTGTCTGAGGAAATCAGCCATCTTCACGCCGGGGATCGCCATGGGGCGCTGAAAAGCCATGAAAATACCCGCCCGAGCACGCTCGTTGGGTTCCATCTCCAAGACATCCTGATCATCTAAATCAATGGACCCGGCCGTAATGGTGTAGCCCGGGTGTCCCATGATGGCCAAGCCTAACGTGCTCTTACCACTGCCGTTTGGGCCCATTAAAGCATGGGTCTCGCCGTGCTTCATTATCAAATTGACACCCCGCAGAATCGGTTTGTCGCCAACGGAAACGTGTAGGTTTTCAATCTTCAGCACGTGACTCATCAGGTTCCTCAACTTCAATTTCGAAGCAGTTCGTGATTGTTAAGAACCGTATCGCAGATCGGAGAGCACCGCGGCTGGCACCAGGGCGGCTAACGATTTTTGAATTTAGTTCTCAGGATGAAATAGTCAGTCAAACAGTAACGCGATTTGTGGTAAAAAACTCATCGTCTCAAGGAGGAAAATTGCTCAAATAGCACCCTGCTCTCAAGCTTGATTTTTTAGTGAATTCGTGTCTTTTTTTGCTTTTCCCGGCACCGGTGCGAATTGACAACAGCTGTCTCCGTCCATCCGACAGCTTTGCAGATGCACTTCGCTACCGAGCGCTTCGCTGAGCATCTGTTCTTCCAATTGACACATTGCTCGCAATTCTGTCTCAGACGTCAGCTCCGGGTGCGGGCAAACTTTGAAACCGATAATCGGTAATTCGCCCCCGGAGACCACATCGGCGGCAAAGCGATGGCCGGCCAGTACTTGGGTCAGCGATTGCATCCGTGACTCGAGGGATTCGGAGGTAGCGTCTTGATCGCTCAGCCCTGCATCGGAACGGTGTTGGGCAGCTTGCTGGCCATAAGTGCGGCCCAGCCGCACCGCTATTTTGGTCAGCAGTCGATCTCGCAACTCCGTCGATTCGAGCGACATAATCTCCTGCCACATCGCATCAGCCAGCTCCGCATGCTCAGCACCCGCTCTGCGATGTCCCAACAGCGTCAAACGATAATTGAAAGTCGGGCGGCCTCTTCCAGCGACAACCTTCTCACGCTGCACGAGCCCTTTTTCCAACAGCCGCTCCACCCGTTGTCGAACCGCAGTCGCGGTTACGCCCAATTGTTCGGTCAACGCATTTACACCCAAAGCTTCGCCGCCACGAAGCGCGTCGAGCAATTCGCGGTCGACGCTGCGGACGTCAACCATGTTCGCTTCGGAGGCCTGGACGTTTGTGGACATTGAATCCCTCGGGCTTGAGCCGAGGTGAAGTTTGCTTGGGCAGGTAAAAGTGCTGGTGAGTGAACTACAAGCCAGTTTCATCGTTTTCTCGGCTTCAGCCAGCTCGTTAACTACTTGAACTTTATCCGTGCAACTTATTTTTGACAACCACGGTTGTTAAAAATGTTTGGCAAAAAGTTTCCCCCGCGAGTAGCGAATTCTTTATTCCCAAGAGCGGCCCAGATTTCAATTGAACGCCGTGATTGCCGCTGATAAAATCGGCTCAGCCGTCAGGAAAGGTAGCTGGACTCCCCCCTGCCCGCGATGCACGCGGAAATGTGGGATTAGCAGACCGCAAGAGGGCGACCGCCGAACAGCTCGGCGACTCGGCCCCCGATCGCTCGTTGAGCTTCCTGGGATTCAACCATGAATTTCCGCCCCAAGCGTTGGAGCCAACTCGGAGTGTTTCGTATTTGATGCGAAGCGTCTGTTTTGGCGGCGTGACTTATCTCTTGACTCGATCCGAGTCAGTGCTTCTTTTCATAACCTGTCTTATCGTCTTTTACTTATTTTTTCTCGCGCTTGTGAGGTTTGGTAATTGTCATGGAATCGTTGATTGCATTGAAGCGGCGAAGACTTGCGAAGTCGTTAAGGTGTGAGCGGTTGGAGTCGCGGCAATTGCTAGCCGGCGATTTTGGGATTGCCACAACCACAGAGTTTTCGCCGAGCGTTTTGGCTGTAGAGGCTGGCGGGATGGTTGGCAGCCAGCTTGATTCGGGTGAAGAAAAACTGGTCGAGCGGGGGAGAACCGAGGGCAAAAACGATGCATTTGTCGCATACTCTCACTTCTATGAAGCAGATGGTCGCCAAGTTGGCATGACGCCGCACCCGAATCGCCTAGCGATTGAGGTTGACTCTGCTGCGCCGTTATCGATTGGCGAGTTGTTGGGTGAACTGGCTCAGGTGCGATCGGTGCATGGAGATGTCGCCGTCTATGAGTCGGCCACGTTAAGTGCTGAGCGGATGGCCGCGGTGCTGCAGAACTTTCGCATGGTGACGGAAGTTTCACCCGTCTTTGTAATTGGAGAAACTGGGTCTGAGACAGTGTTGATGGATGAAGTCATCGTTGCCTTGGACGCCGCAGTCGATCCTGTGAGCTTCTTTGCCGATCGCGACGAATTTTCTAGTTACCGCCCTTTGCGTGGCACGACAGATCAATTTGTGGCGAAGCTTGCCGAAGGCGTGGGGGAAGCCACTTTGTCGGTCAGCAATCGGTTGGGCGATGAAACGGGAGTGGCTTGGGCCGAGCCTAACTTTTACCACAACTGGCAGCGTTACTATTTTCCGAACGACCCTTTGTTCAGCAACCAGTGGCACTTGCACAACACGGGCCAAGGTGGCGGTTTGGTCGACGCCGATCAAGATTTGCCTGAGGCCTGGGACATTATTCAGGGAGGTTCACCCGATATTGTCATTGGGATTTACGATGATGGGGTGGCTATCGACCATCAAGACCTCAACCACTGGGAAAATTCCGGCGAGACGGTCGGCAACGGCATTGATGATGACGGCAACGGTTGGATAGACGACATTTACGGTTGGAATTTTGTTAACGACAACAGTTCGTCATATCCCACCACGGCGACTGACCGTCATGGCACCGCGGTTGCCGGGGTCGCCGCCGCGATCGGCGATAACGCAGAGGGGGTTGCTGGATCGTCTTACGGCTCGCCCGTGATCTCCGCTCGTTTGTTCGATGGTCCCGATGTGGCCGGCGTCTCTGACATTGCTGAAGGCCTTTATTACCTTGCTGGTCGCACCGCTGACGGTTTGGGCACTTGGGATGCCGCCGATGTGGTCAACAACTCCTGGGGGGGCGGTGGCCAGAGCACCGCAATCGCCGCGGCGCTTGCTTGGGGGACAACCAGTGGGCGTCAGGGTCAAGGTGCAACTTTCTTGTTTGCTACTGGGAATAACGGAAGCGATACTGTGAGCTACCCAGCGTTCTACACCACCACCATTCCCGGTGTGGTGGCGGTTGGTGCTCACAATAACTTTGGGGTGAGATCTGCGTACAGCCAGCATGGTCCTGACGTCGATATTGTTGCCGCCAGCAGCGGCGGGTCGCTCAGGATTGAGACAACCGACCGCCTGGGGTCTGCTGGTTATTCGTCAACTGATTATACGGGGACTGGCTCGAGCGGTTTTGGCGGAACCTCGTCGGCCACGCCATTGGCGACCGGTATCACGGCCCTGTTATTGGCCGAGGCGGCCAATCAAAATATTGATCTAACGCCAACCGAGGTGCGGCAATTACTTCGCAGCAACACTGATTTGATGGGCGGAGCCGATTACGATACCTCGACTGGTAAGAACTATGAATTCGGTTTTGGCAGCTTAAATGCGGCTAGTCTGGTTGGAAACGTGGGTAAAGCAGAAATCTCAATTTTGAGTTCTAGCGAAGATCTGGCTAGCGGTGTGAGTACGACTGATTTTGGTGTTGTCGATTTTGGTAAAACTGCCGACTACACGTTCTATATTCGCAATCAAGGCACTGAGCTTTTAGATCTCACCGATTTGACTGTGGCCTCGGGACCGTATTCGATTGCCACTGGCTATGCCGACGCGCAACTGGGGCCTGGAGAGTCAACCACGTTCACCGCTCGTTACATCCCTGTCGATGGGGGCGATCAGTCGGGTGAAATTGAGGTGATTTCTAATGATAGCGATGAGCCCGTCTTTACGATTAACGCCACCGGCACTGTGGTGCTGCCGTCGTTAGCGGGTACTAGCTTCGAGGACAGCAACATGGACGGAAATATTGACCCCGGTGAGGAGGCGATTGCTGACGTGTTGGTCTACTTGGACGCGAATGGCAATGACACGCTCGATTTTGATGTTGATGATTTCACCAATACGAATCCAGTGGATATCACGGGTGCGACTACTATACGTTCTGAGATTGAGGTGCCTGGTTTGGGTGGGAGTGTGGTCGATGTCAATGTTGCGTTGGATATTACCCACACCTTTAACAGTGATTTGGAAGCTTTGCTCATTGCTCCCGACGGAACCGAGGTCTTATTGTTCAGTGCCGTTGGTGACTCGTCAGATAATTTTACGGATACCATTTTCGATGATAGTGCCGAACTATCGATTATGGATGGCAACGCCCCGTTTACCGGATCATTTCGCCCCATGGGGCGGTTGGCATCTTTAGTGGGAGTCGATCCCCAAGGGACTTGGGCTTTGGAAATTACTGATACTTTTGGGGCTCTGGATGACGGTGTGTTAAATGACTGGGGGCTCAGTATTTCCAGTGGTGAATCCGCTACATTGTCATCTACAGGAGGTATTTATACGTTTTTCGGTTTGCCAGCTGGTGAACACACCGTGCGGGCTAGTTCGTTTGATGGCTGGACGCCGGTGAGTCCTCTTGCCGGGGAGCATACCGTTACGATCAGTGATCCAGCCGACAGTTTTCTCGAACGTGATTTTGGGGTTGCCCGTGATGACCGTTTCTACGCCACCGTTTTTGATGATGTAAATGGTGATGGCGTTTTTGATGCCTCCGAAACCGGTCTAGCGGGGCGGACCGTGTTTATTGATGATAATGAAGATGGGATTTTTCAAGCCTCAGTCACGGAGTCTTATCAGAACACAACTCCGGTAGACATTCTTGATATTCAGACTGCAACCTCTGAAATTACGGTGGCTGGCTTTCCCGAGCTTATCGACACCCTGTTGGTGCGACTAGACATCACGCACACGTGGACTAGTGATATTGAGGCCAGCTTGGTGGGGCCGGATGGGACAGTTGTTTCGCTGGTTGCTGACCGTGGTGCCGATGGTGATAACTTCACTGATACGGTGTTTGATGATTCGGCGGCGAATCCGATTGCTTCTGGAAACGCACCATTCACTGGATCGTTCCGTCCTGAAGAGCCATTATCGGCATTCACCGGGCTCGACCCAAATGGAGTCTGGACTTTAGAAATTTTCGATGATGCCGTCGGCGACACTGGTACTCTCAATGAGTGGGAGCTGATTGTAAGCGGTGCCGGCGAAGTTGGCTTGATCACAGACGAGCATGGTAACGTCGCCGCCGATCTTCCTGCGGGTTCTCACCGCCTGATGCTTGATGGTCTCCCAGGATGGCAATACACCTCGCCCGCTAGCGGATACGTCGATGTCACGACGTCGGGAGTACCGTTGGTCAATAACCTCTTTGGTACGCGGAGCGCCTCGGTGGGTGTAGCCGGCGTGACGCTCGGGGATGGCTCGGCACAACGCAGCATGCTCGGTGGCTTGGAGGTTGCTTTTGGTGGTGAAGTCACAATCGCTGAGGATGCCTTTGCGATTGAGCGAGTTGGGGGTGGGACAGTCACGTTCGACGTGACAACCGAATTGGTCGGCGGGAACACCGTGGCGACGCTAGCTTTCATCGGCGGTGAATTTACAACGGGATCGCTCAACGACGGCGAGTATCTCTTGATGATTGATGCCACCAAGGTAACCGATGCTGCGGGCGATTTCCTCGATGGCGACGGCGACGGGGAGGCGGGAGGAGACTTCCTCTTTGGTGATCAACCAGCGGACGACTTTTTCCGCATGTTCGGTGACATTAACGCCAGCAGGAGCGTCAACTTTATCGACTTCCTTGCTTTCCGTTCCGCCTTCGGTTCGGTAGCTGCAGATCCAGAGTATGACTGGCGGTTCGATGTGAATTCCGATGATGCCGTTAACTTTGTCGACTTTCTGCAGTTCCGCACCCGCTTCGGAACTTAAGCGAGTTCGCACCACGCTAGCCGCAGGAACTTCTCGCGGCAAAGTCGTTTTTCGCTTTCGCTCCGCGAAAGTCCTAGCAATCGCTACTTTCGCGGAGTCATCGATGACATTTATTTTTCGGTTGATCCTTGCCAGCCTATTGGCGAACTGCTGGCCAGCCACCTGTTTAATGGTATCTTGGGCCAATGCGGTCGCTGCCGCCGAACTGGCGGTTGATCAACAAGCCAGGCAAGGCAGGTTGAATGTCGTTTGTATCATGACCGACGATATGGGCTGGATGGATTTAAGTTGCCAAGGAAACCCAGTCCTGCAAACTCCGCATGTGGATGCCTTGGCCAGGCAAGGTGTGCGTTTTGACAACGCCTACGCGGCCGCTCCCGTCTGCTCTCCCACGCGAGCCGCGCTGATCACAGGTTTGGCACCCGCGCGGCTGGGGATCACCCAGCATGGTGCCGACGGTAAACAGTTTTGGCCACAGGATCGTCGGGTCCAGCCTCCCGCCACGACGCACGTATTGCCGCAGGTGACAACCACAATTGCCGAACGCTTGAATGCGGCGGGATATGCCACCGGCTTTTTTGGCAAGTGGCATCTGGGCGATGACCCCGCCTACTGGCCGACGTCGCATGGTTTCGATGTCAATCTGGGAGGTTGTGGCTTTGGTGGACCGCCGACCTATTTTGATCCTTATCGCATTCCTTCGCTTCCGTCGCGCCGCGAAGGTGAGTACCTGACCGATCGGCTCGCCGATGAAACGATTGATTTTCTGCGGCGCGAGCGGGACAAACCGATGTTTGTTTGTCTCTGGACTTATAATCCGCACTACCCTTTTGAAGCTCCGCAAGCATTGGTCGATCCGTACCAAGGTAAAGTGGGGCCGGGGCTAAAGAACCCTGTTTACGGCGGGCAAATCGCAGCCACCGACCGCGCCGTGGGACGCGTGCTCGATGAACTCGATCGCCTCGGTTTAACGGACAACACGCTGGTGATTTTTACCAGCGATAATGGCGGTTGGTCAGGGGCGACTGACAATCGTCCGCTGCGTGAGGGTAAAGGATATTTATATGAGGGAGGGCTGCGAGTCCCACTGATTATTCGTTGGTCCAAGGTGACGACGGCTGGCTTTTTGAATACAACTCCCGTGGTCAGCATGGATCTCGCCGCGACCATGCTGGATGCCGCAGGCATTGTGATCGGAGACGATGAAACGCTTGATGGTGAAACGTTAAGGCCCTTGTTTAGCGGCGGCGAACTAGCGCGTGAATCGCTGTGCTTTCATTATCCACACTTTGCTTTCCACAAAGCCAACCGACCCGGATCGGCCATCCGCAAAGGCAAGTACAAGTTGCTCAAGTGGTATGACGACGATTCAGTCGAGTTGTACGACCTGGAAGATGACCTGGGGGAACAAACTGATTTGTCCGACTCCGCCCCTGACGTTGTTCTCGAGTTGCAGTCTGAGCTGGACCATTGGTTAGTGGATACTGGAGCCGGTTTGCCCGAGAAAATTAGCTCACCGCCGAAACGCTGAGCTGGTAATCACCGCGGGACCGCTAGCGCTGACCGCGCGGCGTTTCATTTTTTATCTTGATTGCTCACGCGCTTGCAGCCAGGCCGCGTATTCCAAGGCGGTGATTTTACCATCATTATTCGCATCAGCGGGGCTAACATCCATGATCATGTCTTTTACTTCGTCGCGTTCAAGAACCCCATCTCCATTTTGTCGTACCTTGCAAGTATCTTTTCCGCGAAGCTGAGAAATCTCGGCTCGATCGACGACAGTGGGGCTTGCTGTCCATCGATTGAATCTAGGATTGTCGCTTCCGCGAGCACTTGAATTTCCTCTCGCGAGAGCAGGCCGTTGTTGTCGATGTCGGCTTTTTGGAACTCGGCTTCCGATAGTGGTGATTCACTTTCGGAGAGCATTGCATCTCCGTTTTGGTCCTCAGTTGCCAGGAAATCTTCGGTTATTATTCTTGCAAATTCGATGATAAACTCTCGCTTGGCACGCTCTTGTGCGGCGTCAGACAAGGCCAGGTAAGCCGCTGCGTGGATCAGGTAGGCGAGCATGTCTTGCTTGTCTGGCGCCTGGAACTCGCTGATGCTGGCCTGTGATCTGGCAGGGGCAGGTGTCGTGTAGAGAGCAACATCAAGTTCAGGCCAGGCGAATCTGACACTTAATGGTCGGACTTGCGGTGGAAATTCAGATTCATCGAGATGCAGCTTTGAGGCTGCTCGTATTGCTTGCGAACGGGTCGAGGCAAGGATCGCCTCAACAGCCGAGTCGGTGTCGGTGTGTTGGCCAAGCGTGCTGGTTAGTTCGAGCAGTTCCAAGGCTAGCGATCCGTTATTTTTCGTTTGTCGTCTTATGACTGTTTGGGATGTGCGACTTCCTTGAAAGAATGGCAATATGATTTGCTGCGGAGAGCAATAATCAGAGAAACCGCCGTTGAGGTCGCACAGACTTAATAATTCGTTCGGTTGTTGCGACAATCGTTCGAGATGTTTTGCCACAGCTTTCAACACGCGTTGTTGGTCTTGTTCGGTGAGTGCGATGCGTGCCGGGTTTGATTGTTTCTCAAGTTCAGTGAGAATGATGGTTGCTTGCGTGAGCAACGCGTCGGTGGTATCTCCCGGTACCATTGCCAGCACCTCGGTCGCTTTTTGCTGCATCACTTGGTTGTAGCCGAAAAAGTTTTTCGGAGGCAGGAATTCCAACCAGAAGTCAAATCCGAGTCGTTCATTTGTATAGACTGTGGTAGCCAATTGTTGGTTTATTTCGTCGGGGGTGTCGCTGTGTTGCAGCAGATGGATCCTCGCAAGGTTGGCCGCAGCAAGAATGGTTTCTTCATCGGTTGCCGTGGGGAAATAGTCGTTTGCCAAGTACCAAATTACGGGAGTCGCTTGCACGCTAGTGTAGCGGGAAATCGCTGGGTAGATGCGCTGCGCTAACGCGTCGTCGCTGCTCTTCAACGCTTCAACTATTGACTCCCAGAAGCGAGTCTCACCCGCAAACGAGTCGTGGATAATCTTCATGATTTGAGTATCCAACGAGCTTATCACGTCATCGGATCTGACCGGTTGATCGGCCACCGTCGCCATCGTGCTTAAGAGTGAGGCACGAACTTGCTCAGCGTTACCGGGGGCGATCAGGTTTTCGACTGCTTCCAAAGCACTATAGAGTTGAGTGGGGCTTCTTTCGGTTTCCACTTGGTTAAGCCAAACTGACAGCGGTTTACCCTCAAAAACGGGTTCTGTTGTTATTTGGGGACTTTCCGCCGGCAAGCTAAGCGTGCTTTGCGGGCGGCCAATTTTTGCCAACACCGTTTCGCCTCGCCGAATGATCACCGATTCACGATCGATCAACAGATCATCGCTAGCGCCGGCAATCTCGATCTCATATTTGCCCGCGAACAGTTTGGTCGCCGTCGCGCCCTGTTGGACGTTCACACTGTCATACTGTTTGCCGTCACTCAGTAGTTTGACCGTGACATTTTCCGCCTCGCTTTCAATGACCAACTGGCCTTTTTGCGTTTCCACGATCAACCAGATGGTGGCCAGCAGGAAAGCGGAAAAACTGGCCAGGGCGATGGATGTGTCCCAGCGACGGGTGCCACCACCGGAAGCGTTTGTTGTCGGCTTGCGCGGGTTGGCTGCGTTTGCGGAGGGTTCGTCGGGTGGGGTGTGCGGCTGTGTTTGTTCAGCACGGTGGGCCAATGCGGCGAGATCATTGCCGGCTGTGAACTCTTCGAGTTTTTCCGCCACATGCGCCGCGCTGGCTGGTCGGCGGACCGGGTCGCGGTGCAGCAGCTGGGCGATGAAATTAGCCAGCTCTCTGGGAAGATCGGGACGCAGCGTATCGGCGCGGGGAGAGGTGTGGGAAGCCAGCAATCTAAGTTTCGCCAGCGGCGAAAGATCCGGAGAGGCGGCCAGTGGTGGGCGTCCTACTAGCAAGCGAAATAGCGTTGCTCCCAGGGCATAGAGATCGGCGCGATAGTCCACCGTGGCGGCGCATTCGGCTTGCTCTGGAGCCATGTAATCAAGCGTCCCCATCAGTTGACCCACGGTGGTTAGCTCTGCCGACGCTTCGTCCCAAAGGTTGTGCCGGGCCAGTCCAAAATCTAATATCTTGACTTCGCCGCTGTGACTGAGCATCAAGTTTGATGGTTTCACGTCGCGATGGACGATCCCCAGCTCGTGGGCATGGGAGAGTCCCAGGGCGATCCGCCGCATGGCTTCACAGGCGTCAGCAATGCTCAGTGGACCGCAGAGTCGGGCGACGCGGCTGAGATCAAAACCTTGGACGTATTCCATCACCAAGTAGTAGATTTCGGCTTGCTGGCCAGCGTCGGTTGCTGTCACGATCGCGGGATGATTCAAGCCTCCCGCGGCGCGGATTTCGCGCTGAAAGCGACTCAAGTGCAGATCACTCGTTAGCCACCGCGAGGGGAGTACTTTGATGGCAACTAATTTTTCCAGTTGGCAATGCCGAGCTAGGTAAACCGAACCCATGCCCCCCTGCCCCAGCGAGCGGATCAATTGATAGGGGCCGATCATGCGTTCCGTCAAGTCGCCCCACGAATCATGGGACGATTCGTGACCAGCCTCATCCTCAGCTTCCCGTGCCTCGGGCAGTCGCTTGACCATGCTCAGCGCGTACTCAACCACAGGTTCAACATGTTGTGCGTTCGCTGGCTCGGAAGTCGTCGATTTGACGCTTTCTAGTATCGAATCGGGCTCCGATTCAATGCGGGAGATCGTGGCCTGGCAGGTTTGGCAATGTTCCAAGTGACTTTCCAGGACGCAACTTTGCTCGCTGTCGGTCCAGCCGCCGAGGTAATCGGCCAACGTTTCTTGGTCGGGACACGTCATCATTTTGGTTGCATCGGTGGGTATAGCACTGAATGGCATCATCGGGACCTCGGGGAAAGAGCGGGACTTCGTCTCTACCCTTCAAGAACGATTCTAGTGTGACACCACTTGTCGGTCGCTGGTTTTACCTGCGTGTTTGAGCAACAATGGAAAAATATGTGTGGTCTTTTACTTATGGCGGTTCCCAATCTCGGTTTACGCGAACGGTTTACTGATGAGTAGCACGCGCGGCGCGAACGTAGAAGAGGATTCAAGGTCGGGCGCCACGCGGCTGAGTTTGATTTCACGTGCGCGGGCGCGTCAGGCCGATGCTTGGTGTGAGCTGATAGATCTGTACGGACCGCTGGTGGCGCACTGGAGTCGGCGCTGTGGATTTGACTCGCACGCTTCGGCCGACTGCGTGCAAGAGGTCTTTGCGGCGGTTTATAAATCGCTGGGCAGCTATCAAGCTCGCTGCCGCGCGGGTTCGTTTCGCGGCTGGTTGTGGACCATCACGGCAAACAAAATCAGAGATCGGTTGCGAGCACAGCGCCCGCATGATCGTGCCCGTGGTGGCAGCTCGGCATTGCTGGGATTGCAATCGATAGTCGATCCGCACGATCCGCAAGACAGTGAGTTGGAAACGCCCGAGCCCAGAGTGCCCGAGTCGGAGCCGACATCGAATGACGATCTGCGGAGTTTGATGAGTCGCGCGATGGAGCAGGTGCGAGCCGAGTTCGAAGAGAAGACTTGGCAGATTTTTATACGGTCCGTGGTCGACCAACAATCAACGCAGGGAGTTGCCGAGCAATTCGGTGTTACACCCGCCACGGTCCGCAAAGTTCGCAGTCGCGTCATGCGACGTCTCCGTCAGCAAATGGGCGACATCGGCGACTAATGGTGAACCGCCTTTTTTCCTGCGATCGTCGATTCCGGCGGGGATTGGCGAGTGGGCTGGCGAGTGGGCTGGCGGGGCCCGATACCCTCTGCCGGATCGAGGGCGAAAATGATAGACTTTCGTGTCGTGATATTCGCAGCAGGCGGGTTTTGATTTACTTGTTTGAGAATTGGAAGAACCAGATGAAAGCGGTCGCCGTCACTCCCGGTAAGCCGAATAGTGTCCATTTGCAGGATATTCCCAAGCCTCGCCTTGAAGATGTGCCAGGTGGCGCCGGCGTGCTGGTCAGAGTCTTGAAAGTGGGTGTCGATGCCACCGACCGGGAAATTAACGATGCCCTTTATGGCAATGCACCTCCGGGCTTCGATTACCTAGTGCTCGGACACGAGTCGTTCGGTGTCGTCGAAGCTTGCGGCCCGAATGTCACCAATTTAAAACCGGGTGACTTTGTGACGGCCACCGTGCGGCGGCCCGGCGGGTCGATTTACGACCAAATCGGCACCTACGACATGACCAGCGAGGAGACCTATTACGAGCGCGGGATTAACCTGCTGCACGGGTTCCTCACCGAGTACTTTGTCGAGGACCAAGAGTACGTGGTGCGTGTGCCCGAAGGACTCAAGCATCTGCATGTGCTGATGGAGCCGATGAGCTGTGCGGCGAAAGCGGTGCATCAAGCTTTTGAGGCACAACGTCGCATGCGAGTCTGGCGTCCCAAGTTGGCCTATGTTCTGGGCAGCGGCCAAATCGGTCTGCTCACGACGCTGGTGCTTCGCCTGCGGGGGATGCAAGTTTGCACGATCGCTCGCGGCACCGCGCCGAATCTGAAAGCGGAGATCGTCAGCGGTTTTGAAGCGCGCTACGTCAGCACTCGCGATCTGCCGCTGAGTGGTCTGGTGGCGGAAACGGGCAAGCCCGATTTGATCGTCGATGCCACCGGCAGCAGCCAGCTGGCCTTCGAAGCCATGCAACATATTGGCCACAACGGGGTTGTCGTGTGGACCAGCATCACCGGGGGCGATCGCAGCATTGAAGTCCCCAGCGATAAGATTAACATCGAATGGGTGCTGGGTAATAAACTGTTGCTCGGCAGCGTCAATGCCAACCGCGAGCATTTCGAAATGGGGATCCGTGATTTGGCGCTCGGCGAAATGATGTTCCCCGGCGTGCTGGAAAAAATTCTCACCAGCCCGGTCGATGGTCTCGATCAATATAAAGAAATGATGCGGTTATTGGTCGAAGATGATGACGCCCTGAAAGTCTACGTCAACGTTGCTGAATAATCGTTCCTCGCCAACGCTCGGTGTTTGCAAATGATGGTCTGGATCAGGGTGCTGTGTGTCAGTTGTGTGTGGTCTGTCTGTGGAATCACTCCCACGGCTCTCGCACAGCCAGCCGGCGGCGGGCAGTTGAGTTTTGGGCCAGTGCCGGGCCAGCAACTGACGGCAATCGATGGCACCCCGTACCAATTGGGGCCGGGGACCGTGTCGCGGTTTCAAGTCGTTTGTTTTATTGGCTCCGAATGTCCGCTCGCCAAGCTTTACGGCAGTCGTTTGCAAACGCTCGCCGACCGGTACGCGGATGCCGGGGTCAGCTTTGTGGGGGTCGGTAGCAATCGCCAAGATTCGGCGGCAGAGCTTGCTGAGTACGCCGATCGACATGCGCTGAGCTTTCCACTGGTCAAAGATCGCGGTAATCGCTTGGCGGATCAGTTCTCTGCCACGCGGACCCCGGAAGTGGTCGTGTTGGATGCCGCCGGAACGATTCGCTATCGAGGGCGAATCGATGACCAGTACGAACCTGGTATCGTGCGAAGTGCGCCGAAAAGTAACGATCTGCAAGCTGCGATTGAGGCTTTGCTTGCCGGTCAACAACCGCCGCGAGTTCGCACGCAAGCGGTGGGTTGTATCATCGGAAGAGAGCCGACAGCACCGTCAGCTGGCCAACCCGGTTCTGGCCAGCCCGCGGAGATTACCTTCACCCGCGATGTCGCCCCGATTTTGCAGACGCATTGTTTGTCGTGTCATCGTCAAGGCCAAATAGGTCCTTTCGCCTTGGATGACTATGACGAAGTTGTCGGCTGGGGAGAAATGATTTTGGAAGTCATTGATCAAGGCCGGATGCCGCCTTGGCACGCTGCGCCGCCACATGATCGTTTTGTCGGAGCGCGTCACTTGCCGACCGAGCAGGTCGAGCTGCTGCGTCGTTGGGTTGCCCTGGGGATGCCCGAGGGTGAGCCGCAAGATTTGCCCCCCGCCCCGCAATTTGTCGCCGGTTGGGCTTTGCCGCGAGAGCCAGACGAAGTGCTGGAGATGGCTGCGGCTCCCATGCAAGTGCCCGCTACGGGAACGGTCGACTATCAATATTTTGTCGTCGATCCCGGCTGGGAAGAGGAGCGTTGGATTCAAGCGGCCGAGGTGGTGCCGGGCAACTCACGCGTGGTGCATCACGCGATCTGCTTTGTGCGACCTCCCGATGGTGGGCAGTTTAACGGGATCGGTTGGTTGGCTGCTTACGTACCAGGCCAGCGGCCCGCCGTGTTACCCACCGGGGCCGCGCGACGGGTGCAAGCTGGTTCCAAACTGGTCTTTCAAATGCACTACACGCCGACCGGCAGGCCCGAAACCGATATCAGTCGCATCGGACTGCTCTTTGCCGATCCCGAGGAAGTTACCACCGAGGTGCAAACCCGGATGGCAATCAACCAATCCTTTGAAATCCCTCCCGAAGCCGAACGTCATCCCGTGCGTGGCTACGACCGTGGGTTTAATGATGGTGATTTATTGTTGTCGCTGATGCCGCATATGCATTATCGCGGCAGCGAATTCATGATTTACCTGACCGACTCCGCCGAGTTGCAAGATGCCTTCATCGAAGAAACCGGTGAATCGGCCCAGTCGCAATTACCCAACCCGCAATTACCCAGCCCGCTGCTGCGAGTTCCCAACTACGATTTTAATTGGCAGCATGATTACCGTTTGGTCGAGCCCGTTGCGTTGACCTCACAGACTCGCCTGCTGTTCACCGCGGTGTTTGATAATTCCATCCATAATCCTTTCAATCCCGATCCGACAAAGCACGTCAGCTGGGGTGATCAAAGTTGGGAGGAAATGGCTGTCGCGTTTTATGATATTGCCCGACCCCGCCGCGGAGTTGGCGAAGGGAGAAGGCTGATCAAGCGAGATCGATCGGAGGAACAGGTTTCAGCGGATTTGGCCGAGCGACGGGCCGCCTTTGTGGATAATTTCTTTGCTCGCTTTGATCCGAATCAGGATGGCGTTATCGAACGCAGCGAGACCCCCACTGCGCTTGCCGCCTTTGGTTTTTGGTCGCTCGACATCAACAACGATCGCGTGTTGGATCGGGACGAAATCAGCCGGTCAGCGGCCGCGCGGATTCGTAATTAAACAAGCAGTCATCTTTGAGGAGTGCGTGTGCACCGCCGCGTCAATCATTTTTTAGCCAGCATCGTCGATCATCCTTTGCTCGGTACGTTGCTGATCTTGGTATTAACCGTGCTGGCGGTGATCGGCTATCGCGATCCAAATTTGTTGTTGGATCAGCTGCGACCGAAAGCAGTTGAGCAAGCGGTTGAGACTGTCGCGCAAGGCACCGAGTCGACCGCTCCCCTGCCCGACGTGAATCCGCTGCGGTTGGGAGAGGCTGATGCGATCTTGCTGATTGGTTCGGACCAGATTTTTACCCCGGCCGGGATGCGGGCGCTTCGTGAGACGGTTTCGCGGTTGGAGGCGTTACCGCAAGTCAGCAACGTGATGTGGATGGACCGCGCGCCGATCATCAACATTTTTGGTTTGCCAGAGCCTATTTTTCCTCGCGGGAATGCCAGCGATACGTTGCTCGAGGCGAGTCGTCGCAAGGCGCTCTCGCATCCCTTGGTGGCTGGGCAATTGCTTTCGCCCGACGGTAAGTACTTACAATTGATGATATCGATCGATTGGTTGTTTGTGGAAAACGATGAGGCAGTGTCGACTGATCTAGCAGAGGTTGCCGAGCAGGCGATCGCGGCCGAACCGGAATTTCAGGCCAGCGTGCAGGTGACTGGGCCAGTGCCTTTGTACCTGGCCAGTTGGCGGTCCTCCGGCGAGAACCAATTGCGTTATCAGTTGATTGGTTACTCCGTGATTGGTATCGCCGCTTTGATTTTATTTCGCGGCCCGGCGGCGGTCTTTATTGTGGCGCTCGCACCCGCCTTGGGCGTGTTTTGGACGCTGGGTTTTTTGCGTTATTTCCAGCTCGAACAAAACCCCTTCAACGATGTGATTTTGCCCACGTTACTGTCCCTGTTGGGCTTAACGGACGGGGTGCACATGATGGTCCAAATTCGCCACCACAGGGCGGCCGGACTGCCGCCCCGAGATGCTGCTCGGCGGGGAGCGCAAGAAGTCGGCTTGGCGTGCGTGCTGACCTCGGTGACCACGGCGATCGGTTTTGGTTCGCTGAGCTTGGCGGGGCACGAAGTGGTGCGGGACTTTGGTTGGTGCTGTGTGCTGGGCGTGTTTTTGATGTTGATCGCGATCCTCACGGTGATCCCGTTGGCGTGCAGCACGATCCTCGGTCGCAGAGTCCACGCCGGGCATCACAGTGGCGTGGTCCAGCGTCAACTTGGACGCATCAGCGTGGTGATTGATTTTGCCATTCGTCGTCGTCGCTTGGTCAGCACGCTGGCGATTGCTTCGACGGTATTGTGCGCGGTGGTGGCTGCGCAGTTGGAGCCTGATGAACGGCGGCAACAGGGGCTGCCCACTCGCAGTCCCGCGGTGCAAGCCATTCAGCAAATGGATAAATCATTCG
Organism: Kothea flammea; assembly: GCF_052161645.1. Classification (GTDB taxonomy): domain Bacteria; phylum Planctomycetota; class Planctomycetia; order Pirellulales; family Pirellulaceae; genus Laterigemmans. The sequence goes on from NZ_CP197414.1 coordinate 1,668,025, forward strand.
GGGGTCTGGAAAGTGCCCGCGTCTGGGTGCGTTGGTCCGCGGCGGCGGAGGAGCAGCCCGACGCCGTGTTGGAGATGATCAAGCGAGTTCACGGTTTGCTCGATGAGGAAGAATTGTTGGGCAGTCCGCTCTCGATTGCTTCGCTGATCGAAGCCTTGCCAGGGCGAGGACCAGCGGGCAGCCGGATGGCGTTGGCCGATCTGCTCCCGCCGCCGCTGAAGCGTGCCTTTTATACTCCTGAGACACGCACCGCATTCGTCTCGTTTCGAGTGCAAGATCTGGGCATCGCTCGCTATGCCGAAGTTTTTGAAAGATTAGAACCTAGGCTGGCCACGCTGGCTGAGCAGCATCCTGGTTTTGAACTGGAATTGGCTGGCAGCGCCGTGCGGCGATGGCAAAATCTGTATCGCATCGTCATTGATTTGGCAGCAAGTTTAGGAGCAGCCAGCATCATTATATTTATCGTTTTGGGATTAGTGTTTCGCTCGCTTCGTATTGGTTTGATTTCCATTATCCCCAATATGTTTCCACTGGTCTTGACAGGCGCTCTGTTGGTCTGGATGGGGCAAGGGCTGGAACTGGTCAGCGTCTGCGCGTTTACGGTCTGTTTGGGGATCGCTGTTGACGACACGATTCACTTCATGACGCGTTATCTCGAATGTCGCGAAACCGGCGTGGATGATAAGCAAGCGATTCACGATGCCTTCGTCGGCGTGGGAACCGCTTTGATCACAACGACGGTGGTGCTGGTGGCGGGCTTTATCACGGTGATGCTCAGCGACTCTCGCGAGCATGTGATTTTTGCCGGCATGGGAATTATGACCTTCCTTTCAGCCCTGTTTGCCGATATCTTTTTCTTGCCGGCGCTGCTGGCTCAATTCGCCGGCAATGATGAGCTCGCTAGCATTGATAGTAGGGCGGACGATGCTATTGCGGTCGGTGCGTCTGAATCGCCGCTTATCCAAACGAAGAACGAAAACACTGCTGCTCCGCTCTGATTTCCTTAGCATGCCCGAAATTTTGCCTTCATTCCTATTTCCGGATTGGCAGGAAAATGGAGGCGGGAAAATAGAGTGCGGTTGGTTTGTGCCGTGAGATTTATGTCCAAGCGGGCTGATCGGTGTAGAGATCTAGGATTTGGCTCTGGACTTTGATGGCCCGCACCAGCGTCCAGATTTGATCGGCATCAAATTTCTGTGGACCGTCTTGGCAGAGCATGTCGAGTTCTGCGGTCACCGCTTCGTGTTGATCGGCGGTTGCCTTGAGCCGGAAAGCGGCCGCTTTGCATTCACGTTGCACGCGAGCGTCGTCGTTAAGCAAATTGTCATCGCAACCGCTGTTGAGAATCAACAGGCAGATTCGCGCGACCTCGATAGCCGGCAGGTCTGGGTTGAGGTGCTGAATGCGTTCGGCGAGACGATGACAAAGCATAACGTTCCGGAGCGTAAGCCGTAGCGATGAGACAAAGATCAGCAAACTATTCAACCCTAGCTTGCGATTTTGTCTCTGGGCCACGCTCGGGATAAAAAAAGGCGGTCCGACGTTGCGGTATGCCGCAGGTGTGGCGACGGCTAAGACCTAAAGCAGGCCGTATCGCTGCAGGGTCGCTTTTAATTGGACCTCGCCGTCGGCTTCCAGGTCGGTCATTGGCAATCGCAATTCGCCGGTATCTTTGCCCAGCATTCGCAGGGCCGCTTTGACGGGAATCGGGTTAGTCGCCAGGCCGAGCATTTCACGGCAGAGGGCAAATAGTTTGAAGTGCATTTGTTGGGCGCCGGCCAGATCGCCAGCGCTAAACAGGCGGAGCATGTTCAGCATATCGCCCGGGACGATGTTGCCGACCACCGAAATGACACCCTCGGCCCCGAGCGCGAGCATCGGCAGCGTGAGGCTATCATCGCCGCTCAAAACCGTAAGGTTGGTGCTGGCGAGTACTTGAGAGCACTGGTCGAGCGAGCCGGTCGCCTCTTTGACCATGGTGATGTTCTCCAGTTCGCTGAGGCGAGCGATGGTTTCGGGTTCGATGTTTTTCGCGCTACGGCCGGGAATGTTGTAAACGCAAACGGGAATATCGACCGCTTCGGCAACCGCTTTGAAGTGCTGGTAAAGCCCTTCTTGGGTTGGCTTGTTATAGTAGGGAGCGACCTGCAGCGTGGCGTCGGCTCCTTCGCTGGCAGCCCGTTTGGTCAGTCGCAATGCCTCGGCGGTGCTGTTGCTGCCAGTGCCGGCCATTACTTTGCAGCGCCCAGCCACGTGCTGGATCACCTCGCCAATTACGCGATCGTGTTCTTCGTGAGTCAGCGTGGGCGATTCACCGGTCGTTCCGGCGGGGACCAAGCAGGTGACTCCGGCGGCGATTTGAAACTCGATCTGCTCGCGGAGACGTTCGAAATCAACTTGGCCGTCGCGAAACGGGGTCACGATGGCAACGGAGAGGCCGGCGAACTGGGAGCCTTTGCGGTTGTTCATGGGGAAATCAATGAGCGGTGCGGTGGAGAATCGGGCGCCGAAGGGCGAACTTCGTCACTCTGAATGGATACACGCCCGGGACGCTGCTCACAACCCGGCTAGGCACGCATCTGCCCGTGATTCATCTAGTTTTCAACTCGTCGCGATGGGGGACCGCAGCAGGCAAACTCCGGCGGTGTTGCCGGCGACTCCAGCGACGCATGATCATGAGCAAGACCATCAGATAGACAATACACAAGCCCAGCAGCGGATAGACCAAGCCGGGAAAGACACGGAATAGGCCGTCCGATAAATAGGCCTGAGCGTAGCACAGAGGTGCCATCCCCAAGGCCGTAGCCAGCATCACGGTGACGACGGAAATGCGGGAAAAACCAGCCGCGTAGGAGACCAGATCCGAAGAGGTCAGAGGGTTCACCCGCAATAGAAAAATGACCCAGCCTCCGCGGCGTTCAAGGAGCGTTTGCAGCGGCTCCAGCGACTCGCGAGCAACCCACTTGCCGAGCCAGCGATCTCCCCAGCTCCGCGTCAGCAGACAGGCCAAGCCGGCACCCAGTGTGTTTCCCAACAGGGACAGTGTGCCGCCCACGGCGGGGCCAAAAATCATGCCGCCCGGTGCATACAGCAGCAGTCCCGGCAGCGGGGCAATCACCACTTCCACAACCACAAACAGCACGTACACCAGCGGCGCCCACATCCCCAGCTCATCAAAATAATGTTGCAGGGCGGCGATTCGCTCGCTGGCCGCGGTATCGGGACGCAGCAATTGATAGGCAATTCCCGCGGTCATCCAAGAATACGCCACGAGGCCGCCCAGCAGCAGGAAGAGCAACCACGGCAGCGAACGCGTCAGCTGTGTGGCCAACGTGGAAACTGGCGGCGGGGCCGAATCGGGTCGAGCGTGCAGAGACTCGAGTTGAGGGGGCAAGATGGTGATCGAATGAACCTAACGCGAGCCGCGCACGCCGGCTGAAAAGCCTCGAGACAACAGCCCTCCAGCGATAGGCCCTCGCACCAACCGGCCGGCAACTAACCGGGAGCCCGCTCGCAACCGGGAAGCGATCATGGGTGGCTGAGATAGCAGGAAAGCTTCCCAGCCGCGATTGGCCGTGACGCGGTGCATTTGATTCGCGACAAATCGACACCAGCGTGGGTGCCTGGAGTTCTCACAGGCGGCGTGCATGCCGCGTAAAAATTCACGATCGCAGGCTCGTTTATCGACGCCTGGAATCTCATAGCAAGCATCGTGTCGGCGACAGGCGGGGCGGAAATCTGCACCCGCAGCACCTTGGGGGATCAGCAAGCTGAGAGGTCCGCGGAGATAGGCGGGGCCACAAGGACGGCAGGAGTTTTGCCCGCGCACCTCAGTCGCCGGGAGCAAGGTTAGCCAAAGCAGACCAGCTAGCATGAGCACGGGGTGCGGAAATCGACGGCCAGTGGGATTACTCGTTCCGGAGCTCATGCGCTGCTCGGCAAAGTTGGCGGGCGGAAGTCTTTCGGTTACATCAGCCATTGAGGACTGGCTCACGGTTCCGAGGAACCGGACGCTGGCGCGTTGCGGCTGATTCATTTCGGTTTCATGACTTATGCGGAGGTGCTTAGGGCCGCACAGCATCCAGTATACGCCGCATCTCGGCCACCGCGGCGGTTAATCCCACAAACACAGCTCGCGAAATGATCGCGTGGCCAATGTTCAACTCGATCATGGAATCGATTAACGCAACCGGGCGTACGTTGGCATAATTCAAGCCATGCCCGGCGTGAATCCGCAAACCGCTCGCTTTTAATTGTGCAGCGGTCTGTTGCAGGCGAGCCAACTCGGCGGTCTGCGCCGCATCGCGAGCCAATGCGTAGGGTCCCGTGTGCAGCTCCACCGCATCCACACCCAGTTTAATCGCGGCATCGATCTGGGCCGGTTCGGGATCGAGAAAGAGGCTGACAAGAATTCCGGCATCGCGCAAGCGTGCGACGGCGGCCGACACTCGCTCACGTTGGGCGAGAATATCCAACCCTCCCTCGGTGGTGACCTCTTGCCGTTGCTCGGGGACCAATAATGCCCATGTCGGTTTGACCCGGCAGGCAATGTCGAGCACCTCTTGCTCGCAGGCAATTTCAAAGTTGGTTTTGACCGTGACCGTTTGCATCAGCAACTGCACGTCACGTTCCTGGATGTGCCGACGATCCTCACGCAAGTGAAACGTGATCCCATCTGCCCCGCCCTGCTCGGCAAATGCCGCCGCGGTGACGGGATCCGGTTCATAAGTCCGCCGCGCTTGGCGAAGGGTGGCAACGTGGTCGATGTTGACGCCGAGTTCAATCATGGTCGCTGCTGATTGGCAAAGGGGGCTGAGTTTCAATGCGGGCTGAGTGCTACGGGCTAAGCGATAACGGAAATGAGTCTTCAGGGCACCGACTGTAAATCGGCCAGTTGGGAATCGAGCCACCGCATTTCGGCGGCAATCGAGGGCACTAACCCGGCCGCTCGCATCTCCGCCGGAAGAACACCCCACGCGTACGTTTCGACCTCCAAGTGGGGAACATAAGCGGTTGTCGGTAATCCGGCCAGGGCGGCTAGACAATCCTTGATCTCCAGCTGTGTGCCACGCAGGACGCCGAATTGATCAAGGAAAATGGGGACGTGAAAGTGAATGCACCAAGCTTGATCGTCGTTGCTAAACGTGGCCGCTGCCGCCCGCTCGCGGAGCAGCTCGGGGAGATCTTCGGCCAGCGTAAATTGCCCTTTGGCATCCATGATCCCGGTCTGGTGTAAGTAACGGTCCTCGGCAAAAAGGCTGAGCTGCTCGATTGCCCGGGTCGCTGTTGCTTGATCAAACTGGGTCCAATCGACCGCGATCGCACTGCTGATTTGCACCTTGCCGATAGTAACTTGATGACTTTCATACTGCCGGATCACCTGCGCCTGCGGTTCATTCATCACGGCGGCGTGGCAGACGTCATGGCAAACGGTCAAATAGCGGCGATGTTCGGACGGAATGAATCGCTCGAAAAACTCAACCACCTCGGCTGCCCGGTCAAAGTGACAGCCTGGTTCCGGTTCGATGGCCAGCACAATGCGACGCCCCGTATTGGATTCCAGGTCGGCTAGCTGGCGAGCCACCGCGAGCAGGTTATCTGCGCTGGCTTGTTGAGTTTCCAAGTCGAGTTTTCCCCAGCCTAACGGCAGGGTGCTGATCGAGCCAACCTCGCCCGGCGGCAGCAGTTGATCGAGAATTTGAGCCAGTTGCCAGGTGTATTGGCCGCGGCGGGGATCCCACCAAGTCGGCTCGTAAACGCGATGCTTGACCACCTTTTGGTGAAAATTTCCGTAGGGGAAACCGTTGAACGTGTAAGCCCGTAAACCCAATGCGGCCAGCTCGTCTCGCAAGCGTTCGATCGATCCCGAATTGGAGGCGATTTGTTCGGCCGCTTGATGGGGGACCCACAGCCCGACACCGAGCGTTTCTTGGGGACAAGCTTGTTGGCGAATGGGGCCGGAAAACTCGCGCAGATTGGCGATCAGGGCATCAAGGTCAGTCCCAGCGTGGATGTTTGTGCAGTATCCGGTGGCGAATTTTGGAGCGGTCAAGTTTCAGGCGGGCGGGCGAGAGTGAGGAATGAAAGGGCATCATTTGTGGGGCCAACGCAAACTTCCCAGCTTGCCTGGCTGCATAAATTATTCTGTTAGCTACACTTATCGGTAACCCCCAACATTTGTAAATACGTCTCCAGTGGACTGAAGATCAATCTATGCACCAAGAAACACGAACTGGCTCGTGGCCATTGGCCAACACTTTGTGGGCAATATTCACTTTGGGACTTGTCGGCTGGGCTAGTCCGGTCGAGGCCCAATTCCCACCGAACGCCAAAAACGGGAATCGTCCTGACGCTTTTCGGCAACTCGAGGAATTGCTCCCCACCCCGAACGTCTATCGTACTGGATCGGGCGCACCGGGGGTTAACTATTGGCAACAGCGTGCTGATTACGAAATTGATGTCACGTTGGACGATGAAAACCAACGATTGATCGGGACATCGAAGATTGACTATCACAATTTCTCTCCCGATCCGCTCTCTTACGTATGGGTTCAACTGGATCAGAATATTTTTAACCCCAAGTCGGTCAGCAACGTAACTAACACGGGGCGGCCTTTTGGTCCGCGGGTGCCGTTCAGCCAGTTGCAAGGGATGATGATCGCGGAATCCTTTGATGGTGGTTATAAGATCAGCAAAGTGGTCGACGGCGATGGGAATGATATCCCTTACGTGATCGTTGACACGATGATGCGGATCGACCTTCCCGAACCATTGCCACCCGGCGAGACAACCGAATTTAGCATCGGCTTTTCATTTAACATCGTTGACGCCAAAGTAATTCGTGCGCGGGGTGGTTATGAGTTCTTTGATGAGGACAAAAACTACATCTACGAAATGGCCCAGTGGTTCCCACGCGTTGTGGCTTACACCGATTATACCGGTTGGCAGCACAAGCAATTTTTGGGCTCTGGTGAGTTTACCTTGGAAATGGGTAATTACTTGGTGCGGATCACCGCCCCAGCCGACCACATCGTGGGCGCCACTGGCGTGTTACAGAACCCCAAAGATGTGTTGAGCGAGCAACAACTGGAGCGAATGGAGCAGGCCAAAGATACCGATCGTCCGATCTTTATCGTTACCCCGGAAGAGGCGAAAGAGAACGAGACTGAGGGAACCGACGAGACGAAGACTTGGGTTTTCTACGCCGAGGATGTCCGCGATTTTGCTTTCGCCAGCAGTCGCAAATTCATTTGGGACGCCATGGTGCATAACGTGGGTGAACAGCCTGTGTACGCCATGTCTTACTATCCCAACGAAGCGGAGCCGTTGTGGAGTCAGTATTCCACCGCTTCGATCGTGCACACGCTGAATGTCTACAGTCGCTATACGTTCGACTACCCCTATCCGACCGCGATCAGCGTGAATGGCCCGGTCTATGGGATGGAATACCCAATGATTTGTTTCAATGGGCCACGTCCCGATGAGGATGGTACTTATTCAGCGCGGACTAAGTACGCTTTGATTTCGGTGATCATTCACGAAGTGGGGCATAACTATTTCCCCATGATCGTCAACAGTGATGAACGGCAGTGGACTTGGATGGACGAGGGTTTGAATACCTTCCTGCAGTACTTGGCCGAGCAAGAATGGGAGGATGATTACCCCAGTCGCCGCGGTGAGCCTAAGGATATCACCAGTTTTATGCGTAGCAGTGGTCAGATGCCGATTATGACCAACAGCGAATCGATTTTGCAGTTTGGCGCGAATGCCTATGCCAAGCCGGCTACGGCACTCAATATTCTGAGAGAGACGATTCTCGGTCGCGAACTGTTTGATTTCGCGTTCCGTGAGTATGCACGTCGTTGGAAGTTCAAGCGACCGACTCCGGCAGATTTCTTCCGCACCATGGAAGATGCTTCGGGGGTCGATCTTGATTGGTTTTGGCGAGGTTGGTTTTACAGCACCGATCACGTCGATATCGGTATTGCCGATGTGAACTACTATCAAATTGAAATTGGTGATCCGGACGCCAAGGCGGAGCGAGAAAGGCTGGAACGCGAAGCTCGCGAGCCCAGTTTGTCGGCCGAACGCAACAAAGAGTTGCCCAAGATTATCGACTCGTTCCCCGGCCTCAAGGATTTCTATAATGAGTACGATCCTTACAAGGTCAGCGAAGCGGATCGCAAGGCGTTTCAAAAGTATTTGGAGTCGCTTGATGACGACGAGCAAAAGCTGTTACGTCGCAAAACCAATTTTTACCTGATCGATTTTACCAATGAAGGTGGCTTGGTGATGCCGATCGTGTTCCGCCTGCATTTCACGGATGGCTCTCAGGAAACGATGACGCTGCCGGCTGAAATCTGGCGTCGCAATAGTGAGCAAGTCAGCAAGATGGTAATGACCGACAAGGTGTTGGAACGGGTGGAACTCGATCCACGAGGGCAATTGGCCGATACCGACGCCAGCAATAATTCTTGGCCACCGGTCTTGGAGCCGACTCGCTTTGAATTGTTTAAATCGAGTGGCCGAGGTGGCGGAAGCAATCCCATGAAGGTTGCTAAGCAAGAGGAAAAGAAAGCTGCTGAGGAAGCGGCCAAGAAGCAAGCTGCTGAGGCGAAGGCCAAGGAAGAGGCTGAAACCAAGGCTGAAGAAAAGGACGAGGCTGCTGACGACGCGGAAGTTGAGGGTGAGGCCGAGGGCAAGAAGGCAGACGCCAAGAAAGCCGAAGGCAAAAAGGCTGACGGAAAGAAGGCCGAAGGCAAGAAGGCTGACGCAAAGAAGGCTGACGCAAAGAAGGCCGATGCAAAGAAGGCCGATGCTAAGCAGCCTGCCGAGAAAAAGTCGGCAAAAAAGCCAGCCGCCGAGGATAAGGCTGCCGCTTAAGTTGTCCTGGTAGACGATACTAGCAATCTTGGGGCGTTCTTCGGAGCGCCCCGGGGTTGCGGCTGGTGCCAGGCCGCGATGGCAACTCGCCTGCGTGGCGAACTGTGTATGGAATTCGAAGGAGAACCGCAGATGCTGGGATTGATACTGACGCTGCTTTCGGCTGTCACCGTGGCGCACCCCTTCCACACCAGCGTCGCCGAGGCGCAGTGGAATGAGGCTGGAGATCGCTTGCAGGTCTCGCTGCGTCTTTCGCCGCGTGATTTGGATTACGCCTTGTCGGCGACCAGCGGCCGGCGAGTGGTGTTGGAGAAAATGCCAGAGGAAGAGGCCAAGCCCTTGCTGACCGCCTATCTGCGGGATCGGATCTTGTTGACCGCCAACGAGCAGGCGGCGACGAAGGCTGAGCCTGAGCAGATCAAAGCGCGACAGCAGCGGTTCCATTGGGTCGGTTTGGAACAAGACGTCCGCTACACGTGGGTCTACTTTGAGCTCGAATTGCCCTCGCTGCCGGGCGGCATTTGGTTGACCAACCGCGTGATGTTTGAGGCGGATAAGACGCAGATCAACACGTTTCAGATGGTTAAAGAGAAACCCGCCATCAGCTTGCAGACCACTCGCGAGCAGGCAACAAAGCAGTTAACCATCGTGCGACCCGTTAAATAGCTGGGTGGCCCATTAAATCATTTGGCGGCCCATCAGATTACAACGGTTCCTCAGCGTTGCGACTCCGCAGGCGGTTACTGCAACATCACCGGCGGCTGTTTTTCCCGTTCACTGCTGCCGTCGTTGACATTGACGGCGATCGCCGAGGCGGGGGCCGCGAGCCACTCTGTAATTAGCACGCGTTGGACCAGCGGTTCGTTGATGTGGCCCAGCACAACTTCCAGCAGGCGAGCTTTGATTTCATCATGGCTGGGGTCGAGCAGCCAATCGGGTTCGACCTGCCTGAGCAATTGTTCGGCCGACTCGGCGATTTCCAGCCGCAATTGCTCCAGTCTCTCCTCCCCGCGGTTTCGTCGCGTGGGATCGAGTACGGCGTGCAGGCGAAAACAGTACACTTGATCGGGATCACGGATGGGTTGAAACCGAAAGCTGCCCACGGTGATCGCTGTCGACTGAGCGTTTTTCAGGCGAGCGACTTGACTGCGGACATAGCCAATGATCACGGCGTGCAAGCCGACCATCATTAGCACTAAACCGGCAACCCAGTAACGACGCAGGAATTTCACGAGAATCTTCAGCCGTGTTGGAGAGTTTGAAAATGAGGGGAACCCTAGCAAGGGTCTCCGAGGAAAACGTAGGTCACCAAGCATGGACAAGCAAATTCGAACATTTGAGAGCCGGTCGGGGTCTTTGGGACTCGATGGCGCTAGCGGAGGGGAGATGCGAGCCGGTGATCGAGTGTTAATTGCCTCCAGCCCCAAGGCGGGGTCGGGTCAGGGGCGGCAGCTGATCGAGCAAATCCGTGCGGAGTTGACTGCGGCTGGTGTGATTGTGACGGTGGAAACGGACTTGTTAGCGATTGATCGCTGGCTGGCAGCTGGAGAACAACGCGGTTGTGTGATCGCTGCCGGGGGGGATGGCACGGTTAACCTGCTGGCTTCGCGTTTGTCCGCAGAAGTTCCGATCATGCCCTTGCCGTTGGGGACGGAGAATCTGCTCGCCAGGCACTACGGGATGTTTGTTGGGCGGCGGTTGCCGGCGGCCAGTTGGTTTACCGAAGTGGTGTTGCGCGGTCGCACTGAAGTGATTGACGCCGGGCTGGCGAGATTCTTGGGGTCGGGGCGACAGCAGCCGCGGGAGCGGATGTTTTTGATCATGGCATCGGTCGGATTCGATGCGGAGGTGGTGCGACGGATGCATCTCACACGACGCGGGCATATTCGTCGTTGGAGCTATTTCAAACCGATTTGGTCGATGCTGCGTAATTATCGTTACCCGCTGGTCCGCGTCCGCGCGGAGGGGCTGCTAAATCAGGTGGCTGACGGTGCGGTTGCCGACGCGTCGGGGGCGGAGCTGGCTGCCGTGGAAAGCCAAGTTGCTTGGGCGCTGGTGTTCAATTTGCCTCGCTATGCGGCCAGTTTGGCGATTGAATCGGCTGCTGACGCGACCGATGGGAAGCTCGATTTTTGTGGATTGACGCGAGGCTCGCACTGGCATGGCATGCGTTACTTACTGGGAGTGTTGACGAAACGCCACACCCGCTGGGCAGATGTGTTGCGATTTCAGAGTCGTCGGATGTGGTTAGAGAGTGATGAGCGAATGTCGGTCCAGTTGGATGGTGATTATGCGGGGCGGTTGCCGATGGAGATTCAAGTGGTCCCCTCGCGAGTTACCTTAAGACTGCCTAATCTGACAGCTGTCAAGCGGCCCTTTCCACCACTGACCAAGTAATCCGCCGCCGGTAACCGAGCTGAACCTTTTCCTCCCCTTTTGAGTGATCCGCGCGTGTCGACACCTGAACCTGACCCGATCGAAACGGGGCCCCAGCCTGATGGCTCGGCGATCCTACCCGACGCCAGCCGTCTCGACCAAATTACCGCGCCGGTCTCGATTGGAGGACTCCAGTGTGGTCCGGGCCAAGCCTTGACGATCATCGCCGGGCCTTGTGTTTTGGAGACGCTGCCGGCCGCTTTGGAGATTGCCCAGCGACTACGGGATGCTTGCCAAGAAGTTGGTTTTCAGTTGATCTTCAAGGCCTCGTTCGATAAAGCCAATCGGACCAGCGTGGGCAGTTCACGGGGCCCCGGTTTGGAGGCCGGTCTTGGTATGTTGGCCGAACTTGCCGAGCGGGTTCAGTTGCCCGTTACGACCGATATTCATCTTCCCGAGCAAGCGGCTGCGGCGGCTGAAGTGTGCTCGCTATTGCAGGTGCCAGCTTTTCTCGCTCGGCAAACCGATTTGCTCATCGCGGCCGCCGCCACGGGCCGCGCCGTGAATGTCAAAAAGGGGCAGTTTATGTCGCCCCAAGATATGCGCTACGTGGTGGAAAAACTGAGAACGGCCGGTGCGGGAGGCGTGTTATTGTGCGAACGCGGCACCTTCTTTGGTTACGGACGGTTGGTCAACGACATGGGTGGATTGCCAGCGATGCGAAGTCTGGGCGTGCCGGTCGTGTTTGACGCCACCCACAGCGTCCAGCAGCCAGGTGGTTTGGGCGGCGCGACTGGAGGCAACCGGGCTCTGGTGGCTCCGCTGGCGCGGGCGGCCGTCGCTGTTGGCGTCGATGCCGTCTTTTTGGAAACCCACCCCCGCCCTGATGAATCACCCAGCGACGGTGCTAACATGGTGCCGCTGGCTGCGGTCGGTCAATTATTGCAACAGCTTGCCAGCATTCGTCGTGCTCTTGAGGAAGTCTCGTGTCAGTAGAAACCCCACGCCAGCTCAGAAACGTCTGGGCTTATTTGCCAACCGCTATTTTTCTGACCAGCACATTCTTGCTGTTCACCGGCTGTGGCGATGACGTGCCATCGGTGCGCGATATACAACGGCGTCGTGATCAGCAGCGGCAAGCCGTCAGCGAAAGCGATAATGTTCGGGATGCTTTCGATTTTTTACAAGAGTACGCGAAATTACAGCCCGAGGAAGCGCAGCGTCGCATTGGCAGTTTGCTCAACGCTTGGGCAGCGGCTAATCCGTTTCCCAACGACTGGCAGGAGCCCCAGTTGCTCGGCACGTTGAGTTCGGAGCTGCGAGATTTTCCCGCCAATCGTCAATTGGCCGCGACGCGTTTCGTGGGTGCTGATATTGAATACTTGCGGTTGAATTTTTTGCTGGATCGCATCTTGGAATGGATGCAAGCCGAGACGGCCGATGATCCATTGTTTGTCGATTGGATCGGCAAGCAGGCGGATCGATTGGGAACTCAAGGGGTGGCCGATTTATTGCAGGCCGCGCGGCTGTTTGATTGGACTGTGAGAAATATTCAGCTTGAGACCTTAGAGGCGCAAGGCCCTGGGCCGCAGGCTCCTCCCCTGCCCGCCGGGCTCGAGTTTCGTGGCCCCGGTTATCGACAAACCACTTTTCAAACGCTCTACGGGGGCGATGGCGACGCCTTGCAGCGGGCGCGAGTCTTTATTCAGCTTTGTCGGCAATCAAATATCGAAGCCTGCATGTTGGCCCACGGCACGGGCGTCAAGCCAACTGAATGGGCCGTGGGCGTTCGCATCGGCGAGGAGTTATTTCTCTTTGAACCCGGCTTGGGATTGCCGATTCCGGGGCCCGATCAAATTGGCATCGGCACATTGGCCGAGGCGCGGGAAAATCCCAGCGTGCTGCGACGTTTGAACGTGCCAGGTTGGTTTGATTATCCGCTCGACAACAAAGCGATTGAGAAAACGATTGCCCTGTTGGATGCCCCGCCGGAGTCGATGTCGCGCAGGATGCGGCATTTGCAAGCGGGCTTGGCGGGAGAGCAGCGGATGGTGTTAAGTTATGACGTCGACGCCGCCGCGGCCGCACTGGGGAAAATTCCTGGGATCGAGGAAGTTCGGCTGTGGCCACTGGCGACCGAATCACGTTTATATGAAATGGTGTTGAATGAATTGGCCCGCACCGACCAGCAGATTCTCGTTTGGCAAGCTTACCAGTGGGGCATGCTCCGCGGCACTTATCCGTTAGCCATTGCGCGTTGGGAGCATCTCTGCGGCAACTTCAGTCGCGAAGGTCAGGACGAGGGGGCGCGGATCATGTACATGGCGATGCGGCATCCGGAGTTCGAAATTGATGACTTGAGAACGAATATTGATCTGCAACGCTCTTACGGTGTTCGTCGTGAATTGCGAATGACTGAAGAGCAGTTTGATATGCAGATTCAGCAGGTGCAAACCTTTATGCGATTGGCCAAACGTGCCGCCAGTTATTGGATCAGCCTGTTGCATTACGATCTGGGCGATCCGAAGAACGCGGCTAGTTGGCATCAAAAGAGAATCTTACAAGAGGACCTGGAATCTCCGTGGAAGTCGGGCTCGCGATACAATTTGGCTCGCTCGTTAGAATTATTGGGTGAGCGTGAGCAGGCCGCTGAGTTGTATAAAACGATTGGAGATCCCCAAGAGCACGGAAACCGCATCCGCGCTCGCCTATTGGAGAACTTTGCCGCGGAACCGTAGCCTAAGATCGGCGAACGACGGGCTGTGGGTACCGCGAGCGATTACGAGCACGAAGTGATAAGACCCCAACGAGCTTGCCTCGTTCGGTGAATCAGGTTGTCAGCTAGTGATGCAAGCCCCACGTCTCCCTAGCCGCTCCCGCCTGCCCGCCCGCCTGCCTGCCCGCCCGCCTGCCCGCCCGCCCGCCCGCCCTCGGCGGGCGGGGCGGGCAGGCAGGCGGGCATGATCGCGGGGCTTCGCGGGAAACGTGCTAGCCAAGAATCTCCTTCACCGCACGAGGCGAGCTCGTGGGGGTCGTGATGCTCGTGCTCAGCGCCGCGCTGCTCGTAATCGTAATCGAATCCAGCAAGATCGCCGCGAGCGATTACGAGCACAAAGTGATAAGACCCCAACGAGGCAAGCAGGCTGTCGAAGTAATCGGTTTCGGTGAAATACGGGCGCCTAGTGTTCCGCAAGAATGCATTAACTGGGCAAACTTTCGGCGGAGCGAAAGGCGACTATGGCGTGGCCAGCAAGCGGCGTTGGGCTTCCAAGTATTTGGCTTGGGTTTTTTCGATCACATCCGTCGGCAGCGGTGGTGGTGGGCTGTTGCGGTCCCAACCGCTGGTGTCGGCCAGCCATTCGCGGACAAACTGTTTGTCGAATGATGGCTGTGCTTGGCCGGGCTGGAAGGAATCGGCCGGCCAGAAACGCGAGCTGTCGGGGGTGAGCACTTCGTCAATCAGCAGCAACTCGTCGCCCGCAAAGCCGAATTCGAATTTGGTGTCGGCAATGATCAAACCTTGCTGTCCGGCGTGCTGGTTGGCCAAACGATAAATTTCCAAACTAGTATCGCGGAGTCGCTCAGCCAAGGGGCGATCGAGGGCGGTGATCATCGTCTCCAGCGAGACATTTTCATCATGCCCGCTGGTCGCCTTAGTGGCCGGGGTAAAGAGTGGCGAGGGCAAACGCTCGCACTGCCGCAGGTCAGCCGGCAGCGGGATGCCACAGACTTGTCCGGTCGCTTGGTATTCTCGCCAGCCGCTTCCTTCCAGATAGCCGCGGACCACGCATTCAAAGGGGACCACGTTGGCTTTGCGCACAATCATCGTGCGGCCGGTCAGGGCCGCGGTTACTTCCGCGCTCAATTGCAGCTCGCCGCGCAATTCCGTGGAGATTAAATGGTTTGGCACTGGTAGAAAACCGAACCAAAATTGGCTGATGGCAGTCAGGATGCGGCCTTTTTCGGGGATTCCGACGGGTAGCACGTAATCGAAAGCCGAGATCCGATCGGTGCTGATGATCGCCAGGGCGTCACCCAAGTCATAAACATCGCGAACTTTGCCACGTTGCAGCGGCAACGGCAATTCGGTGCGGATCAAGGCGCCGTTGTCATCGAAAGTGAGCATTGCGGGAATATCCAGGGGGCGGCGAGCGTCGGGGTTTTGTCTAAGAACGGGGGTTTGTCAAAGAAATTAGCGTTTTCGCGAGATACTTCCCAGGCGGGGAGCCAAATTGCGCAAATTTCGCGCAGAATCCCGACTTTGTCGGTTTGTTCGGGGCTGGGCTGATTGCCCCAAGTTGTTTGCTGGGTTATCGTTCAGGGTCTCGCGCCGAGCGTCGGCGGAGCGTTTCGTTTCAAGTCCTCCCTTTGAGGCTATGGGACAGTTTCAATTCGCCGTACCGCCTGAGAACCAAAGTCAGCTCCAGATGTGGGAGTCTGCCTACATTTGTGGTATTGAGGGTGTGCCCTGGGAAGGTCGTGTTACGCTCGATGATGGTGTCTTGACCATCCATCGCGGTGTCGACGACTCGGGGCGGCTGTACGTCCCCTTTCCCGCTTCGCCGACCGGGCCGTTGACCACGCTGTCGACTTGTTCGTTGCGACAAACGGGCAGCAAGCGACAGCCTCTGGCCGCCGCCGCCCCGCATTTATTGCCGTTGGAACTGGCTCGCGGTGAATGTTTCCGGCTCCGCAACCAAGCCGATCTGTGGCGTCGAGCCGGTTTGCAATTGAACGCGACTCAGCAGGCTCAACTGGAGAGCAGCACGGAGAAATTTTTGCAAGCGGCCACGCATCGGGGTGCCGCCAGCGAAGTGGCCAGCCGGGCGGCTTGTTCGATCTATGAATTGCTGCGAGCCGGCGACGTGTTGGCCGACGCCTACAACCAGCAGGCATTGGCTTACCGCAAGCAAAACGAGCGGCAACTGGGGACCTTGATTGGTGCTAGCGCGCCGGTCGAAGCGATGGACGAGGTCGTCAGTGGTGGTCCGCTGGAGGGCGCTTATCGCGAAGCCTTTAACTCGATTGGCATCGCCGTCGGTTGGGGACAAGTCGAGACGGCCGCCGGGCGAGTTGATTACACCCGGTTTGACACGCTGTTCGATTGGGCCACGCGGCACGGGATGCGGGTTGTGGCGGGACCGCTGCTGAACTTTCAAACTAAATTAGTTCCCGATTGGCTGTATTTGATGGAGGGGAATTTTTCCACCTTGGTCGAGTCGGTCGAAGCCTATGTGGAACGGACCGTGCTGCGATATCAGGGACGCGTCCATCTGTGGCACGCGGTGGCTGGCCTGAATACGCCCGGGCCGATTCCGCTGGATGAAGAACAAGTGATGCGGTTGGCGGTCGCCGTGATTCACACCATCCGCCGGGTCGATCCGCGGACGCCGGTTTTGATCTCCGTCGACAGGCCTTGGGGAGAGTACCTGGGAGCCGAACGGGATGGTATTTCGCCGATTCATTTCGCCGACGCCTTAATTCGCTCCAACTTGGGCGTCAGCGGCATCGGGTTGGAATTGCGGATGAATTACCAAGATAGCGGGAGTCTGCCCCGGACCTTGCTCGATTTGGGCCAGCAGATCGATCGCTGGGCCAACTTGGGATTACCTTTGATGGCCCAATTGGTATTTCCCGCCGAGAGCGGTCCTGATCCGCGAGCGATTCGCAGCGCCGAAGTGATTCCCACCGGCCCCGACGGGTTGGTGAACGCCGATTTGCAAGCCAATTTGGCGATCCGCTGGATGCACACGATGCTGGCTAAGGGGGTGGTGCACGGTATTCTTTGGGAAGGCTGGGACGATCGTCACCCACACGTGATGCCCCACAGCGGGTTGATCGATGCGAGCGGAAAACCGCGACCGTTGCTCGATTCCCTCACACGGATGCGACGCGAGCTGTTAACCTAGGGCTGTTAGCTGGGCTCTCGATTTTTTCTTCGCATCATCGTCGGTGAAAGCAATGTCTAAACTCTCGTGCGCGATGTCCGTTGGTTTATTGTCGATTGGTTTATCGTGCTGGTCGCCCGTCGCAAGTTTGTCGGGGCAAGACGCGCCCGCTGCGGAAGTGGCCGCTGCTGAAGTCTCCTCGGACGGCGTCTCGATTCGCACGCTCGGCCCGGTGGAAAAGCTGCAAGGTGGATTTCAATTCACCGAGGGGCCTACGCCGGCTTTGGCCGGCCCGGGGGAGTCCGTGGGGCTCTATTTTACAGACATCCCCGCCGATCAGATTTTGCATTGGCAAGCGGGGCAAAAAGCGGTTCCCTTGATTGAGCCAGCGGGGCACGCGAACGGGTTGTTGATGGAAGCGGGTGGCCGGCTGGTGGCTTGTCAAATGGATGGCCAAGTGGTGGTTTATGATTTGCAGACCAAAAAGTTGGAAACGTTGGCAGCGAGTTATCAGGGGAAACGCTTTAACGCGCCGAACGATTTGATCATCGACTCAGTCGGCGGCGTTTATTTTACCGACCCGCTGTTTCGCGCACCCGAACCATTGCCCCAGGGCGTGCAGGCGGTCTATTACATTACGGCCGATCGCCAAGTGGTCCGCGTGACCGACGATTTGCCAGCACCCAACGGGATCGGGCTCTCGCCAGACGGCGACAAATTGTACGTGATCCCCAGCCGTTCGGCGGAGATGATGGTCTACCAAGTTTTGGCCCCCGGCAAGTTGGGTCCCGGAAAAGTGTTTTGCCGCTTGCGACAGACGAGCGATAATGGAAACTCGGGTGGGGATGGGATGGTGGTTGATACTGGTGGTAACATTTACATTACCGCCGACACGGGCGTGCAAGTGTTCGATCGCGAGGGAACTTACTTGACTACGATTGAGTTTCCCGAGCAGCCCGCCAACGTGACTTTCGGAGGAGTGGAACGCGATGAGTTATTCGTGACCGCTCGCACTGGACTGTACCGCGTGAAAGTCTCCGCCACCGGTTTGCCGCCGGGTCGATTGTCGCCGGGTACTTTGGCAACCACACCGCCCGAAAGCAACTGAAGTTTCAGAATCAAGTCAAGGGAGTAAGATGAAAAACGGAATGGCTGGCAAACGCGTCATGGATTTCTCAGTGACTTCGAGGAAGCTGGTGGTTGCCACTTGCTGGTGTGGGCTGCTGTGGCTGAATAGCTGGGGCGGAGTTGTCATCGGCACCACCACCGTCGTTGCCGCTGAGGATAACTCCCCTGCCCCGTCCCAGGCCGACTTGGAGCGTTACATTGATCAATTGAGTGCGCCCAGTTACCATTCTCGGCAAGTTGCCATGCGGCGATTGGAGAGCGCCGGGGAGGCGGCGATTGAGCCGTTGGAAGCGGCCGTGCGGAGTGGTAATCTCGAGGTTGTTGATCGCGCCAGTTTCATTCTCCAGTCCTTGGCCGTGTTGGAGACCCCTTACGATCCGCCGTTAGCATGGAACGCTCTTGGCCGGTTGCGGCAGAATGGTCCCGGCTCGGCAGCCACCCGCGCCGACTCTTCGATCGAGATGATCGAGCAAGATCGCAGCGTGCGGGCTCAAGCTCGCTTGGCGGCGGCCGGTTTGAAGGTCGGAATTCAGGAGTTGACGTTTAACTCCAGGTTGGCGGCTGAGGACGCGATCATCTTTCCCGAGAATTGGCAGATCGACTCCGAAGCGCTGCGTTGGTTGCCTTGGATGTACTCTACCACGATGGTCGTGATGGCTGGAGAAACCGTTTGCGATGAAACGATTGCCGCGATCGTGAAACTGCCCAAGTTGGTCGATATCCAGTTGCGTGATGCTAAGTTGTCGGCGGCTGGATTGAAAAAGTTGGCCGAGCTGGAACGGATTAACACGCTGGAGTTGTTATTCGTGGACGTGGGTGGACCTGATGAAGACCTGTTTGCGATGGCCGAGTTGCCACTCCGCAACACGCTGGTTTTAACCGCCACCAAATTTGTGCCCGAAGATGTTGATGCGCTGGAGGGTAATTTTGAGGGCCTTGAAATCATTTACAGCCGAGGTGGGTTTTTGGGTGTGCAGTGTTCTCAGGCTGATCTCGCTTGCGTGGTTCGCGTCGTGGTTCCCGATTCGGCTGCCGATCGGGCTGGAGTCAGGCCGGGGGATGTAATCCTTTCACTCGGCGAGCATCCGATTACTCGTTTCGCTGATCTGCAAGTCGCCGTTCGCCAGCACGCACCGAGCGAACCGATGGAAGTGGTCGTGCAACGTTTTGGTCGCCAAGAAAAATTGAAGGTCGAGTTGGGGCGACTCTAAGGGTGGCGACGATTCCTCATGCCGCTGATTGGCAGGACAAGCTTTGGCGGCGGCGCGTGCGGAGCCGCCTGTTGCGTTGGTTTGACGACAACGAGCGGGTTTTGCCGTGGCGAGAAACCTCCGATCCATACGCGATTTGGATCAGCGAGATTATGCTGCAGCAAACGCAAGTGGCTACGGTGATTCCGTATTACCAGCGGTTCTTAAAGCGTTTTCCTGATGTTACCAGTTTGGCCGAAACGCCGATGGAAGAATTGCTGACGTACTGGGAAGGTTTGGGGTATTACCGTCGGGCTCGGCAATTGCACGCGGCGGCCCAGCAGATTGTCGCCGAGTACGCGGGTTGTTTTCCCACGACTTTTGCCGAAGTCTTGGCACTGCCAGGCATCGGACGGTACACAGCTGGCGCGATTCTTTCGATCAGCCAAGACCAGCGACTGCCGATTGTTGAAGCAAACACGGTTCGCTTATTCAGCCGCTTGATCGGATTGCGGCGCCCACCGGCCGAGAGTGCTTCGCTGCGATTGCTGTGGCAGGTGGCCGAGGCGTTGCTACCAACGCGGTCGGGAAGTGGTCGTTTGAACCAAGCCTTGATGGAATTTGGGGCGCTGGCCTGCACGCCGCAAAACCCTAGCTGTGAAACCTGCCCGCTGCAGTCCGATTGCGCCACCTACGCTTTGGGTTTGCAAGCGGAGATTCCTGGCAAGGTCAAGCATATTAAGTACGAGGAACGAGTCCACTGGGCGGTGGCTGTGCGGCGGGGCGAGCACTATTTTCTGCGTGTCTGTCCGCCCGATGCGCACTGG
This sequence comes from Kothea flammea, assembly GCF_052161645.1. Classification (GTDB taxonomy): domain Bacteria; phylum Planctomycetota; class Planctomycetia; order Pirellulales; family Pirellulaceae; genus Laterigemmans. The sequence goes on from NZ_CP197414.1 coordinate 1,688,317, forward strand.
GCCGGGATGTGGGACTTTCCTCGCTTCGATGTTACCGGATTGCGGGCAGCCGCGGATGAGGCGATTCGAGCCGCTGTGCGTGCTCAATTTGCCGCCGAGTTCGGCTGGGAAATTGAACTCGACTATCCGTTGGGCGTCATCAAACATGCGGTGACTAAGTATCGCATCACCTTGCACGCGCATCACGCTGAACCCGTGGCGATAAGCACTTGTCGCGAAACGGCTGAGGGGCAAACAGAGGCGGGTTGGTTCACGGCGACCGACCTTCAGAAAATGGCACTCAATACGTCAGCGCGGAAATTGGCGAGAACGTTGTGAGGTTGTGTGGTTTAACCGTTAGCGGCAGGCGTACGCTGTAGAACGTAGTGCGCCTGCGGCTGACTGTTTAACGAGTGCGCCTGCGGCTGACTGTTTAACGAGTGCGCCTGCGGCTGACTGTTTAACGAGTACGCCTGCGGCTGACTGTTTAACGAGTGCGCCTGCGGCTGACTGTTTAACGAGTGCGCCTGCGGCTGACTGTTTAACGAGTGCGCCTGCGGCTGACTGTTTAACGAGTGCGCCTGCGGCTGACTGTTTAACGAGTGCGCCTGCGGCTGACTGTTTAACGAGTGCGCCTGCGGCTGACTGTTTAACGAGTGCGCCTGCGGCTGACTGTTTAACGAGTGCGCCTGCGGCTGACTGTTTAACGAGTGCGCCTGCGGCTGACTGTTTAACGAGTGCGCCTGCGGCTGACTGTTTAACGAGTGCGCCTGCGGCTGACTGTTTAACGAGTGCGCCTGCGGCTGACTGTTTAACGAGTGCGCCTGCGGCTGACTGTTTAACGAGTGCGCCTGCGGCTGACTGTTTAACGAGTGCGCCTGCGGCTGACTGTTTAACGAGTGCGCCTGCGGCTGACTGTTTAACGAGTGCGCCTGCGGCTGACTGTTTAACGAGTGCGCCTGCGGCTGACTGTTTAACGAGTGCGCCTGCGGCTGACTGTTTAACGAGTGCGCCTGCGGCTGACTGTTTAACGCAATACCGTTCAATGTTTATGTAAATCGCGGCTCCTGCTAGAGTTAGGTTGTCTCACCAACCAACCTCGCAAGGAGCCGCGACATGAACGGGCAAGGATGCTCTGACCTCTCTTCGGAAGTCAACGGTAGGATTTTAGATCGGATTGCTGGACTTGAAAAGATCATTGCACCTGAACTTGTAGAGCGAGCACTCGCCGATACCGGCAAGCAGACCAAGCGGTCCTGCACGCTGACCAACGAAGTGATGATTTGGGTCGTATTGGCAATGGGCCTTTTCACTGAGCTTCCTATCCGTCAAGTCTTCAAAGCCTGCCGTCGGCTGCGGCACGGAGAAGAATCGCCAGCTAGGTCCAGCCTATGTATAGCGCGTCAACGACTTGGGAGCGAACCACTCGTTGCCTTGCACAGTTTAGTGGTCCGCCCATTGGCCACGCCGCAGACGCCTGGTGCGTTCTATCGCGGTATGCGCCGGGTCGCGATCGATGGTACGGTTCTCGAGTTGCCTGATTGCGATGCGCATCAGCATCTTGGACGCTCGTCAGGAAGTCGTGGCGCAGCCCCCTTTCCTCAAGTCCGTAAAGTCAGTCTTGTCGAACTCGGAACTCACATCGAGTTCGCATTTGTTTACGGCGGTTGGAAAGACTCCGAAAAGAAGCTGGTCGAGCAGCTATGGGATCGTATTCCCGAAGACGCGTTACTGTACGAAGACAGGGGCTTTTTTAGCTACAAACACTGGAAAATACTGCATGAGAAGCACAAATTGCTTGTTCGCATTCAAAAGTCGATGGTGTTCAAACCGATCAAATGCTTCGACGATGGATCCTTCTTGGCAAAGGTTTATCCGAGCAACTGGTATCGCGAAAATGACAAACAAGGCATCCTAGTCCGAGTGATCGAGTACAAGCTTGATGACCCTCAGCGTGTCGGTCACGATGAAGTTCATCGATTGATGACCAACCTGATGGACCCGATGGAGTTTCCGGCCATGGAACTGATTATGGAGTACCACGAACGCTGGGAAGAAGAAATGGTCTTTGATGAGCAGAAGACTCACCAAGATCCTTGTCGGGCCGAGAAGACAACGAATCTTCGCAGCGAAACGACCGACGGTCTGAAGCAAGAGTTGTATGCGATGTCGCTAGGTCATTTCGTGGTTCGCGCGTTAATGCTTGAAGCGGCTACCGAAGCGAACATGGACGTTGATCGGTTGTCGTTCAAGGGTTCTTTTCAAATACTCAAGACTCGATTACCGGAGTGCGATCCGAGCAACGAAGTAAGTTTCTCGCAGTGGTATGCAGCTGTGGTCTGGGAAATGAGTCGTGAGCGAATCCCGCCGCGCCGCAACCGCATCAACCCACGCGTGATCAAACGAAAAATGTCACGTTGGCACAAATGCCGCCCCGAACATCGAAACCAAGAACCGTTGACGAAAACCTTTGACCAGTCAGTGGTTATGCTTCATTGAACGGTATTGCTGTTTAACGAGTGCGCCTGCGGCTGACTGTTTAACGAGTGCGCCTGCGGCTGACTGTTTAACGAGTGCGCCTGCGGCTGACTGTTTAACGAGTGCGCCTGCGGCTGACTGTTTAACGAGTGCGCCTGCGGCTGACTGTTTAACGAGTGCGCCTGCGGCTGACTGTTTAACGAGTGCGCCTGCGGCTGACTGTTTAACGAGTGCGCCTGCGGCTGACTGTTTAACGAGTGCGCCTGCGGCTGACTGTTTAACGAGTGCGCCTGCGGCTGACTGTTTAACGAGTACGCCTGCGGCTGACTGTTTAACGAGTGCGCCTGCGGCTGACTGTTTAACGAGTACGCCTGCGGCTGACTGTTTAACGAGTACGCCTGCGGCTGACTGTTTAACGAGTGCGCCTGCGGCTGACTGTTTAACGAGTGCGGTTCAATCGTTGTTAACGACGACATGTGGGTGAGAGTTGCAGCTCCATGATTACGACATCGAGCAAGCGACCGAACTTTTCACCCACGTTGCTGAGCGTACCAACTTTACTGAAATCGAACGCGACGTGCAGCGCGATGCTCGCTTCGTTATCCGCCTCGATCCGGCTCAGCAGCACGCGAAAGGAAGCTCCGCGGGCATGCTCGATGAGCGTTTGCATGAGACGTTTGCCGAGCCCTTGGCGGCGAGCTTCCGGGGCGATCCAGATCGAGAGCTCGGCCGTCCCGTCGTAGGCCTCGTAGGCGGACCAACGGGAGACGCTGCCCCACCCGACAACTTGCTCCTGACGCGTCGCCACCCAGGCGGGGTAACGTCCGTTTTCTCTTGCCTTCCACCACTTTTCCGCATCCCCTGCGGTCATTGGTCGCATGCGGAAGCAATTTACCGTGTGCTGAATCTCGTGGTTTAAAATCTGCATCATGGCGGGCAAGTCGGCATATTTGGCCGGGCGGATTACGATCTCTGCATTCAAGGCAGTTTTCCTGGTTCTCTCGGGGCAGGTTAAAGTTGCAACTGGAATGGGTTGGTGTCTCAATAGGGGTAATTAAGCCAGATTTAGCCGTTATCCAAGCGAATGTGGACCGGTTCTGTGAGGTTCCAAAAGCTGGACATTGACTATACTGAGTAAATGGCAAAACAATTTACGAGAAAACTCGATAATTACAGCCCCGACACGATTAGGTGGGAGAGAATGAGAAGAAGTAAGATTCAGTTGAGCGTGGTAATTGCCGGTTTGCTCCTGACGGTTTCCAACAGCTGGGCGGCCGACACCAGCACCGTGGTCCTGGGAGGTGGCGAATTGCTTCGGGGAATCCCTGGTGAAGGGCCTCTGAAGACCAGCGAAATCAAGGCATGGCTGGCCGATCCCGCCAACCATCAACCGTTGCAAGTGGAATTGCCCGCAGGTTTGGCGGCTGCCAGTGACAACATTTACATTCCAGAAGACAACCCGATCACGCGAGCCAAAATCGAACTGGGGCGGCAGCTCTATTTCGACACACGGCTTTCCAGCGACACCACGATTAGCTGTGCTAGCTGCCACATTCCCGCTGTCGGTTACGCTGCCTCGACTCGCTTCGGGGTCGGGGTCGATAAGCAGGAGGGGAATCGAAATTCACCGGTGGCTTACAACCGGATCATCAGCAAGGCTCAGTTCTGGGATGGACGCGCCGACTCGTTGGAAGCTCAAGCGGTGGGGCCGATTGCTAATCCGATTGAAATGGGCAACACCCACGACGCTTGCATTCAGTGCTTGAGTGGTATTCCGGGTTACAAGATGCAGTTTGAAAGCGTCTTCACGGACGGGGTTACCATCGACAATGTCGGTAAAGCGATTGCCACATTTGAGCGCACGTTGGTGACCGGACCCGCTCCTTACGACGCCTATCAGCCGCTGGCGCAATTTGAGAAAGTTTTTGCCGACGACCTTGAGTTCTTGGAGGACTTGCGAGAGGAAGATCCTGAATTCGTCAAAGAGTATGAGGCGCTGCAAGCTGCTGCCGCGGCCAACCCTCTGACGGCATCTGCCAAGCGTGGCATGGACCTGTTTTTTGGCAAAGCGAACTGTGCGACGTGTCACTCGGGTGCGAACTTTACTGACGAACAGTATCACAACTTGGGTGTCGGGATGGAGGCCGAAGAACCCGACTTGGGTCGCTACGTCGTGACCAAAGAAGAGGCCATGAAGGGTGCTTTTAAAACGCCCACGCTGCGGAATATCGCACTGACGGCTCCATACATGCACGATGGCAGCCAGCAGACGTTGGAAGAGGTGATGGTGTGGTACAACAAGGGTGGGCATCCCAATCCTTGGTTGAGTGACAAGATGAAGCCGCTAAACTTGACCGAGGCCGAGATCACTGATGTTGTCAACTTTATGAAGCAAGGTTTGACCGGCGATTTGCCACCGATCGAAACTGGACGTTTGCCTAAGTAAGCTGTTTTGTCCAATGTAGAACCGCTGTCCTTAGCGGTTTGCAGAGTTGCAAGCGATTAAGGACAATCGATCCTCCTGTGGCGAATTGGCTCCTTGCCAGACCAAGTGAAAGAAGCGAATGAGCATTTGCGTGCAGCCAAGTTTCTGCAGGCCATTCGCTTCGTCAATGATAATCGCCCAGCGGATTCAGTTTGAGTGTCCTTCGCGTTTATTTGGGTCGTGCAAGTCCCGGTGGTGAAGTCGAGCCCCTTAGGCTATCCGTTGCTGCGGGGCTGTGGGTTGCAAAGCCGCTGAGGTGAATCGTGTTGGGCAGCGGCTAAGGCCACTCCCAGGATTTGACGATGAAATCACAAGCGATCTCTGCGGGCTGCGGGCGGGCAAGATAGTATCCTTGCATCATATGGCAGCCAACCTCCTGAAGTCGAAGAAGCTGCGATTCGGTCTCAACACCTTCCGCAATCACTTTGAGCCCTAAGCTTTTAGCGAGCGCGATGATTGAGCAAATGATCGCTAGATGCTTTTCGGATTCTTCCAAGCGAATGACGAAAGATTGGTCGATTTTGAGGATATCTAGTGGCATCTGGTGTAGATATGAAAGTGAAGAATATCCCGTCCCGAAGTCGTCAATTCCAATTGTCACGCCAGACTCTCGAAGCCGATTAAGTATTTCGATCGTATTCTCAGGATCTTGCATCAACAGACTCTCAGTGACTTCCAATTTTAGCAATTGTGGCGGCAAGCCTGTTTTGGCGAGCGTCTGAGCAACCATTTCGGCAAAATCTTGGCACGCAAGCTGGCGAACGGAAACATTTACACTGATCATTAAGTCACGTTGGTATTCGGTCCGCCATTGGTTGGCTTGGCGGCAGGCCGTCTCAAGGACCCACGCGCCAATCTCCACAATCAATCCGTTGGCCTCCGCGATCAGGATAAAATCGCTTGGAGGAATATTGCCGTGAACCGGATGATGCCAACGAAGTAATGCTTCAAAGCCAACGATGGCGCGTTCAGCCACTCCGACAATGGGCTGGTAGTACAGCGATAATTCGTCTCGCATGATCGCGCTTCGCAGTTCTCCTCCCAGTTCCAGTCGCATCGCATTTTCACGGATCATTTCTTCGCGAAAAACGCAGTATGGAACATCGCTTTGTTTTTTTGCTTCGTACATTGCCGCATCCGCGCGGCTGAGCAAGATCTCGGCGGTAATGTCTTGCGGCTCGGCCGACGTGGCAAGTACGATCCCCATGCTTGCGCGCGTTAGCATTTCACGTTCCGCAACGGCGAAAGGTTGGTTTAATTTCTCGTGCATTCTTTCGGCAACGGCGATCGCTTCATTGATGGTGTGCACGTTTTCAAGGAGTACGGCAAACTCATCGCCCCCTAGACGAGCGATCACGGCGTCAGATTTTCGCAGTGTGGTTTCCAGACGTCGAGCGATGCCAACTAGAAACTCGTCGCCGGAGTCGTGGCCGAGATTGTCATTGATTAATTTGAAATCATCCATATCCATGTAAATCAGAGCAAATCCAGCCCCTGTTCTTCTGGAGAGTTGCTCGATGCATCTTTGGATTCTGTCTCGTAACAATATTCGGTTTGGTAGTCCCGTCAGTCCATCCGCAACCTTGCCTTCGGTAATGTCGGTAAGCGATCCGGCAATTCGGCAAGCTGTTCCTTCAGAGTCCCGCACCGCCAGGCCGCGACACAGCATCCAGCGGTAACCACCGTTCGAATCGCACATGCGAAGCTCTGTTTCGAAATGACTCGTTTCTCCGAGCAAATGAAGCTCTAGATCTTTGGAGACTCGTCTACGATCTTCAAAGTGAATTAGTTCCATCCACTGGGAACCGGTCGGATTAAAATCGGGAGACTCGATGCTCAGCATTGACCGCCAGCGAGGTGACAAGTAGAGTTCGCCAGTCGCCAGGTTCCAGTCCCACATCCCGTCGTTTGTGCCGCGTGCTGCCAACGCATATCGCTCCTCACTTTCTCGCAGTTGACGTTGTGCGTTCTTTGCCAGGAGTTGGTTTCGAATCCGAGCTATAGCCACTTGTCCGTCTATCGGTTTGCTGACGTAGTCACTGGCACCGTCCTCAAAGGCTTCTAATATTTGAGCACTTCGATCGCTGGCCGTCATCATCACGACTGGCAGATCGGCCATGCTATGCATTTGCCGAAGTAAACGCAGCGTCCTGAAACCATCCAGCACTGGCATGCAGATGTCCATTAGTACCAAATCGATCGACGTCGATTTAACTATTTCTAAAGCATCGCGGCCATTGCATGCTTCGAGAACCTTGTAGCCAACGCCAGATAGAATATGGTTGAGGCGGAGGCGAGTGACTTGTTCATCGTCAACGACTAATATTTGCTCTTTATATTTCGTGTCGGCTGCTGTTCTTACCAACGCATGATCGATGGGAGCCAGATACGCTGGATGCTTGGGTTCACCGAACGAATTTAATGCTGGCGGTCCGTCGGATTGAGAAATGATGTTGAGCATCCTAATTTTTCTACTCGATTTTTACAGCAAATGTTAGTGTCTCGGGGCCAAGTGTGTCCGCCTCACCGTAAAATGAGTTGGAGTACGTCAAGCGTCTTCTCCACTCTGGTCTTCAACGTTTGCATTGACGCGACGCTTCCCTCGAGATCACCCGCGATGGCTTGTGACTCAAGTGTTGCCGAAGTTTGGCTGATGGCCTTCAGTGCAGTGTCGCTGGCAGCACCTTTTAGTTGATGGGAGATGCTGCGGATTCGTTCAAGGTCTTGTGATGAACAAGCCGTTTCCAAGTCCCGCATTCGTTGGGGAAGTGTGTCATTCATGATTTGCAGTATTTGCCGCGCAAACTCCTCATCACCACCACATTGCCGCGTCAGTTCCTCTTGCGAGATGAACTCTTCACATGTTCTCAAGTCTTCAATTGCGAGTACGTCCTCAGTTGCCAGCACGTTTTCGGTTGCCGCGAAGGATTCGCTCGCCGTGAAATCTTCAATTGGGGCTGATTCCGAAGGGGCTGATTCCGAAGGGACTGATTCTGAAGCCAAGCTGTCTGCGGAGATGGGAGTATCCGGGGCCTGTTCGGGCAGCATCGGCGCTGTTGTTACTGCGGTGGATGGTGCTGGCTGGTGCTGGTGGGGCCGATCGCCGATCAATCGATGCAGTAGGTCACGTAGCTTTGGCAGGGCCACGGGTTTGGAAAGATAGTCATTCATGCCCGCCGCGAGACATTCTTCACGAATGCCCTGGACGACGTTTGCGGTGACCGCGATGATTGGGACCGGGTGGATTGCACGGACCTCTCGCTCCCAATTTCGTATCGCGTGCGTTGCTGCGATTCCGTCCATGATTGGCATGTGCCCATCCATTAAAACGGCCGCGTAATTATGCTGTTTTACTTTCTCAAACGCTTCTTGGCCATTTCCGGCTAGTTCACACGAATACCCAAGTTTCAGGAGCATTTGCTGGATGACCAATTGGTTTACCTGATTGTCTTCGGCAATAAGGATATCGCAGTCATCTACTGGGGCGACGTTGGGGGTAGGCGTTTGCGGGTCGGGAACCGGGGTGTTGGGGGCTGCTGCGACTGTTCGTTGCCTTTCGGCAGTGGTGGGCGTAATCGGGGGCGTTGACAGAGTGGCTATCTTTTTGCTGCCCTGGTTGTGTAGTAAAGTCATGACGGCATCCAGCAACCGACTTTGGCGCGCTGGTTTAAGCATTGCCATTTCGATGCCAATGTCCCGCAATTCCTTGGCCGTTAGAAGTTCATGGTTACTCGATAGGAGGATGATTGGGATGTTGCTCAGTGCCGGGTGTTTGCGGATGGCAGATGCAACTTCACGGCCGTCCATATCGGGCATACAGTAGTCAAGAATGACAAGTGAAAACGCGTCTTCTAATCGCTCGGCCACCAACATCCGTTCCACGGCGCCCCGAGGTTGCTGGCAGATGCTGACATCCATCCCCCAAATACCAAGCTGGTTGCTCATGATTTCGCAGTTCGTCGCATTGTCATCGATTACAAACACCCGCTTGCCCTCAAGTAACTTCAGCAGTTCCTGAGGTGTTCGGTTGTTGGTGTTTATTTCCTGGACGACTTCTAAAGGTAGTTCAAACCAGAATTCCGAACCTTCGCCAACCTCGCTGTTGACTTTGATCTGGCCGCCCATTAATTCGACTAGCTTTCCGCTGATAGCTAAGCCAAGTCCGGTACCTCCGTACTTGCGGGTTGTTGATAGATCGGCTTGCATGAAGGATTCGAATAAGCGACTCCGAACCTCAGCATCCATACCAATACCAGTATCTTGAACAGCAAATCGAATTACCGATCCACGACGGACCACTCGTAAATTGATTTCACCTTTTTCGGTGAATTTGATCGCGTTGCCCATTAGGTTGGTTAGTACTTGCCGTAGCCTCTCGGGGTCACCGATGACACGCAGCGCAAGAGCTTTATCTAACTGGCAATTCATTTCCAGACCTTTTTGATGGGCCCGAACTGCGAATTGCTCTGCGGTTCCTTCAATCAGGTCGGTCAAATCATATTCGACCGATTCAATTTCTAGCCGTCCAGCTTCAATCTTGGAAAAGTCCAGCACATCATTGATACAGGCGAGTAAACTATTTGCACTGGACCTTGCGACCGAAACGAAGTGTGCTTCTTTGGCGGGTATGTCCGCGGCCTCTAGCAGATCGAGCATGCCGATTACGCCGTTCAGCGGAGTTCGGATTTCATGACTCATGTTGGCAAGGAACTCACCTTTCGCTTGACTCTTTGCTTCGGCGATTTGCACCTCAGCCATCATGGCATTCTTGCGCTCGGTGATGTCGTGAATTGTCCCAAGCCAGCTGATCAAACAACCTTGAGGGTCACGGACGGGAACGAGGCTTTCCAGAATCCAAACATCTTCTCCGCACTGGTTTGCGATTTGGCTCTCTAAGTCATTGAAGGCAAGTCCCCGGCTGAATTTCTCTGTGATAATTTGATTCGCTTGACTGTTTAGGCGGTGCCAAGGCAGTAATCGATCAGATGCGTGGCTGATGAGTTCCGAAGTTGACCGATAGCCGAGTGTTGAAAGTAATGTGGCATTAGTGGTCATGAATTTTCCATGCTCATCGAGTTGATAAATTCCAACTCCCGCGTGCTCCAGAACCGAGTGCAGACGGAGCCGTTCATTTCGGAGCCATTCGTTCGTCTCGTTATGGTCGCTCATTTCCTGTTGGATGCGAGCGACCACCCGATTGTATTCGGCGGCAATTTGGCCAACCTCGGTATGGGGATCCGCTTGAATCGTCTTCGAAAAATTGCCCGTTTTGCGATGGGAGTTCATCGACCCCAGTAGATCAACAACCTCGTTAGTAGCCCCATGTTCGGAGATATTCAAACCAGCCAGTTCTTGGCTTGCCTTGACTCTCAACGAGGTAACTTGCTTGAGCGCCATTAAGGCGAGGTAGACTGTGGAGTAACTGAAAATCGCAGCCACGATGGCACCGATCAGTTGAACCACTAACTGCATCCCTCGCGATGATGCGACAATTGCGGATTCCGGAGCAAACAGTGCGAAGACAATCGCTCCCCAAATACCAGTGGCACCATGAACCGGGAAAGCGCTGACCACGTCGTCAACGCCGGTCGATCGTATGAATCGATCAGCTTCTAATGCCAACCAAGCGCCAACCAGACCTGCAATGGCCGCTGTCGCAGGAGAGATCACATGGCACGCTCCGGTCACGCTGACGAGGCCGGCAAGCAGCCCAGAGATCAGCGCGCTGACTTCAAGTCGTCCGCGCCTCAACATGCTGAACATCATTGCCGCAACGGCACCTGCCGCAGCACCAATGTTAGTGTTCAATAGGACTCGCGGCAGGCTCTCGCTGACCATCAGGCCACTCCCGCCATTGAAGCCCCACCAGCCAAACCACAATAAGAATGTGCCCAAAATCGCCAGGGTTAGGCTGTGCCCTCCGGATATGTTCTGTTGGGAACAATTACGCCGGCGGCCCACAGCTTGCGCTGCGGCGAGTGCTGAAAACCCTCCAACAACGTGCACGACCACACATCCAGCCCAATCGACAAAGCCTAATGCGGCAAGCCAACCAGACGATGTTCCTGGAAGTACTCCACCCCAGGCCCAGTGGCCAAAGATTGGATAGACCAACCCGCCGACGATTAAAGTAATGTATAGGTAGACCACTGTTCGCACACGTTCGGCGACGGCACCGCTGACAATCGTTGCGGCCGAACTACAAAAGACCAGCTGGAAAATGAAAAACGCCGTCAATCGTGAGTCTTGCAAATAATCACAGCTGCCAGGAATTCCAACGATGCCGTTGTAGGAAACTCCGAACATCATCGAAAAGCCGACTAGTGTGAACAGCAAGATCGTCACGGAGCAGTCCAGAATGTTCTTGACCGCCACGTTGATGCTGTTTTTGGTGCGCACTAGTCCTGCTTCCAACAAGCAAAAACCAGCTTGCATGAGAAAGACGATCGCGGCACAAGCGAGTACAAAGCCAACGTCTAAGGATTCGGGCGCGGTGATTGTCATAGCTGTCATGATTTGAACTGCGAGAAGTCTTGGTGGTTATTCGCTCCGTTCTCAACCGTTTAAACCTTGGTCATGATAAGATTGAGTTAGAGCAATTTGATCGTGAAACGAGGGCTTCTCAGATGGCCAGCCGTCAAAGTCGACATAATCGCGCTAGTGGCTCATGGCTGGAATGCCGGCTCGTGAAAAGAGAGCACATTCAGGCATCAAATCCAAACTCGTCGGAAAGCGACATTCGCAGGGGGAGGCAGCCCAAAAAAGGCTAGCTATTCCGCATGGAACGCCGCTTGCGGAGTACGCTGGTTCAAGCAGGCATTTTCCTTTCGGCGATCAACTCCAGAAACGCTCTTGCTGAGCATGAACGAGCCGCAACCCGGTGGTTATTCCGGCGAATGGGCCGCCTCAAGCACGTACGCGAAATAGGGCAGTCGAATCAAAGGGTTCGACGCCTATATGTCGCGTACCGAGCTGACAGCTATTCAGGAATTGGGGACTCGCTCACAGATTGTCAGCAGGCTGGCTGCTCAGTTCTGTGGTTCTGCCGACACGAATTGGTCTAGCAATTTGCGTGGCACGCCGATGCTGAAGATTTCCACGTTACCCGTGACTTGCCGGCCGCCGGCGGTATTAAATCCCGGTTTTCTGGCTACGAAGGTGCAGGTGTAGTCGGCTCGCAGACAGGGCGTGTGGACTTCGCCCGTAGCGCAATCGAGCCCCGAGGGTAGATCGACGGCGAGTTTTACCGCCGCGGTCGCGTTGGCCGCTACAATCGCTTCGGCCAGTGGCGAGCGGGGAGCCCCGCTCGCTCCGGTTCCCAGCAGGCAGTCGAACAGCATGCCGCAGTCGGCGAGCAGTTCGGGCAGACTCTTCAACTGATCCGCTCTCAGCACGACGGTGTCGATTTCGGCACGTTGGGCGATCGTCCAGTTGGCTGCAGCGTCCCCTTGAAGGTCGCTGGGGTCGTAGAGCTGGATGATCCGGACGGGCCATCCAGCCAACTGCAGGTGACGGGCAATCACGTAGCCGTCCCCCGCGTTGTTGCCTTTCCCGCAGAGAATTCCTGCGGGCACCGGCTTGGAGAGGCGGCAAGCAAACTCGGCGACCCCGCGTCCGGCGTTCTCCATCAATACCAGACCGCTCATCGAATATTCCTGAATCGCCAGTTTGTCGACTTGGCGAACCTGGTCGCGCGAGAGAGAATGCAGGATCGTGGGTTGATTGCTAGACATCATAGACCGAGGGTTATCAGACATGCCTTTGTATGAGTATCACTGTAGTGATTGTGACCAGACCGTGGAGGTCTTGTTGCGACGAAGCGACGAGCAACCTACATGCCCAGAGTGTCACGGAGAAAAGTTAGCTCGCCAACTGAGCGTGACCGCCGCGCCAGCAGTCAAGGGTGCTGCTGGTTTGCCGATGGCCCGTCAGCCGGAGAGCTGCGGAGCACCCCGCTGCTGTGGCGGGGGATGCTCCTTCTAAAAGCATTGCCTAAAGATTGGCTTTCAGTCCTAACCTACGGAATCAAGCCAATACCTGCTCCGATCGCGGCGGTCTGAAACAAGGCCCCGCGAAGGCTGAGCGGCACCGGCGGGATAATCCAGGGAGCGCAGTTGCCTGGCCGATAGTAGCCCAGTGCGTATTGGCATTCGTTTGGCGGATGGATGCCCATTTTGTATGGCAACACGGCGATGTTGACAAAGAAATGGGCCGTCGACACCACCGGCTGGGCAAACGGTCCGGCTGTGTGTCCGTAGCGTTCCAGGTTGACATCTTGGAAGTACAGCGGCTTGTGACACAAGTTCGAGGCTTTCCAGCTCATCTGAATCGGCAACCAATTTCTCGGCTTGTAATCCACGTCGGGCAGTCGACATTCGGTCGGCAGTCCCCAGGCGTTTGTAATGTAAGCCAAGTCTCCTTCGCTTAAATCGGAGAGCGGCAACCCGGTGGTCGTGCCGTCAGCGAGTTCGATGATCAATTGCTCGTAGGCCAAGTCAATGAAGCGGCCCTCAGCCAAACGGACGCCACGGAAGTCTCTCCAAACCCGGCTGATTTGGTTCTCTAGAAACTTGGCCGCTTCTTCTTTCCGCGCATCGGTTTCCAGCACGTTGGGACGAAACGGAGGCGAGATGTCGAGGCTGACTTGTCGGATCGTACGCTCGGCAACCCGTTTGCGGAGTTCGTCGCAATTTAACGTTTGAAAGGTGTCCTGAGTGCGGAGAACTTGCGAACCCACGATCCGATCGATCTGCTCCGGGGAGACGGGGCGAGCCGACTCGAGGCGAGCTTTGGGTGCGAGTTGATCCGCAGAACCGAAGTCGTCGTCGAGATCAGGGGTATCCTGCAGATCACTGGGCGACTGCGGTTCGTCAGCCTCGTCCAGTTCGGTCGGGAACGGATTGGCTGGTTCGGGAATCAGCAGTGGCGCGGGAGCGGATTGATCACTCGGCGGCAAGCTGAGTGACGGCGCTTCCTCGGCGGGAGGAAGCACAGTCGGTGGCACATCGATGGGTGGCTGGGGTGTTGTCTCCAGCCCCGGAGTTGGAATCAGCTCGGGAATTGCCGCCGGATCGGGATCGGCCTGTGCTGGTTCGGGAAGCGAAATTCCGCCCGCTGTGGGAGGTAGTTGCAATTCGCCATCTTGAGTCGTCAGCTTGGCGTCGCCGAACGGATCGGACCAAGGATCGCCCTGGGGAACTCGCGTGCGGGGAGGCAGCAGGCCGTCGCCGAGCGTTTGCCGGCTTGGCTGGGGACGCTGGAGATTGTTGGGTTGCGTGCTTGGTTTGCCACCGGGCGGAGGTGGCAAGCGATCTTGCATATAAGTTGCTGGCTGGACCGCGCCGTGATCGGCCGTTGCGGGTGCTCTCAGCACGGCCGTCGAGGCTCGCCCCGCGGTCGGCGAAGGTTGGCGCGTCGCAGCGGCTGGCAGTGCTTGTGCTGGCGGCTGTGCTTGTGCCGCTGCGGTCTGGTTGGCAGTACTTCGGGGGCTTTCGTCCCGCGTCACTTGACCGCTCGCTCGCCAACGCAAATCCCAGCCAGCGGCGGAGGAATTGGAGGTTGTCGGCTGGGACGATTCTCGCGGCTGGGGAGCCGAGCGAAGTGGCTGCACAGGTTGCAAGCTGGCTGAGCCGTCATTGGCCTGCAACAGACTGATCCCCGGTTGAGCCACAATCGTGGCGACCAAAGCAGCGTGCAGGGCTTTAATTCGAATCGCTTTTATAAACGTCCGGACTGTAGTTCGGCGCTTCTTGAGTGATTGCGATGTCATGCGGGTGGTTCTCCCGGACCGTCGCTGGCGAGACCCGAATGAATTGCGCTTCCGTACGCAATTCTTCAATATTACGTGCCCCCACGTAACCCATCCCGGCTCGTAAGCCGCCCACCAGCTGGTAAGCAAACTCGCTGAGAGGACCCTTAAACGGCACTCGCCCCTCGACGCCTTCGGGCACAAGTTTGTTGCCCTCGTCGTTTCCTTGGCGGTACCGCTCACTACTGCCTTTCACCATTGCTCCGATCGATCCCATCCCGCGGTAGGACTTAAAGGTCCGCCCTTGGTAGAGGATCACTTCGCCAGGACTCTCCGTTAGACCGGCAAACAAACTGCCGATCATCACCGAGCTGGCTCCCGCAGCAATGGCTTTCGTGATGTCTCCGCTGAATCGCACCCCACCATCGGCAATCACCGGGACGCCTCGTTTTTCAGCAATCGACACCGCGTCGAAAATTGCCGTAATCTGAGGAACCCCAATGCCACTGATCACCCGCGTGGTACAGATCGATCCCGGCCCAATGCCAACTTTGATCGCGTCCGCACCGGCGTCAATCAGATCCTTCGCTCCCTCTATGGTGGCGATGTTGCCAGCGATGACATCAATACTCCATTGTTTCTTCACTTCTTTGACGGTCTCCATCACGTTCTTCGAATGACCGTGAGCCGAATCGACAACCAGGATATCCACCCCCTGATCGATCAAGCTGGCTGCACGTTCAAAATCGAAGACTCCAATCGCCGCACCGACTCGCAGGCGACCCTGCTGATCTTTGCAAGCGTTGGGGAAACGCTTCATCATGTCGATGTCACGAATCGTAATAAGTCCCGTCAGTTTTCTTTCTTCGTCAACCAGCAAAAGTTTCTCCACCCTTTTTGCCGTTAAAATCCGCTCAGCTTCCTCAAGCGTTACATTCCCTACTCCCGTCACTAAATTCTCATGGGTCATGACTTCGGAGACTGGGCGATTTGGGTCCTCTAGGAAGCGGAGGTCGCGACGGGTGAGAATTCCGACCAACACATGATTTCCGTCGACAATTGGGATCCCCGAGACGTTGTGCTGGTCCATCAGCTCGGCCGCCCGGCTGACTCGCTCCTCCGGAGGAAGGGTGACCGGATCGATGATGATTCCATTGGCGCTGCGCTTAACTTTCAGCACCTCTTCGGTTTGCCGCTGGACCGAAATATTTTTGTGAATGATGCCTATTCCCCCCTCTTTAGCCAGGGCAATCGCCATCGCCGATTCGGTCACCGTGTCCATCGGCGAGCTGAGCAGGGGCAGTTTGAGTCGGATGTTGTGGGTCAGCTGGGTGCTGATATCCACTTCCGACGGCATCACCTCGCTGAATCGCGGCAAGATCAGAACGTCATCAAAGGTGACACCGGTGGTCCGGATTTTTTCGTGCGACATGGATAGGGCGCGGGTCAGCATGAGAAGGAAAGCGTGAACCAGGCCCCGGATTATGGAACAGTCACCTCAAACTGACAACAACACCGGTTAGAAACAATTTCCGGGTTAACTTGCGGGCTGGTTATCTTGAGCGCCGCCGGTACCGTCAGGCTGGGGGCTATCGGAGTGGGTAGCCGCCGCGGTTTGGCCGCACAGCAGCGCGGCTAAATGCTCGTCCAGGGGCGCGGGAATCCAACGCAGGTCAAGCGCCAGTTGGTCTTCGGTGATGCTGGCCAGCAGGGCTGGATTATCGGCTCGCAAACGCTCGGCCCAGCTTTCGGCCGTCAAGCTGGCGTGACGGATTCGCAGTTGGCGGGAGGGGATTTCGGTGCTCAGGTCGGTTGCCAGCCGGGCTGGATTGGAGGTGATTTGAACCTCGGCAATGGCTGCTGAACCGGCCAGCTGCGTGGCCAAGCGTTCGCAGCGGTTTTGTAAGTTTTCGGGGGCTGGCCGCAGCAGGCGAGCGAGCGCTAATTCATTGCCGGTCGGTTGTTGCAGCGTCTCGACGAGCGCCGCGAATGTCCCCAAATCGGCCGCCAATACGGGCCAGATTTCGGCAGCTTCGACCGTCGCCAAGGCGGACCGCGAGCCGAGGATCAGGGCCGAGCGGGGGCCACCCAGCAAGCGGTTGCCGGGCACGATCGTCAGCCAGTTTTGTGCGAGCAATTCAGCGTTCAGCAGGGTGCAAGCGTCTGCCAGTGAATCGTCGAGCGGTTCCCAGCATCCGTATGGCAGCAGGCTGAGCCGTCGGCAGTTGGCAGCGGGGCCTTGTTGGCCACACGACCAGTCTGGGCTTGGCCGCTGGGCTGCGGTCGGCCAGCGAACTTCGAATACAGCGGCGGAAGCACATTTTTCGTCGCTCAGCTGGGCCCAATCGGCCAGTTCGCAGCCCTCCGCCGTGCCCACTTCCACCAGCCGGCCACCGCCAGCTTTGAGCAGCTCCGGGAGTGGTCGCTGGCCGTCGGGCCGGAACACGCAGCAGCGAGGCAGGTACAGGGAGCTTTCACGCACGCTAGCCGCTACGGCCACGATTGCCGCCGCGGTTGAATTGGCGACCAAGGCGTGGCCGCCCCAACGCCGGTTCACTAGGCTCTCGAGTTGCCGTTCGATTCGCTCGCGTTGGGCGGGCAAGTTACCGGCAAACAGCTCCGCTTCCGGGATCAACGTCTGCAGCTGTTCAGCTGAGAGCGGGCAACTGGCGAGATCAGCATGGAAATAGGTGCCGCTGCCATTGACGGCGGAATGGGACAAGGAAGCGTGTCGCCGCGCCCAACGTCGCACCTGCTCGGCCCCCTTGCGAGTCTCCCGCATCACGCGATCGAGGCCACGCAAGGCGGTGGCGGGGAGTTCGCTGGTGGTGACGGCAGTGCGGATGCGATTGGCGACTTCGTCCAACGAACCCGACATCAGCTCGCGGGTGAAGGTGCGTGTCCAAGGAGGCAGCCCCATGGTTCAAAATCCCCAATGGTTTTGGTGCGGATGAAAGATCTCCTTCAATCCTACACCGTGGCCACAGGGTGAGATCCAAAAAGTTGCCGGGAAAGTCGCTCAAAAGGGGGCTGGTTGTCGCAAAAACTCGTTGACCGTCGATGGTTTTTGTGGATTTTTGGGGGCAAACAGGCTGGCCCAAAAACCGGTGTCGCGTTGGGCGTTGCTGCTCTCGCGCTGCTTGCCACGCTGGGGCGTCGCGGCTGTGGGGCTGAACAGATCCTTAGTTTTTTCCCAAGCGGAGCGGGTGGTGCGTTTGGTGCTGGTCCAGGCTTGGCCGAGTCCCTGCCTGGTGGCTCGCACAAAGGCCGGCTCCCGCGGGGCGGGCAGTGTCGGCATGGACACTTGGGGCGTCCGCCAAGTCGGCAGCCGCATTTCGGGCATTTGCCAACTGCTCCAAGATGTCCAAACTGATTTGTCGCTGGAGTCGTCGTTTGGCAACGGACCGGCGGCCAATGCAGTCGCCGGCAGCAGGCAGCACGCCAACAAAATGCTGAACCCAACAACTACGATCCGGCACGGAAACCAGTGCAATCCGTGATCCACCTCACACCTCCGAGTATGCAATTGATACCACATCGAGCGTTCAAAGAAGCTATCAGCGCTGCTGGAACTGACCGTGCCAGCAGAGAACCTGTGGGCCGTTTGCGGATAGCTCAAAAAACCGTGTTACTGATCGCAAAATGTGGGGGCACAAGTCAATTGCATTTCAGCGAATCTTGCGCAGCATTGTAGAGCGATTGTCCCCAATCGCTTCCGCAAGAAAACAAACAGCCGGGACAGCAGTTCTACATTGGGACAGCGGTTATATAACGCTCAAACCTTAGCCCAGCAGCGTCTTCAACATGGGGAACTTGGCCAGCACTTGATCGATGACTTCGTCGCCAGCTCGGGCTTTCAAGAAGTCAATGATCATGGTTACGAAGCCACCTATCTTGTCCTGGTCGACCCCCGCGCCGCTTAACATCGACGCTAACTCCAAGCCGCCGCCCGCCGAGCCACCCAAGGCGCTGGAGGCCATTCCGGCCAGCTTACCTAGCATCCCGCCTCCAGCGGAGGCACCGCCACCTTCAGCACCAGCCGAAGCCACATCCTCAGCACCCGGGATGGCCGCCGAAATTTTGCCGAACAAATCGTCACCCGCTTGATCCTTGATCATCGCCATCGCCTTTTGCGTCGCATTCTTGGCGATAGATTCGTCGATGCCCAATTGACTGGTGATTTGTTTGATCAACTCGTCCATCGAAATTTGCCTTAAAAAAGAACTCAGAAGTAGGAGAAGACACCCCCGCAGTGTCGTCTCAAGCCACCCAGGCTGCAAGTTACCCATTGAGGTTGGTTGTTGCTTGCTGAAGAGACGGGGTGAGCTGCCGTTTTCCCTACAAATTCGGCAGCGTGTGCCCACCCCAGTTGAGTTTATCGCGAAGCGTGCGATAGTCGTTTTGGCCAGGCACCGCCACCATTTTGAAGGCTGCTGACGAGCGGCGAATGCGGATGCGGTCACCGGGCAGCACTTTGCCCATCACGCGTCCATCGATGACCACGCTGGTCGACTCGTTGGGGTTGGTAACTGTCAAGTCAAAGACCCGATCGGCCGAGTCGATTACCGATCGATAGGTCAACGTGTGCGGGCTGATCGGCGAGACAACGATGGCTTGCAGGTCTTTTCGCAATATCGGACCGCCAGCTGATAAATTGTGAGCGGTCGAGCCGACTGGTGTGCTGATGATCAAACCGTCGCAACGATAGGTGGTGGCCAGCAGGTTGTCGACATACATGTCAATGTTGAGAATGTTGTACGGTGGGCCACCCAGGATCGCCGTTTCATTAAGGCTGAGTTGGTGGTCGATCTCTTCGCCATCTCGAAATAGCAGCGTGCGCAACATTAAGTGCTCGACGACCGCGAAGCCACCGCGACAAACACTGGGCCAAGCTTCGAGAAACGCGTCGGGAGAGAGCGCGGCGAGGAAGCCGAGTTGCCCGCAATTAACACCCAGCACCGGCAACTGGTGCTCTTCCATTTGCCGCGCGGCTTGCAAAATCGAACCATCACCACCCAGCACGATCACCAGGTCATGATCGGTGCCGGTAAAGTCATACTCGAAGTTCAGATCGACGGCGGCGATATCGGCCACCGCCGCAATCACCGGTTCCAAGCGTTTGAGTTCTTGCGTGACCAGGGCACGTTTGGCGGCGGCGATGAGGACGACGCTGGGACGCTCTCGTTGGTTACAGGGCCAAGGATGCTGCTGGTAACCGGACAAGGGGCTGATCCTCAGCGTGGGGGCTGCGAAATGTCGGGGCTGCGTGATCTGGGGTTGCGAGTCGCTATATGAGTATGAACAAGTCGGCAGGCTGTGGGAACAGCGCTGAGCACTTTAAACGGTAACACCCGGCGCATCACACATCGACCGGCAAGTGGCAGCCAAGCCAGTCGCATCGAGGCCGAGGGAAGCCAGCAAGTCAGCTCGATCGCCATGTTCCACATACGAGTCGGGGATGCCAACTCGCTTCAGCTTCCGCGTGTCGAGACCAAGATCGCAAGCAGCCTCGAGAACCGCCGAACCAAAACCACCCATCAAAGCACCTTCTTCAGCCGTGATGACAAACCCGCACTCGTCGAAGACTTGCTGCAGCATGCCGCGGTCGAGCGGCTTGATAAAACGAGCATTGATCACGGCGATGTCCAGTTCGGGCGACACCAAGCGAGCCGCTTCTTCGGCCGCAGCCAGCGTGGCCCCGCAAGCAATGATCGCACCATCGGTGCCCCAGCGAATGGTTTCGCTCTCGCCCAGACGCACAGGCTGGGGGCGGTGATCGGGTAATTTGGCCGCCGAGTCTTTGGGATACCGAATGCCGCTGGGATGTTCGAGAGTTAGTGCAAACTGCAACATCGTGTCGACTTCATCGGCGTAACCGGGAGCCATCAGCACCAAGTTGGGGAAGACCCGCATATAGCCAATGTCATAAGCGCCATGGTGCGTGGGACCATCGGGCGGCGTCAGCCCCGCGCGGTCCATCATGAAGACCACCGGCAAATCTTGCAGTGAGACTTCTTGGAAGACTTGATCGTAACTACGTTGTAGAAAGGTGCTGTAGATATCGACAATTGGCCGCAAACCGGCTTTGCACTGTCCGGCGGCAAAGGCCACCGCGTGCGATTCGCAAATTCCCACGTCAAAGAAACGATCCGGAAAAGCTTCGCGAACCGGTTCCAACTTGTTGCCTTGGCACATCGCCGCCGTGATCACGGTCACCCGTTCGTCACGGTGCATCGCTGCGGCAATCGCGTCACGAGCAAAGTTGGTATACGCCGGTTGGCCACCACCCGCTTTGGGAATCGGGCGACCATTCTCATCGACGAAAGCCGGCGGGGTGTGAAAATAGACAGGATCCTCGGCAGCCGGTTTGTACCCTTTGCCTTTTTGAGTGACCACGTGCAACAACACCGGCCCCTCCATTTCCTTGACCATCTGCAGATACTTCCGCAGTAGGCCGATGTCATGGCCATCGATGGGTCCCACGTAGCGAATGCCCAATTCCTCGAACAGCATGCCGCCCATCAAGCCGGCTTTCATGCCTTCCTTCATCTGCGCCAACATCCGCTCGGCCGGATCACCGAAGACCGGAATGTGGTTCAGCATCTTGACCACTTCACTCTTCAACCCGGTGTAAAACGGGTTGCCGCGAAGTCGATCTAGATAGCTGGCCACCGCGCCCACTCGCGGACAGATCGACATCTCGTTGTCGTTCAGCACGATCAGAAAATCTTTGGCCAGCTCGCCCGCATTATTCATGGCCTCAAAGACAATTCCGCTGGGAAAAGCGCCATCGCCAATCACCGCCACGCTTTTGCGGTCTCCTTGCCCCATCAAGCAATCACCACTTTTCAGACCCAATGCCGTGCTGACGCTGCTGCCGGCGTGCCCAGTCATGAACAAGTCGTACTCACTCTCCGCCGGGTTGGGGTAGCCCATTAGTCCCCCGGCGGTGCGGATCGTGTGAAAACGATCGTAGCGACCGGTGACTAACTTGTGCGGGTAAATTTGATGGCCAGTATCCCAAATCAGCCGGTCGCGGCGAAAATCGAAGGTGCTGTGCAAGGCCAAGCAAAGCTCGACAACGCCCAGATTTGAGGCAAAGTGGGCGGTGCGCGTGGCCAAAAGATTGCAGAGCACATCTCTGATCTCGGCGGCCAGGGCGTTTAACTCCGAGACCGAAAACCCATTCAAGTCTTCGGCTGAGTCAATCTTAGATAAGAGCTCGTGCATGATGCCTAACAACTCCGTTGAAGCACAAATTGTACCAAGAGGGTTAACCGGTTACCCAAAGGTCCGAATAACTGAGCCGACTCGCAGGCGATCGCCGTTAAGTCGGCTGCCCGTCGACGGCTAGCTGCCACGCCAATCAGCCCGGGGAAGGTTAACTTACCACGCTGGATGTCTTTTCCCGTCTGTTTGCCAACCTGATCCGGAGAGCCCAGAAAGTCGAGCAGATCGTCGACAATCTGAAATGCCAAACCAAAAGCGTCCGCATAATTCCGCAACCAAAGCTGCTGCTCGGTGGACCCGCCGGCGGTTAGTCCGCCCAACTCCAACGACGCCGAAAAAAGTTTGCCAGTCTTCCGCCTGTGTATTGATTCTAAATACTCAACCCGCTGCGGGGTGCCGTTTCCACTCTTTTCTTCAGGAATTAGCCCATGATCTGCCAAGTCATCCGCTTGCCCACCCACCAAGGCCGTGGGGCCAGTCGCGTGGGATAAAATTCTCACCGCCTCGGCGACTTGATCGGCGGGTAACTGAGTGGCCAAGACTTCAAACGCTCGAGCCAGCAAAGCGTCCCCAGCCAGAATCGCCGTCGCTTCGTCAAACTGCCGATGGCATGTCGGCCGCCCACGTCGCAAATCGTCGTCGTCCATTGCCGGCAAATCATCATGGATCAGCGAATAAGCATGCACCATCTCGACCGCCACCGCGGCCGGCAGCGCGGCAGCAACCGAACCGCCGCACGCTTCAGCTCCCGCCAACACCAGCGAAGGCCGCAATCGCTTGCCCGGGGCTAGCAAACTGTAGCAAATTGCCTCCCCCAAACGCTGCGGACAGCCAGCCCGCGGTTCACTCGCATCAGCCAATGCCGGCTCGATCAGGGGGAGAAAGTCTCCCAGAATTTCGTCAAGAGTTGTCAAGCGACGCTGCGGGTCTGGAAGTCGAATTGATGGGAATTAGGACAAGTTGAACACGCGAGAAGACACACCTCCGGGAAAGTCTAGAAGAGTCCCGGGGAATCGTCCACGTCCCCCGCTCCCTCGGAACCCTCGTCCCCTGAATCAAAAGTCTCTGTTATCGGATTGCCATGAGCATCAAAGCCAGACAGAATTTCTACCCGCCGCTCGGCCTGCCTCAACTGGTCGTGACATTTTCGCAGCTGGGACACCCCGCGTTCGTACGACTTGAGCGACTCTCCTAGGGTTAGCTGACCGCCCTCCAGCTCGCGCACGATCTGCTCGACTTCCGCCAAAGCCTCTTCAAAGCTGGTGCCGTTGTCATCCTCAATATCTGGCTGTGTGCCAGACTGTTGTCTACCGACCGATTTGCGGGACTCTCCAGCGGCCATTTTCTTCTTCGCCAAAACGATTCTGCCTAGTGCTTGCTGCGATTTTTTCAACTGAACGCCGTGAGGCCCATCCGGAAACCAAGCTCAACCGCAACTGTCGCCAAAGCGGCTCTCGATTTTCCCAACGCTGCTTAGTTTAGCAAATTGTCGATTTGCTCACGATCCGTTCATGACGTAGATGTTTAAGTGAGAGTAATGCATTTACTGGCCAATGCGAGTGGGTCGGCTTTACCACTCTCGAACGAAATTGTCTCTTTCTGAACCCGACTGGCAACGATGCCTAAATCGAGAACCATACGACTGGGAGATGCGAATCTTGAGCCAACGGCATTGCCGCAAGCACTGTCGGGGGCTCCCTGTCCATTCGCGACGCCCCTCGATTTGGTTTCCGAAGAACTCACTCGGTTGGCAAATCTGCGAGACGCGCTGCAGCTGAGCAAAGACCAGTGGGACGATTTTAGCAGCGAATTGGACCTGGAACGCGAGCAATTCGCCGTAGCCCAGGCGGAGCTGGAGCGTGAACGGCAAGCTTGGCAAGAGGAGATGGCCGAGTTCAATCAGAAACGCGATGCTTGGGAAAGCGAACAGCAAACGCTAATCGAGCAACTCGACGAACTCGCTCTGCAGCGCGAAGAGCTCAAACAAGAACGTGACCAGTTAAGCAAGTTGCGGGAAGAGTGCGATGAAACTCGAGAGCAACTGGCGCGCACCACGGATGAAATCAGCAAGGAGCGTGACGAGCTAAGCAAGGAGCGCGACGAGTTTGGCAAGGAATGCAAAGAGCTGAGCAGCGAGCGGGATGATTTGAGCACAGTACGGGAGGAATTGAGTAAGGAACGGGAAGAGCTGAGCAAGGAACGGGAAGAGTTAAGCAAGGAACGTGAGGAGTTAAGCAAGGAACGTGAGGAATTGGACAAGGGACGCGACGAGCTCGGCAAGGAACGCAAAGATTGGGGCCGAGAGCGTGAGGAGTTAGAGCAAGACCGCGAGGAGTTGGACCAGGAACGCGATAACGTGGAAGTGCGGCGTCGTCGTTTGGCCGAACAAGTTGTGCGGCACCGCGAGCGAAAACAGCAGTTGCGCGAAGAGCTCAACTCGGCGGGAGATTTTGAGCAGTTGGCTAGCCGCGAGTTGGATGAATTGCGGTCCCAGTTGGCCGAGACCACCGCCATGCTGGAGACGACTCGCGATCGCATGCGGGAACAGGAGACGCGTCACAACGACGAGTTGGAGAAGCTATCGGCCGAATGTGAAGAGCAATTCGAGCAAGCTGAGGCTTTCAAGCATCAAACTCGCGAATTGCGTCGTGAGTTGAATCAGCGACAGGATAAGGCGGGTCCGTCGAATGAGAAACTGGCGGAAACCGAAGCCAAATTGACCGAGTCGGAGGTTAAGCTAGCCGAAACGGTCGAGCAGGTTACCCGTTTGGAAACGCAGCTAATCCGAGCCGAAGAGGAGTTGGGGCAGGCTGATGTGAGCAAGCTGCGGGCTGAAGAGCAGTTGCAGGAGACACGCGATAAGTTGGCTGAACTGGAGTCGAAATTCGCTCAGTCGGTCGATCGATTGGCTCGCGCTGAGCAGCGCCTCGAACTGGCCGAAAGCAACCAAGATGCAGCGAGCGGGCAGGCTGGTGTCGCTGAAGCGTTCCAAGCGGAGCTCGATCAGATGCGTGAGCAGTTGGAAGAATATCGTTCGCGCTGCCAAGATTTGCGGAGCGAGAATTCTGAACTGAGCAGTCAATTGGCCGATCTGCGAGTCGAGCGGTCCGCCGTTGGAACTACTTTGCCCGGCCCCATGGAGTCGATGACTTGGGAGGAGCGAAAAGCGGCAATTTTGGCTCAGCTCAGCCGCGAAGAAGAAAGTGGCGAAGCAACCTATTCGCCCGAAGAACAAAAATCGCTGCGTGATGAAGTCGAACGGGCCGACCGAGAGATCCGACGCCGGGACGACGAAATTGCCGAACTTCGCCAATTACTCGACCATCAAGCCGAAACATTCGCCGGTGGTCATGGCGTCGGCGAAGGGTTGGCCATGGGGGCGGCCAGCATTGCCAGCATGATTGATGCGGACGAGCTGATCTGTGAAGAGCGCGCCAAGTTGCAAGCAATCAAGCAGGAATGGGAAGAAAAGCTGCGCCAAGCGGAAGTCGAATTATCCCTTGAACGAGCCAAACTGGCCCGTGGTCGCAGAGAGCTCGATCAACGAGAAGCGGAGGTGGAGGATCTCAAACGGGGGCTAGAGGCGCGCCAAGAAGCCGCTGGGAAAGAACCCGAAGGTCCCCCCAAGCGACGCTGGCTCCAGCAATTGGGGCTGGGCGGCGACGAAAACGCGTAACGACTGCAGCGGCTTATTTGGCCGGGCGCCTGTTCAGCCGCCGTCAATTATTTTTTGCGGTGGCGAATACGGGCTCGCATCCGACGTTTCTTCCGACCTACTTTGCGTCGACCTTTTCCTGATTTTTTCGTACCCACCGAGGCAATGCTCCCTGGCTGCAGCGTAATTGAACGGGGTCAAAGAACCGACCGGAAAACCTGGTGCTTACGGAGCTAGCCGCAGACCTGCTGGTGTTTTTCGACTGGATTCTAGGTTTTGATGTAACGGAACGGAGTAATCTACCAAAAACACGGTTGGCGACAATGGCGATTCGGCCCACAGTCGCCAGCTTTTATCGGCAAACCGCCTAGCCATCCAGCTCGCGGTTGTAAACCGCCAGTACCGATTCGAAGGTTTCGACATCGATTTTGTATTGCGGGTCGGCGTCGGTGTATTTGTTGCAATGTTCCACAAGCACCCGGTAAAGAAAACGAAACAAATGCCGGGGAACACGCATGTTTTGAAAAACCATCAACAAACGTTGATAGGTTAATTTATCATCGAATAGATCTTTCGGCTCCGGCGTTTTCTCGTCCAGCGCGCAGGCCGAAATGCGGTTGCGAGTTAAATCGTAAAGGGCTTCGCCGGTCCAAGCGAAAGAGGGAATCACGTTTTGTTTATCGAGCCTGGCTCGCTCGTGAAATTCGCGGCTTTCACGCTCCAAGTCGCGATACAGCTCCTGCGGGAGCATCAGTTTGAAGCCCAATCCGGTGTGCTTGAGCAGCTTGTTATCCAACAGCGGCCACACGAAGCGTCGCATCAAATCGGGTTTGCCCCCGGTTAGATGCGGTTCATCCACGCGATCGACCAACACAATCGTGCCGGTGAAGTTGAATTCGTTGAGCAGCAACTGCAGCTTGTTGAGCAGCGCGTAGCGATCGTCGGTGCGATCAAAGCGGGGCAGCGGTTGGCTGGCTAGCTCCTTGGCGGGAAATTTCAGCAAAACTTTCCGCAGCGAGCTTAGTTCCCGCTTGCCCACGCGCATGTGCCGGCGGACGCCCATTGCCAACCAGTGGCAGCGAGTCCAGCGCCAAATGTAGGGCAGGCAGCCCACGACGGCGGCCAGCGGGGCCAGCCAGAAAGTGGTCTGCATCGTGATGTGCGCTGCCGAGTACAGCCAGCCAACGGCGACCAGGGCCAGCACAATCCAACCGACTGCTAGCCAAGCATCCCAGCTGACCCACCAATTTTTGTAACCCAGCCGTCGCCGCAACGCGTTCCAGCGTCCAGTAAAGGTGGAGGCGGTCGATTGGTCGTAACAGCAAGCCAACAGCAATAAATCACGGGCATCGGTGCGATCGAGCTGGTCGACCATTTCCTGGCTGATCAAGCCCGCCGTGCCGCGCTCACGCTGTTTCGGTTCCCCACCTCCGGTCGCTTGACCACCATGGCGACCGATGATTTCATCGATCAGCTCGGTGACTGCCAAACACAGGATGGCGTCCATGTGATCCCACAATCGCCAAGCCTCGAAGACACGTTCCGGTTTTCGCACCGCTCGTCGACTGAGCCGTTCGCGAAAGTGGTCGAGGAACGGATTGAAGTCGTCGTAGCGGATCACAAATACCCGCTTTGTCGGGTGCTCTTGATTAAACCGCGTCAAGTGCTGGTCAATCTGCAGCCGCATGGCCGTTTTTCCCGAGCCTTTGGGGCCAAAGACAATGGCCGTCGCCGGCTCGGTGGGGTCGCCGTAGACTTTGTCCCAAACCGGGTGGTAGGCGCTGCGTATGCAGAACTCCTTGAACACCGGATCGGTTTGGGCATCCTCTTCGGCAAACGGGTTGCGACGGATGCCATGGTGTTCAAGGAAGCTCTGGATATTCATGCTGAGATCAAAGATGCGAAACGCGGATGAGCTGATTAACTAAGTGGGCAACAAACTTGGTGCTTAACGGGGATGGGCTACTCCATCTTCTTTAACATTTCCTTGAAGGATTCTCGCTGAGCGGCAATCGTTTCGGCAGGGCCGGTGAGCTTGATGAAGTACTTGCGATTGTCTTGCAGCTCGATGATTGCCCCCAGCATCCCGTAATCTTCGCGGGTTACCGTTTTGCCTCCGGAAAATGGTCCGCCACCCATTGTTTCTTTAAACGACCCGTTGAGTTCGACCAAGTGGACAGTTTCGCCGGCGACGGTCATTTTCTCGACCTTGGCTTCTTTTCCACCGGTGAATTGTCCTTTCCAACGCTCAATGTTAGCGTCGATATCGCCGCCAGCCGCCATCATGGTGATGCGTGCCGGAGCGGTTTCGTCACCCTCTTCGGTGGTGGAGAACTCATGCTCGATGATTCGCGAGCGGGCTTTACTTGTTTTCCAATCGGCCGGAATGGTGAGCGTTAGTTTGTCGAAGATTTTGATCGTTTGTGGCTTTGCATCGCTTTCCGCGGAGGGGGCTTGCGCATTGGCCGTGACGGTCAGCAGCGAACAGACCAGCAAGCAAGCAAGTAGATTTCTCGACATCGGCAGGGTACCTTTCGGGGTTCAAAAAATGAAAGCAAAACAACACAGTACGATTCGCGGCATTTGCCAACTCAGCAAATTGTCACGCACTAAAAGCTACGCTAGCAGGCTCGTTACGCCAAGCGAGCGCCAGCCAATCGTCTCTTCGGGGGGCGGGTCGCGTTCCCAGAGCAGTGCCGCAATCAACGCCACCACTAACACCACGCTGAGGATAATCAGCACGCTGATCGCCATCATCCGCTGTTTGGCTTTTTGGCGTTTCTTTGTCAGCAAATAGGAATCCGCATCATAACCTCCCGCCGCGCTGAATTGGCGAGCTTTTTCACGGCGTGAGGTGGAGCGAGCTTTCGTTTTCCCCAATTGGCCCACCGCCCCAGCTCCCGATTGCTGGCTGTCAGCTTGGCCGCCCAAGTCAGCACGTGGTCCAGTTTTAACGGGAGCCCTCGTTTCCGCGGGAGATTGTCCGAGCGGGCGAGCTGCCGGAGGGATGGTCGCTGCCGGCGAAAGTGCGGCAGCCGGACTGGCGGCGAGCAACCCAGGAATCACCTCTTGGCACTCCCGCCACTGCGGCCAACCATCTCGCCACAGCAACGTGTCGCCAGTCACTCGCCCTTCGTCGATCCAGCCCAGCACGGTTGGCCCAGTCGCCGGGCCGTAACGCCCGCCCGTCGGGGGGCGCACATACCACGCAACGTCGGATTCCTCTAGCGGATTGAACTCGGCAGACTCCCCAGCCGATTCGTTCACCCGGTCCAGCCGCTTGGGCTCGGCAGCTACCGGCTCGCTCGCGACAGGCTCAGAAGATGGTTGTTGAGACGAATGTTGTTCAGGCGAATGTTGTTCAGACGAGGGCGGGTCGGGCGAATGTTGTTGAGACGAATGTTGTTCAGACGAATGTTGTTCAGACGAGGGCGGGTCGGGCGAATGATGCTCAGACGCATCCACCGCGTCCTTGGATTGATCTTCGAGCGGAATGGAGAGTGCTTGGTCTTCGAGCGGAATCCGGAAGCGCAAGCCACAGTCGGGGCATTTTCCCCGTTTGCCGGCTAATTCGGTCTTGATATTCAGACCTTTGCCACAACCGTGACAAGCAAAACGAACACCCATTAGCCTTCGTCTCCTCCGTAAATCTTAGCGATAATCATTATGACAAGCTTCGCAGGACTGGCTGATCGCACCGACGGCTAATCTTGCCGCCTCGGCGTCCTGCTGTTCGATCGCTTTTCGCAGATCAAGAGCGGCTTGAGTCATTTGCCGTGAAAAAGCGTTGTAGTCGGTGTCGTCGGCTTCATCCATCCCGGGCTCGGTGAGGACTTGGCCCAACACCGCCACCATTGCCGCCGCTCGCGCCAAGTCATCGCTGGCCGGCCCAAAGTCGTCCGCGTTGTTGGTACCACTCTGCAACGGCTCGCCAAGCACCTCTTCGAGATAATTCATGATTACGGAGCGGGTGGTGATGATGGACCAGTCGTTGGGTTCGGTCGGGGCCGATCGATTGAGCCCGCTACCGCTGACGATATCCTGCAAATCGGCTTGCCGCTGTTTGGCAATATTAAACGCGTCCCCTGCCCCGCTCGAGACGCCGACGATTGCCCGAGACATGAGGTCGCGAGCGATTGCCGCATCCTCGCGAAATCGAATCTCTCCCTCAAAGTCATTGATCACGGCGAAAAAAGTCGCCAACATCCCTAATTCCACCCGCGCTTGCTGAAAATCGCCTCCGTTAAACCGCCCCGGTGTGGTCACAACCGCATCGTAACGCATCTTCAAACGCTTGATTTCGTCTTCAAGGTGTACCGCGTCGGTTAAATTGGCCCATTTTTTGCCACTCGAGGATGCGGCAGCCGAATTGCTCGAGGCGGTCGAGCCAGCACCTGAGGTTTTGCCGGCTGGTTGCTGGCCAGCCAATTCGCCGACGCGGGGCCGGACCCCCTGTAAAGCGCCAACGACGTCTTTGTAGAAAACGCCCTCGTAACGCTCTGGATTGGGCCGGGGCGGGCGAGCTCGCCGTTCCTGAGCCACAACGGGAATCGTGACTGCAAGCAACACAATGCCCAACGCACCCCACCGGTATAACGCTTGCCAGAAATTCATCGATTTGTCTGCTCCAATCGTTGAGCGTCGCTGAAAATGCCCCCCATCAACCGTCCGCCGCCGACTCAATTCTAATTTTACATCATGAACAGTCCTCAACCTAAACAAACTCGTCGTCACTCAACAAAGTTATCCGTAAGTGATGTGGTTGACCCATTGTTGACGCGCGCCTAGGGTGCCGTAATTAGTTTTGGTAGCGTTTCTCGAGTTGGAGTGGAGCATTGTCACGATCTGCCGCCTCATTCGGTACCGCCCGTTCAGCAGCGGTCGCCACCGATGAGCCCGTACTCTTGGCAGATGGTTACTCCGTGCCCCGCTTGCCCACCCCCACCCAAGCACTGCAAAGCTTTCACCAAGTTCGCCAGTTTAGCAAACAGCTCACCCGGTCGCTGGAACCGGAAGATTGCGTGATCCAGTCGATGCCAGATGCGAGCCCCATCCGCTGGCACTTGGCACACACCACGTGGTTCTTCGAGACGTTTGTCTTGCGGCCGGCCGATCCCAGCTATCGCCCGCCCAATGAGCAGTTCGCGGTTTTATTCAATTCCTATTACAACGCGGTCGGTGATCAATTTCCACGCGATCAACGGGGGTTGCTCAGTCGGCCAACGATGCGTGACGTTTGGGATTATCGTCGGCATGTCGAAGCGGCAATCGAAGCTTGGTTGCACCAAGTCTGCGAGCAGGATTGGCAACCATTGGCTGAGGTATTTCAAATCGGCATCCAACACGAACAACAGCATCAAGAGTTGATGCTGACCGACATCAAGCATCTGTTTAGCCGGAATCCACTCGCTCCGGCTGTGTTTAATTCGGCGTTTGCCGCGGGGGACTTTGCAACCACGCCTCTGCCCAGTCCCACGTCTCGACCCAGCCCCATGTCTAGTGCCAAGCGGTCGCCTGAGTTTCTTTCCCACCCCGGCGGCATCGTGGAGATTGGTCACGAAGGGCCAGGTTTCTGCTACGACAACGAGACACCCCGGCACGCCGTCCTGTTGCAACCGTTTCAGTTAGCCGTCCGCCCAGTGACCAACGGCCAGTTTCTGGAATTCATCGAAGCGGGTGGATATCGCCACAGCGAACATTGGCTCAGTGCCGGCTGGGCGGTTGTGAATGCAGAGCATTGGACAGCTCCCTTGTATTGGTTGCGTCGTGAAGACCAGTGGTATCAATTCAGCCTGCACGGAATCCAACCGCTGAACCTTGACGAATCGGTTTCCCACCTCAGCTATTTCGAGGCCGACGCCTTTGCCCGCTGGGCCGGAGCCCGTTTGCCGACCGAAGCGGAGTGGGAGGTCGTTGCCGCCGCTGCTGGGGATGCCCCGGGCGCTTGGGGGCAGTTTGCCGAACAGACCGCCGGTGAGCACA
Organism: Kothea flammea; assembly: GCF_052161645.1. GTDB lineage: Bacteria > Planctomycetota > Planctomycetia > Pirellulales > Pirellulaceae > Laterigemmans. The sequence continues at coordinate 1,719,874 of NZ_CP197414.1, forward strand.
GTGATGCGCACGGTGATGCAACAGGGCCGAATTCTTCTCAGTCCACCGCCGGCCCGCAGCAATTATTTGGTGGTGTTTGGGAATGGACCGCCAGCCAATACGTCGGATACCCCGGGTATCGACCTCCTCCGGGGGCGATTGGGGAGTACAACGGCAAGTTCATGTGCAATCAATTTGTGCTTCGCGGCGGCAGCCTGGCGACACCCCAGTCTCACATTCGCCCTACTTATCGCAATTTTTTTCCGCCTGACGCCAGGTGGCAATTCAGCGGTCTGCGGTTGGCCCGTTAACCATTTTCGGACCACCACTGGGCTGCATGCTTCGCCGCTCGCGAGCTGCCCCGCTCCCTTCAATCCGACACTGGCTGCTTTGGCTCTTTCAGTCGCCGCAAACTTCATTACCTCCACCCCACGGTCCCTGGCCCGATGGCTATTTCGAATCTGCTTCCGCTAGTTAACTTGGCGCCCGCCCAACAGTCGATCCGCGCCGAGGTGCTGGACTCTCTGGCCGAGTCGCCTCCTCGGTTGCCGAGCAAGTATTTCTATGACCAACACGGCAGCGAGTTGTTTGATGCCATCTGCGAACTGCCGGAATACTATCCCACGCGAACGGAAGTCAGCATCCTGCAACGCTGCTTGCCCGAGTTGGCTGAGCATATTGGCGAGCAAGCGGTGGTGATCGAGATTGGCAGCGGCAGCGGTCTGAAGACCGAGCTCCTCTTGCAGGCGCTGGAGTCACCAGCGGTTTACATACCCATGGACATTTCGCAAACGCACTTGCTGCAGTCGGCTGAACGCCTCGCCGATCTGCACCCTGCGGTGGAGATTGCGCCAGTCTGTGCCGATTTCACAGCGGAACTAGCAATCCCCGCGGAGATCACGGCGGAAGGGGCTCGCGTCGTTTATTTCCCCGGTTCCACGCTGGGAAACCTGACGGCGGACGCAGCAGATCAACTGTTGGCAAAATTTGCCGATTTGGTATCGCCACGAGTTGGGGATTCTAATGGCGATCAAACTGATGAGGCCGAAGCAACGACGCACGCGGGGATGCTGGTGCTCGGTGTCGATCTGCAAAAAGATACGGACGTTTTGCAGGCCGCTTATGACGATCAACAGGGGGTCACGGCAGAGTTTAACCGGAATATTCTGCGGCATCTCAACCGTCAACTAGCTGTCGACTTTCCCCTCGATGGCTTCGACCATGCGGCTCCCTTTGTCTCCAGCCATCAACGTATTGAAATGCGTTTGGTGGCCAACCGCAACATCGACGTAGCGATCGACTCGCATAACTTTCGCTTACGCCAGGGCGAACATATTCTCACCGAGTACTCTCATAAGTACGACCCACAAACGCTCGGTGAACGCCTGCGGACCGCCGGTTGGAGTGTTGAACAGATGTGGACTGATCCCAAAAACTATTTTGCGATCTTTTGCTGTCGGCTTACCGAAACCAAGCCGTAAAGTAATTTAGGCTGCTGGCGTACAGTAGTTTTGGTAAGTAGTTTTTCGTAAAATGAAGGGTTGGTAGTTGATAGTTTCGGGGGCATGCCGAGTGTGATTTTTCATGGTGACAAGGACTGATTTAGATGACCAGTTCGATGATGACGAAGCGTTCCGCCAAAGCCAGCGGGATGCCGAGACGGAACTGTTGTCGTCCAGCTCTCCGTTAACGGCAGCTAGTCAGAAAACTGGCTACGTTCAAAAAACGGGTGGAAATCAAGAGTCTGGTGGCACTCAGGAATCTGGTGGCAGTCAGCTAGGTGGGGATACCTCCGAACAGCGATCGTCCGATACGTTGGCCCCCAACGAGGATGGTTCACTCCTGGCCTCCGCTGAAATCAGCATGTTGCTTGACAAGCTGCCGCGTTATGTCGAAATGAAAGTCGTCGGCGAGGGTAGTTTTGGAACGGTGTTTCAAGCCCGCGATCAAGTCCTGGATCGTAGGATCGCCATCAAAGTGCTCAAGAGTGACCTGCCCGCCGCATGTGAGCGTTATTTTTTGACTGAGGCCCAGCGGTTGGCTCGGCTCGACCATCCGGGGATTTGCAAAATCTTCGATTTTGGCGTGGTCAACCATCGCTCCTTCTTTGTCACCGAGTGGCTCGGTGGCGAGTCCTTGGCGAAAGTTGCCATGCCGGTGCCTTGGCGACAAGCTTGTCAATGGTGTTTGGAAATCACCTTGGCAATCGCATACGCGCATCGTCAGGACGTGGTGCATCGCGACCTCAAGCCAGCCAACGTGATGCGGGATGAGGAGGGACGCATTCGCTTGATCGATTTCGGACTCGCCTTTGCCGAGGACGAAGAGTTCGATGCTCAATCTTCGTATGGCGGCAGTCCAGCCTACATGTCCCCGGAGCAAGTTAGCGGAAATATTCACGCCTTGGATGGTCGCTCTGATATCTGGGCGATCGGGGTAATCTTGTATGAATTGTTGACCGCGAAACGGCCTTTTCGCGGACGACGCAACATTGACGTGCTCAGCAAGATACGGGAAAAGTCTGTGGCGCCGCCGAGAACGTATCAACCTGATATTCCCGTCGCCGTGGAGCAGATCGTGCTAGCCTGTTTGACCAAGCAAGCGGAGCGACGCATCCCCACCGCCACGGAACTTGCCGATCGTTTGCGGAGCGTGTTGGCCGAGCATGCAGCGGGGGCTCCGGCAGCGGGCAATTTACAAACGGGTGCTCTACAAACGGGTGCTCTACCAGCGGGGGTGAACCCTGGTGGTAGCGAAACAGAGCGTCTCGTCAGCGAGTTGCAGGTTGCCGCAGAACCTCGACAACCTGGAGTCCGAACTCGCCCCAGCTCGCGCGGTGTTGCCACACTCGCCCTGGCCGCTGTCGCTTGCCTGGCGTTAGTGGCAGCGGGAGTTTGGCTGTCTCGTGATGGCCAGCAGGCCGTTGGTGGCGATAACCAAACGGGTCCCGATGTGTTTGGAGAATCAGCGTCCCCGGCATCGCAAGTGGCGAGCTATTTGCGAGTTCTCGGCCAACGTCCCAGCACGGGGCAAGCTTGGGTCATCGATGCGGACGAGCCGTTGAGTCCAGAGCTGCGCAGCGGCGATCGTGTTACCATCGCGGTGCAGTTGGAGCAACGGCGTCACGTCTATTTGGTGTGGTTGGGAACGGAGAGTGGTACCACTTATCTTTACCCCGGACCGATGGGTACGCGCGATCAGATTGGCAACCCCAGCGTCGATCGTCCGATTGACTTTTTAGAGTTGGACGTCGGTACGCTCAACGGCACCCCGTCGACCGAAACGGTGTTGCTGGTCGCTTCTCGCGAGCCGTTCCCTGATCCGTCCGACTTTGCCCTTTTGATCGCCTCGCTGCCACGTCCTCAAATTGCCAATGCGTTGGCCAGCAGAGGCATGCGGGGTATCCATTTTGATGCGCATCAGTGGAGCAACCAAGCGACGGGGGGGACGCAATTCAATGAGGCGCTCAGCGAGACAGTCGCGTACTTGAAACGCGAGTTCACGTATGACGTCATTGTCCAAGCAGTCAGTTTCGCCAGCGGCACTCCCTAAAAGTCTCCTTTCGCTCCGCCGAAAGTCCCCTGAGTATTTCTTGGGAACACCAATGCGCATTAATTCGCACTAATCAAATGCCCGATGAGTTGATTAGTGTAAATTAGTGACGATTAGTGGTTCACATTCCCTAGTATGACGTTTCTTTACATTTAAGTTATCTGCCACGCGGAATGACTTCTGCGGAGGCGTTGCTCTCGCGAAGCGAAGTCAATCTGACCATGATCAAGACATTGCCGAGATTGGCAGCAGGCTGCTGCCTTGCAAGTAAACATCGATGGCTTGGGCGGCACCTCGCCCCTCATTGATTGCCCACACCACCAAGCTTTGGCCGCGTCGGCAATCGCCAGCAGCGAATACGCCTGGCAGGTTGGTGGCAAATTTGCCGTGCTCTGCCGCCACGTTGCTGCGTTGGTCGACCTCCACACCCAAGGCTTCGGCCAGGTAATGCTCTGGGCCTAAGAAGCCCATTGCCAAGAGCACGAGTTGAGCGGACACGACGCGTTCGCTCCCCGCCACTTCGGACATTTCCCAACCGCCGTCCGGCTTTCTAGTCCACTCGACCTGCACGGTGCGAATACCTTGCACATTGCCTTCCCCGTCGTCAATGAACGACTTGGAAAGGATCTGGTAGTGTCGAGGATCTTTACCAAACTTGGCCGTTGCCTCTTCGTGGCCATAGTCAGTGCGGAAGACCCTGGGCCATTCGGGCCAGGGGTTATCGTCGGCTCGTTGCTCGGGTGGCTTGGGCAACAGTTCAAAATTGATCACTTGGCGGCAACCGTGGCGAATCGAAGTGCCGATGCAATCGGTGCCCGTATCACCGCCACCAATGACCACCACATCTTTCCCTTCGGCGCTGATGAAAGAGCCGTTAAGATGATCGCCATGGACCCGCTTGGTGTTTGAAGTGAGGAACTCCATGGCGGGATAAATTCCACGCAGTTCGCGACCCGGGATGGGCAGATCGCGAGGTTTTGTGGCTCCGCAAGCTAACAATACCGCGTCGAAATCCTCCGTCAGTTGTTTAGCATCAAGATTCACACCCACGTTGGCGCCGGTGACAAACGTAATGCCTTCGGCGGTCAATTTATCGACTCGCCGCTGCACCACCTGTTTGTCGAGCTTCATGTTGGGAATGCCATATTGCAGCAAGCCGCCAATGCGATCGGCACGTTCGTAAACGGTGACCAAGTGACCGGCTTTGTTCAATTGATCGGCCGCCGACAATCCCGCCGGCCCCGAGCCAATCACGGCAACCCGTTTGCCGGTGCGACTGGTGGGAGGCGTCGGCTTCAGCCAGCCCTCCGCCCAAGCGCGATCGACAATGGCGTTTTCAATATTCTTGATCGTTACTGGCGGGTTGGTGATGCCCAACACGCAGGAACCTTCGCAAGGTGCTGGACAAGTGCGTCCAGTGAACTCGGGAAAGTTATTCGTTTTGTGCAGACGTTCGCTGGCCTCCCGCCAGCGACCTTGATAAACCAAGTCGTTCCATTCGGGAATCAGGTTATCAATGGGGCAGCCCGACGCCGATTGACAGAAGGGAACCCCGCAATCCATGCAGCGGGCGCCTTGCTGGCGGAGTTGTTTCTCCTCCGGCGCCGTATAGATTTCGTCATAATCATTGATTCGCACGACGGGCAAACGCCATGGCACTTTTTGACGATCGAACTCTTTAAATCCGGTAGGCTTTCCCATGATATCTTCCTTTGCGCGATGAGCTTGCCAATGTTCGGGGGATGGCAAGCATGTCTATGAGTTGTTTCTAAATTGTTTGACCCGCGGCTAACGCTGGCGGTTGATTAAATTGCATGGCCCGCTGGTGTCTCGGTGCTGCTCGTCGGCTGGGATGCTTCGGCCGCCATTTCTAGCAACACGCGTTTGTAATCGGTGGGCATGACTTTGACGCATTGTTTGAGGAACTCTGGCCAATTTTCTAGCGCGTCGGCCGCTCGTTGACTGCCGGTCAGCGTGAGATGTTGCTGGATCAATTCGCGGAGTTCCGCTTGTTCCTCATCCGAGCTGACTTGTTCGAGTTCCACGGTTGCCAGGTTGCACTGGATATTGAAATCGCCTTGACGATCCCAGACATAGGCAATCCCACCCGACATGCCGGCGGCAAAGTTACGACCAGTCCGACCGAGGATGACCACGCGTCCGCCCGTCATGTATTCGCAGCCGTGATCTCCGACACCTTCAATCACCGCAATGGCACCGCTGTTGCGAACGGCAAAACGCTCGGCGGCACGTCCTCGGAAAAATGCTTCGCCCCCGGTTGCCCCATACAAGCAGACATTGCCGACGAGGATGTTTTCCTCCGCCACAAAACTGCTGACTTTCGGAGGATAGACAATGATGCGGCCGCCGGAGAGCCCTTTGCCGACGTAGTCATTGGCGTCCCCCTCGAGTTCGATCGTCACACCGTGCGCGAGAAAGGCGCCGAGCGATTGGCCAGCCGAACCCTGGAGAGCCAGCTGAATCGTGTCAGCGGGCAAGCCGCGTTGTCCGTACCGCTTGGCAATCTCGTGGCTCAAGATTGTGCCTACCGTGCGGTTGATGTTTACGATCGGTAATTCGATGCGAACTGGCGTTTGATCTTCCAGTGCGGCCGCCGCGCGGGGCACAATTTCCAACATGTCGAGCGACTTTTCCAAGCCGTGATCTTGCGACTTCATGCAGCGGACCTCGACCCCGGCGTGAGCCCGTTTGGCGGGCATTAACACATTGGTCAGGTCGAGTCCATCCGTTTTCCAGTGGTTGATTGCCTTGTCGGTTTGCAGAACATCGCAACGTCCCACCATCTCATCAATCGAACGGAAACCTAGCTTGGCCATGATGCGGCGAGCGTCCTCGGCAACCATAAACAAATAATTGACTACATGTTCTGGCTTGCCCATGAACTTTTTACGCAGTTCCGGGTCCTGCGTGGCAATGCCGACGGGGCAAGTATTCAAGTGGCATTTTCGCATCATGATGCAGCCCAAGGCGATCAAGGGAGCGGTGGCAAACCCAAACTCCTCGGCACCTAACAAAGCGGCCACAACCACGTCGCGACCGGTTCGCAAGCCGCCATCGGCTTGCACCACCACGCGGCTGCGGAGATCATTCAAGACCAATACTTGATGCGTCTCTGCCAGTCCCAATTCCCACGGCAGCCCCGCATGTTTGATGCTGGTCAACGGCGATGCGCCGGTGCCGCCAGTATCCCCCGATATCAGAATGTGATCGGCGTGCGCCTTGGAGACGCCCGAAGCGGTCACACCCACACCGACTTCGGATACCAGTTTGACGCTTACGCGCGCCTGAGGATTGGCATTCTTCAAGTCGTGGATTAACTGGGCCAAGTCCTCGATCGAATAAATATCGTGGTGGGGTGGTGGGCTGATCAAGCCGACACCCGGCGTGCTGTAACGAATGCGGGCAATGTTGCGATCGACTTTGCGGCCTGGCAACTCGCCACCTTCACCCGGTTTGGCACCTTGCGAAATCTTAATTTGCAGCTCGTCCGCGTTCGTCAGATATTCGATCGTGACGCCGAATCTCCCCGACGCTACCTGTTTGATCGCGGAGCGTTTGGAATCACCATCGGCCTGCGGCAGGAAGCGGGCGGGATCTTCACCACCTTCGCCCGTGTTGCTTTTGCCCCCCAGGCGATTCATGGCGACCGCCAGCGTTTCATGCGATTCGGCCGAGATGCTGCCGAAGCTCATCGCGCCGGTGCAGAAGCGTTTGACAATGTCTTTGGCCGATTCGACTTCGTCCAGCGGTACATGGGGGCCAGCCACATTTTCGCGAAATTCTAATAACCCACGCAACGTGTACCGTGCGCGGTTTTCGTCGTTGATTGCTTGGGCAAATTTCCAATAGGCCTCTTCGTTGCCAGTGCGGGCGGCGACTTGCAGCGAAGCGATCGATTCGGGGGACCAGGCGTGCTTTTCACCTTCGGCCCGCCAGTGGAATTCTCCCGGGTTGGGCAACTGGGTGGAAACCTCGACGGGGCGATCGGGATAACCGAGCGCGTGCCGACGCAATGTTTCTTCCGCCAAGACGTCGAAAGAGACGCCTTGGATACGGCTGGCGGTTCCCACAAAACACATCTCGATGACTTCGTCTCGCAGCCCCAAAGCCTCGAAGATCTGCGCGCCTTTATAACTTTGCAGTGTGCTGATGCCCATTTTGGCCATCACCTTCAGCATGCCCTTGGCGACTCCTTTGCGATATGCGGCCACAATTTTGTCGTCGTCCAGCGTGGCAGTGTCAAACAGCCCCTCGCGACGGGCGTGCCACAGTGACTCGAAAGCCAAGTAGGGATTGATCGCGTCTGCGCCATAGCCAATTAGCAAACAGTGATGATGGACTTCGCGGGCTTCGCCACTCTCGATGACCAAACCGACTTTGGTCCGTTTCGCTTGCTTTACCAAGTGATGGTGGGCGGCACCGACGGCCAACAACGAGCTGACGGGCACTCGTTGGTCCGAGACAGCCCGGTCGCTCAAGATGATTAATTGCAACCCGGCATCGACCGCCGCTTCCGCTTCGCTGGCGATTCGGTCCAACGCCCGCCGCAGGCCAGCTTTGCCCTCGCCGCGGTCGAAAGTGATGTCGATCTCTTGCGACCTCCAACCTTTATGGTTGATGTGCTTGAGCGAAGCCAGTTCCTCATTGGTCAAAATGGGATGTTCAATCAGCAATCGTTGACAGTGCTGAGGGGTGGCTTCTAATAAGTTTTGTTCGGGACCAATGTAACACTCCAGCGACATGATCACTTCTTCGCGAATCGAATCGATCGCTGGGTTGGTGACTTGCGCGAAGAGTTGCTTGAAATAGTCGTACAGCATCCGCGGCTTGTCTGACAGGCAAGCGAGCGCTGAATCATTGCCCATCGAACCGACGGGATCACGCAACTGTTGCACCAGCGGAATCAACAAGAAAGCCAAGGTTTCGGTCGTGTAACCAAAAGCCTTCATCCGCTCCAGCAACGTCTCCGGGGTGTAGTTGTGGGGCTCGATTTCCGGATGCAAGTCGGCCAAACGAATGCGATTTTCTTTTAACCAATTTCCATAAGGACTGCGTTTGGCGAATTCGGATTTTAATTCCTCATCGGGAATCAGCCGCCCTTGTTCAAAGTCGACAAGAAACATCCGCCCCGGTTGCAAACGCCCTTTTTCAATCACAATCTCCGGGTCGACCGGCAAGACGCCAACCTCGCTGGCCATGATCACGCGGTCATCATTGGTCAAATAATAACGACTGGGACGTAGCCCATTGCGATCCAGCGTCGCTCCGATGTAGTGACCATCGGTGAAGACAATCGAAGCGGGCCCATCCCATGGTTCCATTAAACAGGAAAAGTACTCATAGAAAGCCCGTTTGTCCTCGGGCATCGTTTCATGTTTTTGCCACGCTTCGGGAACCATCATCATGACCGCTTCTTGCAGCGTGCGGCCCCCTAACAGCAGGAATTCAAGCACGTTATCGAAGGTGCCCGAATCGCTGCAGTGCGGCTCGATGATGGGGAACAGTTTCTGCAGATCGTTGCCGAATAGTTCGCTCTCAACCGAACCTTCGCGAGCTCGCATCCAATTGCGATTGCCTCGCAGCGTATTGATTTCACCATTGTGGCTCATGAACCTCAGCGGTTGAGCGCGATCCCAGGAAGGGAAGGTGTTGGTGGAGAAACGACTGTGGACCATCGCCAGGTGCGTTTCGAAATCAGGATCAGTGAGGTCGGGAAAATAGGGTAACACTTGAGCCGGGGTAAGCATCCCCTTGTAGACGATGACTTTGGTGCTGAGCGAACAAATGTAAAACATCAGCGCTTGGCGGAGGTGCGTGGCGTTCCGCAACTCGTGACTGGCTCGTTTGCGGATCTCATACAATTTTCGCTCAAAGGCCTCGCCCTCGAGACCGTTCGCGGCGGCGATAAATAATTGCTCAATAAACGGTTCACTGTTTTGCGCCGTGGGGCCAATGTCGGCTCCGGCGGTGTCTTGGGGAACATCTCGCCAGCCGATCAATTGTTGACCCGCTTCCACGATTAAACGTTCCACGGTTTCCTTGCAAAAGGCCCGCTCTTGAGGATCGCGAGGGAGGAAAACGAGTCCCGCAGTAAACTGGTCGGGAGGGGGAAGCTCGACTCCCAAATCGCGCTCGGCTACCTTCTGCAGGAATTTGTGAGGCAGCCCGGTGAGAATCCCCGAACCATCACCCGTATTCGGTTCGCATCCACACGCCCCACGGTGATCCATCGCTTGCAGAATTTGATCCGCATCGAGCACCATTTGGTGACTAGGTTTGCCTTTGATATGCGCGATGAAACCGACGCCACAAGCATCCTTCTCCAGCTCGGGATCGTATAAGCCCTGCTTGGGTGGCAAGTTGTAAAGTTGTGTCATGGTTCATCGTTTCCTGGTCAGAGGCATCGTGCGGGCGCCCTGTCGTTGTCAGCCGAACCGCGGAGCCGAAAAGTCGGCTCAAGCTGGTGCGCGGCGACGCGCGGACGCATTCAATTGTGGGGGGAGAAATACTGGTTAGCCTGGGGTGCAGCCAAAGCCGCGGGGCGCCAGCTAAGGGATCGCTTCCGGCACTTTGGCGGAGGCGTCAGCACGCACGCTGTTTTTTTCCGCCTCTTCGAGAGGGCGGCCGAGCAACAGTGCGGCAAATTGACGGGCCGCCGGACCAAGCCGACCGCCGCGTCGCCAACAGATTCCCAGTGGACGCGTTAAGTTCAAATCCACGCAAGGTAAGACATACAAAGAACCGGCAGCAATCTCGCGACGAACCGCGGCTTCCGGCATGATGCTGATTCCCTGATTGGCCTGCACGGCACGAATCAGCGAATCAATATTATCAAACGACATCGCGACCCGCGGTTGCACTCCGCGCATCGCCAAATGACGGTCAATCTCCCGCCGAATCGCTAAACCTTGTTCAAAAGCGATCAAAGGCATGCCGTTTAAATCACTCAAGCGGACCTCTCGCCGGCTGGCCAAACTGTGGCCGGGTGAGCAAATCATCCGCATCGGTTCCTGCTGCCAAATTACCACCCGCATCTTGGCCGATGCTTCGGGGTAGCTCAGCAAACCTAAGTCAACTTCGCCGCTGGAGACCATCTTGGCGACGCGAATTGGCTTGGAATACTCGACGTTCACCTCCACGTCGGGCTGCGTCCGCTGAAATTCAGCCGTCGCGTCAGGTAGGTAACTGAGGCCCACGGAGTAAATCGCCGCGACGGAAACCCGGCCTCCGGAAAGATTCTCGGTCGTCCGCACTTCCTCTTCCAAAGCACGATAATCGTGCAGCAACTTCTGAGCCCCATCGCGATAGAGTTGCCCGGCCCGGGTCAGTCCCAAGGGGCGGACGGAGCGATCGACCAATTGCGACCCTAAATGCTCCTCCAAATGCAATACCGCTTGACTCGCCGCACTTTGCGTGAGTCCCAACGAGGCGGCGGCACGAGAGAAACTCCCGTGGCTGGCGACCGCACAAAAAATTTGGAGCGTGCGAAGCTGCAAAATGACTCGCCTGTTGCAAGTGAAGGGAAGTGGGTATTAATTTTGCTTATAATTCCCGCTTGTTCAAGCAGTAAAGTTGATGCAAATGTAAGTTCATTGATCAACTGAGTCAACCGGATAAATCGCCGCAGCGGTCCGCAGCTAGGTATGGGACCAACGTTTGGGGAGTGTGACGGCGTAGAGCATCACGATTGCGCCCGAGCTGAGCAGAGTCCAGGGCAGCCATTCGGCGGGGGCCCAGACGCGAGTGGATCCGTTGGGGGTGGCGCTGGGATCCATAAAGGATGCTGAGGAGGACTCGGCCGCGCGGTAGAAGGTGGCACTGTCGATCACGAGACACTCGGCCCCCACAATCAACAACATAATCCCGACAGCCAGAAAAAATGATCGCCACACGGTTTTGCCCTCCCGAAGCCTAGAAAAAACTGGTCCCCGCCTTTCGCACTTTGCGGCGAATTCGTTGCTTGCTGGAGTTCTATCGGGTCGCCGGCGCGTGGGACTGCAGCTAGCTGGGCGACGACCGGGCTGGAGCGATTGGGGGGATTTGGTTCGACACTTTCTGCCCGCACAAATTGAACTTTGCCGCGTTGTTGGCTACGATTCAGGGCACTGGAGATTCCATTAACGTGTCGTTAATGGTCAAGTATGTTCCCTGCCTCGCATGGCTTCCGGCTCTGCGGCTTGCTTAAAACGCATAGTTAAACATCCCTCACAGGAGAGACGATTGATGTCGAACAAGACAAATCGACGTTCATTTATCCAGACTGGTGCCGCCGTCGGCGCTGGCTTCTGGGCCGCTGGCGGTGTGACGCCTCGCGAGAGTTTGTCGGCCAACGAAGAAATCCGCTTTGGGTGTATTGGCGTTGGTGGCAAAGGTGCGAGCGATTCGACGGATGCGGGTCGCGCCGGCAAGATTGTCGCGATTTGCGACATTGACGACAACGAACTGGGTAAGAAGGCGCAGCGCGAGCCGGACGCCAAACAGTACCATGACTTCCGCAAAATGTTGGAAGAGATGGGTGATTCGATCGACGCGGTCACCGTCAGCACGCCTGACCACACGCACGCCGTGGCGACCGCGATGGCTTTGCAGATGGGCAAGCACTGTTACACGCAAAAGCCGCTCACGCGCACGATTTGGGAAGCACGCCGCCTGGGAGATATCGCTCGCGAGAAGGGTGTTGTCACGCAGATGGGCAACCAGGGGACCGCCGAGTCGGGTTTGCGAGAAGCAGCTGCGATGCTCAAAGCGGGCGCGATTGGCGACATCCAGGAAGTGCATGTGTGGACGAACCGTCCCGTGTGGCCGCAGGGAATTGGTCAACCGCCAGCGGAAGAAGTGCCAGCCAACATTCACTGGAACGAGTGGATTGGTCCCGCCGAAATGCGTCCCTTCAGTGCCGCGTATCATCCATTCAAGTGGCGTGGTTTTTGGGATTTCGGCACTGGCGCTCTGGGCGACATGGCGTGCCACACGCTCAACATGGCCTTCATGGGCTGTGATCTTTTAAACCCGACCAGCGTGCAAGCGATCACTTCGGGGCACAACAAGATCACCTATCCCGGTTGGTCGGAGATCGTCTTCGAGTTCCCCGGCACCGACACTCGCGGTCCGGTCAAGATGGTTTGGTACGACGGCGGTAAGTTACCCTCGGAAGAATTGCTCAAGGGCCGCTCGACCAACGCCGACGGCTCGGCGATCAAGTTGGCCAGCAGCGGTTCGATCATCATTGGTAGCGAAGGCAAATTGTTCTCGCCCAATGATTACGGCGCTCAGTTTGAATTGATCGATGGCAAAGCGGTTGACGTGGAATACACGCGTTCGCCAGGCCACTTCCGTGAATTCGCGCGAGCCATCAAAGATCCGTCCAAGCCCGCGGTCAGCAACTTCCCTGATTATTCCGGTCCGCTGACGGAAACCATTTTGCTCGGCAATCTGGCCGTTTGGGCTGCCAGCGCGCCAGAGCAAATGGGCGAAAAGATCATGTGGGATGCCAAGACTTTGGAAGTCAAAGGTACGGACGCTTACGATTTCATCGTCAAGCCGAACTACTATAACGGCTTCACAGAGATCTAAGCGGCACCGCTTTGCTTGGACGAGTTGAATCGGATCAGCCGGGGCCGTCTTTGTCGGACGTTGGCTGATCCTCGCATTGCTGATTAGCGTCGCTGAGGTTTTTGAATCATCAGCGACGCTCCAATCAGCAGTCGCCCCGCCAATCAGCCTCGGAGACCAACGCGATGAGCCGGTATGTGCTGTTGTCATCTGTGCTCGCATCGCTGGCTCACCGGTTGGGAGCTCGCCAGTTGGGGCTGCTGTTGCTGGTCGCCACTGCCACCTTTGTTTCTGAAGCGGTGGTAGCCTCTAAGCTGACTGTGGCCACTGAGGATCGCGGCGAAGTGGACTTTGCCAGCCAGGTAGCTCCCCTGCTCTCTCGCCATTGTTTGCGCTGTCACGCGGCTGGCAATCAAGAGAGTGGCATTTCGTTGGCAACGGCGGAAGATTTTTATGACGCAGATTTAGTGATACCCGGCCAACCGGCTGAGAGTCTCTTGTATCAAGTGATCACGACGTCGGGCGACCAGCCGCCACGGATGCCACCTGCCGGGACGCCGCTGGAAGCTGACGAGTTGATGCTGATCGAACGTTGGATTGCGGCGGGAGCCGAGTGGCCTGCCGAACTGCCGCTCAGCGCGACAGCGGAGGCCGATAGCAACTGGTGGTCATTGCAGCCGCTCGCGGAAGTCTCGCCGCCGGAACCCAATGGTTTGCCGGCGGCTTGGCGAAGCAACCCGATTGATCGCTTTGTCTTTGCCAAACTGGCCACCTCGGGCTTGGTCACTGGGGAATCAGTCACTGGGGATTCGGCTGCCACTGGAGATTCGGCTGGGGGCCAAGTTCCAGCGCCCCCAGCGGACCGTCGCACCTTGCTGAGACGCTTGACCTTTGACTTGCATGGCTTGCCACCGACTCCGGCTGAAATGCAAGCGTTCCTCAGCGACACGCGGGCCGATGCTTACGAGCGGGTTATTGATCGGTTACTGGCTTCGCCCCGTTATGGGCAACGCTATGCGCAGCATTGGTTGGACATTGCTCACTACGCAGACACTCACGGTTTTGAACGGGATCTCCGCCGCGATCACGCTTGGCCCTATCGCGATTACGTGATTGACGCTTTCAATCAAGACAAACCGTATGCCAGATTCTTGCAAGAACAAATTGCCGGCGATGTGTTGTGGCCAGTCGATCAACAAGCCATTATTGCCACGGGGTTCTTGGCCGCTGGACCGTGGGACTTCGTCGGACAAGTGGAGACGCAGAGTCCCGTCTTGCGGCGGGCCGCTCGGGCGCTCGACTTAGACGATATGGCCACGCAAGTGATGGCCGCCACGATGGCCCTCACGGTGAACTGTGCGCGTTGTCACGATCATAAGTTGGATCCAATTTCGCAACGCGAATATTTTCAATTGCAAGCCGTCTTTGCTGGGGCCGAGCGGGCGGAGCGGATTGTTCGCCCCGAACAGCTTGAGCAGTACGAGCGGGACCGCGCCCGCCTCCGCGAGCGACTGCAAGAGCTCGACAGCGAAATCGCTTTGCAAACGGGTCACGGTGTGGACTTGGCCGACCTCGTCGGCGGTGGGCAGGGGTTTGGCGACGGAGTCGTCGGAGCCGGGATTGATCCGCGCACGGCAAAAGTTCAGGAAGTGCGAATGGGAGACCTCGATGATGTCCGCCTCAATCAATTCCGAGCCTCGGAGAATCGCTTTGTCGACGGCGTCTTTATCCCCACCGGACAAGCAGCAGCCGAGCAATTAGCATTAGCCGCAGAGGCTGGTGTGGTGATCAGCACGACCGGGTTGCGAGCTGGCCGGTTGCCGGTCACCTCTGGCAAAGCGTGGGATAGCATTCGCAACGGGCCGGTCAATTCGCAATATTCGCCGAGTCTCGACGGCATTGATTTTGCCGCCGCTGGTCACAGCTTGTTAGGGTTGCATGCCAACGTGGGCATTACGTTTGACCTGCGGCCGATTGCGGCGAACTGGCAAGCGGGTGATTTACGTTTCACCGCCCAGCTTGGTTACTTTGGCGCGGAGGGAGATTTTCGCGCCGATGTCCGCATCTTGTTGGATGGCCAGCCGCTGCGAGTTGTGGAGCAATTGAATCGCAGAGCGGGGCTGCAGTCGATTGATTTACCCCTGCCGCGTTCCGCTCGTTTTCTGACCTTGATCGTGACCGATGGTGGCAATGGTTATTCGCACGATCAGGTTGGTTTTGGCGACGCCCAGATTAAACCGGCCAACCCGCCTCAGCTTTCGCCTGACCAACAAACACGGCTGGTTGAATTGCGGGACAGCCGCGATGTGGTGGCCAGCCAATTGGCTGAACTGAGCGAGCCGCCGCGATTCTATGGTGTCAACAATCTGGCCGCGGCGCCGGACGTGCGGGTCTTGGGACGTGGCGATCCAGAATCACCGCTGGGCGAACCGCTGGCACCCGCCGCACTCTCGGCGCTGCAGATGCTTGACCCACAGCTGGGGACTGCCGAGATGCCTGCAGGTGAGCGGCGCGCGGCGCTCGCCCGCTGGATCACCGACCCGGCCAACCCGTTAACTCCGCGGGTGATCGTAAACCGACTTTGGCACTGGCATTTCGGCAAGGGCCTGGTGGCGACGCCCAGTGACTTTGGATTTGGCGGCGGACGCCCTTCGCATCCACGGCTGCTCGATTGGCTAGCCGGCCAGTTGGCTGCCAATGGTGGTTCACTGAAAGCGCTGCATCGTTTGATTTTGACCAGTCAGACCTATCGTCAGCAATCATATTTTGCGGCACCGCAAGAGGCCGCGCAAATTGATGCTGAGAACCGACTTCTGTGGCGGCAAAACTCGCGGCGGCTCGAGGCTGAGGCGATCCGTGATGCCGTCTTGATGGTCAGTGGTAAATTGAATGAGCAAGCTGGCGGTCCCGGCTTTGAGCTGTTTGATTACGAACAGGCCTACGCGCCGATCTATCGTTATCGAGCCGGTGATGACCCACAGCTGTGGCGGCGCTCGATCTATCGGTTTCGCGTCCGCACCACCCCCAACCCGTTCCTTAGCACGCTGGATTGTCCCGATCCGGCGAATCTCACCGCAGCCCGCCTGACGACCACCACGCCGTTGCAATCGTTGGCGATGTTCAATAACGCTTTCATGCTTCGTCAAGCAGAATACTTTGCCGCACGCTTGCGGGCTGAAAGTGGTGACAGCGTGGACCAGCAGGTGCGGCGCGGTTTTCAGCTGGCCTTCGCCCGCTCGCCGACGCCGGAAGAGTTGCAGTTGTCGATGCAGTTCGTTGGCCGCCAGGGCCTGTTCGCCTTTTGTCGCTCATTGCTCAATACCAACGAGTTCATTTATGTCGACTAGCCGCGAAGCAAATAGCCGCCGCGAGTTGTTGCGGTTGGCCGGCGGTGGTTTGGCCGGATTGGCGCTCGATGTGTTGCTCTGTCAGCGGTCTGCCGCTGAGACAACTCTCGGGGCTGTGGGAAATTCCGTCAGCGGTGGCTATCACTTTCCCGCCAAAGCGAGGCGCGTGATTCAAATTTTTTGTCCCGGCGGGATGAGCCAAGTTGACACGTTTGACTATAAGCCCGAGTTGGCAAAGCGAGCCGGCAAACCTTTTGATCCGGATGGCAAGTTACAGTTCTTTGCCTCCAAGCCGGGGAATTGCCAGCCCAGCCATTGGCCTTTCCGGCAACATGGTGAGACGGGACGCTGGATCAGCAATTTGTTTCCCAAGTTGGCCGAGTGCGTTGACTCGATGGCATTCGTGTACTCGATGCAAAGCAAGAGTGCCTTGCACGGTCCCGCCTGTTTTATGATGAACACGGGATTTACGTTGCCAGGTTTTCCCAGCATGGGATCGTGGGTGACTTACGGCTTGGGGAATGAAACGGAAGAGCTGCCGGCGTTTGTGGTGCTGCCCGATCCGGCCGGATTGCCACCGGGCGGCGTGATCAACTGGGGCGCTGGTTTTTTGCCCGCTGTGTACCAAGCGACCACGCTGGAAACGAAGGCCAGCGGGCAACCGATCGCCGACTTGTTTCCGCCCTCCAATTTCCCCGCTGCCACCCCGCAAGCGACTCAGGAGACGCGTGACTTCCTGCAACAACTCAATCGCCTGCATCAAGCTTCGCGAGCCGGTGACAGTCAATTGGATGCACGCATCGAGGCCTATGAGTTGGCTGCCCGGTTGCAATTGAGCGCGCCGGAGGTGACTGATTTGAGTGGCGAAACGGCGGCGACGGCTAAGCTTTACGGACTTGACGATCCGCGGTGCAGCGCTTTTGGCAGGCAGTGTTTATTGGCGCGGCGTTTGGCTGAACGGGGGGTGCGGTTCGTGCAACTGTATTGTGGTGCGGAAAATACGACCGCCAAAGAGATTCGGCCGAATTGGGACAGTCATGAGGATCTCGTTCGCGATCATGGCTACTGGGGGGCGGTGCTCGATAACGGTGCCGCCGCCCTGCTGACCGACCTCAAGACCCGCGGTATGTTGGATGACACGCTGGTGATTTGCACCACTGAATTTGGCCGCCAACCAGCCGGGCAAGGAGCAGCGGGCCGGGGACGCGATCACAACGCGGGAGCGTTTACCGCTTGGTTGGCTGGCGGCGGCATTAAGCCGGGCGTTGCTTATGGGGCGACTGATGAACTGGGGTTCGCCGCCGTCGATTCACCGACTTATTGTTATGATTTGCACGCCACGGCGTTGCATCTGCTGGGAATCGATCATCAACGGCTGACTTATTATCACAACGGTATCGAGCGCCGGCTGACCGATGTGCACGGGCACGTTATGGAGTCGTTGTTGGCGTGACCGCGGGCGCTTCCGCGATCGTGATTTGCAACTGCAATTCGCGCTCGATACGGGCCAGCAAGCGACGCAGCGCCGCTAAACGTTCGAGCCAAGTTTTGGCGAGGTTTTGCTGATCTTCGAGCATTCGCCGACGAGCCCGCAACTGCGATCGCTGTTGACTCTCCTCTGCCCGCTCGTAAGCCGCTCGCGTGACGCTCAAGCTTTGCTCAATCTCCGTCGCCGCAGCCGCCGTGCTGTCAGACAGTTCAATCACTCCTTGATGCGTCACCGCTCGCCAACCCAGTTCGGGCTGCAACGTGGCCGCGGTGATAACTTTCAACTCCAACTGCCGACCACGTCGCAGATCGACTCGCACGCGGACGCGGACTGGCGATTCATCACTCTCCTGAATCTCCAACAAGCCGCGGCTGGAACGTTGGTCGTCGTCGCTGATCTCAGTAAGCCAGCGAAATGACAATGGGGCACGCTCCAGGTCTATTTCTTTCCCCGCGTTCTGTCCAGCGTCCGCCCCCGCATCGGCTGGCTGCGGAGATGGAACTTTGGCGGGGCGATCGAGCAAAGCCACGGAGAGCCATTTTTTTCCGCCCGCATCTGCCGCTGGCAACCGCCAGCTGGTTTCCCAACGGGCTGTTTCAAAACTTAAGTCGCTAACGTTTACCGGCTGGCCACCAGCGGGTGCGTTCGCAGGCATCGTCTCGGGGGAAACCGCTGGGGGCTCGCGCTCAGCAAGTTGCTCGGGCTCTGTGCTCTGCTCGGGCTCATTCGCATCCGTTGGCATCAGTTCGGGGAACTCGCTGAGTTGCTCGTCTAGCAGTCCCCAGCCTTGTTCCCAGTTGAGCAGCGTGGTCGTCAGCCCCGAACTGTCCAGGCTGTCACTTTCCAGGCTGTCGCTGTCGTTCGTGTTCCAGTCGGCGGCGTCCAATTCGGCGGCGTCCAATTCGGCGGCGTCGAGTTCGGGGATGGGAGTTTCCAGCGGCTCGTTGACTGGCTGCAGTTCGGCATCGGCATCGAAGTCGGCCCCTGGGCCGGCTGTTGATTGCCGAGTCGTTGGTTGCCGAGTCGTGGCAACTTGTGCTTGCTCGGGAGTGCTGAATGGCAGCAGGCGTTTGGCCACTGGGACAGCGGCGATGATCAGGCCGATGCCGACCAGCCCGGCGATCGCTTTGGTTGGCCGGCTGGCACGCCGCCGCTGGGGTCGATTCACACGTCTGCTGGTTCCTTTGTTGGCATCCTGCAGTTGACTAGTGTCCGCCGTGAATGGGCTGCTGAAGTGCTTGCTGCGAGGCTGTTGCGTGGCTCGCTCTTCGTCGGTCGTGGCGGATTGGCCGAGCAGTTGTTGGATCGCGAGGCAGCCAGCCAGCCAAGCGGGATCGTCTTGCATATTTTCGACTGGCGGTGGCTGCCAGCTGGTCAATAAGGATTCGCTAGGGGACGCCTCCAGCTGAAACAGTTCTGGCTGCAAGTACAACATCGACTGCGCAATCCGGGCAGGCAATAGATCCCAAACGAATTGCCCCTCGGCCGTGATCCCGATGTCCTCCGCTGGTCCAAACAACAGCGGCCAACGCTGGGCCGTTAGCTGGCCGCGGATCGACGCCAATTGCTGCTGCCAGTGTTGCACCAAAGCGGCCGGAGGTGGCCAACCAAGTTGCTCCGCCAGCTGAGCCAGCCGGAAAACTCCGGGCCGCTGTATTTGCACTCGGGTGCTGGTGATTGCTGCCGAGTTGCTCGCGGCGCGAGGGGCATCGAGAGCATGCTTGGCCAGTTGGTTGGGAAAGTGTCCAGATTGAAAGAGTTGGCGGGTGAGTTTAGCGGCGATGGGGCTGGAGCATTCGATTTCCCAGATAACTGTCGGTTCATGCACAGACTTGGGGGTGCCAACTTGTTCGAGGCTGGCTTGGCTGGCGGCGATTGGTTGGCAGTTCCAAGGTTGCGGCGAATGGACCAGCGGCTGGGCGGCTGGCTGGGGAATTTCTTGCTGGGAAATTCTTTCTTGTTCAGCGTTCCGCTGTTCAAGGGCTGTTAATTCATGGGTTGTCAGCTCTTGAGGGGGCAGCTCTTGAGGGGGCAGTTGCTGAGCCAGCAGGCGAGCGGCAGTGGCGATTGTCAGTTCGCCGCTGCGCAATTGAGCGGCGATGGTTTCGATTTGTTGGGCGGCGGCAATTTCCGTTGCGTTGATTTCAGCGAAGCTGTGACGCGGATCGAGGGCAGGTTCGCGGTGCATAGCCGGTCGCTCGGTGAAAGAAGAAAAGTGCCTACATGGGGGGCGTTCAAGTCGCGTGATCGTTAGGGTTTGCTTAAATTCGTCAAATTGCAAGCCACCAGAACCGGATTCTCTGTCAATACCGGAAGAATTGATCAAACCTGAAGCGCCGGTTGTGCCGATAAGTTTGGCGGAGACGGTTTCGACCGGTCGCAACGGTTTTGCGTCAGCGGCTTTGGTGGAAAGCGTATCAATTTTGCATTTTAAGGGGGGCGATGCGGTTTCAGGCGGCGAGTTTTACCGAAAACTCGTGGCCACTCCGCCTCGATCGCGGCAGCCGACAAGTGGGAGCCTGGTGGGGTTCCTGTGGTTGCTGCTTTTGAACGCCCTGATTTTCGGTCATGCGTACAGACGGCACCGGGGCCGCGGAGACAGTCGTGATGTTGAGAACGAAGCTTTCGCTCAGCCGAATCCTAACGGGCTTGGCGGCCTGCTGTGCCCTCGGGGTTACCAGCTCCGCTCTGGCGGGACCGCCCCAAGTACCCGGGTCGGTTGAGCCTGATTACGAGGCTAGTGGTTTTGTGGTTCCGGCGGGATACGCCGAGCCGGCCAAAAATAATCGAACGGGAGGCGTGATGCACGCCAACGCCCCGTACGGCCAGATGCCGGTGCATCCAGTCCAACAGACTGGCATGTTTAGCGGACATATGGGTGGGCACATGGGCGGGCCAATGGCCGGCTGCGACACGGGTAGATGCGATGCCGCCGGCGGTTGCATGTCCTGTGGTAGCGGTGATTGGCAGTGTGCCGGTGGCTGCAACTTCGGTGGCTTGTTCGGTGCCATGCACTGCGATGACCACAGCGGAATGAGTAAGCTCCGCCACGTCTGCTTGTTCTGCCAAAGCGATGGCTGCGGAGTCTGCCAATCACTGGGCCGAGCTAACATGCTCGGACTGCTCGCAGCTCTCGGTCCTTACACCGAAGCTGGCTTGGGTGCACAGCGTTGGTACGACATTTCAGCCGAGGTGTTATTCCTCAGGCTCGATACCAATGCTCGGGGATTTGACGTCACCAGCCGTGGCCAAGGTCCCAACACGAACATCGTGCTGCGAAGCAACGACGCGATGGACGATAGCATGCAGGCCGGTGCACGTCTCTCGGCATCGATGATCTTCGGTGTGGGGGGCAATTTGGAGGTCACCTATATGGGAACGGGCGAATTCGGCGATTCCCGTACCGTTTTTGGGACGCCCGATGTGAACGGCAATCCCACGCCAGACCTGTTCTCGTTCATCTCAAATTTTGGTCAGAATCCTAACCTAGGCTTTGACGATACTGATCAGTCGCTGTCGCAAAGTATTAGCACGACCAATCGCTTTCATAGTGGCGAAGTCAACTATCGGCGTCGCTGGGTAGGGCCCTACTCACGCTTCCAAGGCTCTTGGTTGGCCGGTATCCGTTACATCGACTACGACGACCAGTTCAGCTATCGCACCGTCGGGCTAATCAACAACGGCAATCCGGCTGATGGGCAGCGATTTCTCAATAGCCAGTTCCGCGCCAGCAACTCGATGACCGGATTCCAAGTCGGTGGTGACTTGTGGTGGAACATGTACCCCGGCCTCAACCTGGGTGTGGGAGTCAAAGGTGCGGTGATGGGCAATACCTCGCGGCTCGAAGCAAACGTTGCGGCTAACTCGCTCGGCCCGGGAAACATTAACTTCCCCTTCGCAGTTGCTGACCGGGTAAGAAATTCGGAAACGGCCTGGCTGACTGAACTGAACGCCACGCTGCTCTACCGATTTTCCTACTCCTGGACCCTCCGCAGCTCCTTCCACGTGATCGACATAACCGATGTCGCTCTGGGGTCGCCAGCTCTGCAAACGACGAATTTCACCGGACTTGGGACAAATAATGCTGCGGCCGCTTTGGCCCCGCTAACCAACGGTGGTGACTTGACTTTGACCGGTTTCACCGTGGGTCTCGAGTACCTCTGGTAACGTCCGAGCGAAATTTTCTTCTCGGCGGTGAGGAAATCGCGCTGAGTCACGAATATGACGTGTTTCCCGCGTTCGAAAGGCCAGCCATGGTTCGGAAATCCGAATCTTGGCTGGCCTTTTTTTCTGCCTTTCACGCTCGTTTGGGTGGTTTTGTTTGGCTTCTAAAGCCGCTTTTGGTAGGTTCACAAAGTTACGACCAAATCAATCCTCAAAATCCGACCAAAGGCGGGAACTTGAGCCTGTTCCGTTGCATCCCAACTCTGCGATTTGTTGACACGTCCCGGGGCGGAACTAGAATCGACCGCAACACTCTTCCCATGTCCCCGGAATTGCCTAATTTGACGCAGTGTGGATTATGCCAGCTCGCCGGGGCGAGTGGATGCTTGCGTAAAACTACTAATATCGAGCTTAAGGACCACGTGGCACGTGCGTCGAACTGGATTCGAACGAAGTGCAGGTTCGTGGCCCCATCCGGATCAGTTGAATAGGGATTTTAAGGTGAAGCGAGCTAACAAGCAGAACCAGACTCGAGCTAATTCTCCACGCCTGCGGAAGGAGACGGGCCGCTCCCGGCGCCGTCTCATTATGGAGAATTTAGAGCAGCGGCAGCTGCTTTCGGCGACTGGCTTTCAGAGCCCGGGCGGGACTGGGGGAGAGTCGGGGTATCGCTTTACCACGCTGGCGCGAAACATCGGCTCGGTTGATGCGAGTCGCATTAACGAAGTGGAATCGAACGACACCTTTGGCACCGCGCAGGTGCTCCCGTTGGGCACGGGTCCTGGGCAGGTGGACACGATCGACCTTTCAGGCACTCTGAGCACTGGCAGTTTTGGCTCGCGAATCTTCCCCGACGTCGATTACTTTGCCCTCGACTTGCGAGCCGGCGACATTCTCGATATCGCCACGATCGGCTCGGTTGGTGCGGTCGACGTCTTCTACTCGCCCAACCAGCATTGGTTCGGTTCTGAGGGAAATGCGCCTGTCACCGGTCCAGAAGGCATTCTTTTCCCGTTTGAGTCTCCGCTGCAGACGTTGGGTGACATCACTGCGGCTCAGACGGTACCCGAGACTGGACGCTACTACCTCCAGGTTTCGGTCGGCCCGACCAGCGGCATTTACACGATGGGCCTGCGGGTTTATCGACCCGTCATGGAGCAAGCGCCGATCGGTCAGCAGCAGGTCTTGTATCTTGATTTCGACGGAGCTACCTATTTGGAGTCGGAGTTTGATCCGACGGCCACTGGGGTGGCTCGACTATCGCCCATGTCGGCGTTCATTCAAGACTGGGGTTTGCGGCCTCAAGATGAAGACCGCATCATTGACCGCGTGATCGAGATTGCGGAAAGCAAGTTCGAGTACATTGGTCTCAATGGAAACAACGGCGCATTTGGTGACAGCGGAGTTCCCGGGCAATTCGGCATCGACATTCGTAACAGTCGCGACCACGTTGATGAATTTGGCATCAATCCCTATTTTAGTCGTGTGATTATTGGCGGCACGCAGGCAGAGTCGGGGGTTCCTACGATCGGGCTGGCCGCTTCGATCGACATCGGAAACTTTGCCACCGCTGAGTCCTCTTTCTTGTTGTTGGATTCGATCGAAGATTTGATCCTGCCGATCGAGTTTGCTCCCGGTTTCACGGTCATTGATACGATAGCGACCTTCTTGGCCAACGTGGCAGTTCACGAAGCAGGTCACTTCTTTGGAGCTTGGCACCAAGACAACGCCAACGCGTTGGTATCGATCATGGACCAGGGTGGCGACATTCTGGGTTTTACGGAGACGGGACCGGACCAGATTTACGGTACGCTTGACGATGTTGTCATCAACTTTACCGATGATTTCTTCTCGCCTGCGGAAGCGGTTCACATCGGCCGCGAAGATACCGTTAACGCAATGGCCTTTAACCTCTCCACTGGGCTTGTCGGTGGCAGCATCGCGGGAACGGTCTACGAGGATCTGAATCGCAGCGGGGCGCGAAACAACAACGAATCGGGTGTAGCCGGTGCGACGGTCTTCGTTGACCTCGATGGCGACGGACAGCTCGATAGTTCGGAACCATCCGCCGTTACTTCGGCGACCGGTGCATTTTCACTGGGCGCTGCCGCCGGTGCAGCCACGGTTCGAGTGATCACACCTTCGGGATTCATCACTACCACTGCGAATCCGCTGACCGTGACCGTGCCCACCAACGGCAGTGCGGTCGCTAATTTCGGAGTGACTCGTGTTGATGCCGACGTGACCGGTTTCAAATGGGCTGACCTGAATGGCAATGGTCTGCGTGAGGCCGACGAGCCCGGGATTGGGGGCGTTTACATCTACCTCGATTTGGATGGTGACAATCGGCTCGATTTAGGTGAGCCACATGGAATCACCGACTCCGATGGATCTTACACCATCAACTTCCCGGGGCCGGGCGACTATGTGATTCGCGAAGTCGTCACCCCCGGATACGCGCAAACTTTCCCGGCCAGCGGCGAGCACCTTGTAAGATACGATGGCACCGTTCTTCCCGATAATTACAACTTTGGCAATCAGCCGGTTCAAGATTTTGGCGACGCTCCTTTCCCCTATCCAACCCTGGCTGCCAACAATGGTGCGGTGCATGGTTTGGTCAGCGGTTTGAGCTTGGGGGCGACAGTCGACACCGAGCCAGATGGTCAGCCCACGTTTGGTGCGGATGGCGACGACAACAACGGCATCGATGATGAAGACGGAATCACAATTTTGTCCGCCCTCTCGCCGGGTGAACCGGCGGTCATCAGCGTTTCGGTAACCAACACCACTGGGGCTCCAGCTTATCTCAGCGGCTGGCTCGACTTGGAAGGCACGGACGATTGGAGCGGCGAGTTTGACAAGTTCATTAATGACATGGTTTTCACCACCAGCGAGGTGAGGGAGCTCAATTTTGTCTTGCCAGCTTCGGCGGTCGTGGGTGACACCTTTGCTCGGTTCCGACTCAGTCAATCTCCAGGTGTTCCCGTAACAGGCTTCGCCGCTGGCGGTGAAGTTGAAGATTATGCGATCCGCATCGCCGAGACCGCCGATGTTGCCAACCGGGATGAGTTCGATATTCCCCGTGGCTCTCAAGCAGTCCCCCTCGACGTGTTGGCAAACGACTTTGACCTGCCCAACGATCCGTTGACGATTCAGCTGGACACCGACCGCAGCGACAATGGCGGAATTATTTTCCTCTCCGGCGACCGACGGACAGTCTTTTACACGCCAGCTGAGGGACGTCTCGGCCCCGATTCGTTCGAATATTCAGTGCGCAATGCCGATGGTTCCTTGCAAGGAACGGCCACCGTCGATTTGAACGTGGTCTTCCAGTCGCAAGTGCCGATCGCGATTGACGATTCGTTTAACCTGCCAGAGCGGCTGCCGGATCAACCGATCAACGTGTTGGCGAATGATATCCCCAGCGTCGCCGGTGGTCTGCGAATCATTGCCACTTCCACTCCGGATCGTGGTGGCAGCGTTCGCATCACTCCGGGTGGCCAGAGCATTCGTTACACACCTGCTGCTAGCGAAAACGGGACGGAGCAATTTAGCTACACCGTCGCCGACGCGAATGGTCAACTCAGCACCGCCGTGGCGACCATTCACTTGCAGCCAGGCGATCCCAACGAGGACCTCGCTTCCTTCATCGTTGAGACGCTCGCCTTCGATGGTTTGACACCGATCAACACGATTCCCGCGGGTCAGCCGTTCAAGCTGCGAGTTTCGGTCGACGATCTTCGCGACTTCCAGAATAATCCTGGCCTCGGTTCTGCCTATCTTGACTTGTTGTTTACCGACGGTCTGGTTGCTCCGGTTCCCGGCACGCCCGGGTCGGGCTTCTCGTTCGACATTGACTTTGGTGCCAACTTCACCACGTTGCAAACTGGCGATGCTTCACTGCCCGGTATTTTCAATGAGGTGGGGGCCACGCAGGCTGGTTTGGGGACGCCTTTCACTGGCGAGGCCGAGCTGTTCACGATCACGATGATGGCGGTCAATCCAGGGATTGCTGAGTTTGTTGCCGATCCGGCAAATGAATCGTTCAGCGATGTGGTCTTCCTCAGTCCTGCTAATCCGGAACTGGTGCCGAACGACATTCTCTTTGGTCGCCGTCAACTGACGATCGTCCCCAGCGATTCTGACTTTGTCTTCGCGGTCGATGATTCATACCCCGATCAAAGAGATTCGTTGGGACGGCTGATCGAAGCGGGCCGTGCGGCAACGCTTGACGTGCTGGCTAACGATAATAAGGGCCCGACCGGTGACGTCACTATTGTCAATGTGGGGGCCGCCGCAAGTGGTTCAACCTCGCTGTTCGATAACAACACGGATGATCCCAGTGATGACTTGGTGATCTACACGCCCAATGCGACTTTTGTTGGTGTGGATCAATTCAACTACACCATTCTCTCGGCTGATGGCGTTCAAAGCACCGCTCAAGTAACGGTCACGGTGGGTGACGCGGCCGCCGACGACTTAGTCGATATCGATGTGCAGTTGCTCGATGCTGATGGAAACATTCTTACTGAGAATGACACGATTGATGTTGGCGAGCCGTTCCAAATTCGGCTGGTTGTCGACGACCTGCGGGATCCCTTCTTCGGTGAGCCACGCGGTGTGTTTGCTGCCTACATGGATCTGCTATTCGATTCGATTTTGGCGGAGCCCGTCAACGCAAACCAATCGCGTTTCGGGTTTGATGTTGAGTTTGGTGCCAACTTCGATGAGGATACCGCGGTCGGTGATGCCTTCGTTCCCGGCTTGATTAACGAGTTTGGTACGTTCCAAACGACTTCCCAAGGCTCGGGCGATCCACTGCAGGCCGATCCGGTGCTGTTTGCCACCATCGACATGATTGCCAAGTCGCCTGGGATGTTGCGAGTTGTCGCTGATCCAGCCGATGTCCAGCCCGATCAAGACACGTTGCTGTTCCAACCACCCGATGTCGTGCCGATCAGCCAGATTCGTTACGATGTGGCGTCGGTGCGAATTCAGTCTGCCGGTGAAGGCGAATCGCCTAACCAAAACGATCGGAACCGTTGGGACGTCAATAACGATAACCACGTCTCACCGATCGACGCCTTGTTGGTACTCAACCGCTTGAACCGCGGTGGTGAGGGTGAAGATGGTGACGAAGGTGGACGCAAAGTTTACTGGGATGTGAACGGCGACAAGAAGATGAGTCCCATTGACGCTCTGCAAGTGATCAACTTCCTTAACAACAACCGTGGTGGTGCTGGCGAAGGCGAGGGCCCCGCTTCGCTGACCGGATTCACCGTGGGTGGGCCGTTGGTCAACTCGACTGGGAATGCGGCCTCGGGTATTTCTGGCAGCGATTTCACCGATGCGGTTGATTCCATCTTCGGCTCGTTGGGAACGGCTGAAGGCGAAGGCGATCAACTCGTCGCCGATGGTGGCAGCTCGGCCGCTCGACAGTCGGCTCACGGAGGTCAGTCAGTTTGTTTGCCAGTCACGCCATCCGACGGTGATGACGACGACGATGACGATCGTGAACTGGACACGCTAGGCGAAGTGTAACAACGAATTGGTTGCGGACAGCTCCGCAATGCATGAATGGTTTGATGAGAACGGCTCCGGGAAAAATCATTTCCCGCGAGCCGTTTTGCATAGTCTCCTTTCACTGCGTGAAATGCTATGGGAACGCTCCTTTCGCTCCCTCGCAATTCCTTGAGAACTCGGCTCGCGCGACGCAACAGACGACACCAATTTTTCGATGGTGGCTACGTTGTCCAGCTCTACAGCCGACAGTTGGCGATTGCCGTTTGGATGATTGCCGAAGCCCCCAAGGCTTCCAGTTGCTCCATGATGTCGATCACCTCTTTGCTGCGAACCATCACGCGCACCGCACACCACTGAGAGTCTTCCAGCGCGCTGATCGTCGGTGAGCGGAATCCGGGGGTCAGCTGTTCGGCCTCTGCCAGTTGTTCGCGACGC
Source organism: Kothea flammea (assembly GCF_052161645.1). Classification (GTDB taxonomy): domain Bacteria; phylum Planctomycetota; class Planctomycetia; order Pirellulales; family Pirellulaceae; genus Laterigemmans. The sequence continues at coordinate 1,747,936 of NZ_CP197414.1, forward strand.
ACGTTGTATTCCAATAACGAGTAATCGCGGGCGATCACCACCCCTTCCAGACGTCGCACCAACCGCGCCGCGGTCGCTTCGTCGCGTACTTTGCGATTGCGGATTAAAACCGTTTCATACTGGCCAATTTCGTCCAAGATTCGCAGCCGGTTGGCTGCCAGCGTGCTGCCAGTCTCGACTAGGTCGACGATCGCCTCGGCCACACCCAACTGAATCATCACTTCCACCGATCCTGACAGGGCGACTAAATGAGTCTTCGCCCCATGCTTGGCAAAGTACTGATCGGTCAGCCTGGGAAAGCTGGTTGCGACCGCTTTTCCATCCAAGTCGCTGGCTTGCTGTACGGGAGACGATTCGGGGACGCAGATCGCCAATCGGCAATGGCCCATGCCGAGTGATAGGCTGCGGTCCACGTCGGCTCCCGCTTCTTCGATCAAGTCGCTGCCGGTAATCCCCATGTCGATAGCTCCTTCGGCGCAAAGGGTGGGGATATCGTCGGTGCGCAAAAAGGTCAGATCAATATCGAGACCTCGCACACGTGCGAACAGTGCTCGGTCTTGCCGGCGAAATTGCAAGCCGGCCTCTTTCAGCAGGTCGGTTGCCAGATCGCTCAGTCGGCCTTTGCTGGGGATCCCAATCCTCAGCCGTTCACTTGTCGTCATCAATGGTTTCCTTGCGGCGTTGTTTTTCTTCCAGCCCCGAGAGCCCCTCTCGGCGACCAAGTTCCAGAGCCACGTCTGCCCAACGGACCTGGCGGTGGGCCATCATGACCATCGTGTGGAAAATCAAATCGGCGACCTCGCGAGTCAGATGTTGACGTCCTGCCTCCCCTTCCTCGCCAGCCGCTTCCACCACTTCAGCTGCTTCTTCCGTGATCTTTCCACCAATTTTGTGGACTCCACCAGTCAACAGGCTGGTTGTGTAGGAATTCGCTGGCATTTCCGCCGCTCGCCCCTCGATCGTCGCCATCAGTCGTTCGAATATCTCGGTGGTTTGGCTCATCAGCGATCTGTCCTCCGCGGTTCGTGCAAGTCCGCCCTACCACCTGCCGCAGGAACAGAGCTAAAGCGTGAAACCCTCGTACTTTACCGCGAAACAGGGGTTCAGCTGTAGGGGTGGCAGCGAAGCTCTGCATTCCAGGCTCCGTGAAGATTTCATTAGAAAACCGAGTTACGGCTTCCTTCCCCTGATCTAACCACATAGTTTCTCGTTGTCATATTCCTGAGAGTACGAAGTCCATTAAAGTAGTTGTTCTAATGTCCAAGAAGCGAAACGCGTTTACGTTGGTTGAGTTGTTGGTGGTGATTGCCATCATCGGAATTCTCGTTGGCCTGCTGTTGCCCGCGGTGCAAGCCGCCCGCGAAGCCGCTCGTCGCATGAGTTGTAGCAACAACATCCGCCAAATCGGTTTGGCGATGCATAACTATGAGTCGGCTTTACAAGTGTTGCCCTTTGGCTGGAATGACCACGGCACCCTCTGGTCAGCGATGATCTTGCCGTATGTCGAGCAAGATAACCTCTACAACACCTTGCTTTTCCAAGAATCGGGTCCCGGCAACTGGCTGTCCGGCAGCGCCAACACGGTCGCGTGTGAAACGGCGATCAGCACCTATCGCTGTCCTTCGATGCCAATTGGCGACACATTCAATTACAACGGCTTCGCAGCACGTGTGCCGATGAGTTATCGCGGCAACGGGGGCAACGAAGTCTCTTCGGATGACACCAGCACTCGCCCCCTACCCAACACAAAGTCTTTCGAGATGCTGGATCTCAACGGTGTTTTCTTTGCCTGCAGCCGGATTCGTTTTGCCGATATCCACGATGGGCTGAGCAATACAGTCTTGATTGGCGAATCACAGACCGATCCAAATTTTGTCAAAGATGGTCAGGGAATGGATTTCTGGCAAATCGGCTCTCCCCAAGCAGATCCCTGTCGCTGCGATGGTGGCACCGGCGGCACGGAGTTCACCGAAGCGGTCGGCAGTTTCCTTGTCCAACCCAATTTGCGTCTTCGTGAACCGGCCATTTCCGGACGCTTGATGGAAGTCGCTTTTGGCAGCTGGCACCCCGGCGGCATCTCCTTATTCACCTTCGGCGATAACTCAGTGCGGCCAATTTCGGATACCGTCGATCTGCAACTCTATCGAGCTCTCGGTTCCCGTAGCGATAACGAAGTGGTCGATATGAGCAAGCTGTAGAGCGAGTCTCGTCTATCTTGATAAAATTTCTTTGAGGACTTTTCGTTGATGTATCGTATTGCAAAACCGGCACTTTTTTTGTTCTTGCTCAGCTTCTGCTGCTTGTTTTTGACGGGCTGCAATGGGGGCGTGCAAGCGGACTATGAGAAATTAGGCCTGGTCGAAATCTCTGGCACCGTGACGCTCGACGGCCAGCCGTTGAGTGGGGCTGTGGTGATGTTCGAAGCTCCCGATACCACCTTTTGCTACGGCACCACCGATGCCAGCGGCCGTTATACGCTGAAGCTCAACTCGGAAAAGACCGGCGTGGTGCCCGGCGAGAAAGTGGTTCGCATCAGCACCACCGCTCGCACGGGCGAGGAGGCAATCAATAACAGCGACGAGGAAGACCCTGACGAGAAACCCGGCGATGGTGCGGAAAAAGTACCCGCCTGCTATCATGCCGACTCGAAGATCACGGTCCAAGTCACCGAATCGGACGCAAATTTTAACTTCGACTTGCTCTCCGATTGCTCAGTGACCGGCCGCAGCTAGCTCAACCCATGACCCCCATCGCTGCTGGTTTTAACTTGGTAAATTCTGTTTTCCCCAGTCGCACCTACGGCGGCTTGATTTTTGATTGCGACGGCACGCTAACCAACTCCATGCCAGTCCATTTCCTGGCTTGGAGCGAAACCATGAACCGCTACGGTATCGTCTTTGACGAACAGCGGTTTTATGCCTTGGGGGGAATGCCAACCAGCAACATCATCGAACTCCTGTCGGGCGAGCAGGGTGTCCAAATTGACGTTGCCCAAGCGGCCCAAGAAAAAGAATTAGCCTTCCTGCAGAGGCTCGACACACTGCTGCCACTCCCGCAAGTCGTTGCCGTCGCCGAGCACTATCGGGGTCAAATTCCTCTGGCCGTGGCCAGCGGCGGATACCGCGATGTAATCGACCGCCAGTTGGCAAAAATCGGCTGTCTCGATTGGTTTGACGCGATCGTCACGGCGGAAGATACGCATAACCACAAACCGGCCCCCGACGTCTTTCTCGAAGCCGCCCGCCAACTCGGCGTCCCACCCCAAACATGCCTCGTCTACGAAGATTCTGATCTGGGACTGCAAGCCGCCGCCGCCGCCGGCATGGACGCCATCGATGTCCGCCAATGAGTGACTTATTACACAACTCGGGTTCGGTAGACTGGCGGTGTTGATTCTCAACGCTTTAGCTCATCCGGAAAACGAAGGTCGGGTGATTGTACCGTGCTTCGTCCGTTGCGCAGCGGCATTTTGTATAGCGGAGTCATTTTCGCTCGACCTGTAAGAAAATTGGTGGGACGAGTCAGCTTTTGGTTTGCGTACATTTCAAGTAACTCTCGTTCAACCATCGAAGGTACTTGGAACCGTCCGAGCCGATAGGTTCCGTCTTGTTCTGTTTCCAGCCAGAAGGCATTGTCTTGGGCACTCCCCGTCGGGACATCTCTCAGATCAAGCATAGTCCGCCATGTCGGGCCCTCACCTATTCTATGACCATCAGCAAAGCAAATTTGAATTTGGTTTGATCGACTTAAAGAGGCGAGGTAAAGAATAAGAGAATTCTGCACAGTCCCTTTTGGCTGTGATGTCCATGTTGTCGCAGCAGAGCCTCCAAAAGGCTCTGGTCTTTGTCGGAAGGATGCTCTCGCACTTCTGGAAGTTGGAGGTGCAAGTACCAACATTGGCACTAACTCCGTGCGGGTCGATGCGTTTTCAGCAAGTTCCAGGCGGCGAGGAGCACGTTGAAGACTCTTCCATTCGCATTTAATGTCCATGCCTCGCTTGAAGTACAGCAACAAATAAGGGTGTTCAAGCCCAGAGGGTAAACGTGGGATTCTTCCGGTGACTTCTATTGGCTCCATTGAGTATGGATCGATTCCGGAAAATTCGCAGCGGTAACCACTGAGTATTGAAGTGCGAGCTGAATTTTCATTAGCGGTGAGGGGGGTGCTGACAATGTAATCACTTATCACCTTGCCAATTTTACATACCCCTCCGATCCACCCGCCAGTTAAATTGACACACGCGTACATGCAAGGCTGGTCGGATAGTAACCTACAGCCTGGCATTACACTCAAGCCCAATGTTGCGATCGCTGCTCGGCGACTGATGTTCATATTCGATTAACCCAGAAATGAATGTGAGATGCATGTAAAGCGGCAAGGTTCCAGGCTACGTAAACCGGGCCTAAATATTGGACAATGGGAATGTCAGACACCAAGTCCGCGTGCGAGTGAAATTCATCCATTTTCGCTGGAATCCAGTTTGCCATCACGGCATTCGCTTCGGCACGGGTAATTCCAACTCGCCGCAAGTCCATGGCCTCAGCAAAAAAGGCTAGTCCAAGCTCACCAGGCATTGGATGTTCAACCATGGGACGCCCCAGTTCACCCATCGTCTTGCCACCTTGCTTTAAGTAGGTGTCCGCTGAATGGGGATAATGGGAATCGTCGCCGTCGCACAGCGGGCAAGGAACCCCCACCGGATCGAGTGCTAATCCTGCATTCGTATGAATATCGTGAAACTGAAACAAAGCATCCTGGATGAGCTGGAGGGGTGCGGTGCCGTAGCCTCCCCCCACATCGCTGTGTAAGCCGTATGTAACTCGTTGCTTTGCCCGGCGGCTATGCAGGTTGACACCGGGAAAGAAGCCGCGATCTTCCTGCCAAGCGATTAGGCTTTCTGCCTCCATGACATTTCCCGCCAAGCTCAAGTTGAATCCAGGGTTAATTCCGTTCCCCGGAAATGAAATCGATCCCACTGGATCGTAGATTGCCATCATTCGAATTCGAGCGGCAGGTAAAGTGCGTTTTAGCTCATGAGCGTACTGGATGCTCGCCACCCCACCACGACTAAATCCACTAAGGTAGATTTCATCGCTCATGTCAGTTAGTGCTGTAACGGTTCGACTTATGGCAGTTGCTATGATGTCCAACAACCCCATTCCAAATCCGCCTCCTAACATCGATCCGAATATATTATTATCAACTGGATTGCCGACGCCACGTCGATAAATAATGTCAGATGGTGAGCCAATCGTCAGGAAAGCATCTCTTAATTGTTTAATATTCGAAAAATCCTCACCTTCCTCGAGGAATTCAACGCGATCGTGGTTCCAAGTTCCGTCGATCAGCACGAACAAGTTGCCTGAAGGGTCACGGTAGGTAAGCGGCGCGTTGCTGGAGTAGATATAGCGGTTCAAGCTGGTCGGTTCCATCGCGATCCCGCTGAACGAGTCGGCCTGCAAGAAACGACCCAATTGTGGCTGATACGTTCGTTGGCGGAGAAACACTCTCCCGCTGCTGGGATTTTGTATTTCGCCAGCGTATCCGTGCAGCGTCGTCAAATCGCTGGTCGGAGTGCCAAAGGCTCCGTAATGTGTGACCGCGTTCAACTCTTCGCTCAATGGTTTCTTGACTCGCGTCGAGCCGACCACGTCTGACCAGAGCGAATGAAGTGTGCTCGTTGAATCTGACTCGGCCAGCACGCGATGCCCAGTGACTATCTGTCGCTCGGTGGCTCCCGTAGCCAGATCACGCGCCTCGAACAATTGACTGTGCCCACTGGGGCTCAGCGGATCAACGATCATTTGCAGAGTTTGCTCATGCACAATCTCGTTCGCTTCCCAAACGACCTCACGTTGCTCCATCAATTCGCCGTGGGGACCACGCACCAAATCACGGCTACGCGAAATCTCCACGCCACCATGCGTCCTCTCCCATTCGCCAATCAAATAACCCCGCAAATCATAGGTAAATTCAGTCTCGCTCAACACCAGATCAGTGGCAGCATCGCGACTTGTCACTTTATGGATCGCCGTTGCTCCTGGACGATATTCATATTGCTTATTGAGTGACTCAACTCCATCAATCCAATGCGTTTCCGCTAAAATCCGATCCGCCAAGTCATATTCATAAGCGATTGCCAAATCGACGATCCCATCGGCATCTTGGTCGATCCCTTGCTGCGTGCGGTTGTGTGCCGCGTCATAATCATAAGTAGTCACGCTGACGCCCAGGTTGTCAGTGACTACGTATTCGACAAGCCGATCAGCAGCATCGTGCCGCAATTCAATTTCGCGTACTTCGATTGGCTGGCCCAGCGGATCGCCGAAGGTTTCCACCACCCGCTCTCGGTTCCCGGCAGGGTCAAAGTGGTACTCGAAGCTGGCGAGCACAAGGTTGTCCTCCCAAGTCTGCGGCGTGGAATCTTCAACCAAATAGCGGATCTGCGCCGTGCGACCAAGCAGATCGTAATCATACAGCTCAATGGTTCCATCCGGGTGCAGGATCCGTCGGATACGTCCGAAGACGTCATAGGCATATTGATAGCCAGCAACCGGACTCAAACTGCTCCCATCGCTGTGTGTTAGCGTGACGCTGGCCAAACGCGCCGATTGATCGTAAGTGTATTCCACTCGTCCCTGCAATTGCTCCGGATCGTTTCTGGCAAAGGTCGCGGCCGATCGCAGTTGTCCCAAGGCGTTATATTCGTAGCGAATCTCACCTCCCGGTGTGGTCAGAGAAACCAGGCGCTGCGATCCGTCGAACTTGCGGTGAATTTCACCAGCGGCAAAATCCTGTGTCACGTTGCCGCGAATGTCGGTGTCCGCACGTGTCCAGTCAGTTGGCTCGCCGGCTGCATAGCTGGCCGCATCTTGGAAATATTCCGTTTGGATTAATCCGGGGTCGAGTGGGTCTTCGGACCAAACAAAAGATTCAATCGATTGGTCAGGTCGAATGATGCGTTTGATGCGGGCTTGCGCATCGTACTCCCGCTGCTCCCGCAGTCCCTTAGGTCGCTGACTGGCGATCAAGTCACCAGCCGCGTCGTAGTAGTCGCGAGCCTCGCGCGCTTGAGAGTAATCCAATGTTCCATCAGTGCGCTGGATGACACCGCTACGAGTGACAATGCGGTTTCCCCAGTCATCGTATTCAAATTCCGTCCGCGGATGGTAGCTTCCCAAGCTCGTGTCGTCAGCCGATATCAGGGGTAGAATGACAGCGTTCAAGGCACCTTCACTGTTATACTCATAAAGCGTTTCACGCCCTGCTGCGTCTATTTCAGCGATCAATTGGTTCAAGGCATTGTGTTGAATCCGCTCGCTGCTGCCGTCGGGAAAGATGGTTGTGTTGGCACGCCCCGCGTCGTCATAACCAAAACTAACCACCCGCTGCTCGGCGCGGTTGATTTCGCCACTGGGCAAGACGCGTACGCCGGCCGTTGTGGCGATTCGGCGCCTGCCCTCGAAGTTGAATTCGGTTCGCGGTCGCACCGTGAGTCCCAGGTCGACGTCAAAATATGCTTCTTCGGTGACCGAAATTGTGTTACCTAATTGATCATAGGAGTAATCGCGATGCCCACCCGAGGCGTTGGTGCTGCGAACAACACGTCCCAAAGAGTCATAGAGGGTTGTCTCTCGCCCGACTACTTGACCCGCCGTCACCAAGCTGGTTTGCACGCGACCGCCTGCCAGTTCTTCGACGGTCGCAATCACGTTGGTCAAGAATTCGACCAAGTGCACCCGGTTTGCTTGGTCTCGAACCGTTCTGGTCGCGCGAACTGCAGCGGTTCCTAACTCCGCCGCCGTGACCGGTGCTAATTGGACGATGGACAGCAGGTTGTCGTCACGAGCGTCCTCGTAAACGGTTAAAGAAATCAGCACCGGCTCCGTGTCAGATACCACGGTGGTTGTTTGAGACACGAGCCGTCCCCGTCCATCGTAAGCCATGGCAACGGTCGAACCATCGGTTTCCCGCCGCAGGATGACTCGCCCCGCATCGTCGAAATCCCAACGATCATTGTCTAATAACTGTCCAGGCTCGACAACTTCGGCTGCTTGGGTGCCATCATCGCGAGTGACGATCTCAATCAGCAGCCCCGAAACACGATCGCTGCGTAATTGCTGATCCAAACTATCATAAGTATATCGTACGCCAGTGATCGGACCGCTGTGCTCTCCGTCAAATGGGTCTGTCGCAGTTAACACGCGCCCAAACTCGTCGTAGGCTGTCCTCGTTCTGCGGACGATGGAGCTACCATCATCTCCTCGCACGGTCGTCGTCGCTTCAATCGTGCGACCTAGATAATCACGGACTCGCATGATGCTGCGACCATCCTCTGTCGCGATCAACTCGGGGTGGTTGATGCCATCAGGTTCCGCGGTTGCCCCCGCGATTATCTGCCCCGCTTCGATGAGAGTCACGTGCGGGCGGCCCGCGACTTCCTCGATGCTGAGTTGTAATCCCACTAAAGCATCGGTACGAATGACTTGCCCGGTGAGATCATAATGGAATCGCTTGGCAGTATTGGGAAGTTGCCCAGACGGCACCGGGTTGGTGACGATTTCAGGCTGCCCTTGATGGTTAAATATCTGATAAATAAGTTGTGTCTCCCCGTTCGCTCCCAAGGACTCCATGATCACGGGTCTGCCAGCCGCGTTGAATTGGCTGGATGTAGATTCTCCATCTGATGAGGCCTCGTTCAACAGTCTCCCCGAGTTATCAAAATTCCTCGCAATTTGCGTCGACTTTTGCGTGATTCCCGTGCTGGAGATCAACTGCACTTGCCTTCCTTGGGGGCGATCATTCGCGTCATGGTTCCAGGTGGTCACTACTTTACCACTGTTATCACTGGGTGAGGTGACGGCAGTCAGCACCACGTTATTGTTGGCATCGTAGGTGGTGGTCGTATGGTTGCCAAAACTGTCAGTATGGCGTACCTGCCTCCCCTGGTCGTCGAACTCGGTCTCAAACAATACTCTTTCGGCATAGCAGATAGATGTGCTCAGGGGCGAGTCTTCACAATCGCCAGCCGAGCCTGCGGAGAGATCGACGAGGTGAGCTGACAGGGCGTTGCCGTATTCGTCTCGGGTGTACCGAATCATCTGCTGGTCCGGCTTCGTGATGCTCAACAGATTCCCACGCTCGTCAAGTTCATACGATGTGCGATTTCCGAGGGGATCGATCTCAGCAATGAATTCCCCGGTAAACGGATCGTAGATGTACCGCGAGGTTTGCCCATCGGGAGCCGTCCGCGAGAGCACGCGTCCAGCATCGTCCAACTCCATCGCATAGACGAACTGTTCGGCGAGTTCACCAGTTGCCTCGTCATACAAGTTGCGAGTTATCTGCTCCGGCTTGCCTGCTGCGCTGAAGGTAAACTCGGTCCGTGAACCAGTGAAGTCGGTAATCGTTGCTAGCTGTCCCCGCGAGTCGTAGGTAGTCTCCGCAAGCGATACGCCGCCGACCACCGTGTTCCTGGTTCTTGCCGTGCTGTCTACCGCTTGGCTCACTTGGTTTCCAAATGGATCCAGCTGAGTGATCAGACGCCCATTTAAGTCGATCTGCCCAGCGAACTGTTGAATACCGTCTGCGTCGACAACCTTTTGCAATCTCGGTGGACCCTCTTGTGTATAACTCAAGACGGTCGATTTTCGTTGTTCGATTGGACGCGTGTTGTTGAATCGATCGGTGACTGCGATCAATTGATCTTGAATGTTATAGTCGTAAGTAACGCGATTGCCGCGGGGGTCCACGATCGCCACGATCCGATTGCGATAGTCGCGTTCAATTTCGATACTAACTCCCGTGTTGCTGACAAACCGATCTTCTTCAAAGGTAATCTTGATCCCGTTGCGATCCTGAATGCTCTCGGTCTTGCCACTGCTTGCCGTGATCCGCCGTACTGATCGATTGCCGTGTTTCAGCTCATAAAAGTTACCAAGCTCGGGGTCGGCTGGATGGTAGGCAACGTTCGACTCGGTCACATACTGTCCAGCGATGAACCGTATTAGTTCATCGGGGCCTGATAAGCTGGTTTCGTTGCCGGGATCGGGGATGAAGCGTGGCTGGTAAATGGGTGGATGCCCAGTGAATCCAGGGATTGGGTCCGGCGCAAAGGTGAATCCTTCGCTGCGGCCGTCCGGCAACACCACGTGCAGTCGGGTTCCATCAATAAACGATTGATACTTCCCCTGCCCCACGCCGCCGAGTGTTTGCGGGTCGATTGAAATTTTGGTTACTCCCACGTCCAAATTCCATCCCACGCCGAAATCACCGGGACGATCGGCGTCGAGGCTGTTGTATACTCGCCGAATAGCCAACGGCATGCCAACCAACGGAATCTGTAAATCTGTGGCGACGAATTGATAGCTGCCTAGCTTTAAGGTTCCATCAATCTGTATTGGCACCTTCTTCGTCGAAAGCCCCTCCCCAGCGTCGGTCGCTTCGAGTATTAGTTGATAGCTTCCATTGCTTAGCAGCGTCGGGTCCAGCGTGCCAATTTCACCATCTTGAAACGGCGGGAGAAAATCGCCGCCACTCGCCTGGTATTCCGCGAGGAGCCGGGGAGCAAAACTCCCATCACTCGTGGTCAAGAAAAGCCGTATGGAGGATAGCTGGTTTTCAGGATCGGAGATTGTTGCTCGAATAGTGCTTGGTTCGGTAAACGAAGCGTTCTCGGCGACGTTGGTAAAGAAAATTTCCACTGGTTGATCGTTCGGGTCGCGAACGATGACGTCAATTTCCGTGCTGGCTGTGTTTTCCGCAGCGTCTTCTGCTTCTCCACGAATTGTGTAATGTCCTGGTGCGGAGAATCGATAAACTGCATACCCTTGAGCGTCGGTCGCTAATGGTTCGTCTGCAATGAACAAGGTGCGATCGGTGACAGCAACGTTGTCGAAAGCGCTCAGCAGAAAAACGATCGATTCGTTTGGTTCCACCAGCAATCGGTCCGTCGCAACGTGGACGGTCGGTGGCTCCGTGTCAGCAGCGACGCGCAGCGTGAAGGACTGCGTAATCGGCTCGCTGATTCTGCCGTCGGTTACCGCTAGGGAAATTATCTGTTCGCCGGTATCTGCCGCCGTGCTGGTCCATTCGACTCGCCCCGTTGCCGCATCGACCTGCATGCCTGCGGGACCAGCAACCAGTTGATAATCGAGTTGGTCTTGGTTGGGATCGGTCGCCGCGAAATTATATTGATAGAATTGCCCCGCTACGATCTCGTCCAATGGTTCGCTGATAATCTCGGGTGGTTCGTTCGCTTCTCGCACTGATAGCTGGAAATGATATTGTGCTTGGTTGCCCGCGATGTCGCTTGCTTGCAACACCACCTCAACCGTTTGATCAAGCAACTCCAACGGCACATCCCAACTCAAGAGCCCAGCATCGTCGAACGTGGCATTCTCGGGCCCGGTGATCAGGCTGTAGGTCAACGTATCTTGCTCAGGATCGCTCGCCAAAAATACTCGCGCATACGGCAATCCGGCTTCCGCAATCCCAGGTTCCGTATCAAGAAACTCGGGAGGATCGTTAGGTCCGGTCTCATCAATTGTTAGGGAAAATCTTATGGTTGTTCCCTCGCCGAAGCTGTCGCGGGCGTTGATGGTGAATTGATATTCACCGAGTTCCGTGGGCAACCAGTTCATCACTCCTGAGGAGGTGTCGAGCGTGGCACCATGTGAGGGAAAGCCTGTCAGGAATCTTAACTCCACATCGTCATTGTCGGGGTCAGAAAAGTGAAATGTCGCTTTATAGTGAGTGTCCACACGATGATGCGTCGACGGATTACCGCTTAGTTGTGCTGGTGAGTTGTTGCCTCGTACTGAAATCTGAAAACCGATGGAGTTCGAGGCACCACTTTGATCCATCGCGGTTGCAGTGAAGGTATGAGTACCGATCTCATCCAGTGTCGGTGTCCACTGCAACACGCCGTTGTCGCCGATGGTCATACCGGCTGGCGGGCCTGTAAGCGACCAGTAGACGGTATCACCGTCGGGGTCGAGCGCGTCGAGTGCAGTTTGGTAGACGCGCCCCGCGATCGCGCTCGCCTGTGGAGTGCCGCGGATCACCGGCGGTTCGTTTTCGGCCGTTGCACCAACGCGAATCATCCATTCCGCTTCACTGCTGGCACCACGACTGTCGCTGGCAAGCACGCGGACTGGGTGACCTGCTGTATCAGTTAGCTGGTCAGCGGTTGGCGACCATTGCAGTTGCCCGTGCGGAGTAACCGTGAGGCCCGCTGGACCGCTGCTCAGTGAAAATATGATGGAGTCATGCTCTTGGTCAACGGCTGTGATTTGATAGCGATACTCCACGCCGAATTGGATTTTGTTGCGTGGTTGCCCAATGATGAAAGGTGGTTGGTTTAAGTTAGGATCAAAGACTTGCAGGTCGAAAGCTTGTCGCTCGTATCCCCCGTTTTGATCGCTCACCGAGATGATAAAAGAGTGCCCGCCGGTCTTCTCTGGCAGCCAAGTCAAATCACCCGTGCTTGGATTAAGCAAAGCTCCAAGAGGTCCCTCTTCCAACTGAAATAATAACGTTTCGCCATTCGGATCGATCGCGGTAACGGTGTGAGTCAGTTCCTCACCGCTGGCGATTCGCGTGGGTGGGAGTGAAGTAATTCTTGGCGGCGCGTTCTCTAGAACCACAAGCGTGAACTCTTGGCTAGCGATGCCGCCGAGTGAATCTACGACTTGCACCGCTACGGTGTATCGACCAGCATCAGTTGGCAGCCACCGCAGCACGCCGTCGGCATCGATCCGCATCCCCAACTCCGCAGCTTCGCCGGTAAGGGTGTAGGTCAGCCGATCACCGTCATGGTCGACAACCCGCAACGGGTACTCGTAGGGCAGATCACGCGCGGCAGGACCTAGCGGAGTGCTGAGGAACAGCGGCGGCTGATTTTTTCGGACCGTGGGCACGACTTCGAGACGGACTATCTGCCTACTTTGGCGATCCGCAAAATCAGTGGCAACGATTTCGATTTCCACGCTCCCCAACCGCCTCGGTGTCCAGCTGATATCGCCGCTGCTCGCATTGATCGTCATGCCAATGGGACCGCGATCGATGTGGTAATGCATCGGCGACTGCGGGGACAAAATGGCATCGGCCGAAATCGCCGCGGCGCGGTACGTGTATGGTTCAAGGAGACCAGCGGAGATTGGTGGTTTGCTGATAAATCGGGGTGGGTTATTTGTACTGGCGTGCGCTGGAATGACATTGAGTGCAAACGACTGGATTGCGTTGAGGCCGTACTCGTCTTCCGCCGTAACTTGCACCTGGGTGTTCATGAGTTGGTCAGGAGTCCAACTCAAAATTCCTTCCTCGCTGATTGCCGTCCCGAGCTCAACGCTGGCATCGTCCAGACTGAGCGTGACGGCGTGGCCATCGGGGTCTTGCACCCGAAGCGGATATTCCCAGCGTTGATCTTGCCAAATCGCTCCGCTTGGAGCCGATAGGAATTGCGGCGATCGATTGGAGCGTTGCACACGCAGCGTAAATGTTTGTTGCGTCGACTTGTCGGCTGCGTTGATTACCGTGATAGTAACTCTTTGGGAAGTCAGTGAGGTGGGTGTCCATGTGAGTCTACCAGTGGTGGTGTCGATTAAGACGCCGCGATCGATCGCCTCCGTATTCAGCTCGTAGGTCAGTGCTTGTGAATTTGGATCTATGGCAGTGACTTGGTAGGTCCAAGGTTGGTCCAGGCGAGCGATTCCGGCGGGCTTTGAAGTGATTTGCGGAGAGCCGGAAAGGTCTTGGAAAGGGCGTTCAATTACATCTAATTGAACGCGTTCCTTCGCGACGCCGCCCTTTGAGTCGTTTACCACAATTTCAAAATCTAACACATTAAATTGTAGTGATTGGTAGGTGACTCGGCCGGTCCTGTGGTCAATTTCAAGCCCCGGGTAGGTCTCTGAGGATTCGATTGAAAAGTATAGGTGATCCCCGTCGGCATCAAAGGCCGTGGGGTGGTAACTCCAACTCTGACCCACAATCGCTGGGCCCAATGCGGTGCTGGTGATTCGAGGTGGAGAGTTCTTGGCAGGTTTTACCTCCAACGGTAATAATTGTGAGCTCGCTGCTCCCAAGGCGTCGGTGGCGGTCAGTACGACTTCGACGGTTTGTAAATGATGAGGGGTCCAGGTCACTAGCCCCGTTGTTTGGTCTACCGCGATACCAGCCGTTATCGCCGCATCATTGAGTGCGTAGCTGATTCGATCTCCTTCGGCGTCGATCGCACGACTCGCATATTGCCAGTTGGTTCCGATGCGAATCTGTGTGAGTGGGATGGTATTGAAGCGGGGAGCAAGATTGTCGTGACGCTCAACAGCTGCCAACATAAAAGTGTGTGCACTGGAAACCGCTGAAGCGTCGCTGGCAACCACGGTAATCTCTTGGGGTTCGGCGGGATGGTTGGGGAGCCAGGTAATCAAGCCCGTCGCGGCGTCGATCGACATACCCGCCGGTGAAGCTCCGCTCAAACTGTACGTGATTCGCGTTCCCTCGGGATCGTTCGCACGCACCTGATAGAGCCAGGGTATGCCGACAACCGCCGGCCCGGTCGGAGTTGAATTGAATTTTGGTGGATTGCTGTTTGCATTTTCCGAGACAACTTGAATGCGGGCGGTTGATGTTGATTGCAGCCCGTTGGTGTGCCTTGCGATTAGCGGAAAAGAAAAATCACCGAGCGATTCGGGTAGCCAACGAAGCTTGAAGGCGGTCGCGCATGTTTCATGCTCTGTCGGGCAAGTGATTCGGCTGATTTGCACGCCTTGGCTGCTTGCTTGCTCTGAAACACTGAGCGTTAAATCGCTTGGTTGAATTCCACCACCGAGCAAAATGATCGCTTCGACAGACTCGCCAATTCGTGAGACTACATCGACTTTATGGAGAAAGACTGGAGGCGCTTCCGCCAGCACGGTAACCTCAAATACATGGGAGGTGCGGCCGCCACGATAATCATCAGCGAGCAAGTTAAACTGATACACACCGACGTCAGTCGGGGTCCAGCGAATGATGTTAAAACTGTTGTCGAATTCTGCACCCGATGGGTTTGGCTGATCGGTTGCGAGCGAGAATTGCGCGAGATCACCATTCGCATCTAAGGCTGTAGGTCGATAAGTCCAAGGCAGGTTTAAACCGGTCACCAGCTGGGGCGTGCTGTTGATGACCGGGGGGATATTTGAGGCGACTGCGGTGAGCACGTAATCTTGTAGTACTAGGCCACCTTGGTTGTCCTCCACGCGGATGATGATTTGATGATTGCCGCTTTGCTCGGCCGTAGGTGCCCAGCCTAACATGCCGGTTTCTGGGTCAATCATCATGCCGTTTGGCCCCCAAGCCAACGAGTAAGTAAGCGGGTCACCGTCCGCGTCATTGGCAATCACTTGGTAGCGGTAAGGTAAGTCAATCACCGCGGCACGCATTGGTGTGGATTCAATTTTAGGACTACTGTTCTCGTGGGTTCGTGGTGGTGTGACTTGAATTGAGAGCTCCGTAAAGTCGCGTCCGCCACGTCCATCCAGGGCCATCACGTGCACGCGATGGAGTCCGATCTGTTCACGATTCGGGGTCCAGTCAAGTTGGCCGCTATAGGGATCGAGCGTCATCCCGAGCGGCGGTAGGTGGCCATTGTTCGGCTCGGGTATGAGCGAGAAAGTAACGCGATCGCCGTTCGCATCGAAAGCCTCAAGTCGTTGCCTCAAGGGGCGATCAATTTCAGTCTCCAGTAGATCTACCTCGAGCAACGTGGGAGGTGTATTTGCAATGACACTTTGACTGACTGACACCGTCCAGTGTTGTTCGTCGACGCCGCCTAGCGGATCGGCTGCGGTGGACATGAAGGAGTACTGTCCCGGTTCGGTCGGCGCCCAGTACATCTGCTGAGCCTTCGCATCAAAGCTGGCCCCTAAAGTCTCCGCACCCGGCAGGCCGTAAGTGATCGGATCCCCTTCGGGATCAATCGCCCGCACACGGTATTGGTAGGCCGCGGCTATCGCACCTGGAATGCTGCCATAGGTTACTCCGGGCAGATTAGCATCAATGAAATTCAGATCAAAATTCCAAGCGTCACCATCCCCCAACAGTGTCACCGGAAAAGTCACTGTTTGATCCGAAAACGTTGGTTCCCCCACGCTGATCGGCGCGTCGTCGGGAGTAACGACTAAATCCACCACCGCTTGCCGAGCAATCTCGTTGGTCAACGTGGAGACCAACGCGGAGGTAAACGAGCTTCGCTGCAATTCACCTGCAGTTCCTGGCTCCCGCAGATATTCAATATTCCAAGCCGACCCGTCCAGCTCAACCGCCAAGTCCACATAATCTTCCCGGGTGGTCTCTTCGGCGTTGTCGATCCGTAAACCGTTGCCGACTGATGCATGAAACGTCCCGTCTCCATCGGGGTAGAAGAAAGTAAAAGAATCTTGGCTTACGGGCACTTCGGGGGAAATGTTAACGCCCAGCGCGTTTGGCGTCAGTTGCTCATCAGTGGGGCTCAATTCGGCCTTTGCCACGACGTGCAGGGCCGCTGATGCTTGTTCGAGTTGGCTCTTGATTTGTGCTTTGGTAAGGTCGAGTCGGACCGGATCACGACTTTCGTCTGTTAACAGGATGATTTGACGTGATGCATGCGTGCGAAATGGCAAATGCTCCAAAGCGTGATTGATACCCCAGTAGCCATCTTCGACATCACCGATCGCGCGGAGGTAGTTCGCCCGCTCACTGGCGATTTCCGCTGAACCAAACAACGCTTCGTCGTCATGGGATCTTAGCTCTAAGCTGTGCCCAGCTTGTCCCGTAAACCGATATACTTCCAAGCTGCCGCTGGGAGTCGTTTGTCCTGTGGTTTTGGCTTGCCAAACTAGGTCATGTTCCACTCCCGCAATGGCAAACGTAAACGCTTCCGCCAAGCTCTGTTGCAGGATTTGGACTTGATAAAGACCTGTTTCGGGAGCGATTAAACGCCTCGGATTTGGCAGTTCGTCACCATCCACTTTGGTGCCGGGGAGCAAGTCATCGCCGCCGGTTTCTTCAAATAGAATGCCGCCGCTGGGCGCAAGAATTCGCCAACCCACTGTATCGCCATGCGGTTCCACCAGTGTTGGAAAGACAACGTGACCGGCTTGCAAGCTGATCGTGTAATCTTGACGGTCCGTTTCGCCAAATGATCCAGTGACGGCCGTGTTTAGCTCGAACGGCAGCCCCGAGTAAGCGTCAATATTACCGGGAGTTGCCGAGGCCAGTAGCTCGAATTCAACCGTCTCCAGGTTATTCGCATGGGCTTGTACTAGCAGGCGATGTTCTCCGCTGCTGCGAATCGGTTGGGCGTCAATGATGAGACCGTTGGTAAGCTCGCCACTGCTGATGGGTAGCCCCGTTGGATCAAGCAATGTCCAAGAAGCAGCGGCGTGTTGTGGGGTCTCGAGTTGTACTGAGAGCAACGAATTTCCCGACAGAATCAATTCATAGCTGTTTGCCTCCGCCGCATTTTCAAGCTCGTCGCTAAATGGCGAGTCGAGAGAAAGCGGAATGCTTGATGTAACTAGATTAGAAAGCTGAAACGAATATGAAGTGGCTGTCGAGTGGGTCGCCAACTCGCTGGTGGAGACGATGATCGCATAGTCACCGCTTTGCGTTAATGGAACCGCGCCAAGATCGTAGGGTAAATCGAGAGGGGCCGCACCAAATAAATCAGTTCGGATGCGGCTCTCCGCGACAACGCCTTCGGGGCCGACGAGGGTAAGGTCAAAGTTAGCAGTGGAGTTGGTCAGCAGAGAACCGCTTGCCGGACGCAACCGATCGAGGAAGAGCTGGTTCGCTTCATCAGCATTGAATGTGTAAACGCTCACGTGTTCGCTGGTTGCCAGCGAACTTTCAACGGTCTGCCCCAAACTCAAAGAGGATCCGTCCAGGAGAGGCGAGAGTAATTGTAAAGAAAACGGAGTCGCCGTTATCCCTGTCAACTGCAGTTGGTAGCTTCCACTATGTCTGAGCAGTGTCGGCGAGAAATCATCCAGCAACGAGAACTCAGCGGCAACAACATTGCCATTTGGATCTCGCAATTTGGCTGAAACTCCGTCACCCAGCACGCCATCAATCATCAGCATGTCGCCCGCCGAGGCGATAAACTCAATTTCGGTCTGTCCTTCTGTTAGCGTGCCAGAGTGGTGCCCCCAGTTCTCACGATTGATTGGTGAGTTCTCTTCACGCGTAGCAATGAATTGAAAGTCCAAGTCAGCGGTCGGGTCGAGTGAAGCTTCCGAGGGCTCACTTGGCAACGGGCGATATCGGGTTACGGCGAGTTGATAATCATCATCTGTCGGCAATGGGATCGGTTCAATGGGTGTGCCCGCTCGGACGACTTGCCGATCAATTGCTACGCCGCTGGAACCGTAGAGAATGACTTCGAAGTCGAGCGTTTCAGTAACGATGCGAGGAATTTCGCTGAACGATCCATAACCAACGAGGGCGTACTGGTTATTGCCGATTCCTTTCTCGATCAGGGCCGCGTCGAGTGCTGGGATCAGCTCTTGCATCCAGCCTTGCTCGCGCATGGAACCACTCTCGTCGATCACAAAGACAACATCAGCTGTTGTTAACAAGGTATCGGGAGGTAGCGTTACCGAAGCAGGAAACGTGGTTGACTGGCCAACGGCTAGCAGTTCGATAACTTCCTCGGGGGCGACGTTTCCAACGGCTTCCGGCAGTTGAAAAATCGGCAACAGAAACTCGGTCTCCGGTGTCGAGACGATCAGCGGCGGCAGATTGTCCGCAAGTGGGTGCACTCGAATGGTGTAGTCTTGCCAAGCCTCCCCTCCTCTGTCATCGTTGGCGCGGAGCGTAACGTTAAACGTGCGGCCGACGTCCGCCACGGTGGGTGTCCAGGTCACCAGGCTCGCTTCGTGGCTGGGTCCAGCATTCTCCGTCGGCATTTGGAAACCGTCGGGAGCAATCACGACATCATAAGTCAGTGCATCAAAGTCTGGATCGGCTGCTAGGGGTCGATACACGTACTGCTGGTTCGCGTAGGCATCCACAACCGGGGCGGTGATAAAGGTAGGTGGTTGGTTCGCTAAAGGATGGTCATCGACGACATGTAACTGATATGTTTGGCGGGCGCTCAATCCAAACGGGTCGGTCGCAGTGATCACAATCACGTGCCTTCCAGTGGCCTCCGGGCCAGGAGTCCACTGCAGTTGGCCAGACTCCGCGTCGATGGACATGCCCACCGGACCCGCTTGCAGTTGGTAATTTAGTCGATCATCTTCGGGATCGATCGCGGATGAGAAATAGGTGTATGGATTGTTGAGGCGAACCGATAGCGGTGGGTCAGTAACAAATCCCGGGGCACGATTAATTGTTGCCAATAGACTGCCGCGATAGTCAAACCTTTCATTTGTCGGATTGCGAAACTGTAGCATGAACCTCACTGCTTCACCCGGTTGCAAGTCACCATTGTTGGTCAGAGCGGTGATGTCATAGTAGGGTGCTCCAAGCAAGGATGGTGGGAATAGATCCGAGACATGCGTTTGTCCGCGAGGCGTTACGTTGGTGTAGTCAATCGGTGTGACTGCTAGTTTGTCGGTCTCAGAGACGGTAAATAAAAGTGGCCCGCGAAGTGGGTAGAGACCATTGTTGGTGATGGTGACACCGGCCGCCACTACTTGGCTGTCAATGTCATAGGTGGTGTGGTCATACGCCAGGGCAACCGCTGAAGTGGCATCGGTAAGGTGTCTCCAGTCACTCGCAGTAACGGTCGACTGGGCAGCGACCGGCGAGGGGGCAAACTCAGCAGGATTTGCAGGCGGGATTCGTAGATTCGCTGGTCCCGAAATCTGTTCAACGCCGGGGAACAGCGTCACGCGAGTTTGATTATCTTCGTCGTTGTTGACCAAACGCTGGATTAGCCGCAGAGGCATGCCGGCCTGCAGATGCGAGACATCAATTTCGATGATCGTCGTTGCGCCTTCGTGGCTGACGAATGTGCCCGCACCCAGCAGCACGACTTCATCCTCAGTATGGTTGAATAATGAGTCTCGGTTGGGGCTAATAATCGGAGCTAGCGGAATTCCCCGGTCGTCCACGAGTGCGATTTCAAAAGCGTCATTGATGGAATCAGCATCGTGGTTGTCAAAGCTTAAGTCTGTAAATCGCAAACGCAGCCGATTTCTGTTCGGGAGCAACTCGAATCTTTGTTCGTAGGCGGTGACAAAACGATCATCTTCGGTTAGCAGCAAAATTTCCGGAAGCACCTCAATCGCGACCGGTTGTGTTGCTGATAGTGGCGGGGCGCCATTGTCGCTAACGTTGATCCAGAAACTATAGAAAGTCGGTTCGGCCAAGCTGTTGCTGGTCCAGTGAAAGCTGCCTGTTTGGCTATCGAGCGTCGCACCTGGAGGAACTTCTCCAGCCAAGGAATAGCTCAGCTGATTGGCTGGTAGATCGGGATCGCTAGCTTGTGCGGTAAAGCTGACTGACTCTCCTGGGCGGACGGCGAAGTCATTGATGGGTTGGAGATTTGGTGGTCGGTTAACCTCGTTGACGAGAACGTTGAAAGTGCTGCTCGTTCGTAACGCATTCATGGCGTCATCCGAAACGGTCACGGTAACAGGATAAGTACCTGGACCTTGTTGTTCATCGGGGGTCCAGCGAATCAGACCTTGGGAATCGATTCGCAAACCGGCCGCCACCGCTTCCTCGTCCAGTTCGAAGAACAGCGTATCTGCAGGCAGATCGGGGTCTGTCGCCGTGACGGCCAATTGCCAGCCCAGCATCTCGTCAATCGTAACATCGGCGATCGGTTGGATTGTGGGAGGGCGATTGACTTCGCGAACGGTGAGCATGAATGTGCCAGTATCGTGCAACGGGGGAGAGCCGTTATCGACAACCTGCACGCTGATCGGAGTCATCAAGGGTCCGGAGCCTTCGTCGGTTTGCCACTCGATCACGCCCGTTTGCGGATCGATGTGCATGCCGGCGGGGATCGCCGTTGCGTCAGCGAAGCGGAAGCGTAGGTTATTCGCGGGAAAATCTTCGTCGCTCGCCGTCGCCATTACCCGCAGTGAGTCGCCTTCATTGATTGTGATTGCGTTCGGAACAGAGATCGTCGGCGCTTGGTTCACTTCTGACACATTGATGATTAAGCGATCGGAGTCAATGAGCTCAGGTGCCGCGGGATCAAATGCTTCGATGGGAATCACAAACCGTCCCGGCCCGTCGCGTTCCGAGGGACGCCAGGTAAACTCACCTGTGATTGCATCCAAGTTCGCATGCGTTGGAAATTCGTCGCTCAGTCGGTAGCGAACTTCGCGGTTCTCACCTCCGGGTGTTGCTGCAATCGTGACCTCCAGCAAGTCATGCTCGGGTATGGTGAGTTCGGGCAACGGTTGCAATTGTGGAGGTCTGAAAGCGGTGTCTACTGTAATCAAAACCGACCGGCTGTCATGCAACGGTGGCGTGCCGTTATCCGTGACCGTGATGCGGAAAGAGAACGCGCCCGCTGCGACCGGTGTCCAAGTAAATTCACCACTGGTCGGGTTAATTTGCGCACCCAGCCCCAAAGCTGCTGGATCGATGGAATAGTTCAAGCTATTTTCCGGCAGATCAGTATCGCTGGCGATGTTCACCCAGCGGACCTCTTGCCCGATGGTGGTTGCTTGGTTGGCAATCGCTGCCAATTGAGGAGCCTGATTGACCTCCGTGACATGGACTGTAAAGTTCCGTTGGCTCTCCGCACCGTCGGCATCACGCACCGTGACTGTGACCGGAAAACTGCCCGGCCCCTGTTGCTCGTTGGGTGTCCACTCGATCAAGCCTTCATTGTCAATCGTGATGCCGGCAGTTTTGGCCGCATTATCCAGCGAAAAGGATAGACCAGTTGCTGCAACTGGTTGATCGTCATCGAAGGCACTGACGGCAAATTGCCAAGCTTGCTCCTCCGGTATCTGCTGGTCGGGAATCGGTTCCAGATGGGGTGCTTGATTGACTTCGCGAACGTGAACGGTCCAAGACGTAGTCGAATGTAATGAGGGGACTCCGTTGTCGGTGACCTGGACTCTTATTTGATAGGAGCCAGGGCCATCCAATTCATTCGTCGGCCAGTTTAACACGCCCGTCACAGAGTCGAGTTGCAGTCGTGGAGACGGCGATTCAAGCAACGAAAATGTGAGCTGGTTTTCTGGTAAGTCTTGATCGGCAGCAAGCAATCGAATTTCGTAGCGGCTGCCCTCGTCAATGGTGACGTCGACTGGCTGCATAAGCTGCGGTCTGAGGTTTACCTCGCGGACATTGATTTGAATGGGCAAGCGATCGGCAAGTTGGGGATCATCGGCGTCCGCCGCAATGACAACGGGCGTGAAGACACCCGGCCCATCCAACTCGCTCGGTGTCCAAGTTAACATGCCGGTGACAGGATGAATGACCATTCCCGCCGGATGGGAAAATGGCTCGAGACCATAACGAATTTGTTGTTCCGAGTTGTTGGAGACCGTCGTAATCTGAAGACTAATGGGCGTTAGCTCGTCAATGGTCTGCGGGGGTACCGGATTAATGCTGGGGCGTTGCGCAAGCAGGCTGCGACGCAGCCATACACCGCGACGATCGATCGCCCCGCTGCCACTCCAAATGACTTGCAACGGGCCGCTGCCGAGTGCGATTGCTGAGTAGTTTTGATGCCCCGAGTTTTCGCCAGCCTGCTCGCTGACGATAAACTCCCCGGAACTGCTGGCTCCACCGGAGCCGAAAAATTTGGCATACACTTCCCAACCGCTGCCGTCTGGAATTCCTGAAGTCCAACTAATCGCGTAACGACCATCTTCGGCCATTGCCAAATCAGGATCCTTCTGAATTCCACCGCGCTGTGAATGTACCAATTGGTCTGCTGCGCTTAGCGGGGTCCCATCATTTGCGAAGTGCCGCTTGTAGATATTCCAAGAATCCGTTTCCGGGGAAAAGCCGGACCAACTTACGAGGAACCGCCCCATATCATCGACGCCCACGCGACTTTGCTGCTGACTGGAGGCGGTTTCCGCGGAGACGAGTCGCTCGTTGCGGGCCGCGGGCAATCGTTCCTCACCTGTGACGAAAGGCGTTTCATGGAGAATATCGAAGCGAGTTGACCAGCGACCATTTGCTAAATCGTGGCTACTCCAAGTCACGATCGCTTGATTCTCGGGGCCGAGTACCACTGCCGGCGAGTTTTGAGTGCCCGACGTTGTCGCATTGATGCGATGTTGATTGCTGATCGCAGTTCCGTTTGCGTCAAACCACCGTCGGAAGATACCTTCGGGTTCTGCGCTACCTGACGTTCCCTCCCATACGATGATGGTGTTACCATCGGAACCAACGCTCACATCACTGTTGCCCTGATAGCCGGGGGTGACCTGATTAATTAAAATTTCGCCCGTTAACGGTTGGTCATTCACGTCATACCAACGGGCAAATACTCCTTGCTGGTCACCCGGGCCGCGACCGTCCCAAGTGATGACATAGTTGCCATCTGCATAGACCGCTAGGTTTGGTCGCTGCTGTGCTCCAGTAATGGTCGTGTTGACACGCCGATCGGTCGACGCGGCACCATCCTCAGGAATCCTCCTGAAAAATATTCCATCATTGTCAGTTGGCCCGCGACCATTGAATACGACTAATGTATCGCCGTTGGGGGCAATTTCTATGGCCGTGGATTGTTGTTCGCTGGTCTGCAGGCGAGGGACCAAGGTGTTAACAAGCTGTTCCAGCGGCTCGCTGGCCAGCATGCGCCGGTCCTCCAACTGCTGATAGAGGTAGCGCCGTCGGTGACGCCGGTTGCTAAGTAATTCACTGGAAGATCTGCGTTTTAGCCCGAATCTCGAAGCATCGTCATGCTGAGTCATAAGTCGTTGAGAATCTAGAAGGAGAGGTTAGCGTATCGAGTGAGGGATCAAAACCTTCCTCAGCCGCCGGACTGGTCTTTTCTTCTGTCCCATCCCAGAGCCCTGCCAGCCAAAAAACTGGCGCTGGTGCGGATACATTGGCCTCGCCCTCGCCAACTCGCCGATTCAGGTAGTTAATTACCAAGAGCGCATCGAGGGGGCTGGCAAATTGATCGCCGTTGGTATCGATGTGGGAGATGATCGGTTGTTGGTTTGTCCACTCCAACCTGCCGGCGCCATGCCGATTGAGATGATTGATGACCGCTAGCGCATCGAGTGGCTCGACAGTGCCATTTTGATTAACATCTACGTGACGGTACGGAGCGGTCCAAAGCGATCGTGAGCGGAAGTTCACTTGGGCATCGCCGCCGGCAATAAAGTCGACTTGAACATTGTCTTCGCGAACGATCACTGCTTGTTCGATTGGCGAACTTAGCCCAACACCGCTGGTCACCAGGTAATGAACCCCACTGCCGACACGTAGGGTATAAGCTCCCGTGCTATCGGATCGAGTAATCAACGCACCCGATTTGACCTCGACTCCCGCAATACCTTCCCCGGCGTCAAACTGGCCGTTGAAATTTACATCATCGTAAACAACCCCGGTCATAAATCGGTCAGCGGCGGCTCGATGTCCAAGCGCGATGACCCAGTAGTTTTCAAAGGCACTTGCGGGCCGGCTGCCAAACCCGACTCCAATTTCTTGATGAGCGGCAAATACTTCGTCCACTCCCAGCAATGCGTCACGCCGTGATTGATTGCTGTTGTCATTGCTGTCTAGCAGTTCAGCCAACGCCGCAGCCGGATCGACGAGCGAGTTCCCGCCAGCAATCAACTCGACGTTGTTGGCGTCGTCGCCAAGCCAGCTGGCCAGTTCATAAACAGCTTGACGGACTCGCAAATTAGCCGTCACTCCTGTCTCGGGATGAATGTGGGAAAAAAAATTGAGTTCCGCCATGCTATTGGCGTATTCGCTGGCAGCTTGCGCTAGTTCGCGATTGATCGCTAGCGGCTGTGTACCTGTTGTCGTTTTGATGTCACTTGCACCAGAGTTGATGGTCTTCGGTGACGTTACCCGGTGGCGATTTAGTTGATATATAAGCTCGGTTTCCATCGCGGCTGTATCCGCAGCGCATAGCAACCGCTCGGCAAAACGCTCGAAAACTAACTTGCGAATCGCCTCAAACTTGCTCGCCCGCCATGGCCGTTTTCCGCATAGTCTCATACTGTGCAGAGATGATAGGTTGTGCATGTATCAGATCGATGACACTTTAAGAGTTTGATAAGTATTCTTGAAAATCGGTTGTTGGAACGTAGCGAGTTGGTGAGTGAGTTGCAACTTTTTTAGATATGGAATCTCGAGTCTTGGCAAGTGATTCACTGGGCAGCAGCTTTTTGGACTGGTTGGTGGACGTTAGGCACCAGCTTCGCGCAGGAGAAATGCGACCACTTCTAAACCGGCTGGTTTGTCAGTCAGCACTGCTGCTGGCGAGCAGGCGTGTTGGATCACCAACATCGCGGCGTGACTAAGGTTTTTCCTTAGAGAGCGGGTTTTGCTGTTGGGGCGGGAATCATTTAAGATGGGAGTTGGACAGGAGAACCCAGAGGATTGTTTGGTCGGGTTTTCCCTTGCCCTCCTCTCCCCTTCCCTCCACTTGCTTGTGCTTTTTCGGTATGAAATATCTGCTGATACCGTCGTTTCTGGCGTTTCTCTTCGGTTTTACAGCGCAGTTGGAGCACCGCTGCTGGGCCGCGGATCGACTTGATGGTGAACATGTGGTCGGTGCCGCCGAACCCAACTCGCCGTCTGATTGGTACGGGGCAGGTGTCCGTCCTAGTGGACCGCGCACACCTGAGGAGCAACGAGCTGGCTTTCACTTGCCACCTGGTTTCCAGGTCGAGCTGGTGGCTGCCGAGCCAATAATTGCCAAGCCGATGAACTTGGCATGGGATAGCAGCGGGAGGCTGTGGGTCACCGATAGCTTTGAATACCCTTATCCAGCGGGCGATGAGCAGCCAAAGCGAGACTCGGTTCGCATCTTGCGAGATACCGACGGTGATCGGGTACCCGACACGGCCGTTGTCTTTGCCACTGGACTCAATATTCCAATCGGTGTCTTACCCTACGGTGATGGTTGCTTATGTTTCAGCATTCCAAACATCTACTACCTTCGCGATACGGATGGTGATGGTGTATGTGATCGGCGAGAGGTTGTCCTAGGCCCATTTGATACCACCCGCGATACTCATGGCATGATCAACTCAATGCGAATGGGGGCTGATGGTTGGGTTTATGCTAACCATGGTTTTAATAATCAGTCGACGGTTGCCGGTAAGGATGGACACTCCATTACCATGCATTCAGGGAACTCTTTTCGCTTCCGCCCCGATGGCAGTCGTGTCGAGCAGGTGACATGGGGACAGGTCAATCCGTTTGGCCGCGCCATGGACGCCTGGGGCTACTATTTCACCGCTGATTGCCACAGTAAGCCACTTAGCCAATTAATTCGTGGCGGCTACTACCCGAGCTTCGGCCGTCCCGATGATGGTTTGGGATTTGTTCCTCCCATGATGGACCACTTGCACGGTAGCACGGCAATTTCTGGTGTCGAGTTCTTGTCGGCTGAGTTGGGAATTGACGAGTTGGCCGATCAGACATTGAGCGGCAATGTCATGACCTCTCGGCTGAACCGGAATCGCATCGAATATACAGGCGCCTCGGCGCGTGCGATTCCTCTACCCGATTTTATGACCAGTGATGATCCTTGGTTTCGCCCCGTCGATGTTCGACTTGGTCCCGACGGAGCAATTTATGTCGCAGACTTTTATAACAAGATCATCGGCCATTATGAGGTTCCCCTAGATCACCCGGGACGTGATCGTTTTCGTGGTCGGATCTGGCGGATTAGCCGCGTCAGTAACGGGGCCCATGAAGAGGATGGCCTGCAAGAATCTTTAGCGGTCAGCGAAGGGCCATTAGTCGATGCTTGGGGGAGTTGCAATCTTGTCCGCCGTGATCTGGCTTTGGCGCACAGCTTGCGGCATCCGGATGCCAATTTGGACGCGGACGCCAAAGAATTGCTACGCGCAACGTCAGCAGACTCTGCGGTGGAAGAATCTGAAATTGCTAATCAAGAAGTGAGAGCGGGGCAAATGAGAGTGCGGCAGCGGATTGTCGCCCTTTGGTACCTACTTCGACGAGGGCAATTGACTGAGCAATTGCTTCGCGAAGCTGAGTTATCGAACAGCCAGTCTGCTCAACTTCGGTTGCATGGTTTGAGGGCGATGGTCGAGTTAGTGGTTGGGCGCCAGCAAGCTGCTTTTAAAGTCATGGCTCGTGATACTGCCGTGGCTGCTTTAAATGATGTGAATCCTCACGTGCGGCGTCAGGCAGCCGAGCTACTAGGGATGGTTCCCGCCAATCAGTTCGTTCCGCATTTGCTTGATGCTTGGAGTCAGGCTGCTGAGGACGACACTATTTTGCGGCAGACAATACGCATCGCGATTCGTAATCAAGTTCGAGACTTTCCCAGCGAAGATCTTGCCAAGGTTCTTGACCAGGCAATGTTGGGCCCGTTGAGCGAGCAGCTGGCGACCGTTTTAGTTGCGGTGGACTCGGTGGTTGCTGGTAAGACGTTGCTGACATTTCTAGGGGATGGCGATGCGCGACCCTCACAATCTGTTGAGTTTCTAGCCCACGCGGCGCGTTGCTTAAAGGCTCAACCAGAAGCCAACGATGTGGTCATGGTGGCTCGGGAACTTACCAATCGTCTGCCTGCGCAACGTCAAGAGATTATGAACGTCATCGCCATCGAACTGGGCGATGCCGAGGCGGCGCAGGCTAGTATGCGGGCTTGGGCAGCAGAGCGAGTGAGCTTGGAATTGGCCGCCCTCGAGGAATTGGCAAAGGCCGGTCGAACGCTCGATGTGGCTTGGGAGTCGGAAACTGGGACTGGCTGGCCAACGCAGCAGCGTCGCACTAGCAGCGGCGAAGAAATCCAAGTTACCAGTTCGTTTCCACTGGGTGAACAATACACGGGAGCCTTGGCGACCGATCGTTTTCCCGCACCGGAGCGGGTCGCCTTTTTGCTGGCCGGACATAATGGTTCCCCAGACCAAGTTGATCATCACCGAAATCGCATCGAGCTAGTTGACGCCGCCAGCGGTGAAGTGTTGCGAACTGCTTTGCCTCCCCGCAGCGACGTACTTCAACGAGTCGAATGGGATTGTCGAGACTTGCAATCGCGGGAGGTGATTTTGCGTTGCATCGACGGTGATGCGGCGGGTGCTTATGCTTGGTTAGCTTTTGGTCAAGTGGAGCCGAACTGGCTGGAGCCAAGTGAGACTGTGGGACCGTTGCGCCGCGCATTGCAATTGGTCACCGACTATCAGTTGCGGCAGTTTCTTCCTCAGCTGAATACGCTCCTCAACGGCCAGCAACTGTCTTTACGCGAACGTGCGAAAGTGGGACGTGCGATGGCTGCACTGAATCGACAGCCATTGCTGACGATTTTATTTGATAGCGTTGACGACGCCGTATCGCTCGAGCGATTGCCCGCCAATTGGTTGCAAGCGGCCACCACGGAGTTGGCCCTCGATGTTTCCCAGGAGCTGGTCGCATGGTCCAAACAGTTAAACGCGTCTGGCCAGCGTCAATTCACGCTAAGGTTGGTCGCGAATCGGGAATTAGTCGCGCCTCTGCTGGAAACGATTGACGCTGGTGCAATGTCGGCTCAAGTGCTGTTGGATAAGAACGTGGCTGACAAAATTGAAGCGGTGATCACGCCCACGCAGCAAAAACTGTATGAGCAACTCAGGCAACTGGCAGAGCCGACCGACGACGCTGTGCAAGCGGCAATGCAGGAGGTGTTAGCCGCCTACAGTCGCGGAGCAGGCCAGGTTGCCATCGGGGCAGCCTTGTTTACCAAGCACTGCGCGAATTGTCACCAACTGGCTGGTGTCGGGCAGGTAGTGGGGCCACAGCTTGATGGCGTGGGTGGGCGTGGGCCAGTTCGATTGATTGAGGACATCCTGCAGCCCGATCGCAATGTCGATCGAGCCTTTCGCGTGACCACCGTGCTTACCTTGGATGGTCAAGTTCTTACCGGGCTTGTTCGCAGTGAGGACGAGTTCCATTTGATGATGGTCGGTAACGATGGTAAGCCATTTCAAATCGTTAAAGATGAGATTGAAGAGCTTCGTCAAGGAACCAAATCATTAATGCCTGGTAATTTTCATGAGACTCTCAAGACGGATGAATTGGCCAGCCTGATTCGCTATCTCGAGCAGGAGGCCAGTCAGGCATCAAAGCATTGAGCCAGGTCGCGTTTCTCGAAAGATTGCTCCCTCCGTCCTTAACGTGTTCGTGCAATCCCTCAGTTTGACCTGGGCATTGTTGAGGTTCCAATTGCATAGAGTTTACGGTAATCAAAGACGGATGTCTCGTTGAGATGCGGTGGTTTCTTCCGCGTCTTTATTTTTCAAACAGCCACGTCGAAGCCAATTCATCGCTAGCGGTGTTTAGATTTTTATTAACAATGGCCTACACCGAACTGCTCGACAGGATCGGTCAAGCTATGTGCCCAGACTCCCCTTTCGCACAAACTGTTTATAGCTAACGGTGCAAGCCCTCGACTCCGCACCTTCCGCGAACACCTCTTCAGTCATTCCCTAGCCAGTCCTTCGCACGACGCCAGGTTAGTGACAAATGATTATGCCTGTCCCCAGGTTATTCTTCCAGCACAACTGCTGCCACGCAAGTTGCTGATGTTCACTCGCGGCAGCCAGCAGAGAGTTTGAAGCGATTGAGGAATCGCGGCGGGCCGATGGAAGTCGGAGGTTAGGAGGAACGTGCCGAAGAGTATGCTCGCTCCGCCTGGCGACATCGCGAGGGCTAAAAAGAATCAAGGGGATCTCTTCTCGACCAGTTAGTTCCTCCAAGAACTGGTCATCGGTTAGCCAGCTTTCAGCATCCTTGATCTGGCTGTGATCGTATGCCCAGGTTTGCCGAATTTGGTGATCGGAGCCATTGGTGCTGGGTTCGGGCCGTAAGGAAACCGTTGCTGGCGATGCAACGCCCACGGCGGCCAGCGATGTCGCCTCACCGGATCCCTGTCGTCCAGATCCCTGTCGATTCAACGCGTTGATGATCATCAACGCATCCAAGGGATTTACTTTCTTGTCGTTGTTGGGATCGAGATAGCGAAAGCCCTCTAAATCAGCTGGCGTGACTGGTGCGGTGAGGTCGGTCGAGGATGCATTGTTCAGTCGATTGATGATCACCAAAGCGTCGATGGGTGTCATGTCGCCGCTAAAGTTGACATCGAACCGATTGATTGGGTTGCGATATGGAATCTCATTCTGGATTCGCAATTCTGTTTCACCGTCGCTGATGCGATGCGTGAACTGACCGCCGACCCACTGCGGAGCCAAGAGTTTCCAATCGGTTCCAAAATCGATCTCGTTGGCGAAGACATTGATTTCGCCAGTGGCCAGACCATTGAAAATCTTGCCGCCGGGTGCGGTGATGAATGCTGCGTTGCCGTTGGTATTGATCGTGCCAAGGTATAGGTCATTGGTTGGGGCTGGGAGGCCATTTTCGTCCAAGCGGGGATCAATTGACTCGATGATATAGGTCCCCAGCGCGCTGGACGTTGTCAACGTAAAGATCCGATTTCCGATCGTGTCGGGAGGCGACGTCTTGATGTCCAGTTCGTTGCCGGGGACCCCAATCGAACCGTTCTTAGAAACCAGCGTGATATTTGCGCCGTCGATGTCCATGCCAGGGTTACCAGCGATCGGGGCAGCATCGACAAGATTTTCTAGGTTATCGTAGGGTTCTTCGACGTCGACAGCATCCAGAATGGAGCCGTCAGCAGTCAACGTGACGTGCGCATCGAAGCTGACGATATGCCGTAAGTTTAAGTTGCCGGCCGTCTCCGATATTTGAATGCTGCTATTGGCGATGGCATCCAATTTTCCGTCGCCAATTAAGTCGATATCCAAGGGATCAGTTTCGTTTCCAATCTGGTCGGCCGCCACCAAGCTGATGTCATTGCCCCTTATGTTGGTCTCATCGGTGCCGAAGGCGTCTAAGATCGAATCGCGTGACGACAGTTTGACGAATGACTCTTTCGAGAAGACTTGATTGACACGCAAATTCATCGGGAACAGAAAATCCAAATTCTCTTCGGCGATCGCGATTTCTTGTTCGGCTCGCGCGGTCAAGTAGCCCTGCTCAGAGCTGTCAATAAAGAGTCGATCTTCATCTCGGCCGATGTTTCCGCGAGCCGCTTCCAAGACGATTCGTCCACCCGCCACATCGATGATTTCTGCATCCGTGGTATTCAATGATCCGCTGACTTTGATTTGAACGCGTTGTTCTGGACCGGCATAGATACCGTCAATCGTCATGTCCCCCTCGGAGCCAAGAAAGATGTGACGGCTTGAATCGGCTTGGACAAATCCGGTGGCGTTGATGTCAATGTCTTCGCGACGTAGCACTCGTAGATGAGTCGCGGAATCGCGGTTCGCTGGATCGGCAATCGCTGGCGCGATCAGAATGGGGCGAGGATCATCTTGCTGCATGCGCGTCGGTGTTGAAAGCACCATGTCGATCGCATCCAACGAAATGATTTCATAGAAAACGCCTTCATCGGTCGTATCTCTGGTGTTGCTTTCCAAGTAGATCGATTGGCCCACGGAAAACCCGAGTGCAAACCAATCGGATCCTGAACCTTCCAACTGGATGGTGTTGTTGGGTGAGATGCGGGCGACCACCTGAGTCGGCGGCTGTGTCAAGAAGATGACATCGCCGCGTTCCGCGGCGGCGATGGCGGCTCGTTCGTCAATCGTCAGGAATGCATCTGAACCATCAGCGTTCTTCAACGGGACGGTTTTCCCGTTTTGGTACTGGCCGATTCCGCCAGCCACATTCAGGTAAATATTGCGGCCGATGATGTTTGGTTGTTCGATCACGAATTCGGTATCGGTGACATTCAGGAACGCCGCCGATTGTAAGTTCAGCAATTCCTCGACCGTCCAGATTTTGGTTGACGCGTTAATCTCGGCGATTTCATCCCCGGTAGGCGTGTAACTGAATTCTGGATCGAACGTGTCTCCGAGCGATCCCCAGTCGTCGTGCAAGTCATGGTATTGGGCGGTCCGGTTATCTTGGAGTGTCGCAATTCCCGCCGCCACAAACGCGTCTAGATCGCCGCCTGCCAACCCTTGATCGGTCCCCTGTTGGCGAAGCTCAGATTCGTAGAAACCCTGTTCATCATCAGTCAGCGTGACGCGGAAGTTGGAATCGTACACGGATGGATCGGGTTGTTGCGAGCGGAAATTCCAATAGGCATCGTAAGCTTGGTTTCGCGAGGCGATGATCGCGTTGATCCGTTCAGCGATTTTTTCGTTGGCACCGAGTTCGACCGTCAGTTGCAAGTCTCCCCAGACCGCTTGGGTGACTTCTTCAATTGCTCGTTCATCACGCACAGCGAAGGTGTTGCCGTCAATCAAAGTCCCGGGGACACCATCAGGAAACTCAATTCGCACATCCCCGCCGGCGGTGATTGTGTCAATCGACGTTGTCTCTTCTAGCTCCAGCGAGATGTCACCAGCGGCCGAGGCATTGAGGCGATTTTCAGGATTCTTGATGACGTTCAAAAAGTCGGGAGAGACAGGAAAAGGCTTGTCGGCACTGCCGATCGAACCCGATTCGGCGACCAAGTTGACCGAAGTGCCGACTACAAAACTAAAGCCGACGCCGTCAATTTGGACGATGCTGCCTTGTGCGGTCAGACTCACATCGCCACCGGTTGCGGGAACCCCTAGTGGGCTGTTGGCGACGACCGCAACTGGCAAGTCACCTTGAATCTCGCGAACCGTGATGTCGCTGCTCTTGGTTTGTAATCCAAGACTCGGTTGGAATTGGGGAACCGCCCAGCGAGCGGTGTCGGAGAAGTCCTCGTTTCGTAAATTGATATCGGTACGGCTGCCCGCATAGCGATACACCAATCCCGGCGTTCCGCCAGCGGTATGATCGCTGGCGACCAACACGAACTGGGTTGGTGCCACGGTCGTTAGTGTGCCAGCTTCTCCACGATTCGAAATGAAGTCATGCGGAAGTCGGTCGGAGATGTTGGTCAGCAGCGGTGCGTCGGCTGATCCAATCGGTCCTTCCGTGGTGATCTGGATGGATTTGCCGCTAACCAGGCCGTCACGCAACTGTTGAACGCCACGGTTGTTCGAACGGATGGTCGTGCTGCCGCTAGCATTGCTCAGCGTGTCTGTAACATAGACGGTGCCGCCGGATGTGATCGAAATCGAACCTTCCAGGTCTCCCAAGAACTTGATATCGACAGGGCGATCGGCATCGACCTAGTGAGTCGCCATGAAACGGGTTCCCGTTTCACGAATTTCGATCCGCTCATAGTAACTGCTCAGAGACAGTCCCAAAATCGACACGCCACCAGACGAACTGCCCCCGTCAGGAGTTTTGTCCGAGTATTGGTAAAAATTGGATTCGAAATGGTAGGCGCCGATGGCTGGGTTTGTGTCGGTATAGAAGTAGGCGCCTGATTCGAGCAGTCGCGGTGTGCCAATAGGAAAATCTTCAACGTTGATAATTTCGGCATCAGGGTCGGTTGCCAAAGCATCAAACCCCAGAAACGAATTGGATCGATAGGTGGTTTCGGTCCGCGTCATCAGATCCTGGCCGACCGACCAACCGTACCGCAGGCCATCTTTGGGAACGTATTCGAACTGATTGTTGAGGCTAGGTTTGGTATGGCTCCCCTCCGGCGTCTCAGCGCGGACGCTATCGCCTTCTACTCGGTAGATCGACACGCCTGGGTTGGCCGCGGTTCCCTTATTCAAATCTTTGATGATCACGATGCCGTCGCCGCGCTCCGAAACGTCCAACCGCTTGAGTTGGAGATCGTGATTGGTGCGGTTATCGATGCTGATTCGCGAATAGCCACCCAGCACTCTTAATTCACCGTTGTGAGTGTTTGAGATACTACCGGTCAAATCGATGTAGCCGCCGCCGCTGCGGACTTCTTCAACGATGATTCGATTCGTATCAAAGTTGTATCGTATAATGAAGTTAGGGTTTGAAACTGAGGTCAGGCTGCGGGTTCCGGTCGCACCCGAAATACGCAGCGATTCGATCTCGTCGTTTGTCTCGGTGCCAATAATTAACTCATAAACATCGGTTCCACTCTGCATCACTCCATTCAGATTGATGTATTGCGCGGAAACAAAAATACGATTGCCAAAAACGTTGACGGTGTCTGGTTCTTGGCCCAGATAGTTTTCGAGTGCCGGTTGGGATACGCTCAGGATTCCTGTTCCTGGTCCGATCGGTTGTCCGTCGACTCCCAGGCCCCCTGCGGTCAATGCGTTCCAGTTCTGGTAGGCCACACCACCGGTTTCGTAAGGAGCGGAACTATTGTCGCCCGAATTGAAGGCGGCGGCGCCTTGGTTGCCAGCCAAGATTCGCGGGGTGCTGGCCAAGATCGAACCATTGACGATAATGCTGCCGGCTCCGGCCGTAAAGTTGCGAAGTGTCACATTGCCCCCTAGATTCTCGATTACCCCGTTGTCGCTGACCGTGATGCTGGGCCAGGTGAGATCAAAACTGCCGTTATTGGTCAGCTCTAGTGAAGTGACATCGGCAACGTTGTCGACCAAGATCGACGGCATCGAAGACCCAATCGGGGTAATGTTCTTTGAATTGAAAAACACGCCACCATTTTGATCGGGAATGCGAATTCCTTTCAAATCCAAAGAGGCAAATGATTTGTTGATGATCTCCACGCTGGCATCGCCCGGTGCACTGACAGTCCCGGACCCGGCTAGCTGATCGCCATCGCTGACAATATCAATGGTTCCAGCCTGAGCGATGATCGGATCAACGACCAGCGTCAAGGTATTCGCTGTACGGGAACCTTCGTACCGGCAAATTCTCCTGAGAGAGTTTCCAGCAAATTTTGAGCCTCCAACTTCGCATGGATGCGGGTAATTTCGTTGTTGTAGAAGGCGCTCAACGTTGGATTTTCGTCGTACAGTTCCAGGTTTTTGTACGCCTCGGACAGCGCCACATCCAATGATGATGTCACCGGAGTGAGTGTCTTGCTAAAGCTAACGCCGTCGGTCGATCGAGCGGACAACACGACCGTGAACAGTTCGGGCGAGTCGGGTGTGTCTTCTGGTACATTCGCTCGGGTGACACGATCAATCTCCAGGACTTGGTTGCGGCGGATTCCCGTTTCCACATTCCCGTCGATAAGAACCGTTCCCACAGCGTCGGTCGTCGCGGTGCCTTTGAATTGTTCCGTGCCGCCTTCGGCAAACAGACCATCAATCGCGCTGGTCAAACCGGTTGTCCAGTTGACCGCTTTCACCTGGGCCTTGATCTGGGGATCGCCGAAGCGTTCGGCATGCAGGCGAATGTTCCCAGCCGATTTCACGTTGGCACCGGCAAAAATGTTTATTTGGTTGTCTTGCAGCAGCTCCGCGGTCGCGTCCATGATGTCAATCGGAATCACGCTGCTAGCGAACGTGTCGACTCGTGAATTGATGTCGTACTGATCCTCGTTCCCTGCCGTGTCAGTCCCAGAAGAAAAGTCAATATCACCCATCGCCGTAATCATTGCGCCTAGACCGACGTTGACGACGTTCTTGGGCGTGATTCGGATTTCCGACAACCCAGCACCGACCGTCGCAGCACCATAAGTTTCTGAGTTGGCTTGAATCGAAACGTCACCGTGACCGCGTGCCGATGCGTTGATCGATCCAGCCACGTCAATGATTGCGTTGCGTGAAATCAGCACTTGGGCATCGTTTACCAAAGTGCGAATCGATGAATTGTTGTCACCGCCCGCCGCGATACCACCACTTCGCAAAGTCAATTGGTCGGTCGCATTGATCGTGTTCTCGGCCAACATGGTGAGCGAATGATCGAGCGAATCAGTAAGCGAATCTCCAATACTTAGTTCGGCCGCTTCACCGATTTCGACCAGGGTGCGAAGGCTTAAGACGGTGTCGCTGTCAACGCCAACTCCGGCGATGATTCCGCCGGCGGTGGCATTGACGTTCCCATTGGTTCCCAAGTCCGCTTTTTCTACGATGTTACGTGCCTCAGCCCGCAGCGAATTACTATTGAATTTGACGCCATTGCCGATTCGTGTGGTGACGGTAGAGTCGACGTCGTTATCAACGATACCACCGCCACCTGACAACAAACCTCCAGCTGCCGCCGTCAACGTGGTGTTCGGAAAGGCCCTATGGTGGGTGAAAATCGAAGCGGCTCCCGACACGTTGACTTCAGCATTGTCGTTGATTCGGGTTTCTGTCGTACTGTTGGTTACCGTGCTAGGCAACGCTACCGCACCGCTGATTCCACCGGCCGCCCCCGAAGTCGTGTTTGCGATATTGGTATCGGTCGCAAAAACATCCATGTTGAGCGTTCCGGTCGTCAGTTTTACGCCGTCGTCAATCTTTCCAATGGTCGTCGTATTGCTTTGGGCGGTCGCCTTGGTGATACCCGCAGCAGCCAAGCCGGGAGCGAAGCTGCTGGAATCAGCTTCTTGCCAAGCGTCTTGGTAGGCCAAGATGTGGGTCCAAGACAGAATGTTCAAAATGGTATTGTCTTCGATTGCTGCGATCACCTGAGTTTCATTGGTAGCCGACGTCACGGTCGCGTCGGCTCCTAACAGCAAGCCGCCGGCCGAGCCCTGTGCGAATGCGCGTGAAGGTTGAAATTGATAGGCCGATGCGTTGATATATAACGACTCAGCGTTGATTGGGTGCTGGGCGCTGTCGATTGTCGCTCCGACTCGGCCACCCAATTCAACGGTGGCAGTTGAAACACCCGCGGACAGTCCATTGCTGACAGCCAAGCCCGCGGCATCGGCGGTAGCAACCGGTTGCGACGTTGAATACAAGTGCAAAAAGTTGACGTTGACATCGCTGTCGATTAACACCGCGTCGACTCGAGGCGTGATGATACTTGTCGCTGATGATCCACTGACTCCCAGCCCGATTAGGCCGATCGAGATCGCGATGGCTTCAGTTTGCACGTCTGCGATCGAAAAGTCGTAGGCGCTGATTTCCATGCCGGCGGCATTGACCGTGCTCTCGCGGATGTGGGCATCGGTGACCGAGGTGATTTCCCCATGGGAGATAGCTCCGCCGCCACTAGCTGATATTCCAACACCAAGGCTGGCTGATGCAGCAGCGGCCGTGGCAGTCGCACTGACCACCGCATTTTCAGACGCGATGGCCGTGACCGTGCCAAACGCACTGTTCACCGTGGAGCGTCGGATTCCCGCTTGAACCTTGTTATTGATTTTGGCATTGGTGCTGGAAACGGCCACCAATCCGGCGGCCGAGAAATTACCCACGGCAACCGCTAGTGAAGCTGCCAATACGGTCGTTGTGATTTCCACCTGATCGGAAGCCGTCACGAAGACTCCCGATTGACCATCAATCCCGGCACCGGTGGAGTCTTGTACCATCGTAATGATTTCTCTTTCGATCACATTCGTAGCCGAAACACCGGCACCGGCACCGGCTCCCCCGGTACCGCCGGCAGCCGCCGCCATGCTGACCGCGTCGACGGTGGCGTTGATGGTGCCCCCGCCGGTCGCCAGAACATCGACAGAACCATCCACATCAATTTCGGATTGATTCACATACGCTTGAACGACCGACGCCTGTGACGATCTAGACGCTGTCGGATCGGCTGCAAAGGTCGATGCGTCGCCGATACGATTCTCAGCAACCGAGACGCCGATCGCGGCGCCAAGCCCTGTTCCGCCACCGCCGACCGCAGCAGCGGCCGCGATGATTTCCGCGGTGATGGCTGAGAGATCGTTAGCAAGGACTTGCAACCCATTTGATGATCTGACTGTACTGCCGTCGACATAGGCCAGCGTCTGATTGCTGATTTCGTTGATGGCGCCAGCACCTGCGCCGCTGATACCGGCACCGGTGGATCCTCCGGCCCCCACTCCGACCGATGCCGCAATGGAAGATGTCTTGATCGTCGAGTTTTGGTCTGCATTGACGACGACTCCACCGCCCGCGTCCAAGGTCGCGTTCCGCAGGAACGCTTGGGTGCGATTCCCAATTTCGTTCTTCGCAATTGAGATTCCCACAGCCAGGGCGAAGCCGGTTTGGGAACCGGCCGCAACACTGATCGTTGCGCCGATAACATTGGAATCGATTGTTGAATTGTCGGCAGCCAGCACGTCGATCGGCCCGCTGGACGAATCGACTTGGCTAGCGATGATCGATGCGGTGATCGAGTTTCCGATGTCGTTGTGTGCTCCGCTGCCAGCACCAGCCAGGGTTGCCCCAAGTCCGGCTCCACCCGCGACGCCGCCCGCAGCGGCCAAGGCAAAGGCATCGATCTGCACAAATTCCAGAGCGGCACTGACCAAGACATGGCCAGTGGCATCAACAGTGGATTGATCAATCGATGCTGTGATGTTGTTCGCGATTTCGTTTAACGCGACCGCGATGCCAACTGCGCCCGCGACGCTACTACCGGAACCAGCGTTCAGACTGATGCCGACGCCGCCGGCATCCGCCACGATTTGACTGTTGTCGGTCGCTTGCACCGTCAATGCACCGTCGGAAACGGTCACGCTTGACCCCTCGGTGACTTGTGCCGATATGGTTTTCGCGATTTCGTTGATCACTGCGGCACCGGCTCCCCCGAACGAACCGCCGGTCTGGCTGCCCGAACGAGCCGAAAGTGCACCCGCAATCGCGAGCGCTTCGGCGGTCGACTCTGACTTGGCTTCGACCGCGATATCGCCCGCGTTGAGGGTCACAACCGAGTCTTCGACGTGAGCCTGGATTGTGCCGCTGACATCGTTGACGGCCACGCTGACACCGAACGAGAGTGCGGCTCGATTTTGCGGTGTGGTGGCCAATGAGAACCCGAAGCCACCGGCATCCGATTCGATCGAAGACTGATCGGTGGCCTTGACGATGACACCCCGACCACCGGCCGTTTCCACGTCGCTGTCTTTGATAAAGGCGGCTACATTCTGCTCGATCGTGTTGAGCCCGACTGCCCCGGCGCCGGCCAAATTTAGTTTTCCGGGAGCCGCGTTGGCTCCTGCTTGGACGGCGAACGAAGCCCCCACCACGACCGTTTGAATCTTAGGTTGGGACCGCGCATTGATGTGGACGTCTTCCGAACGGGCACGCAGGTTGTTGATGTGTGCCGAAACATCCGTGTTGAGTTCGTTATAGGCAACGGGGATGGTCAGCGCAATCGGCCCAATTTTTTTTGCATCGACATTCGCGGTGGCGCCGCCTTCGGTGCCTGTGCTACTGGTTTCCCTGAATCCTTGCGCCGCACCAGCCATTGCCAAGGCAAAAATGTCTCCATCGGTAATTGCGGTTACGTCGATTGGCCCACTGATCGCAAGAACGTCTTCGTTGGCCGCGACATTGCCGGTACTGTTGTCGCTACGATCGACGAAAGCGGCGACATCTTGATCGATCAGGTTGACACTAACCGAGGTTCCGATTCCAGTTTGTCGACCGCGCAGGATGGCGCCGGCGATGGCGACGCGATTGAGTGTGTCACTGGCCGCAACCTCCAGGGAGCCGGCGGTGATCTTGGCGTTATTCGAAATCGATGCGTGCGTGAGGTTGTCGATATCAGCGGCGGTGATTGACGCGGAAAAACCAAAGTCGGTTGAGCGGGCGCCGGTTTGTACGACGGCCAGGTTGTAAAGATTGCTGGTCGCACTGACTTCGATAACGCCGTCGGCCGTGATCATCGCCTGATCACCGATCTCGGCAACCGTTTGGTTGTCGGCCAGCGTCAACAGCATAACCCCGCCCGCTGCGTTCTGACCGCTAACACCGAATGGATTCACCAGTTCTCCCAAGAATCCCAATGGATCAGAAACGCTGCCACCTTGAAGCGCTTCAATCAATCCCTTGATATCCAAGTTATAAGAGGCCATCTGGCCGGCTTCGATCCATTGGCCCGATAGATCAGCAATCACCGACACGGAGGGATCATGCTGCGCCAGATCGACTAATTGATTGATGAGTGCCGAATCGCCGATTCTGGCAACGACGTTATTGGTCGTGTCGGTCACCGCGATGCCGCCGGCTAACGCCAGTGCGTCGCCAGTCGCGCCGGCGACCGTGCTGACCTGCACGTTGAACAGCTCGGTCAACCCGAGCGTTCCGTCCAAAGTTCCTTCGACCCCGTCCAATCCCCCTGTGGCAAGGGCCAGGAAGGGATTCATTCCAGCGGTAATTGAGTCTGCCAGTAGCGGATAGTCGACCTTAGCGCTGACCAGAGTCTGTGCATTGACATTGATGCCCCGTTCACTATCGATGATGGCTTGGGCGTCATTGTTGTAGATACCGATCGCCACCGCGGCCGAGATTTCGGTGTCTTCACCGTCACCACCAGGGTCCTGGCCAGCTTCGAAATCATCGACGCCACGCCGTGTCGCGGTTGACTCGGCTCCGATCGAAGCGGATTGTGAAATGCTTGCGTCAACGACCAAGTCACTGGTGGATGTCAATATCGCCGTGGTAGCGATCGTCGCCAGCACATCATGATCAAAGAATGCAACGGACAACGCGCCGGCCAAATCCAGCGAGTCTCTGCTATCGGTTTCGACTTGCGTCGTTTGTTTGGCGCTGTCGACCGAGTTCGTTTCCAATTTGTCTCGCAGGCCGTTGAACAGGCCGTAGGCACCGGCGGCGATGGAATCGGGTTGTCCACCTGCTGCGCCGATGGCCACTTCGGCCCAGGGCTGTGTTTTATCACTCAGTTTTGCACCGGTGCTGGCCGAATTGGTTGCATCCAAATGGGCATTGACGACGATGCCTTGTCGACCAAGTTCACGAACGAACCGATGGCCACTGCCCGAATCGGCTTTCAAATCTTGAATGCTCGCCGCAGCCACTGCAAAGATCGATGTCGTCAAACGAATCTGGTTCGGATCGTCCGGATCGACGACTACACGATAGCCCAGTTCATCTCGCAATCCGTCGATTGGCGCATCGGGCAAGGCCACCGTTCCCAGCGTTTCCAATGAAGTGTCACCAGGGCCAAAGTCATCAATATCACGAGAGAGCGTTCGCGTCGAGTCGGTGCGGTAAAACACCAGGTCTCCGGTTTGCAGTCCGTGTCCAGCAGGCAGCCGGATCGTATTTCGCTGATTGTCGACGGCGGACGCTTGTGAGCTCGAATTCGGCCGAAAACTGACAACCGATTCAACAAACGAAAATCCATGCGTCCCAGCGGGCGGCGCGGCAAAGTCTATGAATGCCGTCGTACCGGGCAAGCGGAGTTTGACATTGTTGCCGTCGCGAACCGCTTCGTAGTTTTGGTTCTGCGTCAAGCCAGCGATCCCGACGGCATCCTCGTTGCCAACAAAGCTAGGTCCGAGATACACCAAGTTACTCACATCCGCCGGAAGTCCAGCCAGCGCGATGACACCATCTCCCGTCCCTGCTTCGGTGGAGACATCGGCAGCATCAAATCGAATCGTTGAAATGCGTCGTAATGTATGTACGCTCTCCGGAGGAACTTGCCGAGAGTCTATGTCGATCGCTTCGGCGGCAATCAGACGAACCGATTGGGATACTTTGCCGCCCGCTGCAGCAACCGGATCGCTGGCGTCGTAAATGATGTATTCTCGCCCGTCGTCCAGCCCCAAGTCACCAGAGCCTTGCTCGTAAACAATCCGCTCGCCGGCCACCAGCGGCATCGCTGCGGGAATCGAATCGAAGGTGATTCGATCGCCGGCGGGGTCGATGTTTGCCGCGGCGGCTGTCAAAGCCGCTCCGCCGCCGGTCGCGTTGCTGGTGATCTGCCCGCGGATGTCGGCCGTGATCGTCGCGTAGTCGACTCCTACCGCAGCAGCCAGCCCGGCGGTGCCATCTTCAAATACAGAGGTTTCGGCGCCGACTGTGTTTTCAACTTTTCCCGTCGCCTCGATCTTGACAGTACCTCCAGCATTGATCTTGGCGGCTTCGGCCAGGTTGATGGTCGATGTTTCCTGGGTGTAGGCACCGGAAAGGTTTAAAGCGCCTTGCACGGAATTGCTGGAAGCTCGCGAGTTTGCATCAGCGCGGGATTCGACGTTAGCCGTGGTGGTAGCATGGGTGCCAATATCGACGCGATGAGTCGCGTTCACCTCAGTGTTGCCATCGAGATCGATGCTTGCCGTGGCTTGAGAAGTACTGAAGGCTACCGAAACCAAGATCTTTGATCCGTCGTCGCGCGTTCCGTTGATGGCAACCGCGTTGATGGATGCATCCGAGTCGGCTGTCGCATTGATTGTCACCGAAGTGCTGCTGTCGATCGTCGAATTCAGGACGGTGATCTCGGAAGTTGACAATTTGACCTTTGCCTGACCCGAAAGTGGGCTGATCTGGCTGATGCCAATCTGAGGGATCTGCTGCAGCTGGGTTAGCAACTCGACGCCAATGTTATCCTTGAGCGCGCCAATATCATCCCAGCGTGTTGCCGCGATGCCATCGGCCTTTAGCATGATATCACGCCCCCGCAGCGTCGCTCCGCTGAGGTCAATCTTGGCCGAACGCAAAGTCGTCGCGACCGGTGAAAGCTGTTCGCGGAAGACCTGAGCATCGGTTGCCAAATCGGCAGCGATTAAAGACAGCGTTCCATCCGCAAAACCAGCTGACGCTGAGTTCGTATCGATCACGGAACCGGCGCCAATGATGATTTGCTGTGCGGAGAATAAAACGTCCCCAGAGTCTTCGTTTGGATTGCCCACGTTGTCTCGACCAGCTGTTGTTACTGATCCACCGCTAAAATTAATGCGACTGGCGCTGACCACCAGTGAGTTGCCTTCCAGGTCGACAGCCGAATCGACCAGTAATGAAGCGGCGGTGATACTGACCAGTTTGGAATCGATATCGTCAGCCGCTTCTTCACGAACGACAGTGGGCGGGTCGGTGGCGAGATCGAGCACCTGAACTTTGTCTGCGGCAACCTGCAATTCCAAGTTTCTAGTCGGCATATCGACGATAAAGTCGGCAGCCAGCAATTGGCGTGCTTCCAACTGCTCGACAATGAATTTACGGCGATTAAGACGGCTTAGCTTGCCGCGGCGAGACTTGTTGCGAGCGTGCTGCGTGAACATTCGGCATTCCTGGACTGTGGTGTCTGCTTCGGCGGTCAATACCAGATCTGGAACCGGCTATAAACTTTAAGAAAATCGCGTTACGCGAATCCGATTCAGCCATCGATGCCCTACAACTCGACCACGAGCTTACCAATTGCGAATGTGAGCCGACGAATAGTCTCCCCTGTGGATGCCGCGAAGATCCTTTGCGGTAGAATCCACCCTTTGTGGTGGTTTTTGGGTGTCCTGTTTCACCTTCCCGCAAAGATTTTCCGGTTTGGTCATCTCCACCGCGCAGCCGGGGACAAGTTGCGGAACAGCACTGCCTGCAAGTGACCGAAGAGCACTGGAGCCGAGCCAGCGGGCTCGGTTCCCTCATTTTTGACAGAAAGCAGGGAAAAGGCCGGGAAAAAGACAACTCTGGTTCCCCCAATCGATGACCATTCAGAGCCATCAAGTTCCACCCCATGGAAAGAGGGAAAAGCCTAAAGAGGTGCTTTTAAAGGTTCGGGATGGATGGAGGAGAGTGGAAAAATAGGCCCGGAGGGACTCGAACCCCCGACCAAGGGATTATGCGTACCAACCACGGCTTTCGCCGCCTCTTTCGAGTTTGTGGTCTGGACTGTCTCTTCTCTTTACGAGTTCGCCGTACAGTCTCTACACCTTCCTCTTGCGAGGCTTGGCTCGGGATTAGCCTATCGTTGCCGACTTAGCCTTCCCCGAATTTGACGAATTCTACCACAAACCCTTGGCTACAAGAGATTGTGGCAACCCATTGGCAATGTCCATGCGACCAACGTGGTCGTTTAGGCCACCACCGCTAAGTCCCCTGCTCTAACCGACTGAGCTACGGGCCCGCAGGCAAGCTGCTGGATTAACCTCTGCCATTTTACCGTTAAATCGGGCGTCGGCAATCGGGCTCAGCCAGCGATTACTTGGCCCCGCCGGTCGCCGGGGCGCGTGGTTCGGCTTTATCGGCTAACTTCACGACTCATCGTCAGCGTTCGGTTCACCGACGCGCCGGAAAAGAATCGCACCGGTGCAAAACTGTTCTCCGCAAAAGGCACCGTAATGTTGACGGTGACTTCGGGAGTTTGGGCATCGAGGGTTTGCGGTGTAACGACAATGTTTGCTGCCCGCACGCCGAGGGTGGCAAGAATTTGTTGAGCCTCGGCTCGGCACGTTGCCGCGGTGGCGCCGGGAATGATGCCTCGTCGGGCACCCTCGTAGACGGCGTTATCCACTGTGTGCACCAGCATTGAAAAGCGGCAGACTTCGAATGCTGCGAAGAAGAACAGCAAGACGAGCGGCAACGTGATCGCAAACTCAGTCGATACAATGCCTTGTCTTTGATTTCGGCGCGGACGCATAATCGTGTTTACTCGGTGATGATGGTGCTTAGCGTGAGAGCAATCTCACGATAAATCTGTCTCAACTGGTTGCCGTTGACGGCATGGAAAAAACGTCCTCTGCCAATGGCGGCAATTTCTTGCATCCGATTTCTATCTGCGGTATTACCAAAGGTGATCGTGTGGATGACCACACCCTCACCGGCTAGTTGCCGGGCGATTCCGCGCGGTTCGGGGCCGCGGTTATGCAGGCCATCTGTCATGACAATCATGGTCCGTTCCACAAATTCTGCGGAGCGTGAATTCTGCATGATTGTGCGACCATCCATCATGCCGGCTGAAATGCTGGTCAAGCCCCCGACGGACATTCCCTGCACCGCTCCATCGATTTGGCTTAGATTCGTGGTAAGACCCACATCGCGACGTGAATTGGTTGAGTAGGAAGCCAAGCCCAC
Source organism: Kothea flammea (assembly GCF_052161645.1). GTDB lineage: Bacteria > Planctomycetota > Planctomycetia > Pirellulales > Pirellulaceae > Laterigemmans. The sequence continues at coordinate 1,792,794 of NZ_CP197414.1, forward strand.
TCTTTCTTCCACGGGGGTTTCCCGCAAGGTTTGCGTGAAAATATTAATGGCACTGGTAAGGTCGCGAAACTTGCGTCCCTGCATCGATCCACTGCGGTCAATCACCAACACCACATCACGCTCGATGTAAGTTGCGATCGCGGACTGAACTGGTTCGAAGCTGCCGGAAGTTAGTAGATCACCCATGAAAAACGGGATCGCTCCAGACGGTGACCCGGCTGTGCGGCGTCCGACAACTCGGACGCTGTTAATCGGTGTTTGGTTGATGCGAAAGACGAAAGTTCCCGACGCATCTTGCAGTGAGCGTCCGAACTCCAGGTCCCCATTCGCCAGCAGGAGCGGTTCATTATTCACCAGATTCTCTGCGGCAACGCGACGTGCCACTGCGATTGCTTCGCCGCGATCTTGCGACAGCGACAGTTGTTGGGCTGCAGCTTTCGCCGCGGCGTCCGTAGCGGTTCTTAATTCGGTGCGGGCCAGTTGCATCTGAGCCACGCCGATCATGAGCGCCGCAGCGGCGATAAAGCCCGCCATCAACATCACAATGAAGACCAGCATTGCGCCCTGCCGCCGGTTTGCACCTCGCCGAAGGCTTATATTCCAGCGCCTATTTATCGCGTGCCGCTGGAGTCCGCGGCCTTGATGCAGCGGGCCTTCGGGGAAAGGGCATCGTCCAAGGTGCATTGGTATCATAATCATTCTTTCATCATTACCGTTTCTACGGCCAAATCACGACTGCGAAGGAAACGACCAACTAACGGACTGTTGATCCCTGAGGGGGCTTCGACCCGTACGGAAACAAGGTCTCCTCTGACCAGGCTTGAGGGCGCCCCACGAGGAAAAGTGATTTGAAAGTTGCGCACTCGCCGCGCGTTGAGGATGTTGGCGGCGCGGCTCTGCACTTGGGCGTCTGTGGTCGTTGAAACAATGGATTGTCGCGAGGCCTCGTAGGCCGCTGTTTGTAACGACTGTTTCAGGAAGATCATGCTGGTCGCCTCGACCGCTCCGAAAACAAGCAGCACGATCATCGGCATGCAGATGGCGAACTCAACCGTTGCGGCTGCTCGCCGTCGAGCGATTCTTCTTCGCCGCGGTCGATGATTCAGTTGTGATATTGCTGGCATTCCGCACCGAGGTTCAAGACGAGGACTGTTGTTGATCTTCATGCGGTTTTCGCGAGACCAATCGGTTGAAATCAGTTGCGATTGCAGACCAATAATCATTACTGCGGAAACTCAACGGGGCAACTTGTTTTCCGCCCGCCGCATCCGACAGGGCTTTGCGTAATCGCCCAATGGGGCCAGCGAAACGGTGGGTTGTGCGGTTGATATCCCACATGAACGCTGGTAACAGGATTGTTGACATCACAATCACTGGAATGTAGCGATGGAAGCCCTCTTCCGCGATGATTGCCCAACCCATGTCTGGCATTTCGAACAGTCGCAGCCAAAGGGTCAGGCCGATGCCGTTTGCTAACAACAGCAATAACCATTGACCACAGAGCTTGCGAAACAGCCCTCCTTGCACTTCGTCGTCGGTGAGAATTTGCTGGCGTCTATGTTTGCTGAAAGTCATTGCCTAGGCTTCCTTGTGATTGCGAGAACTGGGGGCATTGGATCATAAACTCGCTGGTGCGGGGCGACCGAAATAAAACCCTTGAGCAAGATCAAAACCTAGCTGATGACAGGCTTGTGCTTCCGCTTCAGTCTCGATGCCTTCCGCTAAAGCGACGATATCGAGATCACGAACCATGCGAACTAGTGTTTCAATCATCTTCACCCGGTGGGCGTCGGCTTTGTCAATTTGTCGAATCAAAGAAATGTCGAATTTGACGTAGTCAGGTCGTGCCTCAATCAGCTCCGCCAAGCGGGCTTGCCCGGCGCCGAAATCGTCATACGCCAATTCGATATCCAAATCTTTGAGGCGGGAGCAAAGCTCCTGCATCATGCTGGGGTTAGTAACCGCGGCTTCATGAATTTCCAGCACCATTTGCTGTGGACCAGCCAGTTCTCGTAGTTTTGCTAGTGATGAAACGAGTCCGGGGCCAACCATTTCTTTGGGATGTGTGTTGATGAACAGTCGGCAGCCGTGACCGATCTCACGGCCCACGCGGATGCCTTCCCAACGTAGCAACCTGCTAAGCTCCACTTCGAGACTGAGTTGCTCTGCTGCCTGGAACATTGCTCCCACACTTTCCAAACCAAAAACTCGCCCACGCCCAAGCACTTCGTAACCGATTTGCTCATGGGTTGAGAGCTTTACCAAAGGTTGAAAGTGGGGCACCACAAGCCTCTGGCTCATCAAACGATCGAATTGGACCAGTGCCAAGGCTTGGTCACAGACGTTTTCTTCAATGGTGCCGTTGTATTCAGAATTTGGTGATTGCCGTCGTACTCGAATTGGCGCCTCGGCAAAGTGGATCAAGTCTTCCTCGACGACACGGATAGCCTGCTCGTGTAGTTTTTCCCCGTTTACGTATGTGCCGTTGGTGCTACCCAAATCTTTCAGAACCAACTCACCCTCGATGACTTCGAGGCTGGCATGGGTGCCGCTGACGGTCCGGTACTGAAGCGACAGTGAGACCCCCGCACGTCGCCCGATTAGGAATGGCTCCTCGTCGATCGGGATGTGCCGAATGTCCTCGCCTGGACGCGTGGCTCCCGAGAGAAACCATACGTCACCCTTGACCGCAATGTAGCGGTCGGGGGTTGCCGGCGGTATGAGGTGGACTTCTGGGAGCATTGCTGGAAAGCTGTGGTGGAATGTTCGGTCCGGCCAATGAACCACCCGTGTTGGCCCGTCCTCAAGCATTAGCGCTGGAATACGGCACTACATAGATGGCCAAAAAATTCTAGGACGCAAAAGCAAGCGGTGGCGACAGAGAATCGGAAACTTTTATGAAACTTACTGAAACAGCGGTGATTTTGCAGTAGCGCATGCTGCGTCACCGGGCTGTTTGAGCAGGCGGGGATAATGCAGCGGTTGAGTAGTCGCGTTCCGCGCACACTTTAGTTTTGCGCGAATAAACTCGGCGCGATGGTATGCGGGTCGGCGGGCTGGTTACGACAGGCAGATGAATTGGCCACATGAAGCTGCATCGCACTCATTCTGCGGTGGGGTGCGATTTTGCGGAATAATCTGATTATCTGCCCTTGCCACTACGATTTCCGCGATGCGATTCGCTTTTTGTCTCGTCTGCATGAGAGCGAGCTATGTTTTGAGGTCCGTTGAGCAGAGAGCGACGGTCGCATCGATAAGTTGTCAAGATTTATACGTAGATTCGCAGAAACACCATGTCATTTGCCCTGGAAACACGCACGGTCGAGTCAAGCTATCTGAATGGCTTATTGTCCGATGATACGTTTTGGCCGATTGAACCGCAGTCTCTCAGCGAGACCGGGTTAAGTGAGACCTTTGTCGAACAGCTGGTGGTAAAAACGATATCAAGCGTGGGAACTTTGCATGGCCGGGCCATTTCAGAACGGACTGGGTTGCCTTTCCGCGTATTGGAGTCGTTGCTTGAATCGCTGCGAACTCGCAAGTTGATTACGCACGTCAGGCCAGCTCCATTCAATGACTACTACTATTCCTTAACCGACAGCGGCCAGCAGCGGGCTCAATTGTTCGCTCAACAATGCTCGTATGTGGGCCCTGCCCCGGTAACGCTGAACGACTACGTATTGAGTGTGGAGGCCCAGGCTGCCGGGTTGGAGCCGATCGACCGCGACCAATTGGCGAGCTCTCTGCGGAGTATTTCCTATCAGGCTGAATTGTTGGACCAATTGGGGCCGGCGATTAACAGCAACGCGGGAATGTTTCTGTTTGGCCCTCCGGGCAATGGCAAGACAACGATTGCTCGCTGCCTGACCGCCTGCTTGGGACAGGAAATTTGGATTCCACACGCGATCCTCGACGACGGCAACTTGATCAAACTGCAAGATGATGCTTTTCACCACGCCGCTCCCGTGCCGGCTGATAGCGATGAGTTTCTCAGTACGCAAGAGTTTGATCGACGCTGGTTACGGATCCGTCGCCCCACCGTGATCGTTGGGGGTGAGTTGGTGATGGATAATCTTGAGGTTCGTCATGACATGCGCAGCAACGTGTGTGAGGCACCGTTGCAGATGAAAAGTAATTGCGGTTGTCTGTTAATTGACGACTTTGGACGTCAGCGAATTGAACCGGCTGAGTTGTTGAATCGTTGGATTGTTCCTTTGGAGAATCGTTGCGACTTTTTAACCTTGCCCACTGGCAAGAAAATTCAGGTTCCCTTCGAGCAGATGATTATCTTTTCGACAAACCTCGATCCCGATTCGCTGGTCGATGAAGCCTTTCTGCGGCGTGTTCCTTATAAGATATTTGTCGATGACCCGAGCGAGGCTGAGTTTGTTCAGTTGGTAAACAGCGTGGCTGAGTCGATGGGCTTTGCACCTGAGGAAGAGGCGGCGAATTATTTATTGAGTAAGTACCGCAACGCAAACCGAGCGCTGCGACGTTGTCACCCTAGAGATTTATTGAAGCAAGTCAAAAACGCCTGCGCGTATCGTAAGGTGCGGCCTCAGTTGCGGGCTGAGTTATTGGATCAAGCTTGGCGTAGTTACTTTAGTGAGTTGTCATGAGCACGATTACGCAGTCGAAAGTTTCCGCCGGTTACGAGCCGATTCCTGGATATGTCCTCAAGCGATTGTTGGGCAGCGGTGGTTTTGGCGAAGTTTGGCTGGCCTCCGCGCCTGGCGGTCTGGAAAAGGCGGTCAAGCTGGTCTTTGGGACCATGGAAGAGAAACGGGCCAACCGGGAGCTCAAGTCGTTGGAGCGAATCCGCGGAGTGAACCATCCCTTTTTGTTGACGCTTGAACGCTTTGAAGTCGTTGACAGCCAGTTGGTGATCGTCACCGAATTGGCGGATGGCTCTTTGGAAGAAATCTATCAACAGCATATTGAGCGGGGATCGTGTGGGATACCTCGCAAGTCGCTGCTCGTTTATATGAATGACGCCGCTGACGGCCTCGATTATTTGAGTGCCGCGTTTCGTTTGCAGCATCTGGACGTAAAACCAGCCAACTTGCTGTTGGTCGGTGGGCACGTGAAAGTGGCCGACTTTGGATTGTTGAAAGACTTGCGCGAAGTGGAACATTCCGTGGTCGGTGGATTAACTCCCATTTATGCGGCCCCCGAAGTGTTTGACGGGCGTCCCAGCGCGACTAGTGATCAATATAGTTTAGCGATAATGTATCAGGAGTTATTGACCGGGGTGCGGCCGTTTAGCGGTCGGACCATCGCTCAATTGGCTACTCAGCACGTACACAGCTCACCGAACCTCGAGCCGCTGCCGCCGACCGATCGGCCAGTGGTGGCGCGAGCTTTAGAAAAGAACGCTGAACGTCGGTTCGGAAGTTGTATGGAGTTTGTAGAGGCTTTACGACAAGCTTCTGGCGGAAATGCGACGTCGGTGAGGGTCTTTGGCCGCCCAGCTGAGACTAGCCCCAGCGTCTCTACAAGTGTTTCGGGCACTATTTTGACCAGCGGTGAAGTTCAAGATTTGGGTGACTTATCCGCTGACATTAGCCAATTCTCTAGCCGAGCTGTAGGACATGCTCTGGTTGTCGGTTTGGGTGGGATAGGTGCCGAGTGCCTGCAATATTTGAGAGCCAAAGCTGGCGGGGCTGAGGAAGATCAGTCACCAGCTTTACACACGGTGTTAATCGACACTGACGTGGAGACGGTGGGGGTTGCCCAGCTCGCTGAGACCAACGGCCGTTTGGTTTCCAATCTGGCCATTCATACGCCCCTAAAGTCATCCCATGAATATCGTCAAGCTGGCACGAATCGACTAGCGACGATCAGCCGGCGTTGGGTCTACAATGTCCCTCGCACCGGGGCCACGGAAGGTTTGCGTCCGCTGGGGCGATTGGCCATGGTGGATCACGGACGCATGATCGCTGATCGTTTGGCGAACGTAGTCGGCAAGGTGCTCGAGTCATGTGGGCAGCAGGTTCCGCATATCTATTTGGTTACTTCATTGGATGGAGGAACTGGCGGCGGGATGGTGTGGGACGTTGCCTATTTGCTCCGGCACCTGCTGGATCAGGCTGGTTTAGCCGAGGCGGAGTTGATTCCCGTGTTGGCTGCGCCACCGCTGCGAGGCTCTGGCAAACAGCAGTTACTGACCGCGGATACCTATGCCGCTTTGGCTGAGCTGCAGCATTATCTCAAACCTGGTAATTGCTATCCCGGAGACGCTGGGGCGGGCTGGCCGAGCGTACCCGCCGCGCGTTCTCCCTTGGTGGACGCCTACGTTGTGGCTCGAGCCGATGGCGAGCAGGGACGTGGCCAGCTGGTCGAGTCGATCGGCAACTACATTTGGGCTGACAGCACGCAGGCGGGATCTGTTTTGGCCGTCGCGAGGAAACAATCCTCCTCAGAACCGGGATCGGTTGACTTATTGGAACCAGCCGTTCGCTCTTTTGGAATTTGTCCGTTAGACAGTTCGTTGCGAGCCGAACAAAAGAAACTACTGCGAAGCTTGGCTTGGACGGTGGTCAGGCAGTGGAGCGGAAAACCGGGCGAGTCAAAGCAGCAGATCGATCAGGTTACTGAAGAACTGGTGCGGGAAGCGAAGTTGGATCTGCCCGTACTGCAACAGGCCGCTTGGGGACCACTGAGCGCCTTGGAAGCTGAACGCGCGCAATTATTGTTAGAGTTGGTAAGCAAGGCCGACCCTCAAGTGTTTGGTTCCAAGAAAGCGTGGGGTAAGTCACAGGCGACAGGCAACCTCGATTGCCTGCTGGAACAAACCAACTTTCGCTGGTCCGAGAGTGAGGAAGATGTTGCCCGCAACGTGCAAGCAATGTTGGTCAACGTCAGGCAAGCATTGGCGGGATTGCTGCGAAGTGGTGAAGTTGATTTGGAAGCCACAGTCGATATCCTTAAACAACTGAGTGAGACGGTTATTTCGGCAGCCCAGCGATATCAATTGTCGGCGCCCAGGCGGCAGCAAGAGGCGCAGGAAGTTCACGCTGCCCTGCTTGCCAATGCGGGGGTGCATTCTCAAAAAGAGATGTTGGGAAGTGTCGCCGAACCAGGCCCGGTTATTCGCTACCTCGAACTGCGTTTACAAGCTGCCGTGGATCAAAAACTGGCGATTCGTTTGAGCCAGATCCCGCCTGCGATTGAGGCCTTGATCGTAGCGGTAAAACTCCGCCGGCAAACGCTGCAGGCAGCCGCCAAGTTGATCGCCAACGGCCAATCGGCTCGCGGCGGAGCGATTCATGAAGTTTGGAAACGCTTCGATGATTTAAAGGATTACCGCGAGCAATTGGAAACGACCGCGCGGCAATCATTGGCAGCGGACGTGTTAGCGGTTGACGACTTGGAAACACCCTATGCGGCAACCGCCAGTGATGTTCAACAGACCGTGTTGGCAGGTTTGGAAATGCTGGTTGAAGAGGCCGTGCGGGCTTCCGCGGAAGAGACGCAGAAGAAACTTGGAGAGGAAGGAAGCGAGGCGATTGTCGAGGAGTCTCGGCGATTGTTAGAAGCAATTCGACCCGCCATGTTGGCCTGCGGGGGGCGCCAGCGGTTGGTTCTGATTGTCGGTGACGAGGAGGAACGGCAGCGTTATCTGCAGCCGCTCAGTCAAGCATTGGGGCGACCACTTTCCGTGGTGCTGCTGCCGGGAGTGGCTCCCGTGTTGGTTCACGAAGCACAGCGGATCCCAGTGGCATCACTTTTGCAGCGGTACCAAATGTACTTGGGAAGCGACCCCAAAATTGTTGGCAAGCTGAAAACACGTTGTGATATTTCTTGGAGCTCCTCGGACTTACAGTAAGAATCGAATTGAAAATCACAGCGGGCTTCCGTTGGCGGCTAAAGATTTTCGTTTCCGCTTTAATATTATGCATCACGGACGTCGCTGAATCCGCTATAGTTACCAAGGGTAGCGATTGTTGCGATTTGTGTTGGCAACGTTTTGCTAGGCCCAACTTATTTGTTCCACAGCACAGGAGATTGAATTCATGCGAAGACTTTTGACCACGATGGTTTATTCCGCCCTGCTTGCCCTGCCAATGACGGCAACTGCTCAGCAAGCAGCTGAGCATGACGCGCACGGTGATCACGGGCACGGGCACACAGTGGAATTGCCAAAGCTGGGGCTTGCCGTTTTGGTCCCCACCGCTGGTAACAAGACACGCGGCATCCTGCGATTGGTCCAGCAAGGTGACGATTTGAAGATCACCGGCAAGATTCGCAACTTGACTCCTGGTGAACACGGTTTTCATATTCACGAGTATGGCGATTTACGATCAAGTGATGGTTCCGCTGCGGGCGGCCACTTTGATCCCTTCGGCCACGATCACGGTGCTCCGGGCGAAGAGAGTCATGTCGGCGATCTGGGCAATGTTACGGCGGATGCCGATGGAGTTGCCACGGTGAACGTTGTCTCCAAAGGCACCGCCCTGCACTTCGTGCTTGGTCGCAGCTTCGTGGTCCACGCTGGCAAGGACGACTTAAAGAGTCAGCCATCGGGGGCGGCCGGTCCGCGAGTCGCTGTCGGCGTGATTGGGGTTGGCAATCCAGGCTTTAAGCCGAAAGGTGCTGCTGATAAGTAAGCAGCAAAGCCTTGGTTTGCTTGCCTTTGAGTCAACTTTTAAATGTCTGCCAGCTGGTGCTGAGCCACAAACTCTTTATTCGAGGTGCAGTCGCATTCTCCCGTTCCTTGAACAAGGAAACCTGTGCCGCCAATTCGAACATGGGCAGGAACGGAGTCCTGTTTCCTGAGCCAGTGCAGCTACGTGGAATTAGCCTGTCCGAAATTACAGATGGCACAAGTCAACTTTAGCGATCGCGAAAGCGGTCGCTCTCGGCGAGCGATCCCATGGATTTTGGGCCTCGGGTCTCAATTGTATTGGCCATGACGACGGCTCCATAAACAACGTTATGGGTAGCCGTGATGAGATCGCAAGTGGTCATCCAGGCGGTGCCAATGTCGGTTTCGTTAATGGTTCGGCGCGTTTCCTAAGTCAGTCGCTTTCGCTCGAAGTTATTGGAGTGTTCTGTACTCGCAGCAACGGTGAGGTCATTGATAGCTATTAAACAGCCTTGGCTCTCCTACACAATCCAGCCAACAAATGTCTGTAGGTTTGCATCCGGTCTGCCTGGATGAAATATTCGCAACTCCTTGAAGGAAAGGAGAAGGTGAAGAACTTCGTATCTGGTCTAATGCTGAGCTCACTCGTTTTTACGGCAGGTTGCATCGGCCGAAATCGTGAACATCACGGCTAAATCCACATCGGTAGCGTTTGGAGCCGAACACAGACGCCTTGAAGGTTACAGCCCTCGTCGAAGTCGGCCACTGGTGCAGCGATTCGGGAATCCACTTTCGGTGCACAGGACGGTTCGCCCTGGGGTATTTTCGGCGACCCGCGTCGGAAACCTAGTGTTGTCAATGTGATCACGGAAATGGCTCTTTGCAGCTGCGGTCGGTGATAAGCACTTGTTTCGTTGAAAACCGTTCCGTCGCGCAAGAAGTCAGTGCAACCCTTGCGCGAATCAATCTGGCTAAAGCTGCCGGCGGCGAAACGCACCGCTGAGAGAAATGCCGTCGCTCCACGAACAAGCTCTGGCTATGGATCGACACAGCTTGCGGGATCGGGCCGCCCCACAGTTCGACACCGGCAGGATTGTGGACAGCATCATCAACGCCGTGAACATGGCCCGTCTTATGGGAGTGTCAACGGACTTTGATCAACGCCGTCGACTCGCAAGGGGGCGAGGTGTATCCGGCGCTTCCGAAGGCGATTGCGGGCCAACAGCCTGCAGGCTAAAGTAGATATTTGAACAGTTTATTAGGGCATCTCGACACTTGGCTTTCCTCGAAGCTTATTGGATTGCGAGGGAAATGAATCAGGCAGATTGAACGCGTCATGATCCATCAAGACCCATACGCATCCCCAATACAGAGTTCCTCATTGCTCGCCAAGTCGCGTTCGACGACCACGAGTTGGCGGTTCGTGGCAATCATACTTACGATTGCCCACGGACTGCTAAATTGGTGGAGCGTCAGCAATCTTTCCGGTGGCTTCTGGGTGATGGAGCCTACCAAATTGACTCCGATGGAACGTTTTGCCGAAGTGCTCACGTTGCTTCTGAATGTTCCCAGCCTGGTCGTTACCTACGTATTCGAATTCCCGCCGTTCGCATTCACAATGCCGTTTGTCGCGATCGCCAATAGTTGCTTGCACGGAGCCACATTAGCGCTGCTCGTTGTGTATTGCAAGAATAAGAAGCGAACGCCACCACACGATGCACTTCGTAGCTGATTCCGCCATGCAGTCTCCCCGCTGTCCGCGCAGTGAGTGAAAAAAGTATGTCTCAAAACCCATACCAAGCCTCGAACGCGCCTTCTTCTCGCGCACGTCGTCCTTCTCTTTCAGCACACTTGCGCTTTGCCGTTCTCAGCAGCGTCGTATTGGTGCTACTTGGCTTGGCCGTCTCTGGCCTAAGCATGATCACTTCGGATGCGTCTGATTTCTTTCTGCTTGCGGGTCTGCACCTGACCGCGTGTGGAATGCTCGGTGCGATCTGCTTATTGGTCAAGCCGCGGTGGCCGATCCACCATCTCTTGTGTTCGACATCGATACTTCTGAACGCCGCACTTGCCGTACGGATTGGAATGCTTTTCTTCGACGGGACGATTCGCGGTCCGCTCACGATAGCCGCGCCGTTGTTCGTTGGAGTTCCAGCGGCAACCAATGTCGTGGCAGCTGTTCTGAGTTTGCGCCGAGGTGACCTGACAAAGACGTGATGGATCAAGTTGTTGTTTGCCCGAGAATTCCCCAGTGATACCACTGGCAACAACAATTGTACGGAAATCAAGGGAAAAGCGAGCTGAATTGGCGCGGTCCTCTTTCCAGCCGATAAGCGCCCGGCAGGGTCATGTTGGAGTTTGGGCGTTTTTTTCTTTTTCGCGCTGTCGCTGTTCGATGCGGCGGCGGGCTTGGGTGTAGCGAGTTTTTTCGCTCCGATCTGCGTTCTCTTCGCGACGGAACTGACGGACTTTGTCCGCGTTGGACTCTGCCCAGCGATCCGGCAAGCACCTCAGGAGCCGGTCCGATCCTAAATCCAGTTCGTGCTTCGCGTTTTGATCCGCCCACGAGAGTTCGCGCAGCACGTACTCCAAGTACTGATCCAGCATCAAGTGATGCCGATCCGCGGTACTAATAATACTAAACAATCGCATACGACTCTCGGCCGCCTGGGGATGACCCAAAAACAACCAGTTCTTACGACCGATCGTCAGCGGACAAAGCATTCGTTCGCTTTGTGAGTTGTCGATTGGTATTCGACCGTTGGTTAGATAAAGTGTTAATGCTCCCCAGTGGTTGTTCATGTAAGTAATCGCTTTGTCAAGCAGACTCTTCGGCAATCGCTTGTCCGGCGGTATTCCATCAAGCCACTGGCGAAAGCGTTTCCAGATACGTTCCGCTTCGGTCATTCGAAGTTGCTGACGGGCGTCAGGGCTCAAGCTTTTCCCGCGTGCTTCGATCGCATACAGGCGTCTGAAGAACGCGGCCGCTTCGGATGACTCCAGCCTCGCACCTTTTTCCGCATCAACGAAGCCACGGCGAGCATGAGTATTGCAAGCCGCGAACTGAATACCTGCATCCAATCCTGATAACCGAACGTTACCACCGAAAGCATCACCAACGAATGTTCCCGTGAACGTTCCAAGGTGAGCTTCCACCGTGCTCTGAGCTTCAGCGTGATAAACCGCTCAATGCTAAGCGGGACGTGTCGCTCCGACGGATCGCAGTTGTCAATAAATAGCGTCGCAACGCGCTCCGGCTTCATCGACCGGAGCAAGCAAAGGGTTCGCTCACCGGTGTCGGCCACCGGAGTAGGATCGAGATAGGCCGAATCTAGGTCAGGCTTCACCATCGCAAGCAGGAAGAACCTCTCAAAATTGCCTTCGGTTGGCCCAACCTCAGTGACTCAAGAGTCGCCTAGGCTTGTGCCATTCGCGCCAGAGGAGATTTTCGTACCGCTTACAGCTGTTTGAAGAAGTGCTTCGTCGAATGCAAAAAACCGACAAGAGTGTGTTGTGCGGGGCTCCGAAAGAGGAGTCGTTACCCCGTTAGTCACAAGGGATTACGGATTGTGCGATTTCCTAATTACACCTTGTTGGCCGCGCAATTGGACCTCATCTTGCGTCGAAAGATCCGGCTAAATTCACGCCCGCCGGTTGTTGACGAGGCTAGCGTGCCACGACGGCGCGTGTCTTGAAACCTTTAGGGGGCAATAACCAATTCATGTATTACGTCGATCAACTTTGTAACGCGATAACAGCTTGGCGTAAATCAAGCAACGCGGGTTCTTCCGGGGCATCGCTGAGTTGCCGATCAATTTCCTCAAGCAATTCGTTTTCAAGCTCGATTACCACGGCATTGTCTTTTGGAATATCACAGAAGACGAGTGCCTCATCCTCCTCTCGCCTCACGGTAAATAAAATCCTAGCAACTGACTTGCTTTGAAGTTTCTCAAGCAGATTGGGCAAAGTATCCGGATTCAGTTCGGTCTCGTCAAACTTAAGAGCCTGATCGTTCACGCGCAACCCCGCATTCCAAGCCGGGGAGCGAACACGTACGCCTCTGATCGTGACGGGCATCGATTCTAGATCAAATCGCAATTGCCCTAGGTGCCCTATCGTTCCATCTTCGATCATACGGCGTTTCGCGTCATTCAGCAGTTTGGCAGCTTGCTCGGGTTGATCCTCATGAAGGTATGCGTTGGCAAGTCGCAGCAAACCCTGGATGCGTAACCAGTCTGATGGTTCGGTCCCTCTCATGCTGTCTAATAATTCCATCTGCCTAACGGCACCCCGCCAGTTCCCTTCAGCTGCCTCCTGATTTGCCCGAACCGCCGCAAGTGCAGCCGAGATAATACGTCTGGAATTGTTCTTTGCGTAAAGAATATTCAGACTTTCCAGCAGCAGCGGATTTTCAGACAACATTCGAACGCGGTTCGTGAAACGAGCATCGACATCCATCACAAGAGATAGCTCATTGGCCAGATCGCCTGCCCGCTCCTGTGGCGATTTGACGGACCAGATCAGAGTTCCCAGGTTGCCACAGGTTGTGATCATACGACCTCCATCCTCAGTAAAGTTGATAGACTGCGCGAGAAAGCGAGTTTCCGGCTGTAGTGTAAGAACATTTCTCCAAGTGGCGGTGTTCCACAGACGCAAAGTGCCGTCGTCACTTCCCGAGGCGAGCGTCAAGCCGTCAGGTGTAAACGCGAGTGATTTCACCTGATTCGCATGCCCACTTAATACCGTTACGAGATTGCCTGTTTCCGTATCGTGAATGTAGACCTTGCCACCACTGCTCGCCACCGCGACCAATTCACCATCAGGCGAAAAGCGTCCGTCGCTAAATCGCAAACGTGTACCGCTGTCTTGAACCTCGGGATTCAGCATCGTTCGCTGTAGATGCCAGTTATCCACTTCCCAAACAATCGCTCGGCCGTCTTGGCTTGTGCTCAACAGTCGGGTTCCCTTCGGATTGAAGGCGACGGAGGAAATCGCGTTTTGATGTCCACTCAATTGACGGATCAGGCGTTGAGTCGTGACATCAAACACCAGCCAATGGCCACTCGCCCCTCTCTCCAACGCTGCTAGCAGCGTGGCTGAGTCCGGCTACGAGGTAACGTCCATTTGGTGAGAATGACATTGCAAAACAACCACCCCTTTGGTTGGACGCAATAAACTCTGGTATCACTTCATTGAGTTCGAGTTCACCAACGAGATTGCGGCCATCGATATCCCAAAGTTCGATTCGTATTCGATTTGGATTGAATCCACCAAGCCCGGCCGCGAGGTAGTGACCATCCGGGGAGAATGCAACGCTCCACGTCGACAGTTCCTGATCAGCTCGAGTGAACTGGGCAACCGGCTCGCCCGTGAAGCCATCCCGCAACGAAAGAACATCCGTGCCCTCACGAGAAAAAATACTGTCTGAAGCCGCAAGAAGTAATCCATCAGGGGAAACGTGGGTGCGGTAGCCGTAAGCACTAACGTTTCGGTAAGCGACGGGACCTCGTTTCAGATCCCAGATTCGAATTTGATTATCTGCATCGAGACTGGCCAAGCGGTTTTCGTTGGCGTCGACATGCAGATCAACAATGGCTGCCGTGTGCCCCAGTAAACTAATTCCAGTTACCGTTCCACCATTGTGGAACTCCGATAGGACTCGAATCGTTCCATCCAGCGATCCGACGATAAGTTCTTTGGAGTCCTTGCCAAAATACAGAGCGGAAACAGGCGAAGGCGTGAACGGTCCGACTGTACCGAGAAAGTTCCCATTTTCAATTTCGTAGCGATGGACGGAGCGTCCAAGCTTTAGGCTTGTCCATAAAGTACGGTCATCGGGGCATAGTGCAACGAGTTGTTTAGTACCGTTTCCGGCGTTGAAGAACTGTAGTTGCTCCACTTGCTTATATTCAGGCTCCAGCTGCAGAACGTAGAAATCATCTTTCATTTCACCTTGCCCCCCGACAGCTAACGTCAAACCATCTGAGGAAAGATCGATGTGTCCTGGAAAAATCCCCTCGGTTTCGAATCCGAAATCGCGGCTTCCAATGAACTCGCAGTTTTCGGAATTCCACCAAGCAGCATCGGTATCAACCGTTACTAGCATCTCTCCATTCGACGAAAATTGGAGCCCAGCCCTCGTTTGCGCAGCAATGACTCCATGACGATTGCCGCTGAGGGCATCTATCATGAAGACGTCATCGTTTACCGCTAGCGCGAGACGTGCGCAGTCGGGAGACAACACGACTCGACTTGCGTCGCGCACCAACGCAATCTTCTGCGACGCTTGAAGGTCGAGTGTTTCTGCATTCCACCTCTTGATCTCACCCCGCTGGTCGACGGTGACGAGCAAGCCTTGAGGGTCGAAAGCTACATCAACAATCGGCTCTTCGAAGGTCAACAAAAGCGAACCGAGCCCCTCAGCTTTTTGCCTAAGGTAATACCACTCGAATCCGCGCAAATCCCGCTTGTTTGCCATCTTAGGATTGAGGTGTGGCGAGTAATCGTCGAGTCGCAACAGAATCTGATTGGCGTTAGTGTCTTCATTCTCTAGCAAAGTGCTGGCCAATTGGATGTCTGTGGCGTATCTCAACACTCGACTACGTTCTTCCGCTTCCCGAGCTTCAGTCGATGCTGCTTCGGCTGCTTTACGTTGCCGGTCAACCTCTTGCAGCGTTTCCGCCGTTTCCGCCTCCGCTACTTCAGCACGTTGGGCTTCATTGATTGCTGCGGCGGCACTCATTTCAGCTTGTACTTTGGCCTTGCTTTCGGATTCGCGGGCGTCAATCGCGGTTTTTCTCTCCGATAGCGCCCATAACATTCCGCCGGTAGTGCCGATGACCCCGAGCATGAGTGCTGTGGCAATGACACCCGCAGCTAAGACACCACTACGATTTCGCTTCACGAACCTTTTCAATTCGATAGAGGAAGGAAGGTGGGCCGGCGCTGACCGGTTCATCAGTGAGGTGACGGCGAATGTCCTCCGCTAAACCGTTTGCGGTTTCATAGCGCCGCGTGCGTTCCTTCTCGAGGGCCTTCATCACCACCCAGTCCAGGTCGCCGGTGATACTCTTGGTGAGTTGGGCAGGTTCGATGCTGCGCACGGCGGCAACGCTCGGTAGACTCTCACTGCCGCTTAGACGTGTGCTCGGCTTGGGCGGTTCGACTTCCTTGATCAGCCGCAGCACTTCGTTGTAGGCAGCGTCCTTCATCTGCGCTCGCTCTAGCGGCGTTGTGCCAGTGAGTAGCTCGTACAGGATCACGCCCAGGGCATAGATGTCGGTGCGCGTGTCAATGTCGAGGTTGTTGACCTCGGCTTGCTCGGGGCTCATGTAGAGCGGCGTGCCGACCATCATGCCGTGCGCGGTATAGATCGACTGCTCGGTCAGCGATTGGTGCATCGCTTTGGCCAGCCCAAAGTCGATCACTTTCGGAACGGGTTTACCGTCGTACAGACATATCAGGATGTTGGTTGGCTTGAGGTCCCGGTGGATAATCCCTTTTTGATGCGCGTGCTGTACCGCTTGGCAAATCGGAATGAATAACTCGAGCCGTTCACGCACCGACAACTTGGCCTGGTCGCAGTACTCAGTCAGCGGTACGCCTTTAACGTACTCCATCGCAAAGTAAGGTCTTCCTTGCTCTGTCACGCCACCATCAAACACGCGAGCGATGTTCGGGTGGTCCATCATGGCCAACGCTTGGCGTTCCGCTTCGAAGCGGCCCAGGACTTGGCCCGAATCCATGCCAGCTTTGATAAGCTTGATGGCGACTCTGCGTTTGATCGGTTCGGACTGCTTGGCCACCCAGACCGACCCCATGCCGCCTTGGCCAATCTGATCGAGTAACGTGTAGGGACCGACCTTGTCGGAAGGCTTGGTGTCCATTCTGGAATTTGCACCTGTTGGTTGTGGTCCCGCAGGTTGATCGGATTCCTTAGTTTCATCCAGATTCGACGGCGTCAGGAAATAACCTGCATTCCGGTGGGCTGCAATCAGCTCTTGGAAACGAGCCAGCAATGCTGCGTTGCCGCCACAGGCCTTGCGTAGAAAATCCTCCAGGTCTCCCGCGTGGTCGAGGGCTTGGAAGAAGATCTCTTTGGCCTGTTTTTGCAGATCCGACATGGAGATTTCCTGAGTTTCGGGTTCTCGCGTCAATTTGGCTCTACTACCAACGCCTCGTGTGGCGCCGAGTTACACCGTAATTTTGGAAACTTTCTTAGAGGGTTTCAAGCAGAGGCGACTTCTCTCGGAGAAATCAGGCTTTTCGCAGCTGATGGAACAGCCAAGCCTAGGCAAACGCCCACAATCGGTCGCCCTGCCGCCGACTGATTCCAAGGCAAGCTGCGGCGTCCTTCAGACTCAGTCCCGCGAAGAACCTGAGTTTAACGAGTTCGGCCTGCCTCGGTGAACTCCGCGTGCAACAGGCGTAAAACTTCGTCGAGTTCCAGCAGCCATTCACCAGGCGTATCCAAGGCGATCGTGACGCACGAAAGCTCCGGTCGCTTGCAATCCCCCCCACGTTTCAGTCGCTTCCGATCTCGTGCACGGTTGAGCAAGATGCGTCGCATGGCCTCGGCCGCGGCTGCAAAGAAATGGCGTTTACCCTCCCAGCCCGCAATCTGACCGGTGACCAAGCGCAGGTAGGCTTCATGCACCGAGCTAGTCGCATTCAGAGACGGATCGGCATGCTCATGCCCGAGTCGATCGGCCGGCAGTCTACGGAGTTCGTCGTACACCAACGGTAGTAGCTCCTAGGATGCATGCGGATCGCCAGCTTGGAACGCCGAAAGGATTTGAGTGACATCGGACATGGAGGTTAGCATAGCCAAACCCGCGCCTACCGGCCATTCGAGGGGATGCCACCAGCGTCACCGAAACACGCGATTGCAAGCCGATGAATTCCCAGATCCTGGTCACCGTATCCTCACCCGGCTCCATCGACCGGTGCACGCATTCAGAGCCGCTCCCCGGCTGTCGGCGAGATGCTCCGGTGGCCGACACCGGAGGACCAAATCTGCGCCGACCGCTGCGGATGAGCAAAGATTTTAGGCCACTTCTGCCGACGCAACTTTGGTATCGAAGGAATGTAGCCAATCCGAGTCGGATTGAAACACCCAAGCGGATCAGCGAACTAACCAAACTCCCAATTGTGCTGGTTCCCAAATCGGCAGACGGTTGTGCCCGAGGAGGAGCTGCGACCGCCAGCGCGGATTGCCCGGCCGACGATGTCGTGAATTTTGAAATTTCGCAAACGTACCGACTTCAAGCTGTCTGCCGGGTGTTCGGTCTTGGGAGCGGTCCACCCCTGGTTTTATCGTTAGTGTAAGTCCGTCCGTTCTTCGCCGTCGTTGATACCACCCATGCTGAGAGCCTTCTTTGGCTCGCTGCTTTTTATCTTTGGTCTCGGTCGTGAACTCGTCAGGAATTCGCAACTAACAGGTATTCCGACGATGAAACTTTGCGGAAGCCCGGCCAAAAGCACAACGCGAATGTCAGGGCCGCGAATGTCAGGGCCTTCGGAGCGATCCCTTACACGTTGCCGTTTGGGAATGGCGGAAACTAAGCAAATATGAACGCGACCAGCTTCGATGGCTGTTGATCGCCGTTTGCAACACTTCCGTCTTTGGGGGTGCGCGAACCGGCTCGTCGAACTACTTAAAACAGAAGCGAGCAGCTTTTGCCGGGCAATCATCGCCGGCAACTGCACAACTGACCTATTAGTTTCCGGCGGGCACCTTGGTCAATCAAAGCATCTACCCTTGCGAGGCAGCCCAAAATACTTTCGTGACAACGCTTCTTTTATTGGGCTCGCCTCCCATCGTTCGCTTGATATAATCGGCATGCCCGAGCGAACAGGGGGCGCGGCCTTTGGTGCCCGAAAGCTTTCGCTGGGTTCTGATGACGATGAAAATTGAGATTTCTTTTATAAAGAAAAGCCCCCTTGGCCGGGTGGCGGAATGGCAGACGCAGGGGATTTAAAATCCCCCGGGGTGTAAACCCTGTGCGGGTTCGAGTCCCGCTCCGGCCACTTTTCTTCATCGCAGTCCGTAAAACACGGGCTCTTATCGTCCGCCATGCTCTGGAGGACGCGGTTTGATGCCAGCCTAAAAAACTGCGTCACTCCAGGAGTGAGTCCGCCGAGGTCGGCTCTGGCCGAAGCGATACAACCGCGTGATGCATGGTGGTAATTCGAGCGATAGCGGGAATAAGCGAGCGCGGGGTGGGTTTATGCTCACAGGTTTGCTCGAAAAAAAATTCTGCAAAAGCTGACGCCGTGTCGCCTGACGGTTTCTGTTTCCATTGGTTTCTTAAGATTGCAAATTTGATGCAATCGGGATGATCCCACCAAAAAAGGAAAGAAGCCGTGTTTGAACGAATGTTCCCCTCTTTGTCGCCTCGCCGCCGAGCGTCGGCTGGAAGCCCCGGTAAGTTTGGCAGCATGCGCAGGCACCACTTGGAGATTCTGGAAACGAGAAGGTTGCTGGCAGCCAATCTGCGATTGCAGGAAAGCACTCCCCTGCACTTCCTAGCGAAGGCCGGCGATGACTCGCCAGCAGCGTTCGCTCGCTCTCCACATTCGGCGGAGATTGTCAGTCCAGCCCAGGTTGTGGAATTTGATCCGAGCACGCGTACCGAGGTTGTTCGCCCAGTCAATTTGGCCGATTTGCAGTTTGTGGATTCGATGGAGTCGGCCGCTCAGGAGATGGGCTACGAAGGCCTCTCTGACTTAGTCAGCAGTTGGTCTGACGGCACTTATGGTCCCGGTGGTCAAGATGGCAAACGGGGCGAAGACAAAGACACCGACGGGCCAGGGTTTCGTTATATTTTCGGCGACGACGGTCGCACCCGTGTCTCCGACACAACGGCGTATCCCTATCGCACTGTGGGCAAGCAGTGGCAGGAGTTTGGGACTTCTACTTACACATGCAGTGGTGCGATGATTGGCGCTTTTCACTTTCTGACCGCCGGCCACTGTGTGCATGACGGCAATGGTGGATCGTGGATGGATGACGTGACCATTTCGCCTGGTCAGGATGGTGATTATTTGGGTGGCACGCGAAGCGATGATCAATTCTATGGGGAATCGAGCTGGCAGTATGTGCGGACGTTTACCGGTTGGACGCAGAGCGGAAACTGGGATTGGGATATCGCCGTAGTGACCCTTGATCGCAATCTGGGTGACCACACAGGTTGGCTAGGGTACGGCTACAACACCGACAATAATTACTATAACAATACGGCTCGCACTTCGGGTTACCCGGGAGATCTCAATAATTGGACCGATGGAATGGGCCAGTACACCCAGACAGGAAACGCCCGCAGCTATAACATTTCAACTCATTTGTTACGGACCGACACGATGGATGTTTGGCCCGGTCAGAGTGGCAGTTCCTTGTGGTACACAACTTCGGGCACGGTTAGTCACGGGGTCGCTTCTCACCACACGACCATCGGCGGCGTGCCTGCGTACAACGCATTCACGAGAATTACCGCTGATAAATTCAATAGCATTCAATCTTGGAAGGCGGCCGATGCCACAGATCGGCCACCGACGGACCGCCCAGATCTGGTCGATTATGACGACTGGTTTGATACTGATTTTAAGGGCGTCTCCGATACCACGTTAACGCAAGGTCAATCGTTTTCCGCAACGACCTACACTCGTAACAACGGCACCGAAGTTACGGGAGATTACACGGTGCGTTTTCGGCTCTCGAGCAACACCACATACGAGGTCAGTGACACGTTTGTCGGAGACGTCAGCATGTCCTCGCTGAATCCCTTCAGCTGGTCAACGGTGAGTGCGGATCTTCAAGTTCCCAACGACATGGCGGGGGGAAGTTACTATTTGGTGTACAGCATCGATGCTTTCGGGGACTCGGCCGAGTTTGACGAAGGTAACAACCGTTCTCGAATTCCTGCATTAATTCAGGTATCGGTCGATACCAATGACCAAATTTCTGAAGCCTCCAATGCCAGCATTGGCGGTTCTGTGAGCGGTGCGATTTCCCCCGGATGGGATGTTGACATGTATCAATTTACCGTCTCTCAGGGCCAGCGGGTTGGATTCGATTTGGACCGCGCCGCGTCTTCTAGTTTGGATTCGGTGTTGAGGCTATTCGATGAAAATGGTGTTGAATTAGCGGTCAGTGACGATGATCCCGGTCCCGACCCAGAAGGCAGTGGGTTAGAATCCTACATAGAGCATACTTTTGCTACTGCGGGCACCTATTACTTAGGCGTGTCTGCTTATGCTAATTTTTCTTACAACCCGCTGACTGGCGGCGGCGATAGTGAGGGGGCGAATTTAGGGGGATACATCGTTTTTCTAAATGATATTCCTCAAAACTCTCCTCCCACAGACATTGGCTTGGACAATGATTCGATTCACGAGAATTTATCGATGGAAAGTAATCGTCTTATCGGACTCCTCGCAGCAGTGGATGCGGATGCTGATGATTCGCATACATTCTCGTTGGTTGATGGTGCGGGAGACGACCATAACGACGATTTTCTTATTAGCGGCGACCAGTTGTTGCTCAGAGCGGGGGCTGAGCTCGATTACGAAGTTCAATCGAGTTTCGCATTTCGCGTTCGCGCCGTTGATCAGGCCGGAGAATCGGTGGAAAAGCCGATGCTTGTGCAAGTTACTGATCTGGGAGAGATTGAGTCGATTAAGATCGGCGACGGTACCGCGCAGCGGAGTCGAGTGGAGCAGGTTCAGGTGGTTTTCGATGGCTTGATGTCGATTAACGCGGGGGCCTTCGAGTTACTCAAGCGTGGTGCCCAGGGAGGCGCCGTCGATTTGATTGTAAACAGTGCTGAAGTTGACGGACGCACCGTAGCCACGCTAACTTTTACGGGTGAGTTCGTGGAGCATGGATCCTTGGTCGATGGAAACTACCAACTAAACATGGTAGGAGAAGAGATCCTCGACGTCGACGGCAACGCCCTAGACGCCAATCGCGACGGAGTCTTTGGTGGTTCGCGACAGTTCGGTAGCAATCAAGCGGATAACTTTTTCCGCTACTACGGCGATCAGTCGGGAGATCGCTCCGTTAATTTCTTGGACTTCTTGGGTTTTCGCGGGACGTTTGGCCTGGCTGATGATGATGAGGGCTTCAAAGGAGAATTCGACTTTGACGCAAGTGGAGCGGTCAACTTTTTGGACTTCTTAGCTCTCCGCGACCGATTTGGTACGTCGCTGAACTTCGAATAAGCATCCTTCCCATGTCAGCCGCCTCAACCGCGCGAATCGGGCGAGGTGGCCAGCACTTTAGTGTCAGGGCTAGGCAATAAGGCGCTGCTGGCTTCGCAGCTGTTTGCGTTGTGCTCGCTTCGCTCGCCCCTGGCTCCTTGCGGGGGTGTTCGATAGACTGACGAGGTTTCTAGGCATGAATATACGCGGAATTTTTCGCGTGGTGTCTCTTTTTCCTCGAAATTTTTGGCCTCTGCATGTATATCAGCTTGGCGATGCTTGGTGGCCTAGTCGTGTTGGTGCTGGGGGCTGACTGGTTAGTGAAGGGCGCTTCGCGGTTAGCATTTACGCTGGGGGTTCCGCCGCTCATCGTGGGGTTGACGGTGGTGGCTTTTGGGACCAGTGCGCCGGAGTTAGCCGTTACGGTGAGGGCCGCGCTCGCCGGTGAAGCGGGGGTCGGTTTGGGCAACGTGTTTGGCAGCAACACGATCAATATACTTTTGGTGTTGGGAATCTCCGCGGCGATCGTCAAATTGCCAGTCTCACCGCAGTTGCTGCGAGTTGACGTGCCATTCATGATCGTCGTCTCCTTGGGGGCGTACTTGATGGCCTGGGATGGCGTTTTCAATTGGATTGACGGAGCGCTATTAGTGCTGGGGCTTTGTCTTTACTTGGCGATTCAGGTTTATCTCGGTAAGTCCCACGAAGACGTTATCAATGAGTTGATTGAGCCGGAGACGGCCGAGACGCGTAAGTCGGGGTGGCTGCGTTTGGTGATGCCGGCTGTTCTATGCGTGTTCGGTTTCTTTATGTTGGTGATCGGCGCTCACTACTTGGTCGATGGCTCAGTGAGGTTGGCCTCGTTGTTGGGAGTGAGCGACGAAATTGTTGGCTTGACCGTCGTTTCCGTGGGCACCTCGATGCCCGAAATTGTCACCAGCATCGTGGCTGCGGCTCAGGGGAAACGCGAGATGGCGATTGGTAACATCGTTGGCAGTAATTTGTTTAACCTAATGGCCGTGCTTGGAATTGCTTCTTGTGTCTCGCCGGAGGCGATCTCGGTCAGTGAGCAAATGATGCGAATTGACTTACCCGTGATGTTGATCGCCACGATTGCTTGCTGGCCCATCTTCTACACTGGTCGAGTGATCAGCAGGAATGAGGGCGCGGGAATGCTGATTTGTTATATCGCATACATCGGGTATCAGGTGTATCACGTTCTCAGCGTGCAACAGCAGGCAACATGAGCGTGTTGCCGCGAAAGCATGGTCCATGGACTATCAACGCTCAGCGTGAAGTCTACAGCGACCCCTGGGTGCGTGTCCGTCGCGACGAAGTGACTCGTCCCGACGGCAACCCGGGTAGTTACTGCGTGGTGCGGATCAAACCGGGGGTGTGCGTGCTGGCGATGGATGAGCAACAGCAAGTTCATTTAACCGAAGAGTTTCATTACGGCGTTGGCCGGATCACGCTGGAATGTGTCAGCGGGGGTGTGGAGCCAAGTGAGCAGACTCAAGCGGCCGCGGAACGTGAGTTGCTCGAGGAGTTGGGCATCGCTGCCGGTTGTTGGACTGACTTGGGAGTGGTCGATCCCTTTACCGCGAACGTGGTTTCGCCGACACGTTTGTATCTGGCTCGGGAACTGACTTTCGGCCCGACAAACTTAGATGGAGGTGAGGTAATCGAGCATCGCACGCTGCCGTTGGCCGAGGCAGTCGAAGCGGTGATGTGCTCAGAGATCACGCACGCACCGAGTTGTTTGGCGATCCTTAAAACGTCGCGTTTGTTGGCTGGAAATGACGGTTGTTTTCACTAATCGCTCTGCCAGTCGCTAGTCTGCCAGGAATTATTCTGCCAGTGCCTTGTGGTCACTTCGCCGGCGGGCGAAATGATGACTTGAATTGCCCCCAGTTCCGCCGTCACCAGCACGTCGGCACCGTTTTGTGAGAGCATCTGTTTGACCTCTGGCTGCCTGGCCCGCTCTCCGCCACTGACAATTACCAGTTTAGGACGTGCCCACTGTAGCATTGGGCTGGCGTCTTGAGCGACGCTACCGTGATGAGGTGCCATCAGGACTCCGCCACTTGTTGGCCGTTCGTAGCCGATCACGACGTCGGTGCCAGGCATCTCAAGATCACCGGGTAAAATCAGGCTGCGACCGGCAAACTGAATGACCAGCACGATGCTGTTGGCGTTATCGGAGCCGTCGAGTAACTCTGTCGGCGGGTGGAGGCAAGCGGCCCAAGCTGGTTGATTCGCCGCAGCCAGCAGGTCACCTGCGGCAATGATATCGACGGGCAGTGGGCGCTTTGTTAACGAGCGACGAAGCGGATCGAGGCCACGTTGTCGGTCAGCGAGCAGGCCCGGGGGCGTGACCAGCCTGCCCACATGAAAACGTCTTAGCAAGTCAGGAATGGCGTTGTAGTGATCAGCATCCGCATGTGAGATGATGATGCCGTCAAGTTGTGAAATACCTTCCGCCCACAAAGTATCTTCGATGGGAGCGGAACTCCACTGGGGATCACCCAAGCTGCCTGCGTCATATAGCCAGGTCCCTTGTCCCTTAGGAAGTTGCAGTAACACGCTGGTTCCGTGGCCGACGTCGATGAAGGTGGCTGCCAGTGAGTCACTGTTTGCGAGCGAGTCATGAGGTCTTTGGTGAGCCAGCCAGATTGCGACACTTAACCAGATTGCTGTCCAACAGCAGAGGGCTTTTCCTGACGCCAGCTTGCTTAGCCGAGGTTGAATTCGCGGTGCGAGGCCGGCCAGCAAGATCACGAGGTAAAATATGCCAACCCATTGAGCCGGCGGAGCTGGCAGCCAGAAATGTCCGTACGGAACCGCTGCTCCGCTGCGGACGATTAAATCTAACAGTAGAATGGACCACTCACACGCCCAGCCAAAGGGTGCCGCAGCAGCCCCGGCCAACAACCCTACCGAAGTTGTGATTAATCCCAGCACCAGACTGATGCTTAATGGAATCATCATTACCAAATTGGCAAGTATCGAGATGGGGGCTAAGACTTTATAGGCGTGCCAGACCAGCGGCATGGTAGCCACCCACATCCAGAAACTGACTACGAGACTCTGGCGAGCAAGTTTGGGGAGTTGACGACAATATTGTATCAACCAATGAGATTCTCTCTGCGCGAGGCGTTCAAGCTGGACGTCAGCGCGGGCGCCGGCCAGCACTCCGCGTCCGGCTACCACCAGGGTGATCACGGCTAGAAAAGAGAGCTGGGTGCCGGTATCGAATAAATGATTCGGTTTCAGCACCAGTAGCGTAATGGCCGCCAGCGCGAGTGAATTGAGTACGCTTGGTTGGCGTCCCGCCCAAGTTGCGAGCAACACGGCTCCCACCAGAATCGAAGCTCTCAAGACGGGCGGTCGGGCTCCGGTGAGGGCTGCATAAAAAATACAAAATCCGAGTATCACCGCGATTTGTAGCGTCCGCCTCCAGCCGGTCAGTAGCATCAGCAAACTGATCAACGTGGCTACCATCGCAAGATGTAAACCGCTGACGCTGAGCAAATGAACAGTGCCTGTTTCTACCAGTCGATCGTGCGTCTCTGGGGAAACGGCGCGGCGGCGGCCGAGGACCAAGGCGGCGGCCAACGCACCCGCTTCTTCGCCGACATATTTGTTGAGCACCTCGTTTCCTTCCGCGCTGATCCAACTGATTGCTCGCCAAATTCCCGGTCTACCCGATTGCAGCATTTCCAGTTGTTCGGGTTGGTCGATCCGCAGTCTCGCGCCGATACCGCGCAGTGCGTAAACATCGCGGAGATCGGTCGAACCAGGGTTGGAGGGGGGGCGGATTTCTTGCCAATGGCCGTAGGCAGTGACTTGATCGTTGATCAACAGGTGCGTTGCATCACCTTGGACAACCGTGCTGATGCCTCCGCTCATCGGCCGCCAAGTTTGGCCGTCACGAACGGCCGTTACGGTCAATTTCAATAAGGAAATGTGCGCGGAGGATTCGCCATCGCGGCGGAAGGCGGCGAGTGGGTTTTGGCGGATTTCTACGCAGCTGTGGACGACGCCCCGCAACACCACCGGCTCCCAGTTGGCCGGTGCCAGGCAGCTGACATCGCTCGCCCCGGGGGCTGGTTGCGACGCTTCGTGCCAAGCCGCCATGGCTGCAATCGCCGCCAGCGTTGTCGCGGCGGAAATTGTTGTTTTGCGGCGTGAGAAAAAACAAAATGGCAAAGCCAGCAAGACGAATCCGAACCAAGTAAAAATACCCAACTCGCTGACCAGGCCAATTAAAACTCCGGCCGCACAGGCGAAGGCGAGACGAACCGCCGGCAAATCAATAAGGCCAGTTTGCGGCGCGTTACAGCCAAGTCGGAGCGACTGAGCAGGCTGATCGATTTGCTGCAACGGGGCCGTGGTCAAGACGTTGCCAACTTATTGGGTAAAGCTTGGGGGAACCATATTTTCTCCGAAAGATGATAGCTTGCCTGGCAACAAAGCGAAACAACTGCTTGCCATCGAGACGGCAATTCAAAATTAGTGATCTTGAGTGATTGCAACGGGCGGACGATGAATGAACGAACTTGTTTAGCTACGTCTTGTCTCGACTTGCGAGCATGCAGCACTAGGCGCAAGGTCAAATATCGGGGGTGAGCCTTTGCTAGCATTGAAATTAGCGACACTATTGGTGATTCGAAGGTCGGCTGATGGATCATCTATGGCTCGCGTATGGAGCTTTCCCGAATATTCCATCTTGGCCGCCACGCAGCAGCAGGCGGAACAGACATTCCGGCACCAACTGCGGTCTTGGCTAGCGCAAGCACCGCCGACGGCGCGATGACACGAACCTACTCGGGCGTGTACGGTCAAAACTATGAAGTCCCTGCTGATGAAGGTGAAATTATTTCGCCTCAACCAGATGATCTGGTGCGTCAGATCAGCGTAATGTTGAACTATGAGATTAAGTAACTCGCTCCGCATGGATGGCATTAAGACTGTCAAAAAACATCCCGTTGCCAGCGGACCTCCTGTCGTGACCGCATCCGCATGAACCGTCGCCAGACATTGGAAGCCAACCTAGCACCCGGCCCGCCACATCAAGGGATCACGCCAATGGTGCTGTTGGGCGCTGAGGTGTTGCTGGGCGTTTACGGGCGACGGGGGAAGACTTTCCGTCCCAAACATTGCGGGTACCTTGTGAGCGGTCCCATGTCAGTCAGCAGAGGCAGGATAAACTTGATAGCGATTCCGTCGCTTCGCAAGGTCCGTGGCCAATTGATTCCGATCGACGCATGTTGCAATTTCAGATCCCTGGTCCACCATCGCCAATAGTATTCGAAGGTAAGTCACATCACTTCCGTGAATCAGGTCGATCGCTTCGGAATCGTCAGAGCCGATTGTTGACATTGATTCAAATGAATAAAATTCAAATCGATGTCGCAAAAACAGCGGGCGAAGTCTTGCCGCTAACTCGTTCAAATAGCCGTGTTGCCCGGAACGACGCAGATGTTCCAACACGCGATCCATCATCGGCGGCACAAACCCTATAACATGTATTCCTTGGTTCTGGCAATCCGCCAAAAACATCGCTAACTCATTTACCGCTTGTTCGTCTAGATGGTCGCCGCCGACAAATCGTCTTCCCTTTGGCGCGGGCAACGCGACCCCGAGCGGATCAGTAGTCAATAATTGGGTGATACGATTCCCATAATCGAACGAACCGTCGTTTCGAAATCCGGCAAGGTTGCTAACTGCGTTTAGTCCAATGAGCGTGACCGGAGAATTTGGTTGGGTCAGCGGAACGCGACCTCGGACAAGGTCCTTGTAGACTTTGGGTAGGCTTCTAAACCCCTTTTCAATATCGGTTGAGGTATTGATTGTCCACCGATCCGGCGAAGTGAGAGTGCCTTCGATCCAGCGTGTGTTAAACATCCATTGATCTAGGCCAATAATTAAAATTTTAGGATGATGAGCCGCAGGCAAACGTTCGGTGAATTCGCGAAACTCGGTGATCGGCGAGATTGTGTAGCCGGCATTGTAAAAAGAGCACCTGAACATTTCCTCTCGGAACTCGAGAACTCTCGATGAACCTAATGCGACAACGTCCTGTCGATCCATTGTCGCAAGTCGCCGCTGTTTTAAAAAACCATAATTGTCCTCGTTATAAGCGAAACCGACGAGCACTGGTTTTTCTTCGATTAGCCGCAGAGCGGATTCAATGTTGTAAAAACTTTCCCCGGAACGCGCAAGAACAACCAATCCGGGTAGACAGACAGTTGCGACAAGCAGCAAAAAAATAAAACATCTTACGGTGAATTTTCTTAGTTGGAGACGCTCTAGCTGGGGAGTTGAATAACTGTTTCTATTCATCGTCGTTTAAAATTGAAAATAGATGAAATCTTGTTGTTGACCTCCGAATACCAAAATTAGCCACAAAAGGGATCCGTAAATGGTCCAACGCAGGGGGGCTGAAGGTGGCGGCGAAGTCATTTCCAGAGGATGTTGTCGTCCGCGCTGAGCCCATTCGATGAGCAGGAAAAACGTGATTAAGACCCACAGCTCAACAGGAACGCTCAGCCCCGCCGTGGATGCATTAAAAGAGAATGTATGTTTTAAGTACGACAGTGCGTGATTCAGTGACTCTGCCCGAAAGAAGACCCAGGCCACTAGCGTTAATGAAAAAGTAACAAGGATTTGTCTAATTTCCCGCAGGGATGGCAACCAATTGTTCTCTGGCATCTCATGAGCAACGAACCGCCGATTCATTCCCGCAAGTTGCAGCGGCAGGAAGTAGAGCGAGTTAAGTAGTCCCCAAACCACAAACGTCCAGCTCGCTCCGTGCCATAAGCCGCTGACAAGGAAAACGATGAAAGTGTTTCGAATCATTCGTGCTCGAGTGACGCGACTACCTCCTAGCGGTAGGTAAACGTAGTCTCGAAACCAGGTTGAAAGCGAAATATGCCAACGTCGCCAAAACTCAGCAACATCGCGTGAAAAATAAGGGAAAGCAAAGTTGCGCATTAGTGAAAACCCAAACAGCCGAGATACGCCGATCGCGACATCTGAGTAGCCTGAAAAATCACAATATATTTGCAACGAAAAGCAAAACGCCCCCGCGATTAGAGCGATACTACTGAAGTTCCCGTGGTCATTGAAGGCCTGATCCGCGTACAGCCCACAATTGTCGGCGATCACTATCTTCTTAAAGAGTCCCCACAAAGTCTGACGAAGTCCGTCTACCGCTGCACTATAGTCAAAGACCCTGCGGTGTAGGAATTGTGGCAGCAGGTTGGACGCTCTTTCGATGGGGCCGGCGACCAGTTGTGGAAAAAAACTAACAAAGACGAAAAAGGCTACCGCGTCATGTGTAGGTTCGATGCGGCGGCGATAGACATCGATGGAATAACTAAGCGTCTGGAAGGTGTAAAAGCTTATTCCAACCGGCAAGACAATATCAAGACTTCCCACTGAGGTGGTAATGCCAGCCTTCGACAGCAGGTCGACAAAGCTATCGATGAAGAAATTATAGTATTTAAAGACCCCGAGCATGCCCAGATTGAAGCTGACACTCACCATAAAAAGCGATTTTCGCGTCCACGCGCTGCGTGGCTGCGATAATGCGAGTCCGATCGCAAAATCAATCGCTGAGCTTACGAAAATCAAAATTAAGAAGCGCGGATCCCACCAGCCGTAAAAGAAGTAGCTTGCGAATAATAAAATTAGGTTCTGAAATCGAACGTTTCGCTGGGCGACGAACCAATACATCATAAAGACGATTGGTAAAAAAACTAAAAAAGGGATCGAATTAAATAGCATTTCTTTTCCGTCGAACGTATCACCGACTTACGAGTGATCTCATAAAGCTGCCTGATGTCGGGATGACTTCCGTTGGTTGTGTTGGAAGCCGAAGGAAGCGATTTATGTCAGGTGCAAAGCGAGAGGTAACTAAATCCCGTAGTGAGCATTGGCGTTACACTGGACGACCGACAGGGGGCATGTAAAGCAACTGGTATGCTCTGAGCTGGATTACACCCATTGTCTCCCTCAGTCGTGAGACGCGCGCGAGGTTAGGCTATGTTGCTGAAATCTATGCCGCTCGTCTGGGGGCCGCATCTAGGATGGCTTGGTAGTAGCAATCGGCCGGGATGGGCAAGACATTCAGCCCGGAATCATGTAGGTCGTCATAGACTTGGGTGATCTCTCTAACTAGGTTTTTCGGTGTGCCGCTTGGCAAGAGTGGGACGACGTCAAAACAAGTGATTGGGACTCCATAAATCAGTTGCAATGACCTCGCGGCTGAGGACATGTAGGTTGCAAACGCCTTCGGTAAATAGCCTTCATGAAGTGCGAATAATTCTACGAGACAACGAAGACGCTCCGAGTTGGCAGTTCCCTGGTTTTCTCGAGGGTGCAAGATGTGTCGGCACCGCTCGACGCCATGAAGTCGCTTGGCGTGCTCGATGAGACGTTCGGTTTCGACGCGTATTCCCAAGTCCTTTTCAAGTGGTTGAGATATGAACACTAACTCATTGCGAATAGGGTATTGTTTTTTTATTCGTTGCCGAAGCATACGATAGTCGTTTTGTATTCTCCGGTTGGCTTCCAGCTGAAGATTGTAGCTGGTGAAGAATCTTGCATTGCGCAAGCATGGAAATTCAGCTCGCATGCCTGGCAAGAAACGATAAATCAGTTTTTTTGAGTGGGTTTTCTGTTGTAATGCTGATTCGGAGCAACCAGCGCCCCCATCCGTAATGATGAGTTCTTCATGATTGACTACGTTAATCAGGTGGCGGAGTTGGGTTTGAAATCCGCCTGCATACAACAAGGAACAGGGGGAAACCTCTTTATTTATTTTTTTTGAAAGCCAGGGAAACAAAATCTGATCCAATTTAGTTGCATGCAGATTCCATACTTTCTCCCAGCAGTCATCGATTAGAGAGTCGGTCAATCGCCTGAGCTCATGATTTAGGGCGGCCGATTTGCGTGGACTTTGAACAAAGACCAGATAATTCTGTTCTCCGCTGTGAAACCGGTCTCGCGCTTCGGTTGCATTCAAAATCTGTAACGGTGTGCAGGCTAGATATAAATTTTTCATTTTCGAGATTGCCGTTAGGATTCGCCGTGCTCCAGCACCGAAAAAGATTTTACCTTTTAACCTGGCGTGAAAAGTATTACCCAGTGATGAGGCGTTTCGTTATTTGTTTTCGCTTACGCTCTCACGCAGGTTTGTTGATTGATTTGAGGGAACGTTTCGCCCAAGTCTTGATGAACCGACAAGCGATGTTGTCTGATGATCGTGCTAGTTGTCCAATCAGACCATATTTAAGCGTAAACCCTTTTGCTTCCATTCGCTTGCCTGATGTCTCGACATATCGCAGCGGGTTCTGGTCATGGCAATGGTAATAAGCAAAGCGGGCCGCATTATCCGCATTCTTTGGTGGCAAGTTATGTGACAATAGAGCGATGAATTCATGGAGACTACTTGGGTTGTACGACACATCGAGTTCATCGAAGTAGGATGGGCCTAGCATGATTACTGGTTTCTTTGCCCAGCACGCCTCCACTGTAATTGTCGAACCGAAGGTTACGACGGTATCGCTCCAATCCATTAATTCATACGAGTTGACTTGATCCGTAGGAAAATAGATCTTGGTATTAGGTAATTCGGAAACTTGATCGAATGGAGAAACAATATCTCCCGCCACATCTGCCTGATTCGGGTGGAAGCGAATGCAGAAGAAAATTTCAGGATTGGCTTTGCAGGCCGCCTCAACAATGGGAGCGTAATCTGAAAACGGAGAGTCCCAATCCCTTCCCAGCGATGCAAATTCATCCTGGCTGCTGAGGAAGATGCTTACCCGACGTTTGTTTTCACTCTCTGGTGGGGCGATGAACGTTAATTTATGTTTCTTGGCAAATTTATTTCCTGACGGTAGGCGACGCTTTGCAAAAAATTGCGTGGCAAGCTGTATATCAATTGGCTGACTCGCGATACGTCGTTGGATCGCTTTTCGATCATGAACGACATGCCCAAGGTGGATGATTGGTTTCTTACCGCCTGCGGTGATTTCCAATGTATTGAATGGTAGGTTTGCCGACTTGGCTGCAATAATGGCAGTCTTCGAGCAGGCGTGCCGACCATTGAAGACTTCAACATGCTCAAATTGTTCTGACTCAACCAGCCGTTTCATCGATTTCAAAACGCCACTTGCCGTGGCGTAATACCGCCGACGGATCCGGTCAAGAATGGGAACTTTCTTGCACTCAAGCGGCAACGTCCGGAAAGATGAGATGAGTCCACTATTCACCCCCTCGACAACTTGTCGTAGCTCACTGAGCTTAAGGGCGGGGGTTGATTCGGTTTGCGCGTTGGTGACATCCAAGGCGACTACAGGCAGGCCGCTGGCTTGGGCCGCATCGCGTACACGCGCTTGGCAGATCACACAGGAAAGGGGGTTGCCGGTGTAGTTGACCGCGCACGTACCACCTCTTGCATTGCAGTAGCTGACGACCACCTGATTTCCGTTTTCTTGTAGTTCTTTTGCGCGGGCCATCGTTACTATCAAATGTTTTCGCCACAAAGGATAAGCCGCGTGGATTAACACTTTCTCTTTGTGAGCCGCGTCGGTATCGATTTTCTTGGGTGGTTTCACCTCTTGCTCGGCTTTCATTGAAACTTATCCGAAGAGTGTCTGTTGTTTTTTCTAATGCCACTTGTCATTGAGATTTCAACGGGGTGTTTGTCATCGCGATTTAGAGGCGACTGGAGTACCTGAGGGACACCGCGGCTGGTGGCAAAGCTGATGGGAAGCCCTTGAATTTTCTTAAATTTACAGAGGAACTTCTCGAATTCCGTCGAGTCAATCAGGCACTGTGGTGCTTGGAATTAAAGATGTTACGCCCCACCAAGCAAGTACCGATCAGGCTTTCCGGTATGGGAAGATGCGAGAAGGTTACAGCACGATTGCATTTTGCTTTATTGTTTTTTCAATACAGCGTACATGGTGTCGCTGGAGATTAGTTTATCGAAAAACGTTTGATGACTATGAAAACCGGCTTCGTTGGCAACTCGAGCAAGCGTTGCTGGTGTGAAATAGTTGGTATGATCGGGAAATCGGAAGCCGCACCATTTAGAGCCTCGAATGACCCGGTTAATGCTGCCAAAATTCGGGACTTTTAGGACAACAATCCCTTTATCGTTCAGTGCTTTCTTGACTCGCTTCAGCAGCAGCAGGGGTTGACTCTCGTGCTCGAAAAACGATGACATGATCACCACATCAATGCTGCCGGGCTCGAGTTGTGTGGCTCCTTCAAGCGCGTTAGCCTGATGTACATAGCCACCAAGCGGTTTGACGGTTTCGTTAGCGAGTTTTGCACTCTCGAGTGAGACTTCGATACCATGTGGTACGATGTTTAGATGTTCGGCTTGGAACCTATTGTAAAGATCCACCAATAGGCTACCGGTCCCGCAGCCAATATCTAAAAACCTAAGTTGTTCGCCCTGAAGAGCTTTAGGCAGGTGGGTGCGGGCGAGTGAGAAAAATCGATTTCGTTTGGGAAAGAGCAAGAGCTTCAAACGTGCAGCGCGGACAGATAATGAGCTAATCAAGGGTTCGGTTTGCTTGCGGCGAAGTTTTTCTGCCGCCGATGTCACCTCCCAGGCGAGCTCTGATGATAACCGCGAGTAGTCCGGCGGGTTATGAAGGAAGACGAATCGCGTTTCCTTGCAGCGTACAATTCTCCATTCACCCCTAGAAAAGGGAGTGGGTTCGACTTCCGTGGCTCTACCAAGAATAGGACAAAGCGTAATCATTCTGTTTCCTACATGAGCAATCATGACTTGACCACCACTCAAGCCCTCAAGTGAGGCTGCGGAAAGTCTTATAGCTGAGGTGACTAGAGGCGACCATGGGAATGATTCGTGGACTGGCCCTACTGACCTAGGCATGTTAGCGACAACGAATCGAGGCGACAATAGCGATTTCGATATAGGCTAAATGACGCTAATGCTGGCGGCTTTCGCACATTGGGCGTCCCTGAAGCGAACCCTCAGCAGGTCGGGAATCGTCATTAGTGAGGGCATGGGGCTTAGTATTCAGTGATCAAGGTTGGCCTAGTCGTAGCGTTGAGGGATTGGTTATAGATTTCTAAGGTATCTTCGTATTTGCCACAGCCCGAGTTAAGCCAGAGAGGTTCAGGTGACGCGATCCTATCCGATGCAATGCGCCGAAGCGCAAGTAGAGTCTGATTTTGCGTTGCCTGCTCGCAACCCAGGGACTGAGATCCGGCAGCCCTCGCGGGCGATGGTGATTGCCCCGTCGCTAGGATGGCGATTTTCTGGTATCAACGCCACGATGGAGGCTCTGCTGCCGGTGATGTCGCGGACGATTCCGATTGCTTGTTGCGGTCGCAACTTGAGTTCCCGGATGCCGGTCGTCGGGTTGCTGAAGTGGCTGGCATCGCCGCAGCGGCATCGCTGGCGAATTTGGCACGCGCGGCGCAACAGCGATATGTTGGCCGGGTTGTTGCTACGACATGTTTTTCGACAGAAGCTGATACTCGTTTGGACCAGCGCCGCGCAGCGACACCACCGCTGGTTGACTCGTTTTTATTATCAGCGGATGGATGCGGTATTGGCGACCACGAAATTGGCCGCCGACTATCTCAAGTGCCCAGCCGAGGTGAGTCATCACGGAGTCAATGTTCGCGAGTATTTTCCGGCACACGACAAATCATTTTGCCGACAGCAGCTGAACATTGAAGATCGGCCGACGCTGGGGGTGTTTGGTCGGGTGAGACCGCAAAAGGGCTCAGGGGATCTTGTCGAAGCGTTAACAAGCGTGCTGGGCGATTATCCCGCTTGGCAAATCTTGTTTGTTGGCCAAGTGACTCCTGAATACGTTGCTTATCGCGATCGCTTGCAGTGTCAGTTAGCGGCTGCCGGTTTGGGAGAGCGGGTCCATTTCACTGGATTCCTAAAGGATTTCAGTGAGTTGCCCAAGTGGTACCAGGCAATGGATGCGGTGGCCTGCGTGTCGCGGAACGAAGGTTTTGGAGTGACTTGTTTAGAAGCCATGGCGTGTGGAGTGCCAGTCTTGGCGACTTCCGCCGGAGCGTGGCCCGATATCATCGAGCCGGGACAAGATGGGTGGCTGGTTGGTGCTGCCGATGTGCCCGGTTTATCGCGGAGTTTGCAGGAGTTGTGCGAGACGACGCGAGAGGACTTAGCCGCAATGGGTAAACGAGCGCGTGCCAAAGTTTGTGCCAGCTTTGCTATCGAACATGAAAGCGATCGGCTCATCGCTCTCTATGATCGCTTGTTTGAGCAGTTCGGCGAGCGGGCCTGGCGAGATGTCGCTTAAGTCGCCTTTCGCCCCGCGAAAAGGAGCTAAGCAACTCCCCACAAGTCACCAAACAAAACGGAATCAGCCGGAACGCGGTAGCGTCCGGTTCCGCGGAACCGGATGCTCTCTACCGCTCAACGGCTGATATAACCGAACCACTCATCTCGAGGTGCTTAAGTACTTTCACGGAGCGAAAGTCGACTTTGTTGATCATACTTTCGCGGAGCGAAAGGCGACTTTGTTTGGTTTGCTGCGGTGAACTGGCTCTCCCAACGGTTGGCTAGCAAATGTTCTTCCGCGTAGCCGCTGAGTTTACGAATCCGTTGGCGAAGGTAGGCGGGCCGCAGATGATAGCGCCAGGGGCCGTAGCGAAACGCTGCCTTGAGCGTTTGCTGGGCCGCGTCGCTGGCAAACGGTCGTGTCGATACCTGTGCCGATTTACGGAACAGCATTTCGACGTTCTCGTGGGACGGAAGTGTGTATTGATCCACCAGTTCAAAGCCATTGTGTTCCGCCAGGTGCCTCATTGTCTCATGCGTGAAGTTATGGATGTGGGCGAAATGAAAGAGCTTGGCCGGAGGCGCAAAAGGACCAGCTAAGTTGGGGCATTCGATATACAACAAGCCATCTTCATGCAGTAGTTGATGGATTTGTTGGAAGGCGGAGGTGGGTGAGCGGAGGTGTTCGATGACGTGCACGAGCAGGATCGCTTGATGGGTTTGGTCGCCTTTCAGGTTTTCCAGCGAGTCGTTTGTGACTTTTGCCTGCAAGTGATCGACCGCGTATTTTTGAAAATCAAGATTCGGTTCGATGCCAGAAGCGGGTAAGCCGGCGTTGCTGAGTGCTTTGACGTTGCAACCTAGTCCGGCACCGATTTCCAAAATGGGTGCGCGGCAGTTGAATTGGGGAATCAATCGAGCGGCAATGCGACAACCATTCTTCCAGGCTCGCATTACACGCCGCGGCGACGGTTTCCGCTCGCCGTGGTACTGCCAGCGGTATTCGTGGGCGTAAAAATGCTGCAGCTGCTCGGCCGTGGGAATTTCATGGTGCGAAACGAGGCCGCAACGCTTGCAGATATCGGTCAGCAGCACGTCGCCGCGGCGATCACGATCAGAAATCGTTTGAAAATCGTTTGCCTGGCAGAGGTCGCAGCTTTTGGCAACGGCAAGAGGCGCTGTCGGCAAGATCATGGTGAGCTCAATAGTCCGAAAGGTCGGCAAAATTCGTAAGGGGCACCCGGTAGAATAAAAAGAATGCCAGATCTCAGGCAAGATCAATCGAACTGAAAGTAATCGCGGAGAAAGCCTTGTCGCTCGTCGGGTGGAGTCTCGGCGAATTCAATCAGCGCATAAAGTCGTTTTTGGTCGGCTCGTAATTTGTCCGCGATGCGTTGCTCGTCAAGCAAGATTTCGGGGATCGGTCCGAGCACGTCGAAACAATCGGGGGGGTGGTGCCCAGCAATCACTTGGTGACGGTCGAATAAGGCCAGCACCGTTTCTAGACGATGGTCGTGACGACTGACCCGTTGCAAGCGTTCGCAAAGCCACTGCAGTCCGTAGCCACGCACTTGCTCGTTGTGTTCGGTGAGATAGTGATAGGTCCGCGAAAAAAAATCGAGATCAGGATTTCGCCAGCCGATGAACTGCATTTGCGTCATCAAATCGGCCGAATCGTAAAGCCAGAGGCATTGGCTGGGAGCGCCGTCGCGCCCCGCACGACCAACTTCTTGATAGTAAGCTTCGATCGATCCCGGCGTTTCGGCATGAATGACGAAACGAATATCCTCTTTGTCGATGCCCATCCCAAAAGCATTCGTGGCCAGCACTGTGGGGACGCTGCTGCCGAGGAAGGCGTCTTGGATTTTTCGCCGTTGGTCGCGGGGCAACTGGCCGTGGTAACTGACATGCTCGATGCCGCGGCGACGCAGTTCGTCGCTGAGCCGTTCGAGGGTCTTGATCAAGGTGACGTAGATGATCCCTGAATAGACTGGTCGACCGTGCCCTTCCGTTTTTCTCAGGCCTCCCACTTGACCCTTCCCTCTCATTTGGTCCTGCCCTCCCATTTGGCTGGCCTTTGCCGGTTGGCCCGCAACGCCCTGCTCCGCTGCTGACGCTTGCCATTGGTGAATCGTGCGACAAATTGCCTCAATTTTTTCATCTTCGTCCCAAACTTTTTGCACGTCGAGCGAAAGATTAGGGCGATCGATCCCTTCGTGAAAGATTTTTACGTGGGCCTGGTCGAGTTGCATTTGGGAGAGGATGTCGTCGCGGACCGCGGCGGTGGCGGTGGCGGTGAGGAAAAGTGTGGGGGGGTGGTCGAGTTGTTGGCGAATTTCTGCGAGCCGAGAATAGTCGGGACGAAAGTCGTGTCCCCATTGGCTGACGCAGTGCGCTTCGTCGACCGCCAGCAAATCAACCTGACGCGTGGCCAGGGCTTGGCGAAATTCAGGTTTTCGAAAGCGTTCCGGGGTAACATAAAGCAATCGATAGCGACCGGCAGCCAGCTCGCGGTACCGCCGTTCACGTTCGTCCGTTGACAGTGATGAATTAATGAGCGCAGCGTCAATTTGGCGAGCTTGTAAGGCGTCGACTTGATCTTTCATCAAGGCGATCAGGGGGCTGAGCACGATGGTCAGGCCCGGCCTGCCCTTGGCGGCAGTTTCGTGGGAGGCAGTTTCATTGGCTGCTAAGGCGGGGATTTGATAGCAGAGTGATTTGCCGCTGCCCGTGGGGGCGATCAGCATGGCGTGCTGACCGGCCGCGACGTGCCGAATCACTTCCAATTGGCAGCCACGAAATTTAGGGTAGCCGAAGACATTTTGCAAAATTTTTGTAAATCGATCTGTCACCGAAAGTGTCTTTGTAGTCAGGCGCGAGAAGTAACAGCGGCAGTAGAAATTAACAAGGAACCGCAGATGACCGAAAGTAGCCCCCCACGCCACGTGTTTGTTTGGAGAACGTTCCGCGGGGTGCCTTTCCAGCATCATGGAATTTGTCTTGGCGATGGCACGGTGGTGCATTTTACCGACGGTGAAGGCGGGATCGCAGGACCGGGGGGGGATTGGGAGCAGTTTCGGATCTGTCGCACTGAGCTGGTTGCATTTGCTCGCCAAGGCGAGTGCTTTATCCACGAAGTGTCGCATCGGCGGCGACTGGACGATGCCAAAATTCGCCGCCGCGCATTGCGTTGTTTGGGGCGCGCGGGTGTGGTGGGCACGCGGTATCACCTCACGAATCACAACTGCGAGCATTTTGCCCGTTGGTGTGTGACTGGCGAGCTGGAAAGTCGTCAGGTGACGGTCTGCGTGCAGCGGGCGAGCAGCGCAGGCGCGAAGGCGTTGTTGTCGGCGGCCGGTAGATGGGGAGTTCGCGGGGTTGCCGTCAAGTCACGGTTGGCGACCGGTTTGGCACGCGGTTGCAGCCCGTGGTTGTTGACTGCCGACGCGGTGCAGTGGGCGACCGAAGCGTTGGGCCAGCACGTGGGCTTGGTCGATGAGCCAAAACGGAAATTGGCGGGACAAATTTTGGGCGGCACAGCGTCAGCCGCGGTGGGACTCAGCGGTGGCGTCGTCGGCATGCTGGCCGCGACGGGGTTTTGGGTCGCTGGAGAATCGACGGCTTGGGGAGTCAAGCAGTTCGCCAATCGCAAACGCTAGTTAGAGCCGAGCCCATGGGCTCCGCGGAGGCAAATCAGGCCTTCGGACCAGCGAGCAAAGAGGGCGCGGCGCTCGGCTTCATCGCGAAAGCAGCGAACTTCGCCGCCTCGGCGTCCATCATCGCGGACTAATCCACACAGCTCGTGATCGATTGGGGGCGGGTCGGCTTGATCCTCTGCGCTCGTTTGATGCAGCCGAGCGGTGACGTCAAAGCGATAAATTTGCACCCAACCCGGTCTGGCCACGGCGACCAAGCGGACGTTCCGCAACTTGGCGGAACCTCCGTAATATCCAGCCGACGACAGATGGCGGCGAATCGCCATTTCCATCTCTCGATCGCCGCTCCAATTCGCCCACTTTTCTGCGAGCCCACGCCAGAACTTGATCACTTGCCTGCTTTAATTGTTTACGCGTTCAACATATTCCGCGGTCCGAGTATCAACCTTGATGATGTTACCCGTTTTAATGAAGCCGGGGACAACAAATTCGGCGCCGGTTTCCACTTTGGCTGGCTTGGTGACGTTCGTGGCGGTGTCCCCTTTTGCCCCGGGAGCACATTCGATGACTTCCAGCTCTACTTGATTGGGGGGTTCGATGATGATCGGATTGCCATTGTAGAGGGTGATGGCGCAAACCATACCGTCCTTGAGATACTTCCAAATGTCACCACCCTGTTCGCCGGTTACTTCGTATTGTTCAAAAGTTCCACTGTCCATAAAGACGTAATCTTCGCCCTGGCGATAAAGGAACGAGGCGTCTGTTTGTTCCACGTCGGCGGCTTCCAGCGAATCGCCCCCTTTGTAGGTGCGGTCGAGCGAAGTGCCGCGGATCAAATTGCGTAATTTGCATTTGTACATGGCGTTGCCCTTGCCCGGTTTAACGAAATTCATTTCCGTTATCAAATAGGGCTCGCCATCGATTTGGACTTTCAGACCTTTGCGAAAATCGCTTGTATTGTAAGTTGCCACGAGTAAACCGCTCCAAACATCCTGGAAAATTGACCTGTGAGTGAAAGTCTAGCGGCTTTGCGTGATTTTGTCCGCGCCTCCGAACCCTCCGTATCGTGGCAGCATGCCATGAAGCGGGCCATTCGCTCGGCTGCGGAACTTCGCACTCGCCTTGGACTGGACGAGGGGTTTACCAAAAGCGATGGCGGCGGGGAAGGTGAGGAACAATTTCCCGTTTTCGTTCCGCTGGAATTTTTGCGGCGGATGCGGTCGGGAGACCTCAGCGATCCGCTGTTGCGGCAAGTTTTACCGGAAGCGGCCGAGGGGCAGCGGGTGGAAGGGTTTTCGGCCGATCCGGTCGGCGAAGTTGCGGCAACGGCGGCAGACGATCTGGCCAGCGGCTTGATTCGCAAATACCCTGGGCGAGCTTTATTAGTCGCCCACTCCGCTTGCGGAGTTCACTGTCGCTACTGTTTTCGCCGTCATTTTCCCTACGAGGAGGTTTCCGGGGGCGGGCAGTTGTGGGACACGGCAATTGCCACTTTGACGGCCGACGCATCGATCAGCGAGGTCATCCTTAGCGGCGGCGATCCACTGGTCCTGTCCGATCATTCGCTGCGAGTCTTAGTTGATCGTATCGCCCAAATTCCGCATGTCCGCCGGTTGCGAATTCACTCGCGAATGCCGATCGTCATTCCCCAACGCGTGACCGACGCCTTGATTCAGACCCTCCGCGGGACTCGGCTCTCCCCGTGGGTGGTCGTGCATGTCAATCATGCCAACGAGTTGGACTCCGATACGCTGGAGAACTTGGGCCGCTTGATTAGCGCCGGGATTCCCGTGTTGAATCAAGCGGTGTTGTTGGCAGGAGTGAATGATTCCGAGCAAATTATGGAAGCACTCTGTCAAAAATTGATCGATTTCAGGATCCAGCCCTACTATCTGCATCAGTTGGATCGCGTCGAGGGGGCGGCCCATTTCCAAGTCCCCGAGGAACGCGGCTTGGCGATCATCGAGCATCTTCGCAGCCGTTTGCCTGGCTACGGCGTGCCAACTTATGTCCGCGAACTGGCTGGCCAGCCGAGCAAGACGCCGGTGTTGAAAGTGGCTAGTGGCTAGTGGCTACGGAGCAGATCGAGCAGGTGGGCTGGCGGTTGGGCGATGACCTTCACTTGGGTTGGCGCTTCGGGTTGGTTGCGGTTTCGCAGGATGATGATCATCTCTTGATCCCCGCCGCTGCTCGCGCTGTTTCTTGTCCCAATAACGACTGCGGGCTCGGGTGACATGGCGGCGGGTTGTGGCCCATTGGTGCTGGCAAATTGGTTACCGGTGATTTGGCGATTCGTCGCTGGAGCATCGAGCAAGTTGGTCAAGCCGACGCGGCCGAGTTGCCATCGCACCTCGCCGGGACCGGCATAGATGCCAATGTCGCCCTCGAAGTCAGCCGAGTTGCAGACTCCGATTAACTGTCCTTCTCGATTGAATAATCCGCCGCCGCTGCGTCCGTCGACGGGAGCACCGGCGATCTCGAGATTCGAGACACCGAGGTGTTGGTTGTATTTATCGATACCTGAAATGCGAGTATCGCGCAGGCTGGGATCGGCGCCGCGGTCGCAACCAAAGCTGAAAGCCGAATCACCGACTCGCAAGGCGCTGCGATCGCCCAGCACGGGAACTGGAGTGATGTTCTGCGAGTAGCGGAGCGAGACCAACGCGATATCGCGTTTTCCCGCATCAAAGTCGACGAGGTAACCACGCACCGTTTGACTGCTGCCGTTGATGAACAGGTCGACTTCGATTTTGGGTTGCTGTGCCGACTCGCGAAACAGGTGCCCACAAGTGAGCACCAAATATTCATCATTGTGGCGATCGATGATCGTGCCAGTGCCCACGCCGTAGCCCATATTCTCACCATCGCCATCGAAGACTCGCAGTCGCACGGTGGCCGCTTGAGCTCGCGCCACCGCTTGCTGCAATTGCTCGCCCGGCATCGGTGTGCCGGCCGACTTGCCGGTGTAGCTGTCGGCTGCCGAGGCCGGCCGAGAGATGAACTCGGGAGTTTGCCGGGAAGCCAGCTGGGGTGGTTGATTGAATTGGGGTTGTTGGATGACAGCCGAGAGCCGCGTGCGGGCGGCGGCGGGCAGTTGTGAGTTGGTGTTGGTCAGGTTCGGTTTGCTGCTGGTGGCGATTGCGGTCTGCAGCGTTTCCAGTTTTTGCATGCCGACGAGTCGCTGGGCCTCTTTGCCCGCCACGACCACCACGAAGGTTGGCAATTGCTTGATGCCGAAGCGAACCGCCATGTCCACTTCTTGGTCCACATCAACGTGGCGAATCGGCACGCCAGTGGCTTGCAATTGATTCAGCACGGGCTGCATTTTCTTGCAGTACCCGCAACGCTCCGAGGAGAATTCGAGTAGCACGGCATCGCTGACCGACTGAGCCGCCGCAGGCGACCCGAGTGGAGCGGCCCAAGCTAGCGAGTAGAAAACAACAAGAGCCAAAAAGCGGGCGCCGGTAGCACAGAGCATGATCGTCCTCCCTGGACTTGCGACTCTCGATTCCATCGAGAGGCCCCATTGCACAAGAGGTATTTCGCATCCGTTCGAAACCTCTTGGCATGGCGAGCATCCGTTCTCGCGGGGCAACGGGATGTTGCCTTGCCGAAGCCCGCTGAGCAAGAGCAACAGGCAGCTTCGATCTCGAAAAAACTTCCGAGAAAAATGCTAGCAAAAGCCATTAACTTGAAAGCTGATTAGGATTTAGCCGAGCACTAACGAAGTCGAAAAAAAAATGATTTTTGTTCAAGTCCAGACCGGTCTGCTGTCGGAGCCGAATCTGGCCTACAATCGGGCCTCCCGTATTCGTTCAGCTTTACGATTTGTGAATTCATGACCAGACGCATTTTGGTAACTGCCGCCCTGCCCTACGCCAACGGACCGATTCACATTGGGCATTTGGTGGAGTACATCCAAACCGATATCTGGGTCCGGTTTCAAAAGCTTCGTGGGCACCGCTGCGTATTCGTTTGTGCTGACGACACGCACGGTACGGCGATTACAATCCGGGCTCGTCGCGAAGGGCGGACGGAGACCGAAGTGATCGCCGCCATGCAGCAAGCTCACGAGCGTGATTTCGCGGGCTTCGGTATTCACTTTGACAATTACGGCAGCACCAATTCGGCAGAAAACCGGCAGTTGTGCGGTGAAGTCTGGGCCGCCATGCGGGCGGACGGCTTGATCGTCGAACGCAGTATTGAACAGCTCTACGATCGCCAAGCGGAAACCTTCTTAGCCGATCGGTTCGTGCGGGGAACGTGCCCGCGTTGCGGAGCGGCCAACCAACCGGGTGACAATTGTTCGGCTTGCGGCGCTACCTATAGCCCCACCGACCTGGTCGACCCCCGCAGCACGCTCAGCGGCGGTACGCCCGAGCTTCGACAAGCCAAGCACTTGTTTGTCGAACTCAAGCAGTTGCAGGGGTTTTTGGCCGACTGGGTCACCAATAGCGGCGCTTTGCAGAGCGAAACGGCGAATTATCTTAAAGGCCACTTTCTCGTCGATGAGTTGCGGGACTGGGATATCAGCCGCCCGGCACCCT
The DNA here is from genome assembly GCF_052161645.1 of Kothea flammea. Lineage (GTDB taxonomy): Bacteria > Planctomycetota > Planctomycetia > Pirellulales > Pirellulaceae > Laterigemmans. The sequence continues at coordinate 1,836,102 of NZ_CP197414.1, forward strand.
ATTTTGGGTTCGAGATCCCCGACGCGCCGGGAAATTTTTGGTACGTCTGGTTTGACGCGCCAATTGGGTACATTGCCAGCACCGCCCAGTGGTGTGCCCGCGAGGAGGAATCGCTGGCGGATTGGTGGCGTAGCCCGGAGACTGAAATTCACCACTTTATCGGTAAAGACATCACCTACTTTCATACCCTGTTCTGGCCCGGGATGCTGAAAACCGCCGGCTTTTCCTTGCCCACCAAAGTGCGCATCCATGGCTTTTTGAACGTCGATGGGCGGAAGATGAGCAAGAGTGAGGGCACGTTGATTACGGCGGAAAAATACCTTCAGCATCTCGAACCGGGGTATTTGCGCTACTTCTACGCGACCAAACTGACGCCCCGGGTGGAGGATTTGGACCTCGGGATCGACGAGTTCTGCGACAAGGTCAACTCCGACTTGGTCGGCAAGGTAGTCAACTTGGCCAGCCGCACGGCTAAATTCGCCCAAGCCTTGGGGCTGGCTGAGCAATATCCCGATGATGGCGGCTTGTTCGAGGCGGGCGTGGCAGCTGGGGAAGCGATTGCTGAGGCCTACGAGCAATGTGATTATTCCCGCGCCATGCGGTTGATCATGGAGCTGGCCGACGCGGCAAACCCCTACATCGAACACGCCAAGCCGTGGGTGCTGAACAAAGATCCTGAGCGGCAAGCCGAACTTCGCGACGTCTGCACCGTGGGGCTGAATTTGTTCCGCCAGCTGTGCGTCTATTTGGCCCCCGTGTTGCCCGAATTGGCAAACCGCTGTGGCGAGTTGTTGGGTGATCCAATCGTCAGCTGGGGCCAAAGCGCCCAGCCACTGTTGGCAACCAGCGTGAAACCGTTTAAACACATGATGACCCGAGTCAAACCCGAGGAATTAACCAAGATGATTGAAGAGAGCCGAGAAGAAGCTGCTGCCGAAACCAAGCAAGCCGCCGCAGCCGAAGCTGGTAAAAGCGTAGCCAGTAACAGCGAGGTTGGCAGCCAAACTTGGAATGACAGCGCCCAGCCGTTACTCGACGAACCGTTGGCCGATGAGATCACGATTGACACCTTCGCCCAAGTCGATTTGCGAGTCGCTCGCGTGGTGAATGCCGAGCATGTTCCCGAGGCGCGTAAATTATTGAAGTTGACTTTGAGCCTGGGTGGCGAGGAAACTCGTCAGGTCTTCGCTGGCATCAAAGCGGCCTACGAGCCTGAGGCTTTGGTGGGGCGATTGGTCGTCGTGGTGGCGAACTTGAAACCACGGCAAATGAAGTTTGGGTTGAGTGAAGGGATGGTCGCGGCTGCCGGTCCGGGAGGTGCGGATGTCTTTTTACTGGGTGTTGATGATGGGGCTCAGCCGGGGCAACGCGTCCACTGAGCTGAGATCACACATATCGGTCGCGAAGGAGTTGCTTCGATGAAGTTTCGCAGAACGGTCGCCGATCGGCTCATTTTGCAACCGACACGCCATCCCCTCAAAGCGATTGATATGCGGCGGGTGGAGATCCCCTATTTCCACGGGCATATCGAGGCTTATGCCGGCCGCACCGAACAGCCGCTGCCGGCATTAGATACTGGCTCGGGCTTGGATTTGGGGCCGGGCTTGGACCGACAGGCTTCGCGCCGGCTTACAGAGCCCTCTCGCGGGCTTGCCGTGCCAGATTTTCAAGCTCAAAAAAAACCGCCGCGACTGTTGGTGTTGAAGTTGCCAGGGACAGCCGGGCGGGCTGAGCGTTCGACGTTATTCCCGGTCACTTTGCTGGAACATCAACCGGCCGAGGTGTGGACTTGGAACGCACCTGGCTACGGTGGTTCGAGTGGCAAGCCGACTTTGGCAGGCATGGCGCACGCTGTTTTGCATTTCTACGACGCGGTGACCGCGTTGCGAGCTGGAGAAGAGACAAGAATCTGGGTCTGCGGGAACAGTTTGGGCTGTGCCACCTCGCTGCACTTGGCCGCTCATCGCCCGGTCGACGGCTTGGTGCTCCGCAATCCCCCGCCGCTGATTGAACTCGTGACCGCTCGCGATGCCTGGTGGAATCTCGGTTTCGGAGGCAGGTTGGTCGCTCGCGGAATTCCTCGCGAGATGAATGCCGTTGTTTCGGCCGAGCGAGTCAACGCGGGGATTCTGTTTATTGAGTCGACCGCCGACAAGGTCGTACCGCCCGATCTACAGCAGCTCATCCGCGAGGCCCACGTGGGGCCTCAGCAGTTGTTGCAGTTGGCCGGGGCCGAGCATCACACGCCGATCGACGATGTTTACCGCGAGCCGCTGGTCGAATCGCTGCGTTGGCTCTGGGACCAAGCTCCCCGTCGTTCGGCCTCAGCCTGTGCTTAGCGAATCGCCTCTCGCCGCCGTTCGGCAGCTCACTACGATTCGACTCTGATTCCGGCTACCGCAGCAATACGATTATTTCACTAAGACTTCCGCGATCATGGAATCGACCAGCGGTTTTACTAGCGAAGCTGGTAAGGCATAGGACATCACTCGTCCGGCGCGGGCGATGTTCAGCCCCACGATTCGCCCTTTGGAGTCGACGACCGGGCCACCACATTGGTCAGGGTCGAGCACGGTATCGTGCTGCAGAACCAAATCGAAGCCAGTCAGCCGTTTGTTCCGTGGACCGTTCAGCCGCGCATCGTCGGCAGACTCGAGCATCAGATTGAACTCGCGGATCTGTGCTTCCAGCTCTACGGTGTCGCCATCGCGAGCAATTGTCAGCCGCACACTTTCTCCGGGGAACATTGCTTTTAATAATTTTGTCACTTCGAGACTGCCCGCGGAGGGGCGTCCGTCGACTTCCATGATCTTGTCGCCGGGTTGCAACCCGGCCGCTTCGGCACCACTGCCGGGAAAGACCAAACCGACGCGAGCGGTGCCTTGTCGGTCGTCTTCCAATCGCACGCCGAGCCGTCCCGTCGCTGGCAGCGGTCGGCTGGCAACGCTGACCACGCCGAGGTGAATAGGACGCCCGCCGCGGCCAACGGTGACGAGAAAACTGCCCACCTGCGGATCTTCGGTGGCGTAAAACTCACTGGCCTTGAGCCCCTTTGCATCACATTCCAACAGCGCCAAATCATCTTCCCGCCGAACCGCCGCTACCCTGGCGGAGACCAAGCGTTTGTCGGAGAGGCGAACGCGAATCGGATCGCCACTTAATTCGCTCCGCTTGGTAACGATCAAGCCATCCTGGTGGACCACCAAGCCGAGGGCAACGGGCCGATCGCCGCTGAAAATCTGCACCGACGACTCACCCGCCACGGCGCATAGCGGTTTGACTAACTCCATCATCGGGCCGCTATCGCGACGGGCGGAAACCCGAAACGGAAAACGGTTTTCCAACCAAGTTTCCCGGTCACGTTGGTCAGAGCTCTGGGAAAACGCGGTCGTTTGCAGGCAGGCTACGACTAACGTCAAACCGAACCAACGTGGTGCCGAGGAGATAGCGCTTCGACGGGCAAGAGCGGATGATCGCACCTGAGACCTCGCAAAAAGAGGGTTAAGCATCGAGGGATGGCGACAAAGCCAGCAGTCAGCACTGGCCACGCGTCATGCATGTTAATGTAAATCTACGGCGTTGACAGCAAATCGGCTCATGAACTCGGATCGCGGCCAATTTCGAGCGTCAGCCATAAGGCTTCGTCTCCCCGTTTGACGCGGACATCGATCCGTTCGCCGGGCATCGTTTCGGCCACAGCCGCCTGCAGGGAGGCAAAATCGCTGATGACCTCTTCGCCGAACCGTTGGATCACATCGCCGGGGCGGATTCCCCCGCGGGAGGCTGGCGAACCGGGAACCACATCGAGAATCTCGGCGGCATCACCACGGGAACTGCCGCTGACCCCGAGCACGGGCCGAAAACCGGGCAGAAATCCCCAGGCTTCTCCGCGAACCAGCCGTTTCCAGGAAGTATCGTAGTGATCGACGGGGACGTGCAAATTGTCGGCCACATCATTACCGATGCGGCTGTGGACCCCGATCAGTTTGCCTTGCAAATCGAACAACGGTCCGCCGCTGTCGCCGCCGATGAGGGCACAGTCGGTTACCAAGGCATCATCGCGAACAGCCAAAATCCGGCCCACGCGAGCGACCACGCCACGAGTATCTTCGTATCCACCGGGGTGGCCCATGGCGATGCACCACATGCCAGGTTTGAGATTTTTACTCGTCCCCAAACTGGCGTGCGGCCACGGCTTGCCGTTGTCGGTGTCGCTGGTGATTTTTATCAGTCCCGCATCGACCGGGCGGTTTAGCCCCAAAGTTTTCGCTGGCACGCGACGGCCATCGGAGAGGGTTAACGTGGCGTCTTTTTGAGTCCGCATCGCCACGTGTGCTGCCGTCAACACGTAACCGTCGTCGGTGACAATGACCCCGCAACCTTGGGATCTGCCAATCTGGACGCTGACCGTGCAGGCGGCAGCCAATTCGGTGACCCGTCGCTGCTGGGCTTCCATCAAGGACAGCACGGTCAATTCGTCAGGAACCGCTCCCTGCATCACCGGCTTGAGATCGGCCGGTGCCGCGACAAAGGTGATTCCACGCGGCGAGCTGGTTTGCCCATCCGCCGCTGTCGATCCCACGCGGTCGGACAACGATTCTTGCCCGCCGGCCACCCCGGGGACAGAGCCGCAGCAAAGTACAGCGAGAGCCAAAGAAGCAACAAATTTCCAGCCCGCTGGCCGGTTACGACTCGGGTTATAAGCAAGCTTCACGAATCCGATGCTCCTCGACAAAGTGGACGTGCTCGCCGATATTCGCGGGCGAGATGGCCGCTGCAGCCAAGACCAGTATAGTTGGCGAACACCCTACTATACGAATCATCGCTGGTTTGGTCAGGCTTCAATGGTGGAAAAACACACAATAAGGCAGATGCAGATGGCAGATTTTCAACCACCTACAGCATTCGTTTTCGGCTGCGGATACTTGGGAAAAAGAGTCGCAATTCGTTTGGTTGAACAAGGTTGGCAGGTCTCCGCCCTGACAAGATCTAGGCAACGAGCCGCCGCGCTGGGACAGCTGGGCATTCAGCCTGTGCTGGGTGATTGGACAAATCGTCGGTTTATTGACGCAATTCCCCCCGCCGAGAGGGTGCTGGTTGCGGTTGGGTTTGACAGTCGTGGCGGGAAATCGCGTCATGAGGTTTATGTCGAAGGTTTGCGAAACGCCTTGCGGGCGGTGCCGGCGACCAGCGATTGCGTCTACGTCAGCACCACTGGGGTCTACCATCAAGGAGATGATCAGTGGGTGGACGAAACATCACCCGCCAAGCCGAGCCGGGAGGGGGGGCAGGCGCATCTTCGCGCCGAAGAATTGCTGTGGCGTCAACGGGCCTCTAGCAGCGGCAGGACTGTGGTGTTGAGGATGGCCGGGTTATACGGTCCTGAAAGGGTGCCGCGACTGCAAGCGGTGCGCCAGGGTACGCCGTTGGATGTGCAGGGTGACAGTTATTTAAATTTAGTTCACATCGATGACGCCGCTTCCTGCGTGTTGGCCGCGTGGCAGCAACCGCGAGTCGAGCGACTGTACGCGATTGCCGATGGAACCCCCGTGTTGCGTCGCGATTACTATCAGGAGCTTGCCCGTTTGGCCGGCGCGCCGCCTGCGCAACTGGCCGAAAGTCGCCGCCCTTTGGCGATCGCTGGCACTGCCGGGGAGCGTGGCCGAGCGGAGGGGAGTAAACGGATTTGGACTAGGCGGATGCGGCGAGATTTGTTGCCCCAACCGCAATATCCCAGTTTCCGAGAGGGGTTAGCAGCCGTTTGCCAACCGGTAAAGTAACTACGGGGTTTCCCGCTCCGCTCGATAACCCTTAGACTTGAGCGGAGCCCTAAGGCTGGAGGGGCCTAGTGGTTTGTCAAGATTAAGAATTCGGGTCGCCTTCTTGAGCCGTTTTGGCGCTAGCCACGGTTTTGTCGCATGAGCCGTGGCTAGCGCCAAAACGGCTAACCCTTAAACTGAACTCTGACAAACCACTAGTGCTTCTTTTCCGCGTTTCCTTGTCTCGCTTTTGCTTCTTCGGAGTAGCTCCGCATGTTGGTTCGAAAACCTCTGTTTCCTGGCATCATCGAATTGAACTTCCAGGCGGGGGAAGTGCTGGGTTGCAACGTTTACTTGGTGTACGACGGTGACGAGTGGATTCTGATCGACATCGGCTACGAAGAAACAGTCGACGATTACATTGAGATCATTCGCAAGATAGATTTTCCGTTGGCCCAGTGCAAAACGTTGGTTGCCACTCACGCCGACGTCGACCACATTCAGGGCTTGGCCAAAGCCAAACAGTTGTTGCGGACGACCGTCACCGCACATCCCAACGCGGTTACCCCGTTGCAAACTGGCGACCGGTTGAAGACGTTGGCTGAAATCACCGCCCAGGGGCTCGATCTGGCGATGCCGCCGGTGGAAATTGAGCACACGGTGGTCGACGGCGACATTTTGCAAGTTGGCGAGTTACAGCTACAGGTCTGGCACACTCCTGGGCACACCGACAGTCAGTTGGCTTTTCGGTTGGGAGACATTTTGCTGAGTGGAGACAATATTTACCGCGACGGCTGCATCGGTGCCATCGATCCGCATCACGGCAGCGATATTGCCGCTTTTGTGACTTCGCTGGAACGCATTCGCGATAGTGATGTGAAATGGTTGTTGCCCAGTCACGGACCAATTTTTGCCAAAGACGACGCCATGTTGGAGCGGACCATTGAGCGGGTACGGGGGTACCTGACGATGGCCGACTTTGGCACGTTGGCCGAGAGTTGGCCGCTGATGGATCAATGGGAAGACGAAGTTTCTGAGGGGACGTTGCCAAGCGGCGTGGGCGATGTTCCCGTCAACGATTGAGACGATTGCTGGCGAGCACGAGCACGAGCGATAAGCTTCCGTCGGGCTCGCCCCGGTTCGGAGCAACAAGTGGCGGCTACATTGCTTGCCTCAATTAACTTTTCCCTGGCCGCCCGCGATTCGCCAAAGGCGAATCGCGCGCGGCCAGGAGGCGGTTTTTAGGGGCTCGTTGAGTAGCTTCCAGTTGTGATCCCAGCTGGGGCAAGCCCAGCGGAAATCGGCTCGCCGCTGCTCTCCCCGCTTCACTCTTCACTCTTCACTCTTCACTCGGGTGCTCAGGATCCGTCGATGGCCGGCTAAATCTTTGATAAAGCTGGCCGGTTCGTAGCCACCGTGAGCGGTTACCAGTTCGGCTGCAGCCGCGGCGATCATGGGGCTCAATTCGATCAAGCAGCAGCCACCTGGAACTAGCAGCGGGTGCGCCTCATCGAGTAAACGCTCGATGATTTCCGTTCCTTGAGGACCAGCCACCAGTGCTTGCTGGGGTTCGAAATCGCGGACCCAGGGGTGTAGCTCGGCGTATTCCGCCTCACTCACGTAGGGCGGGTTGCTGCAGATGATGTCAAAAGGTTGAGTTTGATCGAGAGCTGTGCAGAGGTCGCTTTGCAGCAGCTCGATTTGCCCCTCGAGCTGGTGTTTTTCCACGTTGTACTTGGCGATTTCCAGCGCCGCCGGGGAAATGTCGACCGCGGTCACGTGGGAGTTGGGCAAGTTGGCCGCGATGGCAATTGCGATGGCGCCGCTGCCGGTGCCGACGTCGAGCAGTCGCAATTGGCGATCGGGTTCGGCGAGCCGCAATTGTTTGGCTTGGTCGAGTGCCTCGATGACCAGGTGTTCGGTCTCGGGGCGGGGAATCAGGGTTGCTTCGCTGACCCGCAACTCGAGGGAGTAAAATTCTTTGTGACCGACGAGGTAAGCTACTGGGGTGCCTTCGCCGCGGCGGCGGACCATTTCGCGAAACGCTTCACGGACCTCGGCGGATGGTTCCGCGTCGAAAGCGGTGTAGAGCTCGATTCGCGAGCAACCGCGGGCTTCGGCCAGCAGCACTTCGGCATCGAGGCGGGGTGAATCAGCACCTCGCTTTTGAAAGTACTCGGTCGTCCATTTCAGTAGTCGCAGCACCGTCCACGGTTCCGCTTGCCCGGTCGTCATGGCAATCCTTGTTATTCGTCCAGCATGTCGCCGCGCAATTGATCGCGATCGTATTCTAGCAGGGCATTGGTGACGGGGGCCAAGTCGCCACCGACGATCTGGTCGAGTTTGTAAAGGGTTAGATTAATGCGGTGGTCGGTTAAGCGGTTTTGCGGAAAGTTGTAAGTTCGAATCCGCTGGCTACGATCGCCGGAGCCGATCAGCGTTTTTCGTTCTTCGGCCCGCTTGGACGATTCTTCTTCACGTTTCTTTTCGTAGATTCGCGTTTTCAGCACTCGCAGTGCTTTGGCCAGATTTTTGTGCTGGCTTTTCTCGTCTTGGCACTGCACGACAATACCGGTTTCAAAGTGCGTAAGCCGCACGGCTGATTCGGTCTTGTTGACGTGTTGTCCCCCCGGGCCTGAAGCACAGAACTTATCCAAGCGATATGAGTCTGGTTTCAAATCGACTTCGACATCCTCGGGTTCTGGCATCACGGCGACGGTGGCTGCCGAGGTGTGGATACGACCTTGGGTCTCCGTTTCGGGCACGCGTTGGACACGATGACCGCCGCTTTCGTACTGCAAGTCGCGGAACACGCTCTCGCCGCTGAGCCCCAGGGTGATTTCCTTAAAACCGCCCAGCTCGGTGCCGCTGGAGTCGATGATCTCCACTTTCCAGCCGCGAACTTCGGCGTGTCGGCGATACATTTCGTAAAGATCGCGAGCAAACAAAGCGGCTTCGTCGCCCCCCGTTCCGGCGCGAATTTCCATCACGCAACGGGTTCGCTGGGCATCCTCGCCGCCAATTGTCATGCTCAGCAGGTCAGTCCACAGTCCCTCGCGAGTGTGTCGCAGTTCGACTAGTTCCTCTTCGGCCATTTCCCGCTCTTCGGGATCGTCCGTGGAGGCGGCTAGATCTTGACAGCCGACGATGTCGCGGGAGAGTTTTTTGAACTCCAGATATTTGGCAGCCAGCCGCGCCAGGCTACCGTGTTCGCGAGCAATTTGACTCATCTGTGGACCATCGGATTGAATATCCGGGTCCGACATTTGCCGCTCTAGTTCACGATAGCGATCAAGTTTTTGATCGAGGGTGTCGCGAATCGTTCCACTCATCAGTGTATCCAGTCCCGCCGGGAGAAACTGGCTGGCGGGTCAGCCGTGGCAGCAGCCCATTGGCCACTGCAGTCCAATTCGCCGCGATGACAGGAACAGGTGGCGATCGATAGGAAAAAGACAAAGACGCGGGTTCGACCGACGACAGCCTATTTGCCAGCTTTCTTTTTCTTGTTCTGCAAGCTGGCATATGTGCCGGCGGCAAATTTCTTCTGAAACTTGTCAATCCGTCCAGCAGCATCGACATACTTCAGCTTGCCCGTGTAAAACGGATGGCAAGCGCTGCAGATGTCAATCTTGAGTTCCGTTTGGGTGCTGCGGGTCATAAAGCTGTTGCCGCAACCACAGGAAACCAACGTTTCTTGATAGCGGGGGTGAATGCCTTCTTTCATCGAATCAACTTCTCATATGCTAATGGGGCGCCCACTGCTTGGCACGTACAAGCAGGTCGCCGCAGACAAAGTTCGTAGTCCCGAATAGTAGGTTCTCGGAGGCTGGCTTGACAAGGCCTGCTGGGCTCTCCCAGCAGGAATCGGGAGGATTCAACTCGAAATTGGAGCACTTTAGTCACTTTTGCCAATTTCACCCCGGGAAATTGTTGCGGTCTTGTCGCAAACTCGTTCGCTTCGCCTTTTGAAGGAAAGAGAATTTGCTTGCGGCTTGTTCACCGATGGTTCGTCGCAGGCTATTCTATACCCCTCAGTCTCTCTTGATGGCCCCAGTCGAGCGATCGGAATCCACTCATGTCGAATTTCCCCCCCAGCGGACCCAACGACCCAAATCCTTACGCGGCGTCTGGCCCGCTCGCTCAGCAGCCTAATTTTGGCCAGCAAGCGGGCTACGGCCAGCAAGCGGTGCACCCTGATCAACAGGGTGACGCCACCGGGGGGCTCATTCCTTACAAGAACCCCAAAGCTTTGATTGCCTACTACGTCGGAATTTTGGGATTGTTGCCCATAATCGGGTTGCCGCTCTCGTTGGCTGCCGTCGTGCTGGGAATCTTGGGGCTGAAAGCCCGGAAACAAAATCCAATTATCAAGGGCTCAGTCCACGCTTGGATTGGAATCGTGCTGGGAATGGTCGCCACGCTCTACAACACCCTGTTCGTGGTCGCCATTGTCGCGGCCATGGCCAGCAGTCGCTAGCGATTGGCTCGCGGTGGCTGCTTCGGGCTGTTTATCAGCGGCGGGAGATTTTCCGGCATTACGCGCAACGTGCCCGACAAAGACCGTATCGGCCAGCAATTGGCCGATATGGTACATCGTCATTGGCAGCGTGCTGACTCCACAATCGATCGAGATCTGTAAACCCACCATCAAAGTTTTTTGGCTGCCGGCGATCCCCACGGCAACTTGATCAGCTCGCCCCAGGCCTGCCGCTCCAGCCAACGTCCACCCCATCCCGAGCACGATCAAGTGCGTGGCTAGGGCGAAAATCGCCACCGCGGTGATCCAAAATGGCGACGTTTCGGCGTTCGCTGAGGCAAGTGCCGGGGAGAGCACCGAGGTAGTTGCTTGGCGGGTTGCTTGACTCGCCACGCGGCGTTTCGTTTCCGCCGCTCCGAAAGCGACCATCAGCAGGATGCCGCAGAGTGCGACTTGGGTGAGCTTCAATTTGTGCCGATCAGCCCAAGCGGCCAGCGGGCGATGCAACCGCAACAGACTCGCGAGGGTCAGGGGGAGCACCACCAGCGTTGCTAAACGAAGCACTTGGCCGGAGAAGCTGAGCGAAGTGGTTTGCCCGAGCAGCAGCCACAGCGTTGTCGGCGCGATGAAAAAGCAGCAGCCATTGGTGATCAGCATCACCATCATGGCGACGACTTCGTTGCCGCCACCTTTGCGGGTCCAAGCAAGTGCCGAAGCTAACGTGCAGGGGACCGCGGCGGCCACGATCAAGCCGCCAGCCAAACTGGCGGGGAGTCCCTGAGCAAAAATCCAAGCGACGAAGGGAACGGCGACCACATTCAGGCTAAGGGCCAGCAGGCCCGCTTTGGGGGATCGCCAGCTGTCGCCAAACGAACTGGCCGGCACCGTCAGCCCCATGAGAAACAGCACGCAAGCGACGAGGCCGCTGCGGAGTCCGGGGGTGTCACCGACGGTGGCGACGGGGCCCGGCAGGGTAAATCCGCTCGCCAGTGCGATTGCCAAGGCCAGCAGAAACCACTGACGAAGTAGAAATGTCAAAGATTTACCTAGAATTGCTTGCCCACTGCAACCAGAACGCACTGGCTGGAATTTTGTTCGATCGGTAAGATGCCCGGCGGGCTTCATGCCCAAATTATCCTAACTTCTCTTTCTGACTTCGTAACCGTAGATCATCAACTCATGCTGCGTTATTGGACGGCTGGCGAATCGCACGGTAAAGCACTGCTCGCTTTGGTCGACGGTTTTCCCGCCGGTATGCCGATTGATACCGATCGCATCGATGCCGATCTGGCCCTCCGTCAGGGTGGTTATGGTCGCGGTAAACGCCAGCAGTTGGAGACCGACCGTGTCGACATCTTGTCGGGGGTGTGGCAAGGCCAAACGCTGGGCAGCCCACTGGCTTTGCAAGTCATCAACCGCGATTACAAACTAGAACGGCTCAAGGATCTGGAGCGGCCTCGTCCGGGACACGGTGACCTGACCGGGGCGGTGAAATATCTGGGTTCCATCCGAGGCGTCTTGGAGCGGGCTTCGGCTCGTGAGACAGCCGTGCGCGTGGCCGCCGGTTCGCTGGCAAAACAGCTGCTCGCCCAATTCGATGTGGAGGTGCTCGGTTATGTCTGCGAGCTCGGGGGGCTGGCGATCGAGACTCCCGCGGGAGATCTCGCCTCGCATCGTCAATCGCGTTCCGAGTCAATCGTTTACACGCTCGACCCGGCCCGTGACGAAGAGTTTCGGCAACTAATTGATCAAACGGGGGACGACGGCGATACGCTGGGCGGTGTCTTGGAAGTTCGCGTGGAGGGCTTGCCCTTTGGCCTGGGAACTCACGCTCAGTGGGATCGCAAACTCGATGGCCGGTTGGCCCAAGCCGTAATGGCTGTGCAGGCGATTAAAGGGGTGGAAATTGGGATGGGGTTCACCGCCGCCCGCTTGCGGGGCAGCCAAGTCCACGATCCGATTCAATTTGATCCGGCTCAAGCCGACGGCCCGTCGCTCGGTTACACCCGGCCATCGAACAACGCCGGTGGGCTCGAAGCGGGGATGACCAATGGCCAGCCTTTGATCATTAGGGCGGCCAAAAAACCGATTTCAACGCTCCGCAAACCGCTCGATTCGATCAACTGGGAAACCAAGCAACCGCATCGTGCGCAATATGAACGCAGCGACGTGTGTGCCGTTTCCGCCGCGGCAATCATCATCGAAGCGGTGGTGGCATTCGAGGTCGCTGCCGCTTTTGTGGAAAAGTTTGGGGGGGATAGTTTGGCGGAAATGCGAGCCCGATATGATTTGTTTCAACAAATGGCCAGGAACGTTTGACGCTGACTTGACGATTATCGCCGTTGATTTCGGCTGGCATAAACAGCGATAACAGAGCCTCGATAGGCTAAGCTTCGGATCGACTGAACCAGAGTCGATCGGCAAATCCACACGCGGAAGCAACATGGTGGCAAGTGCGAGGATGCATGAACGCAGCGAGCGAGCGCTCTGTCGCTTGACTTTTCTGCTGCTCTGCGCGCTGCCCACGTTGGTGACGATCAGCGGGGTCATCGTCACGCTGACTCCCTGGTATCACCGCGGCGAGATCCGGCGACTCGAGAGTATGCTCAACCAGCGGTTGGGCGTGGTCGTGCAGATTGGCGACATGGAACACGGCAAGCCGGGCTACTGGGAACTGCGTGATGTGGTGTTACGGCATCCTGAAACGGATCGAGAAGTGGCTCGTGTGGCGACCGTTTTGTTTACGCGAAACGATCGCAAGATGGGTGTGCATCTCAGCCAGCCTCACATCCAGGCCGAGCAACTCAGCACCGTCTGGAATTTGATTCACGATCGCTTTCTTTGTCAGCCTCAATTGACCGGGGAACTGGTGCAGTTGGGTGCGGAGGGGCTGACCCTGCTCGGTTCGCCGCAAGCGATTACGCTGACACCAGTGGACGTCTTGGTGAAGTCGGACGACCAGCAAACGACCGCTTCGATGCGGTTTGCTTTGGCGGGTGAATCGTCCACTGCCAAACGTGCTCGCTTGGATGTGCACCGCATCCGCGACAGCGTTTCCCCACGCACCACGTGGGTGCTCGAATCGGGCGATACTCCCCTCCCCTGCGGCGTCTTGGCAACTTACCTACCGATCATGCGGAGGCTGGGGCCTGAGGCGGAATTCAGCGGCTTGGTGCGTTGGGAACAGCAGCAAAGTGATTATCAAGTGCGGCTGGAAAATGCTCGCTTTGCCAACGTCAACATGCTCGACTTGTCCCAGCCCTTTGACTTTCCCTTCAGTGGCGTGGGCTTAATCGAAGTCGACTCGCTGCACCGCTTGGGAGGCCAGCCGATTCAGTGGGCTCAAGGGCGTTTGACCGTGGAAGGTGCGAAGATCGATTCGCGGTTGATCCGCCGCTTGGCTTTCGAAATGGGAGCCAAAGTCGATCTCGAGCGGTTGGAAGCCGCGACGCGAATTGATTGCGATCTGCTTTCACTCGGCTTTACCCTCGATCAAGCAGGCGTTAGCACTCGAGGGCTCTGCTATCGTCAGCCCGAGTATGGTCGTCTGCCACCAGGCACCGCGATGATTTCCGCCGGTAAAGCATTTGCCGTGCTCGAACCGAATCAATCGATTACGGGCGAGCAATTGGGCTACGCCCTCGATCGCGCCGGCCGTTTGCAGTTACCCATCGGAGCGCCAATCGATATCGCCAAACGCTTGCTGCCAGATCTGGATGCGACGACTGATCGCAATCGACAACCGCCCGCGGAAAGTTCTTCTCCCGTGGTCCACAGCGTTTATTTGAAGCAAGAGTGAAGCGTGAACGCACGCGGAACTCCCAGCACGTCGCGCGGCAAAACATTGCCGGCTATCGCCAGCTAAGACGAACAGCGGGGTGACAAGACACGCTACACACCACTTGAATGACGGTTTTTTGCTCGGTAGACTGCAATACAAGATCCTTATCAGTATTCCTAATAGTATCAGTATTCGATCCTGCTACCGACTCATAAGGACAGCGCACCACCACCGCTTCAATGGCCATCACCTATCTGAAATCCGGCAAGCCCGAAAACCAACGGGCCGAAGACGACGCCAAGGTGCGTGGTATTGTTGAGAGTACCCTGGCTGACATTGCCGCCCGCGGCGATGAAGCCGTGCGGGAACTATCCGTCAAATTCGACCGATACGACCCTCCTAGCTTTAAACTGAGCCCCTCTGAAATAGAAGCTGCGATGGCCCGGGTTTCGGCCCGCGACCTTGCCGATATCCGATTTGCCCAGGCTCAAATCCGTCGTTTCGCGGAAGCCCAACGCGCCTCCCTGATAGACCTCGAGGTTGAAACGCTGCCCGGCGTGATTCTCGGTCACAGGAACATCCCCGTGCCATCGGTCGGTTGCTATGTGCCGGGTGGCAAGTTTCCAATGGTGGCTTCCGCCCACATGTCGGTGTTGACCGCGTCGGTGGCGGGCGTGCCACGCATTGTTGCTGCCGCTCCGCCCCAAAACGGCGATCCCCATCCCGCGATTGTCGCGGCCATGCACCTGGGCGGTGCGCACGAAATCTACGTTTTGGGTGGCATGCAGGCGATCGGTGCCATGGCACTGGGAACGTCAACCATCGACCCCGTGGACATGATCGTGGGCCCCGGCAACGCCTTTGTGGCCGAGGCCAAACGCCAACTCTTCGGCCGCGTGGGCATCGACCTCCTTGCTGGGCCAACCGAGACACTGGTCATCGCGGACGATACCGTCGATGCCGAGCTGTGTGCCACCGATCTGCTCGGGCAAGCCGAACATGGTTACAACTCACCCGCCATCCTGCTGACGAATTCATCCCACCTCGCCCTGGCGACCCTAGCGGAAATCGACCGGCTCCTCGATATCCTGCCCACGGCTGAAACCGCCCGGGCATCGTGGCAGGACTACGGCGCCGTGATTCTCTGCGACACCTACGAGGAGATGCTTGCCACGGCCGACGCGATCGCTTCGGAGCACGTGCAGGTGATGACCGACCGCGACGATTGGTTCCTGGAAAACATGACTTGTTACGGAGCCTTGTTCCTGGGGCCGCGGACCCACGTGGCCAACGGCGACAAGGTGATTGGAACCAACCACACCCTGCCAACCCGAAGGGCCGGGCGTTACACCGGCGGCCTCTGGGTCGGCAAATTTCTGAAAACCCATACCTACCAAAAGATTCTCACCGATGAAGCCGCAACGTTGATCGGCAAATACGGCTCACGGCTGTGCATGCTCGAGGGATTCGTGGGCCACGCCGAACAGTGCAATATGCGAGTGCGTCGTTATGGTGGTGAAAACGTCGCGTATGGTGCCGCCTCCGGGTGATGCCGCTGGTTTCTTGCAGCATTCCCTATCCATAATTAGATTGAAAACTTCCAAACCGAGTCAGCAAACGCCATGTCGACCGAGGTCTATCCGTCCAAACCCCAAGGCAAAATTCCCAACAACCGTTTTCCCCTGTTGGTACACAGAAACGCCATACCCGGTGGTGGAGCCGAGGCGATCAAGGACCGGTTTCGTGCCAACGGTTGGTCCAACAACTGGGATTACCCCGGAGTTTACAAATACGCCCATTTCCATTCCACCACGCATGAGTGCCTCGGTTGCGCCAACGGCTGGATGGAATTCAATCTTTCCGTTGGGGAAACTGGTTGGACACGTCTGCGCATCAGTTCCGGCGACGTGGTCGTCATTCCCGCCGGAGTCAGCCACGAGATGACCGCCCAATCGGATGACCTTCACGTGTGTGGTGGCTATCCGGACGGGCGTGATTGGGACGATATCGAGGAAGCCTTCCTGAGCGATGAAGACTACAAGCGGGCCTGTAAACGCATCATGATGCTGCCCATTCCCGACCGGGATCCCGCGACCGGGGAACCGATGCCGCAGTGGCACGCCGCCCCGTCATCGGTGGACGGAGGCTGGAACGACTGGCGCACCCGTCTCGACGCCAGAGGTGTCTAGCTTGCGAACCTTATTCACCCAAGAGACGAGCTCGTGGGGGTCAAAAAAATGTCGGTTATAAAAAGGCAAAGGATGCCTACTCAACGCTTACAGGCAGGGATGCCTATTCCACGCTTACAGGCAGGGGTGCCTATTCCACGTTTACAGGCAGGGGTGCCTATTCTACGCTTACAGGCAGGGGTGCCTATTCTACGCTTACAGGCAGGGGTGCCTATTCCACTGCGTTAGCAAGAACCGCAACTGCTTATGCGGCGTTGCGAGCCGCTTGCGTCGCGGCGGGCTGGGATGTGTCAGCCGCTAGTGCCTCGGCTGGATCATAGGTCCGCTCGAGTTGATTGAGCGATTGCTCGATGCGTTGGCGATAACTCTCCAGCGACTCGTTCGGATCCATCTCCAGCGGTTCAGCAAAGTAGGCGTTGATCGTGCAGAACGGTTTGGGAATTTGCAGACGATCCCAAGTCTTGCTCAGAATCCAGCGGCGGCTGGGGATGGTGATCACATTCAGCACCACCGCTTGGCTGTCGCGGCTGAGGCTGGCGATCCCTTTGAAAGCGTGATTTCTGGGGCCGCGAGGACCATCGACGGCTAACACTGCCGGCCGCCCAGTTAACACGTGTTGCACAAGCGCCGCCAAAGCAGTTATCCCGCCCTTGCTGCGGCCCCGTCTGTTGCTGCTGCCGCGGACTGGCACGCAGCCACGGATCTTCAATGCCGGTACGATGATCTGGCCATCGGCGGAGCGTGAAACCATCGCCCCAGTGCCCGGCTCCGCGCCAATCGTGATCGCCACTTGATGCGCGTGCAGAATCGAATAGACATAGCTGCGACCTTGCTCGCGCAGCTGCGGGCGAGGATCGTGGTGCGTGCGAATTCTGCAAGTGGCTCGCAGGAGACTGATGGCGAGGGCCGCAGCCCAAGAGGCAAGCCATTTCATGCTAAATCGGTCGCAAAAAATTGGAATTTTTAAGTCCGAACCGGCCCTTCGCCAGCTCGTGGACAGAAATCTCAGTTTCGACAATCTCCAGTTCGATGATCGTGCTTGCGGTTTATCGAGAAACCCCAAAAAAGTACATCCCATTTTCGGAAAATCGCTGATGCTGATCGATCCCACGCAAATTTCCAAACGGGCCCTCTACGGCCACATGACGCACTTAATTACTCCCCGTCCAATCGCTTGGGTTTCCACGCGAAGCTCCGCCGGCTGCGACAATTTGGCGCCGTTCAGCTACTTCAACGCCGTCGGTACCGCCCCGCCGATGCTGATGTTCTGCCCCGCAAACAAAGCGGATGGCTCCAAAAAGGACACGCTCCGCAACGTCGAACAGACCGGGCAATTCGTGGTCAACGTCGTTTCAGCCAACTTGGCACAACCGATGAACGCTTCGGCTGCCGAATTTGAAGCCGAGACCAGCGAATTTGCTGCTTGCGGTTTGACCCCAGCCGCTAGTCGGCACGTGGCACCCCCTCGCGTCGCCGAAGCGTTGGCCGCCTTTGAATGCGAATTGCACACCGTGATGCTGCTCGGCAGCGGCCCCGCGGGGACAAATTTGGTGCTCGGCAAAATCTTGGCGATCCACGTCGACGATCGCTGCCTCGATTCCGCCGGACAAGTTGATCCGCAGATAATGGATAGCCTGGGACGCATGGGAGGCAGTGCCTACGCGACCACTCGCGATCGCTTCGAGTTGCCGCGGCCCACTCGCTAGCCCAAATGCTGCGAGTAAACGCTATTACTGCGCGCTGACCGCAAGCGTGGTATATTGACGACAAACTGCCTGCGTATCCTACCCAGCTACTTTCCCGCCAGCAGGGGTGCTCCGCTCACGGATCGTCCCGCTGATTGCCACGCCGGGGAGTCGCTCTCAACCCACAACTGCATTCAGCGAGTTCAGCCGCATGTTCCAGCCAGCAACCCTCGTTACCCTCCTGCTGCTCATTTCCTTGGCCCAGGTCACCAGCTCAGCCGACCAGCCGGCAGCCACCGCAGTAGCCAACGACGCGTCCACGGCAGTTGCAACCACTGCATCCAAGGTAACTTTCTCAGAAGATTTTGAAGCCGGCCTCGAGCGTTGGGAGATTGTCGATCCCCAGTCCTGGGAACTGCAACAGCATGGCAAAGGCAATAGCCTGTCGATCAAGCGGCGGGAGAGTGAGTACAAGCCGAAGGTTCGCAGCCCCCATCACATCGCCCTGATCAAGGACCTGGAATTGGCCGATTTCGAGTTGACCTTTCAAGTCAAAAGCACCAAGGACACCGGCAACCACCGTGATTGCTGTATCTTTTTCAACTACCAAGACCCCAGCAATTATTATTACGTGCACTTGGGGGCCAAACCCGATCCGGCCAGCGGTCAGATTTTCATCGTTAAAGACGCACCACGAACTCCGCTGACTGACAACGAAAAATTGGTCCCATGGGATGACCAATGGCACACCGTGCGACTGGTGCGCGACACGGCCAGCGGATTGATTGCTATTTATTTTGATGACTTGGAAACACCTCACATGCAAGTTGTCGATCAAACCTTCGGCAAAGGGCGGATCGGGCTTGGTTCGTTCGACGACATGAACGCTTTTGATGCGATCGAAGTTCGCACTCGGTAATTTTAGTTTTTTCTTCTCTGCTTTCCTGCTTGTCGGTATTTCGCGATGCGAACGGTTCTGGTTACGGGAGGTGCAGGGTTTATCGGTGTCAATTTGTTGCGACGATGGAGCCAGTTGGGTGCATTCCGCTTCGTCGTTTTGGACAAATTGACCTATGCTGCCAACCCGGCCGTGCTGCAACCGGAGATCGATCGCGGCCGTGTTGAGTTGATTCAGGGTGATATTGCTGACAGCGAATTGGTCGAGCAATTGCTGCTGCGGACCCAACCAAGCTGGGTGTTGAACTTAGCGGCAGAGTCACACGTCGACCGCAGCATCGACTCCCCTGCCCCCTTCGTGCAAACCAATATCCTCGGCACTTTTGGCTTGTTGGAAGCGACCAGGCGTTATCTGCGGAGCGCTGATTCTTCAGCGGCGGGCAAAGGTTTTCGTATGTTGCATGTCTCCACCGACGAAGTTTTTGGCTCGGCGGCGGCGGAGGAAAGTTTTTCTGAAATTGCCGCTTACCGCCCCAGCAGCCCCTACGCGGCTTCCAAAGCGGCCGCCGATCACCTCGTGCGATCCTTTCACACGACTTATGGCACTCCGCTGTTGCTCACGAATGCCTCGAATAATTATGGTCCCCATCAGTTTCCAGAAAAATTTATTCCAGTGATGATTTCTCAGGCGTTGGCTGGCGAGCCCCTGCCAATTTATGGCGATGGTGCCCAGCAACGCGAATGGACGCATGTGGATGATCATGCCGACGCGTTGTTGTCGGTGCTGCTGCGGGGAAAGTTAGGCGAAACCTATAATGTGGGCAGCGGGGAAGTGATCAGTAATTTGGAACTTGCCATACAGTTGTTAGCACAATTGGCGGAACTGGGCGCGCTGCCGCCCCGCGATTCGTCCTCTGACCCCTCCCGCAATCCGCCGCTGGTGCATGTCGCCGATCGACCCGGCCACGACCGCTGCTACCGCTTGTGCTCGGCCAAATTGCGAACGGAATTAGGTTGGCAGCCCCAGCATACGCTCCGCAGCGGACTGGCCGAAACCGTTGCTTGGTACGTCGAAAATCGCCAGTGGCTGACTGCGCGACTACAAGCGGTGGGTGGGCATCGCCGACGCGGATCTGCGAGCGGGGCATCTGCGAGCGGGAAAGCCAGCTAATGCGAGTCACTCAAGGAATCATTTTGGCGGGCGGGCATGGCACACGCTTGGCACCACTGACTGAGGCTTTCAGCAAGCAACTGTTGCCGGTCTATGACAAACCGTTGATCTATTATCCACTCTCGACGCTGATGTTGGCCGGGATTCGCGACATCGTGATAGTCACCACGCCTCACGATCAAGGTTTGTTCGTCAAACTGTTGGGCGACGGCGATCGCTGGGGGATGCGTCTGCGATATGTCGTGCAAACTCAGCCCCGGGGGCTGGCCGATGCCATCTCAGTCGCTTCCGAGTTGTTGGCCGGTGGGCCGTTGGCGATGATTTTGGGGGATAATATTTTTTATGGCCGTGGCTTTACCAGCACACTGGCTGAGGTGGCTGGCCGCGTCGAGGGAGCAACTTTGTTTGCTTATCCAGTCCTCGACCCGTCGTCTTACGGGGTGATTGAGCTCAGTGCTGTCGGCCAGCCGCTGTCGATCGAAGAAAAACCATCGCAGCCGCGAAGTAATTTGGCCGTCACGGGACTTTATTTTTACGACGCGCGCGTGTTCGATTTGGCAGCAAAATTGCAGCCTTCCAGCCGCGGAGAGCTGGAAATCACTGATCTCAATCGCCTCTATCTGCAAACCGGCTCGTTGCGGGTGGAGATTTTGGGCCGCGGTTTCACTTGGATGGACGCCGGTACCTTGAACGCTTACATGGAAGCGGGGCGATATGTGCACAGCGTGGAGTCGCGTCAGGGGCTGAAGATTGGCTGTCCCGAAGAAATCGCTTGGCGGTTGGGCTATATCGACACCAGCCAACTACAGCAGCTGGCCGATCGATACGGTGGCGACCGGCATGACAATGCATACGGAGCCTATTTGGCTCGGCTGGTACGGGAATCGAAATGAATCTGTCCGACTACATCGCCAGCGATCTGGAAGCCAAATTGAGGCGCGGCGAACTCAGCTTGGCCGATCTCACTTTGGCTAGGCTGGGCAAGCGTTATCAAGTCAGCTTTACTCCCGTTCGCAAAGCGATCGACAACCTTGTGCAAAGAGGCTTGCTGGTCCGCGGCGAGAATGGGCGAGTCTCGATACAGCCAGGGCTGTCCGCCCTACCCCCGGATATCACTGCGACGGAGGCCAGGCCGGTCGACCCCCCGTGTCGCGACGCGGCCCAACGATCCGACCTGTCCCCACCCAATGTCTCGCCACCCAATGTCTCGCCACCCAATGTCTCGCCACCCAAAGAGGTTTCTGATTGGGAAATAGTGCTCAGCGGACGCATCGTGCGGCTGAGTCTGTTGGGCAAGTCGATTTTTTTGCGTGAAGAGTCGACCGCGGCAAAGTTCGGCATCGGCAGGACACTTTTGCGGCAAATCTTCAGCCGCTTGTCGGGACGCGGCTTGCTGCAACACGTACCCCGGCGAGGTTGGCGGGTGCGTCCCTTCGAGCCCGATGACTTGGCCGACTATATCGAAGTCCGCGTGACATTGGAACTCAAAGCAATGGACCTGGCTCGACCGCGCATCGATGTCAGCATGCTCGCTGAAATGCTGCGTGGAAACATGTCGGAGGCTGACGTGTCGGAGGCTGACGTGTCGGAGGCTAGCAAGCTTGCCCAGCCGGTTATCCCGCATCCGCTCGACAACCGGCTCCATGAATACTTTATCGACACCGCCGGAAATCGTTATATCCGCGATTTTTTCGAGCGGCACGGAGGCTATTACAATCAAGTTTTTGACTTGGCTGCCCCCGAGCTGCAAGTGGTGCAGGCGATGGCCGAACAGCACCGCCGCATTCTCCGCGCAGCCATCGATGACCAATGGCTGGAGGCCAAAGCCGCGATGGCCGAGCATATTCGAGCTCAACTGCCAATTGTCTCCCGGTTGATCCAGCAATCGACGAAAGAACTCGGGAAAGAGGCGTTCGCTGAAAACCACTATAGCCGCTAGCCACTGGCCACTAGCCGCTTATTTTGATTCGGCTTCGATATACTTCAGCGTTTGAGTTCGCAAGCCTTTGGAGCGAAGACCGATCTTTTCAGCTTCTTTGACTGCCTGTTCCAGGTTGACTTTTTCATCAAGCACCCGATAGGCCAACCAGACCGCTGCCACGCGAGTCGCTGAACCGCAGTGCAACATCAGCGGCTGGCCTTGGTTTTCGCGGAGGATTTTTCGAGTCGCCGCGAAAACTTCGGGGGTCAAACTATCGATCGTCCCGTAGCGAATTGCTTTGAACTCCATGCCGGCGGATTCGGCGGCAGCTTTTTCGTCCCAATCGACTTCTTCTTCCATGCGGAAAGTAACCAAGCATTTAACCCCCTGTTTGCTCAGCAGCAACAGATCTGCGGGGGTTGGTTGGCCAGCCATTAGCAGTGGGCCACAGCGATGGACGTTGTAGATTTCGCCGATCTTTACCGGCTCGACAGGAGCGGGCTCAGCCTTTTTCTCGTCAGCGACTCCCAACAGCGGTGCGCAGCAGAGCGAGAAGAACAGCGAGTAGGCTACGGAGAATCGCAGGAGTGAAAGCATCGGGTGGTTTCCTCTGGGGCAAATTGGCAGCGAACAGCCGGGGGCTCGTCAGGCGACCGGGAATCACAAAAAAATGGAATGCGGGCAACTGGGCCAGCATTCCATTGATGACAACCATTAATTCTAGCAGCTGTGGAATGTTTGCCCACTCACAGCAGGTGGGCAAAATTTGTCGTTTCGAGCCACAGTTCCCGTTAGCCGTTTTGGCGCTAGCCACGGTTCGTTAACGGGCTATTTTCTCGATTTCAGCGTCCAACTGCGAGGCACTCACGTTGTGCCGGACAACTTTGCCCGCTTTGTCGATCAGCAACATCGTCGGCAGGGTCTGTACTCCCAAGGCGTTCGCCAGCGGGCTGGAGTCGAGTCCACCTTCGGCGAACAGCGTGATCCAAGGATGCTTCGTTTCGTTGACGAAACGGACGGCATCGGCACGCACTCCGTCGACGTTAATCCCCACGATTTGCAGGCCAGCGCGTTGGTAGCGGGCTTGCAATTGCCGCAGCAGCTTCATGTCTTGCTTGCAAGGCTCGCACCATGTCGCCCAGTAGTGAATGACGATGGGTTTGCCGCGGAGCTGGGAGATGCGGAACGATTTGTTGTCGAGCGTTTTTCCTTCCAAATCGATGACTCTGCCCACGGACTCCAATCGCGAGACGGCTCCGGCTGCTTTTTTGCCCTGTTCTGTGTCGCGAAATTGATTGGCCACTTTGGCGTACCACTGAATAGCTTCTTTTTCGTTGTCCTCAAATTCCTTGCTCAGCCCCAGTTGCAGCATGGCCTGGGCCGCTTCGGTGGTGCGAGGATGTTCGCCGACAAATTTTTCCAACGCGGTCAGCCACCATTCTTGAACTTTGGGGAAATCCGCTTGGTTGCTAACTTTGCTGAGCCGCGTCGCGTAATCGCAGCTGATGATTTGGAAATCGACGTACGACTGCAGATCATCATTTTTATCTGCCAGCTTGCGGCTAAGCGTTTGCAAGCGATTTAGACCATCCGGGTACGCATTTTCCTGAACAGCCGCTCCCACGGTGTCGACTAACTGTCGCAACCAGCTGGCGCGTTGGTCGGGCGCACAGTTGGCGATGATGCCTTCGAGGCAATCCGCGCGTTGGGCATGCAGTTTGGCTGCCGCCGCTCCGCTGGCACTGCGGAGTTGGGCATCGATTTTTTCCAGCGAAGTCACAAAAGTTTGCAGATCGCCGCTCATTCCACCACTAGCCGGCGTGTCGCCTTGCGCCAAAGTGGCCCCGGAGAAGAAAAATCCCGCTACTGATTGATCGCCCGCGCCATTTTGCGGAAGGTCGACGAGTCGCCAAGCGTTTTCGGTTTTCAGCAGGGTGCCCACGATTAACTGGCCAGTCTCGCCGCTCGACTCATACATTGCCACGGCGTTTTCGTAGACCACAATGTCTTTTTCCGCTCCGCCGGTGCCCAGGGGAATCGTGCCCGGCATGCTGGCTGCGAAGTGGACCCATTTGGCAGTGGGGGCAATCGCTTTTTGTTCGCCGGCAAAGCGGGCAAAGTCACGTAGCGCTTGTCGCCGTTTGCTTTCGAGTTTAGCTTCGTATTCCTTGCCCAAACCGAGTTCTTTCAGTTCCTCGGGCGAAATCAGCAGGCGTTCGAAGCGGTCGCTATCGGCGTTGGCGATCGCCGCTACCAACTCTGCGGAGACCTCTTCGGCAGAAATGCTTTTCCAGCGATCGATGCGACGGTCTTGGTTTTTGTCTTCGCCCCAGCGGATGCCGGCTGTGCCCAGCCAGCGGTATTGATCGGCTTTGCCGTCGAAATCGCTATCCACGTCCCGGTAGACTTCCACGCCGTCCTTGAAATAGCACCACATGTCGGTATCACCATCCCCGTTGGTGTCAAGGAAGCGGCGGAGCAAACGCCCATCAGCTCCTCGCACGATCCAGCCTGACCAGCCATCTTGGCGAAAAGCCTCCACCTTCGCGCTCGCTGCTTCGGCTCCAGTGGGGGTCTCGAAGTCGACGTCGGACTGCAGCGGCGCTAAGCTCAATGCGAACTTGATGTCAGGTGTGTCGGCTGCCGAACTGCCGGAAGAGTGAGAGAGCAAAGCCGCGCTCAGGGCGGCGGCGAACAAATGTCGTTTTTTCATTAGGAGGCTCCGTCGGGGAAAGCGACAAAGAGTGTGGTGGGAACGATCAAGCGTTGTCAGCGGCGAAACGCTCGCGGGGCCAGCCCGGATGATCAAACAAATTCCTACCATAGCATCGGAATTTACGCTGAACCGGCTAACGGAAAAAATGTCAATTCAAGCTGAAAGCTGAAAATGCCGAGAACAGAAACCCAGCCTGGTGGTTGGATGGGAACGTGCTGCGTCAATGTGAAAGCCTTGCTGGATACCCGCGCCCATAGGTATACCGATGCTATCACCAGGCTGTCCGCAGAGGTAGAAACTGACGTTTTTTTGCGGCAACCGAGGCAAGCTGGGAAAAAAACTGCCAGGAAGCGGCTGATCAGCACGAAACTCCCTTTGACAGACGAGCTGGGAAACGTAAACTTGACGCTCAGCCGTTAGGTTGGTCAGAGCATTTGGCCATGTGCCTGATGGTGATTGGATCCAGGGCGCAGTCTTATGCTGTGAGCTTACGCCTCGGCTTAGGCGACTATGTTGTTTGCTGGGTGAAGCTTGGCTGTTTGCTAGAAAGCGGTTAGGCTCAAGTAGAGAGAATGATAGATACGGGCGTGTAGCTCAGTTGGTTAGAGCGCTACACTGATAATGTAGAGGTCCCAGATTCGAGTTCTGGCACGCCCACTCATAACTGCGATTTGGTGTTTAGATTTTGCGGCGGAAGGCCGAAAAGCTGGAAACCGTGCTCGCAGCCTGTTCGCTTTTGCCAAAGCGAGCTAGATTTTGCAGCTGAGATCAACTAGAACTCGTTAGATCGAGGATTTCGGTCTCTTCGGCTCAATTTGGTCGCGAGAACGCTGGTGGCGGCTGGTGAAGTAAGTAGAGTAGGAGTTCGTGCCAGCGGGCTATTGAGATGTGGTGAGTAAAAAGGGGGGCGTAGCTCAGTTGGGAGAGCATCGCGTTTGCAACGCGAGGGTCGTCGGTTCGAGTCCGTCCGCCTCCACTTTTTTCTTGGTTTGGGTTGCCCGTGGGTGCCTTGACCAAAATCTGACGAGGCTTATGGTTACGCCTCTTCAGCAACTGCGGTGAACTTTTGCTTGAGTGCGAGTCGACTTGAGTGTCTGGCCCACTCGAAAGCTGGGTTCAGGCGGCAAGTCCATTGCCTATCGAAGTTGTTGAAGTCGGGTCTTCCCTAAGGACCCGTCAGTTGCTAAGATTTGAAGGGTCGAGCGATTGAGTTGTGTCCGCAGTGGACCGCCTGTTCGCTAGTCTTGAGTTTGGTTTGATCCGAGGAATGGTTCAAATAAGATTCAAAGAAAAACTCGCAAAGACCTGTTGACGCCTTCGGGGTCATCACGATAAGCTTTGCGAAGTCCTGAGGGTGACCATCTGAACACGCAGGCTTGTGTTTGGGTGGCTGTCTTTAGGGCAGTAATTTGCTCGCGGTTTTCCGCGGGAACTGATATTTGACAATTTGGTTGTTGGGTAAAAAGCATCTAAGAGCACCACAAGTTTGTGGCCTCTGGTGAAAGCCAGTGGTTGCAATCGGGTGAAACTCTGTGAGAGCGTCACGCAGCTGTTTGGCGAGGCCGCTTCTGATCCGCTAGGTAAGGCAAGCTTTGGTTTGCTAACGCTCGGTGGTGTTAGAGGTGGTTAAAAAGACAGCTGTTAGAATGAGACTGCAAGGATTCTTGTTTGGCCCTGAGGAGTTTGGCTCAAATTGAGTTAGGCATGCGAGGGGGCAAGCGAATTTATCGTTGATGGTTCATCGTGATCGAGGATAAGTTGGTATTCAGTATTTGAGTGTCCGGCGAGTTCAAGATTGTGATGGTCAAACTATCAAGGGCACATGGGGGATGTCTTGGCGTCAAAAGGCGATGAAGGGCGTGGAAGTCTGCGAAAAGCTTGGGGGAGTTGACAAACGAGCGATGATCCCGAGATTCCCGAACAGATTCCTACTGAATACATAGGTAGGAAATCGCAAACCCGGTGAACTGAAACATCTAAGTAACCGGAGGAAGAGAAAGAAAAATCGATTCCGTCAGTAGCGGCGAGCGAAATCGGAATAGCCCAAACCGTGGGGGTTTCCTCTGCGGGGTTGTAGGGTCTTTCATTGTGAAGTTACCAAGCGGACGATTAGTGGAACATTCTGGAAAGTTTGACCATAGAGGGTGACAGGCCCGTACGCGAAAATCGATCCGCCTTCCGAAAGATACCTGAGTAGGTCCAGGCACGTGAAACCTGGACTGAATCCACGGGGACCATCCCGTAAGGCTAAATACTCTTTGACGACCGATAGCGAACCAGTAGGGTGATTGAAAGATGAGAAGAACCCCTGCTAGGGGAGGAATGTGAACCTGAAACCATGTGCTTACAAGCGGTCGGAGCCCTATGGCTTTTGCCACGGGTGACGGCGTGCCTTTTGCATAATGATCCGGCGAGTTACGGTAGGTGGCCTGGTTAAGACCTTACGGGTCGTAGCCCAAGGGAAACCGAGTCTGAATAGGGCGACAATTGTCACATGCCGTAGACGCGAAACCTGTGTGAACTACCCATGAGCAGGTTGAAGCGCGGGTTAAACTGCGTGGAGGACCGAACCCACTTGGGTTGAAAACCGAGGGGATGACTTGTGGGGAGGACTGAAAGTGTAATCAAACCAGGAGATAGCTCGTTCTCTCCGAAATATCTTGAGGGATAGCCTCGAGCCACTATGTCACGGGGGTAGAGATACTGAATCGGATGGGGGCCCTTCCCGGGGTACCCCACTGAACCAAACTCCGAATACCGTGATAACTATCTCGGGAGTCAGTCCACGGGGGATAAGCTCCGTGGTCGAGAGGGAAACAACCCAGATCGCCTGCTAAGGTCCCCAAATTGTACTTAGTCACTAAGGAAGTTGAATTGCTTAGACAGCCGGGATGTTGGCTTAGAAGCAGCCACCATTTAAAAAGTGCGTAACAGCTTACCGGTCGAGCAATTCTGCGCCGATAATGAACGGGAGTAAGTGCAATACCGAAGCAGCGGGTTCTAGTTTTTAACTAGAGCGGTAGGAGAGCGCCGATGGTCAGATACAAGCCGTACTGTAAAGAGCGGTGTCGGGGCCATCGGGTGATTATGCCGGAATGAGTAACGATAAAGCAGGTGAGAATCCTGCTCGCCGAAAGCCTAAGGTTTCCTGGGGAAGGTAAATCCGCCCAGGGTTAGCCGGTACCTTAGTCGAGGCCGAAAGGCGTAGACGATGGATAGCGGGTCAATATTCCCGCGCTAGGTGTGTGGAGCGATGGAGGGACGGCATCCGAAAAGCATGCGGACGATTAGAAATGTCCGTTGCTCCGGTCCAAGAATAGGGGTTGGCAAATCCGCCCCATAAACGTTCAAGGACCGGAGCTAACAGCATTCAAGTTCTGGATGATGTTGGAAGGATGTCCAAGAAAAGCTTCTAAGCTTTGAAGCACACTTAACCGTACTAAAACTGACACAGGTAGGTGAGACGAGTAGTCTAAGGCGCTCGGGAGAACGGTGGTTAAGGAACTCTGCAAAATGGCCCCGTAAGTTCGCGATAAGGGGCGCCCACGAGAGTGGGCCACAGAAAATCGGCTCTAGCGACTGTTTATCAAAAACACAGGTCTCTGCTAACACGCAAGTGGATGTATAGAGACTGACGCCTGCCCGGTGCCGGTAGGTTAAGGAAGAGGGTTAGCCTCACGGCGAAGCTCGCAACCGAAGCCCCGGTAAACGGCGGCCCTAACTATGAGGGTCCTAAGGTAGCGAAGTTCCTTGTCGGGTAAGTTCCGACCTGCATGAAAGGCGTAACGACTGGAGCACTGTCTCAACCACCGACCCGGTGAAATTGTAGTTGTGGTGAAGATGCCACATACCCGCGGTTAGACGGAAAGACCCCGTGAACCTTTACTGTAGGCTGATATTGGGTTGAGGTATGTCTTGTGTAGGATAGCTGGGAGACTATGAAGCGGGCACGCTAGTGTCTGTGGAGTCGTTGTTGAAATACCAGCCTGGTCATGCTTTAATTCTAACTTCGATCCCGTGAATCCGGGCGAAGGACAGTGTCAGTCGGGCAGTTTGACTGGGGCGGTCTCCTCCCAAAGAGTAACGGAGGAGTGCAATGGTACACTCAGCCTGGTCGGTAATCAGGCGAAGAGCGTAAAGGTAGAAGTGTGCTTGACTGCGAGAGATATAACTCGAGCAGGTGCGAAAGCAGGTCTTAGTGATCCGGTGGTCCCGAATGGAAGGGCCATCGCTCATCAGATAAAAGGTACTCCGGGGATAACAGGCTTATCGCCACCGAGCGTCCACAGCGGCGTGGCGGTTTGGCACCTCGATGTCGGCTCATCACATCCTGGGGGTGTAGAAGCTCCCAAGGGTTTGGCTGTTCGCCAATGAAAGTGGTACGTGAGCTGGGTTCAGACCGTCGTGAGACAGGTCGGTCCCTATCTGCCGTGGGCGTTCGAAACTTGAAGGGGTTCAACTTTAGTACGAGAGGATTTAGTTGGACGAAGCTCTGGTGTCCCAGTTGTCGCGCTAGCGGCACGGCTGGATAGCTAACTTCGGAAAGGATAAACGCTGAAAGCATCTAAGCGTGAAGCCCTCCCTGAGATTAGGTTTCGTAGTCGCAAGACGAGAGCCCCCTGGAAGACTACCAGGTTGATAGGCTGGACGTGTAAGCACGGTAACGTGTTGAGCTAACCAGTACTAACGGGCGAATGTTTGACCATCACTATCTTGCACTCGTGGTTCAAGCTTGATCGCTTGATCCCGCTCTCACAACCGCTTATTTACCCAACAACACGGCTCATGGCGTGCGAAATATCTCGCCATGAGTCTTTCCGGTGAACATATCGGAAAGGCCACACCTGTTCCCATCCCGAACACAGAAGTTAAGCTTTTCGAGCCGATGATAGTGCATACCAGCGTGAAAGTAGGTACCGCCGGATTTTAAAAAACCCACTTGGTCGCAAGACCAAGTGGGTTTTTTTATTCCCTCAACACGGAAGGCCAGTCGGCCCCGCGATTGACCCGCTTGAAAGATCATGCCTATCTTCAGCTAGCTTCCTACACCGCACCGGCGTCGATTGGCGTGTGATTAGCGGGCAAGTCTTTCCCGTTCGATGGCGAGAGTTTGTTCCGCAGTGGCTGCTCCCGAGAACGAGTAGCTTCAGGGAATATTTCAGTCGGATGGGTTGAGGTCGCTTGGTGTTTGCGGCGGAGTTTGCCCGCTAACCACGGAAATGGGCGCCAATGAACGCGAATCGAGAACGCCTGCCGATCGCCAATCATTTTTCTGCCCCTCATTCGCGCCCATTGGCGGGATCAGCCGGAAAACCTTACCTGTCAAGGGCTCGGAGTTCGTTTCATGGTGGATGATCCCTCGAAGGAAATAGACTCGGGTTGATGTTTTGTGCCGATTCGCTGAGACCGCTTGGCGTTCGGGGCCTAGCTTGCCCGCGAATGGCGCAAATTGAAGAGTCTACCGATCATCAATCATTTTTCTGCTCTTCATTCGCGTCGATTGGTGATTAGCGTGCAAATCTTTCGCGGTCGATGGCGAAAGTTAGTTCCGCAGTGGCTGCTCCCCCGATGGAATAGGTTCAGGTTGATGTTCTGTTGGCAGATTCGCTGGGACCGGTTAGCGTTCGAGGCCTAGTTTGCCCACTAATAACGCGAATGAGCGCGAATGATAAATGCCTGCGAATTATCAATCATTTTTCTGCTCTTCATCCTCGTCGATTGGTGATTAGCGTGCAAATTTTTCGCGGTCGATGGCGAAAGTTCATTACGCAGTGGCTGCTCCCCCGATGGAATCGGTTCAGGTTGATGTTCTGTTGGCAGATTCGCTGGGACCGGTTAGCGTTCGAGGCCTAGTTTGCCCACTAATAACGCGAATGAGCGCGAATGATAAATGCCTGCGAATTATCAATCATTTTTCTGCTCTTCATCCTCGTCGATTGGTGATTAGCGTGCAAATTTTTCGCGGTCGATGGCGAAAGTTCATTACGCAGTGGCTGCTCCCCCGATGGAATCGGTTCAGGTTGATGTTCTGTTGGCAGATTCGCTGGGACCGGTTAGCGTTCGAGGCCTAGTTTGCCCACTAATAACGCGAATGAGCGCGAATGATAAATGCCTGCGAATTATCAATCATTTTTCTGCTCTTCATTCGCGTCGATTGGTGATTAGCGGGCAAATCTTTCGCGGTCGATGACGAAAGTTCATTACGCAGTGGCTGCTCCAGCGAGGGAATAGATTCGGGTTGATGTTTTGTGGCGATTCGCTGAGACCGCTTAGCGTTCGGGGCCTAGTTTGCCCGCGAATGGCGCAAATTGAAGAGTCTACCGATCATCAATCATTTTTCTGCTCTTCATTCGCGTCGATTGGCGTGATTAGCGGGGAAATCTTTCGCGGTCGATGACGAGAGTTCGTTCCGCAGTGGCTGCTCCCGCGACTGGATAGCTTTCGGCGGATGCTTTGGCCAGATTGGGTGGGGATGGTTGATGTTCGCAGTTTTGTGTGTGCGGTAATGAGCGCGAATGAAAAATGCCTGCCGATCACCAATCATTTTCCTGCTCTGCGTTCGCGGCGATTGGCGTGTTTGGCGGGCGCACACTTTTTGCGGGCCATTGAACTGGCAGCAGGGGCACGTTTTCCGTTCGTGGAAGCAGTGGGTTTAGCCTGGTCACGGTTTAGCCGTCATTAGCTCCTCATCTCGTGGCTGCAATAAAGTTGCGGGTCTCTATGTTTGACTGCTGGGATCGAATGCCCTGAATTTAGGAACGAGTGTGTGATTGATTCCAAGTGAGGCCAATGTGAAGCTGTTTTTTTTCAACAAGCCTTGCTTAAACAATTGTGAGGAATTGATGAAGCGAAGTCCCTACAGGAAGGATACAGTTTTTGTGCGGGGTTGCTGAATTCAAGTAAAAGCGATCATGCCCTTTCGGCAATATTAAGGTTCGTCGGTTAGCCTTTTGTTAAGAGTTGTGCGCGTCTAATTGTGACGATTGCAGCGGATGGAGAGCCGCTTAGACTACCTCGGTTAAAGTTGCGTCAGTGGCTGATGCCAAGTGATGCGGTCTGAGTTTATTCCCTGTAAATCTTAAAGTTGCTTGGTTGTGTTTAATACAAAAGGTGATGGCGGTATGGCTCGCAAAAACAAGGCTCAAAAGTCAATTCGCAAGCAGATGGCTCGCCGAACTCTCGGTCGCGCACTTCGGCTACAAGCATTAGAAAACCGACAGTTATTGGCGTTTAATGTCGTTGATGATGTGGTGTCGCTTGGTGCTGACGCTACTTCATTAAACGTGGCCAGTAATGATACAACGGGTGCGGAAGTCCAAAACGTATCGGCCATGCAAGTGTCGTGGTCTGATCTCACAACCGCTTTCATTCCCGAACGACCGGGAACACCTGGTGTTGCCCAACGCTCAACGATCCCGGGTGCAGTCACCTTTGTGACCAGCAATCAAGGTGACGTCGATCTTTCCCGTGATAACGACACCGATACTTCGAATGACGTTGCCACGCTCGGCGCAGCTGATCGCTTGCTTCGCGCCGAAGGTGTTGGTCTGCCGGTCCTGCGTGACAACAGCCCCGTTAATGCTGCTGGTACGAACCTCGGTGTTGTCCAGTTCCGGACTGATGGGGCCACGGAAGAAGTGTGGATCGCGATTGGTGCCGCACCTGAGAATGCTGGTGAAGCCTCGCTGCCTTTCTCTAATGCCTTTTTCCCTTACGACGCTGGTTGGGTTGGCGGTGCCTTCAACTCTAGCGGCGGTGTGAACGCTGGCGGTGCCGGGATGACCGTCACTGGCGGTGGCGGCATCTTTGAGGTGGAAGTTGCCGGTGTTACCGATTCGTTTAACGATGGTTTCTTGTTCTCGGTGGGCGGTGACAACGAAGATAACTATTCCCGCACACGTCCGATTGCTGATGGCAAGTGGCGAGTTCAGTTGCGTGATAACGCAGCAACTTTGACTGGATCGGAGAGCGACGATATTAACTTGCTCTACGTTCCCCGTGATGCTCAAGGCTTGATTGGCGGAACCGTCAATGGCGGCCTTAGCGGCGTCAATCCCATGGAATACATGGCGGGTGATTTTGAGTTGCAGCGAGAAGCGGATGGCTTGTGGAGGTTGAGCGTGCCGGGCCACGACATCACGACCGGGGCTTTGATTCTGGAGACTCGTGACTTAACAGTTGATGAGCCCCGTAATGCCTACTTCACTTATGATGACGCTGGTGATGGCTCGGGCGACATTCTGATTCGTCAGTTCGAGTGGTTGGCATCAAATCAGGAGTCGCCGTTAAATACCGACTTTATGTTCTATTTTGTTCCTTTTGAAAACACACTCAACCCCGCTAACGCGCTGACCGTGACGAGCGTCGGTACGGATGCCGACCCCTCCAGCGGTTTGAGCGAAAAGGGTTTGGCGTTGGTTTTGAATGCTGACGGCACGGTCTCTTATGACACCGGTGGAGCGATTCTTCCACTCGGTGGTGGCCAAACTGACGTTGACACTTTCGTGTATCAAATCACCGATGGTGTCGATACGCAGTTGGGTACTGTGACGATTAACTGGCAAGGTGAAAACGATACTCCCTTTATCGTCAGTCCTTTGGCGGACATTGTGGTAGACGAGGATGCACCGGCGGAGGTGATCGACCTCACGCCTGTCTTCGACGATGTGGATGCGGGGGACGTGTTAAGTTACTCGGCCGTGACCAGTACTGACGTGTTCACGGTTGAAGTCGTCGGGAGTGACTTGATTGTCACCCCACTGCAAGACATGTATGGATTCAGCGCCGTTGAAGTTACAGCCACCGACTCGGGCGGAAAGACTGTTACCGACACGTTCTTCGTTACCGTGTTACCAGTTGATGGCGACGGCGTGATTGCTGTTGACGATAGTGCCCTCACCGACAAGGTAACGGCTATCAATGTCGATGTTGAGCTGAACGATTATCATCCCGACGGTTCGCCTTTCTCGGTCGCCGCAGCCAACGTGCTGGGTAACCCCGAAGCGACCGGTAATGCCGATACAGTTTGGAGCGTGAGTGGCACGACCGCTGGGCCTAATCAGCTGACGATCCAAAGCGATCCTAACTTGGGTGACGTGGCGATTGGCCGCAATGGTTTGCCATTGTTCAAAGATGACGGCGTGTTGTTCGGTACCTCGCAGTTCGATTCAGCGGCGCACGCTGCGTCGGGCTTGCCAGCGGACAACTTTGGTAGAACCGTCAACGCTTACAGTGCTTTTGGCAGCTACGGCTTCGCAACTGAGTTGGGCTTCTCGGGCAATGGCGAGCGGAACACGCCAGTCGGCACTGGGTTCGTGCCATTCTCTGATGGTTGGGTCAGCGGTCACGTTGATTCTGAAGGCAATCTGGTGGACGGGATTGGCGTCAGCCCTGCTGACGTTGTCAAACTGGGGACGGGGTTGTTTGAGATTACGATTCCCAGCGCCGTGTCAGCCGGTTTTGATGGTTTATTGTTCGCCACAGGTGGGAACAATGACGACAACATTGTCTCGGTGGCTCCCTCCAGCTTCGAAAACAAGTGGTTGGTTCGTCAGTTAGATAATGATGCGGCTGAGAATGGTTTCGAGGATGACGTGTGGAGCTTCTTCTACATCCCCGGCACTACTCCCGAATTGTTGGGTGGCCGCTACGGTGGCTTTGAAGAAGACCGGGGACTCAAGCAAGTTTACGGTGGGGTTTCCGTCAGCGAAGACTTCCTGACGGGTAATTTGACCGTTACCGTGCCTGGCTTTACACCCGCCGACGGGGTTTTGATCGCCCAAACTGCGGCTCAGGAATTTGTGGATGGCGTTCCCATCGAAGTGCCCAAGAATACCGTGGTTACGGCCGCAGCCAGCGGCACAGATTTCTTAATTGAAACCTACGGATCGGGGGACTGGATTGGTGAAGCTTCGGATGCCCAGTTTATCTTCTTGCCATTCGCTGAGCCTTTGGAGCGATTGTCTGGGTTAGATTTCGAAATCACTTCGTTCGACGCAACCAGTACGCTGGGTGCCACGATCACTCAGAACCTTGACGGTACGCTCAACTATGATCCTTCCGCGGCCGGTGCACCGATCTCCGAGTTGGGCAACGGCGATTCGATTGTGGATACATTCACTTACACCGTTACCGACGGTAACGGACAAACCTCGACCGCCACGGTGACCGTGACCGTTCAAGGTGAAAACCAAGTACCGACGGCAAACGATGACGTCATCAACTTGAACGAACTGAGTGCGCCTGGTGCTCTGTTGACCGTGCTCGGCAACGATACCGACCCCGACTTGCCGATCATCTTGGGAACACCTGAATACACCACTGCGGCCAACTTGGCGGTTGATGGTTCCAGCGTCTGGTCGGTCGCCGGGACGGGAGCTGCTCCCAACGCGATCACTTTGGGAGCGACGGCCACTGGTGACGTGGAAGTGTTGCGAGACGGTGTGGCGATTTCACCCGCTGACGGCGTGGTGTTGGCGACGGTTCGTCAGAACTATGACACGGCGGCTGAGAATTTCCGCTTGGTCCAGGCCTACGAGAATGTGGGTGGTGGAACATCGCTGGCGTTGCAACAGTTCGGCACCGACGGAGCTGCGGACGCGCCGGTTTCCTTGGCCTATTTTCCCTTCGCCGATAATTGGATTGCCGGTCACGTCGATCCAGCTGGGAACCTGATCAACGGTTCGGGCTTGACCGCGGGCGAAGTATCACGCACCGCTGCGGGACGTTACGAAGTTACGATTCCCGGGGTTAGCGATGCGACTACCGATGGCTTCTTGTTTGTCATCGGTAATGAGAATGCTGATAATGTCGTTTCCAGTCAAGCAGTTGCTGGCAGTGGTGTTTACCAGATCGCCGTGCGAGACAATCAGCAAGACTTTGCGGATGGCGAAGATGGTGGATTCTCGTTCGTCTTTGTGCCCCGTAACTCGGCCGACTTGGTCGCTGGTGCGGTCGATCCATTTGTCGATGGCGCCAATGCGGTAGCCCTCGGTGTGGGTGAGTTTACTGTCGAGCGACTCGATGTTGTCGATGGTGGAAACGAATGGAAATTGACCATTCCTGGCCAGACTCCTGACAGCGGAATTTTGGTTCTCACCAATCAAAACAACAGTGCTGTTGAAGATAACGTACTCACCTATGAGGACGACGGCGCGGGTAGTTTCTTGATTCGCTCGCATGACATGCCGGCAATCAATTTGCAAACGCAATCCTTCAGCTTCATGTTCATTCCGTTTGATGGACCTGGTCGTCCGACACCACGTCCATTGAATGATCCGCTGTCGGTGCAAACGGTCGACGCCACCAGTGCTTTGGGCGCGACCTTGACATTGAATGCTGATAACACGATCAGCTACGACCCAGGTTCGATCCACGACGCGCTTTACACGGGCGATACGGCGGTTGATACCTTCAGCTACACGATGACCGATGGTTTTGGTGGCAGCGACACGGCCACCGTGACAGTCAATATCAGTGGATTTGGCGAAGCGCCCCAGATTGTGTTCTCTGCGGATACCGCCTATTACGGCATTGGCGATACGCCCATCGGGATTGATCCGAGTGGCGATTTGGTGCCGATCGGCGTGCCTCTGCTCGATGGTGGCGTGCTGACCCTGGAGATTACCTCCGGCGGAAATGCCACTGATTTGCTTTCGATTCGCAACGACGGCACTGATGCCGGCCAGATTGGCGTCAGTGGCAGTGATGTTACCTTCGGTGGCACCGTGATCGGTACTTTCGTCGGTGGTAGCGGAGCAACGGCGTTGGAAATCACATTCAACGGTGATGCTGACGAAGCGTCCGTCGATGCCTTGCTGCGAGCGATCGCTTACAGCAACACCGACGATCAAACTTCCGTGGGCAGTCGAGAGATCTCCGCTTCGCTGGTGGATGCCAACGGCCGAGCGTCGGATACTGTCACCAAGGAAGTTCAGCTTGGGCTCCTGCGTCGACGCGAGCTACAGCAAGGCGTTGACTTCGGCTTCGGAGCTTACACTGGCGCTCAAGACGCTCACTTGGATGAGGGCAATTCTAACACGGTAATCAACCCTGCTTCCGATATCCTCATCGACTTCGACAACGGTGGCAGCAATGACCAGGCTGTCTTGAAGTTTGAGAATCTGTTTGGTAACGAGCCTGGTCAGATTCCTCTCGGATCTGTAATCACCTCGGCCACGCTGACGCTTGACACGAACCCCAACACGGCCAACGCGCCTGGCGACGGGGCGACTTTCCATCGCATGCTGGCCGATTGGGAAGATTCGACATCAACCTGGAATAGCTTTGTTAACGGATTGCAGAAGGACGATATTGAGGCTCGATCGACCTTTGAATCCGCGCTTGGCACCGCCAATGGCGCGGGGTCGAGTGGGACAGGCGAACTAAGTATTAGCGTGCTACCTGACTTGCGAGCCTGGTCAGCCGGTGAAGCCAACTTCGGTTGGGGTATCATTGGCTGGGACGGCAACACGGACGGTTGGTTCTTCAGTACATCGGAAAATGGCGAAGTGACTCGTCGGCCTCGCCTGCAGGTCGAATGGTTGCCAGCTGGTGCCGACGTGGTCAGCTTCCGTGAAGGAGTCGATGGTTACACCGGCACGGTTGACACGGTGATCGACAGTGCCAATCCGGACCTCGACAATTCGCTGACGGAAACTTTGTTTGTCGATGATCCGACGACTTCGGTGCTGCTTCGCTTCGATGAGATCATCGGTGGAGCGGCCAACCAGGTGCCTGCCGGTGCCACGGTGATTTCAGCCCGCTTGCGGACCGCCAGCACGACTGGAAATGCACAGGGAGACGGTGGAACCTTCCATCCGATGCTTGAGACGTGGACTGATTTGGATACCTACAATACCCTGATCGATGGCGTCAGCCCCGACGGGGTCGAAGCTCTGGAGACTTTCCGCACCCAAGCTGGTAACGAGACTCGCAACCCGAATGTGCAAGGTGGATTCCATGACTGGGATGTTACCGCGGATGTGCAAGACTGGGTGAACGGTGTGCGGGGCAATAACGGTTGGGCGATCCTGCCCTGGCTCAACGGAACCGATGGTTGGGGCTTCCAGGCTTCCGAGGCGACGATCGAAGCGGAGCGTCCACGGCTGGAAATTTACTGGACAGAAACGACCAACGCGGCTCCCACCGATATTCTGTTGGATAACAGCGAAGTCGCTGAGAACACCGACACCACTGGTGGTTTGGCAATCGGCGCTCTGTCGGCTGTCGACCCTGACGCTGGCGATACCCACACTTTCGAGCTTGTGGCCGGTGCGGGCGACGCAGACAACAGCCTGTTCACGATCAACGCCGGTGTGCTTGAAATCAATGACGGCGTGACGATTGATTTTGAGAACCAGTCAGCCTATTCGGTGCGCGTCCGAGCGACCGATGCCGGTGGGCTGGTCTTCGAGCGAGATTTGGCGATCAGCGTGATCGATCGCGGGGAAATCGAATCGATCGTCGTCGCTGATGGAACAGCCAGTCGCAGCCGTGTGGAAACGGTTACCGTCAGTTTTGACTCCGAAGTGACCGTGGATGCGGGAGCCTTCGAAGTTGTGAAACGCGGAGCCGGTGGCGGCGCGGTTGGTGTGGGCTTTACGACTGAAGTCATCGACGGCAAGACGGTGGCTACGCTGACCTTCAATGGTGCGTTCGTTGCCAATGGATCGTTGGTCGATGGCAATTACCAATTGACCGTTTTGGGAGCCAACATCACCGACGCGCTCGGCAACGAGTTTGACGGCGACGAAGATGGTGCGGTCGGCGGCGATCGTCAATTTGGCGAGGACGAAGCAGATGATTTCTTCCGCTTCTACGGAGACATCGATGGTGACCGCTCGGTCGGCTTCATTGATTTCTTGCAGTTCCGTGGTGCCTTTGGATCGACCGATCCGGAGCCTGAGTATCGAGAAGACCTTGATTCGAACGCTGATGGAGAGATCGACTTTGTCGACTTCTTGCAGTTCCGTTCGCGATTCGGAAACGATTTAGCCTTCGAATAGGCCTCCAATGGGCCTACAGTAGGCCTTGCAGCCAGAGAGGGAAGAGTTAACTTTTGACCAGTAGGCAACTTTTGCCTACTGGTTTTTTGTCAGCCATTGCGGCTGGCTTTGTAAAGAATCGAGTAAAATTGGTTTGGTTAGGTTGATTTGCTCGACAATGGCGATCATTCGACCTAGAATGTGCCCGCATGCTGGGCCCTCGAAATGCGGGCAACGCGGCGGACAGTGAAAACGATAAGGCGACTTGTTTGCGAGCAAACAGTGTTACTTAGAGCGGTCTGGAATTTTGCAACGTGTCAAACGGTAGGCATTCCGCTTTAAGATTTGTGTGTTGGTTCTCGTTGAAGCGTTCATTAACAAGTGAGAGGATTCGCAATGAAATTGAGGTTTTTAGGCGCAATGGCATTGATGATTGCCATGCTGCCTGGTCTTGCAAACGCGGCTTACACGCTGGAGTTTGGTCAAGGCGGTGTTGTCGGGATCAATGATTTCCAAGCCGCCGTGGGCTCGACGATTGAGATCGAGCTGTACATCACGCAATCTGATGGCGACACTTTGTTGACCGACAAAGGTATCGCGACGATGGCTATGACTTTCGACATCGATGGTGCCGGTGGAGCGATTCACGATAACATCGCGGGCGCTTCCACTTACGTCTTCCCAGCTGGCTTTCCTGATGGGCAGGCAGCCGACCTCTCGAACGGGTTCCAAACCCTGACTGTCGATGCAAACTCGGGTGGTGTCGGTGTCCAGCCTGAAGCAGGTTCAATGTCGGTCCTACTCGGGACGGCACGAATTCAAGTGAATTCGGCTGGTGTTTACAACTTGGAATTGGCTCGCGATGGCGGTTTGGCCTTCGTGACCCCCGATATTGACATCATCAGCCCGGGCAACGGCGTCGGTACCATTACCGCCGTTCCCGAGCCAGGTTCGTTCGCCGTGCTCGGCATTTGTGCCGGTTCCGGCGCCTTGGTGCGTTGGCGCCGTCGCCGTCAAGCAGCAGCTGCTGTTTGATCGGTTCTCGTCGTCGCGAATTGAAATTTGACACCGAGGGCAGCGATGGCTGCCTTCGGTTTTTTTGTGCCGGTTACCAGCGAACCATTTTTCTCTGGTATTTTCGGGGGTAATCGTGCACTATGTTTTGACTCCGGGCGTTCGTTCTGTACGCTATATAGGAGTCCTGCTAATTTATTGGGGCTGAAGTTATTTTTTGGCATTGTTGTTTGCCAGCTGAAATTTTTCAGCGACCTTTTCAGTATTTTTAGTTGCACTTATTCAGAGGCTTTGGGGTTCGATGAGCAAGTCCAGTCGTTTGGGGATGCCAGGGCAGCAACTTGGCCAGCGCCGCGTCAATCGTTTGCGGAAGCTAAGCCGTCAGCAATTTCGCTTGAAATTGGAGACGCTTGAGTCTCGGCAATTGTTGAGTGCAACGTTCGGGCTACCGACTGGGGATGCCGATAACCGCTTGGGTGATGGCTCTTCCCAACTAGGCACCCTGCCCGACCAGCCTGCCATGATGAGCACTTCGGTCCCTGGCGAGCTACTGGGCGTGCCAACAACTCCGCAGCAGATTCCCTTGGAGCCAGCTGAAGCTGTTGCTCAAGAAGAGGAGTTTTGGCGAACGCGTCGCGGGCAATTTAACGGCGGTTTATTGGCGGGTGATCGCGCGCTGGGCGACGATTCCGGCGATGATGGTTTTGGCCGCATGAACGACGGCGGTGGTGATGGGGGTGGGTCCTCTCGTCCCGATTATTTGACCTTGCCCGACACGTTCCTCTTGCACAGTAAACCTGATGCCACCAAAACGATTTTCTTGGACTTCGACGGTTTTGTAGCCACCGGTACGCCTTGGAACAGCAATTACAATACGGACACCATCACGTCACCTGCGTACGACCCGGCCGGTGACGGGGATGCTTTTTCGGATTGGGAGCTTGCACGCATTCAAGAGATTTGGCACCGGGTCGCCGAGGATTTTGCCCCGTTTGATGTCAACGTGACTACGGAGGATCCGGGTGAGGATGCCTTGGTAAACACCGGCGGCAGCGATTCGGAGTGGGGTATTCGCGTCGTCATGACCGTCGACAACTTTGCCAGTTGCGGATGCGGCGGCTTCGCCTTCATCAACAGTTTCAATTGGGGTTACGGATCAGTTGGTGCGACAGATACGCCAGCTTATGTCTTTAACGTCGGCGCGGCCCCGGTCGCTTTGGCGATCACGCACGAAGTCGGCCACGCTATCGGGCTATCGCACGACGGCACGACTTCGGCGAACCCGGTTCAGCCTGGAGCGGCTTACTATTTTGGTCATGGTTCTGGTGAAACTGGCTGGGGCCCGATCATGGGGGCTCCCTATTCGCGCAATGTGCTCACTTGGGACATCGGTGAATACGTTGGTGCCAACAATGGTGGTGGTAACGCAAATTATGGTCGCGGGCCCGATGATTTGACGATTATCACCACCTACAACGGTTTCGATTATCGAGTTGATGATCATGGCGACTCCATGCTCGCTGCCACGGAAATCAGTTACGATAGTACGAATGCTGCCGACCCGGAGATGGTGGATGTCAGCATGTTTGGTATTGTCAGCACGCCTGAGGATGTGGATTACATCGAGTTTGTCACCGGCGGTGGCATCATCGACCTCACGATCAACTCTTACGTAGGGCAGGCATGGGTTGCCGACGGTTCGGGCTCCCATTCCGAAGTCATTGAAGATACGTTTTTCACCAGCAGTTGGGCGGGCAATCAAGCCAGCAATTTAGATATTCTCGCCACGCTTTATGATGCTTCGGGAGCGGTTGTCGCGACATCCAATCCGACCGGGCTGAGTGCTAGTTTCAACAACCTTGATATTGTTGCCGGCCTTTATTATCTGGCCATCGAAGGGACCGGTTTCGGCAATCCAGCGGACTCGGGTTCGCCCACCGGCTACACCGACTACGGTAGCCTGGGCCAGTACCAGATCACCGGTACGTTGGTGCAGGCCGGCGGACCCCTGGCGTCCGCCAGCGTGGATGACATCATGTTTCGCACTCCGGAGGACATTGAGTTTGATGTGATCTTTACCGATCGCGATGGGGTGGACGTGGCCACGCTCGGCACCGGCGACATTCGTGTCGTGGGCCCCGGTGGCTATGATGAGTTAGCTACCTTCATTGGTGTTGATGACGACAGCACTGGTACGCAAAGGGTCGCTACTTATTCGATCCCTGCTCCCAACGGTATTTGGGATGCTGATGTCAGTGGTACCTACACGATCTCGCTCGAAGCGGAGCAGGTTGCCGACATCGCGGGCAACTTCAACGAACCGGGTACCATTGCGACTTTTGAAGTCGATATTTCTCCGACCATCGGTCCTGACGGCTTCGGTTATGTCGGCTATCCATTGATGTTTGATTTCCAAGACATCTCTCAAACCGGCACGTTGGTGCTAGAGGGAGTGGACGACGGCACCGCGCTCATCGCACCGGGAAGCGGTTTTGAATTCAGCTACTATGGTACGAACTACGATGAGTTGCACGTAAGCAGCAACGGTCTGATTACTTTTGGTGCTGCGTATTCGTTCTTTGATAATACGGACTTGACGAGCGCACCGGACATGCCCTCATTCGCAGTCTTGTGGGACGACTTGGCGGCCAATGCCGGAGGCGGGGTGTTTTGGGAATTGGTCGGTACCGGCGCTGAGCAAAAATTAATTCTCCAGTGGGAGACTCAGTACTTTGGAGCGAACGATCCGATTTCGTTCCAGGCTGTGTTGGATG
The DNA here is from genome assembly GCF_052161645.1 of Kothea flammea. Lineage (GTDB taxonomy): Bacteria > Planctomycetota > Planctomycetia > Pirellulales > Pirellulaceae > Laterigemmans. The sequence goes on from NZ_CP197414.1 coordinate 1,878,471, forward strand.
AAGCCGACATGAGCCTGTCCGTTCATTATGCGAATTTGTGGGGTGGGTCATCTGAAGGTGATGAGGGTGGTTCGGCCACGTTGGGCATTAAGGATGATGGCCAGCAGGGTGCGAATCGATTGGTGGCTAGCTTTGACACTTTTGGCGGTGGTTACGTTGCCACTGGCAGAGCGATGAAGTTCTTGGTTGCCAACAATGCGCCGACGTCGATCGAACTTGATCCCGCTCAAAATACGGAGAACTCGCCCGTTGGCACTTGGTTCGGAACCTTATTCGCCACGGATGCCGATGCTGGCGACACACACACGTTTGAGTTGGTCGCTGGAGCAGGCGATCAGGACAATGGCCGGTTTGAGATTGTCGGCAGCGAACTGCGAAACCTGGAAGTCCTCGATTACGAGATGCAGTCGACCTACACGATCCGAGTCCGCGCGACGGACTCGCTGGGCGAGATTTATGAAACCGACATGTTGCTAGCGGTTCAAGACCTCGCGGAGGTTGACGAAATTGTGATCGGCGACGGTACTGACCAGCGGTCGCGAGTCGATCAGGTGCAGGTCGTCTTTGATGGAGACGTGACGATTGATGCTGACGCTTTCACCGTCAACCAGCGTGGGGGTGGCGGTGTTGTCACCACCGACTTTACGACGGCCCTCGACGGCCAAGGCCGGACAGTGGCGACGATCACCTTTTCGGGTGATTTGACGCGAGCCGCGGGCGCTTTATTGGACGGTAATTACGACTTATTGATTGACGCCACGAAAGTAAGTCGTAACGGCCTGTCACTCGACGGCGATCAAGATGGGCTCGGTGGTGGCGATATCACTCACGGCGACTCGGCCGCGGACGGATTCTTCGCCATGTACGGTGACACCAATGGCGATCGATCGGTTGACCTGATCGATTTCTTGGCATTCCGAGACGCATTTGACTCGGTTGACGGGGATGACGAGTACGACATCAGCTTGGATTACGACGGCATGGGAGCGGTCAACCTGACCGATTTCTTGCAGTTCCGCAGCCGTTTCGGTAACACGCTTGATTTCGAATAGTTTGGTGTCTGGGAAATTTCCTGGACGGCTTGCCCACGGCCAGCCGATCCGTTAATCTTTCGGACATGCGTTTACGCGGGCACCCCTAGCTCAATTGGATAGAGCATCGGTCTACGGAACCGAAGGTTAGAGGTTCGAATCCTCTGGGGTGTACTAGACTTACGACGATTAGCGACCCAAGTGGCACAAGAAAGTGGCACAGCAAATCGGGTCAGAGTAGAATGAAAAGTGCCTCGCGGGCTGCCACCCGCGAGACACAAGACGAGCTTTCAGCCCGCCTGAGTGGATTCAGGTTCTCTAGCTGGAGGTTCGCAAATGAAGTTTTCTCAACCGTGGTACCGTAAGTCCCGCAAGGCTTGGTTCGTCACTCTCGACGGCAAGCAAATCAAACTGGCCAAGACGAAGTCCGAGGCTCTGGCTCGGTTTCACGATTTGATGGCCAAACCCCGAACTCGGACCGTCCGGTCCGATTCTTTGCTTGGCATCATCGATGCCTTTCTCGAATGGGTGCAGAACAATCGCTCCGCAGCCACTTACGAGTGGTACCGCTATCGATTGGAGCGATTCGCTCGGCAGTATCCAGACATCGCGGTAAACGACCTGCGTCCCTACCACGTCGAGACGTGGGCCGACGGCTACCCAATTTCGCGGACTTCGCGTCGCAATTACCTGCGAAGCGTAAAGCGGTGCCTGAAGTGGGCGTGCAAGCAGGGCTACATCGACAAGAATCCCGTCGAAAATCTTGAGGTTCCGTCGGGCGACCACAAGGAAGTGTTCATCCCCGAGACTGACTACGACGAATTGCTGACATTCGTCCGCAGCGATCACCTGCGCGACCTCTTCGTGGTGACCTGGGAAACCGGTTGCCGCCCACAGGAGTCGCTCCGAGTCGAGGCTCGGCACGTCGACCTCGACAACCAGCGTTGGGTATTCCCGAAGTCGGAAGCAAAGTCGAAACGCATGTCTCGCGTGATTTATCTTTCGGATGCCGCTTTGCTCATTACCAAGCGACGGATGCTCGCCCATCCGACCGGCCCATTGTTTCGGAACAGCAAAGGCCGAGAGTGGTCGAGTGACGCGGTCAATTGTGCCGTCGATGCTATTCGCGTTCGAATGGGCAAGGCGTTGATGAGCCAGGCGGGTGAGGAAATTCCCAAGGAAGCCATCGAGAAGTTCATTCCGTCGCTCGCGAGGACTCGGAAGGTCAAAGGCGTCGAGCGACCCAAGACGGCGTCGGAGCTTCGCAGCGAGGCCAAGCGAAAACTGACGATGCGAAGAGCGAATGAACTCGCTCCGCGTTACTCGCTCTACGCCTTGAGACACAGTTGGGCAACCAATGCCCTTCAGAAGGGAATGGACGCATTGACGGTCGCGATTTTGATGGGGCACGAAGACCCGTCGATGCTGAGCAAGGTGTATCAGCACTTGTCCTTGAATCCGAAGCACATGCTTGAGCAGGCAAAGAGAGCGGCAGGCTGAACGCTGTAGAGACGTGCCCCGTGGAGCCATGCTCCACGGGTGTGGGCTGCTACCTGACCGCGTTGGCGACCGCCCTCGGTTTGAGACCCGATGAAAGAAGCATTGGAGCTTTCGCTGTCTCGATGAACATAGTTGGGCACGTTCGGCGGCGAATGTTACAATGCTAAAGAGGGCAAATGCCCATCAATCCCGAACCACAGCAAACGTTGAATTTTGAAAACCTCGGTTTTTTACTAGCACCGTCTGACTGTCCATCGCTGTCTTGTTTTGCCCGACTCACTGGGAGCAATCATCGCAATGTCTGATGCCCATTCTCGCGGATCAATGCGAGGTCAATCGCGGAACACTCGGCGAAGTTTCTTGCAGGGTGGATGCGCTAGCCTGGCTGGCTCGATTCTTCTCGACCGTATTGGAACGACCGCCACAGCGGATGAAGCGTCTCCGGCAAGTCCCAAGGAGATGGTGGGATTCATCTACGTCCGTGGCCTTATCGATCCGCTTCGGGGCAAACTTATGCCAGTCAGATTAGCTGAGGGTCCGAAGCTAGAGGAGTATTTCATTTCAGAAGCGAAGAAATATGGCGTTCATTGGAAGGTTTTTCCAGCTGACACTCCCGATGATCGACAAAAAAGTATCATAAGAATCGGACTAGAAGTTAATAACCGCTGGAGCGAGCCCGATACCCTTCTTCCCAAGCATTTGGCCGATATTCAGCGTGTGGTAAATCTCGACGGTGATTACCTGACCCTTCCAGGTGAAGGCAAAGTGACTTCTGATGAATATTTAGCTGGGCTGGAAAAAATACAAGCAACTGAAGAGGCCGTTAAAACCGCCGTTTCTGACGCATTCAAGGGCACGACTCCTGAATATGACGCCCTCAAAACTGTTGTCGACGAAGTTGCAGGAAGAATGCTTGATGGCGAACCTCGTAAAGATCGCCTAGCAGCAAACATGTTGCTCAACGAAGCCCTGCGACTTGGTACCGAAATTCCAATGGAACTGTGGAAAAGGGCGACGCCTCGCAGCGGGCCAATCGTTGATCTGTATCTGAACACGAAAGGGATGGACACAACCTCGCTGCGGGAATTCGGAGCAACGCTCAAAGAGGAAACATTGTCCGCCCGTAGCGTGATGGGCCGTTTATCGACATTCGACGCCAGCACCGACGCCGACTACAGCTACTTCCATTACGTGTACGACAATGCACAGTATTCGTTAAGGAACCTGGAACAGGGTAAGCCGTTCAACCCGGGAGTGTTCGTCGAAATCGAGAAGGCAGCGAACGAGAATAAGACCTATCTCGGCAACAGGATGTATCAAGATTGCGAGCTCTGTCGGCAGATATGTTCGGATGTCAGCCCGAGCTTTATGGAGGGGCTTGAAAAGTTGCCAGGGACTCTCATACCAATTCAATGCTGTAGCAAAATCCCGTTCATCCCGCGCAGTATTAGCAAGCGTTAAAAAATCATCTGCTTTGCTCGGCTCCAGCCCGGCTAGAAGTTTTTCAAGTTCAACTGCTTCTCCCTCTTCCCCCAAGTACTCATGAACAGCTTTTAGCCGCAGAAGTTCACCATACGACAGCTCTCCCTCTTCTCGTAGCTCTCGCACCCAAAAGAAATTCTGCTTGGCCGCCTGAATGAAATCTGAATTATACCGCCGCCACTATCAAGGTGAATGAGTCAGTGTGGCCAGTTGCTGGTATGCGGAGCCTCAGAGATTTCGTAGCAGGCAAAATAAGAAAGAAGGCCTCCGGAATCAGCTAAAATAAGCAACTCGTTGGGGCGACCGTGTCAGCCGGTGGGCCGTTGCTTTCTTCCCCGTCACCGATGGGCCTCAATCGACGGGGCGAAGGCCATACGGATGAAGGGAAAGAAGCAACTCACCGATGTTTGAGTAGCGATTTCTTGTGTGCGACCATTGCGGTCAGGGAGACGCTGAAGTTCTCCCATTCTCGGACGATAGGTCCGCTCTTTCTCAGCAATGGCATCGGTAGAAACCTGCCTGCGGTTTTCAGCTCGTGGTTCCCCAAGCCAGGAGCTGGGAACCGGCTTGGCGTGCTTACGGTTTTCTGTTCAGGTTTTTCTGCACGCCCTCACTTTTGGAGGGCCCGACCATGGACCCAACTGCCTGCTACCTCGAAATGTACGAGGCCATGAAATCCACCGACTACGAGACGGCTCGCGAGAGGGCAATTGCCCTCAAAGAGTGGCTCGACGGCGGCGGATTCTATCCGGTGAATTACACACGGACAGAAGTCGACGGCTACCTGGCCAACGTGCTTCAGCGTACGGCCCATCTTTCTGACCGCTTCTAGAGCGGCTTTCTGCATAACGCATTTTCCCGCGAGCACAGCATCGGGGTTGCAATTCGCAACTCCGCAACTGCTTTCTCGCTCGTCGCGGGAAGTCTGTAGTTTGCAAACGCTGTGCTCTCAATCCGTTTGGCCACTTCTGGGCCGACAACTACTCGATTGGAGCAACAACGATGATGCGTGAAGACGCACTCAAACTATCAGAGACGGCGTTGGCGGACCTGGCAACCGCATTGCAAGCTGATGACAGTGAACAGCTGACACAGTACTTGGGCATGTTGTCCAGATTTCACCACTACAGCTTCGGAAACATCATGATGACTTATCTTCAGTTTCCCGAGGCAACTCGCGTGGCTGGATTTGGCTCATGGAAGAAGCTTGGCCGGCACGTGAAGAAGGGTGAGAAGGGAATAGCAATCCTCGCTCCGCTTTTGTTCAAGAAGAAGGCGGAACAGTGTGAAACCGATTTCGACGGCAAGCCGAAGTTGGTGCTACGCGGATTCAAGGTGGTTCATGTCTTTGATGTGAGCCAGACCGAAGGCAAGGACCTTGCCGAATTCGCGGGTATCAATGGCGACCCCGGTGAGAACCTCATTCGCGTCAAGCAATTGATCGACGATGAAGGAATCTCCCTTTCTTACGAGAGGATTCAAGGTGGAGCACTCGGACAGTCCGCGGGCGGTGCGATTTCGGTCGTACCGGACCTCGATGCTGCCGAGGAATTCGCCGTCCTCGTTCACGAGTTGGCTCACGAGCTGCTGCACAAAGGTGACCGTCGTAGTGAAACCAGCAAAACCGTTCGAGAGACCGAAGCGGAAGCTGTATCCTACGTGGTTGCGACAGCGGTCGGGCTTGATACCAGCACTCGGTCAGCGGATTACATTCGGCTCTATCGCGGCGACGCGGAGACGCTGAGCGACTCGCTTGACCATGTTCAACGGGCTGCAACTAGGATTTTGTCAGCACTTGAGGCACCAGCCAAAACGAAACAGCTGGTCGTCAACGTTTGACACCAAGGCTCCAGCACGCCATGCCGGAGCCCTCTTTCTATGCCAAACTCCTGAATCATACCCGCATCAAATCCCACACTTGCGCGCCCCGTTTTTCGTGGACCGCACGTAGTATTCGCTTATCTAACGTTCAGGCCGAAAGCTATGGACTCGAAATAGCGTCGGCGTTTCACGCCGAACGCACGAAGCTTCAGGCGAAACGTGCGACCGTCTGTTGCACCTCTGCGAGTTAGCAAACGGCGTCCGGGCGGGCGGTTGGTCCAACCGACGCGATTTACGACGGATGCGGTGGATGTCGATTAGGGGCAGGGGATTGACCTTAAGGTTTTACTGTCGCTCTGCAGTGAAACCTCCTGCTACGTGTCTCCTCGAAGCACGCGGGATCGCTCAAAACGCGGCTCGTAGCCGAATTCCAAAGAGAGCCAATACGTCTTCACTCGGATCGAGCGCAGGGTTGCCGATCAACTGAACGTCGGGCGTGACGGCAAGGAATTGAGTCAACTGAAATCGATAGAACGCTTCACTCGTGAATTGATCTCGCAGCGTGCCATCGGCGGGCTTGCCGAAGCTGAGTCCGACCCCCGCGACATCATTGTTGGCGCGACGCAATCCGAGGCCCGTGCTGAATGTGGTCTGCATCAGCGCTGCATCTCCATCGGCGTATCCGAATCGAAAGAACGGCAGCCATTTGTCATCGAGGAATTTCTGGGCTGTCACGGCGACACCCCAGCCTTCGGGCGTTTGTGCTTTGTCGCGAGCGTCGGTATGCCATAACGTGGCATGCACGTTGTCCAGATAGATCCGATCGCGTGACGAAGTGAGGCCTAGTTCCACGTAGCTGAAGTACTCGCGATCTTCAAAGAACGTGTCGAAGCCTGCCAACGTTGGCTGACCGTTGGCGTCGGCGAAACCACCCTGCAGGTAGAGCTTATCAGTCAGCATCGCCCCAGCCGCTAAGCCAAGGCCTTGGTTGGGTACCGCGATCGTCGGGTTCGTTGAAAACCCGAGGTTGATGAAATGCATCAGCGGGTTCATCAGACCATAGACATCAACGAAATCGGTGACATCGATCTTACCGATGGCGAACACCAGATCACGATCGAAGAGGTATTGCTTCCAGAACAGATTGGTGACCCCGTAGTTGAACTCGCTGAAGAAGGTTCCGGTCGGCAAAATCGATCCAGCCTCAAACCCAAGGTCGAACGGAGTGATCGCGGTCATTCGGTGCCGATTTTCACCTTTGAAGACCAGTTGTCCCGGATTGTTTGTTCCCCGACCAAGCAGCGTCCACTGGCCGTAGACGCGAACGAGACCGCTGGCCGCATCGGTTTCCCCAAGACTGCTGGTCGCCGTCTGATAGAACATCGATTCATCAATGCTCAATTGCAAACCGCAAGACTCGTCCAAACGCTGTTTGAATTCAAACCACGGTTCCGCAACTTGCTGCAACCTCTGGCAGCGAAAATCGGGTTCGTCGATCTCATTGTCTTCGGCCAACTGACCTCCCACACTCGATGGGCCGCCAAACTGTGCAATGTCCTGGTAGACACTCGACTGCGTTAGAACCGACTCGCTTGCCGGATTCAAAACGCCACCATCCTGGGCCGGCAAGTCGCGTGCTGTTGGACCGAGTGTTAGCACGGTCCCGATCAAGAAGGCAACCAAAGGCGATGGATTAGGAGTTCTCATGCAACCTTAATCGGCACACGAGATCGTGGAAAGGAATGAGGATGCGATTGTATGGGTCGTCGTGATCATAGAGATCACAAGCCACAGGACAGCCAGGGAACGTCGATCCCGCCGCTAGCACTCAGCAGTACGACGGTTTGGCAGTATGTTTGTTTGGGCTTCTGGCAGTGCCGCATGTCATGAAGCTTCGTTTGCCCGCGCCAACTCAGCGGCGGTATCAGCAAAAACACCCTCGAAATCAGTGGCTTCTCGCTCCGTTTGGCCACCCGATTTCAAAAATGCCGCGATGATCGCCTGAGTCTTTTCCTCTTTGGCACGCTCGAGAAAGTGGCGTAGTTCAAGCTCTGTGCCTGCATCTTCATCGGTGATCGAAGTAGCGATGATCTCCTTGTACATGACAATGTCGCGAAGCTCCAAGCCTCGGATGCCAAGGAGCAACTTCTCGAGGAACTTGTCCAGCTCCGCTTTGGGTACGTACTTTGTAATGATGTTCAATGCCTCGGCCTGTTGCGAGGTAAAGTCGGTACCGACTAGCAATGCCATGAGCGCCTTGTTCTTCCCCATGCGACGGGCGAATTGAACACCTCCTTGGCCTCCGGTCGGAATGTTGACGTTGAGTTCCGGCTGAGCAAAGGCAGCATTTTCTGTCCCGAAAGCCAAATCGCACGCCATCACAACCTCATTGCCACCGCCACGGGCAACACCATCGACCAGGGCGATCGACAATGGCTTCATTGCCTTGATGGCTTTGATCATGCGACTGAACTCAATGCATCCCGCTTGGGCTGCCGCTGTCCCATTGATGAGATTCAAGTCTAAATGCGCGGAGAAAAACTGTTTGTTGGCCGACTTGAAGACAACGGCACTCGTATCATCATCCTTCCCGAGTTCCTGGACCAAGACGTTCACTTCATTGATCACTTCGATCGTCAGAATGTTGGCGGGTGGGTTATCGAACACGACGGTCGCGACACGATCGCTGCTCGAAATGGACAATTTATTCATGGTTCGTCGCTAACTGATTCAAGAGATTAAGAGTAAAAGAATGATCGAGCCCATCGAAGAGTCGCTGTCGCTCGCGAGGAAGGTATCTGCCGACCTTGCCAATCCTTAGTCACTCCTCTTTTTCTCGCTCATCGCGTTTGGACGACCCACGGAATGAACGCGTATCGACCATGGTGACCTGCACACGTTTGCCTTTCGGGCCAAGCACTATGGCATCGTAGATCCCCCCTCGTCGCCGTCGTTACAAAGGGCTGTGGCCCCTGTCTAGCGTGAGTAGAATTCATCAGAGCTACCCGCAATGAAGGAAAGTGAGGCGATCAAGCGACCGCCCCGAACCAAATCGACAGCTACTCGTCGAGTTCGTTTTTGTAAACCTTGCCGCCCTTGATGATGACCTTCAGGTGCTCTTTTGGTTTGGTGACAAAATCGATGTTCTCAAGAGGATTGCCATCGTAAATCAACATGTCTGCCCACGCACCTTCCTTGATCACACCCAACGGGGCAGCTTTGTAGGGGTCGCGTGACTTGCAGATCCGCAATAGTTCCGCATTCGTGGACGTTGCTTGCTTGAGCATTTCCAGCGGTGTGAAGAACTTGGAACGCATTTCGAATTCATAAAGGATGGTGTCCACCATTCCCGCGGCGGCATCGGTGCCAAAGCCCATTTTGACGCCGTGCTTCTTGGCCAACTTCATGACGTTTTCGTAACCAGCAAGGACTTCTCTTCCCTTGCGCCGATTTTCTTCCGTAAACCAGGGCACATCCATCAGGCCGTAGGGCGAGGACAGGCTGCCAAGCCAGACATCATTTTCGGCCATCATTTTGACGACCTCTTCACTGAGAAGTTGGCCGTGTACGATATCCTTGACGCCTGCTCGGATGCAGCGTTTCACCGATTCGTCGTTGTAGGCATGGGCACAGACGTAAGTGTCATAGTCGGTCGCCGACTCCACGGCAGCACGCATCTCCTCCTCGGAGAAGCCGACACTTTCGAGGGGATCCTTCAGCGAAGCCACGCCGCCCCCAGCCATGATCTTGATTTGGGTCGCGCCGCCGGCAAGCGCATGTCGCGTCGCCTTACGGACCTCGGCAGGTCCGTCGGCAAACGTTGCAAAGTTGATCGCCGATGACCACCACGCCGTGCTGCCAGGGTAATTGTTCTGATTGGTGGGCGCGCGTCCTACGAAGTCTCCGTGGCCCGAGGTACAGGTAACCATGGCTCCGCTGGAATAGATGCGCGGACCGTCCACGAGTCCGGCATCGATCGCCATGCCCAATTCGACCGATGGGCCTCCGGTGTCGCGAATCGTGGTCACCCCCATCTTCAGCATGATCATGCCTTGTGGAATGGCGTTGTAGGCCGGGGTGTAGGGCAACTGCTGGTTGAGGATATCATCTGGACCCGTGCCTTTGGACAGCATGATGTGCTGATGGGAGTCAATGATTCCAGGAATGAGATAGCCCCCTTTGCCGTCGATGACGGTTACCTTTACCGATGCTTTCTCAATTTCCCCCTGCTCGTTAGTGACCGAAACGTTTAGGAAATTGCCGGTCGCGGTTCCTCCCGCGGCCTTCTTCGACGTCTTTCGAACGGCGTCGACTTCGTAATCTCCTCCGGTCGGAATGTTCTTAGCGACCTGCTTGATCTTGTCCCCGACGATCAGGACATCGGTATCTTTCTGCAGGGTATCGCTGGTCCCGTCCCAGACGTGGACATTTTTGATCACCATCACCGGTGGGATTTCAAGTTGACTTTCTTCTTGCGCCACTGCGTCGGCCGAAAACAGGCATGGCAACATTCCTGCGTACAGCAGGGCAAACATCAATTGTCTATTTCGCATTGGGTTATCTTCTTTCGATTCGAGGAAAATTATCGTGTGCTTGAAGGAACTTGATCGGCGACGATTCGCCGAACACTTGTGGGGGTTAAAACCTCAATGCTTGAGCCAATGATTTTGTAGGCCGAATCAAAAGCCTGCACACCGCCGGATCTGACAAGCGGTGTCGACTTAGGCTCTGCAATGACGACTCCCTTGACTCGTACCGGCGTGTTTGGCGAGGTAAATACGAGTCTTTCATCGGTTTCCACAAGTGCGATATGCAGTGGTGATGGTGATACCGAGTGACCGCATGTATCCGGATTTGGAAAGAGCAGAAACGTGGTGCCTCGTTCGCGGCCAGTCGGTATCGTGGTCGCAAATCCGACCAGCTCTACCGATTTCGACTTCAGAGATGCGGCGACGGATTTCGCAACCGAGTCAATTTGAAGCTTTCGAATTTCGGGGATACGCTGACGCTGCACCAGAAGCCAGTTGACATCGATTTCCTGTTGCCGAAGTCTCGCGGTGAGCCGGACTGCTTCTTTGGCGTCATCGCCGTCTGCGTCGAGCTTCTGCTGGCTAATCAGTCGCCGAATTCGTGCGACGTAACTGAGATCCCCACGTTGAGCATTGGTTAGCTTGGCAAACGGGTCATTGAAGGGTCTTCCATTCTCTGGCGCGAGTTCACGCCAATCAAGCTTGATGGGAGCACTGCTCATATGGTCAACATTGGCCGCCGAAGTCTTAGCCTCTTGCGCGATCGCCGTTGCTCCAAGTAGTAGAACTGCGCAGAAAACGGGTACGGCGATCATAATACGAAGGATGTTGGGAGTCATGTTTGAAGGGTGATTCCATTTGGGTTGGATTTCATGCGGCGAACAGTGAAAAGAGATATTGCCCCAAGACTAAAGGCCGGGAGACTTTACCGCTGAATCGGAAACCGAGTCGGGATTCTAGACAACCCGGATAGGGGCTTCTTGCCATCTCGTGCCACAAAGTATCCTGATTGGCACGCTTGCCATGAGCTATCATCACCGGTTGAATCACAACGAACGGAGGGTTATGCTAAGTCGTTGCCACAACAGATGTTGCGGAGTTTGGTTTCAAGCGGTCTGAGATCTTTCCGGATCAACATCTCTTCGGCGCACATGAACTCCTTTTTGATAACGACTTGCCATGCAGATCATCCCGCTGGTTCGCGCGAAGTATGTCTATGCTTATGGGGCGGTCCTTGATCGACTCGGGGCACCCAAACGGCGTCTGCTTGAGCAAGTCGGACTCTCCGAACGAGTCCTCGAAGATGCGGAAGCCATCATTCCGGCCCACCAGGCGTGGGGCTTCATCGGTTTGGCGGCCGAGCAAGAAGGAATCGACGATCTGGGTCTCGTGGCAGGAGACATGTCGATCGAGCACTACGGGGCGTTCTCTTCGCGACTGCTCCAGGTCGCAAACCTAAATCAGGCATTGGAAACTTTCTGTCAGCTCGCACTTCACGAGTACTCTCGCGCTGACTTTTATGTGTCACGATCGGACGCGGGAACTTGGTTCTGTCGGGGACCGATCGACGGCGACGTTACCGAAAAGAAGCACGTTGAGCTCTTAGTGCTGACCATGATGATCGCGACGGTACGGTTGGCGGCCGGTCCAAATTGGTACCCACCGTTTGTGTTGCTTCAGACACGCGATCCTGCACGCGTGCGAGACCATCATCTTCTTTCCCGCTCAACCGTTCGCTTCGCAAACCATGTCACTGCATTTGAGGTCCCACAGCATCTGCTCCCCAAACAATTGCCGCTGAGGATCGTATCAACGACGGAGCCCAACTACGAACCGTTGGAACACAAATTCCCTGTGGCCATTCGCCAAGTTGTCGAATGCATGATGAAGGACGAGGTCCCAAAAATCGCATCTGTCGCGAATGCTTTGGGAACAAGTGTCAGAACATTACAGCGACGCTTATCTGACATGAACGAATCGTTCACTGGAATCTTGGAGACGGCCAGAATGACGTCGGCCAATCGGCTAATCGCCAAGCGAGATCTCAGCTTAAACCAAATCGCACAGGAACTCGGATACTCCGACCAGGCCCACTTCAACCGCGCCTTCCGCCGCTGGACCGGTATCTCTCCCGCAGCCTATCGACGCCTCGAATCAACATTCGAGTAAGTGCTGATGAGACGGAATTTTTGGGCAGGTAGTTCTCACCAACTCAGCCCAACCTGGACTCGCCACACCGCCTAACCAACACGTTGTCGATGATCCTGTCATCCAACGCGCAAGGATGGCAAGGGGAAGGAACTGGCCGTTAATAACTCGGCATTGGGGCACTCTTTGAGATGGAGGTTGCATCGTCTTCAGCGTCTAACGAAGTCTGCGAAATCGCGTCGGTCTTCACGACCTCGGCGGGAAAGACGAAGTCGCTGAATCGCCGACGAGCGACAACCGCCTCTCCAGGCGTCCGGTCCGAAACTGCGTCGGCTTCATCGTCCGACGCGCTTTGTCTGCTCTGAGCGACCCCGCACCGTAATAATGGCTCCACGTCGAGAAAACCGCTTTCGCCCGTTGCGCGATCCACTTAACGAATGATAAAAGGGGTTATCAGTCGTTAAATGGAGAACAGATTCGATGGCAAACGAACTCATTACTTCGCAAGGTGGCCAGCTCATCAAGTGCCAAGTGCCAGCACTCATCGCGGACGCCGGCAAACCAGCACAGACCGCTTTCGATGACTTCCTCGACGGAGCTTGTCGGACCGAGAACACCAGGCGAGCCTACAAGCGAGCAATTTCCCAATTCATGAAGTGGGCTTTGGAGCACGACCTCGCCCTAGCCGAGATTCGAGCCGGTGACGTTGGCCGCTACCTCAAGCAGCTAGCGGGCAAAACCAGCTCGAAAAAACAGCATCGAGCCGCCCTGAAGAGATTCTTTGACATCCTGGTAGAGCGGCATGTTTGCCTAATCAATCCCGCAGCCGTGGCCCGGACCGAAAAGTTGGTCGTGAAGCAAGGGCTCACGCCGGAAATCGAGAAGGACGAAATCCAAACGCTGTTGGGCTCTCTTCAGGGAGAAACGCTTTCGCAGCTCCGGGACCGAGCGATTATCGGCATTCTGATTTACACGGCTTGCCGAGCGGGAGCGATCTCGAAGCTTCGGAGAGGAGACTACGGTGGAAGACCTGGTAATCGCTCAGTTCGAAGAGCACGTCCGAAAGGAAGAAGCCGCTGGCAGGCGGCCACCATCCGTGCAAGACGCTATGAACGAGGCCTTGGAGTTGTGGCTTCGCCGAACTCGCTAGACGCCAAAGGGGGGGCGACGCTTAGGAGAATCCGCCTTCAATTCCAGCAGATAACTTTCGTCAGTGGCCAAGTCACCCATGAACAGCTCTTCAGGGGGGGCTGTTTGGGCGCATCGGTCTGTTTCACCGACGCGCCGAACCTGAATCTCGTCGTGCGGTCGGTCGATGCATCCGCCGTCACGAAAGGTGACCAAGGGATGAGGCCATAAAGGACAGTCACGGACCCTTGTGGCGAAGCTACTTACAAGTGTCGAGGGAGTCGGCACTCGTCTGCTTCCTGGCGTCGAGTTACGCCCGACCGAACTTACGTTCGGCCGATGCAACCTCCATCAGAACGAGATTTCTAAATTCGCATCGGTCACGCCACCGATGAGCTTCGAAGGGGGCAACTTTCGGCTGGCGTGTTGCTGACGACGTGTCAGTAGTCTATGCTGACGCTATGTCAGCAACTCGAAACTCCACAAAGAAGGCGATCAACCGCTCGCGCCGCCATCTTCCCGATGAGGCGAAGCAATTGATCCGGCAGCGCGCGGTCCAGTTCCTCTGGAAGCATCCGTTCCGTGACCTGACGGTTGCAAAACTGATGGCCGGAACAGAACTCAGCCGCCCTGCGTTCTATCAGTACTTCGGTGATCTTCACGGGTTGATCGAGGCGTTGCTCGCGGATGTCGAGGTGGTGATGCACCAGACGGCAAACCCGTGGATCAGCGGAGAGGGAGAGCCGATCAGCGTTCTTCTCACGTCGCTCGGAGGCGTCGTCCAGACGTGCGTCGAACACGGCCCCATCATCCGCGCAGTTGCCGAGGCCGCTCCGCTGGACGAACGGCTTGAGCAGGCGTGGTCAGGGTTCATGGGCCGCTGGGACGACGCAGTCAAGGCGCGAATCGAGGCCCAGCAACGAGACGGCCTGATTGCACCAGCGCTCGATGCGCGGCGGACTGCCAACGCGCTGAACGCACTTGACGCCACTGTCTTGATTTCGGAGTTCGGACGACACCCTCAGGGAGACCCGGACGCCGTGCTTGAAACGCTACACGGCATCTGGGTAGGGGCGCTTTACGGCCGCGCGCCAAAGCGTCTTCGCGCATCGAAGCCATCCGGAACGAAACGCAACAAGAAGAAACGCAGTACCAGATAAAGGAGCTCACGATGATATTCGCCACGTTTACCGAGGTCGCATCAGCCTTAACCGCTCTGTTCAGGAATACTAAATACAGACCAGCTAGAAGTCTCGTATTCATGGTGGTCCTGCTCGCCTTTGCTGCGTGCACGCCCATCCATGCTCAGGAGGACCGGGCCTCGCCGGAGCCCCAGTCGCGAGGAGACCTTCGCACCTTTGTCCCCACAACGATTTCCGCGGGCTGGCGGGATGTCTACGAGAAGCTCCCTGATCCAACGCAAGAGCCCACGATGCCGGGCCCGGATGATATCGAGGCTTGGGGCAAGATCCATCGCGGCAAAGAGGAGGCTGCTGAAGCTGATGTGCAGCAGGTCATCCAACGCTACACCATCAAAGTTCAGCGCAGGGATTTTGGGGGAGTGCCGGTCCTTGAGATCACGCCGAATGGCTGGAAAGACAGCGGAAAAGTGCTCGTCTACGTCCACGGCGGCGCCTACACCCTGTTTTCGGCGCGCAGCACGTTGCGCAGCAGCGGGCCGGTTGCCGCGCACACCGGTTTGCGTGTGATTGCGGTCGACTACACAAATCCGCCAAGGGCCAAGTGGCAGGAGATTACGAGCCAGGTGGTAACCGTATTCCAGGAGCTTATGAAGCAGGGCCTCAAGATGAAGGACATTGCTGTCTACGGTGACTCCGCTGGCGGCGGCCTGGCCGCTGGATCGGTGCTCAAACTTCGTGACGCTGGCCTGGGAATGCCTGCCGCAGTGGTCCTCTGGTCGCCGTGGGCCGACATTACCGAGACCGGCGATACCTATCAGACCTTGAAGGACGCGGAACCCAACTTCCTCTACGAAACAGTTTTGGGGCCATCGGCGGATGCTTATGCCGATCGGAAGGACCAGAAGCATCCCTATGTGTCACCGGTTTACGGCGATTTCGGCAAGGGATTCCCACCGACCCTGATCCAAGGTGGCACCCGGGAGATCTTTTTGAGCAACTTCGTCCGGCTCTTCCAAGCCCTCGATACCGCCGAACAGACCGTGACGCTGGATATCTACGAAGGGATGCCCCACGTCTTCCAGGCGAAATTGCCTACATCACCGGAATCCGTGACGGCCTTGAAGAAGATGGACGTCTTCTTGGTAAAGCACCTCAAGAAATAGTCGCGACCGTTGTTGGTCTCGGGCAGAAATACGATAGCCGCCGACAGCGCTCTTAAACACAGAAACCAAGGAGATAACAAATGAAAACGAGATCGAGAACGCCGCAATCCTTCCACGCCCTGGTTACCTTTCTGTCAAACATCAGAAAGGAGAAAGTAAACATGAGAAACATTCTATCTACAATCCTCGTGGCATTTTTCACGCTCAGTGCCGGATATTGCTCTGCGGCAGAACTTACCGACAAGGAAATTGAGAATATCGTCCGTCGTTCTTATCAATACGTCGCGATGTACAACACGAACAACAACTTCGCGATGCAGAAGGCGAACCCATTCAGCACCGCTGGATGGAACAAGTTGTTCGTTCCCACGGGCCTGATGGACCACACGGTCACGGCGATTCCGAGGCCCAACAACGACACGCTTTATCTGATCGCGATGCTGGACATGCGTGATGACGCGATTGTGATCCAGTTCCCCGCCTTCGACTCGAAGTATGTTTCGCTGGAGACCTCGGCGTACGACCACTACGTCGACGTCCCACTGTCGACGACCAAGGGCGACTTCAAGAAGCCCACCACCATGCTCTTCTACACTTCGCGGACAAAGAACTACAAAGGTGAGCCGATCAAAGGGATCGACAAGACCGTGAAGATGACCGGGGATTTCGCCATCGCGTTCCTGCGCGTC
This sequence comes from Kothea flammea, assembly GCF_052161645.1. Taxonomy (GTDB): domain Bacteria; phylum Planctomycetota; class Planctomycetia; order Pirellulales; family Pirellulaceae; genus Laterigemmans. Next base: position 1,895,104 of record NZ_CP197414.1, read on the forward strand.
GCTCCTCATGCGAGCGAGCCCGCTCGGATGCAGCGCAACCTTGAAGCGATGCAGAAGCAGAAGCTCATGACGCTGTCCGAGTTCCGAGGCGAACCCATGAAGCCCTCGAGCCCCGTGGAGTTCCCGGCGTTCGGGAACGACCAGACGGTGTTCAGGCACAACTTTCTGGAGGTGATGCAGTTCGTGGTTAATCACACGACCTTCGATTCGAACGACGAGATGGACCGCAACGTGCTGTCGGCGCTCAAACCCCTGGGTGTGGAGCCGGGCAAGACCTACAACCCCGCTCAGCTCGCGGGCATCGACGGCGCACGACTCGCTGAGACCGCCGAGAAGATCGCCGCGGAATCGTTGGCCATCTGGAATCATCCCCAGGGTAACCCCTATCTGACCAATGTCTTCCAGCCGAAGGGAAGCATGGCGCTCGAGCCGATGGTCGTGCAGTCGTGCGTCGGGCCGATCGGGTTGCCGTACGACCAGGCACAGTATCCGGGGATCGGAACGGCCGACGGATCACCGATGATGGCCACGAAGCACTACGTGATTCGGATGACCAAGGAAGAGTTGCCGCCGGCAAAGGCGTTCTGGTCGGCCACGCTCTACGATGCCCGGAAGGGCCTCTTCATCCCGAACGATCATCACAAGTACAGCGTCGGCGAGAACGGGGGCATGAAGCTGGACGCCTCGGGTGGCGTGGAGATCCACATCGCCGCCGAGAAGCCTGAAGGCGTGCCCGCGGAGAACTGGTTGCCGTCCGGCGGGAAGGATGAACAGCTGGACGTCATCATGCGCGTCTACGCGCCGGACATCGAGGCGATGAAGACGTGGACGGCGCCGAAAGCGGAGTTGGTGAATTGACCGCATGGCACCTCGCCGATTCCGTTTTCATCTGGAACACAGAGCCTTATGAACTGGTCGCACGGCTAATGTTTCGTTGACCAACCATTCTGCGGCCGGCTCGAACTGAAGACACTCCTTGAACAACTCAGAAATTCCAGAAATGGGGCGAACACCATGCCATTCGAACTCTGGTTCTACCTGATCGACCACCGATTACTCGCGCTGGTGATGGTCGCATTGCTTCTGGCCGCGAGCGAAATTGGCTACCGGGCAGGAGCCCGCAGGAAAGACGCGAGTGACTCGCTGCGATCGCTGATGAGCGGCATCGGCGCCGCAATGCTGGGCATCTTGGGTTTGCTGCTCGGGTTTACTCTCTCGATGGCAATCGCGCGCTGGGATGTTCGTCGGGACGTGATCGTCGATGAATCAAATGCGATCGGAACGCTATGGTTGAGAGCCGGACTTCTCCCAGAGCCGCTCTACGGAGACCTCCGAAGTGCACTGCGAGAGTACACCGACACGCGGATTGCGCTGGGCGGATCTCGCGACAATCTCGATGCAATGCGAACAGCACAGAGCGAAGGTGAGGCACTTCACGCCAGGATCTGGTCAGTCGTTGAGCGTGCCGACCAGCCCGGAACGAGCCCCGCGGTACTTTCCACGTTGATTACCGCTGCGAACGAATTGATCGATCTCCATGAGTTGCGGGTCGCATCAATTGAGAACTTCTTGCCGCCGTCTCTGATATTGCTTCTGTTGGGCGTGGCAGCGGTTGCGGTGGGGTTTCTAGCTTGGTCCTTTGGTGCCTCATCAGAACGTGGGCGTACGTCAATTCTGTTCCTTGCGGTCCTCATCTGTGCTGTCCTGCTTCTGATTATGGACGTGAACCGTCCCCGGCGAGGCAGGATCGAAGTCGGCGTCGCCCCGCTGGAGCGAGTGCAGCAGAGCATTGCCCCAGCGAAGCCATGAGCCGGAGTCGAGATGCCTGGAGCCCCTGCAATGAACCGAGTAGCAAGTCTCGTCACGCCAGTCGTGCGACTATCTGGTTCGCGATTGCTGCCGCGCTGATCCGAGAGACATCCGCCGGTGGCCAGACGAGTCTGGCAAAGGATGACGCGATGCCTACTCTAAAACGCACAAACATCAAATCCGCTCTGGCCTCGATCGAAGACGACTGACGGATTTTGGAATCTTCCGGCGGACCAGCCCGACCCAACTAAACTGGAACTGAACGCGTGCACGATTCACTTTGTGTCGCAGAGGTCTCGTGACTTGGTGACCGTCCCCAGCAACAACGTGAGAGATTGTTAACCGCGATGAATCGATATGGATTAGCGCTTTCCGGCGGGGGATTTCGAGCGACGCTTTATCACCTCGGGGTCGTCCGGTGCTTGAGAGACGCTGGAGTGCTTTCGAAGATCACTCACATCACGACGGTCTCTGGCGGCAGCATTCTCGGTGCACATCTGGTATCGAATTGGGATCGCTACAGCGGTACCCCCGAGGAGTTCGATGAAGCGGCCGCAGAGATCATCCGTTTTGTTCAGCTAGATGTGCGCAACCGTATCGTGCGCCGGTTTCCCCTCGCGGCGGCAGGCAACAAAGTTAGGTCCATGCTTCTACTGGGGCAGCGCAGGCAATGGACGCGCGCTGGCTTGCTGGAGCGGTATTACGAACGTTTCCTGTTTGGAGACACGCCGCTTTCGCAGTTGCCGGACCATCCACGGTTACACATTCTGTCGACCAATCTGAGCGAAGGTTGTCTCTGCTCGTTTAATCGAAACGGATTGCTCATGCAACGCCGCGTCGCTGGTCGCCGCGATCGTTTTGAGCGAGTGCAAGCGGGGCTCGCCACGGTTCCCATGGCGGTGGCTGCATCCTCTTGCTTTCCCGGTTTCTTTCCGCCGCTGGTGCTTACCGGATGGGACGTGGGCGCCGACGTCGGCGAATTTACCCGTCAAGCCTTCACGGACGGTGGCGTCTACGACAACCTGGGATTGCGCATGTTTCGCTGCATGGAGCGAGGGGTGCGACTCAACACGCCGCTGCAAGAAAGCGACTTCCTCGAGTTCGAGGGCGTCATGACCGCGCTCCGCTCCGCCGAAACGCTACCGACCGACACGCCGCTGAGTCGACTGAGGAAGCTGGTAGACAGTTGCGTTACCGAGGTCGATCAGGGCCCGACGGCATCGGAGGCTGATCCGTTTGCCAGCGCCATGATCCTTGGACTGCGGGAAGTGATCCGCTCCGAAAAGCTGTACCATGATCCGGTTTTTGAGAACATCGAGCTTACCGACCCGTCGGCCCAGACAGTGCTCAACTACGTGATGGATTCTCGGCGGGAACCCGAAGTGGGTGACCAATTGTGGCTCAATCGACTGATTGTCGATGCGGCGTTGCGCCAAGTCATCGGCAAGCCCTGCCTGCGAATAAGCCGGAAGACATTCGATGGCATCTTGGTCAGTGACGCGGGAGGCAAATTCAAAGTCAGTCCCGATTCTCGTGGCGGCGGCTTGGTCAGCACCGCACTTCGGTCGTCCGACATTTTGATGGATCGCGTTTGGCAGTTGGAGTCGGAGGTGTTTGAACACGCCTCGGGAGTGGTCTTCATCCCGATCTTCGACGTGGTAAATCACGCGAAGGATCCCCACGCGCTCGATCCCGAGGTGCAACGCCAGGCGTCCAGAATTCGCACCGATTTGGACCATTTCTCGGATCTGGAAATCTCTGCGCTGGTGCAGCACGGCTATTGCGTAGCCCGCCAGATTTGCCGTCAAAACCCCGAGTTGGCGGACACGGACGTGCCCACCGGGATGCCGTGGAATCCGTTGCCCCCGGCGGCAGGGCAAGTCGACCGGCGTGAGTCGAAGTCTTCCGCCTTGATTACGGCTCGACAGCTGAGAGATTCGTCGAAGCGGAAGATATTTAGCACCCTGTTCAGCCTTCGTGACTGGCCATCGTACGCCTGGCTCTTGTTAGTCGCCTGCCTGGCCGTGGGAATCCCTTACTTCGTTTTGCAGCGCAGCGAGCGAATCAGACAGCAGCAGGAAGTTCTATCGGCGGTGGCGCAGCTGAACCCCGATTATCGCCGCGTGCTCGACCTGCTTCAACATGACGGCACCTCTGCGTTCACTCCGATGGAGTATGAGGCAGTTGCCGCGATGGATGAGCCCGACCAATCGGGGTTCAACGTGATTTCGGATTCAAGAGTGTTTGATCTTCGCGGCTGGACCGGTTCAGACTCCGAGTCATCGGCCATGGGCTACAGCCGCACGCGTGTGCGTCGCCTACCGGACTCGGAAAACAATTCGGAATTGCGGCTGCAGCGAGACTTTGCGGTCGACCGCTATCTGGTCGACTGCAAATCCGCAACGCTGAATCCGAGGTTATCTTATATGGAACTTGACGACGGCCTGTATCGATGGCAACTGCAACTGGACTTCAGTCATGTGCCGCTGAACAGTCATGCTGACATTGTCAGCCAATCGATCCTTCCGTCGGAGATGGCGAGCGCCTTTGGCGATAGAGGCCGCTTTAACTTCAAAGTCCGAACGAAGACTGGCTTGCTACAGGTTTGGCTACTGATGCCTGAAAACCGAGAGTACGGCCTGTTTGAAGTGAGCAGCCACCCGATCGGAAAACCGGAGTTATCCGAAATCGTTGTCCCCGCCGCCACCGTTCGCGTTGCGATGGGATCGGTAGCCACCTTCCGCCTGATCAATCCGGAGCCCAACCGTCGTTACGAATGCCGCTGGACTTGGGGTAAGCCGACGGATTAGCGATAGTCTGTGAATCGATCCGGAGCCAACTGATCGAAAAAGGCATTTGCTCCGGGTCTCGGAGGCAGCGACGCTGAGCTGAACCTCGGCGGCCGGGGAGCTCGTCCGACTCGTCTCCCGGCTAGCACGGTGATCGCCGTTCAGGCGTATGGCCAATTCGCAGCCCTAAGCAACGTCGACTGGGTCCTCCGTAACCTGCGTCGGTTGGACCAACCGAACGCATGTTCACCACCATGCTTCGGCGCGTCGGTGTCTCTCGCGAAGGGGCACCGATGCGACTTAGCTGAAAATTTTCGAGCTGCCGGACGATGTCAGTTGAACGAAGGCCTTGCTGCTACGTGAGCGAGGCCGTGCGTTCCGAAGTGGCACAGAAAGTGGCACAGAAAGTGGCACAGAAACGGTTGCCAGCGGCACAAAACTATGGAGAATATGCGAAGTGAGGCGAAGCTGAAAGCGACGCCATCATTCACGCAAACCATTGTCAAATCACCACTTACATCCTTCGCAACGCAATCCATTTTTGAGTAATGGGTTGGCCTACGGAACCGAAGGTTAGAGGTTCGAATCCTCTGGGGTGTATACATACCCGCATCTGACACCATCGCCGGTTGTCAGATGCGGGTTTTTTCGTGCTTTTTCGCTGTCCTTGGTTGCTGTAGGGGACTTCCGCTGCCCTAGCGATTGCCCCTCGGCGGTTTCCCGCTGCTCTACGTCGCTTAGGGGTTGCCCCTCAAAATTGCCCCTCGGGCCCTCGGATGACGCCTCCGTGAAGTCTGCTTCGGTAGTCTGAAGGTAGTGGGGCTCGGCAATCGCACCGCTGTGACCAAACCAGTCATTCAAGACGTGGTTGGCGAATCGCCCAGTGCGCTCCAACTCGGTGCGGCGGCTGGCCCTCAGTGCCATGAACGGCTTGGGGAAGCTGGGGACGCCAGCCCGGCCCACGATTTTGGCGAACGTGGTCCGTAGGTTACCTTCGGTGTCTCGGTAACGCTGAATCACGAACGCGTCGGCGGGGCAATCAACTCCCGGCTTCACTATGCCAAACAGCTCGCTCAGCTCGGCAAGTAACTGTGGCCAAAGTGGGACAATCCGCTCGCCCTTGCCATATCGGGCAGTCTTAGGGGCGGTCACCTTGAACCGCTCCCGTTCCCATTGAATGTCGGACCACCGCAGTCGCAGCGACTCAGAGGGGCACCGCAGGCCGCCGTACCGCGAAAGGGCAAACAGGACCCGCCGCTCCTGGTCAGGGCAAGCATCGAGGATAGCGACCGCTTGATGCTCGTCGATGAACCGGTTTTTTGTCTTGTCGCTGCGGAGGTCGATCTTGATCCCGGAAAATGGGTTGCTGGTGATCAATTGGTCGTCGATCGCCTGGGCCATGATCTGACGGACGCGTTTAACGTTTTGTCCGGACGTATTAGGAGACAGCTTTGGTCCTTTGGGATCGTCGTGCATCCAGCGGTGCCAACGCTCCATGTCCCCCTTGGTCACCGTGGTCAGCGGAATGTCTCGCCTCAAGAAGGCTTCCAGGTGGTCAACGGCCTGCTTGTAGTTCTCAGGCTTCCGCCAGTCGGTTCGCTCGGCGATGTAAGCCCGCATGTAGGCCAACACATTCCGCCGTCTGTGCCAACGATCGACAGCAGAAAATCGCTGAAGCAATCTAGTCCACACTGCCTCGGATTTGGTGCGAACGCAGTTTTTGCAAAGGGCAGTTTTCAGGTCTGTGGATCCGCGGTGCTTGGTGGTTCCTTTGGGGGCAGTGGCTGATTCGAGATCGTGCTTTGCTGAGACGCCCTCAGGAAATCGCGTGTCTCTGCCAGTAACTGAAGAAAATTCTGGAGAACTCCTTCGCCGCGAAAGTAGTTCCGGCAAAAATCCGTGACCGCGAGTTGCTGGAGTCGTGTCAGTTGGGCTTCTAGGCGGCGGGCCAACTCAGCTTCGGCAGGAGTCACCACATCGTCATCTGTTAGCCCCTTGGCTTGCTGGTCTAGTTCCCGGAGCTGTTCGAAGTACTCGATGAATCGCAACGTCTGTCGCCACCGATAAAAACCGTAAAGGGCAAGGCAACCTCCGAACAGAGGCGCAATCACGCTCGACAGTTGTTGAATCAATCTGGCGATGTCGGCTCGCACCAGTGGCTTATCTTTGTCGCGGTAGGCCAATGAAGCGGCGTGCCAGGGGTAGGACGCGGCACTCTTGGCAATCGCTGGGGGATGAAAGACACGTTCCACGGGACCCTCAAAAATGTGAGGCAATAGCCGAGCGACTGCTGGATTTGGCACGTCGTCATGTGCGACGAGAATCAGGGGGCATCCCAGCGTTGGAACGTCGCTGGCAGGCACAGGCGGTGCGGCTCCGTACATGAACGCGGGGATCGTCGCCGGCACGACATGCACCTCGTCAATGTGATCCTGATCGAGTTCTTCCTCTTTGACGGTGATTCTTGAAAAGGCGTCCGCAAACGGCAGGGGGATCAGTCGGTATTCGCCAATGTGGATCAACTGGCGAGCCAGCGGAGAGGGAAGCGTCGAGGAGTGAATCACGACATCTGGTAGCGTGTTCCTCAGTTCCGACGCTCGTGCGGGCGAGCCCTGTTCGAGATCGTTAAGTGTTGCAAGCAGTTCGTTGATCCCCTGCCGATCGATACGAAGTTGATGAATTGGTCTGTTGGGGCTAATGCTCAAGCCGCAGAATTTCAACACCGCACTGGTAATGAGTTCTGTTTCGCTGCCGGCTGGACCCAAGCTGACGGACAAACCTTGCAGTTGACTGAAGTCGCCCGCGACCTCGGAGGCAAATTCTTGTTTTACCAGCAAGTGAACGGCTTCAACTGTGATCACAGCGACTTGACGGATTTCACGAGATCCCGGCCTCCGTAACAGCCCATTCACCAAGGCCATGTCGATCTTACGATTGTTCAGTTGCTGTATCGCTTCGCTCGAGCCTTCGGTCGGTATCACCTCGATTTCGAGGCCAAGTTCTCCGTCGTGTCGCGCCAGGTACTCGGCGACGCCATACCGGTTCAGTCCCGAAATGCCCCCTGTGGCGCGAAGCTGATGGCCTCTTGGTTGGGTCTCCCAGAAACGTGCGACCAGCCCGACCACGATCAATGCCACTCCCAGTAGCAAGAGAACCGTCAAACGGGTTCGAGAACGGCTTATGAATTGTTTCAACGAGTCCTTTGGCATTCTCGCCATTTCCTCCCAACGCTTCCTGACACGACGATGCTGCTACCGCGTGCGATGCGACCAGCGATCTCATATCCATGGTAACTAGAGTATCGCCACCAGGGCGGGATATCCAGCGAACCCGAACCAGATTCCCGTGATCGGAAAACGCCTCAACGACAGATTGCGCATTTTACGCCAGCTTGCCCCAGCCTAACGTCTCCACCACTGCCGCGGAACCTGTCCTGTCAGCAACCTCCGCCAAGGCCTGGGCCTCGGCAACAAGCAGGGTTTCGACAACGAGCTGATCGTGCCCATGGATCGTCCACCAGACTTGGATGCTGAGATCGAAACGACGGAGCGACTTGGTGGTTTGCTTCGATCGTATCGACGCGCGGCTTAGCTCATCCGGCCATCACTCGCTCCGCGCCACTTCGGTCTCAACAAATCGATGTGATGTCTGCTGCGCGGTGCCGCCGTTTTGTCTCGCTTATTCAGCGGCAGATTGACGCCGGTCACGATTCGTCCGGCGACGCAGATCATCTTTGCCTATCATCCGCTGGAAGGTTCTTTGCAGTTGGCGACATCGATCAAACAGCCGCGCAAAGGACAGCTGGAGCAGGAGTTCAGCCGCGTCGTGCTGGGTTGGAAACTCGAGGAGGCTTCGCTGGGGTCAGGCCTTGTGTTCGGTGTTGCAAAAGATAGGTCTGGCTTTTTGCGGGTGTTTGCCTGCTGTTGCGGGCGATTCCAGGAGCCAGCTAATTATCACTTGGTCGGGTTGGGCAATGGACCACGCAAACTGCCTCATGACCTCAGGCACCCCGAGCGGTTTATGCACAGGGACTTTGAGATGTAGTCCAGTGTCGCGGTTGGATTTGTTCAGCATGGACTATCACGAGATGTTGCCCGCTCATTAGGCTAATCAATGCGAATGCATTGCAAATGCTGCTTGATGATTAGCAGGGCGTTTTCGATTTGCGATCATTCGCGCTCATTCGCGATCATTCGCGCTCATTCGTGGGGCTAATATTTCGCGGGCCTAATAGGTCACCGACAGGCGGGCCCCCTCATCCCCAGCCCTTCTTCCCCAAAATTGGCCTGAATAGGATCTCTCTTCGCTTGCGAAAGGCTCGCTTGCAGGAAAGGATCCGGGGGAGAAGGGAGCGAGTCTTTCTATTTTTGGTCCGCAAACGAAGATTTGACGAGCGAGCCGTGTCGAACGGCGGCAACCCATGATGCGGCCAGGGCCATTGAACACACGCCCTTGGGGATGTGTTAAGCTGCTACAAACAGCAGTCCGATTCCACTTGGAGATGGGTGATGTCAGAGTCGTTGGTTGAACCGATCGAGGCAAAACAGACGCGTGGCGCGCTAGCGGATGTCATTGTCCGAACGCTGGCTGCGTTTCCTGAACCTGTGGCTTATCCGGAACTGCGTCGGCAACTTCCGGGACCGTACCAAAAAGATGACGAATCGCTCAAGCGAACACTGCAGGAGCTGATTGATCAAAGCAAAGTGACTCAGTTCGCTCCTTATCGGTCCAAAGCAAATCGATACTGGATTCATTCACTTCAGGATTACGCCGAACAGGTTTTGCTTAGCCAAGCATCCGGAAAGCAACTGAGTAAGGCAGAGCTTCGCAACCAAGTAAAGAGTCGCCTGAAGGGCTTGAGCAATAAAGCGATCGAGGACTTGATCTCTCAGTTAGTTCGCGCTGGTCGCATGTACTCTGGAAGTCTCATTCGTAGCCGAGCTAAACTTTTCTCGGCCGATCCAATCGATGCTCGAGTGTTGCTGGAGGATGCATTGGAGCAGATCGCCAGCCGTTGCGCGATGGCGGTTGATGAAATTCGTGCCCTGGTCGGCCAAGCTGGGTCAGCCGGTGAATCGCGTGAGGGGAGTGAATCAAGTGAGAGCCTCTCGACGAGCTCAGAAGGATCGCCGGACGCCGAGTTGGTTTTTCAGGCGATAGGAGAGCTGCGGCCCGGAGAAATGATCGTGCCACTGATTGAACTGAGGGATTACTCCAGTTTTCGGATGTCCCGCGAGGCATTCGACGCAGCGATCATGCAGCTTGAGCGAGCTGCGAGGATCGACTTAACGTTGCACCCTGATCCAGGTTCGCTCGATGACCAGGAGCGTGAACACCGTAAGCTTGCTGGCGATGAAAAGATTTACGACATGCTGATCGTGAGGAGGTAACGGGAAACATGGCAATCGCAAGTTCAGTTCTGGCCCCATCATTGCCGAATCCTTTTTTAGGAGGCATTGTGCCCGATGCGTGGCGTAGTTCGGCAGCGGATGTTCGCGAGATTCACAGCGACGTGTTTGAACTTTGCTTACGAGCGGTTGAGACAGTTCGGCAAGAGGCTCGCAGTTCATCGGTACTAATTTTCGGTGAACAGGGTAGCGGCAAGACACATTTGTTGGCACGGCTGCAAAGACAATTAACTGATACCGAAACCTATCCGGACCTCGAAGACGATTGGCAGATTTTCGTCTACTTGCGGATGCGGACATCTTCCGGCCGGATCTGGCGAAAGATTCGTAGCGAACTGGTAATGGACCTGATGCGGCCGATGCCTGATGGGCTCACGCAATTGGATCACGTGCTAGCCAAGCGATTGGCAACTCAGTGCGATGGGCACGCGGATCTGGCATTATGGTGGGAGCATCATCGTGAGAATCGCATGGAGGAATTGATCGAAGCGTGGCATGGGTTGGCGATGGAACTGCAGCTTCGCGATGACTTTACGCAGGTGCTTGAATGGTTCATTCGCGGCGAACACCGACGGCATGTTCGTGCCTATCTCTGCGGCGGTTTGGTCAGCGAAGATGGCTTTCGTCGATTGTTTGGGAATATTGATCCAAGCCACTACGCGCCCGATAACGAGGACGACGCGTTTGCAGCGGTCACGTCGCTTTGCAACATTGCGGGACCGACCATTCCGATCGTGTTTTGTTTTGACCAAATTGAGGCGATCGAAGTCGAAGATTCGACTCGCCGCCCCGTCTGGTATCTCGCTCAAGCAGTGGCCAATCTTACTGACGAAACTTGCGTCGCAGTCATTTCCTGCGTCCTGGCAAACTTCGCGGACAATGAGGTTCGAGCACAAGATCGTCCGCGACTTGTCTCAGGTGGCCAGACGGCGCTGGCAAGGCTCCATTCGCAGGAAATGCGGCAGGTCATTCGATCTCGCGTGCGGGCGATTGCCGCAACAGCCAAAGCTGCGGGGCAGGACGATCGTTGGCCGTTCGGTGATGACGAGTCTCTGTTTGGATCGAGGTTAACGCCGCGCGAGTTACTGCACGCGGCGGCAACACGTTTCGACCAGCTTCGCGGGAAAGTCGTCGAGCAAGGAACTTTGCCTGTAGCCTCTCCGGTTGGGGAGGAATATGAAAAGCGAGTCGAAGAAGCAATTAGGACTCAAAAGCCTGAAGATACCGATGACTTGATCGCTGCGACGCTACCTCAATTGCTGCCGATCGTGGAAAAGGGATGGACCACTGAATATCCGGTCGGTCCTCACAATGCTCAACGTGACATTGAACTGGTGCTTGTCGGGCCGGACGGTGAGGCTCGGGTTGGCGTAGCACTTTGCAATCAGCCGAGCATGACAGGTCTCGCGGCACGGCTGAATCGTTTGCTAAAGAAACGTCCCGCTTTCAAGTTGCAAAAGCTGGTGTTGGTTCGGGATGGTCGACTGCCGATTACACCGGGTGCCGTAGCAACCAGAAAACGTATTGACGAATTGACGAAAGAGGATGGAGTGCTACTGCGGCCGACTCGCGAAGTGATGGCGGTCCTGGAAGCGGTGCGGTCACTGATCGCGGATGCAACGTGTGGTGATCTTGCTTTCGGCGGAAAGACGATCGGCGTCTCTACCGTACGCCAGTGGTTGGCAAACAACCTTGATGCGGTGACGCGTGAGTGGATCGACGAGTTTCGTTTACCAGCACGCCCTGGTTGGCTGGAGGATTCACCGTCCGACCAGTCAGGAGTGGACACGCTGCTGGATTACCTTAGCACCGAGCCGCTTGCGCCACTTGCGAAGGTCGCCCAAGAGACTGGACTCAGTGAATCACAGATAGCGGAACTAGCCGGTTCGGCGACAGACCGGCTGGGAATGATTCAAGGGGAAACAGCCATCCTGTTTCGCGTCGTTCATGCGTCTTTTACCGCGAATGAAAGTGAATCGTTTGGCGGGGGGCAGATCTGATGACGCAAAAACGAATCAAAAATGGCCGTCAGGATTATGTCGAAATCTCTGTGAGCGATGTTCGTAATGCGATCTATTTTTCTCAGTCCAGTTGCGGCGAAGGTCGTTCCTCGCGTGCTGATTTAGGCACGGTCTTTCATCGCTTCATGGCATCGCTGTTGGTGGCCGACGAGCAAGATTTATGCAATCTCTTCAGCCGTGCATCGCAGGAAAGTTGGGCCCTTGAATTGAAGGATTTTGCCTATCGCAAGACCCTGGGGCCGTACCTCATGAGCAACGCGGCGGCGCTTAATGGTCATGGCGAAAATGTACTGGACTTGTGGACGGCTCTGGGTGAAGCGACAGATTGGCTGGTGCAACTGTTTTGGGATTACAGACAGCGACAACTGCGGGAAGGATGCCATTTCAACCCTCGTGATTTTGTCGGCTGGTTTCAAACGGAAGTCCCACTCCGCTTAGAATTGACGGATCCCGCATGGACGAAGCCCGTGGTACTTCTTGGAATCGCAGATACTGTTTTGTCGGCGCCAAATGGCCGTTGCTGCGTCATCGAATACAAACTTGGTAAGACTTCGCCGGAAGTGGACCTGTGTCAAACGGCCTTATATCATTGGATGTCAGGAGCGAGTGATCAGGATTCGCTAGCAGTAATTAGCTTCTTGCCGGAAAAGTCTGAGCAAGTATTGAGCGGAACGCAGCTCACCCATCTGCATCAACAACTAAAAACACTCATTGGCAAGTTGGCCGGTGTTGCTCGTGCGCCGATCGTCCGTGCTGGGAGCAATTCGCTTGAGCACAGCGTCGGAACGCCGGCGGCAGCAGGAAAAAGCCTCCCGACGCAAGCAACAAACCTGGCTGAAATGTCGAAACGGTTGCGGTCCGCTCTTGGTGAGGCGGGCTGCGAAGCTAGCTTTGTGTGCGATCCCGTTGTCGGCCCCACGTTTATTCGTTTTACGTTGAACCCGGCCCGCGGCGTTTCGCCCAAGAAGTTTTTGTCAAGTGGCGAGATTCTGCAGTTGCGATTGCAGCTCGAGCGGCCGCCTGTAATTCAAACTGGCTCGTCGATCACGATTGATGTGCAGCGACTAGATCGAGAGTTTGTTCCGTGGTCGTCAATCGACTTACCGCAATCCAAGCCGATCCATGGGTGCTCAGAACTTCTCGTCGGTGTTGGACTTGATGGCGAGCTGAGAACGGCGGATCTAGCAGACACGGCCAGCTATCACATGCTGGTAGCCGGGACGTCGGGAAGTGGAAAAAGCGAGTGGTTGCGCACGGCCGTGGCTGGGCTGATCGCGACCAATACGCCTCAAACATTACAGCTTGTGGCGATCGATCCCAAGCGAGTCGCTTTTCACGATCTCCAGGGCTCGCCATATCTCCGACATCCAGTGGTCTTCCCTGGTGATTCGGACGCCGAAGTGATGGATGTCTTGGATGAATTGATTGACGAGATGGAACGCCGTTATGCATTGTTGGAAGGAGCCGCATCGCTCGCCGAATTGATCGATCGAACAGGGAAATCAATTCCGCGTATCGTCTGTGTTTGTGACGAATACGCGGATTTGATGCTGGGATCGACTGCACAGCGAACCGCGATCGAAAATCGGATCACAAGACTGGGGGCCAAAGCGCGAGCCAGCGGAATTCATTTGATCTTGGCAACCCAGCAGCCAAGTCGTAGGACGATCACGGGCGCGATTCAAACGAATCTTCCAGGAAGGGTTGGCCTGACGATGACATCGGCCGTCGAAAGTCGGATGCTTCTGGGGGAGCCTGGTGCCGAGAACCTGTTGTTGAAAGGCGATCTGCTATACAAAGACATCGGCCCACCAAAACGTTATCAGGCGGTTTTTTTGCCCGATGAAGAACGCAAGCGACTGTTTTCCGCTTCGGAGGCTGTGGTTGGCAATTAGTGGTGCAATATGAAAGTTGGTTCGAGGCTTCGGTAGCGTCAGCTTTGCCACGTTGGGGAATGGACCTCGCAAACTGCTTCATGACCTCAGGCACCCGAGCGGTTTATGCACAGGGACTTTGAGATGTCGTCCAGTGTTGGGATTGGATTTGTTCAGCATGGACTATCACGAAATGGTGCCCGCTCATTAGGCTAATCAACGCCAATGCATTGCAAATGATGCTTGATGATTAGCAGGGCGTCTTCTATTCGGGCTGATTCGGGTGATTCGCGGGCAAAAGACGTCACTGCCTGCCGGGCCCCCTTATCCTCAGCCCTTCTCCCCCAAAACTGGTCTGAATTGAATTTTCGCTTGCGAAACGCTCGCTTGCAGGCCAGTTTCGGGGGAGAAGGGAGCGAGTCTCCCTTAGGGGCTAACCGCTAACCGCTAACCGCTAACCGCTAACGGGGGCCGTGGTTTGTCCCCTTTCGGTGCCAATGTTTACGCGGCGCTGCGGAAAGTGTTTAAGATGGTGGTGCGGTTTCCGGCGATAGCCGATTGGCTTAACCGCTACCGCAAGAACTCCCCTCCCCCCCTCCCTCCCACCATGGAATCCAAAACATGAAATTAGCCCTGTTCGCCGTCGCCGGTTTGCTGATCTACTCGCCGTCGCTGAGAGCCGACGATGCGGTTGGCTTGGTCGACCTCTTCAACGGCAAAGATCTTTCGGGTTGGACACAACGCAACGGGACGGCCAGTTATCGCGTCGAAGATGAGGCCATCGTGGGCAAGACCTCCGAGGGTAGCCCCAACTCGTTTCTCTGTACCGATCAGCAGTATGGCGATTTTGAATTGTTCTTCGAAGTCAAAGTCGACTCGCGACTGAACTCCGGTGTGCAGATTCGTTCGCAGACGAAAAACGATGATCCGCAAGCACGCGTGAACGGGCCGCAAGTGGAAATTTCCACTGACAAAATGGCGGGTTACGTTTACGGCGAGGCGGCTGGCGGATGGATGACCCCAGACGAAGATCGCAAGCCCCATAATCATTTTCGCGATGGTGAATGGAATGCTTATCACATCGTTGCTTACGGTGATCGTATTCAAACCTGGATTAATGGCCAGCAAATTTCCGACTTGGTCCACCCCGAACGCTTCGCCTCGCACCCGAAAGGCTTTATCGGCTTGCAAGTCCACGGGATCGGACCGGGGCAAGGACCCTATGAAGTTCGCTGGAAAAATATTCGCCTGCGAGATTTGAGTGAATTTAAACCGCTGTATAACGGCAGCGACTTGTCGGGTTGGCAGACGACTGGCAACTGGGTGCAGGAGGATGATGGTGTGCTGACCATTAAGCCACGCGAGGGCGAAAAGGGGTGGCAGCGCTATGATGCTTATCTGTGGTCGGAACGCGAATACAAGGATTTCGTGCTGGACGTGGAATACGCTTACCCGCCCGGGGGAAACAGCGGCGTTTATTTCCGAGTGGCCGATCGCGGCAATCCAGTCAAACAAGGTATTGAGGCTCAAATACTTGATTCCTCGAAAAAGCAAGGCCCACTGGGTTCACATGATCACGGCGGAATCGTCGGTACCGAGGCGGCGGCGAGCAAAAACATGTCGCGGCCACCAGGAGAGTGGAATCGCATGGTCGTCACCTGCATCGGCCAGCATCTGCAAGTCGAACTCAATGGCGAACCGATCATTGATGTGCAATTGGATCAAACGCCGATGAAAGATCGTCCCCTGTCAGGTTACATTGGGTTCCAGGATCATGGTCAACCCAACGATATTCGCTTTCGAAACATCCGTATTCGTGAGCTGTGATGAGCTTTTCGATAGCATTCACGCGGTAGCTGGCAGTTGGCTTGACGGCTTGCTAACATTAGTTGTCTAAACAACTGTTGTTTCAACAAGCATTGCCGCATCATGGACAAGCCAGCGACGAACGACCGAGGGAATGTGCCGGAGTTTGACTCCGCGGAGCAAGAGGTGTTTCTCCAATTATGGAGGACCTATGATCGTTTGAAGGCAATCGAAGAAGAGCTCTTTGGCCGGTTTGAACTTTCCGCGCAGCAATACAACGCGCTGCGTCTGTTGGAAGTGGCCCACCCGGCCGGCATGCGGACGATGGACTTGGGCCGGAGCCTGGTCTCTCGTTCGCCCGACACCACGCGGATGCTTGATCGCTTGGGCAAGCGAGGCTTGATCGAGCGGAGTCGATCGGCAGCGAACCGTCGCGTGGTGGAAGTAACGATCACCAAGCAGGGAATCGCGCTGCTGAGCAAGATGTCCCCGTTGGTGCTGGAAATGAACAAGCGTCAATTGGGCCATCTCAGTTCGCGTCAATTGGCCGAGCTGGCTCGCTTGCTGAAGCTGGCTCGAAAACCGCATGAAGACCAGCTCGATGGATGAGCCGATCGTGGATAGAACTGGTTGCTCCCAATTGCGACAACTGCTCCCTTTCGTCGCTTGGCTAGTGGTGTTTTTTTTCGGCTGGATATTGCTGGTCGTTGTCAATAATGATTGGCAAACTGTGCGCTCGCATTGGCCGATCGCCGCAGCGATGGCTTTCGGATCTTATATTGCCGGCTCAACACCGATGGGAGGCGGGACGGTTGGTTTTCCGGTATTGGTGTTATTGTTCGAGTTGCCGGGATCGTTGGGGCGAAATTTTGGGTTGGCTGTGCAGTCGGTTGGGATGGTGTCGGCCAGCATTTATATTTTCTCGTCACGCAAGCCGGTTTATTGGGGCTTGTTAAAACCAGCTTTATGGGGCGCGTTGTTGGGAACTCCCTTGGGCGCTGTGGCTGTGGCCCCGTTCATGCCCGACATTTGGGTCAAGCTGGCCTTTGCCATGATCTGGTGCAGCTTTGGTTTGATGCACTTGGTCAAGTTGACAGAGTTAATCAACGCTCAAGGCGTGAGCCGGCGGTGGCAGGGTCGAAATAGCATTTTGGGATTCGCCGTCGGAGTCACGGGGGGAATCGTGGCTTCGATAACGGGTGTGGGAATCGACATGATTGTCTATGCAACGCTGGTGTTGCTGTACCGCGCTGATTTGAAAATCGCGATTCCAACTTCCGTGGTCTTGATGGCTTTCACTTCGGTTGTGGGAATTGCCGTCAATGTGGCGCTTTCGTATGTAAACCCCAGTCGTTACTACCTTGATCCGGAGGTCTATGCAAACTGGTTGGCGGCGGCGCCGGTTGTGGCGTTGGGAGCCCCACTGGGCGCATTTGTCGTGCAGTTGGTTTCCCGCAAACCGACTTTATTGATTGTGTCGCTGCTGTGCATTGGGCAATTTGTTTGGACGGTCATCCATGAGGAGTTAAGCGGGGTTGGCTTGTCCATTGCGATCGCCGGGGTGCTGGGCATCAACGCGATCTTCCACTTGCTTTACTTCCTGGGACGCGATGTTGCCTTCTCCCACGATCCCACTCGTTTTGATGCGAGTAAACATGGCAACCCTTCGGCGGCAGTGATCCCGGCGGAGGAGCATTGAGCTCCGCAAATTGTGGTGACTTGTTTGCAATCGGCCGAGAAGCGACGACGTGTCGCTTTCTCTGTCACCTTAGGATTTTTCGCAACTTCTTTGTCGGCATTCTCGGTCATGGAAACTCTCCGTGCCCTCAACTTTGAATAAACTCAAAGTTGTCTCGCTCATGTTGGCACAGAGGGTACTTTCGGCGGAGCGAGAGGAGACTTTGCTTACTTTCGGCGGAGCGAGAGGAGACTTTGCTTGCTTTCGGCGGAGCGAAAGGAGACTTTGTTTACTTTCGGCGGAGCGAAAGGAGACTTTGTTTACTTTCGGCGGAGCGAGAGGAGACTTTGTTTACTTTCGGCGGAGCGAGAGGAGACTTTGTTTACTTTCGGCGGAGCGAAAGGAGACTTTGCTTACTTTCGGCGGAGCGAAAGGAGACTTTGCTTGCTTTCGGCGGAGCGAAAGGAGACTTTGCTTACTTTCGGCGGAGCGAGAGGAGACTTTGCTTGCTTTCGGCGGAGCGAAAGGAGACTTTGTTTACTTTCGGCGGAGCGAAAGGAGACTTTAGGGAATTGCCGGGCTGACCGGGGTGGGAATGAAGGGGGGCTCATCATCGCCACTGGCTGCAACGGCAGCAATGATCGCTCCGATGGCCGCTAATCCACCAATGCCTCCAAGTCCGCCACCCCCGGCTCCTCCACCTCCTCCACCAAATCCTCCACCTGACCCGCCCGCAATGCCGCCTCCCGGTGTGGGCGGTGCGGGAACTTCCAGAGGCAGCGAACCGTCGCCAGCTTCTTCGCTCGGTTCATTCATCACAACCGAAGAGACGTCTGCCAGGGGTGCGATTTCCAAGTTGATCCCAGGGGCGGAGGTTGATTGCAGGTTTGCCACCAATCGCTGTTTGGTTGCGTTGCTGAGGGACGCTGAACGCGCATCAGCGGGAACCAATTCAATGGCCGTGGCGGCAAATCCCAGCGGTCCAAAGAAAATGATGCCAACCGGGCCGGGACCCAAATCGTCGAGTGAAAATGATCCGTCAGCGGTAACGCGAGCTTCGCCCACGACTTGGTTATCACGCACCGCTCGCACCAGCATTTGCGACATATCCACCGGCGCTTGCGTGAGCCCAGGAATCAATACCGCGCCGCTGACGCCACCTTCCGGGGTCATGGCGACGCGAAAGGTGTCGAGTGTTTGCCGAGCGGAGGGGACGAAACGCGAGGGGGGGCTGGCCTGTGGCGAACGTCGTGCGGAGGTAAGGCTGGCCACCAACGCTTGCCGACGTGGCGAGGGAAGTTGTGAAATTGCAGCAATTGTCAGCGGCTCGGCTGTTTCCCCGATTTGATCGCCACCGACGACGGTCAGCGGGTAAGCCGCAAAGCAGGTTGACTCGGAAGCAACGATCGTGATGACTCCGGGAGTCACGCCGCGGAACTCAAATTCGCCATCCGCGTCGGCGCGTTGCGACGTCAGCACCTGGCCGTTTTGGACGAGCGACACGCGGGTTTCCCCGCACGGAAGCATGCTGCCGTCGGCTGCCAGGGTAACAACCTTGCCGAGCAAACGACCGCCGGAACCGAGTCGCACCCATTGTCGCAGCGTCAGTGGCGGCAGTTCGGTGGCGGCGGGCAAGTCGACCGTTTCGGGCTGCGGAGCGAGAGCTCCGTCCAGGGCGGGAGTCGCTGGGGCCGGCGGCAGCACAGTGGCCGGGCCGGCCGGTTTGATCGGATTTGCTGCTGGTAAGCTGGGGGCCGGTTCCTCCAGATCAAACAGGTCATCGAGCTGAGCGTAAGCGTTGCTACCGCTGGAGAGCAGTACCGCAGCGGTCAACCAACCAGCCAGCAGGCTCGTACCAATCGTCTTGCGCATTTCCAGGCTTCCCAAAATCTCATCCTCAATTTTAGTGGAGGCATTTTCCCTGCCGTGAACTGGCATCATACGAAACGCTCCAGATCGACGCAATTTGACGGTCAACAAAATACGCGAAACCTTCATCTACCAGCTACTCGACCATTGCCGTGCTGATCGCGGACAAGGCGTCGCACAACTGCTCCAACTCGTCTTCGGTGGTCTCGGCGGAGAAACTAATTCTCAAAGTGCCCGCCGGGCAGCTGTCCAGGGTCTCGTGAATCAGCGGAGCACAATGCAGGCCAGCCCGCGTTTCAATGCCGAACTCGGCATCCAACAATGCGGCCAGCTCCTGCGGGGAATAGAACTTACAGATTAACGATACGATCGGCAGTTGCCCGCCACTGATGACGCGAACCCCCGGTAATTGCTGCAGCCGAGTCATTAATTCGACAGTTCGCTGCGCGAGTTGTGCGGCGAGGCTGGCGAGATCGCGATCAGCAACTTGCTGGAGCGCGACAGCCAAACCTGCCAAGGCTGGCACGTTCGCGTTGCCCGCTTCCAACGCCGCGGGGAGTTCCGTCGGCATTTCTAATTGGTCCGAGACCGTACCGGTGCCGCCTTGAAGGTGGGGGCGAACTACGGCAGCCGCGCGGGGTGCGAGATACAGCAGCCCGGTGCCCAGGGGGCCGCCGAGTGACTTGTGGCCAGGAGTGGCCAAGACATCGATCCCTAGTTGCGTTAGATCAATCGGTAATAAGCCGGCGGTCTGAGCCGCATCGACGAGCAACAGCGGTCGCGCGTCTTCGGAGTAGCGTTCCCATAAACCAGCGGCGATATCGGCGATCGGTTGGATCGCGCCGGTGACATTGGAAGCATGTGAGATGGCCAGCAACCGGGTGTGGGGCTGCAGGCTGTTCAGCACATCGTCGACCGTTACTTGTCCCAGTTGATCGCAGGGCACGACATGGTAGGCGACCTGATGATGCCCGCGCAGCCATTCCAGCGGGCGGAGCACGCTGTTGTGGTCAGCCGCCGTGGTAATCGCTTGGTCCCCCGGGCTCAGCAGCCCGTGCAGGGCGAGATTCAAGGCATGAGTACCATTGCTGGTCAGCACCCAGTGACCGTGCGGATCGGAATTAAAAACTTGGGCCGCTCGGCTGCGACAGTTGGCCAAAATTTCGCCGCTGTGGACCGCTTGGCGATAAACCCCTCGCCCCGCAGCGGCCCCGCCGCGACGCATTTCCAGCTCAACCGCCCGGTACACCGCTTCGGTTTTCGGCCAACCGGTGGCGGCGTGGTCGAAATACAGCCGCGGGGAGTCTGAATGCGGGGAATTCATGGGTGAATCCAAGCGGAAGAGCCGTCGGCAAAGGTCTCTTGTTTCCAGATTGGCACCGCTTCCTTGAGCCGATCCATGAGCCAAGGAATTGCCGCCATCACGTCGGGCCGATGTGGGCTGGAGGCGGCAATCGCCACGCTTGCTTGCCCAACCGCGACTTCACCAAGCCGATGGTAGATTGCCAAGTGACGTAACTTCCAGCGATTGGCGGCCTGCTCGGCCAGCCCGCGAAGTTCGCTGATGGCCATCGAGCGGTAGGCCTCGTAGGTCAGCCGCTGGGTGATTCTCTCCCCGGTCGTGCGGCGGGTACAGCCAAGAAAAATCATTTGGGCGCCGCAATCGTCGTCAGCGACCAGGGCGAGGATCGCCGCGGCGTCGAGTGGATCGTCGGTAAGTTCGATGCTGGTCTGGCAGTTAGTGGATGGCATGCTTAACCACCGCTGACTGGCGGAATCAAGGCAATCTCAGCAGCCGGATCAAGCATAGCATCGTTACCCACGTAGCGACCATTGACGGCTAAGCGGCAACTGCCCAGCAGGGGAGCTAGCGGTGGACAGCAAGCGGCCAACTGAGCAAGTAACTCTTGGGCTGTTAGGGCTGTGTCTGGGCTGGGCAGTTCCACTCGCAGCAGGTTTTGCTGTGCGGCAGCGGCTGCTCCGGCGAACAATTGGACTTCGATGTAACGCATGAGATGCTCAGCCTCTCGCCCCTAGGGCGGCCCCCAGTTCCGGTAGCTTTCCGTAGGCGTAAGCGAGTAACTTGACGGGATGCACGGTGTTGATTCCGGTGCCGTGTTCGATTTGCATTTTACAGGCGCTGCATTCGGTTGCCGCGGTCCGCGCCGCCGATTTACGCAACGTCGAAATCAGCGGCCAGCCGATTCTGAGGCTGTTGCGGTAATTCTTTTTTTGCAACCCCCAGGTTCCGGCCATTCCCGTGCAGCCTTTATCGACTTCCTCCACATTCAACCTGGGCAACAACCGCATCAGTTGCGGTCCTGGAGAGCCGCTGTCGATCGCCCGCACGTGGCACGGTTGGTGGTAGGAGACGCGCGCCGGAACGGGCTGGAAATCCAACGCCAGGGTGTTGCGGCAATGCAGGTTCCAGAGAAAACGGCAAGCTTCAAAACTGTTCTCGGCCACCAAATGGGCGTCTTCGCTGTCGAGCAGATTGAGGTATTCGCGAGTCAGGCAGAGGACGGCGGTCGGTTCGGTCGCCACCACTTGGTAGCCGGCCCGGATCGCTTCGGCCAAAATACGCACGTTGTGACGCGCTCGTTTGCGGGCGCCTTTCAAATCTCCGGCGGCGATCTGGGTCATCCCGCAAGGAATTTGTTTGGGCGGCACGTAGACGTCAAAGTTATTGTGCTGCATTACGTCGACAAAGGCGCGACCCAGTTGGGGATCGTGCCAATTGACGTATTGATCGACAAAATAGACCACTCGTTTACGGTCTGATTTGGGCGTGATGCGGTTCAGTCTCCGGCGAGCGGCGTCGCGCATGAAGCTGCGTGTTGCAAAGTCGGGAATCTTTCTCGCTTTGCTCAGCCCCAAGCTGCGTTCCAGCAACCAACGCACAAAACCGTTGCGATTAAGCCAATTGGCTAGTGTCGGCGCGCGGCCGGCGAGCGCCGTGATGGCGTCAAGGCGACAGAACCAGAGATCGGAAAGTGGCAACCCATTGGTCGCCACATAATTGCCTTTGATCTCACCGACTAATTTGGGAATGTCGACGCTGGCCGGGCATTCGAGGCGGCATTGATGACAATGAAAGCAGAGATCGGCGACCTCTTTCATCGCTTCGCTGACCAGCGTCTCGGGGGGCAGATCGCCGGTCAAGACGCCCCGCATCAAATTGGCTTTGGCGCGCGGGGAGGCTTCCTCAGAGGGGATCGCGCGGAACACCGGGCACATCCGTTCGTTGGGAGCCGTCGTGCGGCAACGACCGCACCCGTTGCATTCTCGAGTCACTCGCTCGAGCGAAGCTTCGCCCGCCCAATTTTGGATCAACGGCAGCACGACCGTCGGAGAACTGTTGCTGGTGCGGGGAAGCAGCAACGCCTCGCCCGGCATCACCGCCGAACTGGGTTCACTCAGCACAGTCGCCGCCGCTGGCGTCGCCGCCAAGCTGGCAGGCGGGCTGTGGGGACCGTCCCCCAAATCTTCCGAGGGCTGCAGTTCGATTTGGGAAAGCACGGTTC
This sequence comes from Kothea flammea, assembly GCF_052161645.1. Classification (GTDB taxonomy): domain Bacteria; phylum Planctomycetota; class Planctomycetia; order Pirellulales; family Pirellulaceae; genus Laterigemmans. The sequence continues at coordinate 1,917,882 of NZ_CP197414.1, forward strand.
GCAAATTTTCGTCGGGGCGAGGCAACCGGCTGGTGATGAATTTGTCGGGATTCAGCGTGTTGGCAGGATCGAACAAACGTTTGATTTCTAGCATCGCTGGCCAGGCGGCACCGAGTTGGCGACGCAGCAGCGCGGTGCGGCTCAGCCCGGCTCCCTGCTCTCCGCAAACTCGACCGTTGAAGTTCAACAAGGAAGTGAACAACGCTTCCGCCAAGGGGGCGATCTTTTTCTGATCTTCGCTACTGGCCAAGTCGAGGAAGGGCCGCAGGTGGACTTGCCCATGGCCGGCGTGGGCAAACACGGTGGCTGTCACTTGATGTTGCTTTAGCACCTCCTGCACGGCGACTAAAAATTCGGGCAGCCGCGTGGGGGGAACCGCCATGTCCTCGACGAACGGAAGTGGCCGCGAGTTGCCTTTGAGGCGGTATAAGCGGGGAATTACCCGCCGCGACAAACGCCAATAGAAATCCCGTTCTGATTGCTCTGTCGTCATCCGCATCGCGAACGCCAGCTGGTGGCTTTCGCAAATCTCCGCCGCTAAGGCCCGCAGCCGATCACGCAGTTCGGGCAAACCCTCCCCCTGCAGCTCAGCCAGCAGCATCGCTTCAGCTTCGCGAGGGATCAACTGGTCGTAGCGGGGATCGGTCTCGCGAGCGATTTCGAGCAACCTGCGATCCATCAAATCGCAAGCCACGACCCCTTGAGCGGTGGCCAGCAGCGCGCCCCGCGCGGCGGCTTCGATGCGGCGAAAAAATAACAGCACGACGCCGCGGTGGCTGGGCAGCGGATTCGTTTCAATCGTCGCTTCGGTGATTAGCGCCAACGAGCCCTCGGAGCCGGCAATTAACTGCGTCAAATCGACGCCGTCTCCGGCCACGGCCCGCTGTAGCGCATAGCCGCCCCGGCTTTGCAGAAAACGATGTTCGTTGCTGCCCGCCAGTTTTGGGCTGCCTGACGCCTCGCCCGCTAACTCCTTGCGATGTCGCTTGGCAATGCGACTGACTTCCGCAGCCAATCTGCCGGTGGTGCCACTGCCAGTGGGCCTACTTTGGGAGATTTCCAGCAACTCTCCGGCGCTGGTGACGATTTGCAGTGATTTCAAATTATCGCGGGCCGAGCCGTAACGCAGCAGGTGGCTGCCCGAAGCGTCTTGAGCGATCACGCTGCCCATCGTTGTAACGCTGCGGGTCGCCGGATCGGGGCCAAACAATCGCCCACGAGTTCGCAGGTCTCGGTTGAGACTGGCCAACACGACGCCCGGTTGCACCACCACGCGGTGGTTGTCTTGCATTCGCCAGCGACGCATGTAGCGGGAAAAGTCAATAATGATGCCACGGCCGAGCGAGGCCCCCGCGAGCGAACTGCCGGCACCCCGCGCGTAGACTGAGAAATTATGCTCAGCCGCGTAGCGAACCACCGCGGCGACATCCTCGGCCGAGCGGGGGCGGACGACACCAAACGGCCGCACTTGGTAGATGCTGGCATCGGTGGCGTACATCTGCGCGTACAAATCTCCAAACACGACATCACCTTCGATGATGCCGCGGAGGTCGTCTTGCACTCGGGTTTGCTCGAGATCCATGCAGGTTCCGCTGCCCAGACAACGCCACCTTGCGTTTGTTTCCGGTGGCCACGGACACCCCGTGCCACACGCTTTGCAGTCTAATCATTGCCGGCAGAATTCACGAGAGTCCCCGGGCTCACCCTTCGCCAAGGTCCCCACCGCGTTGGTTACTAAATTCAAAAATGATTTGAATCTTTTGGCCGAACGCAGTTGGCTCGCGTTGTTCGCCGCCGCTGCTAAGCTCCGCGGTTAATCAGATTCAGCACTTCGGCCCGTGACGAGGGGTCTTCGCGAAATTGGCCTCGCATCGCGCTGGTTACGCACAAGCTACCAGGCTTCCGCACGCCTCGCATCGTCATGCAGCTATGCGTCGCTTCGCAGACCACGGCAACGCCGCGAGCGCCAAGGCGATCTTCAATCAAATCGGCAATCGTCTCGGTCATCCGCTCCTGAACTTGCGGACGCCGGGCGACCTCTTCGACGACGCGAGCCAGCTTGCTGAGCCCGACCACGCGGCCACTGGGCAAGTAGCCGATGTGGGCAGTGCCGGTGAACGGCAGCAGGTGGTGTTCGCACATGCTGCAGAAACTGATGTCACGGACCAGCACAATTTCGTCATACTTTTCCGTGAAAACCTTCGCCAGGTGACGGCCCGCGTCGTGTTTTAAGCCGGCAAACATTTCGGCGTACATGCGAGCCACGCGGGCCGGTGTTTCCAATAAACCTTCGCGATTGGGGTCTTCGCCGACGGCATCGAGAATTTCCCGCACAGCCGATTCGATGCGCTTCAGGTCGACGCCTTCGGCTCGCGGTTCATTGGGATCGACGTGCAATGCGCCGGCAGTCCGTGGACCGCCGTGATTGCAAGGACTGCCGTTGTTACAGGTGGTAGTCGTGGTTTCCGAATCTCGATGCATGTCTGCCTTTGGGGGCAAGGGTATGAGTGGAGCTCGCGGCAAAGCCGATAATCAGTCCCAGCCGATCATCACTGTTGGCTAAGTCGAGGGTGAACAAGAGCAGGACATCAAGATTTGCATGCCCCAGGGAAAAACGATTGAATCAACAGTCTTAGCGCGGCATTCGACGCAGACCCCAATTCCTAACAAAACTATCGTAGCGCGGTGTAAATAGCAGGACAATCCAAGCTGGACCGTGCACGCGGTTGGTTGCAGGAAACAGTTGGCAATTCGGGTAGTTTTAAAGGATTAGGTCGTTCAGGAATAGAGTTCCGCAATCGTTGCCGCTAGCCGCTTGGGCGTCAGCCCGAACATTCTGAGGCTTCCAAGAGAGCTTTCTCAGTTCAAGCTAAAGGGTGGGGGGAAAGGCATTTTTTTGCGAAAATCGAGGGTTTCGTCCGCCGGGTCTTCCGCCACTTGCCGCTCTCGCAAAATTTCGATCAGCAATCGAGCCCGGGCATCGACGTTATTTTCGGCCAGCAGCAATAATTTGTTCGGGGTGTCAAACTGCATCGTAAACCCAATGATGTCGGTGACGGCACCCAACTGCATTTGACTAGCCATCAATTCGTGCAGATTTTTTTGCACCTCGGCAACTTCGGGAATCAGTTGGCGAAATGAATCAAGCAATTCGCGCTTTAGCGTTTGGCGTTGCTCACTGGCGGTGAGCGGATACAAATCGGTAAGCACCTCCACGTTTGCCATCCGGAATGGACGGCTGGTTTCTAATTCCTCCAAAATCAGACCACGGCGGAGGCCGACGAGCAACACGTTATGGCGATCGTCTTCAGTGGTCGCATGCGAAACCACGCGGCAAATGCAGACGTGCGACTCCAGTTTCGGCGGTTCGCCCGGTTGGTGTTCCCAGCCGGGAGCCAGAGTGGCCATCGCGATTAACTTGTCGGTCGCCAGAGCTTCTTCGAGCATCTCGCAATATCGCGGTTCGAAAATATGCAGTGGTTGCATGGCGTTAGGGAAAACCACCAAGTCGGGCAGCGGGAATAGCCGCACGCGGCCATCAAATTCTGCCGGGAGCTGAGTAAATTGTTCGAGGTCAGTCATGCCAAGGGGGCCTCGCGAAAGGCTGACTAGGAAACGGCTACGCTCTGATTCTGGGCCGCTGGGTTGTAGTTAGGCCGCTGGAGGGAAAAACCGGACCTTTATCCCAATGATAACGGTTGGCCAGCAGTTGGCGACCACGAAATTCGTAGTTGTTTTCACAAAATCGGTTGACAGTTGCCTACTCGGGCGGCGAAAATTCCCACCAGGTGGTCACCAGCAAGCTACCAACCCCTGCACCTCTTAGCGGCTAGAATCCACAATGATATTGTCCGGCGAAGAGATCCAAGAACAGCTCGGTGAGAACATCATTATTGATCCGTTTGAACCCGGGCGCGTGAATTCCAATAGCTATAATCTGACCCTCCATAACGAGTTGTTGGTTTACGAGGAGGTGGTGCTCGATCTGCGGGCTCCCAACCGCTTTCGCCGCTTGGAAATCCCGGCTGAGGGCTTGGTGCTGCAGCCTGGCCAGCTTTATTTGGGCCGCACAGCCGAACGCACTGAGACCCGCAACCTCGTACCGATGGTTGGCGGACGCTCCTCGGTGGGACGTTTAGGGCTGTACGTGAACGGCACCACCGGCTTTGGTGATGTCGGCTTTTGCGGCTTTTGGACATTGGAGATGTTCACCGTCCAGCCGATTCGGATCTATGCGGGGATCGAGATCTGCCAAATTTCGTACCATGAAGTCGTCGGTGAGCTGCGTGAATACACTGGGGGCAAATATCAGAACAATCGCGACATTCAGCCCAGTTATCTGTATCGAGAATTAGGCTGCGACGAGGGCGACGGCCAACTGGAGCTCGATTTCGAAGGTTGTTTGAGAGCTTCGGCGAGCAATTCATAGCAGCCGCTCAGTGAGCCCCGGGTGGCTGTTCAGGATTGTTTGCCGCGTCGCAACCTGAGCTGCTGAGGCGTTAAACTTTGCCTGGCAGACACAACTGCTTTAATTGACGCAGCTTTGTTAACTGCAGCAAGCGTCATTGTTATGAAGGCGTTAGCCGAGTTGTGGGAGGTGTGCCGATTACATCGATGCACGGTAACTTTCCACGGCAGCAGGTCAGCGATACTTATGTGCCCATCCAATGCGGACTCGGCCGACAATCAGCTCGACGCTCTGATTGCGAAAATTCATGGTTTGGCCGGTCCGGTGGAATCTGCAGCGGCTGCCGTGCCAGCGACCTCGCCAGCTCGACCAGTAGCCCCCGGCCAGCAGGTTGTTCCCGGCCAGCCAGCACTTCCAGCTGGGGCGGTGAATCGGCCCGCTCGGCCAGTTTCGCCCGTTGAGTCAGCACCTGTTGGCGGCAATATTGGTTCGTCGCCGCAGGCAGCGGCTGCTGTTGGTTCGGGCGGATTGTCATCACCGAGAGCCGGAGTTGTTTCGTCGTCGGCAAGTGTGCCAGCGGTTAAGCAGCAGATTGGCGTTCAGGCAGTTGAGGAGCGTGAGGGGTTTACTCCGTCGCGAGATGAGCCTTGGCGGCCGGTGCAGCCGCCAGATTTGCCTTCAACGCGGATTAGCGAGGCGTTGGTTGAGCACATTGTGATGCGATTTTTGCTGGCTGGCGGTGAATCGGCTGGCCGGCAGATCGCGGAGCAATTGAAGTTGCCGTTTCGCATGATCGAGCCGATTTTGGAGCTGCTTAAGAGTGATCAATCGGTGGCTTATCGACGGGGGACTGAAACGGGCGATTACGTCTATGTGTTGACCGAAGCGGGGCGAGCGATTGCGCGGGGGCTGACGAAGGATTGCACCTATTACGGAGCTTGTCCGGTTTCGCTGGAAGATTATCGAGCGAGCGTGAAAGCTCAGACGGTGGAAGGCCAGCATCCGCGCCGCGAGGATTTGGAAAAGGCGTTTTCCGATCTGTTGATAGACCCCGCGATGTTGACGCGATTGGGCCCCGCAGTGAACAGCGGACGGGGGATGTTTCTCTATGGCTATCCTGGCAACGGAAAGACCAGCATTGCCGAGCGGGTGACCTCCTCGTTTGGGCGTTACGTATGGATTCCCCGGGCCGTGGAGATCGAGGGGGAGATCATGCGGGTATTCGATCGCATGAACCACGAAGTTTGTCCCCCGGCGATGCCCCAAGGGTTGCTTGATCAGAGTGGTTTTGACAAACGTTGGGTGCGAATCAAGCGACCCACGATTGTCGCCGGTGGGGAGTTGACCATGGACATGCTGGAAGTCCAGGGGGACGCGGAAAGTAACATCAGCGAGGCGCCGCTGCAGTTGAAAAGCAATTGCGGCACGTTGGTCATCGACGACTTTGGACGGCAGAAGATGAGCGTCGACCAGCTGCTGAACCGCTGGATCGTGCCGTTGGAGAAGCGTTTTGACTTTTTGAACATGCGGAGCGGCAAGAAGGTGCAGGTGCCATTCGACCAATTGGTCGTGTTCAGCACCAACTTGGAGCCCAAAGATTTGGTGGATGATGCTTTTCTGCGGCGGATTCCCTACAAAATCGAAGTCTGCGACCCTTCGGAGGCGCATTTTCGGCAGCTCTTCGAGATCATGTGCGGCGTTTTGAAAGTGCCTTATCGGCCCGAGCCGATCGATTACCTGATTAAGCGTCATTACCTGCCGGTGTCCCGTCCTTTCCGTAACTGCCAACCGCGAGATTTGCTGCTGCAAGTGCGAAACTACTGTTACTACTTGGGGCGACCGGTGGAATTGCGGGAAGAGTACTTTGACTTCGCCGTCGACACCTATTTTTCCATCATGTAGTTGCCGGTGGCTTCGTTCGAAGTGTGGCGATGGGCGGCATTGGATGCGAAAAACCCGTGAATATCGGGCTAAAAACAAGTTTCAAAAAAAACGCCCGGTACGCCTTGCGGGCAACCGGGCGAGCCTATATCTTTCTCGCATCGCTGACACGGAAAGCCGAGCCACATGCGGCCGACAATTGCTTTCCGAGGTTTGCCTGACTCGAACGCTCAGCCCCTAGTTCGATGCAGCTATGAACTGTTACACGGTTCTGCTGGATGCTGGCTTGGGGATTGAAGGCGGGTGCGAAGTTAGGCTGCAGCACCATTTGTGCTGTAACCGCTCTGTGAGGTCACTGGCTATTTTTGCCTAATGACCAAAGTAGACTGGTTTCCGCGTTTGCTTCTCCCGATAGTTAAGGCTCACGCCTGACGCTTTAAAGAGAAAAACTTTCGCAACGAGGCTTGACGCCTTCGAGTGAATTTGAGAGGCTATGAGACCCGCTAGCGAGGCTTTCTTGCGGCGGACTTTGATGAAGAAGATTTTAAGTTGCAATTCAGATTGAGTTGCGATGTGGAATAAAGATGGCCCGCAAGGGCACAACCGATCTTTGGCAATTTGGTGGTTATACTTCTGCTGAGTTCAGCAAGCGAGGTCGTCACATTAAATTTGGCGACTGTGATGAGCTTTTACCGAGGCTCATCCACAGGAAAGAAAACTTCGGATTGTTTATAAGCGGTCGGCCAGCGTTTGCGTTGGCCAGCTAGGTTCCGCAAGGGATTTGGTATGACTGTTTAAGCATACAAAATTGAAGGGTTTGATCCTGGCTCAGAATGAACGTTGGCGGCGTGGATTAGGCATGCAAGTCGTGCGGCAGCGGGCCTCTCACCGTGCTTTCTTCAGTTGGAGCTTACCGGCTCTGGTTGAGAAGGTGTGGTGAGAGGTGCCGGCGAGCGGCGTAAGGGAGAGTAACGCGTGGTTATGTACCCTTGGGACCGGGATAGCGTTGGGAAACTGGCGGTAATACCGGATAATATCTCTGGATCAAATGGTGAGATTCCGCCCAAGGATCAGACCGCGTTCTATTAGCTTGTTGGTGGGGTAATGGCCCACCAAGGCTTAGATGGATACCGGGTGTGAGAGCATGGCCCGGCTCACTGGGACTGAGACACTGCCCAGACACCTACGGGTGGCTGCAGTCGAGAATCTTCGGCAATGGGCGAAAGCCTGACCGAGCGACGCCGCGTGCGGGATGAAGGCCTTCGGGTTGTAAACCGCTGTCAGTTGGGAGGAAATATCAGGGGGTTCTCCCCCTGGTTTGACCGATCTTCAGAGGAAGGACGGGCTAAGTTCGTGCCAGCAGCCGCGGTAAGACGAACCGTCCAAACGTTATTCGGTATCACTGGGCTTAAAGCGTGCGTAGGCGGCCTAGAAGGTGAGATGTGAAAGCCCTCGGCTCAACCGAGGAACAGCGTTTCAAACCACTAGGCTTGAGGGAGACAGGGGTGATGGGAACAGTTGGTGGAGCGGTGAAATGCGTTGATATCAACTGGAACACCGGTGGCGAAAGCGCATCACTGGGTCTCTTCTGACGCTGAGGCACGAAAGCTAGGGGAGCGAACGGGATTAGATACCCCGGTAGTCCTAGCTGTAAACGATGAGCACTGGGCTGGGGGGACTTCCACATCCTCCCGGCCGTAGCGAAAGCGTTAAGTGCTCCGCCTGGGGAGTATGGTCGCAAGGCTGAAACTCAAAGGAATTGACGGGGGCTCACACAAGCGGTGGAGGATGTGGCTTAATTCGAGGCTACGCGAAGAACCTTATCCTAGACTTGACATGCTTGGGAACCCCTTGGAAACTTGGGGGTGCCCTTCGGGGAGCCCTTGCACAGGTGCTGCATGGCTGTCGTCAGCTCGTGTCGTGAGATGTCGGGTTAAGTCCCTTAACGAGCGAAACCCTTATCTCTAGTTGCCAGCGGGTAATGCCGGGGACTCTAGAGAGACTGCCGGTGTCAAACCGGAGGAAGGTGGGGATGACGTCAAGTCCTCATGGCCTTTATGTCTAGGGCTGCACACGTCCTACAATGGTGCGTACAAAGGGAAGCGAAATCGCGAGGTTAAGCTAATCCCAAAAAGCGTGCCCCAGTTCGGATTGCAGGCTGCAACTCGCCTGCATGAAGCCGGAATCGCTAGTAATCGCGGGTCAGCATACCGCGGTGAATGTGTTCCTGAGCCTTGTACACACCGCCCGTCAAGCCACGAAAGTTGGGAGGGCCCGAAGTCACTGAGCTAACCCGCAAGGGAGGCAGGTGCCGAAGGTCAGCTCGACGATTGGGACTAAGTCGTAACAAGGTAGCCGTAGGGGAACCTGCGGCTGGATCACCTCCTTTCTAAGGATATCAAGATCGCTCGAGGCAACTCGTTCGATTTATCCGTGGAGGCGACCTCCTTGGTCAGCAGAAGTGTCTCGGTTCGCCGAGACGATCACCAAAATAACCAACGGATAACCCACTGAGGCTTCGCCAGCCTCAGTGGGTTTTTTCGTGCGCGCTTCACGAATTCCGCCTCATCACTTTCCGATCTGGAGACTTCAGTCACGGACCGCAAAAGTCGGTGCGAGAAGATTTCCGCCAATGACGCCAGGTATCTTTCATCGAAATGCATGTGTAGAACGACCTCATAGTCCAACAACAGGGTCGACAGTCGAGAAATTGGTCCGCCTTTGTTTTTTTCTTGGGACGATTGCGATCTGGTGTCGTCCTTGGAACTGAATCAACTACCGCAGACGCTAGAACTGACACGTGCAACCGAACCTATTGTGCCGAATCTGGGATGACTTTCAGCCGCGTTTGCTGTTGATCGCTCGGTCCGTCGCCACGTCGGGGGATGTCGAGTCGTGTGCTGAGGATGCGGTCCAAGGAGCATTTATTGAATTGGCTCGACTCGCCGAGCCGCCCGCGGACGTCCGCGGCTGGCTGGTTCGCGTAACTCGAAATCGAATGATTGATTTCGGACGCCGTGAGGGACGCCGCCGCCGCCGCGATCGGCTGCTGGGTCGAGAAATCTGGTTCGACGCTACGTCGGAAGGTTCTGGCGTTGATAGTGAATCGGCCGGCGAGCTGACCGAGCAGCTGCGTGATTTACCCGCCGAGCATCGTCAGATAGTTGTAATGGCTCACTGGGGTGATATGTCGTTTGCGCAAATCGCTGAGTTGCTCTCGTCGTCGAAGAGTACGGTTCATCGCCGTTATCGCGAAGCGATCCAGTTGCTGCGTCGTCATGTCGACCCGCCGGCGGCGGACAGGGCTGCTAGCAAACCCCCGACTCTACGCGTCACAAGTCGCGACTGAAACCAATTCGTCGATCTCCTTTTTCTTATGGTCTCGCCATGTCCGATCAACGCCCCGAACTCGACCCGTTTCTTACGTCGGTATTCAAGCCGCTCAATCCGGCGCGCGATGAGACTGATGAACGGCTTGTTTTTTTTGAGATGGGTCGAGCTGCTGGTGCCGCCGAATTGGGAACCAACAATTCGCCACCGGTCAGTTTGACTGGACGAGCCCCCAATCGGGAAACGCTTGCGTTGCGACTGCAGTGGTTGTCGGCTGTGGCAGTCATTGCGGTGTGCAGTTTTGTCGCCGGTCGTATGGGAGCGACTCCCGCCACGCCAAATCCTTCCCAAAACGCGTTCACGAGAGGCACCATAACCCGGCCCTCTGAAATGCAAATTAGTGAGGCCCGGCCAACTCGTGATGCGATCCACCCGCCCGTCCGACGGCCCATCGGCGAGTCGGATTTTACCGACGCGAGGAACTTAGCGTCTTCGCCACGCCGGTTGTCGCGTTTGGGGCTTTGGCTTCCCGCCCGCGTACGGATGCCCGGTGAGATCAGCCTGGTTGCGTCCAGCGGACCGATCGTTGCCGATTTTTTGTCAACGCGTTCTGGCAACGCGCGGCCGGACCGCGAGCCCTTGCGGCCCGCTGATGCACTGCGATTCGACGGCCATTGGTTCGGTGATGCTCCTGTGAATGATGAGCCTGGCGCCTCGCTTCCACTCCGCAAAGCGGGCTGACCCGAAACTCTTTGAAACCACACACTCCGTAACTCGAAATCCCTCTCTCGCACCCACCATTGGAGGAAATTTAATGACATGGAAAGAGTTGATGACATGGAAAGAATGGAAGGAACGGGCGGTCGCCGATGATTTTACGCGTCCGCTGCGATGCCTTGTACTGTTGAGTCTGCTGTTACCGCTTCCGACACCAGCGGCGATGGCTCAATTTGCCGCTGACGGTGAACCGGCAACCCTCAGGATCTCTGCTGCTGCTGAACCAATACCCGCAATTCAGTACACGTTTTGGCCCCCTGCGGATCGGCGTCGCCAAGACAACGCCATGGCGCTCTACTCGCGGGCAATGATCGCGATGGTGCAAACAACGCATCGCGGTGATCGGGATGATGCCTTTTACGAAAAATACAACGCTTGGCTAGATGGTCCACTGGCAGCTGGAGAAGTTGCCGAAGTGAAGGAATTCCTTGGTGCGTACCAAGTCGCCTTCGATGAATTCTATCGGGCGATCCCTTTGATGGGTGTCGATTATCCTCTGGCAACCGAGAAGCTAACAATTGGCCAATGGGTTTCGCTCACGCTCGAGGATGTTCAAATCGCTCGGGAAATGGCTCGCCTGCTTTCACTTAAGGCAAAGGTGGCGGCCGCTGAAGGTCGATGGGCCGATTATACGCACGAGATGACAGCAATCTATCGGCTCGCTGACCTCGTTGGGGGCAGCAGCGATTTGTTGGTCACTAAGCTCGTCTCCTTGGCGATCCTTGGAATCGCGGACGGATTGGTCCGCGATGCTTCTACCGTGGAAGGAGCTCCGAATTTCTATTGGGCCTTGGCGGCTGTGCCAGAGTCGATTTTTGATGTCCGCGCGGCACTGGAGAACGAGAGTTTGCTAGTTCGCCGCGCGATCCCATTCGATATTGATTTTCCCGATACCCCAATTGGCAGAGAACGTTCAGCGAGACTTTGGCAGCAAATTGCTGACGAAGTCGGCGAAACGATCGAAACGGTCAGCCCTGGAAGTTTTACCAGCTCCGCTTCCGTCGACCTGCTCAGTGGTATCGGTGTCCTGGCACTCGCTGAGCCCTCTCGCCGCTATCTGCGAGAGAACACCGCGTGGGGTGAACGCGTCTCCGAACTCTCCAACATTGAGGCGGTGCTTCGGGCCACAATCCACGATTTGAATTATCAGACCGGCGAGTATGTCAAATGGGCGTTGCTTCCCAACTCAATTCGCCAACGCTATCTCAGTCGATCCGAGCAGTTTCTCGATGCGCAAGAGGATTCCGTAGAGAGAATGATGACTCCGGTATCTATCTTAACCGGACTGTTGCTGCCTGCGATCCAGGCGGCCAATACCGCGTCCTTGCGATCGCGTCGCACCCATTTTGAAACCGCCACCATCCAAGCGATTCGCGATCACGCCGCTCGCACCGGAGAATTACCCGAGGCACTCAATGCAATGGAGCTACCGCCATGGCCCGATCCGGTGCTCGGCGATCTCGACGATGCCGGTTACAGCTATACCCGCGAAACGGCCAAGACTGCTCGCTTCAATCGCAACGTTCGGTGGCCGGGTGATCAATCCGCCACGCTCATTATTCAATTAGTCAAGTAATCACGAGTCACAGGAGTTACTTATGTTTATCCCGATTTACCATTCGGCCCGCTGGTCAGCCCTCATCCTCGTCATTGGGTTGGCCGCACCGGTTGCCCGCGCCCAGGACACAACTCCGACGGATGGATCAGAAGCAAAATCCGTCACAGACTTGATGCGCTACACGGAAGAAACGACTCTGGGAGTCGCTCATCTTGACATCAATGCGATTCACGTCACGGCGATTTACGAGTATGTCAAACAAATGGTCGGTGAAGACTTACCGAATGAGGCAGAACTGCGTCAGGGCGCCATGATGGTGGACGGATTCCTATCGTCTTTACGGCAAGCCGGAACCAATGAGTTGCTTGTCACCATGTCGACCGCAGACTTGGTCCACGCTACCCCCGCGGTGATTGCTCCGACAGACAATCCCACGATGTTGCAGAATATCCTGGCGATGACGTGGATGCCGCTGCAGCAGCGCTTTCCCGCGACGATGCGAACTAACGATGGAATCGCGATCTTCGGAGCCGAGCACACGGTTGCACGCCTCGGCGATAGCATCGCAAGCACTCGTTTTGCCGACCTGCTTGCCGAACCAACGCTGCAACATCAATTGATGATTTCACTACCGGTCGAGAGCCGGGAGGATTTGCAATTGCTCTGGCCTGAGCAAATGCCCGAGGAGTCTCCGGTCCAATTCTCTCCTCGGCAAATGGTGAAAGATCTCAGTTGGGTACGCATTGCATGGTCATTGCCACCCACCCCCGAATTCAATGCCACCCTGCAGGCAATGGATGTTGAAGCGGCAGCGCGGGTCAGCGCAGTCATCAAAGATGCGCTTCAGCTCGGTGGCGACGCAACGAATGGAATCTTGGTCTCAGCTGATGAGGCCGTAGTGACCGTAGTGGCACCGGCCGACGTTATTGTCCGCGCGATGGGTAACGCTTTGGGAATAATGCGCGGAGCAGCTCGCAGAACGCAAAGGATGAATAACTTGAAACAAGTCGTGCTCGCGATGCACAACTACTATGCAGCGAACAACGAGTTGCCAGGTCCGATCATGGCCAACAACGGGGAAGCACTGCATAGCTTTCGCGTTCGCATCCTGCCCTACATGAATCAAGTCGCGCTTTATCAATCGATTGACTTGGACCGATCATGGAACGCCGAAGCGAACCGAATAGCGACTCAAACAGCTGTTCCCACCTATGGCGAGACACGGGACGGGGAACTTATCACCACAATGATTCGCATTCCGGTTATCAAAGGTTCGCTTTGGTCGGATCCGGAAACACCAAAGAAATTTCTCTCGATCACCGACGGGACTAGCAATACCATCGCATTTGTGGAAGTACCCAGTTCCGCCGCTACGCCATGGATGAAGCCAGGCTTCTGGGAACTCGACGAAGAAAATCTGATCGATAGTTTCTTTGGTGATCGCCCCGGGGCAATCGTCGCCTTATTCGATGGCTCCGTGCGTTACATCTCGCGAGACATCGATCCGAAAGTACTGCGAGCCTTGTTGACTCACGCTGGAGGCGAGGTGATTGGCGGGGACGCACTGAATTAGTCTCAGTTTTCGCTAATTCGTGGCCGCCAATTTCAGATCCGCTGCTCGGAGAACGAGGGCCACGATCTGATCGGCGTCTGTCGTCCGAAACCGATACTCTATCGAACCCGACCAATCCTCGCGACATAAGTCGGCGTCATGCGTGATACGGAGCATCCCTTGCTCCGAGGAAAACCGCAGCTTAGAAAACCGGGTGTCCTCAAATTCCATGTTGATTAGGCGGCGTTTCCAACGAAAGGCAATGAAACGCTTGCCGGAAATAGCAATCGACCCGGCGAACCATTGCCGCTTCCAATTGCAGACGCGTCCTGGCGAGGAGAAGTTTCGCAGCGTTATCGCGCAGGCAAGATGCTCACGCACGATGATTCGCTGCCCCGGTGGGATGAGTTGGTCTGCTTCCAGCGGCAGGCAAGCGAGTCCGAGTGATCGCAGGATATTCATGAAATTCAAGACGTTAAGTAGTGCGAATTGGAACTCTTTAATCCTAACATCCATCCACCAGCCAGTGGAATTGTTGTGGCTACCGAGTACGATCACCGCTGAAGGCTGAACGCGAGTGTGGCGATGGTTACCAATTTTTTACTTCGATTCGAATGACTTTTCCCACCAACGGGTTGCCTCGATCCGCCGCAATTCCGTTCGCCAGTCTTGGCCTTCGTAAAACGATAGCCAGCCCTGGGCGCGCGTCGTGGCTCCAGCAGGGCAGTCCGGCAAGATGGGATCAGCGTGCAGGCAGGGGACGGGTGGGTTTCCCCAGGTTCGGTCTAGCGGTTTCCAGGAAGTAATTAACCAACGCGTGCCGGTGGAATTTCCAACTAGGCCATAATCATTGTGGAATATTTTGTTGTCATTCGTGTTGCTGTGAAATTCTGCCGCATTGGCCAACATCAGGCATTGTTGCACTCTCAGCCCGCTTAAGGTTGCCGGCGTGCCGTTGAATAAGGCCAGCTCCATGCGAACATGATTTTGCTGCGCGGCGATTGTGACATCGAAACGAATTCCATTGGGAAGTACTCGTTGACTTCTTAGCAGCCCATTTTCTAGGCGTTGCCATTCCTGCTTCGGTAGCTTTCGATTTTGTTCGTCCCAGCGGGTTGGGATGTGGGTGTGAGCCAGATAAATCAGCCCCAAATTGGAGAAAATCGCTTCGGGCACATCGCCCACGATATAGCTGCTGTCATCCCAGGGAGTGAACAGGCTGAATTTTGTCTCGCGTTGCGGATCAATGGCACCATCGAGGAAACCGCGACGCGGGTGCCGACCGCCGGGGTAAGGCATGACAGTCAGACGGTCCTGGGGGCGGAGAGCTTGGGGAGTTGTTTCGTCCAATTCATGTTTCCGCAACAGCTGGCGAATTTCCCTCGGCGATTTGCCCAGGACTTGGCTGATTTCGGTCAGCGAGTAACGGTGCCAGACCGCCATGTTCTCCAGCCAATATCGTTCTTCGCTGGCTGATCTTGTCGGGCGGCTTTGCGGACTGAAGGGTTGCTGTGTACTTGTTTGCTCCAACGCGATTGTTCGAATCTGGCGATAGGCATCGCGGGCTTGTTCAAATTCCGCGAAAGCTTGGGGTGCTAAGACTCCACGTTGGTTTTCCAATGAGCTTTCGAGCTGTTCCAGCAAGTAGTCGATTTGTGGTCGTGGTGGTCGCACCGGTTCTTGATCGACTTCGAAGTACCACGAGCCGGTATGAGCGAACCGTTTCCGCCCATCGGGTTGAATCGACCAAGTTCGCAAGGCGGCCCAGCCTGACTTGTCGATAGCGAATGAACCTTGACTGGACCAGTAGTGGGCGCCCGCCGTTGTTTGTGCTGGTTGGGGAGTGATCGCGAACCGGACTTCCCCATTGACGATCAATTCCACTCGCGAAATGGGCTCGGGGTTGACGATCCTGGCAGACCAAGACAGTTCGTTTTGGTTGTCGCCGCTGAATTGAAAAATCTGTCCGGGTAGTTGATTGTCGATGCGAGCGTCCAGCATGGGGCCGGTGGTCACAAAAGAGCGACCACTTTTGAGGCCCGTCAACCAAGCGTTCAAGTTGAAGTCCTCGCCGGTGTGCACGTATACACGGCTGTAGCCCAGTGGAACTGGGTGAACGCCCGATGCCGTGCCGGCCGATGGACTGATGCGAAAGCCGCAGTTGAGCAACGCGTAATACATCTCGAAGCCAAACTGCAGCCAGCCCCATTCGGTCAGCACTCCTGGCGACTCTTGCTCGAATTGCCGCCAAGGAGGCAACGTTTGGCCAGCTTGCTGGAAGCCAAAGCTCGTCCGCCAAACGCTGTTGTTGGATAATTCAAACAGATCGACCTGAGCCACGGGAACCAGCATTAACGACCAGGGCCAATTGTGTTTGTCGAGATCGAGCAAAGCCCCTTCGCGGCGCGCTTGTTGAACAATTGGTGTTACTGGAGGCGCGGTTTGAGTAAAGGGATTGCGGTGATTGAGAATGAACATTGCGCCGAGCGTGTGTCGGCGTTGCCCCAGGGAAAAGATTTCATACTCGGTGTTGCGAGGCAGGATGACATGTTTGTCATTTAGCCAAATTGGTTCGTGACCGCGATCCTGTCGGGAGCCAAATGGGGACGGCCCCTGGGAACGTAGGTTGGACGGTTCCAAGTCGGGGGCTTTGTTTGAGTTGGTCGTCCAGAAAGTCACTGGAAAAGCGACGTTTAGCTCTTCCGCTTGCATCACGTTGGGCAGTTCGGCCAGTCGGCGATGGACGTGTGTCTCACCGGAGTACCAGCCGCTGGCGGCCATGTTGCTCCAGCGTTTCAACGCGAATTCTTTAGTTAAGACTTGGCGGGGACGTTGTTGATCGTTGGCAGCGGAAATGGTCAGTTTTTCGCGCAGCGGCAGGTATTCCTTACCGCGTTCGAGCTGAATCTGATATTCGCCCGGTGGCAAATCGATGTAGAAGGGATCTGCCGAAACGGTGGTGTGCCGTTCGACGGATTGTGGCATGGGGACCCATTGTTCTGCGTAGGGCCAAGCGGTTCCTTGCTCGCTGGCGGAGCGGACAAACAGCCAATTCCCCGCCTGATCCTGCACGTAGACCCGGGCTGCGAGTGGTTCTTTGGAGTCACTATCGACGACGGAGCCGAGCAGGCGGGTAGTCGCTGGGGGACGCTGGCTCGTTTCTGGGGTGGCCGCTCGGGTTGGCTGAATGTCCTTGGTCAGCAGGATCGTGACGACAAGTTGGATGAGTATTTTGGTGGGGTTATGCATGGCGAGCCGGAGTAGACGGATGGTTCCTGGGTGCGGTAGCACCAAAAACGTGTTCTGAAAAGTTTTTTGCAGAAAATTGTCGTACTTTCAGGGAGTTTATGACCTACGTTTTTAATAGTGTAACCAACTCTCTGCACAAGCTCGATCATGCCATGAGAATCACTCGCAAACGTTATCGAAAAGCTACGACCGCTTCACGCCGAGGCGTGGCGACTGTTGAGTTCGCGATTGTGCTGCCTGTACTGCTCGCGCTCACGATGGGGACCATGGATGTGTGCACGGTTTACTTTCTCAAGGAGTCGGCTGTGCTGGCTGCTTATGAAGGTGCACGTCAGGGAGTGGCTCGCGGACGAACGAACGACCACGTAGTCTCCCGCATCACTAATTTTTTGGACCAGCGAAACATTGAATATGATGCCGACGTCGTTGAGTTCAGTTCGCCGGGATTCACAAATGCGGAGACCTTGGAAAACGTCACTGTCCGCGTCACCATTCCGACTCAAGGAAATCTGCTTATTCCCTCAGGAGTTTTAGGGGATCTTAGACTGACTGCTGAAGTAACGATGCGGAAAGAATACGGAAATCTTGATAACAACTAACGATAGGTTAACGGCCAGTTTGTCCCGGAAAGTGATTGACCCATGAAACGTGCAAAATATCCACCGAAACGACGGATCGCACGGCGCCGGTCGCCTCGAGATCGCAGTGGTGCGGCGGTCGTTGAATTTGCGATCATTGCGAATTTACTATTCGTGATGGTCTTCTCCTGCATGGAGTTTTCACGTCTCAATTTGGTACGAAACCTGTCCCAAGATGCTGCCTACTTTGCCGCTCGAGAGGCAATGGTTCCCGGAGCTACCGAAGCGGAAGCGATAGCCGAAGCGGATCGAATATTGGGAACGGTGCTTACTAACGGCTACACGGTTGATGTCAGTCCTCTGAGTGAAGAATCAAACCAGATCACCGTAACGGTGGAGGTTGAATTTTCTGAAGTTGCCTTGTTTGCGCCGATGTTTTTGCCACAGTCACGGATCTCGACGACAGCCACGATGGCGACCGAAAGGTATGACGGATTCTTTCAACAATAGAGTGTTTGCGGGCACGCTCCAGGGTGAAAGCTGTGGCGTGAGGCTTAGTGTTCAACGAAAAATATCTTTAAGTTAGGGAAGTCTAATTATGGGCATGCAACAGCTCATCAACCGCAACTCCAAATGGTTCATGAACACGACAGGTGATGCCGCGAGTCGACGGAGAGGGACTGTGACGGGGCTGTTGGCGGTGATTTTACCAGTGCTGGTAATTTTGGCCGCATTTTCCATTAACACGGCACACATGCAATTGACTCGCACCGAGTTGATGGTTGCCACCGACGCGGCGGCACGTGCCGGAGGGCGGGCGTTCAGCGAGACCCAAGACGTCGAAGCGGCGAGAGCGGCAGCGATCAGCACCGCGGCATTGAATACCGTCAGCGGCATGCCGCTGGAGATCCGTGGTGACGATGGTGCCGGGGAAATCGAGTTTGGGCGATCGATTCAAGAGGGGGGCGGGCACGGTCGATTCGTTTTCGAGAAGATTCCTACGCATCTCGTCAGCAGCGGTGCGGAGATCGCTAGTTCGGTGCGGGTGCTTGGACGCCGCGATGACAGTTCCCTTTCCGGTCGCGTGACCTTCGCGCTACCCGGCGTCTTTGATACCACCGATTTCGGTCTCACGCAGACCGCTGTGGCGATGCAAGTGGATCGCGATATTTCTCTTGTTCTCGATCGTTCAGGTTCGATGGACTCGGTGATATTTAATTGGCCCGCAGGCACCAATCCATTCTTTTTGAGCACGATTCAGGCGGGTGTTGATGCGGGATTAATTGGTTACAACGCGGGTGGTAATTATTATTATTACATGGCCGGTGTTACCCCTAGCAGTTATCAACAGTGGGCTTGGCAAGAGCATTATGAATTAGGCCCCGCTCCGACAACTCCTTGGCAGGACCTGGAAAGTGCTGTTTACGCGTTCCTCAATGTGCTGGAGACGACTCCTCAGGAGGAATTGGTGTCCGTTGCCAGTTACGCCAGTAACGCTTCGCTAGATCTACATTTGGATGACGAATATAGCAACGTCCGTGGTGCCGTCTCCCAGCTCTATCCCAGCGGCATGACAGCGATTGGACGGGGTATGAACGAAGGCATCAAGACTTTGCTCGCCTCTGGCGCACGGCCCAACGCATCGAAAACAATGGTTGTGATGACTGACGGGATGCACAATACGGGAGTTGATCCGGTATCTGTCGCCCAGCAGTTAATGTCGAACTATAATTTGACAATCCATACGGTGACATTTGGCTCTGGAGCAGATCATGCACGGATGCAGAACGTCGCCAACATTGGCGGTGGATCTTATTATCATGCCGCATCGGGTGCTGAGCTGATTCAAGTGTTTGAAGAGATTGCTAATAACCTCCCCACTATTCTTACCAAGTAAAGCAATTGCTTGGTGAGGCCAACAGTTGCCCACATGGCGCATCAAAACCTCCAACTCAATCAAACGAGCGACCGTCTGCGATATAGACGTTGGATTATCACATCCTTCGTCGTTTCGGCGGCGGTGTTCGTGTGGGCAGTAACGATGCCTTTGAGGGGCAAGACGGTATCGGTGGAGTCTAATGCCGAACTCCAAGCTGAGTCGCAAGCAACGAGAACTCGGCAGGAGGAAGTCGAACTTACGCTGATGAAAGCCGAAGCCATCCGCGCCAAGGCGCGAGAAATGGATCGGAAATTAATGCGAGACTTGCGACGGCGTCGTGAGGAGCGAGAAGCACGCAACAATGTCCGCAACACCCCTGTTCAGCAAGCTTTTGCTGAGTACCAGGGACGTGTTTTTGAGCAGGTGGAGCAGTTGCGAGAGGCGCCCACTCATTCTTTAGAGGGTCAGTACCGCGACCAACTGCTGGAGCAATTAAACGACTCGCCGAGGTAGCCAAATGGTGGTAAAGTGGACGGTTTGAGCGGCCAACCGAGGCTGCCTATCGATGCACGCCTGCTGTACGAGGCTAATGATGCGAGTGCTTTGGAGTTTTTTGTTGGTTTGCGCCGCCGTAACGGTTCAGTCGGGTTGTACCTACGAGTCCACCGTGGCCGACTCGGATGATAATGCGCAGGCGAATCCGCAGGCGGCGGCTGATTTGATCGATCCGCCAGCTCTGGCCTCCGAGCCTCCCTCGGATCCAACCGGCACCGTCACCATGTCGGACACGGGTCGGTCCGGCGATTCCGATCCTGCCGCCCCGACTGAGGGCAAGCCGCAGCCGTTAGGAATCGGCAGTCTGGCCCCCGCGATCGACGTGGAACACTGGATTTCGGCCGACGCCGAGCCGGTGACTCAGTTCACGGAAGGCAACGTGTACGTGATTGAGTTTTGGGCGACCTGGTGTCCCCCCTGTATCGCCAGCATGCCTCATTTAGCCGAAGTGCAAGAGAAATATCGTGACCAAGGGGTGCGATTGATCAGTGTGAGCAATGAAGATTTGCCCACGGTCACATCCTTCTTGGAGCGGAAATCGCCCAGCGAAGAGAATCCGGATCGTACTTTCGGTGAACTGACCAGCGTTTACAGTCTGACCACCGACCCCGATGGATCGGTCTTTACCGACTACATGACAGCCGCCGAGCAGAGTGGCATTCCAACCGCGTTTATCGTCGGGAAGAAAGGGGAGATCGAGTGGATTGGCCATCCAATGGAAATGGACGAACCTTTGGAGAAGGTTGTCAGTGGTCAGTGGGACCGAGAAGCCTACCAAAGCGAATTTTCGCTGATGGAGAGAATGCAAGCGGCCATGATGCAGGTTCGTCGCGGCCAGCCCGAAGCTGCAATGGCCGCGTTGAAGGAATTGGAACAAACCAAATTGTCTGCCGAGATGGCGGAGCAAATCCAGGCGGTCAAGCTGCAGGTCTTGATGGGGATGCCCAACGCGACCGAAGAATTTGACGCCGTGGCCAAGAACGTTCTTGAAAACGCCAAAGATCCCATGCTGGTTTTGGGAGGGACCTTCTTCGTCTATCAGGCATCGCTGCAACGTGAAGTTGACCCTGAGTTGAGGAAGCAAGCGATCGAAGTTGGTGAAAAAACGCTCGGCGATGCGCCTGCCGAAGCGAAAGCAACCATTCTGGATGCGATGGCCCATCTACATGAGTCGTTGGGCGATCTGGATGCCGCAATGGCGAAAATCAATGAGGCATTGGCTGTCGCCAGCGAGCAGGAAAAAGCTCGCTTTCAAGCGTACGCCGACGAGTTGAAAGCCAAACTTGCCGGACCAGCCTCAGAAACGCCAGCTGAGGAACCTGCAGCGGAAGAACAGCCGGGCGCGTGATAGTTGGATTTGGTTTTTCAGCCTTGGCGAGCATGATCGCCAAGGCGATCTGGGAATGTCAACGTTGGGAACCGCAATTCTAGCTTCGATTCAGGAGACTGCCGCGGAGTTGGGGTTCTCGTTGGTGGGAGTTGCCCCGGCCGTAACGTCCCCGGGGTATTCGCAGTTGGTGCAGTGGGTCGAAGCTGGCTTTGCGGGCGAGATGCATTACGTGCGCCAGCGGCTGGAGGCGTATCAGCACCCGGAACATGTCTTGGCGGGAGTCAAGACGATCGTCGTTTTGGCTTTTCCCTACCCTGCCCTGCCCGAGTTGGAGGTCGCTCCCGGAGCGGGACGATTGGCGCGATATCTGTGGACTGGCGACGACTATCACGACACGATTCATCATCGCTTGAAGGTGCTCAAACGCAGAGTGCTAGCAAGTGTGCCGGCGGCGAAAGTTCGCGGAGTCGTTGATACGGCGCCGCTGATGGAACGCGAGATCGCCGAGTTGGCGGGGCTTGGTTGGCGAGCTAAAAACACCTTGCTAATTAACAAGACGCTGGGCAGCTATTTTTTCCTCGCCTGTTTGCTGACCGATCTAGAATTGCCACTCAGCGAGCCGCACGCGACAACCCACTGCGGCAGTTGTCGTCGTTGTCTCGAAGCTTGCCCAACGGATGCTTTTCCACAACCGGGAGTCTTGGACGCCACGCGGTGCATCAGTTATTTGACGATTGAACATCGCGACTCGATCCCCCGTGAACTGCGTCCCCTGATGGGTGATTGGTTGTTTGGCTGTGATGTTTGCCAAGAGGTGTGTCCTTGGAATCGGCCTCGTCAGTTACTTCGTCGGGAAGCGGAAGAGAAGACGGCCGCAGGGGACGTGGCGAAGGAGTCGTCAGATAACGGGGCGGATAACGCGGTTTTCTCTGTGAACGAACAAACATCGTTCCGCAGTTTGCAATTGGCCGCATTGTTTGAGCTCGATGACGAGGCCTTTCGTGCTCGATTTCGTAAGACGCCGCTGTGGCGCGCTCGTCGACGAGGTGTTTTGCGGAATGCGGCCATTGTGTTGGGAAATCAGCGGCATGTACCTTCGACGGCCGCTTTGACGCGGGGGTTGGCCGATAGGGAGCCGGTCGTGCGGGTTGCCAGCGCCTGGGCTTTGGGGCAGATCTGGTCTTTGGGAGCCTTAGAAGGCGGGGTAGCCGGCGAAGCATTAGAAGAGCGGCGGCTAACGGAAACAGATGGTGAGGTGTTGGAGGAGATACAACTGGCTTTGGCTTCCCGCTGCTGATATTCTTGACTTGTTTTTTGCATCACCAAATTGATCTAGGTATGAAGTGGACACGGAGGCGGAAACAATCTCAGCGGGTCGCCGGTTGCCGTTAGGGAACGTGGCTTTGTTGACCGCCTGTGGCATGCTGCAAATGATATTGCAGTTTTTGTTGCTGACTTTGGTTGCCAGTTGGTTTGGCACGTCGGCGGAGGTGGATGCTTTCAATGCTGCGCTGATTGTGCCGGTCTCGATTGCGTCACTGTTAGCCGCTCCCTTGCCCTTGGTGTTGGTGCCGGAGATGGTGCGGATTTTCGGTACAGCCAAACAGGCGACCGCGTGGCGATTGGCGGGAGTGGTGTTAGCAGGTTTCCTCGGGTTGGGAACGCTGTTGGCGTTACTGTTAATTTGGCAGCCGAGTTTAGCTGCTGGATTTCTCTTCGGGGGTTTCGCTGCGCCCGTGCTGGCAGAAGCAAGTGGTTACTTGCAAGTGCTCGCTTGGTTGATTCCGCTGAATGGTGCGATCACGATTTTGCAGGCCCTGCATCATGCCCGCCAGCACTTTCGCCTAGCCGCTTTTTCAGGCGTTCTTGGAGTCGCTTTGCCGGTGGTCTGGGTGCTGTTCATCGCTCAGCCAGGGTTGCTTGATTTTGCTCGAGCAACCGTCGCCGGAGCCGGTTTGGCCGTTGCCCTGTTATTGGTTCCGCTGATCGCCCCGATGTTGAGTTGTTGGCAAGCGACTGGCGGACTCAGCGTTGGCTTGCGTCGTTTTGCGATTTTGGTATCCCCCCTGGTGTTTGCTGGTCTTTATTCGCGGTTGGACCCAATGGTTGATCGCATGATCGCTTCCTATTTGCCCGCCGGTAGCATTGCTCAGTTAGGTTATGCCCAGCGGTTGGTGACGGCGATGGCGATGTTTGTCAGCAGTGGGCTGAGTATTACGATTTTTCCTCGCTTGGCCGCTTCGACCAGCAGCACGCATCACACGCATCATGCCGAACTGTTAGCGGGTGCTTGGCGGTTTATGATTTTCTTAGTCGTCCCCTTGTTGGGAGCCGTGTTCGTTTTTGGTCGGCAAATTGTCGCCGATTTGTTTCAACGTGGTGAGTTCACCGCCACCGATACTTGGCAGGTGGCGGTGGTGTTGAATTTGTTGATGGGAGTTCTAATTGCTGGTGCTTTTGGTGAGATCGCCACCAAATCCTTATATGCGCGCGGTGCCACTAAAGTGCCGGCCTTGATCGCCATGGTGGGATTCACGATCGGCATTGGATTAAAATTATTGTTGGCCAAAGAGTTTGGTGTTCGCGGTGTGGCGGCGGCAACAAGCAGTTACTATTTATTGAACCTTTTGGCATTTCTGGCTTTGATTTATTATTCTTTCGGCAAGCTCGCTTTTGTGGGCAGCCGACGCGCGGTGGGGACTTCCGCGGTGGCGACCGCCGGGGCGATCTTGGTGGGCGCGGTGCCAGGGTTATTCCTGCAACAGGGGGCGGCGATTTTGGGAGGTGGGTTAGGGTTCGTCACTTACGTGGGCTTGCAAAGTTTGTTTGGAAATGAGTTCTTACCGCGGCGGTCGCGCGGGGTGGGCGGAGAGCAAGTCGTTACAGCGGGCCAGCACGATGCCGACTGATCACACACCACAGGCCGAACTGCAGAAACGCGGCGCGTTGGAGACCGTCCACGTGCCGTGTCCGTTATGTGGCGGCGATCGTCACCAGCAGGTTTGTCGATCCCGTGATTACGTGTACGCGATTCCCGGTGATTGGACGTTTGTCGTTTGCCTTGACTGTGGCCATATGTTTCTCAACCCACGCCCCAGTCTGCGGGCCATCATGCGGTGCTATCCTGATAGCTATGGGCCTCATTTGGCAACAGCGGAAGCAAGCCCCGCGGCTGCGCCCGTTTCCAGCGAGCAAGTTTCCGGCGGCAGTGGTTTGCGTCGGATGTTGCGTCGGATGCCGGGTCTGCGGCGATTTTTATGTTGGTTGGGAGAGGAGCGGGCGACGGTCATGCCCAGCCCTCCGCAGCCGGGGCATTCGCGGTTGTTAGAAATTGGCTGTGCGCATGGTAGTTATTTAGCACGCGGTTTGGCGGCGGGCTGGGTGGTGGCTGGTGTGGAGCCTTCACAAGCAGCGGCCAAGGTGGCGCGGGGATGTGGTTTTCCGGTGATCACGGCCAGCATCGACGAGCATGCGTTGCCCGATGCGCATTATCAAGCGGTGGTGGCGTGGATGGTGTTGGAGCATTTGCCCGATCCGGTGGCGACGTTAAATAAGCTGCGTCAGACGTTGGTTCCGGGCGGCGTGCTGGCGGTCAGCGTGCCGAATGCTCGCTGTTTGGATCGTGCGATCTTTGGCCGTTATTGGCAGGGCTATGATCCGCCGCGGCATTTGCAAGTATTTCGTTCCCGGCAATTTCGAGAGTTGTTAGAGCGGTTGGGATATGAGCAAGTGCGGATCATTTATCAATCTAGTCCGCGAGATTGGATCGCCGGCTTTGCCGCTTGGGGCAGCGACCGATTTCCCGCCGCGCGGTGGCCTGGGAGGCTGATGGGATATTTTCGTGGCGATCCACCGCGATGGCTGCATTGGCTACTGGTGGGACCGGCCAAGTGTTTGGCCGTTTGTCGGTTGTCGGGACGCATCACGGTGGTGGCGCGTCGCGTCCCTTAACTCAGTTGCGGCCCTTAAACCAGTTGCAGCCATTAAACTTCATCGCGGCCCGTAAGCACCGCGGCAAAGCGAGTCGTGTTGGCTTCGATGCTGTAGTGTTCGCGGACCAATTTGCGGCCCCGGTTGCCCATCGCTTGGCGAAGTTCGGCGTCGCCCAGCAGGCTGCGGAGTGCGTCCACCCATTGCGTTTCGTTCTGGGCGGCAAAGCCAATTTTGTTGTCCGCCAGAATTTCCGCGTTGACGCCAATTGGCGAGGCGATGCCGGGAGTTCCGACGGCCAAGTATTGAATTAACTTGAGGCCACACTTGAACCGCATCCAAGGCTCATCGGCTGGCAGCGGCATGAGGCCGATGTCCATTTCGCGGATATCGGCGACTTCGGTGGCGGGGCTCCAACGGCGAAATTCGACATCCACGCCGCTCAAATCAAGCTCGTCCAGGCGGTTGGGTTGGGGGGCAACGACCAGCAGGCGATAGGGAATTTGGCTGGCGATTTGCCGAAGAGCCGATTGGCAAACCGCGAGGAAGGCGACATTCCCGGTGGTGCCAATCCAGCCAATTGTCGGTCGCTTAGCGGGCAGCGCGGACTGGCGGGCTGGATAGTCGGCCAGACGCACGCAGGTGGGGATCAAACGCACGTCGGGGCATAAGGGGCGGAGCACCTCGGCTAAGTCCTGGTTGCCAGCGATCGCCACGTCGCACATGGAGGCCACGGCGCGGAATTTTTCGGGGTGCAGCAGATGGATTCCGTCGTCCACGTCGAGCACCAAACGTCCGCTGGCACGCCGTAAGCTACTTTCAATCTGCCAAGTGTCATCGTCGAACACCTCTCGCTCGATTACGATTGTATCGTAGTGGCGAAGCCGGGCGAGTAAGCTGTGCCAGCGACGGACGGAGCGTTTCAGCAACTGGCTTGCTCGCCAGCCTATGGTGGGGAAATAGTCGTATTTCTGGGGAAGGCTGAACGCCACGTCGCAACGATGCCCCATTTTTCGCAATCCGGGCAAATACGGCAGAATGCGAAAGCGGGTGGAGGGGACCGATTTTCCCGAAGCAATAAAAAGAAATCGCATGAAGCATACCTAAGGAGACATTATGCGGGCAATTGTAACGGGTGTGGCCGGATTTATCGGCTCCCATGTCGCGGATCATTTGTTGGCTCGCGAATGGCAAGTCGTCGGCATTGATGATTTATCCGGTGGGGTGTTGGAGAACGTGCCGACGGAGGTCGATTTTCGCCAATTAAGCTGTCAGCAGCCGCTCGATGACCTGCTGGCTGAAACGCGACCGCAAGCTGTTTTTCACTTGGCAGCTTACGCCGCCGAGGGACTCAGCCATCACATTCCGCTGTTTAACTATCACAACAACGTGATTGCCACGGTGAACGTGTTGGCCGCTGCTCAGCGTGCCCGGGTCGAGCATTTTGTCTTTACCTCTTCGATCGCCGCTTACGGTCATCCATCCGGCGCCGCCCCTTTTCAAGAATCGGATCCCTGCCTGCCCTGTGATCCTTATGGAATCGCCAAGCTAGCGTGTGAGCAGCAGATTCGGGCGGCGGCAGACTATTTTGGTGGGCCGCGGTATACGATCTTTCGGCCTCATAATGTTTATGGACCGCGGCAAAACGTGGCCGATCCTTATCGCAACGTGGTGGGGATTTTTATTCGTTCGGCGTTGCAGGGCGAGCCGTTGCCGATGTTCGGTGACGGCAGCCAGAGTCGATGTTTTTCCTACATCGACCCCGTTGCCCGGGCGATTGCCGAAAGTGTGATCACACCAGCCGCTTTCAATCAAACTCTTAACGTGGGAGGTGATGAAGCGACCACCGTCAAAGAGTTGGCCGCAGCGGTCGCCGAGGCGGTCGGGGTCGAACTGCAAATCCGCAGCTTGGAGCCAAGGGCCGAAGTCCAACACGCCCACGCCGGGCACCAGCGGGCTCAGCAGGTGTTTCCCAAAGTGTTTTCGCATCCACCGTCGCTGGCCGAGGGACTAGCAAAAACGGTGGCTTATGTTCGTCAGCGGCCAATCCCGTCGGCGACTCCCTGCCCGGCCGAGATTGAGTTGCCGGAACGTTTGCCAGCCAGTTGGCGCTAGCCACGGTTAGCGGTTTTGGCGCTAGCCACCGTTTGGTTGGGCGCGATCGGTTTCGGTTCAAGGCGGGAACCGCGGCTAGCGCCATTGCGGCTAACGGGAACCGTGGCTACCGCCATTGCGGCTAATTGTTGTCGATTTCGGTGATCTGGCTGGTCAGTTGGCCTTTGGCTAGCCGCGTAACAATCTCATCTCCCGCTTTAACAGTGCTGCTGTCGCGGAGCACCGTGCTGGAGCCTTTGCTGAACGTAATCGAGTAGCCTCGCGCCAACGTGGCCAATGGACTGAGTGCCGCCAACGTCGCCGAGGAGTGGCTGAGTTGACGTTGTTTCCGTTCCAACGTCGCCCACATTGCCGCTCGCGAACGTTGATCGAGTTCATCGAGCCTGCGGCTCGAGTCGTGGATGCGGTCCAGCGGTCGGCGAATCACGGGCCGGTCAGCCAGCGCGTCGAGGCGATTGCGATACAACGTCAACAGGTTTCTGACGGGACGCACCAACCGCTTCTGCATATGCTCGAGTAATGCTAGCACTTGTTGTGAGTCGGGGATCACCATTTCAGCAGCGGCGGAGGGAGTGAGCGCCCGAACGTCGGCGGCTAGATCAGACAGCGTGATGTCGATTTCATGCCCGACCGCGGAGACAGTGGGGACCGTGGAAGCGGCCAGGGCGCGGACGACGATCTCTTCATTGAAACACCACAGGTCTTCCAAGCTGCCACCGCCTCGCCCCACGACGACGAGATCTAAGGAGGGGGTAATCGCGTTGGCGGCGATGATGCCAGCGCAAATTGAACGCGCCGCGCCGTTACCTTGGACCATCGCTGGAATGACGATAATCTCCACGCCCGGCCAGCGGCGTCCGGCAACTTCTAGAAAGTCGCGGACCGCCGCCCCGGTGGGGCTGGTGACAAAACCAATTCGCCGCGGGAATGGTGGCAGCTGTCGTTTCCGCTCGGGGGAAAACAAACCTTCGGCGGCCAGGCGTTGTTGCAATTGTTGAAAAGCCAATTGCAACGCGCCGATCCCTTGAGGTTCGGCGCGGCGAATAATGAATTGATAACTGCCCCGTGCCTCATAGACATCAATGTTGCCTTGGCAAATGATCTCTTGCCCATCGGCTAATTGAAACGGCAATCTGGCTGCCGTCGATCGCCAGATGATGGCCCGGATCTGAGCTTGGCCATCTTTTAAGGTAAAATAAATATGACCGCTGCGGGGGCGAGCCAAGTCGCAGATTTCGCCGGCCACCCATAACGAATCAAAGTTAGCTTCCAGCGTGCCTTTGATTTGGCGGGTTAACTGGGAAACGGAAAGGACTGGTGGGCGTTCTGCCGACGAAGCGGGCATTTAAGCGGCTTGCGATTTGAGGAGCTGGGAGTGAGGCATTCGGCGATCGGGTTGATAAGCGTTTCTGTCAGCCATTCTGTCAGCCATTCTGTCAGCAACGGGCGGGCGATAAATGGCTAGCGGCGGTGCGCTGCGAAAGCCCGGTTTGGCACCCCGCAAGGGCCCGCCGGAAGTGGCAGATCGTTCCGCCGCCGCGGTCAGTTGATTCAATAAATGCTCGATTTGCAACCGCCACCGCTCGATTTCCGGTTTGGGGAGCTTCGTTGGAATCT
This sequence comes from Kothea flammea, assembly GCF_052161645.1. Classification (GTDB taxonomy): domain Bacteria; phylum Planctomycetota; class Planctomycetia; order Pirellulales; family Pirellulaceae; genus Laterigemmans. The sequence continues at coordinate 1,946,641 of NZ_CP197414.1, forward strand.
GGATGGGTTGTCCGACCGCTGCGCACGCGCGGCTCCAGGGGCGGGGAATCGCAAATTGATCCCAAGCTCGCCCGTTTCGCCAAGGGCGGTCGTAACCCAGACCGATGGGGACCAGCGGGATGTTCAGTTTGGCGGAAAGATACAAGCAGCCGGGAGCCAGTTGGCGTCGGGGGCCTTTGGGGCCGTCGGGCGTCAGCGCCAAATTCATCCCCTGCCCTTTACGGATCAGCGTGCGGAGGGCTGCGATCGCGCCCCGTCGCGTGGAACCACGCACTAAATCAAACCCCATGATGCTGGCCGCTTGTGAAAGCAATTCCGCATCCCGATGACGGCTGACCAGCATGGAAATCTGGCAATGGCCGCGAAGGTAAAACATGAAGGGAATATATTCATGCCAGAAAATGTAAATCACCGGGCCACGAAAACGTGGATCAATGGGGTCGATCCGCTGGTCAAACAAGGCGGTTTCAAATCGCAGCGAGCGCATCCAATTGCGAATGAACGTCGCCAGCCCTAAACCGCCCAGTCCGAGCAACGATGGTTGAATCCACTGTTTCATCGCACCATAAAAAAAGTGGGGAAAACTTTTCGGAAAAACAAAGAGGTTGTCCCGTCAGCTTTGTTGAGTCGTGATTTTTGGGATTGACGGTTGCCGCTTAGGTGGACGCGCAGGCTCCCGAGAGGAGCCGATAAGTCCCTTGGAAAACTTCGCTGGCCGGGCCGGTCATCATCACGGGGTGGCCATCACCTTGCCATTCTAATCGCAAGTCGCCACCGATCAGATGATTCAGGATCGAAGCGTTGGTGCGGTTGGTCAGCACGCCCGCCACGCACACGGCGGAAGCGCCCGTGCCACAGGCCCACGTTTCCCCCGAACCACGTTCCCATGTCCGTTGGCGAACTTCGTCTCGGCTGAGCACTTCGACAAATTCAACATTGGTGCGGTTGGGAAAGGCTGGGTGTTGCTCGATCAAGGGCCCAATCCGCTGAACCAGATCGTCGCTGGCGGTGGGAACAAAGCAGATGCAGTGGGGATTGCCCATCGAGACGCAAGTCACGAGCAATTCCACCTCGGCGATGGTCAGCGGAAAGTCGACGATCGCGGAGGTCTTGGCGTTGAGTGTGTTGGCGTTGAGTGTGGTGGGAATTTCCGCCGGAGTTAACCGGGGTGGTCCCATGTTAACCGTCGCCGCGGTGGCCACGCCCGCCTCGATGACCAATTCAATCTCTAGGATGCCGGCACCCGTTTCGATCCGCAGACGGGGCTGTTGTTTGATGCCGTGGTCGTAAACATATTTGGCCACGCAGCGAATGCCGTTGCCGCACATTTCACTTTCGCTACCATCGGCATTGAACATCCGCATCCGCGCGTCGGCGACGTCGCTGGGCATGATCAGAATGAGACCATCCCCGCCGACGCCGAAACGGCGATCGGCGATCTGACGCGCCAGTTCGACGGGGTCGGCCGGCGTGGGATCGTTGAAACAGTCGACGTAGACATAATCATTGCCAGCGCCGTGCATTTTGGTGAAATGAATGATGGATTCAGGCATCGAAGTCGAGACGGTGGCCGAGGTGTGGATCAGTGGAAGGGGGATGATGGGCTCGCGGCAGGGAGGAGTTTGCCGAGGAACTGTCGGCGGCTTGCTCGTCGTCCCGCTGCAGGTCGGGTTGTTGATCGAGTAACTGACGCCCATCGGCATCACGGTCCTCGGCCCGACTCCCCTTATCAATGCCCTCAGTATCTTTGATTCGCTGATTTTCCGCCACTCCACCAGCGGCGGCTGGGCGATCGCTATCGCTGCCCTTGGCTTGAGCCTGGGCGGTACCGGCGAGTCCGGCAATGGGCAGGTTGGGACGAATGTCCATGAGCTGAAACTCCTCGCAAAAAAACCTCGTGGTTATCGGTTGCGGCTCGCAGACCTGGACGCTCCAGTGCTGCGAGTTGCCGTGGAGCCTCGCGGGGAGACTCCCGGTTGAGTGGCGGCGGTATCGAGTTCAATCACGGGGAATAACCGCTCTAAGGTTTCTCCCACCGCATCGAGTGCGCGTCGTTCGATTCGTGGTTCGGCCAGCGGTCCCAGCACATAGATGGTCCACAGCGTATATTTCTGGCTCCGCAGCGGACGCACCATTTTGCTCCAGATATTTTGCGGGCTGACGCGCGTATTGAACGACAGATCCAATTCATGGCGGCCGTTTATGGTGCCGCCGCCGTGCAGCGCCACCAAGTTTCCCCACAAGCTTACGTCACTCAGCGTGAGCAGGTCGCCATCGAGGGCAAAACGGGTCGAACCGTCGGTAAAAGCGACATCCTCGGTCGGTGTCAGGCTGAGTTGATTGAGCAGTTGCACGATCAAAGGCAACTGATACAGTTTGGCTTCGCTGAGTGTGGCGGACCCGGTTCCCCGCAACAGGTTCTTCGCTCCCAGATTACCCTCAAGATTGAGCTCGCCGCCGAACTGTCCCGACAACCCCGCTTGGCTGGCTCCCAGTTCCGTCAGCATGGTCGGCAGGTTTGCATCGTCGAGCTCAATATTCACATCGAACTGGCCGGTCGACAGCAGCACCTGGCCGACTAACCCTAATTGGCCGGCAAAAATTTGCCCTCGGATCGGTTCACTTGGCTGGTCGCCGTCCGGCACTGCCGAACCTAGTCGCAGGCTGGTTCCGGAAACTGAAAATGGGCCCACAATCCCGGTCAGTTGCAAATCGTTGACATGTAAGGAATCAATTCGCACGGTCCCCTCCGCCGTCGTGCCAGCTTGGCTGGCCGAGCCACGGACCATGATCTCACCGCGAATGTCGTGCACCGGTCCCGCATCGCCGATGCGATTGCCTTCGAGTTGCAGTAACACATCCCAACTGAACACGGTTTGCGGGTTGTCGAGATTTGGCAATATCAGCTGGGTGTTGCCACGCAGGCTGACTGGTTCTCGCAACTGGAGTTTGGCAAAGCTGCCGCGAATGTCGGGAGGCAACGCTTGGATCAATTCAACGTCAGGGCGGAGTCGTGAACCAGTAAGCAGGTTAATATCTAATTGCCAACGACCATCTTCGCGGCGACGGCACATGCCTTCAGCCGTGAGTCGCGACAAGCCATGATAACCATCCACATCGGTGATGATAATTTCGTTACCCAGCATGGTGATCAAGCCGCGGGTGATGTTCAGGCGATAGGGCAGCGCGGCGGGCGTGACGCTGACTTCGCGACTCGCGCCATTGTTGTTGGCCCACTGCTCGGCGGTGATCTTCAAACTCGGTGGACCGCTTTCCGGACCATGTTCCACGCGCACTTCCAGTCGCTCCAGCACGCCAGCTGGGGACAATGTATCCCAAGTTTGTTGCGCTTGCGGCGGCATCGCGGTTCGTAACCCATCGTCCAGTGGAATGCCAAAACCACTGAAGGTGAGGTCGAGTTTTCCCGCACGCAGCGCGGGTAACGCGGTCCAGTTTCCAGCACACTGGATCTGCGCGCCACCATTGTTCTGCGCTTGAAAGTGCCGCAGCGTCACCAGTTCATTGTTGACGCTAATGTGTCCCCGCACTTCATACAGCGGATAGGGGAACCGCGAGTAACGCAGCCGTCCGTCAACAACTTCCAGATCGATAAACTTGGTCGGCTGACCCGCCGCGTCGCGGCCAAAGCGAGCTTGCAGCAGTCGCACACCGCCCGCCGGCGAAAGCTCGCGAACGAATGTTTCCAGTTTACTGGTTGGCATGCCGAGCGGTGTGAGCGCGGCCACTAATGACTCATCGATCCGTACCGCCCCGTCACCCGCAACTTCGATCCAGTGCGGCTCGCTCGAGTCGGGCGGGGCAATTTGAAACGAGCACAGCAGGCTGGCGTCACCGGCACGACACATCAGATTATTCGCGCGAGCCAGTTTGTCCTGGAACTGGACGCGGCCGCGAATGTTTTCCACCGGGTAAGGAAATTTGTCAATTAAGACGGACAGCCCCTGACACTCAATGTCACCTTCGAAATCCCAGTTGTGCAGATCAAATTTTGCGGTGCCCGTTAAATCGATCAAACCGCGGGGACGCAGTTTTTCATCCAGCTCACGCCCCTTGGCCGGCATGGCGGCCATGATTGCATCGGTCAAGGTCAAGCGTTTGGCGGCCACTTGCAGGTCGATCGCAAAGGGCCACTGCACGCCACTGGTGGTACCGCTGATTTGGCAGCTGGCCCCATCGATCATAAAGTTTGCCGCGCTGATTTTCAGGCCATTGGGAGCGACTGTGAAGTAACCTCGCAAATCTTCCAAGGCGGCTGGCAAGCGTTGATCCACGAAGCGTCCGCGGTGAACCCGCACGGCGGCCTGCCAATTGTCTTGCAACTGTTGCGGTTTACCAGCCGCTGCCCAGGAAATATCGGCAACCGTCGTGAGCCCCAGGAGTGGACCGAGGTGAGCGGAGAGCGCGGGGGGTAAACGGTCGTAAACTCGCGAATCAAGACTCAAACGTTGCACGCGACCCCGGAGTTTGATCTGGTCTTCCCCGCTGATCGTCCCTTCAACCAGCACGTTGTCGAGAAATCCGCCGGTGCCGGTGAGTTGAAAATTTTGCTCATCGATTCCCGCTGCGTTCTTGCTTCTGCGAATCTCCACTCGCAGTTGATTCAGTTCCAGTGCTGGCGAGTTGACCTCGGCACCCTTGTTAAGGCGCAGACGTAAATCATTGATGGTGATTCGCGGGCAACCTGGTCCCAGCTTGGGTAAAGGCCAAAACTTTTCGAGTGACCAATGGTTGGGCGAATCATTGCAAACGTTTGCCGTCACGCCTTGGATAATAATTCGATCCGCGCGAAACGGCGACTCGCCCGCTTGGATGGCAGCCAAGTCCAAGTGTGATTCCAGCAACAACCGATCGATCTTCAGCAACATCGTGGCCCCGGCGGGCAGCGTTGGGTCATGAAACTCAATGCCAGCCAAAATGACCCCTCGTTGTGGATCATAACGTCCCGAGTCAACGAAAATCTCAATCCCCGTGTAATGCTCGCTGAGCACTTTGATAAAGGTGCGGCGAACTTGTTCCCCCACCGCGTCGGGTAACAACAGGCGAACCGATAGCACCAGCGCAGCAGCCAGCACCGCGAGGGAAATCCACCACGAACGTCGCCGCCCTGCTCTCCGCGGTCGCTCAACGCGGCTCATGGCGGACGTCCTTGTCCTGAATCGCCCGGCGGTCTTGCCAAGCTTGCCGGCCAGCTTGCAGCCAAACCCAATACTGGGGTGCCGCCACGACAATCATTGCCAGCAGGGCCGGTTGGCGATAGCGGGCCGAGCCGACAAAGATGGCGTGCAATAATGCAAAATAGAGCGTGGGTACCAAGAAGGGAAAATGGACTTGCTGCCAGCCCCCCGCTGTATCTACACCAGTTTGACTTTGCGCGGCCGCATCCGAATGATTGTTAGGCTGTGCGCGTCGCGAAAAAAGCCTTTGAAATCGCGGCGTGGCAATTCGCCAAATGCTCGGCAACACAATCATCAGCATGCCCAAGGCAATTGCCCAACGCGTCAAGCGGCCCCCCGGCATCTGGTTCCCAGTCGGCCAAGGCCACCATGTTCGCCACAGCTTGCCAACGGCCAAGCTCAGCACTTCCCCGGGATGGTCGCTGGCCCAGTCGATCGCGGCGGTGGCTAAGCGTTTGTTGAGCCGATATTCGAAGGAGTCCAGTTCGGGCGGTGGCGAACCGCTGGCGACCGCCGCAGCGATCGCGGCCTGGTCTTCCCTCTGCAACTGTTGGGCAAACTCAATGGAAAAGTTCATCCCCGTGTCGCTGGCTCCGGTCGCCCCCGGATGAAGCCCGTCGTAAAGGCTGGCACCAACTTGCAGCGTCGTGGGAACGAAATGACCGGTTACCTGGTAATTCCGCAGCCACCAAGGTGTGAGCACAATCGCCATCGCCAGACCAGCGGTTAACGCGGCACAGAACTGGCGTCCCCGTTGCGGACCGAGCAAAATTCGCAGCGCAAAATAAAAGGGCAAAAACAATAGCCAACTGGGGCGCAGCAACGTCCCCAACGCCGCCGCGCATCCGGCCAACCAGGCGGTGAAATAATACCAGCCCCGTCCTTGGCCATCTTTGTGTTTGGCCGCTTTGTCTTGTCCCGCTTTGTCTTGGGTATTTTCGATGAGGCCCGTTTTCAGCGGCAGGTATTGCTGGGCTAAACAACCGAGCGTCAGCATCATGCAAAGTTGGAACGGCGCTTCGCTGAGCACCAAGATGCTCATCGCAATCGCTCCCGGATAGACAGCCGCCAAGATTCCCCCCAGCAAGGCCACTTGGCTGCCAGCGAGTTGCCAACTGATCAACATCACCAGGCCAACGGTCAGCGTGCCAAACAGACTCCCCAGTAACCGAGCCGCCAAAATTCGTGAATGGGATTCCTGCCCAGGTTTCGTCTCAGGCCCTGATTTCTCTGCTGTCCCCACGCTGCCTTTGGGCGAATCAATCAACCACGACAAAATGTAAGGATATCCCGGAGCACGAAAGATTTGCGCCTCGGGGCTGTGGTACTGATAAGGTTCACCAGCGGCGATCGTGCTGGCCAGATGCCAATAACTATCGGAGTCCCCCATGGCAAACGCTTGCGAGTTTGCCGCCAGCCGCTGCTGCCACCACACCGCACTCCCGGCGCGAACCGCAAACGCAGCGGTTAAGACCAACAGGGCGAGTGTCAGGGGGTGGCGAGAAGACATGAAGGAAATGTTTGACGCTGGGTTACGCAGACGAAAATCAGAAGACCGGAGATCGGACCGGATAGTAGTCGGCTTAGCGGTGTGCAATCCAGCCCAGATTATCGAGCAGACGGTACGCCCATGGGTGGGTCCATGGATTCTCCAGGGCGGTGGAGAGCGAGAATAGGCTGGCAATCAGCAACAAACTGCAAAGGATACGCCCAGACTGCACCGTGGCGAGTCGGTCGCAGGCTGCGATGGCCAAGAAAATCCACAGCGGGGCCTGCCACAGCAACCAGCGAAACGCCACGCTGACACCCCCGTAATTGCGGTCGATCTCGGGACGGGCAACGTAGAATACCAGGCAAACCAGCGTCACCAAAATTGTCGCCACGATGACCGCGTAAGGGAAATTGGGAAAATAAGGATGTTCTTGATCCAGCGGTTTTGCAAGTTCCCCCGAACTCTCTGAACTCTTTGAATCCCCCGGCTTTGCTGTATTACGTACCTTGTTCCGCTCGAAATCACCAGAGCTGCCAGAACTTGCCACACCGGCGGGCTGCCGCCAACGTTGATACCAGGCTGCCACCCCTAGCAGCGATAGCCACCAAGCGGGGGTAAGGAGAAAAATTCCGTGGTGGCCAATCAGCATGTGCAACGCGTAGGTCCACCGGGAAGGTTCGCCCAAGTCGATGCCGCGGCGGTTGCTGTCGTTCCAGTAGGTACCTGGATAGTCGTACCAGTCATCCCAGACTCGCAGGGTGAATTGTCCCGCGCTGCGATCGAGTGCGAAAGTTTCTGCCGGGGCGTCAATTCGCAACCGGTTTGCGGTTCGCGAGGCGGTGAACTCAAGCTCGTCGGGCGGCGGTTGACCGTTGGCCGCCAAGGCTGCCGAAATGGTCGCTTTCAGTTCGGGACTCACCTCCTCAGGATCCCAAAATCGGTCCGTTGCCGTGGCGGGGCCGGGCAGTTCGCCGCTGGCGATTGCGGGTCCCACGCCGCGATGCATGTAAGGAGGTCTGAGACTTTCGTGGGCCAACCAATTGGTCGCAAAAAACGCGGCCGCCACCAAGGCGATGCCAGGCAAAAAACCGAGCAAGGTGTGGCGGATGCTGAGCCGCAGCGCGATCAGGCCCCACAGCGGCAGCAGCGACAAGCCGGGCAGTTCGTTGGCAACCAGGGCCGCGATCGCAATGCCGGCCAGGAACATTTTGCCCAGCGACGGTCCAAATCTGGCTTGGCGATCGAGCAACCACAGCGACACGGCGGTGGCCGCGGCGGCAGGCAAATGATTGTTGAGGGAGATCGCGAAGGCGGGCAACATCGTTCCTAAGGTGATCGCCACCGTGGTTGCCACCGCCGCCCAAGGTTGTCGGCAAGTTCGCAGCGTTAAATCGATCAAGCTGGCGAACAGGATTGCTAGCAACGGCAAGTTGACGATTGCCAACACCAGTCTGCCAACCAGCATCGGATGGGTTTGCAAGCCCAGCCCCGTGACACTTTTGACCAACCCGTACACGATTGCAACCAGGGTCGCCAGCAGTGGAGGTTTACTGCTGTAGTTGCGGATTTTTCCCGCCGCGTCTCGGTGCTGCACGCGGTCGATCGATTGCCAAGTGCGACGTTTGGTCTGTGGGTCGCGCAGTTGTTGAAAATGGTCGATTACGTAAGTGCGATAGTCGACCAGCGAAGCGACCGTTGCCCAGCGGCTGCGATCGTTGGCGCTGAGAAAGGGGACTTCGCCCGTTTGCGAGCGGACTACCGCGATGCGACCGGCGACCAGGGCCAGCGATAGTCCCGCCAGCAACCAGCAGATGCTGGCCGCCGTGCCACCGATGCGACCACCTGATGAGTTGGCCACCTGGGGTGCTTGATCACCTGATGCTGAACCAGCAAGTGAGCTGATGGGGCCTGATGCTTGGCGACTCATGACGGTAAGACTTTCGACTCGGCGGTGGGACTGCCGGCGGTTTCGGCAGGGGGCTGAGTGTCGGAAGCGTTGTCAGCCGGCGAGGGGCCAGCGGTTTCGGAGATCGAATAGGGCGAGTTACTGGGACGCACCACGGCGGCTAGCATCTCCGCTAACAGGCCGGCGACCAGCAGTTGAGTGCCCAGCAGCAGCGCCATGATGCAATAGTAAAAAATGGCCGTTTCGTGCAGATGCAGGACTTCCCAAGCATCGACCAGTCGGGTTAAACACCAAGCCAGCGTCAAGTAGATGATGCCGACGAAGCCGAGCGTAAAGCTGGCTAAACCAAGCGTGCCGATTAAGTGCAAGGGGCGTTGCGCGTAGCCGGTTATGAAGTAGATGGTCAGCAGATCGAGAAAGCCTTTGACCAGTCGTTCCGCACCATATTTGGAATGTCCGAATTGGCGGGCATGGTGTTCGACGGCAATCTCTCCCACTCGCCAACCCCGCGCCGCTGCCAGCACGGGGACAAAGCGATGAAGTTCTCCGTACAACCGCACTTCGTCGAAAATCTCGCGACGGTAGGCTTTGAAACCGCAGTTATGATCGTGCAGATGGACTCCCGTCAGGCGGCTGACCAGCCAGTTAAAAACGCGGCTCGGCGCGGTCTTATTGAGCGGGTCGTGACGAACTTTTTTCCAGCCGCTGACGACGTCAAAACCTTCCTCGAGGGTGGCGAGAAAACGGGGGATTTCTTTGGGGTCGTCCTGCAGATCGGCATCCATCGTGATCACGATCGGCCGCGTGGCATGGGCAAAGCCGGCAGCCAGAGCGGCCGCTTTGCCAAAGTTGCGGCGGAGCTTGATGGCTCGCGTGTTCGGCTGGCTGGCGGCCAATTCAGCAGCCACTTTCCAGGAATCGTCGGTGGAACCATCGTCGACGAACAAGACTTCGAGCTCGAGGGCGTGTTCCTGGGCGACGTCGGCAATCCGCTGGCGGAGGGTGGCCAGCGATTCCTCTTCATTGAGGAGCGGAACCACGATTGTGATCGGTAGGTTTAAGGTGGGCATGCCCCTACTGTACACAAGATCGAGCGGTGAGACGACGGAGGAAGATTGTGGAAAATCCCGCCAAAATGACTTCGACCAGCAAGAACAGTAGCCTCGCGAGCACGGCTGCCACCATGGCCGGCCCAGCTCCGACCAGCGGTGCCAACAGCACGGTGATGACAATTTCGCGGACCCCTGCTCCGCCTGGAATTAACGACAGAAAACCGGCAACCACCGCTAAGCTGATCGTGGCCGTTGCCGTGACCCAGCCGGTCCAGCCAGCAGCCACCGTGTTGGCTCCCGGCGTGGCTAGCACTAAGTACCAAAACGAAGTGCCGATCAGAAACCAGACCAGCGACATCAGCAGCCAACCTTGCAGCATCAACCGCCAATCGTAGGCTTGATTGGCTTGGGGGAGTGTGTGGCCAAAGCGACTTTTTTCCAACCGCCGTAAGACCAGCCGAAACAGCGGCGGCAAGGTGGGAATGGCCGCTGCCAAGGCAATGCAGGCGGCCAAACCGCGGAGCCACCAGGGGGCCGGAAGGGCTGTGATTGCGAGTCCCGCCCAAGTCGCTCCGCAAGCCATCATCGTTAGTGTTTCAATGAAAATGCCCAGCACCGCGGGGACCGCCTCCACGCCGGCATGACGCTTGAGGCCACTCGAACGGATCACCAACACCAATGCTTTGCCGGGCACATATTTTCCCAGTTGCCCCATCATGTGCACCGCCAGCACGATCAGCGGCTTTACTTTTTGCCCAAAAGCAAGCAAACAAAAATACCAATACCCTCCCGAAATCAGCATCGCCAAAGCGTAGCAGCCAGCGGCGGCAACCAAACGGTCCCACCGGAAATTGCTGGCCGTTAACCGCTGTGACCGCAGCTGCTCGAGCCGGTCCAGCACTCCCGTTGGCGATACTCCCTTGGGCGATTGCCGCTGCACTTGTTGCTCGAGTTCCCTTATTTCCGCGGAGATTTCCGCGTCGCGATCTCGCAGTTGCCGAAAAGCGGTGAACGCTGTCCAGCAGCCGCTGGCGAGGACGACTAAAGCGATCAGCAATTTCAGGGTGCTATAGGCAGCCCGCCTGCGATGTTGCACAATTCTGCTAAAACTTGCCGAGGTTGGTCGCGCAATCACCATAGGCTCACCATTGGAGCTGGCCGATGCAGACTTTCCGCGAGCTTGATCATCTGCACATCTTGGAGTTGGTATGTCGGAAAAACCACGCAGGACCTCACGTATCATCTCAACCGTGATGCTGTTTTTGGTCACGTTAGTGGTAGGCATTTTGTTCTACCGGGTGATGATCGGTTTCTTCGTCCCACTATTCTTAGCCGCCTTGTTGGTGGTGATTTTTCGCCCGGTTCACGAGTGGATTGGCAAGCGTTTGGGGGGGCGTCCCCGCGTGGCGGCGCTTGCGACCACGTTGGCAATCTTATTGGTCGTGCTGTTGCCGGCGGTTCTCGTGATTGGCATCGCGGCCGCTCAGGGTACCAGTTTGGTCTCGCGTGTGAACTATAACAGCTTGGCTTTCGCTCTGGAGCGGACGCGAGCCCGGTTGGGCTTGGAGATCGACCATCCCGAGCCGCTAGAGCGTTTGCCCGAGCTGATTATGACGCTCAGCGAAACCGAAAACTTGGATGATCCCCGCCAGCTGCGCTTGGCTACCGATCGAGTCCGTGAACTGCGCGCTTTGTTGGGTACGCTGGAACAAGATTTCGCTCCCTTGGAGGCTGAAAAACAGGCGGTGGCGGCGCAAGTGGATGAGCGTCTCAATGAGCTGGAGGATCAAATACTCACCGCCAAACTGCTAGCCAGCCCGGCAGCGGAACCGCTCATTGACGATACCGGCGAAGGTGCCACCGGTGAAGTGACTGGTATTGTGGCTGATGACGTCGATGACGAGGCGACTGGTCAACCGGCGGTTGGAGTCGACGATGAGGCGGTTGGTGAAGTGGCTGACGAGGCCGAGGTGGACGAGTTTGATTACCGTTCACCCGAGGAACGTTTTCAGCGAACGCTGGTAGCGCTTGACAGTGATGTGCACAGTCTGATTGAAATTCTGCTCGGTGGTAGTATCCGCTCGCAACTGAAAATTTTGGCCAATCCCAGCAACGATAAACTGGACCAATGGTTCGCGCAAGCTCGCGAATTCTTACAAGCTCGGTTGGTGTCGGTGACCAGTGCCACGGGTGAGTTTCTGGTGCAGACTTTGATTGGAATCTCGATCTTAATCATTACCTTGTATTTCTTTTTGGTCGACGGGCCGAGCATGGTGCGAACGCTGATGCGGCTCAGCCCGCTCGATGATCGTTACGAGCTGAAGCTATTGCTGGAGTTTGATCGTACCAGCCGGGCGGTTGTGTTGGCGACCGTGTTGAGCGCGCTGGCGCAAGGCATCTTAGCTACTTTCGGATATTACTTTGCCGGTTTGGGATCGATCGTCCTGCTATTCTTGCTGACCTCCTTCATGGCCTTGATTCCTTTCCTGGGAGCGGCCAGTATTTGGCTCCCCTGTTGTCTTTGGTTGGGCCTCGTGGAAGAGCGACTGGGGGCAGCGATAGGGCTGGGGATTTTCGGCGCTGTCGTAGTCTCATCGTTCGACAACGTAATCAAAGTCTTTATCCTCCATGGACGTTCGCAACTGCATCCGCTGTTGGCGCTGCTGAGCGTGTTGGGTGGCGTGCAAGTCTTCGGACCGATCGGTATCCTGGTCGGTCCGATGGTGGTCGTTTTCTTGCAAACGACTTTAGAAATCTTGAATCATGAGCTGAGCAATTACGAGTCGGGCGGTGGCGAACTGGCAGGGCTAGCCGTCGAGTCGTCCAGCTCCGAGGCGAAAACTGCGCCATCGCCGGCAACCGCCGATGCTCCAGCCAACGCTGCGCAGGAAGATCCAGCCAAAGAAAAACGGCAAGCATCTTTCAAAGCAAGGAAGAAACGCCGCCGCTCGGAGTAATTGTAGAACCGCTGCAGTTTAGAACTGCTGCAGTGTAGAACTGCTGTCCCAGCTGTTTGCGCGCACAGTAAGCGATTGGGGACAATCGCTCTACATTACAGCCCCGCAAGCGATTGGGGACAATCGCTCTACATTGCAGCCCCGCAAGCGATTGGGGACAATCGCTCTACATTGCAGCCCCGCAAGCGATTGGGGACAATCGCTCTACATTGCAGCCCCGCAAGCGATTGGGGACAATCGCTCTACAATGAAACCGGCAAGCGATTGGGGACAATCGCTTTACAATAAAAAAACGATTTTCGATAACAGATCTGGCGGTGCAGCTGGCTGCTTTGCTAATCCAAACTCGGTTCCTGCACACCTACTTTGAGACGAATCATGGTAAAACGCCTGAGAGGGAGCATTTGGATCTGGCTTTTGCTATTGTTGCTGCCAGGTTGTTCGTTTTTGCAGCCGGAAGGTCCGCCACCGACCAGCGGTTTACGGCCGGAGAAATCGGGAATGGTGCCCACCGGATTTGATGATCGGGCGCGCCAAGTTGAAAGTAATTTGGGAGTTCGATGAGCGACACGAAACAAGCCGTTTTCCAGGAATTGCAAGCTCATTTTCGCCAGACCGCACTGCTTCAGTCGTCCGCCGACGCACTCGAGTGGGATGAACGCACCGGTTTGCCCAACGCGGCTGGCGAGTATCGTGCCGATCAGGTCACGTTGCTCCGCGGATTGGTTCATAAGCGCCGCACCGATCCGCAGCTTGCCAACTGGTTAGATTCGCTGGCCGATTGGCCCGCTGCTGCCGATCCGCATGGCGATATCGGAGCGACGCTCAAACGGCTGCGGGAGGATTTCGAGCGCGATCGTAAACTTCCGCAAAGCCTCGTCGAAGCACTTTCCCGGGCCACCGTGCGGGGCCAACAAGTTTGGGACGCGGCGCGGAAAGCGGATCGCTATGGCGATTTCCAAGCGACTTTGGCAGAGATCGTGCGACTCAAACGGGAGGCGGCAACCTGTTTGGCCGAGGAGGGACAAACACTCTACGATGCCCTGCTCGACGAATATGAACCGGGCGCAAAGGCCGCTGAGTTGGAGCAAGTGTTTCGCCAGCTGAAGGCCGAGTTGGTGCCGCTGGTGGCCCGCATTCGCGCCTCACACCGGCAGCCCGATGTTACACTTTTGCAGCGTGATTACCCGATCGATGCCCAACGCAAGTTAAGTCACCGGGCCGCTGCCGTCGTCGGTTTTGACTTTAATCGTGGGCGTCTCGATGAAACTTCGCACCCATTTTGCACCAATTTGGGGCCCGATGATTGCCGGATTCTTAGTCGTTACGAGCAGAATTGGTTCCCCGGCGGATTGTTCGGTACGCTGCACGAAGCCGGGCATGGGATGTACGACCAGGGGTTGCGGCGAGAGTGGTATGGGCTACCGCCCGGCTCGTTCGTCTCGTTGGGGATTCACGAATCGCAATCGCGTCTCTGGGAAAATCTCGTCGGCCGCTCGCGAGCTTTCTGGGAATTTTTTTACCCTCAGGTCCAAGCCGCTTTTCCCGCCGCCCTGCAGCATGTCGCCGTCGATGATTTTCATTTTGCGTTGAATGTCGTCCGCCCCTCGCTGATCCGCGTGGAGGCCGACGAAGCGACTTATAACCTGCACATTATCATTCGTTTTGAATTGGAGCGAAGGCTGTTGTCGGGGGAACTGGACGTGGCCGATTTGCCCGCCGCTTGGAACGCTGAATATGAATCGGCTTTCGGACTGTGTGCTCCTTCGGATGCCGATGGCGTCTTGCAAGATGTCCACTGGAGCGCGGGATTGATCGGCTACTTTCCCACGTATACCCTGGGCAACATTTACGCGGCCCAATTTTACGCGGCTGCGGAGCGTGACTTGGGGGATCTTGATGCCATGTTTGCCGCGGGAGCTTTCCAGCCCCTGCTCGGCTGGTTGCAAGAGCAAGTCCATCGCTGGGGCCGCAATCTCAATCCCACCGACTTGGTTTCCCAGGCGACCGGGCAAGCACCCGATAGCAAACCGCTGATTGACAGTCTAACCGAGCGGTACGCGAGCCTCTACGAGCTGAGTTGAACGGATCTCGCCAACCTCCCCTTTGTCAACCGACTTGCCGGTTTTCCCGATTGAGCCGGTGAATTGGCTGCTAATTTGAGCGCCAATCATGCGGTTACTGGGCCAAGGTTGACTATACTGGCGATGAAAACGCCAGCCCTCGGGGATGGGTTTGCGGTGAGTTTCTCCCTCAAAACGTGAAGGTCTCAGCGGCATGTCGGTCAGCAGTTGTCCACGCTGTCACGAATCGGTGCAACTGCCAGCGACGTCGGCAGATCGGCTTGTCCGTTGCCCTTGGTGCCAAGCCGATTATCCACTCGCCGAAGCGCTGCGGGCGTTGCCGCCGATGTTGGAAGTGTTGGGAGAACCCGAGCTTGATCAGCCCGAGCTTGAAGCAATTCATTTTGACCGGCCTGAACTTGGTCAGCCTGTGCTGGAGTCTGCAGCATCTTCCTTCGCCGGCTTTGAGCTCCAAGCCGACGATCAACCCGCCACCTTCGATTCGCAGTTTTCTGCGCTGCCAGCCGACCAAGAACGAGTGCTGCCAACTCGCCGGCGACGACAGTCTTCGCCGCTTGTCGGAATTCTCAAAGCGGCCGGAGGAGGTGTTGTCGGTATTCTGCTGGCGTTGCTGATTCTCCAGCAAATGGGCCGGCTTGATGACATGGGGTTTTGGCCTTTCCGCGGTCCACAAGCTCCTTTGTGGGGCAGCGGCGCTGCAGGCGGCGGTACAGTGCGCCGCGCCGCTCCCCTCTCTCAAAGCAGTCCAACAGAACCAAGCCAGAATAATTCGCGTGCTGGCGATGCCGAGCCGACGGCTCCCCAACCAGTCACTGGCCGCGAGTTGGCGCTGCCTGAGTTTGATCAAACCGATCCGGCGGATGATTTAACAGTGGACGACTTTTCCGCCGATGAAATGCCCGCTGATGAAATTCCCGCCGAGCCATCTGCGGTAGCCAAGCGGCTCGAGCAGATTGACCAATTGGTAGCCGCTTATCCGGCGGCGGAAGATCGCCGCGCGGTCGCTGGCGAGCTGGTGGATCAGTTTGTTGCCTTGGGCGAATTGGCCGAGCAAGTTGGCAGGTTTAGCGCGAGTGAGCTGGAGCAACTCGACGCGATCATGACCAGTATTCGAGAGCGTCTCGATCTACTGCGTGATTTGCTCGATATCACTGAGCAGCGTCCGCCGGGACCGGTGGGCAGCGGCGTGCTGGCCATCGGGCGAGTGGAGTTCCAGGAGGGGCAAATGATGCTGCGCGGCAAAAATCAAGATTCACCCCGCCGCAAGTTATCGATGTTGAACGCAGCGTTTGTGGTCGAAGCGGGGGCGGGACTGTTCTTGGTCGGTGTGCACGACGTCGACCAGGGGCTGAAAATTCACTACGCCAGCGGCCTGAGCAATAAAACCCGCTGAGCAAGAATGTAGAACCGCTGCAATGTAGAACCGCTGTCCCAGCTGTTTGCAGTCCCGCAAGCGATTGGGGACAATCGCTCTACAATGTAGAACCGCTGTCCCAGCTGTTTGCATTGTAGAACCGCTGTCCCAGCTGTTTGCAGTGCTGCAAGCGATTGGGGACAATCGCTCTACAATGTAAAACCGCTGTGCTGTCATTCAGCTTTGATTTCGCCCGTGATCAACAAACTGCCTTTAAGGTCGTCGCCTAGCGAAGTTTCGATGACAACTGGTGCGCGGAAGGTGCCTTGCTGTTGCTCGTCATCCTCAAAGTCCACTTTGATGAAGTGAAATGGACTCTCTTTATCACTGAGCACCTTAAACTTCAAACGTTTCTCCGGCGATGTAACTTTCGTTACTTTGAATGGCTGGTCGGCGCGGAGTGTGATGCGTTGCGAGCCGCTGCCACCAGGCTCCAAGGGCCCAAAATGAAGCGAATCGGGTTTCACATCGAGCGCCGCGCGAATTTGGCCCTCCACTGGAACCGCGATGTTGGTCAAGCCGGGATCGTTCGTCAGCAACGTTAACTGAGTCTTGTAATCACCCACCGGGGCGGAAGGTTTAAGCTGGACCCGCAGTAGATAGTCAACGCTGTTCTGACTTCGCGTCGGGCCTTTCAGCTCCACCAAGACATCGGAAGAAACGCTCCGCACGTCCAGGATCTTGATGTTGGGACGTTTTTGAAAACTGACTTTGAGTTCCTCGATCGGCTGCTGACCCTTGGGGATCCCGCCAAACGCGATCTTGTTCGGCTCCAGATTGACGTCGCTGAGGATCGTGCCTCGGACGGTCAATTCAACTTCGGCGTAAAATGGTTTGTCAAATTCGACCGTGATCTTGGCGGCCCGTGAACCAGTAAACGCGCTGGTGTTGAAAGTGGCGATCACACCACTCTCCTCTTGCGACTTGACTAAATCCTCGACCACCGAAGGAGTCGTGCAATTGCAATTGCTGCGGACCGATTTGATGTGGACCGTTTCTTTGTACTTGTTGACGAATTTGAAAGTGAACGCTGTGTCGGAATCGCGAGCAACGGTGCCAAAATTATGGTCGGTTTCGGCAAACATATCCCGAGCCCATTGCTGGGCGGAAACGGGGGTGCTCGACAGCATCGCCACCATCAAGGTGCCGATGACCAAGCCGATTCGATGACGAAGCGTCTGGTTCATTTCCAATTCCGTTCGACCGTGAAACAAAGTGGGATCACTAGGTGAGTATAGGCAAGTTAGGAAGTATTCTGCCCTGAATGACGGTTTTGAGCCAACCCCAATTTTCAGCAAAAGTCTACACGTCAGTGGGATCCACATGCGAAGCGAGTTGGTCGAAGGCGTTGAACAGCTCTCCCAACCGCTCGATCGGCAATCCCACGATGTTGCTTTCGCTCCCCCCGGTTACCTCCAGCCAGTCATTGCCATCTTGGTATCCGAAAGCACCCGCTTTGCCTTCCCAACGCCCGCTGTCGAGATATGCTTCCAACTCGTCGGCGGAGACCGGATGCATCACTAATTCTGTTCTGACGACGTCAATCAGCATCTGATTGTCAGGACGTTTCCAAAGACAGACTCCGGTGTAAACGCTGTGTGGACGTCCACGGAGCAAGGTGAGCATTTCTTTAGCGTGCGTGCGGTCAACCGGTTTTCCTAAAATGCGACCCACGCATTCGGCCACGGTATCGGCCCCCAGCACCATCGCCCGGTCGGTCCGCTTGGCCACATCGGCCGCTTTCTGCATCGCCAGTCGGGCGACCAATTCGGGAGGTGTCTCCCGACTGCAAATTCCGCATTCAGCCGAGTCGTCGGGGGGATCCACGATGAATTGATATCCCGCCGCAGTCAAGAGTAGCTGACGGCGGGGCGAAGAACTGGCCAGCACCAACGGTAACCCCTGAGGAATCGGTTGCGGGTCGCGAGGGCTGAATTGCAGCGGAGTGGAATCATCGGCCGACGCACTCACGGTTGCGGATCTCCTGGCTCGTGCGGAGGACTGGGGGGTGAATTGGGTGGCGGCTGCTGACTGCCCGGCGGTGGCTGCTGGCCAAGGTTCTTCGAAGCACCTTGCAGTGATTCGAGCAACCGGGGGACTTGCCCAGCGGACAGGAAAATGCGCGCGCTGACGGCTGACTGCGGATAGAAACTGGTCAGGAAGTCGAGGCTGAATTCGGTTGATCCATGGCCAATCATAACGCCGTTGGCATAAGCCCCACTCAGCACGGCGTCAGGAATCTGTAACTCGTCATAGATTTCCTCCGCGGACGGACGCCGCGGCTCGGCTCCCGGTTCGCCACTGGCCGGTTTTGCTTGTTGAGCCGTCGGGGGTGCTTGGGGTGGACCAAAACGATTGGTGTAAATCGCCACGTTTTTCGTTAACGCATCAATAAATTGCGGCAGCACCGCGTGCGGCAGCACGATTCGCGAGGCGACGCGTTGCGGACGGCCGATGGTTTGCACAAAGTCGAGCACGATTTCGGTCGGTCGTGTCATCACGATGACACCCGTGCTGAATACGCCCCCGCTGACATGATCGGGAACGCGCGCGCGAAGATTGGGTTGCGACGGCTGGTGCTCGGATGGGGAGTCGCCCGGGGGCGGAGTTTCATCATTCATAATTACTAATGGACTGCGAGCGAAAAATGCGAGCGGAAAATGCGAGCGAAAAATGTCTGCGGAAAAATATAATCGAATGCGAGGCAGCTGGAGCTGGGCAGTTGAAGCTGGGCAAGATTGCCTTATGGTTCGACAGCCCCCGGCAGCGGCTCTTCGTAACCCAATGGGTCAACCGGTGCTACCGGGTCTGGCTGGCCAAGTGGGTCAGCCTCGGCAAGCAGCATGGGACGGTCCTCTTCCAGCACTCGCTGGGGAGTGGCCACACGGAGCGGCAAAACGCGTTGCCCCATGGTGACAAGCGCCAAGCCCCAAGTAATGGCACCGATGGTCAGCACCACGAAGGACGCGGCCGGAGGGAGCGTGCCGGAGAATAACAGACCGATCGTCCAGGCCCAATTGGTCACCTGCCAATAGGTCCAATCCAAACCGCGAAATTCATTCCACCAGAGAGCCACAGAATAAGGAGTGACCGCCAGGAAGCCGCCCACGATGACCATCACGGCTAGCCCCACCGCCGGCTGCGTCGGCGTGCGTTTGCGAATCAGGGCCATCATCAACCGGGTCAGGGTCAAGATTAGCATCATGTACCCACCGAACGTCATCATTAGCGGCACCGGATCGGCGAACGGTACCACCACCATCATGCCGCCAGCATTGGTGACGTTGTTGGGCGCCAGCACAGTTACGAACAGCACCGTCACGCAAAAAGTAAAGTACGAAAGCACGGCGTAAACCAGCCCGGTTGCTGGGCCGGGAGTCATCCAGGTCGACCAAGCTCGTTCCAGAAAAGTCGCCGGCATTTCCCGCCGCACGCGGGGAGTCAAAATGCTGCTCTCACTTACCATTAATCCGCCGACCAAAGTCCAAAAAGCCGACATGTAACAGATGGCGATTATCAGTCCCACGTTGCTGCTGCGCGGTTCCAGCAAATAGTAGATCAACCAACTGACCACTGCTGATTGGTGCCAGATCAGCGCTTTGCGGATGGGGGTTGAACGATTCTCGCTGGGCGGCGATAGCTCAGCAGCCGCGGCCCGCAGCAGCACCAACGCGGCTGTTGCCGTGATGCCGATGATGATCACCGTGTTGGCGATAAAACGCACATCAATTTCACCAAAGAAACCTCCTTGAATGATCTCGATCGCTAACATGGCGACTGCGTACTGGGCAATCATTTCAATGATTAACATCCCCACCAACATGCCCAGTTGGCCAGCTCGACTTTTCGGCAAGGCCGCCAAGAAAAGCCCAAACACCGTCAGCAAGATTCCGACCGCGATGGTCAGCCCCAGCATGCCGACGATCGAGGGCAAATCGACTCCTCGCAACACGTAACTGAACGCCACGCAGGGAAAGAGGGCAACAAAATAGAGCATCATCTGCAGCGCCGCGCTGGCCAATTTCCCGGTGATGATTTGCATCGGTGAAAGGCTAGTGACGCTCAGCAGATCTAAAGTCCCGTCGTCCACTTCCGCAGCCAAGCTGCGGTGTGCGGCCAGCGGCACGACCAGCAGCATGGGGACGGCTAACACCAAGTAGTAGCCAATCAGCAGCGTTTGCCCGCTGGGGACATAATAAATCCTCGGCATCAACATCAGAATCGCCGTTGCCGTCCAGCCCCAAGCGGCCACCAACAGCAACGAAAAGGTGATGAGAAACTGTCGGCTTTTCAGCGCCTGTCTGGCTTCTTTTACTAAGATCGGGTTTAGCCAATCTCCAACCCGGATGGTCACATCGTCCAGCCTGCGGAGCCATGCGTTGCCTGGGGACGTGGCGGGCAATTCGATCGCCGTCATTGCACAATCCCTTCCGTTACATGCAAGAATACATCTTCCAAGGATTTACTCCGGGCGGTGAATTCGGCTAAGCGAAATTGGTTAGCGATCAGAGTTTGCAGCAAATTGGCTTGGGCGGAAACGTCGCCGGTAAACTCGGCTCGCAGCAGTTCTCCATCGACGATAATTTTCTCGCAAGCTTCTTGAGACTGGAGGAAATCGGCCAGCGGCTGGGCGCCCCCCAGCACGCGAATCGACAACTCGCGATGCTGTTGGCGCTGCCGCTGGATTTCGTCCACCGAGCCGGTCGCCAATAACTGACCCTGCTCAATAATTCCCACCGAGTCGCACATTTCGGCCAACTCAGTCAGAATATGACTGCTGACCAAAATCGTTTTCCCCTCGGCAGCCAACGTGCCAATCATCTTTCTTAATTCGATGCGGGCGCGGGGGTCGAGTCCGGCGGCCGGTTCGTCGAGGATCAGCACCGCCGGATCGTGCACCAAGGCTCGCCCCAAGCAGAGCCGTTGTTTCATGCCTTTGCTGAGCCCGCGAATCGGTTTGTCGGCCATGCCGGCGGCGCCCGTGAAATCGAGCACTCGCCGAACACGTTGCATCCGCTCGCGCCCCACTAGCCCATACGATCTGGCAAAAAAGTCCAAGTACTCGGCGCAACTCACGTTGGCGTAAGTGCCAAACGCGTCGGGCATGAATCCCAGTCGTCGGCGAACTCGCTCAGGATCATTGACAACCGAAAAACCATCGACAAAGGCATCTCCGAAACTAGGCAATTCCAATGTTGCCAAAATTCGCATGCTGGTTGTTTTACCAGCTCCGTTGGGGCCGATATAACCAAACACGCCGCCTCGTTTGACCGCAAAGGAGACATCGTTGACGGCTCGTGTGGTGCCGAAAAAACGATGCAATCGACGCAATTCGATTACCGTGTCATCGCCCCCCGTTGTCGCTACCATTGCAGACTCCCCATGATGTAATGCACGCTTTCCACCGCATCAGCGCTGGGGACCGCGATCGCTTTTCGCTCCAGTGACGCGGTGGCGACAAACCAGCCCGGTGGTAACCTCGCATCATTCAAAATCATTGTTTGCAGTCTTGCTTCAAAGACACCCAGCTCGGCATTGGAACTGGTCCAAGGCTGATCGGTGGCGATCCGTCGGCTTAAGATTTGTTCGATCTCATACACCGCGCGGCGATCACGCGCCTGGGCACTATAACCGAACGGGGGTTCTGGTTGATCTTGCAAATATAGTTGCCGTAGCAGGTTGCCTAATTTTTCGCTTGCCAAAGGTGTCATTTGGCTGGTGCCGCCACTCGGGCAGGTGGCATCGGTGAGTTGCCAATAATCACCCGCTTGATCGGCCAGCACTAAGAAATCAATATCCGTGCTGCAATTGTTTTGAATCGTTAGTTGCTCGGCCGTCGAGGTTAGAACTTTGATACCTTGAGGTCCAACCGCGGGTTCAAAGCACAGAAATTGGTTCTGAGAACGAGCGGGAAAGAATTCACCGAGGAACTGTTGGTGCTCGTCGCTGAGCAAAATCTGACGATCACTGCGTAACTCTTGGCGCCGCGTTTGCCATCGCTCCACCGTGTCGCGGACTGGGTAAACTGCCGCCTCAAGCGGGAATTGCAAACCGTCGTTTTGGCGGAAGGCGGCAAAGTAGGTGGCCCGGGTCATGCGGGCCGCGTTACCACTTTGGCCGTCAACCCAAGTAATCTGCCGCGCGCGAACTTGTGTGCCAAAACCATCCGCGACAAAGCCGTAACCAAATAACATCAAGGTGGCCAGCGTGGCCAACACCGGCGCGATGATAAACATCAAATAGGTGCGTCCCGCTCGACGGGTAAAATGATAAGAGACTGGCCCCACCAACAGCACAAATCCCGTTAGCACAAAAAGAAACGCATAGACCGGCGGCCGGGCCACGTTGGCTAGCAACCAATCCCAGTACCCGGTTGTCCCGTGCACCAAGGAAGTTCCCCGGCGATGCTGCCAAACTTGGTTGTTGCCAGACAACCGCCTTACCGTATGCCACAGTTGGGCCGAGCCGGGAAAGGGATCAGCGGCCTGGATGCCAATCACCAAGCCCGCCTCGACGGGCAAGCGCCGCAGTTCTGCCTCCAGTTCGGCCACGGTCTCGCTGGCCAAGATAGGATGTCCGGCAGGTAAGCGAGAGGGTAACTCCGGGCGGGGGATTATCCGCAGCGTCGTATCGGCCGCCGACATGGCGCGAGGCAAAAAAGCTAGCAGCGGTTGGGTATCTTGAACTGACGCCAACGGTATGCTTGGCGACAAGCTCTTTACAATCAGCGAAGGCTCATCTTCGGGATCTGGCAGCGGCTGCTGGACCGCGAGGAAATCAGCCATCTCTGCCACCGGCGGGGCCGCGTAAGTCCAGATGACTCCACCGCTGGAAACCCAATTCCGCAACGCTGCATACTTGGCCGGTTGCGTGCTTTTTAGTTTTTCCAGCAGCGGCCAAGCGAGCATGACGACGTCGACACCCTCATAACCTAACCAGCTATCATGAGCGTCGGAAAATCTTAGCAACTGGGAAGCCTGCAGCGAGGTGGTTGTAAGATAGTTTAAAGCTTGATCACTGTTGGCGCGAACCACATTTCGCGCTAATAAATACTCGCCCAGAGGAAAGACCACCGAATCGAGAGAGCGCAAGTCGGGGATATGTTGCCAGGGCTCGGGCGTGGGGCTGACCAAATCCTGCTCGTCGGGCATGATCAACGCAAAGCGAGGGAACACGTCCAGCGGGCTGAGCTCGATCCGCGCTAAATTGGGAGCCGAATTCGTCAGCGTGGCTCGATAACCGGGTAAGCTGCCTTCCGCATCATATAACTGCAACGCGCCGTCGAGACCGAGGAAATATTTGGGTAAGTAAAATGACTTGACGCACGTCGCGGAGCCAGCCTCCAAGGTGAACGAGGCCAAGTAGATTGCTTGCGGTGTTGGCCAGTTCGGACCATCCTGCGGCAACAACCGCAGCTGGATGGTGCGGTCGCCTGGGAACCGCCCGACCGACGATCGCGCCGTGATCCGCAGCGGCAAGTAACCTTCGTTTTCGCCAGCCATGATGGCGATGTCACAGGTAAAGCCGTCGACCGCAGCTTGGTTGCCGGGAAGCTTGAAGGTGGTCCAGCTCGTGCCGCCCGCCCAGGCAGGGCTGAGGAAAGTCGGCAGCCCGGGGAGTCCTAATAGACTACCGAGGATGAGCAGCAACAGGCCAGCAAAGCGGCGGCTGCGGAAGGGTGTGTCGCGCATCGAGGGCCCGCTCATGAATGCGTTTTGGGCGGAAGAATTTGGGGCGGCAGTTGGTCCGCCGCAAATGGATTGCCGCGCAAGCGGTCGTCAACTTGCCGGCGGACAATGACCGCCGGCAGCCAAGCCATGATGAAGAGGGCTGTAGAAAGCAGCTTGAAGAGCAGAAAACTGCCGCAGGTCAGCAGCAAGGTGGTGGCAATGCGATCGCCAGCGTAGGCCATTCTAGCCAGCCAAGCGAGCAGCACACCCAAGGTGAGCAAGATGAGGACGTTGCGGAGCGACAAGCGGGGTAGCAGCCTACTCCGCTCATTACGTTCAATCGAGGGTGTGGCCATCGCGTAGCAGTCGATCAGGGTAGCAGGCGGCCTGAACGAACACCCACTGGTCCCCTCCAGGCAAGGCGCCATTCTAACGGACTTTACCAACGCTCTGCAAACGGGCGCACGGCTTGGCCCCCAGTTGCGGTTTTGCCGTTCGCCGTTTGCCCGCGGTTCTCGTTAGCCGCTTTGGCGCTAGTGCCGCGGTTCCCGCATTGAATCAAACAAATCGCCTGCAATAAAACGGTGGCTAGCGCCAAAACCGCTAACGGTGGCTTTAGCGAATGGGGTTATCTTGTGGTGCCGCCGCTTGTTGGATCGAACCGAAGTTCTCGCGAACGACTTTCCAATCGCTGGGGGGACGCGCTTTGATAAAGGTGTCGATGAATTGCTGCAGATTGGCCAGCACTGCGTTTCGTTTCATCGAACTGAAGTTGTAATGGTCCCAGATTGGGGCTTCCTTGAGGTCAAAATTGGGCGCGTAGATAAGCAACGATTCGGGTAAAAAAGTTTGGCCGCTGATCACGATTTTTACCAGTCGGTATTGCGCTCTGTCGACTTGCTGCTTGGGCCATGCCTCCAGCACATAGACGCCCGTCTTGCCTTCGGGGGCAGGCACTTCGCGAATCCAATAACGGTTCTGAATGTCTTCGGCATCGAGGTTGAAAACGAATGGCAATGGGCTGGCAAAAATCTTCTGCCCTCGCATTTCAGGTGGAATTACTTGAACCTTGCATTCTTTCTTGGTGCGATCAAATTCGATCAACTCCGATCCGTTGCAGACCCAATACTCGCCAAAATTCTTGGGGTCCGACTCATAGACCGGCTTGCCGTCCTTAAACCCCTGGAAGGACTTCAGCACATCGACGCGAAACATACCTTTGTCTGGGGCGGCATACTTGATCGAGCCGTGGGCCCAGGTCGCGTGAACCCCAGCCGGTGCATCAGTGTTGTTAAAGTGCCAACGCGTAAATTCGCACGTTAAATTCTTGGTCCCCTGGCTTTGTTTTTCCCAAGCGGCCAGCAGTTGAGTCAATCTCGTCTGTTCCGCTTCGCTGGGCGGGGCAAAGGGGCGGCCTGGCTCCACGCGACGTTGCCCAGTTCCGTTGGCTCGCGCTCCATTGGCTGGATTGCCAGCGCCAGGATTGCCATTGGCTGGATTTTGGCCCGCTGCTTTTGGATTGCCAGGAATCTGCGCCGAGCTGACGTTGGCGAGCATCGACAACGCGGCAAATGCGGTGGCAGCGAGCGAAATTCGTTTTAGCGTCCTTGCAATCATCGATCCATTCCGTCCGTGGAGGTAGCGTTTTCCCGCGTTAGGTTCCTACTGTAGCAACTTTGCGGGGCTCAGTTAAAGCCCGTTTTTTGCTCGGCACAAAACCTATCGGAAAAATCGCTCGGGATGCTACATGTCGGAGCCGGGCAAGGGACGCAGCACAAACTTGTAGATTTTGCTGACCGTGCCTTGGTAGCGGGGGTTTGCCGCCAGCACTTTCCAGTCAGGGTGTTGGCGAAAAGTGTCCCACGATTTGAGTCGCGCGGCGTCATTTGGATACGCGGTCAAGTAGCTCAATGAGGGCGCGTAACGGCTGATCAACGCTTGTCCGAGGAACACCGGTTCGATGCCGCAATCGAGGAAAATCGGTACTTCGCCCGCGTTAAACATTTCGACTTTCAAGTCTCCCAAGTGTTCAGTGGCACTTTCGTAAACTCGCAATTCATAGACTCGCGAGTCGGGCGTGCCGATCGAAGTGGGCATTTTGGCGGCCGGCATGCAGTCCATGGCCAGCAGCAGTTCGCTGGAGACGCGGCTGTAGGGCGGATTCTTTGGGCCCCCCGCTTCAAATGCATGTTGGCCGGCGGTGTACGTTTCGTCGGCATCCATCTGGGCGACCACCTCCGCCACTTGGTTGGCCGACTTGTAAGTGATGAACACAAACCGGTCGGACGACTCGGAGTCGGCGACGGGAGCCAACAAGCCGACGGGACCAGTACCGGCTCGTTTCAGGGCGGGCGCTAGGATTTCGCTAAGGTAGGTGTCGAGCGCCTCGCCGTCGCCAGCTTCATCCAAGCTGTATTGGCGGATTTCGTAGACTTCTTTGGCCGTATTCTGTTGCGCTTCGCTGCTCCCGCCGCTGATCATCGCAATTACTCCCGCTATGAGTCCGTAAACTTGCTGTCTTCGCATTGCAATCTCCTGAGGTGGTTCGAGTTACCAAAAGCTGGCAACTGGAAGAACGAAAATTTTGCCATCCCCCATTCGCCCGCTGCGGGCGACGGCGACAACTTTTTGTAAAACTTCATCAACGCGAGCATCATCAACCCACATCGTGATTTCGATTTTGGGCAGAAAAGCCTCGGCATATTCTGACTTGGTGTATTCATCCAGATAGCTTTTTTGTCGCCCGAATCCTTTGACCTCGGTCACGCTGAGCGCCTCCAGCGGTGCGCGGCGAAGTGCCTCCAGCACTTGTTCGGCCAGGTAGGGTTTGACGACAGCCACCACTTGCTTCACCACAAAGTCCTTTGTCGTAATTGCCGAGCGTTTCACTCGATCGATCGTGAACTGCTGATCGCCCAGGATACTCGACCCGAGTCCCGCTGTCGTCTCCGCCTGGCCCACCAGCCACATTGTAGAGCGATTGTCCCCAATCGCTCGCAGGGCCGCACGCATTGTAGAGCGATTGTCCCCAATCGCTCGCAGGGCCGCCCTAGCCCGCCCCGCGCTACCCATTTCCGCAGTGTTGCTTCGCAGTTGTGCGGTGGTTATTGGCGGCGATGAGTTTCAAAGCGTCGGCATTAGCCTCAAGTCGCTGTGGTCTGGCGGACGATACCACAGGTCATCTACGGGCGCTCTAGCACTGGCGATCTAATGAGCGTGCGAGCATTAACGGAGCTAAGCGACCATCACAGCTTGACTGACCGGCTTCATTTTCCTAATCTTCGTAGACGAACACAAGGCGACGTGGCCAAGCGGCTAAGGCATCGGATTGCAAATCCGACATCCCGGGTTCGAATCCCGGCGTCGCCTCTTTGACTTTTCACCGTCATTTGTCGGTTTGCCGCATTGGGCGTGCGTGCTCTCAGCGGTTATTGCCCACCGCAATGCTTGATTCCACCCACTTTTTATTGAAACGTTTCGGTGAGGAGCCGTTCGGAGAGTAGCTCCGTGCTGAAACCTCAATTTCTTTTTAAACGGTCCGCTCTTCTTGTGGAATGTTGTCTGCAGTCCTGAATCTGTGGATTTGGATAATTCGGCAGCTTGGTGATTTCGGATAGCCGACGTTGCGCTTCGTTGGCCCCACGTCACCTCAGCCGCTGAATGCCTATAATGGCTAAGACGGCTGTTCACGGTGCGGGCTTGCCGCAATTTGCCCTGCCGAGACTGTGTTGCACGCTATTTGTGCACAACGCTTTTCGAAGGGGAAACTGAAACATGCGATTTCGACACGCCGCCGCGATGCTGTTATGCGGCTGGATGGCCAGTTGCTGCGCCGCACAGCCTCAAGCACCTTTCGGTTTGCCACCAGCGGGCGAACCGATGCTCGGTACGTTGGCTACCGAAGCGACTGTTGCCCGTCGCTGGGTGTTGACTGCGGGGGCCAAACGCAGCGTGGCGATGCGGCCTCAACGTCCCAGCCGGGCGCAATACTGGACGTTGGCTCCCGTCGGGCAAAACACTGTTCGCTTGCAGCTGTTCGAGGCGGGGCGACTCTGGTCGCTGGCTGTTGATCGCGAAACGGGGCGGGTGGGGATCGAGCGTTCGGACGATAAATTCGAGCAATTATGGCGAGTCTCCCGCTCGCCACGAGCGCCGCAAGCGGTGCGATTGCAAAGTGTCGGCTTCCGGGGATTATTTTTAACCGGCGAAACGGATTCCCAGGTCAGCTTACAACCGCCCAGCGGACGCGCTGCGCAAGAGTGGATTTTCGATCCCGCTCCACCTCCTCCGGTTGTTAACATTCCCGTGCAGCAGATGGCCGAGCATGCGATGCGGCCCAATCCCCCACTCCCCCCGGCCGCCACGCGACTGGTCAACACCCACTCCAGCGAATTGTTGGTCCGAATTACCGATTTACGCTCCGGGACTTTCGTCGATCTGGCAATTCCCGCCGGTGGCTCGCGGAATTTCGAGTTTCAACGTGACTCGGGAGCAACCTTCGTGGAAAGCTATCAAGTTGCCGATCCCCTCGGCAACGTCTTTCAACAACAGTTTGTCACCGCGGTTCCTCCGGTCGTTTATTACGACGTGACCGTGTACGAGAAATTTCTGCAATCGATTGCCATTGATCGCACTGGCAAGAGCCCGCAGCGGATTGAGGATATTAACTATCAACCGAAAGGCGTTGGTTACTTTGTCATCCCTCCCGGGGACTTATTCCCAGGTGGCGATTTAGATGTGTTTCGATCAGCCAAACGCGCCAACAATCCCGGCGCAGTTCGCCCCCTCGATCCCAAGACATTCTCTGAGGCGGAACCGAAAGATGACCCGCTCAAGCGAGCTTTGCGAGAGTTGTCAGATCGATAAGCCTGGCAGCGTCCGCACGATGCGGAAGCCGCATTCGTTGCCGCGGTACGTAGCGCGGTTGGCACTCACGCCTGGCGAGGCAACGGCAGCCTCAGCGCCATCATCAAAACGAGCTGTGCTCCGGAAAATCCGCTCGCGAACCTCGGGCGAGAAAAAGATCGTATCGATGCACCATTCATGGCATTGGCCGAGAGGATCAAATAAACCCCAGTTGTTTGGTTTGAGCGAGCCGGTGGGATACAAATTGCGGCCCGAGTTTTCCGCATGCCAGCTGTACTCACGCAGCATGGCGACATCAGAACCAAAAGGAAATCGCGTTGTCGTGCCCGCTCGGCAGTAACACTCCCATTCCTGTTGAGTCGGCAGTCGATAGCCGCTGCGTTGACGATAATCGGGGGGCAAATCGATGCCTTCCTTGATTTCGGTAATTTCAGGAAAGCACATCTGTTCTGGGGGAATGCCCGCTTGTTCGCTGAGCCAGCGACAATATCTGGCAGCTTGCACCCATGTAACTTGAGTGGCCGGATGTTGGGCGTCACCCGCTTGAGCCGTCTCGAATGGATATTCCATTTGCTCATCAAACTTCGCAGTGTCGGCAAGAAAGCGACGGAACTGAGCGAGCGTGACTTTATCCGTGGCAACCGCTAGGGAATGGGGCAGTGTTTCGTAGCGTTCGGTTTTGCTGGGAGGAGCGTCATCTGGGTACGCAAACTCGGTGACGAGAAAGCTTGTCCCGGCGGGGATGATCGCGTAGCACTGATTCGCCGCGGCCAACTGATACCCGTTTTGGATAGTGTTTTTTTCTGTCTGGTTGGCCAGCGTGCCGAGAGCCTGTTGCAGAGGCTCGAGCTGCTCCCAGCGTTGAAGCAGCCAGCGTCCCGCGGAGTGGATGCCGGGTGAACGGCCTGTCACGATTGCCGCGGCTGCCAAGTTGATAACTTGCCCCCGCAAGTTGCTTGCTATTTGTTGAGGATCGTATTCTCCGAGCGCTAATAAAATGGCTTGTCGCACACCAAGATCTTGTTCGGTGGTAAAACGCTGGTATAACCCATCGGGCTCTGCTTCGAAGCTGGCAAAGCGATGGATGAGATAAGTTCTGTGTCGTGGATTGGATGTATCGCTCAGTAGCGACCAAGCTGGAGTGGTCAGCCCGAGACGAAAGAGCGTGACGGCGGCATTGACTTGACGAGTGGCCAGTTGGTCTAAAGCATCGTCGTCAGCTTGTGGTGGAGCTTGACGCGCTAGCTCGCGTTCCAGAGCTGGAATCGTCAATGAGGCGGCAGGCAACGCGGGCCAGGCGATCTTGAATTGTGCTGGGGAAGCAGATAACGCTAATTCGATTAACACATCCGGGCGATCTGCGGCGAACCGTGTCAGCAAGGTTGCCGCGACGCGCCCTCGTTCATGATCAACTTCCGCGCGGGCGGCGCGACTTAGTGGTGTTACCAATTGATGGCGGATGGGGCTGATCGCGTCGCTCCAAAGTCCTATATGGAGCGAGTTGGAAGCTAGCAGTTCGGCCACGCATACTGCGGCGTGTTGTGGCCAACGCGTTGACTCGGGATCGAAAGCAGCCAACGAAATCAAGATGCGAAAACGTTCGCTCGGCGACGATGATGAAGCCACTCTTTCCCAGAGTGGAATAGTGTGGCCTGACATGAAAGGTGTTAACTGGTCGCGGAGTAGTAGGAATTCTCGGGGGTCCTCAGTCGCCAGCATTAACTCAAGCAGAGCTGGTCGAATCTCGGACGGTTGAAGCGTATCTGGTTGACTGGACAGCAAAGCAGTTCCCACGCGTCGTTTGAGATGGTCGTCGGACTCGATATCTTGCCATGCTGAGGTCAGTAGTGGTTCGGCCCACCAATTGACCGTTTGCAATGCGTCGATGATCTCTGGAACCTGGATCGCATCGGCTGTGGTCAAAGCGTCGACCAGTCCCGCTGCGCGTGAGGCATTAAGCCGTTCCCAGAGTAAACTCGAGCCGATTAACAAAAAGCCAATCATGGCAACTATCAGGCTGGCCACGAGCGGTTCTCGTTTGCACCACATCCAGCCTTTCTCAACCGCTGAGATCGGGCGAGCTTGAATCGGTTGGTGTTGTTGCCAGCGGTTTAGATCGTCGGCTATGGCTTGCGCAGATTGGTAACGTTGCCTAGGCTCTTTTTGTAAACACCGCTCGCAGATTGTCTCTAAGTCACGGGGAATGGAAGGGTCGATTTTTCGCAGCGGGATGGGCTCGTTGTGGAGAACTTGCAGCAGCGTGTCGAGTGTGGTGGCGGCTTGGAAAGGTGGGCGTGCCGCCAATAAACAGTAGAGCAGCGCACCGAGCGAATACACATCGGCCAGTTGATTGACATCAGCGGCATTCCCGCGGGCCTGCTCGGGCGACATGTACGCCGGCGTACCTAAGACTTGGCTGGTGCCCGTCAGGTCGCTGTCGGTATCAATGCGTTTTGCCAATCCAAAATCGGTAACGCGAATCTGCCCCGCTGAATCGATCAACACGTTGGCTGGTTTTATATCCCGATGAATGACTCCCTGGGCGTGGGCATAAGCAATTGCTTCGGCGATTTGTTGGGCATACTTGGCAGCCAAGCTGGGTGTGAGTGGGCCATGCCGCAACGGTTCGGCCAAGCTGTGGCCATTAATAAACCCCATTGAATAGAAGTGTTGTCCCGCATGCTCACCAATTTCATAAATCGGAACGATCCGCGGGTGATCCAAATTGGCAGCCGCTTGGGCTTCGGCATAAAAACGCTTGACGTCGTCTCCGCCAGCGAACTGTCCGGAAAGAATCATCTTTAAAGCAACAACGCGATCGAGTGACTTTTGCCGGGCTTGATACACGATCCCCATGCCTCCGCGAGCGACTTCCCGGAGCAACTCGTAGTCACCAAACGTTGTGTTGCTAGGTAATGTCTGGTTGGGGGGATAGTGCCGGATGACTCCTTGATTAGTAAATTGTTCATCCGTCGGGTGGGATGGTAACCAAGTTGTGTTACCAAGCTTTTCGGCGGTCAAAAACGTGCTCTCATCGTCTTTGCCGCTGGCCAGCGAGGGAGCCCGATCTGTCAGCGATTGCTGAAAATCTACCGCCATCTCGATCGTCTCGCCAAATAGCTGTTGGATGAATCGTGATTGCTGGGGGAACCGCAGGGTGTACTCGCTAGCGAGCGGTGTGTCTCCCTGGTCAAGTCGCAATTCGACTTCGATGGCGATTAATTCACGCAACAGTGCTGGGCGTTCCTCCTCGGTCAGGGATGGCAGAAATGACTCAATCTGAGGCTTCTCGCCAGTCTGCATTCGTTGCTCGAATTCGTAGCAGGCGTGACGAAACTGTCGGCTGCGAAGAGAAGATTGAGCGCTCATGAATACGTTGATTAAGGGTGTGGTCGCGGGAAAAATGGCGTGTTGAGAGTTACCGAGGGCCCCTGCCGCCAGTGGCGATCACTGACCACTACCTGAGTTTACCCCGGGCAGCGACATGGTGCTATCATCGCTGTCAGCCGTCGATTTCAGCTGTTGTTCGCCGTGCATGTTGGCTGTCGTAGTTTTCCCGCTTAAGAACGGTGAGCCTTTTTTTGGCTCCTTGCGTACGCTAACCTAACACCACGATTGCGTTGTCATTGGGATCCGCATTGGCTTTGATTTTGCTATGTCCGCTGCTAATCATCTTCAGACGCTTACGGGAACTGCGGTCAATCCGGCCGAGCCCTTTCGGCGGTTGGCCGAATCGCTACCTCAGTTGGTGTGGACTGCTTTGGCCAGTGGGCAACTCGACTATGCCAATCCGGGTTGGCAGAAGTTTATCGGCTGGGGGTATGCCGCCGATCAAGAGGAGTGTTGGCAGCAGGCGGTGCACCCCGCGGATTTACCGGCTCTTTGGGATGCTTGGCAAGCTGCCTTGTCTGCCGAAGAAGCGTTGACATCTCAGGCGAGGCTGCGGCGTCATGATGGCGAGTATCAACCATTCGGTTTGGAATTAAAACCCATTTTTGACGCGACCGAACAGATCGTTTGTTGGGCCGGCGTGGCAACGGAATTGGCCCGACCACGGAGCACCACGGCAGCTTTCGCGGAGGCGGCCGAGCGAAATTGCCAGTTGAGTCGTAACCAGGAGGTGTTAGAGAGCTTGATCGCTTTCGTCGGTGTGGTGGCTACGAATGGAACGTTGTTGCAGGCCAATCGAGCTCCTTTGCCCTACAGTGCAGGCGAGGCGACATTTGAGCTGGGGCAGCAGTTGTGGAATTATCCATGGTGGAATTATTCCGCCGAGGTTCAGCGACAATTGCGAGAGTCGATTGAGCTGGCTGCAAGGGGACAAGTCGTGCGGTTTGATATGCCAATCGCCTCCGCGGGAGCTGATGCCAACTGGCTCGATTTCCAGATCGCGCCTTGGCGAGACGAGTCGGGGGAGATTAGCAAATTGGTATGCTCCGCGGTTGATATTTCCGATCGCAAGCGGACGGAGCGGATGCTGCGGGCGAGCGAAGAGCGGTTTCGACATTTGTCGGAGGCAATGCCCCAGTTAGTCTGGACGACAACGAATGATGGGGTGGTGACATATTACAACTCACAAGTATCTCGCTACGCGGGAATCCAGCAGGATGAGCATGGTGTTTGGAATTGGCAGCCAGTTGTTCATCCCGATGAACTTGAGCTGACCCTGGAGGCTTGGCAACGAGCTTTACAAACAGGACAGGCTTATCGATGTGAGCATCGGGTGCGGCTGGCTGATGGTAGTTACCGTTGGCATTTGAGTCGCGCCTTGCGTTCGCAGGGCGAGGATGGGGTGCGATGGTTGGGGACGGCCACTGATATTCATGATATGAAGCAAACGGCCGCGGCCTTAATTGACCGCACCACACGTTTTCGCATCATGGGCGAAGCGATTGATTACGGGGTCTGGTTATGTGATCGTGATGGGCGTCCCGAGTATGTCAGCCAATCCTTTCTAGATTTACTCGACATGACACTCGAAGAGGCTCGCGCCGGTGATTGGACCAGGCGGCTGATTCCCTCCGATGTACCTGAGATGCTGGCCGAGTGGGACGAATGTCGGCAGAATGGCGAGCCCTGGGAACGCGAGCATCGGGTGATTGCCCGCGACGGGACAATGCGGACCGTGTTGACTCGCGGTCGCCCCGTGATCAACGAGCAGGGTGAGATCACGAGCTGGGTCGGGATCAATTTGGATATCACCGAGCGGGAGGCATTGGCGGAAGAACTGCGGCAGGTAGCGGCAAAGTTAGCGGAAGCGAATCGTCGCAAAGATGATTTTCTGGCGACCCTCTCTCATGAACTCCGCAACCCATTGGCTCCGATCAAGTCGGCTGTGCAATTACTGCAATTGAAAACCGACATCTCGGCGGAAGTCCGCGAGTTGAGTGAGGTGATTGATCGGCAAGTCGTCCAGATGGTGCGACTAATCGATGACTTATTGGATGTTTCCCGGATCAGTCGCGGTAAGCTGACCTTGCAAACCGAGCCTTGTGATTTGCGGGAAGTGCTGGTGCGAGCGGTCGAGGCGGCGCGGCCCTTTATCACGAACTCAAACCAAATTTTACATTTCAGCAACAGTGAACAACCATTGGTCGTCGACGGCGATGTCGTGCGACTGGTGCAGGTTGTCGTAAATTTGCTCAACAACGCTGCTAAATATACACCCGCCGCGGGTGAGATCTGGCTATCAGCCGGACGTGAAGACGCATTCGCCTGGATTGAGGTTCGCGATAACGGTATTGGTCTGGAAAGCAGCGAGCTGACAAATGTATTTGAGATGTTTGCTCAAGTGGACGGGGCAAAGGAGCGGGGCCTGGCCGGGCTGGGGATTGGCTTATCATTAGTTAAAACCTTGGTTGAATTGCATCAAGGGCAAGTCGTCGCGTCGAGCAACGGAGAAAACGAGGGTTGCACTTTCAGCATCCGCCTGCCGCTGCTGGACGATGTATCAGCCGTTTGGGAACCACCCGCGACGTCGGAGAATCTTGCCGAATCGACCCGCTCGTTCCGAGTCTTAGTGGTGGAAGA
This sequence comes from Kothea flammea, assembly GCF_052161645.1. GTDB lineage: Bacteria > Planctomycetota > Planctomycetia > Pirellulales > Pirellulaceae > Laterigemmans. Next base: position 1,981,307 of record NZ_CP197414.1, read on the forward strand.
TGTGCGGGCGATTCGCACCATGATGGTGCGGCTGCTGGAACGACTGGGGCATACCGTGGCCGAGGCGGAGCATGGAGAAGGTGGACTCAGAGTGTTGCACGATTTTCGGCCCGAAGTAATTTTTTCAGACATCTCCATGCCGACGCTCGATGGCCACGAATTTGCAAGAAGAATTCGCGCCATGGAAGATTATCGTCGCGTCCCGCTGTACGCGTTGACCGGTTATGGCCAGGAGACAGATCGTCAAAACGCTATGGAATCAGGTTTTGATGGTCACTTTGTTAAACCGGTCGACGTCAAGAACTTGGCCGAGCTGTTTCAGCAATTGGGAAATCGAGAGGTATGACGTTAGCCAATCCAGAGTGCACCCCACCGCAGCGATTGGAGTTGCGAGTGGTGGGTATGGATTGCGGCGAGGAGATTGCTCAATTAAAGCGTGAACTGCTCCCGTTAGTTGGTGACGAGCGGCGATTAGGTTTTGATTTGATGCAGGGCAAGTTGGTGTTCGAGCTGACTGGCTTGCCTGTTTCCTCCAAAGAGATCGTCAGCGCGATTGCCCGCACGGGATGCCGGGCGGAACGCTGGCAAACGGGGCGCTGGCAAACGGGGCGCGGGCAAACGGGGCGCGGGCAAACGGAACGCTGGCAAACGGGGCGCGGGCAAACGGGGCGCCGAGCAACCGGTGGCGAGTCGCACCGGCGAGTTTCCCCGCGTGTTGCGCTGACCGTGATCAGCGGTTTTCTCACACTCTGTGGCGCGGTGTTGCAGGTCAGCTTGGCCCCCGTCTTGCCAGGATTTGCCGCCGCTCCGCAGCTTACTCCGCAGCTAAATCTACTGTCGGGTGTCGTCGTCGCTTGTTATTTGCTGGCTATCGCGGCGGGGTTGTTTCTGGTCCTCCCCAAAGCTTGGCGGGCGTTGCTGACGTTGCGGCCCGACATGAATCTACTGATGGTCGTTGCCGTCGTGGGGGCGGTGATCATTGGTGAATGGTTGGAAGGGGCGATGGTCGCATTCCTTTTCGCGCTTTCCTTACTGTTGGAATCATGGAGCGTGGGGCGGGCTCGCCGCGCGATTGCCGAGTTGTTGGACCTTTCACCTCCCGTAGCTCACCTTCGCGAAGCAGCTGGGGCGATCCGCGATGTCCCGCCAGCGGAAGTGGCGTTGGCTTCGCTGGTGGTGATCAGGCCGCATGAAAAAATTCCCCTCGATGGCCGCGTCGTGAAGGGCATCAGCAGCGTTGATCAATCGCCGATCACCGGGGAGAGCATGCCGGTTGAGAAAGCGGTGGGTGAGGAAGTTTTTGCCGGCACGATCAACGGGGATGGATTGCTGGAGATCGAAACGACCAAACTGGCCGATGCGACCACGTTGGCACGGATCATTCAAACGGTCGGCAGCGCGCAGACGAAACGTGCTCCGGCGGAGCGTTGGGTGGAACGCTTCGCGGCGGTCTACACGCCGATCGTGATGATTACCGCGCTGTTGATCGCCGTGGTCCCTGTGCTGTTATTCTCAGCAGCCTGGTCCGATTGGCTATATCGCGCGCTGGTCCTGCTGGTCATCGCTTGCCCCTGCGCGCTGGTGATTTCAACGCCGGTGACGATTGTCGCCGCGCTAGCCTCGGCCGCCCGCAACGGCGTCTTGATTAAAGGGGGTGTGTTTGTCGAACTCCCCGCCGGTATCCGCGCGATTGCGATCGATAAAACGGGCACTTTAACCAGGGGCGTGCCCGATGTGGTCGATCTGGTTCCGTTTGGCGATGAGGATGAAATTGGCTTGCTGCGAATTGCCGCCGGCTTGGAAACGCACAGTCATCATCCCCTGGCTCGCGCCATCGTCGCCACAGCCCAACGTCGCGGTATTGCGGTTACCGTCGCGGAACCGTTTCAGGTGTTGCCCGGACAGGGCACCCGCGGCACGATCGCCGGCAAGTCTTATTGGCTGGGCTCGGCCCGCTACGCGGAACAGCATGCCGGGGAAACCGCCGCTTTGAGCGAGCATGCGGACGCTTTGCAGCGGGCGGGCAAAACCACGGTCGTGGTTGGCAGCGGAGAGCAAATCTGCGGCCTGATCGGCCTCGCCGATCAAGTTCGCGAAGAAGCGCCGGAGGTGATGCGGCGATTGCGTGCGGCGGGGGTCGAATGGATCGTGATGTTGACCGGCGATAGCCAGCAATCGGCGTCAAAGCGCTTTTCGTCTTTTTGACGATGCTCGGCTTCGCCTCGTTGTGGGGAGCGATTGCGGCCGACATGGGCGCATCGCTGTTGGTAATTTTCAACGGGCTGAGATTGTTGCAGGTAGCCAAGTGAGAGAATTCAATCAAATTTTGAAAGATATTAGTCATCTGGTGGAAGCATTCTGTCAGATTTTGAGTGGGAGTCGATAAAGCGGAACTTGCCGGTGGTTGACTTCGCCGCGGCCAGGTTGGTTGTTAGATTGGTATTGGCTGCAAGGGTCAGCGGTGCACGGCCGCCGTTAGGATCCCTTGGTGAACGGCGAGTCTCAGAGAAACAGGTGCGATGACAAAGAAGAAAAAATCGGCTGGCGGCGGTGGTGAACAAGCGACGCGGCAGCCTTGGTACCAAGACGGATTACGATTCGAGTGCACGCAGTGCGGCGATTGCTGTACAGGCGAACCCGGCAATGTGTGGGTGGACGAGGGTGAGATCGTTCGTTTGGCCGCGCGGATGGAGATGGAGGTGGACAAGTTTGAGTCCAAATTTGTGCGGCAAGTTGGGGTGCGGAAGTCGTTAGTCGAGTACCCGGACGGGGATTGTATTTTTCTTGACCCCAAAACGCGGGGCTGTTCGGTTTATGAAGAGCGTCCGGTGCAGTGTCGCACGTGGCCGTTTTGGAATAGCACGATAACCAGCCGGCGTGCTTGGCGGGAGACTTGTGAAATTTGTCCGGGGAGTGGTGTGGGGCGTTTGTACAGTATCGAAGAGATTGAGCAGCGACGGTTGGAGCGGGACGTTTAGGCGGCATTTCCGGAACGAGTCAAGATTGGGCGACTGTAGGGACGATAACGTTTGTGTCAGTTCCGACATGGTTGAGACTGGATCCTTTCCGAGACTGGTTGTGGTGAACACGCAGGCGACCGTCGGCCCCCCGTTGGCTTGACGGACGAGCTCTATCGGCCTAGACTTGCGATGCATTAAGTTACTATGCGTCAACGGTTTACAGCTTTAGAGCGTCCACGCGAGGGAGCCAGAAGTGTGACGAAGAAAGACATCGTAAGGACGATCTCTGAGGAAGCCGGACTGACTCAGCAGCAGACCAAAAAAATTGTTCAGAAGACGTTTGACGCGATCATCGAATGTTTGGTGAACGAGCAACGGATCGAGCTGCGAAACTTCGGCGTGTTCGAAGTCAAGCAGCGAGCGGCCCGGCGGGCTCGCAATCCCCGAACCGGAAAACAAGTGGAGGTGCCCGCGAAATATGTGGTCACTTTCAAACCGGGCAAGGAAATGGAAGCTCGCGTTAAGGAGTTGGACGAACGTGCCCTGGCGGAAGCCGCGGCCAAACTGAATTTGACGGATTGGAAGCAGGCGGGGACCCCGTCGGCAGCACCGTTGAAGAAGCCTGAAATTGGATCATCCGAGTCGGCATAAGCCACAAAGTCAGAAGATTTTTCATTCTTTTGTGGCGAGGGCCGGCAGGACAAGCCGAATAATCCGCATAGTCATTTGGACCGTTCACGGAGGAACGAGCGATGCGTCGCTTTTTGCAACTAGTTGTCCTTGCCGCCTGTGTCAGCTCGACCGTGGGCTGCTTTCTGCCAATTTATTCGGCTCGTCCTGAGAAGCGTGTCCAGCAACTGCTGTACACCTCCGAGGACTTGCGCAACTTGGTTGCCGAATGGGAACGCTTTTGGTTCTTGGACCAGCCCAGTCACATGACGCCACTGCGAACGCACGGCGGCATTATCTAATCGGCCGTCAGCGGTTTTGGCGTTAGCCACCGTTTTATTGCACGTGATTGGTTCGGTTCAATGCGGGAACCGTGGCCTAGCGGCCAAACGGCTAACGGACTGTTAGCGGTTTTGGCGTTAGCGACCGTTTCATTGCACGTGATTGGTTCGGCTCAGTGCGGGAACTGCGGCCTAGCGGCCAAACGGCTAACAGGAACCGCGGCAAACTGCTAACTGCTATCTGCTAACTTGGCAACTCTTGCCGGTTATGAAATTGACTTTGATGAAGTGAACAAGCTACACCCGACAGTTACAGTTGGTGAATTTTGGCCAGAAAGATTCGATTTCTTTCCGGCACGATCCCGCTGGAGGCTAACTCTGGGGGCATTCTTGGGCACTTTCAAGCGAATAAGTTTATGAAGCGATGGATCGTCAGAGCGGCAGCGTGCGGCCTAGCTTCCCTTGGCTGCATGGGATCGTTGGTTGCGCAAGACGCTTATGATGAGCTGTCGCCTTCCGATTTGCGGATCACCAGCAGTCCGGTCGCCGAGCCAGATAGCGAGTGGATTCGGGGCTTGGACGATCTGAGCGGATCGGATGACATTATTGGGTCGGGGTCACAGCGGGGAACCGCGGGTGCGTATCCGGTTCCTTACCCGCCTGCCGATTCCACGGGAGCCGTGGGAGATTATTCCCAAGAGCTGTATGGCGGTGCGCACTCCATTGGTTGTCAGCCGGGTGGCGTCTGTGGCAGCTGCAATCAGTGCCTCGACGAAACCCCGATCACCAGATTTCGGCAAAGTGCCTACCAAGGCTCCACAATCAGCGGTGGTTTCCTGGGTGACGGCGACTTGGGGTTGGCCCATTACAATTTGGCTGTGCGGTTTGCGGTGCCGCTCGATGGTATGGACAATGTGGTAATCATCGCTCCCAGCATCCGTCATGATGTGGTGAATTCGTCCGGCGCGATTGATTTACCCAGCAATTTGTATGACGCGGGGGTCAATTTCACCTGGCGGCGAAAGCTCTCAGAACGTTGGAGTTTGATGGCCATGGCCACCCCCAGCATCCGCAGCGACTTTCAAACCAGCAACGACGCGTTTCGCCTCTTCGGGTTAGGGTTGCTGACCTACGACTGGGTACCGAACCGGTTGAGCGTTTCGATGGGAGCCGTGTATTTAGATCGCGATGACATTCCCTTGTTGCCCGCTCTGGGTTTCACTTGGACTCCCACGCCGCTCTGGCGAGTGGAAGCCAATTTTCCCAGGCCTAGAATCGCTCGTCGCATTGACAAGCAGGGTGCCATGAGTGAAAGCTGGATTTACAGCGGCGTCGCGCTGGGGGGGAACACTTGGGCCGTTGAGCGAGCCAATGGTACCGATGATGTGTTGAACATTCGTGACATTCAGTGGGTCTTCGGCTGGGAGCATATTCGCGAAGGCGGTCGCGGCTTGTTCTTCGAAGCGGGCGCCGCCTTCGGTCGTTCGGTGGAGTATGAAAGCACTGGCCAGGAAGTCGATTTCGATGATTCGCTCTTCTTCCGTGGCGGCATCACGCTGTAAAGGCGCGGGCCGCAGTGGTTTTCTAGCGACAACAACTCGGGCTATTGCTTCAGCTGTTTCACGTCGGCTTCGAGTTTTTCGATCCGCTCGATAATCTGATCGAGCTTTTGCAGGATCGCGTTCTCGGCATTGACGACTTTGGGCTGCTCGGCTTCGTTGCGAAGAATCATTTTGCCACTTCCGTTGCGGATGACTTTGATCCTCCGCAACGACTGCTTGTCTCCCGCTTCGCCTTCGACGCGAACTTCGATGACTTCTGGCCCTTCGCTAACCTCTGAACCATTCACGATTGCGGAACCATCTACAACTGCGACCCCTGCTACTACCTGTGAGCCTTTGGCAGTTTCTTGTGCAGTTGCTTTCCCTTCTTCGACCGTGACGATTGCCGCTTCACCCAATCGCAGCAACTTCATTTGTTGGTTGGGCAGGGATTTGCGGATCGCGTCGCTGATCTTTTTGCGGAGTTGCTCGCTTTCTTCCTTGTCGAGGTGCTGAAAGGCCTGTTCGAGGCCTTTCATTGACTCACCAAGCTGGACTTCGAAGCCTTTGACGACCTCTTCCAAGCCTTTGATTTCCACACCTTCCCGCAGTTGGACCTCACTCGCCTCAAGCTTCAGTGCTTCGACTGGGAATTCTCCTAAAATACTGAGGGCGACTTTGCCCTTCGCGGTTGCTTCGCCAAGCTGAACCTGTTTTTTGGAACCGTCAGGTAAGAGAATTTCCAAGACTCCATCCTTGATTTGGAAATTCATTGACTTGCCCCCCTTGGTCGCCTGCCCTTCTCCGCCCTGGATATTTTCCGAAATCACGTTGCCATCTTCATCGACGGTGACCACGGTGATGGTGGAAGTTACGACGTTGTTGACGGTAGGTTCTGTTTTGACTTCGGCTTTCACCCGTAACTTTTCGGCGGGCGGTTCCGCTTTGGCTTCCGTAGCGTCTTGTGACCAACTGGTGGTGGCAAGCAACATCAAACATGTTAATGACCAAAACATGCGCATCGTCTAAATCCTTTTCAAAGGGAAACTAGGGAGACTGGTGAGACAAATTGATGAACTGAGCCGGAACTGCCAACTGTTGGCCATCCGGAAGTTCGATTAGAAACAAGCGAGTCGACTGATCGACCATAACGCCATCACTGGCCAACTGTTCCACGGTTGATTGCGGAAACATTGGCTGAGGTTCCAAATGACGCACGAGCTTGGCAAGCGTCTGGCGGTCGCCCAGCGAGCCGAGTGGCTGGCGGTTGGGCGCACGATTCACGGCTTGATGGGTGTCCTGATTCGTGTCCGGCAGCGAAGCGTTAGCCAAGTTGTTGGCGCTGGCAGGCGCAGCTGGTGGCTGATCGCTGGCACCGGTCTGCGGGCCATGATCAAGCGGTTTGGTGTTTGGGGAATCTGTTTGTTGAGCCAGCCTAGTCGGCGCATCACTTGGCGTATTGACTGGGCTCAGTGGGTATGAGGTTTTTACGGGGGCAGCCAGATAGCCGGTAAAGGCGCCGATCAGCAAAGCGGCAGCCAGCCCGCTGAGCCACCGCGTCCAGCTGAGGCGATCGACCGCCGCCGGGCGACTGGCAGCGATCGGTTGTAATTTCTGTGGCGGTTGTGGCTGCTGCTTGATTGCAAAGCTCAGCGGTCCCTCCCGCAGGGCCTGCGACCAGCGGCGAGCTTCGACAAAACTCAATGCCAATGACCGATATCGCTCCGGTTGGGCTTCACAGGCCGCCAGAAAATCATCTTCCTGCTGGGGCGATAGTTCACCATCAACGAAACGTTCTCTTTGCAGTTCTTCGATTTCACTTTCTTGCATGACCATTGCCCTCCTCGACACCCACCTGAACCAAGCGCGCCCGTAGTGCTTTGCGAGCCTTGGTTAATTGATATTCCACCGCTGTAAGATTCATCCCCAGACTTTGGCTAATTTTCCGATAGGTCCAACCATTCACATATTTCATTTCTAACAATTGACGTTGCTCTGCTGGTAAGTGCTGGAACTGCTCACGCACCAATTGCCGTTTTTCATCAACCAGCAGCGAGAACAAGGGGTCAGCTTGAGCACGCTCAACCTGCTGGCCCATTTGCGAGGCGTAAGTCGATTCCCGTTTTTGGCGGCGGAGCCAACTTCGCAGCGCCAGCGCGCACTGGCGGATCGCCACGCGGGCTAGCCAGGGAGTCTGTTCCGTGGGGCACTCCGGCACGCTGGGCGACCGCGAGGCTGCCAGCCATACCTCCTGCAATACTTCCTCTTCACAATCGAGCGGCCGAATGCGGTTGGCAATCAAACGTCCCAGCCAATCGGCATGCTGCAGCGCCCAACTGAGGTCGGTGCTGTCGGCATCGGGGCCGCTGTTATTCACGCCGCCGGTAGCACTAACTATCGGGCTGCCGGTCACACTGCCGTTGCGCCCGGCTGGTGGCTCCGACAGGGTGTCCGGGGCGGTCGTTTCGGATGTTGGTTCGGCACTCATGACACCCTACATATTGCCGCTGTCGGGCGAGTGCCAAAGAAAAAAACAAAATCTTGACGGGAAACTGCCATCACAGCTACTGCAGTACTCACAGCCCCAGTAGCTCGTCCAGCTGGTCCTCGGTCAAAACGGGAATACCCAAACTCTCGGCTTTGCTCAGTTTACTCCCCGCCTTTTCGCCAGCGACTAGGTAATCGGTGCTGCTCGAAACGCTGCTGGAGGCCCGCCCTCCGTATTGTTCGATGGTCGCTTTCATTTGATCGCGAGTATATTTCGTCAGCGTCCCGGTCACGACCACTGTTTTGCCCGCCAGCGGCAGGGGCTGACTTTCCTCTGCGCCATCCCCTGGTTGCTCGGCCGCGTAGAGGTCGGATGTCAGCCTGACGCCCGCTTGTCGCAGCCCGGCGATCGTTTCTTGCCCATGTTGGCTAGCCAGAAAACTGTGCACGCTGTCGGCGATGATGGGGCCGATCTCATTGATATCCGCCAACTGCTGAGGATCAGCAGCGCTCAGCGCCTTGATGTCGGGAAAGTTTTTGGCGAGCACTTTGGCGACGCGGGGGCCCACGTGCCGGATGGCGATGGCGGTCAACACGCGAGCCATTCCCCGGTCCTTGCTCGCTTCGACAGCGCGGACGATCTTGTCCGCTTTGCGCTGCTTGACCAACTCCACGTGCTCCATCAATTGTGCCGCGGTGAGGTCGTACAGATCATGATAGTTTTTCACCAGCCCCGATTCGACTAATTGATCGATGATCTTTTCACCGAGGGAGTCAATATCCATCCCACTGCGACCCGCATAATAGTAGAGTCGCTGTCGCAGCTGCGCTGGGCAAGCCGGGTTGGTGCAGCGAATATAGACACCTCCCTCGTCGCGTTGCAGTTGTGAATCACACTGGGGACAACGAGTGGGAAAGTGATAAGGTTCCAGGGTTTGCTGGCGACGATGTTTTTCCACCCGCACCACTTTGGGAATGATCTTTCCCGCTTTTTCCACAACCACCCAATCGCCCACGCGGGCGTCGAGCCGTTCGATCTCATCGGCGTTGTGCAAGCTGGCGCGACTGACGGTGGTGTCGGCGATATTGACTGGCTGCAAATAGGCAACCGGCGTGATGGCTCCCGTCTTACCGACTTGGACATCAATTTTTTCCAGCTTGGTCACTGCCTCATACTTTTCAACCTTATAAGCGATCATCCAGCGGGGACTTTTGGAACGTGCCCCCAGCCGCTCGCGTTGTGAGAGATCATTCACTTTGAAGACCAACCCGTCGATCTCAAAGTCCATCTCGCCGGCAGCCTCTTCGCTGGCATCGACCGCTGCCAACGCGTCGCTGGCTTGGCGATACAACATCACGCCCGGGGTGGGTGTCAGCCCCAGTCGGCCGATCAGAGCCAGGAATTCCATGTGGCTGGAGATATCCAGACCTTCGCAATACCCCATCCCGTGACAGAAGAAACGCAGGTTGCGGGCGGCGGCGACTTGCGAATCCAACGTTCGCATGGTGCCGGCGGTAACGTTGCGGGTATTTTTGTAAGGTTCCAAACCGGCTTGTGCTTGCCTGAGGTTCAAATCGGCAAGGTCCGAATTGGTCATGTATACTTCGCCCCGGACTTCGAGATAAGTCGGCGGATTGCCGCCAACTAATTTCAAGGGCACGTCTCGGATGGTGCGAATGGTGTGGGTGACATCATCGCCGACTTGGCCATTGCCGCGGGTGAGTGCGCGGCGCAACACGCCTTGTTCGTAAATGATCGAGCAAGCGACCCCGTCGATCTTAAATTCGCGCACCCAGCTGATCGTTTCCTCGGGCAGCAATTTTTCGGTGCGGGTAAAGTAGGCGGCCAGCTCCTCGCGGCTGTAGGTGTTGTCGATCGAGAGCATCGGCACACGGTGCGGCACCTGCTCGAGATGGGGCACCGGTGCGTCGCCGATCCGCTGGGTGGGGCTATCGGCAGTCACCAACGTTGGATGGGCGGCTTCCAGTTGCTTGAGTTGGTCGAGCAGCCGATCGTACTGGAGATCGCTGATTTCGGGAGCCGCGTCGACGTAGTAACGTTGATCGTGGTGGCGAATTTCAGACCGCAGTTGGTGCAATTGCGCCACCACATCGGCGGGAGTGGTCGAGGAGTGGTTATGGGATCGGGCCATCTTGCCGTTATCGCCGAGCGAGAAAAGTGGATTAACTAGTGGAAACAGTGGGCCGCTGCCAAAATGGCCGGCGACCGTTATTGTGATGGATACAGCAACGGTTATCCCAGGCCCCTTTCCAATGAGTCCGCCACATTGCCCGCAGCCGATCATCTTCCCGAAAAAACCAGCCTGTCTGAGCAAGCCAGCGGCCTGAGTCGCCCAATTTTGGTGCGGGGGGCTCGCGTGCACAACCTGCAGAGCGTGGATGTCGATATTCCCCGCCATCAATTGGTGGCAATTTGCGGAGTTTCTGGCAGCGGGAAGACTTCCTTGGCGCTCGATACGTTGTACGCCGAAGGGCAACGGCGGTACATCGAAAGTTTTTCGGCTTACACGCGGCAGTTTTTGCAGCGGCTCGATAAACCGGATTGCGAGAGTTTGGAAGGCCTGCCACCAGCCATCGCCGTGACGCGATCGGGTGGGCATCGCGGCAATCGCAGCACGGTGGCCACGGCAACCGAGACGGCCGATTACTTGCGTTTGCTGTTCGCGAAAGTTGCCCAGTTGAATTGTTACAACTGCGGTGCCGAGGTGCGAACGGCCAGCCCGCAAACGGTCTCCGCGGCGGTTCAGCAGTTGTCGTCTCAACTGCGGCTGATGATCGGTTTTCCCGTGTGGTTGCCCAATCGGGTTGAGGCGGCGGAGATCTTGGCCGATTTGCAGACGCAAGGTTTTTTGCGACTGGTGTTGGGCGAGCAAACGTTCCATCTATCCGATGAAAATCGACAAAGTCTGGCCAAATCGATCGATAACCGCCGTGGCAGCGAAGCCGTTGTAATCGTCGATCGGCTGCGTTCCAGCGATGAAGCGGCTCGTTTGACCGAATCGCTGGAGACCGCGTTTAACGAGGGGAATGGCGAAGCCAGGTTGCTGTTGGAACCGTTGCCCGATGCTGCAGAGTACCCGGCCGGCTTGCCGATCGGCGCCACCGCAAAGCTGTTGACGGTCGATGGTGGCCAATGGGTGGATGTGCGGTTAAATCAAACTCGCCGCTGTGATGTTTGCGACATTGATTATCCCGATCCCGAGCCGCGACTGTTCAGTTTTAATCATCCGCTCGGTGCCTGCCCGGAGTGCGAAGGCTTTGGGGACGTGATGGAGTTGGATATGGATTTGATTGTTCCCGATCGCACAAAATCGTTGCGAGAGGGGGCGATCGCTCCTTGGACTTCGCCTTCGTACCGGCACGAGTTGCATGAGTTACTGGAGATCGCCAGGCGGCGGAAATTGCCCGTCGACGTTCCCTTTGCCGAGTTGCCTGCGGAGGTTTTGCAGCTGATTCAAGAAGGTTCCGAGGTTGATGACTTTGGTGGTCTGCGAGGTTTTTTTGCTTGGCTGGAACGGAAGAAATATAAGATGCACGTCCGCGTCTTTCTCTCCCGTTGGCGGACTTATCGTCGTTGTCCCACATGCCAAGGTCGGCGGTTGCGGCCGCACGCGTTGGCTTATCACGTTGGCGGTAAAGATTTAGCCACGTTGATGGAGCTGGAAGTCGAGCAGGCAATTGAGTTTTTTGCCCAGCTGGAGTTAACCTCGCGGGCGGCTGAGATTGCCGACGAATTGTTAGCTCAGATCCAAGGTCGATTGGGTTATTTACGGACCGTCGGTTTGGGATATTTGCAGCTCAGCCGCACGCTGCGGACATTGTCGGGAGGTGAGAGTCAGCGGGTGGCGTTAACCGGCGCCCTCGGTTCATCCTTGGTCAACATGTTATATGTGTTAGACGAACCGACAGCCGGTCTGCATCCGCATGATGTCGATTGTCTTTGCGAAGCGATTGTGGCGCTGCGTGACCGCGGCAACACGGTGGTGGCGGTCGAGCACGATGAAGCCATCATGCGGCGAGCCGATCATTTAATTGAGCTGGGTCCGGGGGCGGGAACGATGGGAGGACGGTTGGTGTTCAGCGGCAATTTGGCGGAGATGGTGGCCAGTCCGCAGAGCATCACTGGCGATTTCATTGCTGGCAGGCGGGGTAAGTTGTCCGAAGTTGGCGAGCGCCGTCGGCCTCGTGGTTGGTTGCGTCTGAGTGGCGCGAGCGGCAACAATTTGAAAGATCTTGAGGTGGCGTTTCCGTTGGGGGTGCTTTGCTTGGTGACTGGGGTTTCCGGCAGTGGCAAGAGTTCGCTGGTGATGCAAACGTTGCATGGCGCGTTGTGCAAACGGAAACGAAAATCAACCAGCCAGCTGCTACCTTATCGCGATCTGATTGGGGACGGGCAACTGGAGGATGTGTTGTTGATCGATCAATCTCCGATCAGTCGCAGCCCGCGGAGCAACCCGGTGACTTACATCAAGGCCTTTGATGCGATTCGCGAAGTGTTTGCCGAAACGGTAGCGGCGCGGACACGCGGACTGACTGCGGGACATTTTAGTTTTAACAGTGAGAAAGGCCGCTGTGAGACTTGCCAAGGCGATGGAGTGTTGGCCATTGATATGCAGTTCTTAGCGGACATTACCATGCGCTGTCCAGCTTGCCAGGGCACGCGTTACCGGCCTGAGATCTTGCAGATTCGTCATCGTGATCGCAACATTGCGGAGTGTTTGCAGATGACGGTGCGTCAAGGGATGAGTTTTTTTCGGGGGCACGAAAAGTTGCTCAAGAAGTTGCAGCGGTTGATTGATGTGGGCTTGGAGTATGTGGGACTTGGTCAATCGGCAACCACGTTGTCATCGGGAGAAGCTCAGCGGCTGAAATTGGCGGGTTTCTTGGCCTCCGCGCGTCGCCGTCGGACGTTATTTATTCTCGACGAGCCTTCCACCGGATTGCACTTTGCTGATATTGTGAAATTGATTGATTGTTTTGATGCCTTAGTGGCTGATGGCCATTCGCTGATTGTGGTCGAACATAATTTGCAGTTGATGCGAGCGGCCGACTACATCATCGACTTGGGCCCCGGCGCGGCCGCTGCGGGTGGCCAAATCGTGGCTGAGGGAACACCCGACGAGATCGCAAAAGTAGCCAAGTCAAAAACGGGAGCATGTTTGCGGAGAGCATAATGTAGAGCGATTGTCCCCAATCGCTTGCGCATGCCGAATCGCCTGAAGGCTAAACACCAGCGCATGCTGGTGTCCCGGCTTCAGCCGGCCAAGGGCAATCGGGATCGCCTGAAGGCTACACACCAGCGCAGGTACCCAACGCTCTTCAGTTCATGATATCCTCAAAGGTGTTCCAGCCGTATCCCCTATTTATGCGGACGGTCACCTCATGCCTCAGGATCCAAGTACGATGTATCGGTGGCGGAAATGGACGCCAGAAGAAAGACAAACCATTCTTGCCGAACGAAGGCAGCGACATCATCCCCCGCATTCACCCTCGCATATCGCAAGCGATCATACATCGATCTACCTCATTACCGCCGCATGTTTTGAGCACGCACCGATCATTGGACGCAGTGACGATCGTCTCGCGAGCTTCTCTACACAATTGTGCGAACTAGTGCATCAACACTGTCGATCGGTGTTTGCCTGGGTTGTGTTGCCTAATCACTACCATGTGCTGTGTGATGTGATTAGCCTCGATTCATTGTTTCAATCTATTGCTAAACTTCACGGTCGCACATCGTTCGAGTGGAATGGCGAAGACAAATGTCGAGGCAGGCAGACTTGGTGTAAGGCTGCGGAGACTGCGATGAAATCGGAAGGTCACTTTTACGCATCGCGGAATTACGTTTTGCACAACCCAATTCATCATGGGTACTGCGGAAAGTGGATGGATTGGCCGTTTAGTAGCGCTGCGGAATTCCTTGAGAACGTCGGACGCGAACAAGCATTGCGTTTTTGGAATTCGTATCCTCTGTATGACTTTGGCAAGGATTGGGATCCACCAAGTTTATGAACACACGCTGGTGTCCCGGCTTTCGCCGGTCAATCGCATGCCGAATCGCCTGAAGAGATCGTCCAGCTTACAGCGATGCGTTTTCACTGCGTTTTTCGCGGTTGTATAGCGTCAAGGTGTTCTGAGCGAGCGCCAGCAGGCCCACCTCGGCTCGTACCCGAGCTAATCCGTGACCGTGTTGAGTAGCCTGATTGCGGTGGAGCTTTCCGTCGCCAAAACTTCTTTCAACTGATGAACCACGCTTCCCTCGACTCTGGCGACCCGCTTCACCTGACATCTTTTCCTTTTGCGCATCCAGTAGATGCTGTTCTTTCTGGCGGCTGATGGTCCGACGTTTTGAGCCATTACCCAAGCACTTGAACGCTAGTGGACAACCCAAGCAATTTTCCTTCGACTGCTCAAAACGCAGTTCCGGTACCATGCGTCCACAGGCGCGGGGAAGCTGCACGGTACGTACTAGTTTCATCGCATGGCCACCAGGGCAGCGCAGCTCGCCGGTGGATCGATCAAAGTCGAATTCGCCTGAGGGTATTTGGAGTTGACCGTTGGCCAGTTTACGTTGCTGCATGATGTTGTCCTGAACCGGTGCCCACAAATCAATTCCCAACCGCTCACAATCCTTCAAATCAAGAATCGAGCAGTAGCCGGCGTCGGCATGAATCGTCCGCAAGCAACCCTTGACGATACGTTGGCATTGCTCGATCATCGGTCCCAGGGTTGTGTTATCACTGTTTTGCCGAAACACTTCAAAACCTAAAATCACACCACTCTGGCAGTCGGTCATATACTGGATGTTATAGAGCGGTCGGACCACGTCATATTTGTCTCGGCCAATCACCGCCTCGGGGTCAGCCGGACTTACGACCAGCTTGGCTTCATCGCGGCGATAACGTGAGTGAGCCTTGCGATTATCGCGGATTTTATCAAGCAATTCGCGTTTTGCTTGCCGCAGACTGTGCAATTGCCTGCCACGTCCTGCGGCGGTTTCAGCAATCCACTTCGGGACCTTCTCGAGTGGCTTTGCGGCAGCGATCTGAAGCGGGTCGTCAATTGACCAGATCGCTCGTTTGAGTTTATTCAAGCGACGATTGATCTGCTTGAGATTGTAGATTTTGTGTCGTGACGCATTGGCCGAGGTGAACGTTCCATCCAAAGCGGCTTCGACGGGATCGACCAGCCCGTTATCGGTTGCATCATTGATGAGCTGCTGGTGGAGAGTATCGATGAACTTGCCAGCTCGGTCTCGAAAGTCGTACCAGGCTGAACGCGAGGGAGCGATGCCTTGGCCAACCAGCTTGCATTGATCTCTCGAGGTCGCGTCGCGAAACCACTGGGCCGGACTGGTCAGTCCGGCGAGGATCTGAACCAGCACAACGGCGAGCATCAATTCAGGCGGATACGGTTTCGATCCGGTACCTCGATACACCTCACGCAGTGTCTGCAAATCGAGGCGGCTGATGGTTCGCCGGACGGCCTGGACATGGGAATCGTCTTTGAGCTGCTCTTGGAGAGCAAGTAGTTCTGGGGAACCTTCCGCCAGGGGCGGATACTGGAATGCAGTTGTTTTTTGGTGACGGAGTCATTAGCTTTCAACTGGCCTCGTCGGAGTGACAATAAATCACTCGCACTCGTAGTGCGAACAGTCCACCCCGTGCGAGGCCAATTTTTTTTGCTAGCAAATCATAAGCTGTAAGCTGGACGATCTCTGAAGGCTAGACACCAGCGCATGCCGGGATCGCCTGAAGGCTAGACACCAGCGCATGCCGGGATCGCCTGAAGGCTAGACACCAGCGCATGCCGGGATCGCCTAAAGGCTAGACACCAGCGCATGCCGGATCGCCTAAAGGCTAGACACCAGCGCATGCCGGATCGCCTAAAGGCTAACCACCATCGCTTCCATCACTTATCGGCCGCTTCGAGGGTGACTTCGAGTTCGAGTTCTTCGCCGTCGCGGATGATCTTCACCGCTTGCGGGACATCGATCGGAAGTCGCTCGATGGCCCGTCGCAATTCGACGGGTTGCCGCACGCGGCGGCCACCAAACTCGATAATCACATCCATCTGCCGCAGCCCGGCTTTGTCGCCAGAGGAGTCTTTGGAGACTTGGTAGACAACCACCCCCTGGTCAATCTCCATTTTCAGAGCGTCGGCGAATTGGCGTTTGAGGGCTGCCAGTTGCACGCCCAGCCGCGAACGTCGCACGCGTCCATGGTCGAGTAACTCGTTGGCGATCCAGTTTGCTTGATCGATCGGCACGGCAAACCCGATGCCTTGAAACACGCCGTTGCGAGTGGCGATGGCCGTGCTAATCCCGATGACTTCCCCATCAATGTTGACCAGGGGGCCACCTGAGTTGCCCGGATTGATCACGGCATCGGTTTGCAGCAGCGCCGCGCGAGGGATCGTCGGCAAGGTGCGATCCTTAGCGCTGATGATGCCAGCGCTGACGGTCGCTTCGAGTTGAAAGGGGCTGCCGATCGCCAGCACCCAGTCGCCAATCTCCATCAGGCTGGAATCGCCCAGCGTGGCGGGGACCAGCGGTAATTCGGTTGTCACTTTGAGCGTGGCAATGTCGCTTTTTTCATCACCAACAATTTCGGCAGCCGGCAATTCCGAGCCGTCTTGCAATTTGACAATGATCCGAGCCGCGTTGCGGATTACGTGGTTATTCGTCAGCACCGTGCCGGAGGCGGAGATGATCACCCCCGAGCCGAGCCCAGTGGCTTGCAATGGCTTGTCCAACTTGTCCTCTTCGCTGGAATTCTCCTCGTCGGCAGCCGCGTCGGGGGCATTCTCACCGGCTTGGCCGTAAGCGATGATCGTAACCACCGAGGGGATGGCGCGGCGGGACGCTTGGCGAAACGCCTCGGACAGTGCCCGGGGGCCGGCCGCTAAATCGTCGGCGACCACTCCGCTGGGGAGCATGAGCAACCAGCCGCAAAGTAACCAGTGAGTCAGATATTTGTTGTGCATAAAGGCTGAGATCATCGAGTTGCCGAGATTGGGGTGGGTGAAGATCTGCGGTAGAATAAACATGGTAACCAGTCGTCCACTCGTTTGCCCAGAGAGCCACAAAACATGTTACCAGCTTCTTTGATCGCGAAGAAACGCGATGGGGGTCGTCTCAGCGAAGAAGAAATCCAGTCGCTGGTCGATGGTTTTGTGCGCGGCGATGTGGCCGATTACCAAATGGCCGCGATGGCAATGGCGATTTGTCTGCGGGGCATGGATGCGGAAGAGACGGCCGCCCTCACGATGGCGATGCTACACAGCGGACAATGCTTGCCGCGGGCTGAAAACGGGCCGCCGCGAGTCGACAAACATAGCACGGGAGGACTGGGGGACAAAATCTCACTGATTCTGGCTCCGCTGCTGGCGACGTGCGGCGTGCAAGTACCGATGATCAGCGGACGAGGGCTGGGGATCACCGGCGGCACCTTAGATAAATTGGAATCGATTCCCGGTTACAGCGTCCAGTTTGAATTGCGTGATACTCCCTCGCTGCTGCAACGGGCGGGATGTTTCATCATCGGTGCCAGTTTGCAAATCGCGCCCGCCGATCGCAGGCTCTACGCGCTCCGCGATGTCACCGGCACGGTGGAATCCGTGGCCCTGATCACGGCCAGCATTCTAAGTAAAAAATTAGCGGCGTCGCTCGACGCCCTGGTGATGGATGTCAAATGTGGCAACGGAGCATTTATGCACTCGCTCGCGCGCGCGCAAGAGTTGGCCGCTTCGCTGGTGTCGACTGGGCAAGCGGCCGGGTTGCCGGTGAGAGCTTTGATCACCGACATGGAACAGCCTTTAGGGAGAGCTGTGGGGAACGCCATCGAAGTCAACGAATCGCTCGACGTGTTGGCTGGAGAAGGACCGGCGGAAGTTCGCGAGCTGACGCTACAATTGGCGGCCGAAGCGTTGGTGATGACAGGAGTTTCGGTCGATCTTCCTGCCGGCTACGCGCTCGCCGCCGCGCAGCTCGATGATGGTTCGGCGCGAGAACGTTTTGCGCAGATGGTCGTTGCCCAAGGGGGCAGCTTGAAAGGCCCTTTGCCATTGCACCAGGCACGCCCCATTTATCCGCAGCAGGCAGGCACGCTGGCCGAGATCGATTGTCGAGCGCTTGGTGAATCGATCGTCGCGCTGGGAGGTGGGCGTCGCAAAGTCGGTGATAATATTGACCACCGCGTGGGGCTCGATGTGCGGGCTCGCATCGGTGATGCAGTCGCTCCCGACCAACCGCTGGCTTTTCTGCACTGCAGCGGAGACGCTTGCGGCAAGGTGTTGCCACGTTTGACAGCCGCATTCCAAATCCGCGACGAGGCTGTTGAACCGCGTCCCCTGGTGCTGGCGACTAATAGCTCGGAATTGCCATGAATCAGAATTTGCCAAAACAAGACTCGCTCGCTTCCAATCCGCTCGATCAAAACCCGCTGCTGGGGCAATTTCTCTTGCCCAGCGAGTTGCGGTTGCCGGCAACTTGGGCCCAGCGATTAATCGCCGCCGCGGTGGCGGCTCGCGAGCAAGCTTACGCCCCCTTCAGTCGCTTTCGCGTGGGTGCCGCTTTGTTGACTGGCGAGCCAGCTGCCGGTGAGCCGCAGATATTTGTCGGTTGCAATGTCGAAAACGCTTCCTATAGCGCCACGATCTGCGCCGAACGCGTGGCGGGAGGGGCGGCGATCGCGGCTGGTCAACGCGCGTGGAGTGGCATAGCGATCGCCACCCGTGGCGGCGCGGCGCCGTGTGGTGTCTGTCGCCAGTTTTTAGTCGAGTTTGCGCCGCACATGGAAATCATCTTATTCGATGTCGATCAGCGAACCTGCCGCCGCCGCGTGTTGGCCGATCTGTTGCCCGACTACTTTCGTGGAGCTGACGTGCTCAGCGAATAAGTGGCTCAGCGAATAAGTGGCTCAGCGAATAAGTGGCTCAGCTGATATACTGCTAAGCACCTCCTCATAAGTCTTTGGGCAAAACGGAATCAGCTGGAACGGGCTAGCCTTCGGTTTCGCGGAACCGTGAACTAGCGCTCAACGGCTGATCAAACGGAAAGACTTATTTCGAGGTGCTTAGCTCGGCTATCTGCAACACGTGTTCGAAGTGAGGTGTGAGATGATCAAGGCGGTGCCGCGAGGAATTTTGTTTGGCCGTTGTGGCGGCTGGTTGGTGCTGGTGCAGTTGGTCTTTCTCTGCTATGCCAGTCCAGACCTTTGCGGTCAATCCCCAGCTCAGCCTGCCCCGCGGACCGTTGGTTCTCAGCCGCCGAATATTGTGTTCATCTTTGCCGATGATCAATGTTTCGACACGTTGGGGGCGCTGGGAAACGACGAGATTGAGACACCCCATTTAGATCGTTTGGTTCGCCAGGGGACGACGTTCACGCACTGCTATAACATGGGATCGTGGAGCGGCGCGGTTTGCGTGGCGAGTCGCACGATGCTTAATAGTGGCCGCTATCTGTGGCGAGCTGAGTCAATTTACGGCACTTCGGAACGGGAACGTCAACAGGGGCGTTGGTGGTCGGAGTTGATGAAGCAAGCCGGCTATCGAACTTATATGACTGGCAAATGGCATTGTCGCGCAAGTGCCCAAGCGGCTTTTGATGTCACGGCCGATGTTCGTGGCGGGATGCCCGCGCAAACGCCAGCCGGCTACGATCGGCCCCCTGCGGTCGGCGACGATCCCTGGAGCCCGTCAGATCCAAAGTTTGGCGGTTTTTGGGCGGGAGGCAAGCACTGGAGCGAAGTTGTCGGCGATCACGCTGGCGAATTTCTGGAGCAAGCAGCGGGTCGCGATGAACCCTTTTTTATGTATCTCGCTTTCAATGCGCCCCACGATCCGAGGCAGTCGCCCCAGTCCTACGTCGATCGTTATCCGGCCGCGTCGCTGCGAGTGCCGGACAACTTTTTGCCGCTGTATCCTCATAAGGATGCCATCGGTTGCGGCTCGGGGCTCCGCGACGAACGGTTGGCGCCCTTTCCCCGCACCCCGCAAGCGGTGCAAGTTCATCGGCAAGAGTATTACGCGATCATCACGCACATGGACGATCAAGTGGGCCGCATCTTGACGGCGCTGGAAAGTAGTGGCAAAGCTGATAACACTTGGATATTTTTTACCGCCGACCATGGCTTGGCGGTCGGCCAGCATGGTTTGATGGGCAAACAAAATTTATATGATCACAGCGTCCGCGTGCCCTTCATGGTGGTCGGACCGGGAGTCCCCGCGGGGAATCGCGTCACTGCGCCGATCTACCTGCAAGATGTGATGCCGACCAGTTTGGCGATAGCTGGCGTCGAGCAACCGGAGTACGTCGAATTCACGAATTTACTGCCGGTCATCGCGGGGCAAACGCCCCCGCCGCGGCCGATTTATGGAGCTTACTTAGACCTGCAGCGGAGTATTCGCACGGCACAGCATAAGTTAATCGTCTATCCGCGAGTTCCCGTCATGCGGCTCTACGATATCCAACAAGACCCACTCGAAATGCAAGACTTGGCCAGTGATCCCGCTCAAAAAGAGACGGTCGGTCGCTTGTTCGGTGAATTAGTCGAACTGCAAGTGGCGATGGACGACAAGCTCGATTTGGCGAGTCAGTTTCCCGAGTTGTAGGCACAGATTTTTAATTTTGATCGTTTCAGCAACACCGCCCGAAAGAGGCGAGGAGCTAGCGTGGATTTTACTTTTGTTATCGATGTCGTTTCGCGAATTACCCACGTGTTGACCGCGATTATGTTGCTCGGCGGCAGCATGTTTTCCGTCTGGGTGTTGGCGCCGGCGGCCAGTCGCTTGGAGGAACCGGCTCGCGAGACGTTACTGGCAAGCGTGATTGGACGTTGGAAATGGTACGTCCACTTGGGGATTTTGTTGTTCTTGGTCTCCGGCGGTTACAACTACTGGAGAGCCATCCCGCTGCACCGTGGCGACGGGCTCTATCACCCTTTGTTGGGCGTGAAGATGTTGCTGGCGTTGGGTGTGTTTTTCATCGCCGCCGCTTTGGTGGGGCGTTCGGAGGCGTTGCAGTCGATGCGTGATCGCCGCATCTTTTGGACTCGGACGCTTGTGTTGCTGGCGATCGTGATCGTGACGATCTCAGGGTTTGTGAAAATTCGCGGACCATCGCGAGCCGCTGAGATTAGCCCGCCGGGAGAGAACCTGGATGTCTCGCCGCCGGTGGCTAGGGATTAGTTGCTAGTGGCTAGTTGCTAGAACGGGTTGCGGCGGTGACGGGCATTGCCCATCACCACCGGATGATTTGCATGACTCATTCTTCGCTAACGCCTGCAGCTGCGGGTCAAACGACTAATCACTAACAGCTATCCAGCTATGGACATAGATAGCGGAAGAAATTGCGGATATTTTGCCCTGGGACGTAGGCGACCGGTTGGCCAATGATGCCGCGTCCGAGTTGGACGTTGTAGTTTTCTTGCCCCAGTGAGACCAGCGGTCGGGGAGCCATCGCTCCGCTGGTGACGGCTAGCATCGGCTGTGAATTGGGCATCATCGTGGGTGGGGTGGTCGCGTAGGTGTAGCCGCTGGCTTGCATCACCGGCGGACCGCACTCCCAAAAGGTTGAGGAATATCCCGAAGGGCCAGTCACCAATTGGCTGTTTCCGGAAGTGGCCCACCGCCCTTGCAGTTGAGGCTGGGTAACCGGGCTGCTATCGCTCGCGCTCGGCTGGTTCCGCGTCAACGGTTGAGACGTGTTCGGCACCCCGTAGCCGTTGATCGATGGAGCATCCTGCAAATTGGGAGCCTCGGCGGATTGGCCTCGCATCGTCGATGGGGCATTAGTGCTTCGGTCAAGTTGCGCTTGGCGGTTGGTCGGTGGCGGGGATTTTGGCGGTAAGGCGGGAGCACGCGGGGTGGTGACCGCGGGAGCCGCTTGGCTATCGAGCGTTGGGGGTAAACCGAAACCGTCCGCTTGCATGTAAGCGGTTTGTCGTACGGCGCCCAGATTTTCACGCGATTCGCTCATCTTGCTGCTCGAACCGCGGCGGGGTGGGCGAAAATTGAGTCCGCTCGCCTGCTGGTTGCTGGTTGCTTGAACAGGCGTGGCGATTTGTTGCTGTGCCGCCGGCGATTGTCTCTGGAATGATTGCTGGAATGGTTGCGGAGCGACGGAGTGGGAACCGATCGGCCGGAAACTGGCCGAGGGACTGCGGCCGGCGACCCGCACCCCTGAGGAAGGTGCGTTTTGAGAGTCAGCCTGTGACTGCTGGGGAGCGGCCGCTAACTGGGTTGTGGAAAAAAGTAAGCAGGTACATGCGATCACTGCTGGGGCAAGTGATTTATACCCCGAGTGAGTGTGCTGGCGGCTGAGATTGTGCATCAGGAGATCGCCTCGACTGAAAATATTTTGGATCGATGCTGAGTTTTTTGAATTGCCGGGGAGAGTAGCCAGAAACTTGGCAGGGAATCAAGATGAATCGTTGATCCCCCCGGAGTGCCCGTGTTTAGCGGAGTTTTCAGCATCAGCGGTTGGGTAAACTGGGCGAAAGCTTATGGAGAACTGCCTGAGTCGCGGAACTTTCCCCGCACCGGGCGTATCCAAATCGCTGTAATTGTTCCCACTAGCGCTACCGATTTGTCCGTCAACCGCCTCCCTAAGTCCTGGCGAGAGACTGATTTTCGTTGAACTAACTTGGGTCTGAATTACAATCCACCCCAAGCCCCGAATAGATTTCCTATCCTCGCTGTCTTTTCCATATTGCCTATCATGAAGGTGTTTTCCAACCTCTTCTGGGTGGTCAAGCGGAATCAGTGTCGGTCGCTTAGTCATTTTTGAAACCCTGCAACGTCCGCCAGTATTGGCATAAGAAGAGGCTGGTTGATGACCATCCGTAATACGGGTTCACGACGTATGAATTCCAAGCCCTCGTCCTCACGCTCACGTCACCGATTGCAACAACGCAAGCGGGAGACGGTTCGTCGCGTGTTACTTGAATCGCTCGAGCAACGTCAGTTATTGACGACCGGTCCGATGTTGACCGGGATTCAGCCGAACGAAGGCAATTTGTTATTTGATGTCCGGCAATTGGAGGCCAGCGATGTGGCGACATCGGTGGTGCCCGTCATTGAGGGCGCCACGTTAACGACTGCGCCGCGGGAGTTTGTCTTTCGCTTTGATGACAGTGCGGAGATCGACAGTTCGACACTGGGCGGGATTCGCATCACGCGAGCGGGTGCGGACGGCGTCTTTGAGGCGGCGCGAGCGACGACTGATTTTGGCACCGGCGGGTCGGCGATTGTTGAATTCAGTTCACGGACATCGGGTGCGGCGGGGAACGGCCAGCTGGTTCGTTTCACCAGCTCAAACCGTGCCGGCACGAATTTGCCGATCGTCAGCGTCGTCGATGGGGTGGTGCAATTTGACTTGAACAGCAACCCCGCGCGGCCGACCAGGGTGCAAGATTTATTAATTGCCTTGAGCGGCAACAGCGAAGCCAATGCACGACTCCGCGCCGTGTTGGTGAGTGGACCGAGTTTAACTCCCATTGGTTTGACTGGTGGGAATCGCACGTTGACGTTGCAGGGCGCGAATTCGGCGCAGGCGATCACGGATTTCGGCATTAACAGCGGCACCTTCGTGCGGTTTATTGCTGACACTCCCGGGCCTGAGGGGCGGGGAGTCACCATCGCTGTCACGCCGCGAGACTTTGGTGGACCAGCGAGTCCGGTGGTGACGGTTCAGGGGCAAACGATCGGCGTGCAGATCAATTCCACGGCCGGCTTTGAATCGACTGTCGATCAGTTGCTGACGGCGATCAACACGAACCCCGAGTCATCCGCTCTGGTCACTGGTGTCATCGAGATTGGCTCGGGCAGCACTGTTTTGAGGGGCGTGCCGTCGAACCTTCCCCCGTTGGTTTTGGCGGGTGCGGGAGATGAGGTGCTGACGCCGGGCTACATCGGCTTAGGCGACTCGAATCGTGAAATCGTCTTTAGGTTTAACGAGAACTTGCCGGACGATACTTATCGGATCGATATTCTGGGCAGCGGTCCGCAAGCTTTGCTGAATGTTGATGGCGAGGCCTTCAATGGTGGCGAAGACTTGGCGATCGAGTTTGATTTGAACCTGGGGCCGCAGATTGTGGCCGTGGTTCCGGAGCCGTTACGGCGGAGTGCCACGGGGCAGTTGTCACCGGCGACCGGTTTGATTGAAGTTCACTTCAACGACGACGATCTGTTGGTCACGGCCGCCGAGAATCGCGATTTCTATCAGTTGATTTTCACCGCTAGCAACGGCACGGATGTGGTTGTTAAGCCGCAGAGTGTTCGCTACAGCGCGATCACCAACATTGCCGAGGTGCAATTTAATTCATCGCTGGCACGGTTTGTCGATCACACATCGCCCACCGGCGCCTTCCTGTCGGGACCGTTTCGGATGCGGATTGGCACCACGGCGGGTCTGTCCGCGGTGGCCACGCGGGTTCTCAACGTTCCCGAAGCGGGTGATAACTTCGCTGCGGCATTTGATTTGACTGGCGAACTTGGTTCGGTGCAGACCGATTCCTCGTCGCTGATCATCGACGCCTCGATTACCAACGCCGATCTGTTTCCCTTCCGTTTGCCTGGTGGTCAAGATTCACCTGGGCGGCGTGAGTTGCGGCCGGACGATCCCTCGCGATTGCTCGGTCCCGTCCCCTTGGATTATTTCCGCTTGGATCGCGACGGCGACTTAATGGGGGATGCGGATAGCGACTTGGGTATATCCCAGTTGTACTACAACTTTGCTTCGAGTTACCTTGGCCCTGACGCGGTAACTGGTCAGGATCGCACTTATTTCAACGTGATCACCGAGCAGCAAAAAGAGCGCGTTCGCGAAGTGATGTCGTTGTTCAGCGAATACTTGGGGATCCAATTCGTTGAGAGTGAGAGTCTGGGCACGTCGATTGTTGTCGGCGATTTGTTTAGCGCCGAAGGCAACATCAATGGTCCGGTCGTCAGCGAGCAAGGCGGTCTGGTCGTCGCGATTCGCGGCGATGGTGCGGACGCCGATTTGTTCCCCGACTTGGGCGTTTTGGATTTCCAAGATTTTGATGAGTCGGATGACGATGCGTTCGGTGATCAGTTCTCCCGCGGCGCGATGCTGTTGGTCGGCCAATTGATCGGTTTTGGGTTTGCCGATGATCTGCCGCAACCGGTTTCGCAAAGCACAACTTTTGTGTTGAACCCGGGCAGCGATACCGAGCGAACCTATCCCAGCGTGGTCGATATTCTGCATGGTCAATATCTGTATCGCCCCGAGAGCGCTGATATCGACATGTATCAGTTTGAGCTCGACGCGCCCGGCCGGGTAACCGCGGAGACGTTTGCCGAGCGAGCTGACAATGTCAGTTTGTTGGACACGGCATTGCGGCTGTATCAAGAGATCGATGGAGCGTGGGTCGAGATTGCCCAAAACGACGATTACTCCAGCAACGATTCCTTGATCGATTTGGAGTTGGGAGTCGGTACGTATGCACTGGGTGTTAGCGCCAGTGGAAATACTTCCTACGATCCGGAATTGCCGGGCACTGGTTTCGGTGGCACCAGCGAAGGTGACTACCAGTTGCGTTTGACGGTTCGTCCTTCGATGCCGCAAGGCTTGGTCGATTCGTCGCCCCAAGCGGTCGCGCTCGATGGTGACGGCGATGGGCGTCCCGGAGGCGTGTTTAATTTCTGGTACAATCCAGCTGAGCCACTCAACCCGGGGCTGCGTAATCTGGAGCAGGCGACACCTGGTGGGGCGATCACTTCGGCCACTATTTTCGTTGACAAAGCGGCTGCCAATCCGAACGGCAATGGTTCGCTCTCCGCTCCTTTCCGCGAGATCGATCAAGCCTTGGCGATGGCTTTGCCAGGCGACGTTGTGCGAGTGGTTGCCAACGGTGGTGCCGATGGTCGCATCAGCACGGCCGCAGATAATCTCTCCTATCAAATCGGTGTCGATTCGCTCGGTCGCACGCTGGCAGATGGTGCGCGACTGGAGGTTCCCGAAGGTGTTTCCCTGGTGGTTGATGCGGGAGCGGTGATCAAATTCCGCAACGCGCGTTTGGCCGTGGGTAGTGATTCGCCGACGGTCAACCGCAGCGGCGCTTCGTTGCAGGTGTTGGGCACGCCGGTGATCGTGGAATCCAACGGTCAGTTGGCAATCAACGAGCGGGGCGAACCGATTCCTGGCAACGTCTTCTTCACTTCGTACAACGATGCCAGCGTGGGTGCCGGCAACTCACCGACGAACCTCACGGTCCGTTCGGGTGATTGGGGTGGAATCGATTTCCTCGGTGTCGCGGATGCGTCCGACGAATCGCGTCGGAATCTGGAAGCCGACGGTTATTTCTTGAACCAAATTTACGGAGCCGAGTTGCGGTACGGCGGTGGTCAAGTGTCGGTTGGAGGCAGCTCGCGAGTGGTCTCGCCGATCGACTTTGATTTGACTCGTCCGACAGTCGCCTATTCGCGAATTATCGATAGTTCCTCGGCCGCCATGCGAGGCACGCCCGATTCGTTCCGCGAAACAAGTTTCATGGAGTATGTCGCTCCCGGAGCAATCGGTACGGTCTCCGATTATCAGCGGATTGGTCCCGATATTCACAACAACACGTTGATCAACAACTCGCTCAACGGGTTAGCGATTCGCGTGCAGACGTTGACTGGCGAGGGGCTCAGCGAGCTGACCACGCAAGCTCGTTTTGACGACACCGATATCGTCCACATCCTGACTGAGAACTTGGTCATCGCCGGCACGCCCGGTGGTCCGATTGTGGAAAGCACGGTGCCTCCAGCGGTGCTGATTCGTGGCGATGAAGTGGCCACCGGCACGCTGGCGGCAGGTACTTATGTGTATCGTTTAGCCTACGTCGATGCGGCTGGTAATCGTACACCGGCCAGCGAGCCGACACGCGAACTGCAGTTGACGGCGACCGGTGCGCTGCGACTTAGCCAACTGCCCGCAGTTCCGCAGAATTCACCCTTCGTCTCGCGACAACTATATCGAGCGACGGTCGATGCCGCGGGTAACATTAGCGAGTTCCGTTTGGCTGGTGTCTTGAACGGCAACGCCACCACGTTCGTCGACAACGGCAGCCTGACCGGTCCCGCATTGGTTGATCGTCCGATCCAGTTGCGTTCGCGTATAGATGCCAGTTTGACGATTGATCCCGGGGTCACCATCAAGCTCGACGGGGCCCGCTTGGAGACCAGCTTCGGCGGTGATTTGCGAGCTGAGGGGCGAGAGGGGTTGCCGATCGTGATGACCAGTCTCAACGACCAGCGTTATGGGGCTGCGGGGACTTTTGACACGGATAGCAGCTCTTTGGTCGATGATTTCACGCCCGGCGATTGGGCCGGCATCTATATTGGCTATGCGACCAGCGGGAGCCTGGATCACGTTCGCGTGTCGGGTGCTGGTGGAGTTAGCCGAATTGCTGGTGGTTTCGCCAGCTTCAACGCTTTGGAAGTGCACCAAGGTGATTTGCGAGTGACCAACAGTTTGTTCGAAGCAAACGCGGATGGTCGGGGCACTCCGGGTGGCGAACGCGTCGGCTTGGGCAGCAATAGCGCGGGTACCGTGTTTGTTCGCGGCGCTACCCCCACGATTGTCAACAACGTGTTGGTCGATGGTGACGGGCCAGCGATCACCGTCGATGTCAATTCGATGAATTTTTCCCGCGTCAGCGATGCCGGGCGAAGCACGGGGCAAATCGATGTGTTCGACATTCGCGGCAACGCCGGCCCCTTGGTTCGCGGCAACCGGATGGCCGACAACGGTTTGAACGGGATGCAAGTACGCGGCGGCGAAATTACGACCGAAGTTGTCTTCGACGACTACGACGTCGTGCACATTGTCAACGACACGATCTCGATTCCTAACCAGCACGTCTTTGGTGGCATGCGGTTGGTCAGCAATCCCGAAGCCAGTTTGGTCGTTAAATTTGAGACCACCGGCGATGCTGCAGCGGGTATTGCGGTTGGTGGTTCGTTCGTCAGCTCGGCGGATCAACTAGCCGACATTGACGATCGCATTGGTGGTTCGCTGCAACTCGTCGGCTTTCCCGACTTCCCCGTGATCTTGACCACCTTGGCCGATGATTCGGTGGGTGCCGGATTCACGCCTGAAGGTTTGCCGCAGATTGACACCAACAACGATGGGTTGTTTGGAGCCAGTCAAGGCACGGTCAACGGGTTCACGCAACTACCATTCGGACCTGAAGTCAACAATGGGTTGCGAATTGACAACGACGTCAGCATCAACGTGCCGGGATTTTTCCAAGCGACTCCGGATGAAGGTGGTTCGATCGGTATTTTGGGTGCCGGCAGTGGTGTGACCACCGACGGTCTCAACGGATTGCAGATTGATCAAGATTACATTTTTGAATTCTTGAACATGATCGACGTTGGTGCCGATGGTGATGGAATTGATTTGGCGACTACTACTATCACGCAACCGCCAACTTTGGTCTCAGATGACCGAGTTCGCAGCGGGGGTACGTTCACCGGTCAGAATGGTCTTATCAATTGGACGGTAGACACCTATTTCGAAGATGGTGTGCCGGTGCTGTTCAATTCCTTGACGCTGCAAAGTAGCTCCAACTTGGGCACCCTGCGGGTGGTCAATTACTTGGACGAAGATGTTCAGGCTGTCTCGGATGATATTCTCTACACGACTGGTACACCGGGCGAAGCCGATTTCCGCGCCTTTACGATTGACGGCCCCAGCCGGATTGGTTTCTCGCAGGGTGGTTTTTATACGGAGGATGGCCAGAATCTGCAAAATGCTCAGTACATTGGCTGGGCGGCCGATCTCTATCGTGATCTGCTGGGCGATATCGAAACGGGCGGTGTTCAGTATACGATTCCCGGTAACATTAACTTGGCCAATTTGCCAGCCGGAAATGACTCGCAATTGGGGCAAGTCTTTGGCCCTGGTGACGTGACCACGGCCTTTGCGTGGGACGTGAATCCTGACGCCTTCTCGGCAACGATTACGTCCTTCCTGGAACTGGTTCCGCGCGACCCTTCGGCTCCGCAAGCCAACGTACAGTCGGGATTGTGGAAAGGGGTGACAGTTCGCGAAGCGGCCAGTGATCGCAATGTGGTCAGCACACCGGAGAACGAAACCACCACTCGCATTGCTCCGGGGGCCAATGGTGTTCCCGGGACGGCTCAATTCTTAGGTGAATTGGCGGCCGCCTCGCGGGGTGGTGATGAGAATCAGCGGTTGGGCTTTGTCATTGACGGAGAAATCGCCACTCGCGATGACCTAGATGTTTACAGTTTTGTAGGTCGAGCCGGCTCGCAGGTTTGGTTTGATATCGATCGCACCGAGATGTCGTTTGACTCGGTGGTGGAACTGATCGATGTCAACGGCAACGTGTTGGCCTCTTCGGATAATTCGGCTGCCGAGGCGCTCGATCCGACGTTGCTATTTTCAGCGGACAACATTGACCCCGAAGCGGTCAAGCCAATGAATGGCACGCCACTGCCAGCGAACACGCTCACGGCCGCCCAGGATCTGTACAGCAGCAATCCTCGCGACGCTGGCATGCGAATGGTTTTGCCTGGTGAGAATGGCACGCGCAATCTCTACCATGTCCGGGTTCGCAGTGCGAATGATGTGAACGGCGACATCACGCCAGTGGGTGCGGATGTTGACAAAGTTATGGAAGGCAAAAGCAAGGGCGGTTATCGTTTGCAAGTTCGTCTGCGTGAGGCGGATGAATTTCCTGGCACCCAGGTTCGCTTCAGCGACGTTCGTTACGCGCAGACCAACTTGGAAATCATCGGCCAGCCCTCCCGCTCGCCGTTGCTTGGTGAAGCCCAAGAGACAGCTGGACCGAATGATCTGCGGGCGGATGCGCAACCGATTACCCCGTTTGCATTGGGCGCCACATCATCGGCCGCCAATATTTTGGAAAGCGATCGTTTGAGCCTGACCGCTGGCGGTGCCATTGATAGCGCGACTGACGTCGACTGGTACCAGTTCAGCATCGATTACACAGGCTTGGCCAGCGACGACGCACAGCGCTTCCTGTCGACCGTATTCGATCTCGATTACGCGGATGGATTCGCCCGTGCGGACATGTCGCTGTATGTGTTTGACATTGATGGCCGGTTGGTGCTCAGCGGGCTCGACAGCAACGTCGCCGAAGATCAACCGCGAGCCGGTCAAGGGGCGGATGAGGATCAGCTTTCCCAAGGGTCGGCCGGGACCAGCGATCCCTACATCGGGATGGTGGAGTTGCCCGAGGGGACTTACTTCGTGGCGGTCACCAACCACACCCAAGTGCCTTCGGTCTTGAATCAATTATATGCGACGCCCGGCAGCGGCGGTGTCGTTGATGATCCGTTTTTGCGATTGGAGCCAATTACTTCGGTTCGCCGAGTTGTTGAGGATCGCATTAATGCCAGCGGGATTGACGATGGGGATGGTCCGTTGATCTTCTCGCGTGAATCGATCATCCCACTGACCCTCGATGATTTGGTCGTCTACACGATGAGTCAGGCGGGGCCGGTGGATTCTCCCGAGGCATCGTCATTGCGCATTAGCAATCCCTTTAGCGGCCAGAGCTACGGCGAAATCGGCGTCATCACGCCAGAGTTGCGTGACTTTGCCGTCATGCCGACGGGCGAGCTGTTTGGTTACAGTATTGGCACCACGGATGATACCTGGTTGTATTATCAGATCAGCTCCGAGGATGGATCGCTAATTGAAATCGGCCCAACTAATGTGGTGACATCGCACGAAGGGACTGGCGGTCCGATCAGTGACGTGGGACTGGAGGTCGAGGCGCTCACCTTTGTGAATAACGAAATTGGGTACTTGATTGCCAATCGTCTCCATCCAGACCCGGCTCCTGGAAACGGTCCTGAATACACGCAAAACCTGGTCTATCAGTTCGACGCGCAGACCGGTCAATTGATCAGTGGTTTGGGTGGCGATCGTGGCGCGGATGAACAGTTTGACGGAGCGGCAACAAATATCCGCGAACGCGGTTGGATTGACACCACGCGATCCACCGGTGGAACGAATCCGATCAATTTGAGTGCCGCCACGCGAGTGGAACTGGACGGTACGGGAACGCGTCTGTTGGCCGATGGGATGGGATTCACGTTCCGCGATGCCACCAATACGGCCTACCGCTTTGAGTACAACAGCGGACCCGATTTCCAAATGCGTTATGATCCAGCGGCGGGCATTTTTGTCCGCGATGGGGATCAATTTACGCTCAATTCGGTGACCTACGAATTCAACACCGGCGGGTCGGTCGTGCTGGCCGCTGGCGACACGATCGTGGGCAACCCGACACTGGCTTTGACCTCAGCGACCAGTGGCGAAACGCTAACTTTCGAATTGACCACCACGGGGACAGCCGCCGGGGCTAACATTCCTGTCTTGTTCAACGACACGATGACGGCTGGTGAAATCGCTGAGGCGATGACCGCGGCGATCAACGCCTCGGGCCTGGGTGTTACGGCAGATGCCTTGGGTGACACGGGCGAGTTGGGATTGGTCGGCGAATCGACCGTCACACCACCGCAAGTCACCGGCACGGGCATTACGCTGTTGGGCGATGCCAATTTGAATAATGCGACCGCGGTGGAAATCGCGCTGGAAGAGGGGGTCAATTTCCAACTCTTCGTCGATGGCTTGCGAGCCTCGGTGGAATCGCCAGTCAGCATTGGCGTGGCGGGTGATCGAGTGAACTTCTTGGGTGCCTTGGGGACCACGGAAGTTTCGGAATTGATTGCACGCGGTGTGGTCATCCCCAACGTGGGAAGTCCCAATGGCAGCTATGGGAACGCGACCGTTACGGCTGGTTCGACCGGCATCGGTTTCTTGGCTTCGGATTCGGCGAACACGATTGTCCGCCGCACCGTGGCCGCGATTAACGCGGCGGGGATCAGTGGCGTGACAGCCACTGCCAATGGTCGCTCGATCACGATTTCGAACGTGACGTTGACCGCCGCTGGTGTTCAAGAAACTGCGGACAGTCCAATTCGCTTGCAGGGCGTAGCGCCCGGCGGGTTGGTCACCGGCAATGTCTTCTTCAACGGCAGAATGTACGCTGTCTCCAACCAGGGCGGGTTGTACACGGTTGATAACTTGGCCAACACCTCAGTCCGCGGCCGCATCGGTACCTACGTCAGCACGGCGACCGATCTGGTGGGTATTAACTTTACCGGGCTCAGTCGCGGTCCAAGTTTGGACTACGTCGATTCCTGGAGCCAGCCAGGTGCTGCTGTGGTCCGTTCGATGGACCAACTGTTGTTCGGCATCGATATCACGGGTCGCGTGCATGCCTTCAATCAGGCTGGCGTGCTGCAACCGGTCTTTGCTGGCGGCGCGACTAGCGTCCAACACGGGGCGTTTGGTTCCCGCGGGTTGGAAATGTCGACGCTCGACTACAATCTTTGGAATATTGCCAACCTCGCGAAGGATATCGACGGCCAGGGGCCGTTGCGAGAACCCGGAACCTCTGGCGGCCAAGGGCATGGTGGCGGAAGCGCGTTGTACTTTGGTTACAACCAATTGGACGAACGTGACCAGGGTCCTGAGTTCAACTATGTACCCAACTCGGCCACAGGTAACAGTTACAACCTTGCCAATCGTCCCAACGGTGTGGCTCGCGTCGACGGACAACCGGTCGACGGCACCTATAATTTCCCCGGCGGTGCGGTTGGCGCGATCGAGAGTGGCACATTCTCGCTGAATGGTTATGCGGCTGAAGACCAACCCTATTTGTACTTCAATTACTTGTTGGACACTGATGGTGTCGATTTTGCCGGCGGTGATCGTGATGCGTTGAGCATCTACGTGGTGCAGCCCGATGGGCAGGCCGTGTTGGTCTCCACGAACAACTTGGCCACCGATATTGGTGCCGCCGACGATGCGCTTGATCCGGTTGACGGAGCGACTGTGATGCCGTTGTTCGACAATGTCGACTGGCGTCAGGCTCGCGTTCCCTTGGCGGCTTTCGCCGGGATGAGCGACTTGCGATTGCGGATCGAATTTGCCACCGGCGGTCAAATGTCCAACGGCGGCTTGCGATTGCGAACGGTTAGCGGTGAGCAACTGCAGGATGCTCAAATCGTGAGCCTCGGTGGTCGCGACTTTGAACTGGATATGTCCCCATCGCTGATCGCACCGACTGGTTTGCGAGTGGCAGAGTTCTATGCTGCTGCCGACGGTGGCGTCGCCGGTAGCGCCCCCGATACTCGGCTCGAGCTGGTGATTGATGGCACGAGGTTCATCCTTAACGACGGTCTGCGGAATGTGGCGGCCGGTGAAGTCGAGATTTTGCTCGCCGATGTCAGCAACCTCAGTTCGCTGGAGATTGCCGATCTGATCTCAGCCGCGATTTTGGCGAACCGCCCTGCTCCGACGACGGTTGCCAACAACTTTAATTTCTCGGTGGAGCCTAACGAAGCGATTGCCACGGCACGGGTACTGCCGCGTGCGGCGGGTGATACAGTATTGACTGGGAATGGCCGCTTGGGGACCGCTGCCGGGGCCGATCTGAACGACGTCGATATGTCGCGGATCGACCTGCGGGCAGGCGAAACACTGTCGGTCGATGTGACCCGCACCAGTCCGAACGTGGGCTTCAATTTGCGACTTCGGTTGTTCGATAGCGACGGCCGCGAGTTGGATGTTGATTCCGACGCGGATGTCGCCAGCGTGACGTATCTGGCAACGGAGGACCAGTCGGTCTACATCGGCGTCAACAGCGGGGCTACCTACGATCCGATGATCAGCGGTAGTGCCGGGCTCGGCTTTGGTGCCACTTACGATATGACTGTTTCCACGTTGGCCGAATTTGACGTCGTCCAGCGGGGGCGGCGATTGCAAGTGGTGGGTGCCGCACAGATGGCCTCCAACGACTCGGTTGTCTTGCCAACCGCAGGAGAACTCGGTGTCAGCGGTAACAATGCTCGTGTGCCAGTCCGCATCGACATGACGGCAGCCGAAGTGGCAGCCAGCTTGGGGCGTGTGATGACAAACACGCTGGGTAACGGCAATGCGAACTTGTTCCCCGTGCAGGGCGACTTGATCAAACTCGGTGATTTGAACGTTGCCGATGAGGGGCCCTTCTCCCGCATGGGACAACTCACCGGCGAGCAATTTGGCAGCTCGGGACCAGCACGTGCTCGTGGGAATGCCAACGAGGGTGTTTATCTCGATGACTTTGTCATTGGCTTTGCCGAACGTGGAGAGGTGGTCTTTGGCGCTTCGGTGAATGACACCTTCACGGATACTTTGGCCAACAACATTAGCGATCCGCCGATTCCAGCCGCCGGTTTGGTAACGGGAAGCTACCAGTTGGAAATTCGTGACGGCAGCGAGTACATCAATACGCAAACTGGAGCCGCCTTCCGCGAGTTTGATACCAACATTCGTTTGATTGAGGGAGCGACGCAAATTACGGCTCCCACGATTGCTGAGATCGTCGACGGCGATACGTTCAGCATCAATGATGGTATTCGTGAATTGACTTTCGAGTTCGATGACATCAATTTCGCGAACGGCGTGACTCCTGGGCACGTGCAAATTCAGTACGACGCTGAGTTGAGTGTGGCTAACTCCGAGCGAGTTGTCGCGGCGGCAATCGTGGATGCAATTAATTCACCCGCCGTGCAACGATTGCTCGAAGTCTCCGCTTTGTTGAGCAGTGGTAACGACGGAGGCGCCGTCTCCGGCACCATCAACCTGTTTGGCACCGCCGTCATCGACAACGCCGCCGGCTTGTTGCAAGTCGTCACTACGGCTGGTCGAGGCGATGCGAACCGCGAGCGAGATGACCAGGGAGTGATCTTGGTCGAGAGCAGTCGCTTCTCCTTCGCGTCCGAGTATGGCATTGATATCAACCACGGCGCAACGACGACCTTCGGTGGGGAAGTCTTTGATAATCTGGTTAGCTATCCACGTAACTTGGTCGAACTCAATTCCGAAGGCTTGTTGCCCGGTGTGGTCATTCAGAGCAACACGATTGCTTTCAGTGGTCAAGGTGGCATTCGGATTACCGGTTTGGGAGATTCAGGCTCGGCGAATGATTCGGTGCCCTTCGATCGAATTATCAACAACACGATTGTGGGAGGTTCGATCTCCGAGGGAGACACGACTCCGGCGGAATCATTCCAAGGATTGTTCTTCCCGGCGGGAGCGATTTCCTTCGCTGATGAGGTGGTTGCTTACAATCCCTTGGCAGGCGGCGGTCCCGCTCCTGATGCTCAGTTCCAGGATGCGTTGACTGCACTCGGGGCACCTGATTCGCTCAGTGCCGGTCCGGAACCGCTCGATGGCTTGTCCACGGTGTCGCTCGGTTACGGTGGTAGTTTGACTGTCCAGTTCACCAACAATTTGTTGACCGGTGATGGCACGCAAGCTCCCGACTTGGTGATTTTCGAAGTTGGCGAGATTGAATCGGTACGTGTGGAAGTCAGCCGTGACGGAGTCAACTACACGTCGGTTGGCACGGTCGGTGGACTCTCCAACCGCATCGATATTGATGCCTTTGGCTTCACGCCCCAAGACCGGCTCTCCTTCGTGCGATTGACCGATGTGCGGCAAGGAAGTGCCACGTCGTTGACCACGGGTGCCGACATTGACGCGGTGGGAGCATTGTCGACCGTACCGGCCGACGTGTTCGTGTCAGGTGGCACGGGGATCACGATTGCCGCGGCCGGGCCGACGATCCTCAACAACGTGATCGCCAACACCGACGTGGGAATCGAGGTGGATGGAAACAGCTCGTTGGCTGTCAGTTCGGCCAATGCCTTCTATCGCAACAGCCAAAACACCACCGGGCCGTTACCGCTCGGATTGTACAGCGTGCAATTGCCCGACGCTGTGAACCTCTTTGTTTCACCGAGCGAATTGGTGTTCGACCCAGCCGCCGGTTCGCCGCTGGTGGACAGCTCGCTCGACTCACTGCCCGATCGCCCTGGCTTGGCGACCGTGCGAGGTGCAGTCGGGCTTGAACAGTCGCCGATCTTGGCTCCTCGTTTGGATGTCAATGGTCAACTAAGAGTTGATGATCCCGGAGTCGATGCTCCCGGCGGTTTGGGTGACAACGTCTTTAAGGACCGTGGTTCGGCTGACCGCGCCGATCAGGCTGGGCCGGTGGCTCGACTGGTTA
Source organism: Kothea flammea (assembly GCF_052161645.1). Taxonomy (GTDB): domain Bacteria; phylum Planctomycetota; class Planctomycetia; order Pirellulales; family Pirellulaceae; genus Laterigemmans. Next base: position 2,017,393 of record NZ_CP197414.1, read on the forward strand.
CACCCGCAGACAATGACGCGGCAGGCCTGGATGTCAATCCGGCTCAGCATGAAGTCTCGTTTGTTGGTGGAGCGGCGAACTTCTTCGAGATTCAGATCATCGACGGGGTCGCTCCCAACGATCCGGCTCCCGGAACGGGCGTTGCCGATGGTTCGGTGACGGGCGAATCGGTGCTCGTGTTGCGAGATAACGTGCCGTTGGTTGAGGGTGTTGATTATCGCTTTGGTTATCAGCCTAGCACCAACACCATTCGCCTAACTCCGCTGGCGGGCGTCTGGCAAGATGACGCTGTTTACACGATCCGTTTGCTCGATGCCGACGACAGTCTGTTGATCGCTTCGGCGGGGAATCTGTATAGCGATGGCGATGCGATCAACATCGTCGACGTGCTCGGTGGGTTGACCACGCTGGAAGTGGAGACGGGCATCAGCCTGTTTGTCCCGCTGTTGCTCGACGGTTCGCCCGCCATCAATGAAGGTGAGACATTCTCAATCTTCGACGGCGTGCGTGAGGTTACTTTCGAGGTCGATTCCAACCAATTATTTGCAGCCGGTCGGACCCCAATCCGCTTGCGAAGCAACATGCAATTGCAAGAGGTAACGGCGGCTTACGTGGCAGCTATCAATGGATCCCAGTTGGGGCTGATGGCCACGGCCAGCGATGGAGATCGCATCCAGCTGACCGGTACGAACGTGCTCAGTTTCGTCGACCCACGAGCTTCCCAGTTGGTTGTTCGCGGAGCGATTGGCGTGGCCACTGGTTATGGATTACAAGTACCCAGCCTGAATGGTCAGCCCAACGGGGTGGTCGATGGACAGACCTTTGCCATCCGCCGCGGAGCTTTCCAAATTGAACGCTTCGAGATCAACACTGCCGGAGCCTTGATCAATCCAGGGCACATCGCAGTCGACATTGGTGCTAACGCCACGTTGGATAGCATCGCCGACGCGTTGGTGCGAGCGATCGGTGGGGCTGGCTTAGGCTTGGTTCCGACCAACGAAGGCTTTGGACGGGTCGCGCTCAACAGCAATGCCAGTTACTCCATCGAGTTAACTGACACCGTGCTGGAGACGTTGGGCGTTCCCGGTCAACAAGCTTCCGTCGCTGTACCGATTTCGATTGCTCCGGGTAACTCGGCGATCGACGTCGCGGCCACCTTGGCCGCCGCCGTGCAAGCCAACGTTCCCGGTCCCGTAACGACCTCTTTGGTCGGCCCGCGGGTGATCCTCAACGGTGTCGTCGGTGTTGCCGGCAGCGGTTCACTCTCGCTGGCCACGATCCGTGACCGAGTTGGTAACTTGCTTCAAAGTAATCGCGTCGATGGGACGACTCAGTTTACCATCTTCCTCGGTGCTGGCTTTGATTACGGCGATGCCCCCGAGCCTAAATACCAGTCGTTGCTGGCTTCCGGTGGCCCCCGCCACTCGATCGTTGAAGGGCTCAGCCTTGGAGCGACCGTTACACCTGACGCCGATGCGGCTCCCGATGATAGTGATCAAGATGATGGCGTGGTGTTGCTCAATCAAGTCTTCACCGGCTTCGAAGCTCTCTTCGAAATCGATGTGCGGGCCGATGGTGGCAATGCCGTGCTCGATTACTGGGTCGACTGGAATGGCGACGGGCTGTTCGGTACCGCTGATGAACGGGGTGGCCGCTTAGTGCTCGGCAACGGGCTGAGTGTTGGCAAGAACCAAGTTCGCATCGACGCGCCGGTCTTCGGCTCGGCCGAGTCGGGGCCAGCAAGTTACGCGGTGACCGGTGAGACGTTCGCTCGCTTCCGTCTCTCCAGCCAAGGCGTCGATTCGCCATACGGGGATGCGGAAGATGGTGAAGTGGAAGATTTCCGCTTGATCGTCAGCATGAACCCCTTCCAAAATCCGGCTGGCCGCTTCGACGTCAGCGGCGATGGTGAAGTATCGCCAATTGACGTGCTGCAAGTCATCAACGCCTTGAACCGCGTGCCAGGAAATGTGATCCAACTCGATCCGGCCAATCCGACGACCCAGCCTCCCTACTTGGATGTCAATGGCGATGGTCGAGTGAACCCGATGGACGCCCTGCAATTGCTCAACTACATCGAGCGAAATGTGTTGCCTGGCGGGCAAGGTGGCGAGGGTGAAGGCAGCACGTATTTGCCAGCGGCAAACGGAGTCTTAGCGTCGCTGGGAACAACCTTCAGCAGCGTTGACTGGTCCAGCGTTGGACTGGTTGCCGAAGGCGAAGGGGTTGGTAAACAGGTGGCCGCCGAGCAGCCAATTTCGACGATCGGCCCACAAGGCCAACGCTCGACTAACAGCAACAGCGTGTTTGATTTGCCCGCCACCGTGGCGCTCGATGAAATCCTTGACACCTTGGCCGTCGCCAATCGCGACGACGCGGGAGAGCAGGATGATGCCGAGATGGAGGCTAATCCCTTCGGACCACTCGATAGCTTCTTCGGCCAACTGGGGAACTAGGTAACGCTGGGGAACTAGGTGGATTTGGGGGTTAGGTAAAGTGCAGACGAGCTGACGCGTTCGCGCAATCGGTAAAGCTGTAGCGATGGTAACGACTGAAACGACCGCCGCCTCATTAGTGGGGGCGAGCGGTCGTTTTTGTTATTTTTTTCCATGCGGTGGAATCTTCTCGGCGTGCGACAATCTAAAGAGGTGACTCGCTTCTTTTCTTAGTCCCCGGACAATTTCATGCGAAACGACTCATCTCAATCAAGCCGTCGGCGACGGTTGCGAATGGAGATGCTGGAGGGACGCCAGCTGCTTTCGGCCATCCCGCTGGGGGCGATGCCGATGGATACGGCCGAGTTCATGTTGGGAACCGTTGCGGTCACCCCGGTGCTGTTGGAAAGCAACGGACTGGTGGATAGCAACACGGAAAACTGGACTGCCGAGGAGATTGATCAAGTCTTGGCCAACGTGGCCGAGGGCATGCAGTGGTGGGTCGACACGTTGGCAACGTTCGATACCAACCACGCGTTGGAGTTCATCATTGATGACAGCTTCGCGACGACCCCGGTGGAGACGCCGTTCGAGCCGATATCGCGGCGCAGCGATTCGTATGTCCAGTATGTGGGTCGGTTTTTGACCGATCAAGGTTATGATGGTGATAGCGTCACGCTGGAAGAGGCGATGCGGTCATTCAATCATTCCCAGCGGGAGAAATTGGATACCAACTGGTCATTCACCATTTTTGTCGTTGATTCGTCCGCAGACCAAGATGGCATGTTCGACTCGGCGGGCACCTTCCGACAAGCTTTCGCATTTGCCGGAGGGCTCTTCATGGTGGTTCCCTCAGGTCGTCCCGCTTCGACCTACGCGCATGAAACGGGGCATATGTTCTGGGCGCGTGACGAGTATCCAGGCAGTGGCAGCTACAACGATCAGCGGGGCTACTACAACACGCAAAACACCAATGCCATCGATGATTCGCCACCTGGTTTTGTCCAGCAGCCGAGCATCATGGCCTCGGGAACTTTGTTGCAGCAAGCTTACGCGAACAACGTAAGCGCGGCTTCCTCGTTGGCGCAAGTCGGTTGGCAAGACACGGACGGCGATGGGGTCTTTGATGTCCTCGATGTGCCACTCGATCTCGATGTGGCGGCACTCTACTTGGAGGACACCCAAACGTTGCGCGTCTTCGGTACCGCCACGGCAGTGCCGATGCTGAACGCAAACTCGTCGGGGTTGCAAAACGACATCACGCTCAATCGTGTCAGCCGCTTGGAATATCGCGCTGACGACGGTCCCTGGATGACGATTGCCAGCCCCGATGCGCAAACGGTGAATCTTGATGTCACCGCTCAAGTGCCCGCTTTCTTCGGCAGTTTGGAGCTGCGCGCCGTGGATGCGGCTACCGGCATCGTTAGCAATTCGGTGATGGTTGATCGACAGCGGCCAACGGCCGGTGGTGGAGGCAGCGTCGATGCCTTCGCTTTTGTCGATGATAACGAAAATGGGGAGTGGGATCAAAACGAATTTTTGCTGCCCGGTTTAGTGGCCACGATCTCCAATCCCGCGGGGATCTTTTTCGGCCGCTTAGAACCCGATGACACCCCCGGCACAATCTACGACCCCGCGCAGAGCGGTCTTCGCATCGAAGCGGTTGGTAACCAAGTCAACGGGCAAGTGGCTTCTTTTGCCGGCGATGCCGCGACCGGTACCAATAACTTCCAGTTCAACACCTTGTTCAGTTCTTTCGGGCAAGACTGGACCGCCATCAAGCAACAACTGAAAATCACTTTTGATCAGCCGACGACCGACGTGTCCTTGCAAGCAATTGGTCTCGATGAACAAAGCTACGGTCGGCTGGAAGCCTTTGACCAACAGGGGAACCTGATCGCTCGCTATACTTCGGGGCCGATTAGCGAAGGCCAAGTTGAGCAACTTAGCGTGCACGACCCTGCCGGGCAAATTGCGTCGATCCTGGCCTACGGCACCAACGGTTCGTCGGTCGCTCTCGATGACCTTCGTTTCGGTCCCCCGATCACGGCCACCTCCGCCACGTTCGGTACCTTCGAGTTTACCGGATTGCCCGCCGGCACCTACCAACTCCAGCTCGATACAAACTCATCGCAGTACGAAGTCATCGAACCAACTCGCACGATCGAAGTCTCCGCCGCCGCGACCACGCCGCTGGTTGTTGCCACCAGACGGTTGACCAGTCCTTGGACCAACCCCGACGATCCGTTCGACGTCAACGACAATGGTGTGGTCCAGCCGATCGACGCGCTCATCATTATCAACGAATTGAATCGTGGCGGTGCTCGTGAGCTCGATGATTCTGTCTCCCCACCACCCTATTTGGACGTGACCGGCGATCGTCGCGTAACCCCGCTTGATGCCTTGCGAGTGATCAACTTTCTCAACCGCACGCCCGCCCCCGGTGGCGGCGGAGGGACAGTTGGGGGTGGTGGCGCCGTGGGTGGCGAAGGCGAGTTCGGCGGCCCGCATGACCCTGGGCCAGCCGGTTTTGGGCCAGCCGGTTTTGGCTTGCAACCTGGCGATGGCGGGTTTGCCGCCGGCGACGGCCTAGCTGGTGAGGGTGAGGCGCTGGACGATTGGCAGAACACGCAGGGCCGGCCGCAGAACGCTATCCAAGTCCAGCACCCGACCCCCGGGGGTGGTCCGCAATTTGGACCGCTGGCTGAGTCGACGGAGCGGGCCCGCGCGGAAGCGGTTGACAGTCTGTTGGCCCAATCGGTGGAGTTTAGTTTGGTGCTCGACGAAGTGGTCCTAAATGGTCCTCCACTGAACGGATAGTTACGTTGGTAATCGATACTTTCGTTTTTTTTGCTGGAACCTTTCGGCCGTTGACGCTTCTAACGGTAGGAAATTCCAAACTTTTATTTTCGATCGACTTGGGAAACTTGATAGTCTGAGCTGCCTAGGTAAGATGGGCGGCTCTAGTCGAGTGTTTGCGCATTTGCTGGTCGCGTCCAGTGCAACCGTGCAGAGGCTGACTAAACGGGCTAGGCGAATGGAAGCGAGACATCAGCACGATCACCGAACGAGCTGCGTAGAGATTGGATATGTGTAGCTTTTCGACCACCTTCTCACACGATTGTTGAGCATTGGCGATGAAAAAACTCCGTCGTCGCATCGGCCGCGCGGACTCGAACCGGAATTCTCAGAACTCACCAGCTCGTGTAGCTCGGCGAGACGCTGAGAGCCGGAGAATTCTAAGCCGTAGTCTGCGGGCTGAAGCATTGGAGCCCCGGCAATTGCTGGCTGGCGACGTCGATTTGTCACCTCACCAGAATTCCTGGGCGGCGAAGGACGTTAATAATGACTTGCGAATCACGCCCATTGATGCCCTGGTGGTACTCAATGAACTCAATCGCAGCGGTGCGCGTGATTTGTCAGGAGAGCCGGTCGAGCCCTCTCGCTTTATCGATGTCAACGGCGATAATCGGATCAGCCCGCTCGACGCTCTGCAGGTCATCAATTCGTTGAATCGTGGATCGGGGGAAGATGTTCCGGTCGTCGAGGTGATGATTGGCCTCACCGACGACGAAGGCAACAGTTTGATTGAGCCGGGGACGCGAACGGCGAACCTCAGCGTTGATGAAATTGTCAATATCGAGATCCTCTTTACCGACGCGCGGCGGTTCGGCGCCGGTTTGGGCTTGTTCACTGTTTACACAGATATCTTGGCCAGCCAAACGGGGATTCTCGAGCCGCTGGTTACCGAGACTCAGGTCCTCACGCTGTCCGAAAACTTGATCGATTCGATCGATGGCAATGTGATCATGTCACAGGCCAATTCGGATGTGACGGGGATAATTAGTCTTGATGCGTTAGCCGAGGATCCGGCGGCAGCAATTCGTAATTCTTTGATTGCCGATTTCGGTTTTGCCCCCGAGCAGATTTTCACATCGCTGGAAACTCGCGAGCCGCGTGATGCGGAGACGAATCCGGTGGGTGACCCGTTTGACATTACGGTTCGATTTTTGGGTGATGAATTTGTCGACGTCGATGTTGCCAATTTCTCGTTGGACGCTTCGGGGTTAGTGACCAACAACAATCAACCCGTGACCACCGACTTTCGTGAGATTAAACCCGAGCTACCCGACGGCAGCGTTAATCCTGTCGCCGTAGGCTTCAGCCTCGACACCCGCAGTCGCACCGCGGGTGGTCAAAACGTTTACACCAATGTTCGCTCGGGCAGTTTTAACGATGACCCCAACGATGAGATCCTCAACGGCTTTGCTAACATCGGAGCGACAGGTCAGTTAGACGGTAATGGCTTGCCCTCGATTGTCGGTTCGTATTCGCCGAGCACACCTTTCGAAGCTTTCAGCATTCGGGCACGCGTTACGCAGGCTGTCGAGAATCTCAACCTTTCTCTCCAGATTCCCATCGAAGACGAGAACGATCCAGAGAATCCCAATGACGACGAGTCGGTGTTGGTGATTTATGGTAACCGCCAAGACGGCACTTCGGGAGACGAGCGAGGTTTGAGTCCCTCGGAGTATGTGCTCGACGCCGATTCGACGTTGACCATTAACGTCTCGGCTGCGATCACCGCGCGGGCGGATCAAATCGTCACTGACGAAGATGAAGTCGGTTCGATGAACGTGTTGGCGAACGACTCAAACGTGGGCACCGCGCCACTGACCATTGTGTCGACAACGGATGGGGCCAACGGAACAACCAGCTTCACCGGCGGGGTTGTTTCTTACACGCCGAATGACGACTATTTTGGTGGTGATCAATTTACCTATGTCGTTCGCAATGGTGATGGAGACACGGCCACCGGCACCGTTACCGTGACAGTTGATTCGGTGAACGACCCTCCCACTGCCGACGATTTCTCCACCTCGGTATCCGAGGGTAACACGCGCACGCTCAGCAACAACGCATTCATCAGTCGAGCCAGCGCGGGTCCAGCGAATGAGAACCAGGTACCCGTCCTCGATAGTGTCTCCGACGCCCAATCGACCGGCACCGCTGTGCTCAACGGCGATGGCTCGGTGACCTACACACCAGCTGTCGGCTTTTTGGGGACCGATACGTTCACTTACGTGATCTCGGACGGCATCGACGATGTGACGGCGACGGTCACTGTTTCGGTGTTGGATGTCAACGATCCTCCCGAGGCCAACGATGACACGATTGAGGCTACGGAAGACGTTGCCTTGACTTTCAGCGAGCAAGAGTTTGTGGACGCCGTGTTGGCCAATGACACCCCGGGTCCTTTAAACGAAATCGAAGCGGGGCAGGTCGTTACCCTGCAGTCAATTGACGCGACCGGTTCCGCCGGTGGAACTTGGGTTGAAAACAGTAACGGCACTTACACATACACGCCACCGCAGAACGTGTTTGGCGCGGCCGCTGAGACGTTCACTTACGTAATCACCGACGGCGAGTTTACCGACACTGGCACGATTACGATTAATTTGGCTGCGGTCAACGATCAGCCGTTAGCCCGGCCCGATTCGTTGTCGGTTGACGAACTGACTTCCGATAACGTGCTGCTGGTGCTCGACAATGATTCGGCCGGTCCGCTTGAAGATCAAACGCAAACGGCTCGCGTCGCTCAGATCATCACCCAAGCGTCCAACGGGGTGGCCACGGTCAGTTCGGATGGGACTTCGGTGCTTTACACGCCCAACAGTGATTTTGTTGGCGAAGACACTTTTACATACACGGTTACCGACGGCGACTTGGTCTCCGAGCCAGCGACCGTGACGGTCGATGTGGTCCCGGTCATTAGGCCGCGGGCTCGCACCGATCGCTTCAACGTGGCCGAAGATAGTGGCTCGACTCCGATTGATATCCTCGAGAACGACTTGCCCAACGATGGCTTTGAGGTGGTGCTGACCGATGTCACCTTCGAGCCCAACGGATTCAATTTGGTGGTCGACGGCAACGATGTCATGTTCACCCCCGATGATGACTTCTTCGGTGATGCTGTCTTCACCTATCGTATTAGCGATACCAGCAACCCCGAGATCGTAGACGCTGATCAGATCGCTGCGGCCACCGGTACGGTGACGATCACGGTCGACCCGGTCAATGATCCTCCAGAGTTCGTTGCCGATGACCCACGATCCACGATGGAAGATACGGCGCTGGAGATCAGTGCCGCCGCATTGTTGGCCAACGATTCCACTGGGGCTGACAACGAGGACGATGTGCTGTCGATTTCAGCGGTGGCGGAGACTTCTGCTCGCGGTGGAGTCGTATCGTTAGTAAACGGCACGTTGGTTTATCAACCGGCTGCCGATTACAACTCGAACATTGCCGCTCAGGACTCTTTCACCTACACCATTTCTGATGGCGCCGGGGGCACCACGACCGGGACTTTGACCGTGACGGTAACGCCCGTAAATGACGCTCCCGTGCTCGATCTGGTGCCAATCACGGCTTTAGAAGATGTCGCCACCGTTTTTGCGTCTGACGACATTTTGGGTGACAGTCTGCCAGGTCCTGCGACGGCAACGGATGAGTCGAGTCAAACGCTGCGGATTGTTGGTGTTGGCAATGGCGAGACCGAACTTGGTGGCACGGTCAGTGTTAATGCTGCCGGTCAAGTCACCTACACCAGCCGTCAAGATTTCTTCGGCACCGACTCCTTTACCGTGACGGTGCGTGACAGCGCCGGAGCGGAGACGACTGGAACGGTTACGATCGAGGTCGAGAACGTCAATGACCCGCCCGAAATCGACGACCCAGGTGTGTTGGCGTTTAGCCAAAGCACGGCGACCTTCACAGCGGAGCAGTTGTTAGCGAACTCCAACGTGGGACCGGGGGAAACCGGTCAGCCTGGGCAAACCTTGTCACTGGTCAACGCTCGCTCGGCAGCTAGCACGATCGGCAGCGTGTCCTTCAACGCGTCGAATGGTGAAGTAACCTACGTACCTCAGCAAGGTTACGAGGGAGAGGATCAGTTTGAAATAACGGTCAGCGACGGGACCCTAACCACGACTAGTTTGATCACGATCGACGTTCGCGAGTTCGAGCCGACGACGATCAGTGGTTCGGTCTTCTTTGACCTCGTCGAGAGTGCTCAAAATCCGGTTCGTGACGGCATCCAAAGTCCGCATGAGCCTGGCTTGGAAATGGTCCAGGTGCGGTTGGTCAGTGGCGCTGATGAAAACGTTACCGGGCAATCTATTAACCATACCCTGATCACCGATCGTGAGGGTAAATATGAATTCACGAATGTGCCGCCGGGTCAGTTTAGGCTGATTTTCGACATGCCTTTGATGGTGCATGACGGTCGCGATTTCGCTGGTAACTTGGGTGATGCCGACTCACTGGAAAACCAGTTTACGATCGATATTGCCGAACCGGGTGGATTCACCTCACGTGATTACAACTTTACCGTGCTGGGCTTCTCCGGCCGGGCCGCTAACGCCCTCGATCTGTTTGTCTCCACCTACTTCCGTGATCGGCCAGACATTGCTGAAGACAGCAATAACGGTGTGCTCGGAGCGCGGGCTGTGCTTGATGCCCAGGGGCGTGGCCAATGGTTCTACTCCAGCGACGGATTCGAAGATACTCGTTTCGGTGAAATCAACCTTGATGAATCGGGCAGCGTGGCATCTCTGACCGTTGTCATGAACGACGGCACTGTGCTGACGGGAGTGATTCCAAGTGCTCGCCGCGTGATTATCAACGATGGTGAGAATGGATACGTTGTGCAGATCTTTGGCTCACTGGAGAGTTTCAACTTGCGGCCCGATGGGGCGATTGATCCCGACGAATTCGGGCTGATGCACTATCAACGTGCCGTCGATATTATGATGAGCCAAGACTCCAGCGTGATCTAAATCACCGTTGGCTCCTCGGGGTCGACGAAGGGTTTTTTTAAAGACGCACTCGTGATTTTTTTCACGAGTGCGTTTTTTTGTCAGTTGCTTTTCACGAATCAACGCTGGTTTTGCTCAGCAGCCTGCAGCGATCTAGGGGGGTTCTTGCTGACGCCCGCTGCTGAAATAATGGCGGCTGGGAAGTAGGTTTTGGTACTCGAGCTGGGCAGCGGTGATGAGCCACACGATTCGATTGCGGGCGGCTTGGAACCGTGGTCGGCGACGCGATGATCCTCAAGCAGCCGCGCATGTCGCTTTACCCGACGATTCAGGCTCCGAGCTTGATGCTGCTGTTGATGATGCGGAGATTTGGTACTGGCGTTCCTTCAATTGTCCCAGCGGTCTGCAGTCCGATACCCCGCTGGCCTTGATCGTGCACGCTTGGCGTGGCCAACTTTCGCTGTGGTTAGACGATCACCCGCTGGCCGAAAGTGGGCTGCCTGACGCAGCGCCACTTCGCGTTGATATTACCGGGCTGCTGACTGCAAGTCATCGCTTGACGATTTGTTTGCAGGATGGCCGCCAGGCTGGGCGTTGTCGCTTGAACGGGATCGTTACGCTGGAAATTGGCTGAGGAGAGAGCGCAATATGGGTGTGTTTTTTTGCCTATTTTCGGCGGAGCGAAAGGAGACCCTGTTAGGCGGCTGCTTGAGGTGGTGCTTGGCCTCGCAGCTGGTAGACATATTTCAGCACTTCGGCGACAGCTTTGTATTGATCGAGCGGAATCGCTTCGCCGATTTCCACCGTCTTGTATAAGACTTGGGCCAGCGGTTTGCGCTCCACGATCGGGACCGCGTGTTCCAACGCCAAACGACGAATCCGCTGCGCGATCACCCCTGCCCCCTTGGCCACCACGACCGGGGCCACCATCGTTTGTGGGTCGTATTTTAGCGCGATGGCGAGCTCCGTGGGGTTGGTCACGACCACGTCGGCGGTGGGAACCGCGTTGCTGACCCGGTCCATCGCCAGCTTGCGTTGAATCTGACGCCGCCGCGCGATCATCTGCGGATCGCCCTGCGAATTCTTCAGTTCATCTCGCAACTCCTGATCGGTCATTTTCAAGTCTTGCTCGAATTTCCACCACTGAAAAGCGTATTCTAAAATCGCCAGTACCAACAGCGCACCGCCGATCCATAATCCCGTATCGATGCAACTTTTGAAGATCAGCAAGGAGATGTCGGCGATCGACAGACTCCCCATCTCCAGCACGATTCGTTGGATATCGGCGAGCGCGAAAAAGGCAACTGCGGAAACAACCAGCACCTTGAATAAACCGAACGACAACCGCATCACGCTGGAGATGGAAAACAGCCGTTTGGTGCCTCCGAACGGATCGATGTTGCTCAGTTTGGGCATGATTTTGGCTGTCGCCAAAATCGGGCCGGTTTGCAACACATTTGTCAGGATCGCGGCAATCAGCATGGCGACCAAGATGGGGATGGCCAGCCAAGCCGCTTCGATAGTTTGACTGAGCAAGTAGTGGGTACCGTCGCTGGGCGCCATGCTCCGCGGGCCGGCTTGACGAATCCCCTCTTTGATCAGCTCGACGAGTCCCTCGGCCAACAGCGGTCCCCGCCAACGTAGCACGCCCATGGCGGCCAGCAACAGGGCGGCCGAAGCGAGGTCTTGGCTGCGAACGACCTGCCCTTCTTCCTTGGCTTTGGTCCGCCGCTGCTCGGTTGCTGAATGCTTCTTTTCTCCCGACGAATCTGCCATGGAATCACCACTGCTCCCGCAGATTTTCCATCGCTAGCACAAACGCGTCTTGGAAGATCCAAGCGCTGCCCCCGAGCGTAAAGGCGGCCACCGCCAACAGCACAATTGCGTTCAGTGGCAGACCAATCGCCAGCAAATTCAATTGGGGTAGCGTGCGGCTGATCAACCCAGTCACTAAGTTTGATAGCAATAAGGCGGCGACGATCGGAGCCCCCGCCCGAATGCCCGCCGTGATCCCAGCGGAGAGTTCAAACAGAATTAACTCCAACATGCCAACTTCAAACCGTACGTTCCCAGGTGGCATGGCGCGAAAGCTATCGAGCAACGCTTCCATCATCATGCGATGACCGCCAATCGCAATCATCACGGCGGTCACTAATAACCCCACCAGACGACTCAGCGTGGAAACCGAGGCCCGCAGTTCCGGGTCCAGCGAATCACCCAATTGCATGCCGCCACCGCTGCTGGCCAGTTCACCAGCCATTTGCATCCCGGTGACCAACAGGCGGACGATCAGGCCGATCAACAAGCCAATTCCCGCTTCGCGGACGGCGGCAATGACCAGTTCCACCAACGAGCCAATCTGTGGGATCGCGTCGCTCGGTACCAAGGGGATTAACAACAGGCTGATCGAGATCGCCAACGTGGCTCGCACCCGCATTGGCACGCCGCCACCGATCGCCGGCATCGCCATCAGCATCATCCCCAAGCGGGTCAGCACCAAGACGAACAGCAGCAGCGGCTGGCTCAGCAGATCGGCCAATTGCGGCAACGCGTTCATGGAAAATTAAAACCTTCTCGTTGCCCAGTAATCTTTAACCCAGCACATCAGTGAACCAGCGTGGCGTTTTCAATCGCGATCCGCGTGAACTCAACCATCCGGCTGACCAACCAGGGGAGGCACAGAATCATCACCCCCGCCATGGCGAAGATCTTGGGGACAAAGGCCACCGTTTGATCTTGAACTTGCGTGAGCGCTTGCAACAGACCAATGATCAATCCCGAAGCCATTCCGGCTAGCAGCACCGGAGTGCCGATCAACAATGCGCCAATGAGCGTCTCGCGAACGAGATCTACCGCCACACTCGGTTCCATCTGATTCTCATAGAGCGGAAAGGCTGGTGAACTAAAGCGGACAAACTACCTGTAGCCTGGCACCAGCTACGTGCCGGGCATGGTGCCAAAACTGATCAATAACATTTCCACGACCAGCCTCCAGCCGTCGACCAACACGAATAACAACAGCTTGAACGGCAAAGAAATGACCGATGGCGGCAGCATCAGCATCCCCATCGAAATCGTCACGCTGGCAACCACCAAGTCGACAATTAAGAATGGTAAGTAAATTTGGAAACCCATCAGGAAGGCAACCTTCAACTCGCTCAACATAAACGCCGGCAATAGCACTCGCAGCGGCACGTCTCGCCAAGTCTCCGGTGGCGGAGCGTCGGGGTTGGCATAGTTGAAAAACAGCATCACATCATCATGATTTTCGGCCGCTTGGATTTGCCGTGACATGAACTCCCGAATCGGCAGCGTGCCCGCTTCCCAGGCCTCGCTGGCCGTCATCTCCACTTCGGGGTCGGTATAAGGCTTGATGGCGTCGTCGTACACGCGACTCCAAACCGGTGTCATCACAAATAACGTCATGAACAAGGCAATGCTGGTCATGACTTGACCGGGTGGCAGTGAAGGCAGCCCAATCGCTTGCCGCAGCAATCCCAAGACCACGATGATGCGGATGTAACAGGTCGTCATCAACAACACCGCGGGGGCCAAACTGAGCACCGTCAGCAGCAACATGATCTGCAGCGAACCGGAAAGCCCCTCGGGGCTAGTCCAACGCTCCGGCCCACCGAGGGCGTAATCGAGCGTCGGATCGACGACGTTGCCATTCTCGCCACTCGGAGTCGCCCCGGGACTCTTCACGCGAATCGGCTCGGGGGCCGCAATGCGGGGTAATAACGACGGTAATAACTCGTCGACTGAAAGCGGATTCTGCAGCGTTGGGCGTAAATCTGCGGGGTCTGTCGACTGCGCATGGAGATCAGCTGCCAGCCACCCGCTACAGGTGCTGCTGAGGGTCAACAATAGAGTCAAAGCCCAACGCATGTGCCGCGAACATCCTTTTCCGCGGTGAAGAATCTGAAATCCTCACACGACAATACTCGCGGCGGCTCTGAGAAGGAAGATCGATTTTGCTCAAGCTTTAGCCTAAGCGCGAAGAAATAACCGATTTCCTGTTTTTTTTCCGGCTCGCGGCGCGGCTCCGTCGACAAAACCGGCCGCGTGCGGCTCCTGTTCGATCTCCTGCAACGTCGCGCGGAAACTCGTCGCGGCACTCGTGCCGCGGCACTGAGCAATAAATTGGCCCGCTTCATCGGGATCGTCAATTTGACCGACCTGCTCGATCCCGGCTGGCGAAACACCCAGAATTAACGCTTGCATTCCACAGCGAACAACCACTAAACGCTGCCGCGGGCCCAGTGACGTATGTCCCAAAACCTCCAAAGCGGCTGCCGGTAACTGCTTTGTTAAACCCCGATGCTCACCGCGGCGGACGACTGCTACAAAGCAACAAAACACACCCAAGGTGATCGCCAAGCCGCCGATAATTGTCGCCAACGGGCCTCCAAAGAAACTGCCGCTGCCGCTGCTCCGCGCGGGATCGTCCGCGGCGCCGCCTAAACGACCGGCTAAGGGCACATCGAGAGCCTGATTGCCCGTTGCCTGATTGCCCGTTGCCTGATTGCCCGTTGCCTGATTGCCCGTTGCCTGACTGCCAGATACCGACAAGCCGCCTGAACGCAATAGTTTCGATTCATCAGCTTGGGCCAGACCTGGCGGCGAAGTCAGCAGACTCAGTAGCAGGGCCAGCAAAACGGCCGAAATTTTACGCACCGCACTCTGCCGGTGAGGTTGGGGGGAGATCAGCATTGGCGGTGGAATCCTTTCCTGGCTGGGGCGGCATCAAGCGGCTGCGGAGCCGACAAGTTCGGTAACGCGGACGCAAAAATTATCGTTCATCACCAAGACTTCGCCCCGCGCGATCAGCCTGCCGTTGGCATAGATATCGACGGGATCGCCCGCCAATTTGTCGAGCACCACGACGGCCCCGCCCCGCAATTGCAGAACTTCTTCCAATCGCATCATGGTCCGCCCGAGTTCGATCCGCAGATCGAGTTCGACATCCCCGAGAATCTCCAGCGGCTGCGACTCGTGCTCTTCCTCTTCTTCGGCAGCCAATTCCCCCAGCTCAAAGGGCTTGGATCCCGAACTGGACGGTTCCGCGTCAGCCACTTCGCCAGCCGCTTCGGCAACTCCACTTTGAGCTTGCCGCAAGAGCGCCTCGATGTCGTCCTGGCCGAGCGATTCTTCGCCTGATTGGTCAGCGGGCATATCGCGACACGTTCCTGTTTCTTTAGTCTTCCATGACTTGATAGTCGGTAAATCCAACCGCCATCAAAATTTCGTCTTCGAGCAGGTGGTTACATGTCGCTAAAATTCGCCGCTGAAGCAAGCCCAATTGGTTTTCTTCCAGTTCGCTGATTTCGCTATTGCGAACTTTCATGCGAATCGCGTGGCGCAGACGCCCCGATTTCGATTCCATTTCCTTTTCCATGCGGGACAAATCTTTGGTTTTGATGACGGCAAACAGGCGGAAGTTAATCGTATATTTGGCTTCCGTATCAATTGGGCTGAACGTTTCACCAAATTTTCCCAGCTCAAACTCAATCGGCTTATTTTCATCCGAGGCGGCTTCTTCGGCCTCCGCTTCGCTCTTCTGCACATTTTGAATCAGTCTTGCTTCGGCCAACGCGGCAACTTCCTCGGCACTCGGTACGAGGAAAAAGAAGAGCGCCGTTTCGACCAACATGATGACGGCAATAAAGGCCACCAAGATGATCTTGCCGCCGACTTTCGCCTTGCCTGGTTCTTCGCCCGTGGGGGTGGCTTCTTTAGCCATTATCGATCTCCTCGCTGGTGGTTGCTGGAGCTGATTGTCGTGAGTTCGTGTTCTGTGAGCCGCGGAGATCTTCCGCGTTTTCGTCGAGTAGGAAGACTTCGACGCGAGCGTTTAGCCCCATTTTTTCGGGATTCCCCGAGTTGTACATCGGTTCCGTGTCGCCCACCGAGGAGGTGCGAAAGCGGTAGCCCTCGATGCCCTCCACCTCGATTAAGTAATTGACGACCTTCTCGGCTCGCGAGTAACCCAGCGCGTAGACTTGGGTCAGTCCCACGGCGCGGGCGGCCACTTCCGGAGCGGTGTGTCCGCGAGCTTCGATCTTCTGCGATTTACCGCGCAGCTGTTCGGCCAAAATCTTCAGTGATTGCTTCGCCTTCTCGGTCAACGTCTGCGTGCCCGGTTCAAAGAAAATGACTGAACCGATCGCTGTGGGGTTTCCGTTCCGCATGATCCGCACGTGATGTTCTTCACCATGGGGGGCCTTCTCGGGGACGCCACCTTTCGCCGTATCTTTCTTCTGCGCTCGCCCCACCGTGGCCAGCGGATCAAAGGACGATGTCCGCGGCTTGGAGTCGCCGGGAGCGAGGCTCTCGGGGACTTCCGTGTAGCCAAATTGTTGCCGCAACGATTCGACGAGTGCTTGGAATTTCTCTTCTTCCTTAATCTCGCTGAGCGACACCAGCATGATGAAGAAGGTCAACAGCAACGACATCATGTCACCAAACGTGACGACCCATTCGGGGATGCCCATCGGCGGATCTTCTTCAATTTCCATAATCTTGTTAGCCGCTCTGCGAGCTATTCAGTTTTGCGAAGTTTCGGTGGGATGAAGGTCTGTAATTTTTGGTCGATCGCGCGAGGACTCTCGCCCGATTGGATCGCCATCACACCGCGAATGGCAATCTCCGTGGCAATCAACTCTTGCTTACTCAGCAAGCCTAGCTTTTCCGCGAAGGGTGAGAAAAAGACATTCGCCACGATTGCTCCGTAGAGTGTCGTGATCAAAGCCACGGCCATCCCCGAACCGATGCTGGAGGGATCCGACATGTCGCTGAGCATCATGATCAGACCCATCAGGGTTCCGATCATTCCGTAGGCGGGAGCAAACCGACCCAATTGGTCCATGATCGCCTTGCCCTCCTTGTGCCGGCTGGCAATCGCGCTGACTTCCGATCGTAGGACTTCTTCCACCGACTCGGGGGTGCCACCATCGACAGCCATCTGAATACCGGTTCGGACCAGCGGGTTTTGAATCTCGCTGACTTTACTTTCCAAAGCCAACAGCCCATCGCGACGCGCCGTTTCCGCCAGCGCCACCAATTGCGCGACCAGCTCGCCGAGGTCCTCGTTTTTATTCAGCAGAACCTTCAAGGCCACTTTGGGAGAACCCAGCATGGAACGCAGCGGGAAACAGATCATGGCGGCTGCCAAAGCACCCCCCAACACCACCATGATCGAAGGGACATCGATGTAAGCGGTGATCGGTGCGCTGCCCATCAGCATCGAGCCGATGATCAAGCCCAAGGCGCACAGCAAGCCAACAAGGGTTGCAATATCCACGAATCAACTACCGGTAGCAAAGGTCGGAGAGGCGAAATCTTGCCGCGGAGGTGGCGGCAGGAAATGTTTGCGCTGTTGATAGCAGAGGGCCAAGTCCACGACTTGATCCATGCTCTCGGAGACCACGAAACGTTCGCCGGTAGTCAAAGTGATAAAGGTGTCGGGGCGATGCTCCACATAACGGATTAATTCCGCATTGAGCACAAACGCCTCACCATCAAGGCGAGTTAGCTTGATCATGCTGTTCTCACACCCCCGCAATTTCCCCGTGCAAACAATGCTCACTGCCAACTGGGCAGCGAACTTCGTAGTTCCGTTCACGCAACCCTAGGTCACAATCAACGGCACGGAGGGTGTGAGTAGCCGAAAATTTTACTCGTATTCGGCCGTCTGACGATCTTCTTCGGTTTGCTTGTTTTCCCCGCCAGACTGCGAAACCTCGACAATCCGTCGACTCAGCAAATCCTTGGAAACCACTAGCACCTTGTTAATCCGCAACACGTTGTCGAGCACGAACGGTCGTGGATGTCCGGGAATGTTCATGATGATCCGCCCGGCACCCGCCAGCAGGTACTCGAAGACATCATTCAACTCAGTGTTCAATTTCAGCCCGGCGGTGGAGTAACGTTCAACGTCGCCCAGCAACCCGGTGTGGTGAATCAGCTCATTATTGGTCAATTCCCAATAATCAAACCGGGTGACAATCGCCATGCCCGTGAACAACACCAACATGGCGACGAAAATCGCCAAGTAAAATCCGCTGCTGGCGGCGATGTCCAACGAAGCGAACCAACTCTGCACCGGCGCGATAATTCCGAATTGCTGGTTTAACAGTATTACTCCCAACCCCAGACTGATCACGGCGATGAAGATCGTCAGCGAAGTCGAGCGGGGAAAATCGAAGGTCAAAACCGCCAGATTGAGCGTAAAGATTAACACGAAAATGTGACCCAGCGTCCCGCTCCAATCGGGTGCGAACCATGTCAA
The DNA here is from genome assembly GCF_052161645.1 of Kothea flammea. Lineage (GTDB taxonomy): Bacteria > Planctomycetota > Planctomycetia > Pirellulales > Pirellulaceae > Laterigemmans. The sequence goes on from NZ_CP197414.1 coordinate 2,035,935, forward strand.
TAATCCGGCTATCAACGAGGTGAGCGCCGTAGGCCACAAGAAAATCATCTTCGGCCAGGAGCGGATTACGACCACGTGCGGACGACTGGGTTGGCTTGACATCGAATCTTTTCTCACCGCGGGAAACTGTGTGGAGGGGGTCGGTTCAAGGCCTCTAGTGTATCAGGCCGCACGGGTAGATGAACGGGGCGCACCGCCCGACGAATTAACCACCCAAATTTTTGTAGACATCCAAGCCGGGGCGGTCTTGCAACGCGGCAAAAATCTCACAAATCTGCCGCAAACCAGCCGCGTAGGCATCCGCCCTGACCGGTTGCTCGCCCAGCCGAAAATAGTAAGCCAACGGTTGGGCATCCGTCGCGATCGGTCCCAAGCTGGCGGCTGCCGCCCCGCGAGCGTCAATGACCGCTTCGAAACGCCCGCCGACAGACTCCTCAGCCTGCTCGCCGTCGACGTTTTCGTCCGCTATCACTTCGCCCCACACGTTTCGCTGGCGGACAAAGACCAAGAAATCAGGCGGTATTTCGGCGGCTGCGTCGTCTTCCGCGTCCTCTTCCGCTTGCTCGTCTGCCAACCCATCCGGTTCGGGCTCGTCGGCTTCGGGCTCGTCGGCTTCGGGCCCTTCCAGTTCGGCCCCTTCCAGTTCGGGTGGAGCCCAGTCGATCCGCGTCACTTCGACACCGAGGCGGATGCGGCCCGCCAGTAAATCGACTTCCGCCAACTGCTCAAAATACTCGCTCAACCAATCGGCGTGGCTGGTCGGTTTGACGGTGATCATCGTTCCGCCGACGGTGCGTTGCGCAGCCAGGGCGGCCAAGCCGAGAGCTGAGACGCAGGTTTCAGGAGGGATCGCCGTGGGGTCTGCGGCCAAGCTGGCAGCTAAGCGGCCGGCTTCGAATAGGGTAACTTGGTAACCGAGATAGCGACCGTATAAGGCGGCTTCGATCCCCAGTGGTCCGCCGCCGATCACGGCAATAGTGCCGGGAGGTTCAAGGATGCTATTCATGCAAAAAGGCCTAAAGCTTGCCTGCCGTAATGAGTGGGAATGGGGTTCAAGTTGTTTACAGCCGGTTCACAGTGGAGCGGGCCACATTAAAAGTGTCTAGCGGGATGGAAGTTTGTTGTCCTGTAATTAATTGTCGCAGCAGCAGAGCGGTGCCGGTCGAGAGGTGCAAGCCACTGCGGTAGTGCCCGGTGGCGAAGTACAAATTTTTACAGCGTGGATCGCGCCCCAAGTAAGCAAATCCGTCGAAAGAGCCGGGCCGCAGGCCGCTCCAAGTTGCCTCAATTTTGGTTCGCTCGAGCATCGGCAGCAGCGACTCGGCCCAGCCGCAAAGTTCCTCGATCACCTGTTCGGTGGTGCCTTCCACCCAGCCCACCTCCTCTTCGTTGCTGCCCACGTAGATTTTGCCATCGAGTCGGGGGACCAAATAGCGATTGCCCTCATTAATAATTCGCGTGAGTAAACCAGGTTCGCTTTGGTACAGCACCGCTTGGCCGCGCACCGGATAGACGTCCGCAATCGCCCCTCGCGGATCGGCAAAACGGCTGGCCCAGGCCCCGCAGCAGAGCACCACCTGATCGGCGAACAGCGTGCCGTGCTCCATCTCCACCCCCTCGACTTGTTGGTCCTTGATTCGTAAACCCTTGACGGCTGTCTGCTCCCGCAGTTCCACGCCCGCCAGCCGGCAGGCTGCGGTGAGTGCTCGCAAATGACTTGGTGGCCGCATGTGGTATTCGTCCGGCGTCCACCACGCGCCCTTGGGCGGTTGGTCCCGCAGTCCGACGCCGAGGGCCGGTTCCCAACGCGCCAACTCCTCCCAGCTGAGCGGTTTTGCCTCGATTTCGTACTCTCGCCAGTATTGGGCTTGGCCAACCAAAGCGGCCGCCTCGCCCGCTTTCCGCGCTAAATAAATGCCACCGCAGCGGCGAAATTCAGGGTCCAGACCGGTCTGCTCCCGCAGTCGCTCGGACCATTCCGGGTGCAGTTGGTGCGACAGCCCGCGGAGCTGGTCGATGGGGTCCAGGGCGGTGGCTAAATTGGCTGGCGGCAATACCCCCGCCCCGGCCCAAGAACTGCCCCGACCAACCGCCCCGGCATCCAACAACACGCATCGCAGGCCATGTTGCGCCAGTTCCCACGCGACGCTGAGGCCGATCACACCACCGCCAACGATCAGGCAAGTCGACTTCATTCAGCAGTTTCCGAGCGGCTGGTGGATTCTGGGGGTCTGGTGGTTACTGGGCGGCTAACGGCGGGTATTTGGCGGTGAAAATTGAGCGTTTTCAGCGCGGCTTGAAATCTCGCATCGCCAACTTCTGGTCCAATCCGTTGCAGGTCGGCCACAAAATCGACGTCGCTGAGCGTCTCCAGTTCGCGCAACTGCAGGCCCTGGCGTTGGCAAACCGCTCGCGTTTGCTCGGCCACCAGGGAGGTGCTCCAAGCAATATCGGCGAACAGCTCGCCATGTTTGGCAGCCCACGGCCCGCGGATGCCGATCAAATAGTATCCCCCATCTGCCGCGGGGCCCATCACGACGTCGGTATTATTGAGCGCGTGTCCGGCTGAGAGGATGTGGTCTGCCGTAATCCAGGGACAGTCACTGCCGATGACCACGATCTGCCCCACTAAGGGGCTGCGGCCGAGTAAGAATTGGCAAACTTGACTGATTCGCTCGCCCAAATCGCCGTCACTCTGCGAGGTTGCCTGCCAGGGGAGTGGTAAATCGGGACGGACTTCGACGAGGCGATCGGCTGGAGCGAGTGCGAGCCAAGCGTGGGGGGTGAGGTCGCTTAGTTGCCGCAGCATCAGTTGCACGCAGTGATAATGTAGTTGGCAGGCCGCGACATCGCCAATTTCTGCCGCCAAGCGGGTTTTCACTTCACCGGGGGTCCAGTACTTAGCCATCAGGCCCACAGCCAACGAGGTTGAATCTGCCCGGCCCGGCCCGAGCGATCCCGCATTCTCGGGGGCGTCAGGCTGGGTGGCATCATGATTGCTCACTGGAATCATCGCGTTTCGATTCGCTTTGGCGTGTTTGACGGAATACTATGAAAAAGCTTGGCAAACGGTAAACTTGGCGTGCGTAACTGTGGTATCCTCGCCAAGCTTGCTCTTTTAATGTATCAGTTTCCCTTCGTATCAGTTTCCCTTCCGGTCCAGATCCATTTGTGCCCGAGCCTTCGGCACCCGCATGGAATGCATTGGTGCCAGCATGGAATGATCGAACCCTCCGGTGCCAACCAAACCGAGGACGATGAGCGAACAGACGACCGAACGCTTCCTTGAGATAGTCGAAAAAAGCCGGCTGGCAAATGCCGCCGCCTTGGAAAAATCTCTTGACCGCCTGAGGCAGGCCCACGAGGGGCAACTGCCCGCAGCGCGGGAAGTGGCTAAACATCTTTGCACCGCTGGCTTGTTAACAGAATGGCAAGTCGAAAAGCTGATCAGCGGGAAATACAAAGGCTTCTTCCTGGGACGTTATAAGTTGCTCGGCCACATCGGAACTGGGGGAATGAGCAATGTTTATTTGGCCGAACACACCCGCATGCACGATCGTCGCGCGATCAAAGTGCTGCCCCGCAGACGAGTCAATGATGCGACCTACTTAGCTCGCTTCCAGCTCGAAGCCAAAGCCATCGCTTCGCTCAATCATCCCAACATTGTCCGCGCCTTTGACATTGATAACGACGGCGATCTGCATTACATCGTGATGGAGTATGTTGATGGCGATGATTTACAGGTCATCGTGCGGCGGGAAGGTCCGATGGAAATTGCCCGGGCGGTCGGTTATATCCGGCAAGCGGCTGATGGGTTGCAACACGCCCACGACACGGGGCTGATTCACCGTGATGTGAAACCGGCAAACCTGTTAGTTGACAGTCGCCAGCGGGTCAAGATTTTGGATTTGGGTCTGGCTCTGTTTACGGTTCAGGATGACGATTCGTTGACAGTCGTCAATAACGAAAACGTGCTCGGCACGGCTGACTATTTAGCTCCCGAGCAGGCTCGCAACAGCCACGAAGTCGATCACCGCGTCGACATGTATGGGTTGGGATGTACGTTGTATTTTATGCTGACCGGGCATCCGCCTTTTAATGATGGGACATTGGCCCAGCGGATTGCCATGCATCAAACGACGATGCCCAAATCGATTCGCCAAGAGCGGGCTGAAGTTCCCGGCGAGTTGGAGGGGATCTGCGTAAAAATGATGCAGAAGGACCCCAAGTATCGCTACCAATCGATGCGGGCTTTGATCGAAGCGATCGATCGCTGGTCCGATGCCTATGAAGCGGAGCAATTGGAATTGGCTCGCCAGGTCCGCGAGCAGGCCAAAACGCTCTCCCCGGCGACTCAGCAGGTGGGCGCGAACTCGGCGGCGGCGACCGGCCTAGCCACTGGTTCCGGCAGTGGCCGTTCCGGTGTCGCCGGCAAGGCCTCGGGGCAAGGTCAGGGAACAGGGGATCCCCTGGCCGATGAACTGCTGGCCGATTTTGACACGGTTAACGGGCAAGCGGGTGAGACTGCCACCGGACGCGGTTCCAAGAGTGGCGAACAAGCCGAACTGAGCACCTCCGGCAGTGGCCGCTTAATGCCGGTCGTTCCACGAGCCAAATCGCCCGGTCTCTCCAGCGGCGGCAGCACGATCGATTTGGAAGTTGAATCGGGGTTCAAAATGCCGCGTCGTGGCGGTACTGGCTCGGGACGCGGCCAAACTGCTGCCGCTGGTAACGCAGCCGTTGGCAAATCGGGGGTTGGCAAATCAGCGGTCGGCAAGTCGGGAGTCGGGAAAGCAGGTTCGGGGCGCGGCGGGGGTTCGCGAGGTGTTGCTCGCCAGCCAAAGATCAACGAAGCGGTGCGGCACGCCGCGGCCATTGATAAAGCTCGTCAACAGGGGGCGACGATGCCGGTGCCTCGCCAAGGACTGGGGCGGCGGGTTACACTCTGGCTCGTCCTGGGCTCGGTGGTGATGTTTGCCTTCGCCGTCGCTCTGGGGTTTGTCCTGGCTCGTCTGACTAGCTGAGATTCATGAGCGTCGTCGTTGAAAAACCTTATACCTTTGTCCCGCCCAGTTTTGGAAATTTATGGCCGAGTCTGATTCAACGGTTAAGGTTGGTTGATTGGTACTTGCGTAAGAAAGAGGGCGTGGTTTCCTACGAGTGCCGGCATCTCGATCGGCTCCGCGAATCATTGCAAGCGGGTCACGGGATTCTGTTGGCGCCAAATCATTGCCGCTACGCCGATCCCTTAGTCATGGGCTGGCTCTCCCGCGAAGTCGGCCGCCACGTGTTCGCGATGGCCTCTTGGCACTTGTTCAATAAGCACTGGTTCGATCGCTTTTCGATTCCCAAGATGGGCGGATTTAGTATTTGGCGGGAAGGCTTGGACCGTCAATCTCTCGAATTGGCGATCAAGATTTTGCAGGAAGCGCGACGTCCCTTGATTGTGTTTCCCGAGGGAACCACAAATCGAACCAACGATCGCGTACAACCGCTGCTCGACGGCGTGGCCTTCATGGCCCGCACCGCGGCGCGCCGGCGAGCCAAGCAAGGTGCCGGGCCAGTCGTCGTCCATCCGATCGCCATCAAATACTTGTTTCGCGGCGATATCGACGCTTGGGCCGATCAAGCATTGGACACCATTGAAACGCGACTCGGTTGGCGAAATCACAGCGGCGAAGCGATGTTGTCGCGAATCGCTCGCGTGGCCGAGGGCCTGCTCTGCTTGAAAGAGGTTGAGTACTTGAGGGGGCCGCAAGCGGGCGATTTCTATCAACGTCGCGATCGTTTGATGGAGTTTCTGCTGACCAGCACCGAAGATCAACTGAAGCTACAGCATGACCAACAGGAGCCAGTGCTGAACCGCGTTCGCGCTTGCCGAACTCGCTTGGTTGGACAGTTGTTGCAACCGGAAACCAGCGAATCGGCCAAGCGACATTTGCGTGACTTGGCCGCTCGCATCGATATTGCGCAACAACTCGATGCCTATCCGGCTGATTACTTAAGTACGGAGCGGGCGACGGATACGCGCGTGATGGAGACGCTGGAAAGGATGCAAGAAGGATTGCTTGGACGCAGTACCCTGCCCTGCCCGCTGCACGCAGTGATCGAAGTCGCCGAACCGTTGGTGGTCAAGGACCAGCGGCCGCCGCGCGGCGAGGTTGATCCCTTTCTTGTCGAGCTGCGGAACAGCTTGGAAAGTATGCTCGGGCGTTTGGCCAGCGAAGCGAATCCGGTGTCTTAAGCCAACAGGGCGTCGAGTTCCATCTCGGCTTCCTCGTCGGACAATTCTTCCGGCTGAGCGTTGCCGACCATCCCGCGGACTTGGTTGAAATGGCTGAGCAATTCCGGAAAGTAATTCTCTTCGGCGATCTCCAGCTGAGCCGACTTTTGATCTTGAACTAACTCCGCCAAACCGGCTTGAACTTGCAGCACTGGCGTGACAATCCGTTGGCTGACTCGCAACGTGTCGTAGACAACTAGCGGCAACAGCAACAGGATTGCCGGCAGCCAATGCAGGGCATCAAAAGTATAAGCGCGAACATGTTCCCAGAAGGATTGCTCTGGGTCGTACAGCATCTGAGTGAAAAATAGCACGACCGCGAAATAGGTCACGCAGGCGACCCAGTGTATGATCGTGCGGATCGCCAAAGTCCACTGGATCTTTGGTTCAATCACCAGCGGTTTGGCACCCGCCGCGGCGGACGCTTCTTTGGTCTCAGATTCGCTGGCGACCGCTGTGGAATTTTGGGGAGAATCTTTAGGCAGTGGGGCGGGCACTTCGTTGAGCTCCGGGGGGCAGCAGACGCGTCGGCGGGCAATGCCGGTGGGCAGCAGAGGTCTCTTGCAGCGATCTGGCTTTTTGCTCGATCTGGCTTTTTGCTCGAGCAGGCTAGTTCGACGCGTTGATAATGGCGTCAGCAGAATTATCTAGATTTCCCCGCAGCGAGTCGGCGAGCGTGGTAACGGCCGAAGCGCAGACCCCGATGATCAGTGCGAGCATGACAGCGTATTCGACCGCGGTGGGTCCGTCCTCTTCGGAAATTAAGGAGCGGCCTTGGCGATAGACATATGCGACTATGTCCAGAGTGCGGTTCCAGCTCATTGTTGATCCACGGGAAATGTGATACCGGGGGCAAATGCTCCCTGAATCGTCTGCATAGCGTCACTGCGAGGAAAGCACCTCCTGACTTAGTGAACTGTAGGCTGCAAATTCGCTTGAGGCGTTATCCACTGCGAAAATCGTGAGCTAGGTCACCACCCTCGGTTGCCGACTTTACCGAAATTACCAGTTGTACCTGCCACTATTTGAAGCATGCTGAGTAAGTGGTAGTCTCATGCGGTGCGGTTCCGCATCTTACCACCCGCTACTCCACTCCCAGCTCGTTCATGTTCGGTCCCGTATTTGCCCGAGAAGCGGTCGTTTCCCCGCGACGTACTCGTACTTATTTGGCGCGAGCCCTCTACGTATTGAGCCTGTTCCTGCTGCTTTGCACCGGTTATTTGGTGTTAGCCGGTACGCAGCCGCTGCGGACTTCGAGCGATTTGGCTAAATTTGGGGGGTGGATGTTCCTGCTCTTAGCCCCTCTGCAACTGTTGATCTTGGGGTTTCAAGCAGCCGTCACGGCCGCCAGCAGCGTGGCACAGGAAAAGGACCGCCGCACTTTGATTTTGCTGCTGCTGACGCGCATCACCGGCTTTGAGCTGGTCGTTGGTAAACTGACCGCCAGCCTGCTCGGTGTGTTGACGATGTTAGCCGCCGCCCTGCCCTTGTTCTTGGCCCTCACCTTGTTCGGCGGCGTGTCACCGCGGCAGGTGGGCGATGTTTACTTGGTTACCTTCGCGACGATTGTGGCAGCGGCCAGCGTCGGCACCGTGGTCGGTCTGTGGCGGGAGAAAAGTTTTCAGACGATCGCCGTTACTTTGTTGACGATCACGCTCTGGTTAGGCTGCTGGGAAATCGTCGCCGCCGGTGTGTTGCCTGGTCTTTCCGCGGCGCAAGGCTCGGGGCTGGCCGGCCTGTTCAGTCCCGCCCGCGCGCTGATGGCCGCCGCCCAGCCGTTGGAAAGTGCTAGTTTCGCCGGCTTACGTCCCGCCATCGCCTATGCGGTCGTCACCCTGCTGTTGGCTGCCGCCATTTCTGGCTGGGGCATCCGTCAAGTCCGCCGCTGGAATCCTTCCCGCGAAGTTCGCGGCACGTTTGTCGCACCCGTTCCAGCGGCACCCGGCGCGGCGGCACTCGGCATGGGTTCCGGACATTCCCCCGCTGATTCGGTTGCCGCTGAGCCCGTTGCCGGTGAGCCCGTTGCGGCGGAACAGGCGGCTGCCAGCTGGCGAGTCCGCAAGCCGCGGCGAGTTTGGGATAATCCAATATTGTGGCGGGAGATGCGGACGCGAGCTTACGGCAGCAAGATCTTCGTGATCCGCTTGGCTTATTTCTTGTTGTTCGCCCTGGTTGCCGCCACGGTTTGGAATTTGGTGCAAACGGGCGTTGCCGTGGAGCGTCCAGAGGTCAGCGGTCGGGCGCTGCCGGCGGCCACCTTACCGATGGCTTCGATCTTGGTGATCAGTTTAGTGATCGTCAACGCTTTGGCGGTCAATTCGATCACCAGCGAACGCGATGTGTTGGCGATTGATTTGTTGCTGGTCACCGATTTGTCACCACGCGAATTTATCTTTGGCAAATTATTGGGCGTACTGTACGTCACCAAGGAGATGATTCTGTTACCTTTGGGGTTGACCATTTATCTCTCGACGACCAGCGTGATCACGGTCGAGAGTATGGTGTTTGCCCTGTTGGCGGGCTGTGTCTTATACATCTTTGTCACCATGCTGGGCGTGCACTGTGGATTGACTTATGCGGCAGGTCGCACAGCCACGTTGGTCAGTTTGGGGACGGTCTTTTTTCTCTGCGTGGGCATTGCGATTTGCATGGTGATCATGGTCAGTTTCCGGGGCGCGTTCCAGCTGCAGTTAGCTCCATTTTTGATTATCATTCTCGGTGGTGGTGCCGCTTTGTACGCTGCCATTGGTTGGCGGAATCCCTCCAGCGCCATCTTTGCCGCATCGATTGCCTTGCCGATGGTGACTTATTACGCGATCACTCAATTTTTGTTACAGCAAGATCATGCGCCGGTGGCCGCCACGATTTTGGTTGGCTACGGCTTTGCTACGGCGGCGATGTTGATCCCCGCTTTGAGTGAGTTTGACGTCGCCGATCATCATGGTGCTGGACGCGGTGAGGAAGGAGCCTGAGCATGTGGCAGGTGATCCTGCCCTGGTTGGCGCCAATGCTGGCGTTGATTTTGGTCAGTGCTTTCTTCAGTGGTTCCGAAGCGGCCTTGTTTTCCTTGCGAACGCGAGATCGCCGCGCGCTGGCGCGTGGTCCCTTGGGTGGCCGTGTGGCGGTGCGTTTGCTGAATGACCCGGAGACGTTGCTGTCGACGGTTCTGTTCTGGAACCTGTTGGTCAACATGACTTACTTTGCCATCGCCTCGATTGTGGGCGCCAAGCTGGAGTCACTCGGCACGGCTCAGGTTGCCGCCTTTACGATTCTCAGCCTGGTCAGCATCATTTTCTTCAGCGAGATGTTACCCAAGAGTATTGCCGTGCTGAGTCCCATGCGGTTTGCCCGTTTGGCTGGACCACCGCTGGCGATCGCGGTGAAAGTGTTGACGCCCATTTTGCCGTTGGTCCGCATTTCCAACACCGTCGCACGGCGACTGATCTGGCCAAGTTTCAAGCCGGAGCGGGATCTCGAAGTTGCCGACATCGAGCGAGCCATCGAATTGGGCACGGGAGACGCGGCGCTGGCGGCGCGGGAGCGTGCCGCGCTTCGCCAATTGGTGCAACTGGCGACGACCCGCGTCGATGAATGGATGGTGCCGCGGAGTTTCTTGCAGCTTCATCGGGGCCCGATCACGCCGCAAGCAATCGCTGGCGGGACTTCACCCTCGGGTTATGTGATGATTGCCGAGCCGGAGAGCGACGAGATTGTCGGCTCGATTGCCGTTCGCCGCTTGCGGCCGAGTCAGATGGACGATCTGGCCGCGTGTGTGGAGAGCGTGATCTTCGTTCCCTGGTCAGCCAACGTGGCCACCGCCTTCGATGCACTCGAAGCGGCGGAGCGTCAAGTTGCCGGCGTGGTTAATGAATATGGTGAAACGGTCGGCGTGCTGACGCTGGAGATGATCCTCGAAGGCATCCTCCGCTTGCACCCCGGACGGCCGCCGGAAAGTGGTGCTCAGGCTCATTTCGAACAACTTGCTGAAGGAGTCTGGCGAGTCAGCGGGATGATGAGCGTGCGGCGGTTGGCTGAGTACTTGGGAGCCACTCCGCCGGAGGGCCGCAGCGTGACGGTGGCCGGCATGATGCAGGAGGCCAACGAGCGATTTCCGCGTCCCGGTGATACCTGCCAATGGGAAGGGTTCGATTTCCAAGTCGTCGAGGCGGGGGAGACGCAGACCGACTCCCGCGGTGACGAGGAAACCTCAGCCGGTGGGCGCGCGGTCGAGCGACGTCGGCAAGTCTTGATCGAGGTGCGGCAACACGTTGTCGAGGAGGGCGGCTCATGACGTTTGCCCTCATCTGTTTTGCCATCGGCATGGCACTCAGCGCTTTTTTCAGCGGCAGTGAAACCGGCATGTATCGGGTGCCACGCATTCGCTTGGTGCTGGATGGTTTATCTGGCAGTCGCATCGCCCGCGGCTTAGTGTGGTTGCTCAATAATCCAGCCCTGTTTGTGGCCACAACTTTGGTCGGTAACAATGTGGCCAATTACATGGTCAGTCTAGCGATCGTGCTGGGGACGGCTGCGGTTTGGCCCGGCGGTGGTGAGACTGCCGAGTTGTTGGGCCCGGTCTTTTTGACCCCCTTCGTATTTGTGTTTGGTGAGTTGTTACCGAAGTATTTGTTTTTCCACGCGCCCCACCGGTTGTTGAAAATTACCGGCGGTCCTTTTCTGATTTTCACCGTAATCCTGTTTCCCTTGACGGTAGCTTTGGGGTTGCTCGGGCATGTGCTCAGCTTGATTACCGGCGAACCCCCGTTCCGAGTGCGGTTGGGGATGGCGCGGAGCGAATTGGAGCAGGTGCTGCGCGAGGGGCAAGAGGCCGGCTTGCTTTCCGGCGCCCAGCGGGTGCTAGCGCAGAACGTATTCCAAATTGGCAATCAGCCAGCGATTCGCTTTGGCGTCTCCCCGGATCGATTACCGGTGGTGAATCAGCAAGCCGATACGCCGGCCGGTCTAGCCGCCGCCCGCAGTGCGGCTAGGCGTCAAGGGCATCCGATTGTCCTGGTTCGTTCCCGTGGCCAGATAATCGGATACTACTGGTATGCCGATTTGGTTACCGCGACCGACGAACAGCCACCCACGTTATTGTCCGTGCTGCGAGGCTCGGCTGATCAAAAGCACTTTTCGGTGTTGTTGGAAATGTGCGAAAGTGAGTCGGATGTGGCGATCCTGGTAAGTCGCGATCTGAACTTAAAATCGGTCGTCACCCGCCGGCAATTGCTGCAGCCGCTAATGGCCCCGCTGACTGCCTAGCTTTAGCTCATCTCGGCTTGACTCGCCAAGGAATTAGGTCTTGCTGTAACCCAAGTCCTTGATCACCTGCAGCATTTCTTCAAAGGTGATGTAGCGGCGGCGGTGTTCCAGTTTGTAGCCATCGATCGCTAAGGCCAATTCACGGGCTTCCGGCGAGAGACCGGCGTGAGTGCTGGAGAATTGGCGACGTTCTTTGTTCGCGGGTGCGGCGACCTGCGCGCGGCGATCGACAAAAGCGGAACCGGACAGGTTTGCATTCAGCGGGATGGCAGGAGATGATTGCATTGATAATCCTGACTAAAAAACACGCTACAGAAAAGGATGCGGTATTGACGATTCAATTCCGTTTTGCAAACCGCAGTTCCCTGCCATGGGTAAGCATCCTGACACGATAAGAGGGCGTCCCAACACAATTGAACCCTAGCTCTCAGAAACGCTGGAAGCAAATCAAATTGAGGAAATCACTCTCTGATCGCTGGCGCTGTGCAAGCTGGCTGCAAACGGACCGTTGAAACTTTCAGATCGGCGTTTGCTGCTCAATGCACACGGCGTGCCGCCGGTGAATCGCCAGTAATAACACGGCAATAAGATGTCATGAACACGGCAATAACAAGGCAATTTATTGCCAGCGGCTTGCCGCCACTGGCTGCCGGCCTACCTCGCAAGCGGCATTTCCAATTGCTGCATATGAGCCACAACCGCGCGGGCCGCTGGGCTATTGGCGTCCAATTGCAAGGCCCGCTCAATCGCTTGCCGCGCGCCGGCCATGTTGCCAGTCTCCAGTTGCGACTGCGCCAGCATCACCAATGCTTGCGGATCGTGCGGATTGTGCTCGACGACTGCTTCAAAACAAGCCACCGCTTCTCGCGGGCGGCCCATTTCATGCATTGCCAAGCCACGTAAATATTGCACTCGGATGGGGCACGCATTCAGTTCGACGTTTTCTTCCAGGCAATCGAGCGTCGCCAACAACCGATCATAACGGCCTTGCCGGTTGTATAGTTCGGCAATCGCCACATGTACCTCCGGCGAGTTGGCCTCCAGCACCAATGCTCGGTGATAAGCGGCTAGGGCTTGGGAATCTTGCCCCAGAGCCGACATCACGTCCCCCTGCAGGGCCCAAGTGGCGGCAAATTCGCGTCCACCATGCAGAGATTCCTGTGACTTTTCCGCCGCATCATCAATGCGGCCGACTTCTAGATACATCCGCCCCAGTCGCACAACCAACTGCGGATCGCTCCCGCTGAGCCGCACAGCTTGTTCCATGTGGGTGATCGCCTCGCCCCGCTCACCACGTTGCCAGAGCGCCTCGGATAACCCCCAGTGGGCCCGGTCGTCGGCTTGATTTAGCTCCAAAGCGGCGTTGAACTGTCGTTCCGCTTCGCTCCATCGCTGCTCGTGCATCGCTTCCAAGCCTAGCCGGGAAACTTTTCTGGCCGCGATGCTTTGACGGCTATCGACATGTTGGCGGATTGCCCGACATCCGCTCGACCACAGCGCAAGACTCACCACCAACCAAGCAATGCCCGGTCTCCAGGTTGCAAATCGTTGACGCTGCGGGTTTACTGTGCCCATCGGTTTAACGCACCCATATCATTCGCACGTTTAGCAAATCTGCCCTCTATCGTTCAAGTCAGAACGGGGTCGATTTCGCAGCTTTGCCGCGATATCTTTGCGTTGGCTGCCGCTCCGCGACTGCTGCCTCCCGGCCCACGACTTCCCTTCCCCTCCATCAAGTTGCTATGCCCGGTACATTCAAAGGTTTGGGGGTCCATTTTCTCTACCCGGAAAATTGGACCATCAGCGAGCAAGTCGAGCCAGGCAAGGCTACTGCCGGCGGGGTGACCTTGGAGACTCCTCAGGGGGCCTTTTTTTCGCTGAATCGTTATCCCGGCTTGACCGATCCTCAGCAAGTTGTCGACGAGGCGATCTCGGCGATGCGAGACGAATACGACAACCTGGAAATCGAGCCTTGCGGCGCCTTGGCAAGCCAACCCGAAACGGCCGGCGTGCTCGATCCAAGCAGTGAGGCCGGAGCCGATCTCAGCTTCTACGTGCTCGATTTGCTGATCACCGCCCGCCTGCTAACAATCGTCCATCAAGGCGACGCTTTGTTAGTGCAAATCCAAGGAGAAAGTCGCGATTTTGAAACGCTCGAACCGGTTTTCGCGGCGATGCTAAAGAGCCTCCGCGATTCGCTGGAGGATTAATCCTCGACGCCTTGCTAACAGTCAGCGGAAAACTAGTGGTTTGTCAGAGTTCAGTTTGAGGCTTAGCCGTTTTGGCGCTAGCCACGGTTCATGCGACAAAACCGTGGCTAGCGCCAAAACGGCTCAAGTAGGGGACCCGAATTCTCAATCTTGACAAACCACTGGCGGTTCAGCGGATGTTTTTGAGCTGCTCGGCCACCGCGGCGGCGATTTGTTCGGTTGGCGAGCCGTCGGCGGGCACGTCAATAAAGCGAACTTCGTTCAAGCTGCGCAGCCAGGTGCCCTGCTTTTTTGCCAATTGACGGGTGTGCAGCTGGACCGCGGCGATCGTTTCCGCCAATGTGGCTTCACCGCGGAGCATCTCTAGCACTTCGCGATAACCGACCGCCTGGGAGGCCGTGCGACTGAAAGCCGCTGGCCGATCAGGCTGGCCGGCAGAGAATGTTTCGCCGGCAGAGAACGTTTCGCCCTCAGAGAATGTTTCGCCCCTGCTGGTTTGCCCGCGCTGGTTTAATGGGTCGTTAGCCAAGAGTTGCTCAACTTCGCCGACCAGCCCCGCGTCGAACATCTCGCTTACCCGCTGGTCAATCCGCGTCCACAGCAGGTCTCGCGGGATTCGCAGAGCGAGCACGGCACATTGCTGGGCGCTCGAGCGGGCTTCATACTGCATCTGCCAATGGCTCAGCGGGCGTCCGGTTGCTAGAGCGACTTCCAGGGCGCGTGTCATTCGCCGCACGTCACTGGGATGAAGTCGATGAGCGCTCAGCGGGTCGACTTGTGCGAGCCGCTTGTGGAGCGCTTGGCTGCCGTGTTGTTCGACGTCTTGCTGGACCGCTTGGCGAAAAGCCCAGTCCGCTGGGGGACCAACAAAAAAGCCCCGCAGCAGAGCTTTGAGGTACAGGGGTGTGCCTCCCACAAAGATTGGCAGCAGGCCTCGCTGGCGGATGGCCGTCACCGCCGCGTGGGCAGCTTGCAAATAACGCGAAATGCTAAAGTCTTCGCTGGGGTCGGCCAAGTCGAGCAGGTGATGGGGGACGCGGGCGCGTTGCTCGGCGGTCGGTTTAGCGGTCCCAATATCCATGCCGCGATAAACGGCGATCGAGTCGAGCGACAGAATTTCTCCCCCCAAACGTTCCGCTAACGTCAAACTGGCAGCCGATTTGCCGGACGCAGTTGGACCGGTCAGAAACAAGCATTGGTGCACCAGGGGGGGGAAGGATCGATCCGAGAGCATGGGGCCAACGTTAAGTGCAGCAAATTCGTAGGTTGAGGCTCCAGGCCCGACCCGCCCTACGGGTAATTTTTGACCTTATCCTAAGCATTTTATCGAAGTGCGAACAGGGAGCCTCAGGGGGGTGCTAGAATTAAGGGTCGCGGATTGGTGTTCATCAACTAGACGGTAAGGTTTTGGGGCTGTGGCAAGCATGGCGCTGACTTATTTCAAACGTTTCCGCATGGAGCTTGATCTCCAGTCACCGCTTTCTTTCTCGGTGCCGCCCCTGCCGGATGAATACCAACTGCTGCCTTGGGGCGAGGGCTTGCTGCGTGAACATGCCGAAGCCAAGTACGCTAGTTTTCACAGTGAGATGGATTCCAACGTCTTTCCCTGTTTGGGGCGTCGCGACGGCTGTTTGCATTTGATGCGGGAGATTTCCCGGCGAGCGACTTTTGTTCCCGAGTCTACATGGTTGTTGCGGCATGTTCCAGCCGGCGGGCGATCCGCTGCGGTGGGGACTGTGCAGGGGATCCAGACTGACAACTGGGGCGCGCTACAGAACCTCGGCGTGGCTCGCGGCCACCGGGGGCTCGGCTTGGGCACCATTTTGCTAGCTCAGGCGATCGACGGGTTTCGCCGCAGTGGCTTGCGCCGCATGCATTTGGAAGTCACCAGCGATAACACGGCCGCCGTGCGGCTCTACAAAAGATTAGGTTTTCACAACGCCAAGACGGTCTTCAAAGCGACCGAAGTCGCCGGAGCCTAACAATGTAGAGCGATTGTCCTCAATCGCTTGCGGGTCTGCCCAATGTAGAGCGATTGTCCTCAATCGCTTGCAGCGCCTGCCCAGTGTAGAGCGATTGTCCCCAATCGCTTGCAGTGCCTGCCCAGTGTAGAGCGATTGTCCCCAATCGCTTGCAGTGCCTGCCCAGTGTAGAGCGATTGTCCCCAATCGCTTGTGGCGTCCGCAAACAGCTGAGGACAGCGGTTCTACAAACAAACAGCTGAGGTCAGCGGTTCTACTTCGAGCTCCAATACAAATATTGTCCTGGATTCAATCGCGAAGCTTCAGGGTTTGCGGCAGTATATTTACGCAAGTACCAGAATTGTGAATCGCTGCGAATCAGATGATCAAAGGCTTCAGGTTGCCAGAATCCGCCGCTACAGTTAAGTTGTTTATTAATTAACCTGGCCGTGTAGCGCATCCAGCTTTGGCCCACGATGGATAAATCATAACCGGTCCGAATTTGGGCGATCGCGTGAACATGATTCGGCATGATTACGAACGAATCCAAGTCGTACGCTTGCTCGTGATAATGCAATAGAGCCGTTGCAACGATCTTTGCGAGTTCTGGTTGTTGCAGCACACATTTTCCGTGGCATTGGTCGAGTGTGCGGTGAAACATTTTGTCTTTCAATATCCGGAAGTGTTTCCCGTCAGCGGGTGACAACTTATCTAACTGGCGTTGATCGGCTTGCGAGACAAAGCTCGAATCCCAGGACGCGAGTGAGATTGGCAAGTCGTGTGCAATTAGCCATTCTGCCAACTGACGTTCGTTGCGCACAATGACCTCGCGGGGCAAAGAGTCGAGGGTGCGAAAAGTTAAGAAGAGGGCGACACCGGGTTGAAACCAGTGGGGCAGGTTCCGTTCGCTGACCTGGACTTCGGCATCTGGATCGAAAGCTTGAAAAGAGAAGTTGGACGTGTTCACGATGTCAGCTCCGCAAGCGCAGAGCGATTGTCCCCAAATCGCCCGTAGCCAAGGAAACGGCAGTACAAAGCGGCTGTCCCTAAATCGCTTGAAGTTAAAGCAATTATCTGTACAGGTTGTCTCTGACCAGAGATCAGAAAGGAAGAGGGGGTAAAGCCAATTTCTCGAATGATTTCAACGTTAAGCGATTGCCCCCAATGTAGAGCGATTGTCCCCAATCGCTTGCAGCGTCTACCCAATGTAGAGCGATTGTCCCCAATCGCTTGCGGCGTCCGCAAACAGCTGGGACAGCGGTTCTACAAAACAAACAGCTGAGGACAGCGGTTCTACAAAGCAAACAGCTGAGGACAGCGGTTCTACAAAGCAAACAGCTGAGGACAGCGGTTCTACAAAGCAAACAGCTGGGACAGCGGTTCTACAAAACAAACAGCTGGGGACAGCGGTTCTACAAAGCAAACAGCTGGGGACAGCGGTTCTACAAACAAACAGCTGGGGACAGCGGTTCTACAAACAAACAGCTGAGGACAGCGGTTCTACAAACAAACAGCTGAGGACAGCGGTTCTACACTTTTGCCGCCCTCCCCCGGAGGGGTTGGATGCCTGGACTTCCGCCAACTCAACCCCTTGTGCGCCGGGGCCGCACGATTTCAACTCTTAGGCGGGATTCCCCTTCACTGACTCCTGCCCCCTGACTGCCTTGTGTCGAACCAACCGACGGCCAGCGATGCTGGCACTTACCACTGCGTTTTGCCTTGCGGGCTGACACTTTTGGGTCAGACCATGCCCTGGTTGCGGTCCGCCTCGTTTGCCCTGGTGCTCCCCGCTGGGACTCAGTTCGAGCCGGCCGACCGTTATGGCTTGGCCAGCATCGTCTGCGAAATGGTCCAGCGGGGTGCTGGTCCGCACAGCAGTCGCGACGTCGTCAACCTTAGCGACAACCTGGGGATGGAACGCTCCGCATCGGTTACCACGGCCCACACCGTATTCGGCGGTTCCATGCCGGCTGAATCGTTGTTCCCGGCACTCGATTTGTACACCGAAGTGGTGCGGCGTCCTCACATTCCGGCCAATCAGCTGGAAGACGCTCGCAATGTCTCGCTGCAAGAGCTGCGAGCCAGCGAAGACGAGCCGGTGCAACGCGTGATGATGCGGCTCAAGGAGTTGCAATATGGTCTGCCGCTGGGACACAGCCCGCTGGGTAACGCGGCCGGAATCGCCTCCATCGATAGCCAGCACGTCCGTGAGTTTTATGAAGGCTTCTATCGCCCCAGCGGCGCGATCCTCTCGGTCGCCGGAAAATTTGATTGGGATGCCCTGGTCGAGCACGCGCACGAGCTGTTCGCCGGTTGGCCGGCGGGAAAGATTGGCGAGCCCCCGCAGGCGGCCGGGCAAGCGGGTTACGAACACATCACCCATCCGTCACAGCAAACGCATATCGGTTTTGCCTTCCCCACCCTGCCCTACGAACACGCCAACTACTTTACCTTGCGAGCCGCACTCGGCGTGCTCAGCGACGGTATGAGCAGTCGCTTGTTCGATCGCGTCCGCGAGCAGCGGGGCTTGTGCTATACGATCTCCGCCGGCACGCACTCGCTCCGCGGCACGGGGGCCGTCTTTGGCTACGCCGGCACGACGCCGGAACGCGCGCAAGAAACTCTCGATGTCACTTGGCAAGAAATCCGCCAGCTGGGCGACACCGTCGAGCTTGACGAGTTGGAACGTTTTAAAGTCCGCATCCAAAGCAACTTGGTGATGCAGCAAGAATCGAGTGCTTCGCGGGCCTCATCGATGGCTACCGATTGGTACTACCTGGGGCGCGTGCTGCAACCGGCTGAGATCGAAGCGCAAGTTGACGCGGTCACTCCCGCACGCATTGCCGAGCTGTGGTCACAACTTGACCTAGCCGCCCAGCGAATCGTTACGTTCGGTCCCGAACCATTGAAGGTATAGCCCATGTTTCGTCACGTCACCCTGGATAACGGGCTGCAGATTGTTGCTGAAATCAATCCCGCCGGCTACACAGCTTCGTTCGGCTATTTCGTTAACGCCGGCGCGCGGGATGAACACGACAAAATCGCCGGGGTCAGCCACTTCCTCGAACACATGATGTTCAAAGGTACCGCCCGCCGTAGCGCCGCCGAAGTCAACCGCGAACTCGACGAGTTGGGTGGTCAATCGAACGCCTACACCAGCGAAGAGCAAACGGTTTATTACGCCACCGTGCTCCCCAAGTATCAAGCCCGTTTGGTCGATCTGCTGACCGACATGATGCGGCCCACTTTGCACGCGGATGATTTTGAAACGGAACGTCAAGTCATCATTGAAGAGATCGCCAAGTACGACGACCAGCCACCCTTCGGTGCTTTTGAGCGCAGCATGGAAGAGTACTTTCGCGATCACGGGTTGGGTCGCCGCGTGTTGGGGACCGTCGAGACTGTCTCGTCACTCTCGCCTGACTCGATGCGGGAGTATTTTCAGACTTGGTACAGCCCCAGCCGCATGGTGTTTGCTGCCGCTGGCAATGTTGACTTCGAGGCTTTGGTGCGCGATCTCGAGCGATTAACAGCCCACTGGGAGATCCAACCACCACGTCCTCCGCGTCAGCCACCGCAAGTGCCACTGTGCGAGACCAAGCGATTCACTGTTACTGCGCCCGAGACCGCTCAGGCATACACGATCCGGCTGGGGGCTGCCCCCGGGGCCAGCGACCCGGATCGTTATCCGATGCGGATGCTCGGCTCGATCATCGGCGACGACTCGGGTAGTCGCTTATTTTGGGAACTGATCGACAGCGGCCGCGCGGAAATGGCGGCCACTTGGACACAAGAGTTTGACGACTGTGGGTTGTTGTTCCAGTACGTCGTCGGCTCGCCCGAGGATATGAGTTCGAATTTGAACTTAGTCGATAAGATTTTGGCCCGCATTCAAGACGAAGGGGTCGAGCCATCGGAGTTGCAACAGTCGATCAACAAAGCGACCGCCAGCCTGGTATTGCGGAGTGAGCGTCCCAGCAGCCGGATGTTCTCGATCGGTAACGCCTGGCTCACTCGAGGCGTCCACGAACCGCTCGACGAAGTCATCGAGCGATACCGTCAAGTGACCTGTGACGACATCCGCCGAGTGATCGAAACTTATTCGCTAACCGCCAGAACCGAAGTCCAAGTCGAATAGTCATTGTAGAGCGGTTGTCCCCAATGTAGAGCGATTGTCCCCAATCGCTTGCGGGTCTGCCCAGTGTAGAGCGATTGTCCCCAATCGCTTGCGGGTCCACAAACAGCTGGGGACAGCGGTTCTACAAAACAAACAGCTGAGGACAGCAGTTCTACAAAGCAAACAGCTGGGGACAGCGGTTCTACAAACAAACAGCTGAGGACAGCGGTTCTACAAAACAAACAGCTGGGACAGCAGTTCTCCAAAGCAAACAGCTGGGACAGCGGTTCTACAAAACAAACAGCTGGGGACAGCAGTTCTACAAAACAAACAGCTGAGGACAGCGGTTCTACAAAACAAACAGCTGAGGACAGCAGTTCTACAAAGCCACCTGGAACTCAAAAATCCGAATTACTCGTCACAGCTTGCTGAGTCGTAGTCCCCGAATTTTCGTCGATAATTCTTAGTCGAACGCGAATCGCCGAAGCGGGCGCGGCAAACGGAGCTGTCGTTTCTTGCTCGCTCGGATCGTCAGTTCCCACGTTACCGTATTGAATTTGGCCAGGGCTAAAGTCGAGTCCATCGGAACCTAAATCGGTGAAGGCCGTGAGACTTGGATGAGGAAAAAACCAAGCCGTTCCTTGCCGTGTTGCCGGGAATAACCCATTTAAATCACGTTGATGGAAACCGTCCGTTTCGTAATCAACCGTGAAAGTATCATAAGTGGGTTGAAACAACCGAACACGACCGCGGTTGTCTGTCAACAGCTTGCCTGATTTAAGCATCTCATCAGGTAGGAAATTTGTGACTGCGTTAACTTCTCGCCATAAGCTGAATTGAGACTGCAAACGATTTCCGCGATCTAGGGCCGGGACTGGCGGGGTTGTATTTTGAGAGAAAGCGGTTGGTCTTAGGTCGAGAAGCGCGTTGCGAACGGTTCCACCTGGCAAGCGATCATAAGCAAGGTCAACGTAAGCACCCCGTGAAGCGACACTCAAGGTACCGGCTGCTCTCGCGATTTCGAAGAACAGCGGATCGTTGGGTGACACGACTAGGTCGTCCGAGTTGGGCGCCCCTACGCCACCCACTCCCGCCGAGCCAGGTTGTCCGTCGGGGCCTGGATGATTGGCAACTAACGCCAGTTGGTCGAAGGTCTGTACATCAAAACCAAGGATCGAGGCGCTGAGAATATCTTCTCCCAATCGTTCACGTCCCCAAAAATTGGTCGGTACTTCGGTGTGGGTAAGATCCATGCCCAAGGCAAATTCGGGGCGTAGAAACCCGTTAAATGCTTGAAATGGCGGATTGGGCGGTGTTCGAAAGTAGTTAGTCAGCGACGGACAAAAGTCCGTGACTGTAACTCTGTCGACAAAACGCAGGGCATATTCGAAGTGTGGCAGTTGCGAACCAACGGCCAGCACCGGCATCGACGAAAACCCGTTGAAAGGCGGATTGGTAAAGCCGAGCGTCGCCGCCGGCACGCGAACGTGCGCAAAGCGGTTGTGGGGCTGAGTCAAATCCGCCAAGGAGTTCGCGGCTACCCGGGAAGTTGGCACTCCGGTTGCAGGGTCGAGCACCCAGCGAACCGACAAGTCGCACTGTTGATGAATGGGCGCCATCCCGATCTGCCAACTTCGGTTGCGTTGGTCATTCCCTTCGCCCCCGGTGCGGATGATCCGCGGCAGCGGGTTTGCCGTTGCGTCGCTGGGCCAAGGATCAGGCTGCATGAAAACATAATTTCCCTGCGATGTGGGAAATGACAGTTGTGGTAACGTCCCCGGGAAAACTGCCGTACCGGGATTAATGGGACTCGCTGGTGATGCCGTTAGATTTAAGTCAGGCCGAATCAGCAACACCCGCCGATGTAAAGTTAAGCGATCCGGATATCCATCACCCGTTTCGTTATTGTTCCGATCAATTCCTTGATCGGCATCCCGGATGTTGACGTTTCCTAAACCATCGTAGGTGTATGATAAGGCTGAGTTTCCCAGCCCATCAACGCTATCCTGCGTCACATGCTCGGGTTCAAGCCAATAGATAATTTCGGCATAATGGGAGTAGATGACTACCGGCTCTAAAGCATCCTGCAGTTGGGCGTTCGTTAAGTTTCGAATGTCGTAGTCATTAAAAATGGTGTCTCCAACGCCGTCATCGGTTTCGTCCTGTTTCTCGAGCAACAGGTATTTCGGCACCACACCGCGAAACGGTGTTTCCGGGTTGTAAACCGTGAAAGCCAAATAGTCGTCGAAATCACCAAACCGGCTATCTTGAAAATAGGGACTGGGATCCAAGGTTGCGACTTGAGTTCCCAGCATCACCGAAGTTACGTCCGTTCCTGGGCCTTCGTAATAAACAAAGTAGCCTTCGTCCTCGGAGTTAGCATCGCGAGGTGTAAGCTTGACTGTCATGTTGCGAAGATCGTCTTGCAATATTTGATTGACGTTCTGTGCCCGGTTGCTGAGCTCAACCCTGACCCGATTCTCGCGAATTTGGTCCGCTAAGAATTTAAAAGCCCTAGTCAGCGAGAGCATCAATACCAACGACAAGGTGATTGCGATCAAGACTTCGAGGATGGTAAATCCTCGTGATTGAGTCCAATCCCGCGGCGGTGAACTGTTTGTGGTTGACTTCATGGATATTCCTCGCCGGAGCGCTGATTGTATTGTTGAACGCGGAACTGCAAGAGGTTAATCACGATAGAAACGTTCAAACAGAATGCAGTTTCGCGTGTCATTATCGACACCCGTTTCGTAGTTTACTGGGATTGAGCGATCAATCACGTAGGTTGCCCGATAACGCTTATTGCGACCAAAGTCGACCAAGTGTTCTTTACCAAGCCCGGTCGTGTCGTTGAACTCAAAGAAACCTAACGTGATGCGAATCACAAACGTATTGGCGTTGTCCGTCGTTAGGTTACTCATTCGCATTAACGATTGATAACGCAACAGTGCGTTCGTATCAACGTTGTCGTGCAGTCCAGTTGTCGATCTGGCAAAAAAAGGAGTAGCGTTATCGACATTGTCAAAGGTACCAGCGCCTGCCAATATGCTGCCATCGATCAATGGATTTTGATCGGGAGCCATGGAGTTTGCCGGATCAAGGCGAGTTCCATCCGTCATTGAGCTCGTAAAAGGTCGCGGAAACTGAGTCCAACTGTTGTTGCCTGGAATGGTGTGATTTCGACGAGCAGCGCCAAATAGATTCCACAGTCCACTCGCGGCAACTGCCCGTTCGTTGGGTGGGAGGTGGTTCCACGTCATTCCTGCGAAGACCCGTTGGTCTCCCAGTGTATTCAGATTAATTCGCCCGGTCTCCGTTGTACTGATCGGCGCATTGAATGGGAATCTGAATGAGCTACTCCAGAAATTGCGAGCTAACAGCACGTCAGGATCGGTGATCCCCAGATCACCATTGGTCCAACTCGGAGCCTTCGGCTCAGACTGTCCGCGGAACTTGGGGCCGGTGGTCAGGTATTCGAAAATTCGATACAGGTGGGCGTGGTCTCCATCGTTACCAACTGCGGTGATGTCAGTTACCTCGCGACCATCGAAGAAATTCATTAGGTGTAAAAATGGGGCTCGGAAGTCGTCAAAATTACCAGCCGTGTATACGTTCCCAGTGTTGGCCACGCTGAACTCCTCAAACAAACGTGTTTGGGAAGTCGCCGGGACCATCATTAATTCCAGCGGCGAAGCGTAAGGCCGGTTCAGCCAAGGATGAGCCACAAAGGAAGTAATCGGTTGCCCCACATAATCGAGGAACGCGTCGCTGGCAACTTGACGGCTAATCCGCCCCCCGTATCCTTCATTGAGATAGCCGAGTGATTGATGAGCGACGCCCATGTCCACGTTATAATTAGGGCTGCCGATGGCGATTGGTTGCTGCAACTGACCTGTGGCTGGCAAATTCAATCGATTCGAAAACAATAATTGGTTATCACTTCCGTCACGATTCGCGCCGTTCCGCTGACGGCTATCTTGAGCGTAACGAGGAGTTGCTCCTCGACCAATCACTGTCGATTCGCTCTCGTCTCCGCTGAAAACATTCAAATCCATCGTAATCCAATCGACGGTTCGATATGGATTAAAATTCGGTAGCGTGGGATTGTCTTGAAAAGGAAGCAGCGGGTTTGCCAAACGTTGCAGGAAGGCGGTGCGATATTCGTCGACGATGCCCAAATAGGGTTCCGCCGGATCAGCAGTCCTCATTAACAGTTCTGTGATTACCCTGATTGGAAAGTTGTTGTTCAGATCACTGGGATCGTCGGCGGGAGTGGTGCCGTCACTGCTCGCTCCGCTGGTGTAATTCCAGTATCCATCCCGACGCGTGAACGCACCGGTCGGGCCCATCAGGAAATCAGTCGGTTTGCGATAGTAGACCAGCCCGGGCAGCGGTTCTGAAATATTGAAACCGATGCCAAAATCATCAGCACCAAAAATTTCTCCCCGCTCGCGATTCGTAATGTTCCAGCCCGGAGGCGTGAAGGCTTGTGCAATAAATACCTTGCTATCTTGCGTATCTAAATTTGCGTTACCGGCATCCTCAGTGACAGTTTCCGGAGTGGTGCGCATGTCATTAATATTGTAATGCAAAACGCCCCGATCAAGTATTGTTTCAAATCGTTGAGGAGATGGTCCAAGTGGTGTGCCGCCATCGGCCAACGAACCAAGGTGCGTCACCGTCCGCGGTGCGATAGTCAGGAACGTACCAAGCGGTAGTTGCGCGGCGTCGGGGGCCGTGCTCGTGAGGTTCGCAAATAAGGCGGATGTGTCGACGCCGTAAGCATTGGCCACGCCATCTAATTCGTCGCGCTGCAGCGGATCGGGGCGCACAAAAATCACAAAACGCTCAAGATCTAAATCAGCCGGCGCGCCGGCAAGTTGCAACTCATCACGTCCAATGGGTTCAAACGATGCTGAGTCAGGGAAAGTAGTTCGGTGACGGTTTGGTTGCTCATTCGGGTCAAAGTGGGGCTCGCTAATCGCGATTCGCCAAACGGGCATAGGACCATTTGGGCCCGCACTGGCTGGCGCCAGCAAACCCAAGTTCAGAGCGGGAACTGCTCCTGAAAAATCATACAACTCCGCCGGCAACGCTTCATGATTCAACTGTGCAACGGTCGTTCTCGGACGAGGATTGTACAACTCTAAAAATGCCGAACCCTCTGGTTTGCGGATTTGATCGGTGTTCTGCGGAGCGTCCTCATCGGCTTTTAGATCTCCGCCAGCCTCTAAATTGGTGTCTTTAACTCGGACATCATGAAAAGCCAAACTCTCCATGAATAACAGTTCGGGGTGCTCACATCCCCAGA
Source organism: Kothea flammea (assembly GCF_052161645.1). Classification (GTDB taxonomy): domain Bacteria; phylum Planctomycetota; class Planctomycetia; order Pirellulales; family Pirellulaceae; genus Laterigemmans. The sequence continues at coordinate 2,061,079 of NZ_CP197414.1, forward strand.
CCTCGGCGATCTCTGGCGGGTTGGTGGGATCAGTCGTGTTTGCTGGATTGGTATTCCATCCATTGATCGGGTTAAAGTCATAGACGAATCGTGTCATGATCGAATCGCTATCGCGGTAATCGACGACGTTGACTGCCCACTGGGCTACGCGTCGAGCGATAAAACGATCCAGTTCAGGACCGCTGGGTATGTTTGCGGTATCGGCTCGCCAACGTTCTTTTTGGACATCTGCATCGTTCGTCAACAACATCACGAGGCAATATAGATGTCTGGCCATTGCTTCCCGCGGAGATTCAGGGAGTCCATTGGGTCGAAATGTTACTGGAACCGGGGAAAGATTGTATTCCGGAGGCACTCCAATTCCGGCGTAGGATGCTTCCAGAACCGATTCCAGCGGTTCGTCAATAATACCATTGCCATTATCATCGATGCCGTTGCCAAAAGGACGATTGATGTTTAACTGGCCGCCCGCACGAAGTTCCGGAGCTAGCAGCATTTGGGCCAATTGAATGTCTTGTTCATCGATCACCGCCGGGTTGCCGGTTCGCACTCTGGCAAATGAATTACCGGGATCACCAATGACGCGAGCTAGCAACGATTCGACTAACATCGCGGGGCGACGGGAGGCGTCGATCGGTGGCAAAGTGCCACCAGGAGGAATGGTTGCTGCTCCAGCGTCGATTTTAATCCTTGGATCGCGAGCCAATTCGGTGGGAGGCTGTTGGGGCGGTCCCACATCCGCACTGCTCACTGGGGTGACGACTTGCGCCAACAGCGAATCGGTGTTCAATAGATTCCCAATTGACAACTCGATGCCAGAAGGCTGCAAATATTGCTGCCAACGATTCCGCTCAATTAATTTTTCGTAATCAACGAGAGCAAATCTCTGGTCTCCAGAAAGATCAGCGGTGGGGCTGAACTCATATGGGTCGTTGACAACTTCGTCAGCGGTTGGAGTTACGCCAGTCAGCGGTGCTCCCGCATAGGCTGAGATTAGATTCCCGCTCGCGTCCGTTGCCAGGATCCCGCGACCGTGACGATCGAGGGGCAGACCATGGACTGAATTCCGGCTGTGAACCTGTGGTTGGTTGGGCGACTTGAACTCATCGGCATACTCATTGGTTAAACCGCCCGGCGCTGTCTCGTTACCAGCCGCGTTCAAGTACCGCGAGTTCATCAAGGCGGTTATGCTCTGTGACAAGTTGCCACCCGGAATTATGCGACCCTGTCCATCAATGCCATTGGCCGTTAGGAGTGGTAATACTTCAGCTGGTCCATAACCGCGCCCCGCCGGTAGTGCGACTGGACCAGGGGTTTGTCCCGGAAGGCGGCCTGCGAGTGGCCCGTTAACCATAGCGTGGAGGTCAGGACTCAAGTGTGCTTGGCTGCCGTGCGCATTGACATTAAATTTCGAACCGAGATCCTCAATTTGCACGGCGATCAAGGGGCGCAGGCGAGTCCCATCCTCGGCCGTGACCAGCGGCAACTTGGCGTCGAGCCAGAGACTATCGTTCTCACCATCCCCGTCATTGTCGACATCCCACGGTCCATCAGTTAACGCATTGGCTAGCATCGTTGCTCGCACAGCGTTGCTGGGGACTCGCAAGATGAATTCAGAGTTGCCTCCGGTGAATGTGGTGTTGGGATCAACCAGCGGAAGATTTGGTGCAAGTACTGGCAGGGGGCGTAGCGTGGCTCCCCGAATGGCAGTCAGTAACTGGGCAGGATTGCTACTAAATTGATTTCTTAAATGATTAATCAAACTGGGGCGATGAAACGACGGAATGTTAATCGTGTTGCCCGCTAAGTCACGCCCTCGATACGCCAAGAACATGTTTTCCAGATCAGGAGCGTCATAAGGTTCGTCGGCATTTCCTAATAACTGCGGCGGGCTTGCTGGTGTCCACCAAGTCGCGTAATTGGGTTGTAAAGCAGCTGGTAAATTCAACTGCGAGGTCTGCGCGGTTGTATAAACGCCCGCACCATTCCGAGGAGTCGGGTTGATAACTAAACGATATGGTTCGTCATCCGATCCCGGTTGCCCTGCCTGTAAAAATGTGTTGTTGACATTCGAGCCCCAAAAGGTATTCGCACCTCTATTGTAAAACAAACAAGCAGCTGAGTATTCGGAGCCGCCACTGTTCGGCGACAATAAGCTGGCAGTTTCCACTACGGAACCGTCATCCAAAATAACGCTGCTAGGTAACTGGGCGGAATCTAAATCGAGATACAACGAGTAACGAATTGAATTTTCCGGCCCATTGCGATCACGAAAACCGGCCCACCGCAAACAACGAAACGTCGTATTTGCCAACGGTCCGTCTTTAATTGTCACAGTTCGACCGGCAAAGACATCATCCAAGTTATATGGGCTGGATAGCGTTGTTCGAGTACCACTTTGATTTAATTCGGCGTTATAGATGTTCTCGAGCTCTGGAGGAAAGTTTTGAACAATGTTGTTAGGCACGAAAGGCTGTACAGCGTCAAATCGAATGGGAACCTTGACTACATTCCCTCCGACCAGTAACACACCCCGATCGCGACCACTGCTAAATAGATTAAGCAACATCGGAGGCAGCGCTCTTACCTCGAGACTCTCGCTAAACCTTCCGTCAACTCCCATGACGGGTGATTGATAACCGTAGTAGTCACCCAGAATATCATGACGAAACAGCGCGCTGCTGGGATCCGTCGTGCCTCGCAAGATCTGCCCAAAGGCTTCTTCTAGAAGGAACTCGGGATTGGGATTATGGAACTCCCGCCGCGCAGTGTTGAAAGCCGCCTGCCGTGAATTCGACGCAAACGTCAGATAGGTGACGGCAAGTATGGAAAAGAGCGCCAAAACTCCCAAGACCACCAACAGGATGATCCCACCACGCTTACGCTTCGTTTTAATAGCAATCATCACATTCAATTCCATCACGGCGCTCTGACGAACGCGAACCAGTAGTCAAGAGAAGAATCACTAGCGAATCCGGATCGGAAATTCGATCACGGAGACGACGCCATCGACAAGGGCGGCTACGGTCGTGGCATCAAAGGTCCAATCCGGGCCCTCCAATGTCACGCCTCGACGCCAAACGGCATGGTTACCAGTGGTCCCTACTGGATCGGTAAAATTAGGTTCTAAAATCGCATCGGCTTCGGACTGCACGACACGATACCAAGCATGCTGGGGCCCGCTGATCGTATTCTTGATCAACATGAGCCAACTGCCATCACTGATTTCGTTGCTGACCGCCGTGGTGGCTACCAATTCGATCGTGCCACCGCCGCCACCACTGAAATTAGCGACCACAGCGGGGTTCACAAGCGCCAGTCGCTCGGACAACTCGCTCGGCAATACCTCACCAACTGCGGGCGTGAAAAAAGTACGGTCACGATCTTTAATCACAACGATGTTCGCCGTTCCCACGCTCAGACTTAGTGGTCTGATGGTGGCAAACCAAGAATAATTTGGTTTGCTCGAACGTGTGGCGGGAAAAAATACCGTGTCGCTCGCATTGCGGAACACTTGCCCCACCGGCAACGTGTCATCCTCAGGCTGCGAAAACGTCAGCTGATCCCGGTCGTCAAACGACCTAGCGGCCGCCTGAGCCGTGATCATTGAATCGGCGGCTCCCGTGCCGGTTAATGAAGCGCGGATCAGCCGCGGTGTGGGGGTCCCGACCCAAGAAAGACTGCTGGTCTGAGCGGGATCCTCAAGCGGATTGTACGAGCTGGCGTAATAAGGAAAGCGATTGCGGCGAAAACCATTATTCGTCCCTGGACCCACGAACGGCTGATAACGCCCAGGGTTAAAACTTGTATCATTCGGGTCGTAGTTCACCAAGTTTTCAGGACGTGACATAAACAACGGGTCAAGACAAACCGCTTGCCCCGCCGCAAGCGTGGTGATGCTCGCGGCAGCTTGTGTGTCGTTAATGCTTCGCCATCGTCCGGTCACGTTGTAATTCATCGCCTCAAACCCGGAAGCGATGGAGACTCCCATCGCCGAGCCGCGACTGAAGTCGACAGAGTTTCTCGCCAGTTTCCCAGCCGCTGGAATCACCGCCGCGATTCCCACCAGCCCAAACAGTAACACGCCGATCGCGAAGATGACCTCGAGAATCGTGGCACCGCGGCGCCTATGATGATGATCAACTCGGTGGTTTCGCATCATAGTTGCTCCCTAGCTAGTAACGCGGGAAGGCGGGCATTGATCAATTGATCAAGCTGCGAGGCAGCCCCGGCACGGGGGCCTCGCACAACGGTGTTCGTGATCCGACCGTTGCTGGGATTTATCGAGACCCAACGCGAGCGGGGGTCGACGACATTCGACAAGTTCGTGTTGTCGGCGGTTGGCAATACATTGCCGGACAAGATAAGGTCAGCTCGCACTTGCTCCGAACGTCCCACTAGTAAATGAATGGTTGATTTCGGGACTTGGCTGGTCAACAACACGCTGTCATTTGCTTGACGTTGCCCGAGCAGAACACGACTGACTTCACCGGAGGGTGAAAAAACAATAATCACGCTTCCCATAGCGGGAGATGAGCCAAGATCGGTTGCATTGGACGATCCCCAGATTGAAACCGGAGAAAACTCCGCGCCGCTTGCGCCGGTCCCCGAACCGTACAAATCGATCGCTGCACCGCGTTGTAGGGTGAGTGTCGCTGAGGCGGGACGCAGTTGGTTCCTGACAATCTCAAAACTGCGGTGCCAAAAACCTATTGCCGGCAATGTCGGTGGCTGGGGGACCGATGCCACATTGAAATCCATGCCAGGCATATTGGTTAACTCGGTCAGCATCGAGCGTGGATCGAAGTATATTTTGACCCAACGAGCAGGAATCGAGGCGCGACCTGATACAAAAGGTGCTTCGTTACCCGTACATGCTGAAAAACCAACAATCCTATTGCCAGTTCCATCAAGGACGAATGAGTCGCCGGTATTCACCGAAATTTGCACATCGGAGATTGTGTAATTGTTGGTGGCAATATCCTCGAACGCTTGGTATGTACTCAGTAAGCTAGGACACTCAGTGGAATCAAAAATCGCACAATTCGCATAGGTCACCATGTTCATTGCGGGTGGATTACCAGTCACCGCTCCTGCGGAGTCAAAAGTTGGTAAAGCATAGTTGGTTTCGTGAAACACGAAGCACTTAGCCCCCTCAATGTCACCGCGGTAGTTGGGCATGCCGACAACCATTTTCATCTCATTGGCGCGACCAACTTCGTCCAATAGACCGTCGCCCGGCAGACCGGCTCGCACTAGTTCAACTCCGTGCTCACGCCCAGAGCTGACCGCTTTGGCTCTCGCTGCTTCTAAAAAGACACGCACATTTCGGACTGATTCCGTGACTTTGCTCTCTTCGATCAAAGTACGCGTGATGGGAAGGGCGATCGATGTTAAAACCGACAGGATCCCAATCACGATTAGCAGCTCAACTAAAGTCAAACCAGCACGCGTGCTTTGTTTGGCAATGCGATTCTCAGCCCGTGACTTCGATTTGTTGATGAAACAACTCATAGATCGAAACTCGATATGTTGTCGGCGGCAAACGTCCGGTCGGCGGATAGAAATGCACCTGGAAGTTCTGTGTACTGTGCCGCGATCCCACTGATTCCACCCGTTCTCAGACGGTCGTATGGGTCAATGTAAGCGTGATTGCCAATCGTCGAAGTGGTGGCACTCGAGGGCCACTGCATCACATGGTAGGCAGTGTCCGGAAACTGAGTTGTGATCAACCCTAACTCTCCGTCTGGACCAGCGGAAACTACCTGCGGTATTAAGCTGTAGGCGATCGCGACATTCGGCAGTTGGGCACCCCAGTCCGAGGAGAGTAGATCGAACTCATCGGCCGCGTCGCGTCGGATCGCCTTGCTTGGAGATCCAGCAGGCCAGCGAATCCAGCTGATCGGATTACGCCAGCTATCGACGATCTCGTTCATGCCGTCGCCGTCTGTATCATCGATTTGATAAGGGGCAATTACATCAAGTGCGGCAATTCCATTGCTGGTGATGGATGATAACACCAAGAAAAGACACTCCGCACTTTCATTCTGGGGAGTCCAGCCGGCCAACTCGCCGGCATCTAAGCTTCCATCCGAATTCGTATCATAAATTCGAATGACTTTGTTTTGATAACTGCGTAATCTGGCCGATGGAGGCCAGGCGATGGGAAGGCTCTGTTCCGTCATCGGTTGCATATCCACGTCATAAATGAGACCAATCGCTCGGACGTTGGTCGCACCCGTGCGATCGCCGTTAACAAGGAACAGATCGCTCTTGCGATCCGGTAGTTCCATCCGCATCAGGTCGCGAAGCATCATCAAGCGAACACGCCCCGCCTCTTCCGGCAATAGTTGAGGTAGCGTCTCACCGCTCGTTGGATCGTAACTGGTCATGATGGTTGCGATATCAAACTGTACTGGCAAAACTCGATAGTGATACTCGTCCCAGTTGGCCAAGATCACCTCGTTAATCCGCGCCACTAAACCTCGCGTTGCTGCATGTCGCGCCGTTCCCCTCGCTGATTCAATCCCCACCATCGTCATCCCGGCAAGGATTGAAATTACGACCAGGGTCACCATGATTTCGACTAAAGTGAAACCATCGCGGACCGGACGACGTCGATTAGGTGTTAGAAAAGAAATCACAACGAGGGTCCTGGAGAAAAGTTACTTCGTATATGCAAAACTACTCTTCGACATCGTCACCGAAAGTGCTGACGCTGAAATTGCTGACGTTATCGAGCAAGGTGTTATCGACCACGGAGCCTTGCAACGGTCCATAGCTTGATTCTTGATATCCATTGCTGCCCGTTACGCCAGCAACAATGGCTGCATTAGCATCGCTGAAATCCTTGTCGGCTGTAATCATCGCGCCGTTGGGATAGACAAAGTAGTAGGCCACGATTTGACTACCAGAGCCTCTCCGATAGTGGCTTCCGTATTTTCCATCTAGCCCTGGAGCTAGAATTTGAAACGTCTTGGGATTCACAAACTGTGCTCCACCGGCTGAACTGGGAACCTCGCTCAACATGGGCCTGATGCCCTCGAAGTAATCGTTTCCCAAAGCCCCCGCCAGGTATCCGTTAAAGTCATCGGCGTTTCCATCGCCGTTGGTGTCGACTGGAGCGAAATAAGTCTGCGCGTTGAAGTAAACATAAGGGGCCATGTCAGCACCCTCGCGGTACTCGGGGAAAATGTCCCCATCAGCGCTCGAAACTGAAATGTTTAGCGGAAAATCAAACATTGAATTTTCACGATCGCTGCTGTAGGCGCTGACGCCACTGCTGAGCGGTCCGCCGGGGCCGGTGAATGGCAATTCACTGTCGCTGCTGAATCCGCCCAATCCCCAAACCAGCGCTTCCGCGGGATCAATAGCTGCACCGTTGCTGGATAGAGTTCCCAGTGTTTGAAGTTCTGATGTCTGGATATCGGGGAAGATCTTTTTGTAGTGGCGAACCACTCGGCCCCAGTCTGAAAAGTCAGGGGGATAGTCGCCGTACTTCAGCTGATAAGCTTCCACCGCTTGGCTCAGACCGTCGACTTCCATCCGCATTGCGGCCGATTTTGCACGGCTGATCGCTCCCATCACGGCCGGCACCAACAGCGCCGCCAAAATGCCGATGATGACAATCACCGTCAAAACTTCCACCAAGGTGAAACCCCGTGGTGCAGCGTGATGTCGAAGCCGCTTGTCGGTTAGGCGACTCGGCCCCGTCTCGGTTCGTTGTTTGCTCGGCTGCATCGCTCTTTCCTCTCCCCCAGCGTTATTTCAATTGAATTAGATTTCTCAGACTCTTCCAGTGTGTCTCACCGCGTGTCGCAGATCGCCCAAGCGGCGATCAACCGCCGCCGCCGAGGCTGGTGATCAAGGTGACCAAGGGCATAAACAGACTGATCACGATGAATCCCACCGCGCCACCCAAAAAGACGATCATCAAGGGCTCCATCAACGCCATCAAACCGTCGGTTAACACCCGCACCTCTTCGTCATAAGTGTCGGCCACTTTGTACAACATCGTATCGAGCTCGCCCGTCTCCTCGCCGACGTCGACCATGTTCACCACCAAATCATCGACGACGCGCGACTTGATCTTGGTCATGTACCACAGCGCCGCTAATGCCGCGCCCAAACCAATCATCCCGCCGCTGATCTGCCACAACGTTTGAATCATCGCCGGGTCTTCCGCCAGCTCCGTGTTCCCAGCAGTCGCCGCCACGCTGACTAACATCAGCCCCGGGAAAGCACCACCGAGAATCCAAAAGAACAAAGCCATCGGATGGAAACCTGGGACGCTGTTTTCCTTCAGCGGCTTGCTGATCACTTCACCCTCGCGGATCGCGTCGCTGACTTGCAAAAACAATCGCTCAAACATGGCGTTGCCAGCCGTCTCGCGAGTAATCCCCAAGGCTTCCAAAATCGGCACGCCCGAGGAAACCAAAGTCCCCAACGTTCGCGTCGTCCGTGCCAAAATGTTCTTTTCCACCAAGCCACCGAAGATTGGCACTTTGATGATGAACATGTCAAAGCCCATGCGGCCGTGACGGAACTTACGCACTAACTTGATTAAAATGAAAAAGCAGATTGGCAATAAAATTAATAAGAACCCATAAGACACAATGTAGTCCGACAGCGCAATCAACAGCACCGTGGGGGCTGGCAACGGCAAGTCGAACTCTTCGAACATCTCTTTAAACGTGGGCACAATCCAAATCATGATGAACGTCAAAATTGCTGCCGCGACGAACACCACCACGCAGGGATAAATCAACGCCCCTTTGACTTTTCGCTTCAACGATTCCGACCTTTCCATAAAGTCAGCCAACCGCTGCAGAATCGTCTCCAACGCTCCGCCCGCTTCACCCGCCTTGATCATGTTGACGTACAGTCGCGAAAAGATCTTCGGCGATTTGCTCATCGCTTCCGAAAGTGTTTGACCACTCTCGATCTCATCGCAAACGTCCATCAAGGCGTTTTTCAATTTGCCCGGCTTAGCGTTGTTTTCCAAAATCTTCAAACTGCGCAGAATCGGCAGGCCGGCGTCTTGCAAAATCGACAATTGCCGAGTGAACGCCGTAACGTGTTTGGGTTTGCCGCCCCCCATCGCAAAGGGACGCTTTTTCTTACCGCCAGCCGTGGTCTTCGCCGCCGATTTCTTGACGGAAATCTTAGTGACGAAGTAGCCCATCTGACGGATCGTTGTCTGCGCTTCGTCCTCGCTGGGCGCATCAATCTCGTCGCGGATCTCCTGACCCGTGGCGTCCATCGCTTCGAATTGGAAAGTTGGCATGGCTACACGCAGTTGTCAGTTGGCGGTGGTAAAAATTAAGTTAGCCGTTTGGGCGCTAGCCCCGGTTAGTCGTTTGGGTGCTAACCCCGGTTCCCTTCGGCCGATTTAACCCCGGCCAACGAAACGGTAGCTAACGCCAAAACCGCTAACAGCGAAAGGCGACAGTTGTCAGCCGTCCTGAATCGTTTCTCGGACCACTTCGTCCAGCGAAGTAATCCCCTGCTCGACCAATCGCATCCCAAACGTTCGCAAGGGAATCATGCCGTGCCGAGCGGCAATGTCTCGTAGTTCATCCGTCGATGAGTTGACCATGATGCTGTCTCTCAATTCATCATTCATGATCATCAGTTCAAATAACCCCACGCGGCCTTTATAACCGGTGTTGTTACAATTGTCGCAGCCTGCGCCACGATAAAATGTCATCTTATCAGCATCTTCACGCTTGATCCCCATGTCATACAACAAGTCGGCGCCCGGTTTGGTCTCCTCGCGACACTTTGTGCAGACGCGGCGGACTAGTCGCTGAGCCAAAATGGCTTCCACCGTGGCGGTGATCAAGAACGTGGGAACCCCCATGTCCTTCATCCGCGTGACGGTGCTCGGCGCGTCGTTGGTATGCAGCGTGCTGAACACCAAGTGGCCAGTGAGCGAAGCTTGCACGGCAATTTCTGCCGTTTCAATGTCCCGAATCTCGCCGACCAAAATCTTGTCAGGGTCTTGCCGCAGAATCGCCCGCAAACAGCTGGCAAATGTGACTCCTAAAGCGTTGTCAATGGGAATCTGGATGATCCCTTCAATGTCATACTCCACCGGATCCTCGGTGGTGATGATCTTTTCCTTAACGTCGTTCAACTCGGTCAGAGCCGAATACAACGTCGTCGTTTTGCCGCTGCCCGTCGGTCCCGTAACCAAAATGATGCCGTTGGGCCGCTCAATGACTTTGCGGAAATCTTTCATCGTGTAGTCGTCCATGCCCACATTTTCGAGGCTCAAGTCGACCACCGAACGGTCCAGCACCCGCATCACGACGCTCTCGCCAAACATCGTCGGCAAGACGCTGACGCGAAGGTCGACCGGGTGTCCACCGACCATCAATTCAATCCGTCCATCCTGCGGCATCCGCCGTTCGGCAATGTCCAAATTGGCCATCACCTTAACCCGCGTGGTGATCGCAAACGCCAAGTGCCGAGGCGGAGGTACCATCTCGTAGAGCACCCCTTCGGCCTTAATCCGAATCCGGAACTCATCCTCGAACGGTTCAAAGTGGATGTCGCTGGCGTGATCCTTGATCGCCAACAGCAACACCATGTTCAGCAGTTTTCGGACCGGAGCGGAATCGGCCAGCGCTTCCATGTCCGAAAGGTTGAACTTCTCCGACTCCAAAGCTTCGATCGCTGCTTTTAACTCATCATCCGCTTGCAACTCGGCGACTAGCTTTTCCACGCTCTCTGATTCGCTATCGTAATAACGAGTGATCGAAGCGGTTAACTCCCGTTCGGTCGCCACCGCCATGTCGATCTCATAACCGAGAAAAGTTCTCAGTTCGTCTTGAATGGTCAGATTTTGTGGATCGCAGGTGGCGACGGTGAGCCGATTGTTCTCGAACTTGACCGGCACCACCCGGTACAACTGAGCCATGGTCTCGGTAAGTTTTTCCAGCAGCTCGGCTGGGATCTCAACTTCCGACAACGATACCGTTTGCATCCCCATCTGCTCGGCTAAGGCTTGGGCCAATTGATCGTCGGTGATCAAACCCATGTCTTCAGCGATCTTACCCAGCAGCGCGCCGGGTTGTTGGTGCTGCTCCTCCAGCACGACTTCTAGTTGTTCATCGGTTAAAAAACCGAGGTCGACAAGGATCTGTCCGATGCGACGAACTGCCATGGTGATGCTTGATAGTCGTGGATGGAGATAAGTGAAAAGTCGTTATTCAGAAACTGGGATGGCGTCGGTCGATTCGCCCCGCCGTGCTTGCACGATCCGTTTGGCCAGGTCGTCCGGCCGGTGAGCTTTGGCTAGCACATCTTCGACCGTAACGTTTTGCTCATACCAGTGCTTGAAGAGAGCGTCGTCCATCAATTGCATGCCGAACTTGGCACCCGTTTGAATCGCACTGTTAATCCGGAACGTTTTGTTTTCGCGAATCAAGTTGCCGATTGCCGAGGTGACAATCAACACTTCGTAAGCGGCCAGTCGACCACCACCGATTCGCGGCAGCAGCGTTTGAGCCACCACGCCGATCAACGAGCTGGCTAGTTGCGTGCGGATCTGGTCTTGGAGGTTACCTGGGAATGCGTCAATAATCCGGTTAACCGTTCCTTGGGCACTGTTGGTGTGTAGTGTGCCGAAAACGATGTGACCCGTTTCCGCCGCGCTGATGGCCGCTTCGATCGTCTCCAAGTCACGTAACTCGCCGACCAGAATCACGTCAGGGTCTTGCCGCAAGGCTCGCCGAATCGCTTCGGAGAAACTGGGCACGTCAACGCCCACTTCACGCTGATTGATCGTGCTCTTGATGTGATCGTGATAAAACTCGATCGGGTCTTCGATGGTGATGATGTGGTGGTCGTGCTGCTCGTTTAAGAAATTGATCAAGCTGGCCAACGTCGTACTCTTACCGCTACCGGTCGGGCCGGTGACCAAAAATAGTCCCCGCGGTCGCTCGACCAATTTGACCACCGGTTCGGGCAGGCCCAACTGTTCGGGTGTCAGTTTGTCGTTGGGAATCTGCCGCAGCACCATCGAGATGAAACTGCGCTGCTTGAAGATCGAGACCCGGAAGCGGGCTAACTCTCCGAAAGCGAAACCAAAGTCGGCGCTGCCACTCTCCTGGAGTTCCCGCTGGCATCGCTCGGGTGCGATGCTCTTCATCAAGGAGACCGTGTCTTCGGGCTCCAGGACTTTCGTTTCCAGCTTCCTCATGCGGCCGTGCAAACGGAAAACGGGGGGTTGGCCGACGACAATGTGGATATCGCTCGCACCTTGTTTTACTGCTGCTTGCAGCAATTTGTCGATCAACACCGTTGCCACGGTCGCGTTCCTTTACAAGTGAATTAGATAAGGGCGTCGGCGGAATCGATTCGGCAGACGCGTTTGAAAAGAGACAGCCGGTTTGCGTTCAAGCAAGCTGCCCGGTTCGCTGCCATTATCTCTTGCAATCTCAATAAATGCCAGCAAAACGCCTTGATTCGGCTAAATCGCTGCGGATTGCTGTCGCTCGCCGCTAATTAGGGTGGTTGGCGGCTTGCTGCGATATTCGGTGGTCGAAAGCGACTCAATTCGCCGTGTCGGGCAGTGACAGTTCGGCATTAGACCGGCTGGGCGACCGGCTTTACGCAGAAGTCCCTTTGGGCGGGGTCCAGACGGCCGGTTGGCACAGTGCTTTGTGTGCAGCAACCGGCTTTGCGAGATGCCTGGAATGTGCCCGATCAGCTCTCGAATTCTTTGATCAAGTGCTGTAGCGCCAAGTGGTCCTGCTCGGTGGTTTTGGCGACGCGGTAGACTTCTTCGAAGGTTGTGATTCCGCGTAGGACCTTGCGGATGCCGTCGGCGTAAAGCGTTGTCATGCCTTGACTTATCGCTGCGGCACGGAGTTCTTGCGTGGAAGTGGAGCGGAACATCATTTCACGGATGCGGCTGTTCACCATCATCAGCTCGTAAACCCCGAGTCGACCGCGGAAGCCGGAGCGTTGACAGTAGGTGCAGCCTTTGCCTTTGGCGAACTCGGCGTGCTTAAGCAGTTCGGGGGGGAGGCGAGCATCATCGAGCACGCTTTGCGGCGGCTTGTATTTCTGTTTGCAGCGGGGGCAAATGGTCCGCACCAGCCGCTGGCCAAGCACCGCGATGACGCTGCTTGCCACCAGGTATGATGGGACACCCATGTCCACCATACGTGTCACAGCACTGGGCGCATCGTTCGTATGTAGTGTGCTAAATACCAAGTGTCCAGTCAGTGAGGCCTGGATGCCCATCGAAGCAGTCTCAGAATCTCGCATCTCCCCCACCAGGATGATATTAGGGGCTTGTCGCAACATGGAGCGAATGATGCGGGCAAAGTCGAGTCCGATGGAGTGTCGCACTTCGACTTGGTTGATCCCCGGCAGGTAGTATTCGACGGGATCTTCGGCGGTGATGATCTTGCGGTCAGGGCGGTTGAGCGCGTTGAGCGCTGCGTAGAGGGTGGTTGTTTTACCGCTACCTGTGGGGCCGGTGACCAGCACGATGCCGTTGGGGCGTTTGATAAGGGTTTGGAATTCGCGGAAGTCCTTTTCGGCCAGGCCGAGCTGGCGGATACCAACCTTAATGTTGTCTTTGTCGAGCAGTCGCATGACGGCCGATTGGCCGTGGTTGGTGGGGATGATCGAGACTCGCAAATCGAGGGTCTTGTCCCCCACGGTGATTTTGATCCGGCCGTCGGTGGGGCGTCGGCGTTCGGAGATGTCGATTTTGGAGAGGATTTTGATTCGCGAGATGATCGCACTCAGCATCCTCCTGGGGGGACTGTCTCGTTCGACCAGCACGCCGTCGATGCGGTAGCGAATCCGCACGCTGTGTTCAAAGGGTTCGACGTGGATGTCGGATGCTCGCAGTTGGACCGCTTCGGCGATCATCAAATTGACCAGTCGCACCACTGGGGGGCTGCTTTCGTCCACCGCTTCGGAAGCAGAGGCGGCATCTTCTTCGGTTTCGGTAAAGTCGATTGCCGTGTCGGTGAATTCTTGCAGCATCGAGTCGGCCGATTCCCCCTCGACCTGGCCGTAATATTGGTTGATGGCTTCGAGGATCGCTTGGCTGGGGGCCAGTGCCGTTTCGATTTTTCGGTTGAGGATGAACCGCAATTTCTCAATCGTTTCCAAGTCGAATGGATCTGAGATGGCGATTTTCAGGGTGTTTTCGTCTTCCTCGAGCGGAATGACCGTATTTTCTCGGGACACCGATTCGGGGACGAGTTCGATGACATGTTCGGCGATGCGAATTTGGCGGAGGTCCACGTAGTCCAGTTTGTGGAACTTGGCGAGCGCTTCGGTGACCTCCTCGGGCGTGGCGTACTCTAACTTGATCAAGCAGTCGCCGACGGAAATGCCGGTGTCCTTGCTCATTTTTTCGGCTTCGCCTAGCTGGTCGAGGCTAACGATGCCAAGTTTCAGTAAGATGTCTGTGAAATCCTGGGTGGATTGGCTCATATACCCGCGGGTCCCCTGAAGATTCGTTTGTGCGGATTCGTTCCAAAGAATAGGAATTCTAGCATAACAGGGAATTCGCTGTGCCAATAGCAAAAAGCCGTTGATTCGCCTGAGCGGGTTCCTGGGGGCGGCTACAATTCCAGTCCGCTTGCCGTCTCTTTTTCCTCGAGTTCTAAAATCGCCATGACCGTTGAGCAACAGACAGCCATTCAGGCCGGGGTGGAAGGTCCAGATTGTGTGGCTAGGCAGACGCCGCTTGGCCGCTGGAGTGAATTCCGGGTGCTGTTGGTTGGGGTGTTCTTGGCGGGTTGTTTGTTGAGCACTCTGCCGGTGATCAATTTTTTTCAGTTCGGTTGGCAGAACACGGAGCGTGTGCTGACGAATCTGGCCGTGCCGATGGGGTTGGGCTGGTTGGGCTTGACGGTGTTGGCCAGCGTGGCGGTGGTGAGGCGGTTTGCGTGGGGTAAAGAGGCGGCGCGTGGTTGGTGGCTGTGGCCGCTATGTTGGTTGTTGTTGACGGTAGCCGGAAACACGTGGGTTGCTCGTTGGGCGGTGCAGTTGACGGAGCACCCGCCGGGGGATGCATGGCGCCGGGAATTGCCGCTCGACGCGGTCGTGTTGTTGGGTGGTGCGATCGGAGAGGGGCTGGACGGTGGGGCGACGCTAAACCGAGACGGTGATCGGCTTCGTCCTGTATTGCAACTCTGGTTTGCCGGGCAAGTGGAGCAGATTATTGTGACTGGCACGTCGAGCATGCCGGGGCAGCTTGGTCCCGCCGAATTGACTGGCGATTTACTGGAGTCTGTGGGGGTGCCGGCGGATGTGATTTTGCGTATCGAGGGGAAGAATACGACGGAGGAGATGCGGGGGTTGAGCGAGTGGGCCCGACAAGTGTCGGGAGATGTTTCCGGTCGAGAGCTGCGGATAGGGGTGGTAACCAGTGCTTTTCATATTCCCCGCGCGCTGCGGTTGGCAGAGCAGCAAGGTTTGGATTTGGTGCCAATTCCGGCTGCTTATCGTCAGAGTGATCAATCTTTGGGGTTTGCCCGTTCGATCATTCCCGGGCCGGGGGCGTTAGAAGATCTGGGGTTGTGTTGGAAAGAATGGTTGGCTGCCGCCCTGGGGCGGTAGAATTCACCTGCAATTGACAATTAAGCGTGAGAGTGACAAACGAGCGATGGAAACATATTTAGGTTTGATGCGACGGATCTTGGCAGAGGGGACCGACCGTCCGGACCGTACCGGTACGGGCACGCGGTCTTTATTTGGTCAGCAGTTGCGGTTTGACTTGAGCCAGGGGTTTCCGCTGTTGACTACCAAGCGCGTGCATCTGCGTTCGATCATTTACGAACTGCTATGGTTTCTGCGCGGTGAAACGAACGTGCGTTGGCTGCAGCAACAGGGAGTGACGATTTGGGACGAGTGGGCCGATGCGGATGGCGAGTTGGGGCCGGTCTACGGTTGCCAATGGCGTTCTTGGCCTACTGCCGACGGAGAAGTGATTGATCAAATAGATCAGGTGCAAAGTCAACTGCGAGAGAATCCCAATTCGCGGCGGTTGATTGTGTCGGCTTGGAATGTGGGGCAACTCGATCAGATGGCGCTGCCTCCTTGTCACTTGCTATTTCAATTTTACGTTGCTGAGGGACGTTTGAGTTGCCAGATGTATCAGCGCAGTGCTGATTACTTTTTGGGGGTCCCTTTTAACATCGCTTCCTATGCTTTGTTAACGATGATGATGGCAAAGGCTACTGGGCTGGAGCCGGGAGAGTTCATCCATGTATTTGGCGACGTGCATTTGTATCATAATCATTTTGAGCAGGCCAAGTTGCAATTGAGCCGTCAGCCCAGGCCGTTGCCCAAGCTGGAGATCAAAGTGCCGCGCGGGGACGTGCGTGAATTCGAGTATGAGGATTTTGAGCTAGTCGGCTATGATCCTTACGGCCCCATTCGAGCCCAGGTCGCGGTTTAAGCAACTGGGTAATTAGTAGGGTTGTCTTTCCTGCCCGCGAAAGCATGAGCAAGCATTGCTACTTTCGCGGCGGCACCGGCACCAGGATCAGTTTGGTAAAAAGAGCAGTACACGATCGGACGAGCAAAGTCGTGTGATATTTCACGAGCCAACGATATCTTCTCCGCACCAATCCACGCCCACCTGCAACGTAGCGAGAAAGGGACTTGGATGATTTCGCATTGGTCGAAATGTCGACTGCGAGGTAGCGTTCGATCCTGTGCGATATCCCAAGGTGTCAGGACTCCACGTTGAGCTACTGCTCAAGTAAAACCAATTCCTCCTTCGCCACCGCAGCGGCGTCCAACCGAAGGCTAAGTCGGCTCGGCGCAGATAGGTAACCGTTCCAGGTCTCCGGATGCGGTAATCACCCGACCGATGCAAGCTTGGGGTGTGGCGGGTGCCGTGGCCAGAGATGCAAGCATTTCTTCGCTGAACTTTTTTGCAGGCCGCTTCAAATTTTCATAATTCTAGCGTTTACTTAAGCAGACATACCGCATCGAAAATCTTCAGCTTCGGTACGCTATTAGTCGACCGAGCTAACCGTTTCCGCAACCACAGAAAGTCTCCTTAGATGCATCATTCGTTCCAATCTTTGCTCCACGCGATTCAGCCTTTGTTGCGGCCTACGCCTATCTGTTGCCTACTGCTTGTTTGCTTCTCCAGTCGGTGCTGCTCGGCTCACGATGGGCCCGATCCCCTTTCAAAATGGAAATTTACCGCCGATTCACTGGCAGATCAAACTCTGCGAGCGCGGATTGGCCCAGTGTTGATGTTTTCCTCCCCTCTACGGTTGGAGACGGAAGCGATCGGTCAATCGGTACGATTCCGTCGTGGGCAGACCGCGGTGGTTGCGAAAGACTATCAAACTGTCGCCCAATACCTTCCCAAGCGAGCATTGACCGTCAGCGTCTGGGCGGCGATCGACTCGCCCGAAAAGTGGGGCGGGCTAATTGGTGTCATGGAAGACGACAGTGAAACCGAGCGGGGCTGGTCGGTTGGCTATGACGAGAAGGTCTTCACTTTCGCCCTCTCCACCAACGGCGCGGACGACGGTGACGGGGACATGACTTATCTCAAGGGCACCACTGAGTGGAAGCCGGGTCGTTTATACCACGTCGCCGCTGTCTACGATGGCCAGTTGATGGAACTGTACGTCAACGGAAAACTTGAAGCGACGAGCAAAGAACAATCAGGCGATATCCTCTACCCGTCGGCCGCGCCTTACGTCGTCGGCGGCTATCGTGACAGCAATGAAGACTACCGGCTTGAAGGACGCATCGCCGAAGTCTCCGTTTACGATGTGGCGGCCAAATCGGCGTGGGTCGAACACGAATTTGAGCACCAACAGATGCTTGCCCAACAAGAGGCGAAACTGGCCAATGTCGGGGAAGGTTTTATTGTCCATCCATACTTGCAATACGGCACTCAGACCAGCATGACCGTCATGTGGCAGACCTCGCGCGCTGGCTCGACAAAGGTCAATTGGGGAGAAACATCCGACTGCCGAGAGCAAACAATGTTGGATGGTGTCCGTGACTTGCACGAAGTAACGCTGACCGGATTGTCGCCCGAAACTCAATACTTCTACAGCGTCGAGACGATTTGTGAAGATGGTTCGGTCGTGGAAAGCGAAGTGTTAACCTTTTCAACAGCTGTCAAGCGGAGTACGCCTTTCGCCTTTGCTGTGATCAGCGATACGCAAGGCAATCCCACAGTTTCTTTACAACTGGCTACGATGGCCTGGGCTCAGCGACCTAATTTTTGCCTACACGCCGGCGACCTGGTTTCGACCGGCAAGAATCCGGAACACTGGACACAACACTTCTTTCCCGGCATGAAGCCGCTCATTGAACGCGTGCCTTTTTACCCCGTGCTTGGCAATCACGAACAGAATGCGAAAAACTACTTTGACTACGTAGCACTTCCCAACCCCGAATTCTACTACCATTTCCAATACGGCAATGCTGAGTTTTTCATGATCGACTCGAATCGTAACGTGGATCCTGGCTCGGAACAGTACAAGTGGTTGGAAGAAAAGCTGGCAGCCTCCAATGCAAATTGGAAATTTGTCTGCCATCACCATCCCCCCTATTCTTCAGACGAAAATGACTATGGCGACTTATGGAAGAGTAACAAATCGACGCGTGGTGACTTGCGCGTTCGGCAACTCTCAGAGCTTTATGATCGTTATGAGGTCGACATTGTCTGGAACGGGCATATTCACAGTTACGAAAGAACTTGGCCAGTAAAGAACGAGGAGGCAGCGCGGCGCGGTACCATCTATATGATTACCGGTGGTGGGGGCGGTGGGCTGGAAACCGCCGGTCCATTCCGGCCCTTTTTCCAGAATAACGTAAAGCGCGGGCACCATTATTGCCTCGTCGCGATTAACGGCGAAACACTCGAACTGAAAGCTTTCGATTTAGAGGGTCGTCTGTTCGATTCCGTTGCGGTGACCAAAAATTCAGCGGTAGCACCTGCCGAAGATTAGATTGTCCGTCAGAACCTGTGGAAACTCGGGTGATTTCCAGTCTCTAGCAGGATCTACAGCACTGCACAAACAAGTAACCTGTTACGTTCAGTCGGTATTTAGAGCCTGGCGGTCCTGTTGGCACTGGGCTGCGGATGCAAAATGCGCGTGATAGTTTACCGCCGCCTGCAAGTCGCTCCTGCGGTTGCTCGCCGAAGCTCAAAACATTGATCCACGCACTGCCGACCCCATCTCGGTCACAAGTAATCTGTAAGCGGCTATTTTTGTGCAACGTAAAACTTGACGCCTCATGAGGATCAAACGGTGGCGGCCCCCTCAGGCTTCAAGAACGGTGGGGTAAACCCTGTCCGCTGCTCTTGTCCAACGTCCAACGTCCAACGTCCAGCGTCCAGCGTCCAGCGTCCAGCGTCCAGTGGTGGGTGGTGGGCTAGAAGTTGCCGAGCGCCGAGGGATGACAGAGTGCGCTAGGTTATGCCCAGAAATGGCAAGCTAGTCGCCAGCGCTGTGAGTGCACTGCGCGGCGAACGCTTTGAGATCGATGGTGTCGGCCACGAAACGCACTTGACCGGCCGCTCCCAAGGCGTTCATTCCGCCGGGATGAAAGCTGTAAGGCTCGTTGTCGTTACGCGCATTGATGGCTTTCACACAGCCCCCAGCCGGGCCGCACCCTTCGTGGTTGCCATTCGCCGATGCGCCGTCGAGGCTAAACGGGCCCTCGCTATCGGCCCAGCCAATACCTTGGTCATTTGCAAGGTCGAGCCGCGCAACCCCGGCTCGGTACACTTCCGGTCGCCCCGCACACTCCACGACCATGAGAGTGTTCGTCGAGCCGTCACGAATATCAGTTAAGCGAATTCGCGAATTGCGACTCATCACCGAAAACCGATTTCCGGAATGGTAGAAATCATTATCAAGATGCAGGTTGATGGAACGCGGCTGCACCCCCATGATCGCCTCATAATCTGTCGGAGCGATCGGATTTGCAAAGCTCACCGCGGGACGTGGTGGTTTGGCAATGGCGCTCAATACATCGGCCCGCGATGGCGAACTGGGGCAGCGAAAAACGGGGATGGGTACCGAAGCGGCGACGGCGTTGGTCCCTTCCCACCAATTCTGTTCAAAGTTATAGAGACGATGCAGATTTTCTTGCTCAAGAAACGGCAAAGCTAAGGGCCGCCAACCAACAAACTTGCCCGATAAATTAACGGGCCCCGGCTCGGTCCAGCCCGAAGCTGGGAAGCTGCGATTGGCATCGTGGAAGAGATGGAGCGCGAGCCCCACTTGTCGCAGCTTGTTCAGACAAGACATGCGACGGGCCGACTCGCGCACGCTGGCCACGGCGGGTAAAAGCAAACCGATCAGAATGCCAATGATGGCAATCACGACCAGCAATTCGATCAGAGTAAAGCCGCGTCGGCAGTGGGCAGAGTTCATGCCCATATTGTAACTTGCCAGTTGGACTCTGCTCGAATTTCAAGGCGGCGAAAATTCCGCCAGTGAGCTGCGCAGACTCTAGTTGTTCCCTTGCGGGAACTAGCTTTGGGAAGTGACCGGCACCAGCGAACGATAGTACTCGATACTCTGCTCGAGTCCTTGACGTATGCTGACCTGCGGTTCGAAACCTAACGCGGAGCGGATGCGCGTGATGTCGGCAAGGGAATCACGCACGTCACCTTCGCGAGCCGGCTCGTGGATTGGCTCGATGTCTTGTTCGAGGATCTCACGCAACAGTGTTAGCAGCGTCAACAGCGTGGTACTCTCACCGCGACCGACGTTAAATGTCCCTCCCGCCGCGGCAGGTTGTACGGCGGCCAATAGATTGGCACTAACAACATCTCCCACATAAACAAAATCTCGGGACTGACAACCGTCTCCATAGATAATTGGTCGTTGGCCGGCCAAAATCAGCGCCACAAAGCGTGGAATCACCGCGCTGTACTCGCTCTGTGGGTCCTGACGTGGGCCAAACACGTTGAAGTATCGCAAGCAGACTGTTTCC
The DNA here is from genome assembly GCF_052161645.1 of Kothea flammea. GTDB lineage: Bacteria > Planctomycetota > Planctomycetia > Pirellulales > Pirellulaceae > Laterigemmans. The sequence goes on from NZ_CP197414.1 coordinate 2,082,052, forward strand.
AATCCCATGCCGCGATGGAAGGCGCCGCAATACATCTCGCTGGCCAATTTTGCTGCCGCGTAGGGGCTGAGCGGTGCGGGAGGATCCGACTCCCGCTTTGCTACGAAGGGCGAATCGCCATAAGCCGCGCTGGTAGAAGCTAACATCACGCGCCGCACGTTGGCTTTAGCGGCGGCGGTCAGCAGGTGGACCGTCGAAGTGGTGCACCAAGAGTGGCAGAGCGCCGGCTCACGCATGCTTCGCGGTACCGATGCCATGGCCGCATGGTGAAACAGATAATCGACACCATCGATACAACGGTTGACCGTGTCCGCGTCGGCCACGTCCCCCTCAATCCACTCGATCTGCTCGCGACAGTGCTCCAGGTTCTGCAGATAGCCCGTGCTGAGGTTGTCCAGCACGCGGACCGAGCAGCCTAACTGGACAAGTTTGGTAGTAAGATGCGAGCCAATGAAGCCGGCGCCTCCGGTAACTAGGCAAGTCGCTCCGGCAAGTTGCTGTCGAATCACGTCCATAATCTTCCGTACTAACTGAGAGGATGGTTCGCCGGAACGCCACGCAAGGGACCGGGGGTCGCTCCACTCTAGCGTACAGAATCGGACTGGTCCGACGAATCGGTACCGCCTCCCGGTTCTGCGGACGCTGGCGGATCGGTGGTTGCCGCTGGGTCGAGTTGTAAGGTTTCGACCGGCGCATCACTCGTAGCAGACTCAGTGCCAGAAGACTCGTTGCGGAGTGATTCGCCGTAAACTTCCATTGCATCACGCTTGTCCGCCGCTTGTTTCGCTCGCTGGGAAACGATGTTTTCAGCCGCTCGCGCATGTAACTCGGCCACGTCGGGCTGTTTGAGCGCTCGGTAAGCATCGGCTAGTCCGCGGTGCACGGACAGCTTCAGCGGTTCCACGGTGAGAATTTTTTCAAAGTCGGAGATCGCATCGACGTAATTCTGTTGAGCCAAATAAACCTGCGCCCGGGTCTCGATAAAATAGGCTAACTGCTTACTGGCCTGCGGCTTTCCTGCGGTGCTTTCGATCGCCTGATTCACCAGCTTCAATGCATCGGCGAGTGCTGCAGCATCATTGGATTCTTTAGCAAGATTGGTTTTGGCGACTGCCAAGTTATTCAAAATAGCGGCCGACTGAGGCATTTGACGGTAAGCTAGTTCAAGCTCTCTTTTGGCTAATTCAGTGTCTTCCTCCAACATCGCCACGGTGCCCTTGATGAAGTGCACGATGCCGGGGGCAGCGCCTTCAAGCAACGCATTACGGAGGGCGGTAGTTTGGGCATCATCTTGATTCAGGGTCGCAATGATGGTGTCCGAGATAGCCCGCATGACCAGCGGATCGGCCGGAGCATACTCAGATGCTTTGCCGATTAGCTTAAGGCAATTCTGTAAGGTTTTGGCATCTGTCGAGTTGGCCCGCAGCGAGTCGGAGTACATCACTAACGTCTGAGCGATTAGTGGCCTCAAGCGATTGTCTTGTGACTTTTCAAAGCCAGCTGCCAACGTCCGGTAGGCGTCTGGATATTGCTTGAGAAATACCAAAGCTTTGGCATGGGCGGCGCGCAGTGAAACCTCAGCAGGATTTGCCGCAACCAAGTCCTTGAGTACTTTTTCCGTCCGCTGGGCCGTCGTCATGGCACTCGTGTCATCGCCGACCGCTTGGTAGAGCTGGGCCAAGTCCAGTCCTCGCGTTGGTTGCCGCGAAACCAACTTCTCGATGTGAGGAATCGCCCCTCTGATGTCGCCTTTTCTCAGCAGATAGTCTGCTCGCAGCGTGTTGCTAACAGCATCGTTAGGGTCGCTCGCCAAAGCGATTTCTGTCAGTTGCCCAAACTCCTGATTTTGCTCAGCCGACCAATCTTGTCGCTGATCTAACTCAAAGCGATTCCTCAGCAGCCATGTGGCGGCTTCCGCATTTTTTTGTTCAAACGCCAAGCTTCTGAACAAATCTGTTGCCCGTTCGGTGTCGCCGCGTTGGTCGCGCACCCGCGCTAACTGGAGCTTTAGTTTGGGGTCTTCAGGAGCAGCTTTAATGCGACGACGCAGCAGCAGTTCGGCAACCTCATAATTTTCTTGCTTGGCCGCTTTCCGCAAACGACGGTCGACCAAGCTATCCCGCCAATCGTTTGACTGACTTGCCACGATCGCCGAGCCGGCAACCATCATCAGCAGTACGATCGTCGCCGGCAATGCCATCAGCGCTCCGCGCCACTGGATACTGCTGAGCCAGGCGAAGAAAAACTGAAAAGCCCAGCGTGCCCAGCTTAATGGATTCAAGTATTGCATGGTCTGACTGTTGTCCCGCTCGACTAGGTTCCGCTGGATGCCAAAGCTTGTTGTTGTTGCAAGATCTGCTGCCGCGCTTTCTCGCGGATTTCGCTGACGGCGGCCGCCAGTTCTCCCACCTCAGCAGGCTCCAGCGGTGTTCTGGAGATTGTCCAAAGTTGCAGCATGACCGTCTGTGCCGAACCGCTGGTTTCCGCAAAGTCGTCAGTCACCAAAGGTCCAAAGGGAGCCAAAAGACGGCCAAAAAGTGTATACGAGGGAGGGTTGGGTACCGTTCCGTCGCTGTCGATCGCAGTAAATAATAGGTAGCCGTACAACGATTCGCCTTGCGAGAACTCACCCACGGCAATCGGCTTACCAACTTTGACATTGAGGTTGTAACGATCTTCCAGCAACCAATCCTTGGCTTCGTAGCAAACACATAATTCGTGCCAGCCCACATAGGGTTGGCTCATTACCACTTCGGTGTTTGTGCCACAGCTCCAGAGATCCGCGTGTGTTCCCAGACGCGGTTCTGAGCCATTACGAACGATTGTATGATCCCCGATCGACAAGATGCCGACCCGGTCTTTGAGCAAATCTGAGGGAGGATCGAACAGCAATTCGTCTTGGGCGATAATAGGACGACTGTCACTTCGCCCGACCAATAATCCGCCCAACATGACCAATGCTGCGACACAACTGATTCCCGCAAAAATCATGGGGCGCCATGGAGCAGCGATTTCCTTTCCTCGGTCGTCGGCTAGCGGCGTTTCTTCTTCGTCGACATAGTCAGCTTGTTCCTCCTCTTCCATCTGCCAGCCGTAGCCGCTGTCACGATAAGTGGTGGCGTTAAAACCGAATACCCAATTCCAGGTGGCTCCAAATGGATTGGCACCATTTTCGTTCACCGGGACAAACACCGGATGCGCGAAGAGGCCGACTAGTACGTCAAAGGAGAGCAAAATCCCAGCGCCCAATGCTAAGGAAATGTAGCCAATCAAATCGTGGGCAACGCCGGTTGTCAAATCGTACTGATACCAAGCTTCGGCAAGTGCAATGATCGAGATGCGAAAGGTGTTCGCCACGATCGCCAGCACCAACGCGGCCACCACGTACAGCGGCACCAACAGAAAAGCACGGCGCCTCCATACAATGATCAACAGCGCGAGAAAACACATGGTGAACGCCGATTGAATCCCGCTACAAGCTTCGGCGACAAATAGCTCTTTAGTGGGCAGATTCAACACGTTACCTTGCAGGAAGTTGGGCACTCCCACAATGTCCAACAGCAAAGAACCGAGTTGAGAGGTGACTTTCTGCAGTCGCGAGACCAAGGATTGGGCATGTAGCTGAGGTATACGAATCAGCATGATCAGCGGCAACGCCAGATACCCCAGACTGCCGGCACGAAGCGATCGCTGGCTCATTAACAAAGAAGTCGTTATGAGAACGAATCCTAGGTTACCGAACCAAGTGGAATGCATGCCGGCACCGAGCGCCAGAAAACCACTCCCGAAGGCCAAGGACGCCCAGGCCAGTGTCTTTGACGGGCCGCGGAACACGCGGTCCCATCGCAGCCAAAATAGATAGCCTACCGCCAACCACACAAAGGGGAAATACTGATACAGCTCTTGCCGCCACAACGTCCTCGCGTAGGGGATGACGAAGGGCAAGCAGCTGACGAGAGCCAGTCCCCAAAAAAGGCGCCAGAACTTCTCCGGTTCAGCAAAAATTGAGGCGCCAATTGAGCCTGCCTGAGGGCGCACTGCGGCGTGCCCCTCGGACTCTGTTATCGCAGACATGTTGCAATTCGATGGTAATACGGACTCATTACTGTGAGCTTAACTCTAACGTTTATTCTTCGTGAGAATCCGTATCACGTTGCGGCGGCAACAACCCAATGGCACTCGATGAGTCGTCATCAAGATGCAGTTTGGTCGCACCATTGCGTTTCGCTGGTGCCACCGAATTGGAGCCCGCCGCGTTACCATTCATTCCATTGGACAACGTTTTGTTGCGACCGTAGACGGTCATCCCAGTTTTGCCAGCCCGTTTTGTCGAGGCGGAAGCATACTTGGAATCGCCACCATATTTGGTCGCATATCGGCTGTAGCGATACGAACCATAGCCACGGTAACCGTCGCTTCCAGATGTTTCATCAGAAGCATTGACGACGATTCCAATCACCTTGGCTTGAATCGCTCTCAAGATGCTAACAGCTTCCTTAGCGCTGGATTTGGATTTTCGCCGAATTTTCATGGTCAGCACTACACCGTCCATCTGATTGGCGATGATGCTCGCGTCGGTGACCACTAACAGCGGCGGCGTATCGACGATCACGTAATCGTAGTTTTCACGCAACCACTGAAACAACTCGCCTGTCTCCGGCAGTGTTAACGCCTCGGCTGGATTCGCGGGGATCGGACCGCTGGGCATGACATGTAAATTCTGAACTTTGGTCTCGGCGATGCCTTCGCTAATTTCGCAGTCTCCGTTGAGAATGTTGGTGAAACCAAGGTGGGAACCAAGATCGAAGTTGTCCGACATCTGCGGACGCCGCAAGTCAGCATCGACCAACAGCACGCGCTTGCCCGTCTGAGCGATCGATACGGCTAAGTTCCCGGCCGTCGTAGTCTTCCCATCGGATGGCAGCGGGCTGGTGACCTGAATTAGCTTCGAGCGACTCGAGGCGGCATCAAACATGATTGTGGTTCGGCACGCTCTCACCGCTTCTGCTGCCACGCTGCTGGGGCGGTGCAAAACGGACAGTTTGTCGTCGAGATTGAAATAGGGGTCGTCCTCTCCCTTTTTCAAACGTCGTCGCCGACCGGGATCGAAAGGCAAGTGGCCGATGATCGGCAGGTTCAAGGCAGTCGTGATTTCGTCGGCACTGCGGAACGTGCCTGCTTGGCTCTCGAGCAGATAAGCTAGGCCGGCACCGATCAACAGACCAACCCCTGTTCCGCCAAATAGCAACACCAGCAAGCTGGGGCCAACAAACATCGGCTTGTTGGGAGCTCGCAGCTCACTTAGTTCGATTCCGCTATCTTTTGTATTTAACGAAATCCGACCAATTTGGTCTTTCAGTTGAAGCGACAATTCTTCCGCTCGTTGAATCTGCTTGCGTCGCGAAGCGTTTTCTTCCTCTGCGGAAGCCAACGCAATCGCTTTACTTCTAAGGCCTTCGATTTCTTGATCTAAATGCTGTAACTGCGCTCGCAGCATGGCCTCTTTAGCGATCATGGTTTTGACAACCGACTCAGCCGCTACTTGAAGCTCCTTGTTTTCCTGCTCCGTGTTATCGGAGAGTGTCTTGAGGCGATCTGTCAGATCCTTGCTTAGTCGTTTGAACTCTTTTTCCGAACTGGCGATTCGCTGGTCGAGTGCCTTTACGCTGGGATGGTTCTCATCATAGGTGGCTGCCATCTGTTCACGCTCGACGTACAGCGGCACTAGTTGCTCTTCGAATCCAAGCAACTTTAGATCGTAATCATCTTGCCCCAAGCCCAGCATGCGGCGACGATCGGTAGGAGTCATGAGTTGTTTGTTGAGCAACTGTCCAACGATATCGATCGCGGTCCGCGGATCGCCAGAGTTTTGAATAGTTTCTTTGACAATCCTCGCTTCGGTCTCGGCAGCCCGTAATTCGCTGCTCAGCGCTGTGCGTTGCTGTGACAGGCGGGCAATTTCCGAACGGTAGGGATTGATGGCGATTCCGTTTTCATCAAACTCCAGTTCGGCACCGTCACTGCGACGCCATTCGCGATACCCCTCCTGCAATTCGGTGAGTGTTATGCGATGCGTGTTAATCGCGTCATTGATGAAGGTCTTCAAACCAGCAAGCGAACTCTCGCGTTTCTCCTCGTAGTAGGAACGGAGTGAATCTCTGAGAGCGATCACGGTCGCACGCGTTAATTCTTCGCTGCTGTGACGAGCGGAGATGTCAAAAACGAGGCTGCTAGCTTTCGAGCCACCCTCACTGGAACTCTCGAACTCAACGCCCTCAGCAATGAAGGCTAGTAGGTTGCCGCCATACTCCTGGTCTAACACTTCGAGCACCGTCGATTGGTTAACTGCGGAGTGCTTCAACGCTTCGCCAAGCACCGTGTCCGAATACAACTGGGCTTGGATGACGTCGGGGGTCGGAACCCCGGTTAGCACCTCGCCAGTGACCGTATCCATCATAAGTGGTTGATCCGATTCAACCAACATCCGCGATTTAGATTCCCAAATCTGCGGCATTTGAGTCCACAACACCAGACCGACGATGAAGCCGATCAAGGCTGGTGTCAAGAACGCCCAGATGTAGCGATACAGGGCGGCGGCAAAGTCGACTCCCGACTCGCCCTCAGACGGTTGGCCTTCGTAGCCATATTCGGCATCGTTGATCTGCTGGGATGTCTGTGCTGAATCTTCAGAAATTTGCATCGACTAGCCTAATGACTCGTAAGAGTACTCGCGATTGATCACTCGAAATGCGACAGCCCACTGGAAGGTAACCTCCGCTGCTAACTTCCAAACAGGTTACACGGCGAGCCTAAATCGGAACAGCATTTTGCCAAAAAAATAGGCCGTAAAACACGGTAAAACCTGGGAAATTCAATGTAATCGTTAAATTGCCCCGGGGCTTTGCCCGGTCGCGACAGTTGCGGCGACCCTATCCTCGCGGGGGGCAACCAGGCCCATCGCGTCGATCATTTGTGCAGAGACAATTTGTACATCGTACTTCCTCTCTGCAATCGCTCGACTGGCTTTTCCCATCCGACATATTAACTGCGGGTTTTCCAAAACTTCCCGCATGGCTCTGGTTAAGTCAGCCGTGTCGCGTTTCTCAACCAAGAAACCGTTGACTCCCTCTTCAACCGTCTCTTTGCATCCCCGATTGTTCGTGGTGATGATCAGTCTACCGATTGCCATCGCCTCCAAAATCGAGCGGGGAGTGCCCTCCATGTAGAATGATGGTAACACAAAGACGGAGCATTTATTCAAAAAAGGACGTACATCGGCCTGATGTCCGATAAACTTAATAATTCCTTCTTTTTCCCAGCTCGCAATCTCGGCGCGACCGATTGCTGAGGGGTTTACATCAATTCCACCGGCGATCACGAACTCCCCACGACCGGGGTGGTCTGCTTGGATGCGGCGGGCAGCCTCTACGAACTCTCGCACTCCCTTCTCGGCGAGTAACCGAGTGGCCATCAAGAAACAGATTGGCTCGACGGGAGGTGGAGAGTACTGGAAATAATCGAGGGGCACGCCAGAGCCGTTGACGACGTGACAACGGGTTTTTTCGTTTAAAATCCGGTACTTCTCCAAGGTCCGACGGTCTTCCCGGTTCTGAAAAAAGGCCACGTCGATGTTGCGAAAAGCAAAGCGGTAGAGCACTCGCGCGATCCGCTGAATCAATTCTCGCTTGATGCCCCATCCGGACGAAAACAAATAGCCAAGCCCTGGGAATAACACATGCACCCGGATACCTCCCACTTGGCGGGCGGCAATCGAAGCCCACACGGCCGCTTTTGCTTGATAGGCCAGCAGCATGTCTGGGCGCAGTTCCCGAAACAACGTCACCAGCCGGCCCCGATACTTCCAGTCAGCCAATGGACTGACAGTCGTGCGTTCCATTTCAACCAAACGAAACTCAATTCCCAGCTTGCATAACGTTTCAAAACGCTCGTCATCGACTTCGTCTCGTTGACCATAAATCACGATCACCTCGTGGCCCTCGCGGCAAATGTCGGCCGCCAAGTAGCTGCGCAACCGCACAAAGGTGCTGAGTAAGTCACAGATTATTAAAACCCGCATCGCATGTTCCCGTGAAACTGACACGCCCCGCTCTGTAAGGCCCACCTATGGGGCGTCGCTACCGGAGACTCGCCAGTCATCAAAATTTCGTCCGAGGCGACGTTCTAGCCAGCGAATATCCTCATCATATATCGTCTCTAGCTCAGCGGCATGCCTGGGAGTTAGCGGATCGATGTGACCACCGCCCTGGTACATTCGCACCAGACCCCAAGATTTTCCCAGTTCTGCCAGTCGATGCAATCGCATCCCGCGGAGTCCCGTTGCAGCAGTGGAGAGTACTTTGGCTAGCAGCCAATTGCGAGGCGCGCTGGCGGAATTCACATTTTTGTTGGCCACCTCGGGAAGAGGCATATTTGGCAGGCCGAGGAACCGGCAGACGGTCGCCAATACGTCGCTTGGCTGGTTTTGGATATCCTCTTGTACCAGATAACAAACGTTGTCCGTGCCGAATTTTTCCTCCCACCGTTTTGCAAATTTGGAGTATTTGCCCGATTCGACTATCTCAGGCATCTTCACCAGCGCGGAGCTAAAGTTATTGCGTACCCGTCCTTTGGAGAGGTGATGGCGAAATAGCGAGTGACTGCGTGTGATCGGATTCCGCACATTGATCAAAATTTTGCAAGCTGGCAGGCTAGTGGAAATGCGCTCTGCGGCCGTTTCACTATGGAAATAACTGGGGGCAATTTCGCCGATGATCTGCCCGGCACGCACATGCTGAAAGTGCGAATCATAGTAACCCCAGCCGCGCTGGTAGCGGAGATCAAAGAACATCGTTTCTTTGACACCAGCTGGAAAGCAAATTTGGGGATGGTGCGACAGTACTTCATATAACCACGAGGTGGCGGTGCGCTGCGGGCCGACGGCCAAAAAGTCGACTGGGGTCATCGCTGCAGCTGCAACAGTTCGTGAAACAGTTTCGTGTAATTCGTCGACCATTGCTCGACGCTGTAATGCTCTTTTACGAACGCTTGAGCATTGCTGCTCAAGCGATCTCGGAGCGTACTATCGGTGACCAGGCGAGTGACGGCAGCTCGCATGCTGGCGGGATCGGTAGCCGAACAAAGTAAGCCTGTCTGCTGATCTTCAATTACATCTGGGACGCCGCCACAAGGGGTGCTGACCACCGGCACGCCCGCGTGCATCGCTTCTAAAATAGAGTATGGCACCCCTTCAATGCGTGAACCCAACACAAATAGATCCGATCGCACCAACTGCTGCGGTGCGTCGGCACACCAGCCACTGAGTTGGACCTGTGACTGCAACCGAGCACGTTCAATCTGATGTTGCAACTTAGCGGCGTATTCCGCTTCCACAATCGGACCAACAAAATCGAGCCGCAAGTCTTTGTTTGCCGCCAGCAGTGGTGCTAGCGCGGTGAGGATGAAATGCTGGTTCTTACGATCGCAGACGCTGGCCAAGTTAATGATCCGCAAACCGTCTTCCCGAGGTGAAGTATCCAAGCAATCGGCTTCGCGCTCTATTTCTCGCAAACGATCCAACGGAATTCCCGAACGAATGACGGTTAACTTCTCTTTGTATTTGGTTAATTGTTGCTCAGTGAAGATCGTCCCGGCCACCGAACGCCCTTCCGTCACGACGCGGGTGGCGAGCTTGAATCCCAAGTTGTGCAAATGTCGCACTAACCCACGCGACGTTTTCTCCATCCCAATATCCCAGATCAAGGGAAGCTTGGCTCGCCGCGCCGCAAAACCTGCCAGCAGTACCGCCTTAATATTGCGAGTCCACAGCAGTTCAATCTGTTCGCGTTCAAGAATTCGTGAGACCTCGCGATTGGTACTTAACGAGCGAACCATGTTGGGTAGTTGACTGCGAAGACCCCTGATCGATCGACCTCCCGAAGCTTCGAGTTCACGCGCGATGGGTAGAATGGTGAAACGGCAATCCAGCTCGCGCAAGTCGGCCGTCAGCTCACTTTCTTTATTCGTGATCACGAACGGTTCATAGTAATTGCGATCGAGCATCGCAACGAGGTTCTTAACGACGCGAGGCCCGCCCGTGTAGGACTGCCCAAACAGAATCATCAAGCCAAGACGGCGAGGCCGAGTTGCTGGAATGGCGTCAACTCCGGTGAGCATGTGATTTCCCTTAGGAGTGCCGCAGCGTGATTTTGGATCGTAACAACTCGCTGGCGAATTCATGGCAGACTGCGAGCTTTTGCTGGCTCGTTGGAAATGGTTGCCGTAATCAACTGTTGGTACTGTGCGCCAATGTCGTCAGCGGAAAAATCCATGGCCCTGCCCTGCCCCGCATTGCCCAGCGTATTCCTCAGGCTGTCGTCGTTTAGCAGCGTGATGATTGCCTCCGCTAGCCGCTGCGGATCTCGTGGTGGTACCACCACGCCGGTCTCGTTCGTAGTAACAATTTCGCCGGGGCCATAAGGACAGTCGGTGACGATCACCGGCAGGGCGACACTCATCGCCTCCACAATTACGTTGCCAAATCCTTCCCACCAAGAAGATAAGACGAAGGCATCAGCGGCGGCGAAGTAGACCCGTGGGTCTGGCACAAAACCTTGGAAAATTACGCGATCACTGAGCCCCAGTTCTATCACTTGTTCCTGCAACACAGTGCGTAATGGACCTTCGCCCAAAATCCACAGCCCAAGATCGACGTGCTGTTTTGCCAATGCAACGGCGGCCAACAAATCGCCGTATCCTTTCTGCTCCGTCAATCGTCCACAGGCCACCACCAGTTTCCGCGGGGCCTTAAAGCGACCGCGATCTGCGGCCACGATCGCCCCTCTGCCGATTGGCTGCTTGCGGTCTGTCGCCGCATTGTGGATTACGCGTACTTTGTTCGCACAGTCAGGTATCTCCGCCGCTACCCCGCTCCCCACACCCTGTGAGATGGCGATGATTCCGTCGGCCCCGCGAATCGCTTCGCGAATGCCAGACAGAAAAAAACGCCTCGCACCACGTTGATAGCTAGTCAGGGCATGTGACAAGTTATTTTGAATGGAGACCAAATGGGCCGGTTGGCGACCGCTTCTAGCAATCGCTTTTCCTGTCGCGTAACTGGCCGGTTCCAAAAAAGAGACGCAGCAATCGATTTTGTGGTTGTCGATAAGACGTGCAAGTTTACCGATGCTGAGTTGACTGCTGAGTAATGTCGAACGTTGGCTCCACTTCGCACCAATCGTGTCAACCGGAATGTCAGTTGTCAAAAATTCACGGTAAGAACCACCGCTGCGCAAGACGGCAATCCGCAGCTGGAATGAGCGAGCGAGCACGTTGGCGATTCGCACCAAGTGTCGTTCTGCGCCTCCGCCGCCCAAATGGGTTGTTATCAATAACAATGATTTCGGAGACGTTGGCTGCGGTGAACTTTCCTCCAACACGCCGCTATTCAGCTCCTCCGGCCAGCAATGGAAGGGACTTGGATGATTCCGTGTCAACCTCGACCTGCCGACGTTCCACGCCCCAGCACTCAAGGGATTTTTCTAAGTAGCATTCCAACGTCTGCACTTGTGAGGCAAAATAATCATCCAGCCGTGCAAGCGAAGCTGAGTAATCTTCCTCATCGGGAGTTGCGCAGTAGTCTTGAAAGCGAAAGTAGAAGGCTTTGATCGATTCGCTAATGCGGCCAGCCGGTGCATGCTTGTTGACGGCGCGGGCGATCCGTTGGACCGCCGGTAAACCAACTCGGCGGGTGGGATTCTTAAGCTCTGGAAGTCCAGCATCCATCTCCGGTTGCCGTTCAACTCCCAGCCAATCCAACAGACCGCGAATGTGCCGCTTGGGATTGGCAAAATACTCTTCGGAAATGATCACTTTTAGTTGATCGCGGCCAACTTGGTCATACCATCGCTCGAGATGCTGCAGATAGTCACTCAAGACCAACTCGTTAGCCAAGATGGCGCTGCTGGCAGGATGCCCGATCGCTTGCTTGATCGTCGCCGAGTCGCGGCGGAGTAAACAATCAACATATTCCGCAAAAGTGAAACCGCGGGGAATTCTCGCCAGGTTTTGTTTTGTATAGCGAAATGAAGATAATATTCTGCGGCTGGGGCGCCTCAGCATGACAACTGCCCGCGCTTCAGCCCCCAGGCTGCCGACCGCTCGAGTGGCTTCGGGTGAGTAAAAATTATGCGTAGTTGCCTCGACAAAAATCGTCTCTGATAGTAACCCACCATCTCTTTCTCGAAGCCCTTGCTGACCCGGTCCTTGATTGGCCAATTCCTCACAGGAAGCCAATAGCTTTTCCAGGTTCGCGTATGCCTTGTCGGCGGCTAACGGATGATGGTCCGAGAGTAGTGCGTAGGTTTCTTTGGGCTTCGTGCCGACTAGCCGAGGGTGAGCGGTCAAGTGCCCAAAAAAGCTACTTGTTCCGCACTTAGGCGCCCCGATGACAAACAAGTATTTCATTCGCGAGGACACCTATGGGCCTACGATTGCTGCTGGAGACATTTCCCTGCGTTGAGCCGACCAGTTTAGATCACTTGGCGGAGTTTCGCACGCGCCGTACCCAGAAATTTCATCTTTCTCAATTTCTCCGCCAGCGATTATGACCACCCATTTATCGGGGGGACTGCTCTGGCAAGCGTTTGCTGGGGCGCCGTCGCTTGGGGCAATATCACGAAATCCACCGGTAATCCCCGGCAGATAGCTCACCTCCAGGTCGGCACGCGCACATTTAATCACTACATGTTAGGGTGCTACGCGGATGTGCTAAATGAGTAGCCGAACTCAGTAATTTCTTCGGCAAATACCTCACCGACAAAACGAATGAGGTTCTTGTCGTACGCTTGTTGGTACTCGTTCTGCCCGTCACCCTTAATCTGGTGCGGCAGTTCGATGTGATCAATGGACAAACGATCACATGCTTTATTGAAGTCTTGCTGAAGCAATTCAAAGCGACCGATGAAGTCAAGCGGCAACCGGTTATCAAAATCGCGCAACCAATAAAGTTGCGGTTTCAACATGCCGCGTCCGGCAAAGCGATATAGAAAATCGGCGAAGGGGATGTTTGCGGGAACTCCCAGGTTGGCTTGTTGTACGGAATCACGGACTACGTTCTTGTACCAAGAGTAGGCCCGGGCCCAAGGGTTGCGCACAAAAGTAAACTTGAAATAGTCTGCGTACTGCGCTGCGCTCAGTTGCAACTGATTGCGAGAATTTTGGTGCTGTTTGCGACTGTATTTCAGCCTTCGCAACAGTTCCTGGCGGTTCTCTTTCGAGGTTAGTGCTTTGCGCCAAGGTATGGGTTGGATTAGCATTCGCAGGCTGCGGTGATCTTGGCTGCCCCGCAGTTGTCCTCCGTGACTATGGCCGAGTGCCGATTCAATACTTGTTCCGGCGCATTTGGGTATGTGAATGAAGATGATCTTTCTTTCGTGGCAAATCATGCCTCTAGACCGCCCTTCGACTGGGCTTACCAAACTTAATTAGGCCTGCCGCAGTCAGCACGATGACGGTTGGCGTTATTAAGTAGAGCCAAGCGCGGAACTGTGGTTCGCTGGGGCCCAGCGTGGTAACAGTTGCCAGATAGACCAGGCAAGCGATTGCGCTGTGGCGGTGGCGGACAAAGAAGTTTCCAAAAGACCTCAGCATGGCTCCCCAAATTAAAAAGACGATGACAATTCCGATGACACCGCCGCTCCAGTAGGCTTCCCCCAGGCTGCCTGGCGGAATGCCGCCACTATCGATGCGACCATAGAAGATTCGGGCACAATCCATGCCAATACCGCGAGGTTTATCTTTCCAGATAAATCGAGGAATGAATCGGTTGATATAGTTAAGATAGTTTTGCCCCAACAGATACGGAGTGTCGGCGGGAACTCGAGCCACAATTGGATAAATCGCACCGGAATCCCTCCTGGCCTCTATTTCTTCCAGCGACTTTGAAACTGAGTCTTCGATGGTCATTTCAGTCAACGCTTCGAAGCTAACATCTTGCCCCTTCTTCCAGTTTGATCGACGGAATTCACCAGCGATCCCCACCATCGCAAACAACGCAAAACCGATCAGCGCAAGGCGACCTAGAGCAAGCTTGCGCTGACGTAAGATCCAACATGCGGTCAACACAATCACCCGCATCAGCAATGCCGAGCGACGACCATTTACCAGGTAGCCGCTACCTACCGTGCCAATAACGAGCAGCCAAAGCAGCGGATTGCGAAACGGATTTTTCCCTTTCAAGATCCAAATAGCTGGCGCCACGATCGTCAATTGAGACAATACGGCATAGATAGATGCCCATTCAGCGTCGCCCACATAAACTCTCGATGAGTGTCCCCGAGTGATATTCTTGAGGTGCTCCGGAAATCCACCCGAGAGCTCGATTAGCATGTACATCGACCCGAAGCCGATCACTACGGCTAGGATCGCTCCAAAAACTAACGGCCGCTTGCGGTCGTAAAATCGAATCGCCTTCCAACTCATTCCCTTTGCAAAGTGATAACCAACAATCGTGCAAATCCATGACAGCGCATTGAGCAACATCACTTGGACTTGGAGCATAGCAACTGAACTTGGCGACATCCCTGGGACGGCGCCATGGTAATCTAGCCCGTCCGCCCACGAACGCGCATTGGGGATTGTGCTTTTGAGTAATATATATGCGGACGACACGTACAGGGGATGGAAAACCCCGATGTCGCGATACCGGAACCACATCGGGCTGGTGGATGCTAAGACCAGCGCGGTAACCGCAAGCATTCGTGGGACAGGGTGCGGTGCGGAAGCGCTGGATGTAAAGCAAAAATAGTACAGTAGCAAAAGGTATAGAATTACCAGCAACAAAGTAAGAAAAGACAGTTGTTTACTGACCGTGACAAAAGGAGACCCTGACAAGTTGCCAGCGGCTGCTTCGCGACTAGCAATCGCCCGCCTTTTAGTGATTTTATGATTAGCGCCGTTCATTGACATCCTTGGCTTCAGTCAGTTGACTTAAGAGTTTCGAAAATCTCGCGGTCGCCTGGTTTGGCGCGAATAGTTTTTTCGCAATCACTCCGCCTTGATGGCCTAAACGCTCCCTTAGCTCTGGATTGGCATGGAGTTTTGCAAGCTGTTCAAAGAGTTCTGAGTACTCCCCTTGTTTTGCCACAAGGCCACATTGCTGCTTCTCTAAAATCTCTCTCGCTGAAGTTACGTCAAACGAGACAACGGGGACCCCAGAAGCAAGCGACTCGATCATGCAACGCGCTAGCCCCTCGCGACGCGACGCCAGCAGCGTGCAATCGGCGAGAGCGTACCAGTCTTCAATTTGGTTCGTGTAACCAGTAAAGGTAACGAAATCAGCTAAGCCCTGTTGTTGCACCATTGCTTGGCAGGCGCGACTGTAGGAGTCACTCCCGGGGTTAAAATCACCCACGAAGTAGATGTGGCCGCAGGGAAGCTGGTTGCGGAGGTCGTTTAACTTGGCGAGCAGGTCCAGCTGGTTCTTTTTATCACAGACCCCTGCAGCATAAAGGATCACAAATTGATTCGCTGGAATTCCGTGCTGGATCCGTAAATCTTGCCGTCGGTATGTGTTTTCTGCTGTCGATTCGCCAACGTACATCCGTTCAAAATTGACCACGCTATACAGAATTTCAAGCGCTGGTGGTTTTCGGCTAAACGGCTTCAGGCGTTGGCGAAGTTCCGATGCCATTTCTTTGGACAGACATAGCAGCAGATCGACCGAAGTTGCCGCGAGCCGCCACTTTAGCCCGTATTTTCTTTGAGGTGGAAAGATGTCTCGCACGAAAAAGGCAATTGGGATTCGCAGCATGCGAGCAACTGGTGCCGCGCAAAAAACCGCCCGGATATCGTTGCAGACGACGACGTCCGGTCGATCCTTGCTCCAGGCTGAATTTAATTTTTTAGCAAAGCTAAATGTTTGTAAGAAAGAACCAGTGCTTGCTGCTCTTCCAAGTCCAGCGTTGATAATTTCGACATCGATACCATGCTTGCGCCATCCAGCCCAGCAGTCGTCCGCCCGCTGGGTATAAACTCGAGATTCGGAACCTTTGACCCGCGATGCCAATTCAAACAAGCTGCACAAACCGCCATTTGCAGACCGCTTCCCCAGATAGGCAACAAACGCGATTTTAATTCTTACACTCCCGGACAATCGATCGTAATTGTAAAAACGGATGCATTTTTTCGCTGCGACTAACTTGTCATAACACTTTATTTCCTGGCGAGAATTACTGGTATCGCCGGTTTGCTGCGGCGACGAAGCAGCCAGGCGGCTGTTTTCTTGGCGTCGTAATCTATCACTCGCTGGGGTGCTACGCGAACCTCAGCGAATTTGTTTTTCAACTGGTTGAGGTCTTGGCTGGTTAGTGGATTATCCGTGCCACGGTCGACTCTTCGTAATTTGCGAGCAGCATGCATGATGAAATTATTCAATGGCGTCTGTAGCGGTTCGAACAACAACAGATACCCGCCTTTTTTCAGCACCCTGCAAATTTCATCGATCGATAAACTGCGATCGGTGTGGTGCAGGGAAGATCGGGAGAAAACCAAGTCAAAACTGCCATCTGAAAAGGGTAAGTACTCAGCAGGCGAAGTATGGAACAGAAAATTTTCGAGTTGGGAGTCTCGCTCTGGCAGTTTACTTTTTAGCCGAGCCATTCCTAGCCGCTGTGAACCACATGAGACTTCAACTTGATGTACATTTTTCGCACCCGCCAGAAGAAATCGCCAGCTATCGATACACGAGCCACCAATGTCGAGTACGCTATTCTGCTCAACGAGCTGAGAGAGGTTGATGTCGAGTTGGCGGAAATTGGGGTTTTTTCGATAGATATCTTCTTTGTCGATATTGAATTCGCTTGTCCCCTCGCGAGCTGCCAAGTTAAGCACTTGTTCATCTGCCCATTTGTCATACTTTTGAATCTCGCGCAGCAAAACGTTGTCTAGCTTGGGATAGTTGTTGTGCTGTATCCATTCAATGCGATGCTCGTCTTCGTGAAATTCGGCGACCAAATTATTGGAGAGATCAAAGAACTCACCCGGCTGCTTTTGCGTTAGTTCCGATCGCGAAATCGGCGAGCGCAGGATACTGAAATCAATCATGTTGTTTGCAAACGTGATGTTATTGAATGAGTGCCGCGACTGGGGCTAGGTTGGCTTTCCCGGTTGGTAGGTCGCCTACTCGGATGCGGAATTGGGGATTCGAGTCAATGCGTAACTAATATGTCTGTGAGCTTCATGAGTGAGGAAGCGAATTTCCCAGTTGTGTTTTAAGCAAAATTCGTTGACTGCTTCCACGACTCCCCAGCGATGAATTCCTTTGCTGGACCAGCGGGTGTAGTCGTGGCCACAGATGAAGCCATCTTGCCGCATTTTTGGCAACGCGCTGGCTAAGTCTTTGGTCACACTTTCATAGTCATGTGCCGCGTCGATGTACACCCAGTCAAGCGACTGTTCCTCGAGGCTGGCCAGCTGTTCCCAGGAATAACCTCGCAGAACTTCCACGATACCTGCATCGATCTCCGGGCGCGTGCGATCAAGAGCCGGTTGCATAGATTCCGCATATCGGCGCGAATCGGGATGCCATAAATCAATAAGATGCAGATGAGTTGGTTGCATAATGTCAAGGATTTGACGTGAGAACTCACCCTGGGCAACACCAACTTCCGCGCAGACTAGCCCTTTAGGCATCGCCTCCAGTAGTTCGACCCGCGAAGGGACTACTCGCAAATTTGCCAGATGCTTCGTCTGCAACTCAATCGGATACAACTGTTTCATGCGTTGGTCGCGTTCGTAGCTGTGTTTGAGTATTCGCGACACGGATGCGAACTTTCGTAAACGCTTTGGAAGCAGGCGGCTAGCGAAACTACTCATGCTCTTTGTGATTCCGGAAAAGGTGGTTGAGTTAGGGTATTAGTTTTTTGGGGGCAGTTGTGTTGCCAGTTCGACGGGTGGCTTAGGTGCCTGAGAACGCGAGAAGTGATCATCCAAGACACTGTGGAACCGTCGGAGGTGGTACTCCACCAACCCAAGCGTCACAAGTCGGTAAGCAACGGTAGCGAGTGCAGCGCCCATGGCACCCCAGAATGGAACCATGATGAGTGAAAAGGCGATTCGAGAACCTGACATTGCCAGGGTAATATTTCGAAACCCACGTTCATCCATTTTTGCTTGGATGTATGAAAACTTGAGTGTCGAAAAAATACCAACGCAAATTGAAAGAAGTAGAATCTGACAATAAACTACCGCCTCAGTAAACTCATTCGTATAAGCCAGCGGTAACAACCAAGGAACAACGGCAAATGCGAAAATTAAAATGCAGCCGGCGATCGTTAGCCCCGCTCGGTTGAATTTGCTGTTCAACGCAGGTGTATATTGCTGTTTGCGAGATAAGCCTGGAATGATAGCGTGCGTAAGTGATTGAACATTCTTTTTAATAAGTTCCGGGAATCGATCCGCAATTGCATATATTGCGAGCGCTTCCGGAGCAATTAAGAAGAACAACAAAACACGATCAAGATAGTTTCCAATCGTGTTGGCCACCGAATATAGGCTCGTTCTTAATCCGTAAGGTATCGCGTTTGGCTCGGGAACAGAGTTAGCATCAATAGACGCCCGCAAGGAGGCGGTCATCAATATGTTCTGAATAGCCATTGTTCCAAAATACACCGCGATCAGACACCATGGTTGTGAAAACCCACTGACACTTAGGGTGATGATCAGCCCATTAGCAATGATAAGTGTAGTGCCCTGTTGCTTAGCGGTGAGCCGAAACTTTTCCCGGCCGGCCTGGAACGATTGCCAATTAATGATGCCGTTAGAGGCAGGAAAGAGAAGTGCAGCGATACAGAGTGCAGCGGATAGTTCCCAATTCTCAACGGTGGCGAATAGCCCGCTAAGTGCGGCGAGGCAGAGCAATCCCAGAAAGCTACACCGCCAACTGAGCCGTGACGCAGCTAGATAGGTGCCGGGAAATCCTCTGGCTACGCTCTGAATAACGACATTCTGCATGCCTGGAAGAGCGGAGATGCTACCTAGCATTATTAGCGTAACGACAAACTGGTAATTTGCAAACGATTCCTTTGTCATCATTCGCACCAGAACCATCGTCGCACCGATGGAGGTGGCTTGTCTTATGAACTTAAGGATCAAAATCCATAAGCCGTTGTGCAATAATGTGCGTTTGGTTATCAATGTTGTCAATAGGCAAAGAAGGACGGGGAGCCATAGAGTCGGGGTTCTTGCATTTTATTGGTCCTCACTCGCAAGCGGGGTTGTTTAATTGATTTAGCTCAATCCTTAGATCGTTGAGTCCATTACTACTATTTCGAAGACTGCCGGGACTTGATTATTTTCGCAGGAACCCCAGCAACAACGGAAAGTGGAGGCACGTCTCTTGTTACAACACTCCCTGCACCAACTACCGCGCCTTTTCCGATATGGACACCATCAAGTATTCGCGCTCCTGCACCAATCCAAACGTCGCTTTCGATAGTTACTCCGCTCATTCTGTTGCCTTGATTGGCGATTAAGACCTCGGGGTCTTCGTAGTTGTGGTTGAATGCGATGATGGCGGTATGTGCCGCAATTCGAACTCCGTCCTCAATTGTGATGCCACCGTATCCAAGTAGAACGCAATAAGGATTTATAGAACAGTGGTTTCCTATCTTGATGAAACCGTTGCGGGGACCTAGATAAGCTCCAGATTTAATGACGGTTCCAGCACCTATGGATACGGTGCATTCTTGCTTATTTCTCCAGTCAACAGCGATGTTAACGCCGCTGTCAATTTTAGCACTGGAATGAATATCGATTTGTCCTAACAGTCGAAAGTGTTGACGCCGCAGTTTGGATGATAGCAGTAGTAACTCGCGGCAGCATCGTCTATACAATCGATTTATGATTCGCATTTATTTGACAACAACTGCTTGCATATTTGAGGGAAGCATCGAATCGGTCAGGCTTGATTCGTTGCGGAATTGCCTTGTCTCGTATTGGCGAACTACGAAAAAATCCAACCATTTGATGGAATGGAAGAGCGCCTCGTTCAGAATCCTGATTGGTGGAAAAATGTCGCATTGCAGATTAATTCGCTGCAGCAAGATTGAGATTGTTTCAAATGGTGGGCAAGAGCCGCGGAGCATGTCGAGGCGATTCCAGTCCTTAAACAGAAGTCTAAATCCATACGGAGTGAAATGGAAAAAGTTGTCGGGGCATTCGTGAAAGGAGAATACAGCGCTGGCGGAAATGATTAAACGCCCACCTGGTGCTAAGATGCGATGGAATTCCCCCACGATTCTCTGTGGGTCAGGAATGTGCTCGAGCAGGCCCGTGCAGAGAATCACTGGATAACTACTGTCTTCAATTTTTGATAGTTCTCGGTAGTAGACATCGACATGCATATCCGCTGGACAATCGGCGCGTTTCGTGACGGTGTATGCGTTGGGGAAGTGATCGTGGTGATCCACATCTTCGCTGTGCACGACCAGAGTTTTTTCCGTGGTTGCCGTTTCGCGGCATAATCGCTCCAAATTACGTGTCGACAGTTTTCGTTTGGTTAAGTTGAACCGATATAGTTTTCTGATGACTCGATTAGAGCTTGGTGTGCGTGAGGTCATGACGTGTTCGTTTTCAAGGAATGCTTCAAGTGGTCTGCGAGACGAATGCTTAAGGCTACGATCGTGAACGTTGGATTCGCGTTTCCGCTGGTGGAGAAAACCGAGCCTCCGGCGATGTAGACATTTTCGCATGAATGAATTCGACATTCCGAGTCCACCACTGAGCACGTTGGATCAGTACCCATTCGCGTCGTTCCAAGGTGGTGAGAGGCGTCGCCGCTAATTGGCCAGGGATTCTTCTTGGCTGAAATTAAGTTTTCCATCCGCCCCCAGCCTTGGACGCATATTTCCGAGGCCAATTGTTTATGCAGTTCTTCAAGGGTTCGTCTATCTCGTGGCGAAGTATCGGCAGTAACCCGAGGTAACGGATTGCCGAAGTGATCTAGACTGCTAGACAGCGTAACCCGATTTTCCGCCACTGGCTCCATTTCCATAAAATTGCGGACCCGAATACGAGTTACCGGAGCGGCGCGTTGATTGAATAGCCTCTTTGAGAGGTAACGAAGAATATCCGGAGAGTATCTGATCAGGTTATATGCAATTCTGCCGTAATCCGTGTAGGATTTGTCAGCGTTTTGCAGATCGCTGTCGTCACCCGTCTCCGCGTAGTGTCTTAATTCAATCACTTTTTTTTGATTAGCACGCTGGAAGGAGCGACGAAAAAAGCGAATACTCTTGGTGCAATAGATAAATGATTCGACACCGGGTGAGCCTGACCACTCGAATATTGGCTCAAAACGAACGTATGAATTCAACAGTGATTGGGATTTTTGTAATTCTTCGGGTAATCTCATTCCTAAATACCCAGCCATTCCGTCAGCCAGAAATCCAAAATATGCTGGCATGCGTTTGATCGGGGTCCTTAGTTGTATCGTGCCGTAATAGTTTTTGGGGTGGTTCATAAAGTATCGTCCGACTTGGTCGTATTCGTTCCCTAGCCCTGCCGGCCCGAACGATTTCGAAAGTAGTAGTAGTCGGGCGTTCTCAATTCCGTTAGCGGCCAACACGAAGATCTTTGCTTGGACTTGCTTCTCCCCATTTTGATTGCGAACAATTGCCGAGTTGGCCGAGCCACCTTCCGGGGAGGACTCAAGAGCGGTGACCGTGGTGTCTGTGAATAAGTCCACTGTTGGTAACTGATAAACCGCGTGAAACTCTCGCCTGTAATTCTGAGGTTCAGCTCGCGCCAAGAAACTTTTGCATTCCAACGATTTCCATTCAGGCTGCAAACATCCGGATTCTATTTTTTTCTCCCATTCCTCGCCGTTGTAACATGTTAGCGGGGGGAATCGATATCGTTCAGTTGCTGATTCATAATATGGTTGTAAGCAGTCCCAAGTGAGCGGCCAACCTTCAACGGTTAACCACGGTTTGTTTTCAAAATCGATCGGATCTAATTGACTCGACAAACCACCCCAAGTGTTCGATGTCCCACCAACCTGACGCTCACGCGAATAGGCCTTGATTTGCAGTGCGACGCTTTCAACGTCCCTTAACTCATCACAAAAGCTAGTTCTATACCATTTGCCACTTTCCAGCACGCAGATTCGTAGGCCACTGCTTGATAGTTCATTCGCAAGCGTGCCGCCTGCTGGGCCAGAGCCAATAATGCACACATCATAATTAGCGTTGTCTGCTAGATCTTCGAACGTCTTAATCATTGTTGACGCTCGTGTGACATGCCTGTGGCCAAAGTCCTGACCGCCCGTTGATACCAACTGTATTTTTCTTCCAAGTCAATTTGGGCTTGTTTGCCGAGGCGCGCGGCAAGCGCTTGGTCGTTCAGTAATCTGGTGGTTTTGGCTGCCCAATCATCGATGTCGGCCGGATCGCACAATAAACAGTTTTGCTCGTCCGCTAAGACCTCTTCCAGCACCGCGAGACGGGAGGCGAGGATCGGCTTACCTAGGGACATGTACTCAAAAACTTTCAAGGGTGAGGTCCACTCGCCAATGTCCGCTCCGTTGACTCCGGACACTTGACGCTGATTGGGGACCAGGGCGATGCTGAACTGGTTGCAATATGCTGCCGTGTCGGCGGGCGCAACGCGACCGATAAAGTGGATGTTGCCCTGTCCTTCTGCTTGTTGTCGCCAATGGGCCAGGCCTTCGCGGTCTCCACCGATGACTACGAACTGCTGTTGGGGCAGTTTCTTTGCCAAGGGCACAATCACCTCCATGCCCTTGCCCGGATAAAGGCTGCCCAAATATCCAATGCATGGCGCTGAGCTACCAATCCTTTCAGTCAATGATGCGACTGGACGCTCCAATGCTTGCGGATTCATTCGGTTGGCGCCATCCGGGCAGACAATCACCTGTTCCTCGTTGAGTTTGAACCTGAGTAATAAGTCGGTTTTTAGAGATTTCGTAATACAAACTACTCGATTCAATGAGCTACTTTGAAATAAGCGCGGCAGGATCGTTTTAGATACGCGGGCGGATTGAGCTGGGAGGCTGTGTAGTTCTAGAATTGTTGGTATCCTCAGCAGACACCCGAGCAGTGCCGAGTAGGCACAGCGTGCGTACAGCAGGTCAGCACGCTGGCGTTTCGCATAGCGGGCAACTTGCCAGCCGTAGCGGAAGCGACCGATTAACCCAGTGCGAAACGGGAGCGTCTGGATGGCAAACTGGTCGTTGACGCCGTAGTGGCTTTGGATAATTGCCAGCGGTTCGGGTTGTTGCGATGCGCGGGCAAACAACGTTACCTCATGGCCAGCTTGCGCAAAAGCATTGCACATCTGCATCACTTGCACGCTGTTGGCCTGCGCCGATGGGATCGTCGACTCCGAGGCGTAGATAATTTTTTGCACCACGGTCGCTAGTTTTTCAACAACTCTTCCAAGGCGTCGACCTCCGTTGCGCGATCTTGTTGTTCCGTTCCCGTCGCTTTCTCTAATTGGTCGACCAGACGATTAAGTCGTGGATTATCTTGTCCCACCAGGTCAACTGCTTGGCGGGCGATCAGCAACGCTTTACCTGGTTGCTCCGTGGACTTGAGTGCTTCGATATAGGCAAAGTAATGACTGACTCGCTCGGGAACGGCCTCCACGGCTTTGCGGTAGTTTTCCAACGCACGCTCATTCTCCTCGATCGCTAGCCAAGCGTTACCCAATAGTTCCAACTGATCGGCCTGCGCGTAACGACTCAGCGGCATGTTTTCCTCAAGCGCCGTGGCAGCCCGTGATACTAGTTCGCGGTTGGGAATCTGCTTCGCTAATTCATATTTCAGGGCTTCCAAGAAAGCTCTGTCATCTTCTGGAACTGCGTCCGAGTAATTCGGGTTACCCGAGGCCTCGGCTTGTTCCAAGTAGAAGCGAGCCAGTTGTGGGCGACGAGTCATGATGTTCCGCCAAGCCGCTGTGGATTGCTCCCAATCATCGACCGTTGCGGCAATTCGGGCTAACGAAGTCAGCGAATTGGTGGCGGAGCGACGGAGGAGGAATAGTTCTCGCGTTAATTCCCGGTACTGTTCATTAGGTGGGAAATCGAGTTGGGCCTGTAGCAATAAAAATCTTGGCTCGGGTGCCAGGGGGGTACGCCCCAGCGCCAGCAACGCTTGCTCTTTAGATTGCTCGAGCGACGGTGCGGCAGCAATTTTCGCGCGCGCGATAATCGATTCAATCAATGCCGATTGGTCGGGTGATAGATCTCGGGTGCGGCGTGCGTAGGCCGCTAAACGCCGAAGTTGCTGGGGCGACCCCAGACTATCGTCAGCGTCCAGCCTCGCCAACGCCGCCGATTCCGATAAGATGACTTGCCTCGCCGCTAGTTGCCCCTTATCAATATGAGCTTGCGACAATTGAAGCAACGTTCGGTATTTACGCTCGCCAGCGGTATTGGCCTCGCTCAGCAAATCAATGGTTTGGTCTAGTGCTTCCGCGTCCAACGAATCAATGCTGACTGCCGTTCGCAGCAAAGCATCTTGAGTCGCTTCTTGATAAAACGCATGCACCGTCAGCGGCAGCAGGACGACGGCCAGCCCGCCAACAAAATAGGGGGCAAATCGCGAGCGTTGGGGCCGATGTAGGTTTAGCCGACCTCCATCGCGAGGACCGAACTGAAACAGCGGCGTCCCCACCGAGGCGGCTCGCCCCAACACGGCTCCGAATAATAGGGCTGTGGTGATCGCCGACCCCGCAAGCAGTAGCCCAAAGTCAAAGATTTGGCTGACCATCACCACGAACAACGCACACCAACCCGCCGTGGCAATACCATGGTCCATCGGATCGGGGGTATCACGTAATTGCAATAACGCGTAGATCATCACGCCGCACACGCAGAGCAACGCAAAGCCGGCTATCAGGCCGCCCTCGACTAACCATTCCAACCATAAATTGTCGGCGTTCAAGAACCAGCCATCGATCCCCTGTTGCTCATAAGGCAGGTACGCGTAACGGTAACTGCCAAAACCGCTGCCGGCAGGAACATACTGAGCGAATGCCACGCTGGCGTCTTGCCAGTGTGGCAAACGTTTGTCGGTGAGAATGTTTTCCGATAGCCCCTCGGCAGTCGCTCCGAAACGTTCTAGCGTGCGTGGCGTCACATCGATGCGTATGAGCAACAAACCTGCCACTAAGCTGATTAACAGCATCACGGCAAAAACTTTTCCGATCAACTGGCGCGAGGAGAAGAGGCCGATTGCCAGGAAGGAACCGACGACCAGTCCAGCCAAGCCGCCTCGTGAGCCACATGCGAACAAACCGGCCGCGCAAGTGCCGGACGTAAAAATCGCCAACAGTGCCGCTCGGTCGCTGAGCAAGTCGAGCAGAGCGGGCAAGCGAAAATCGGATGAGCGAAACTCGTGACCGGTGACGATTGTTAAACGCCAGCCTAACAATCCTAAAGAACTGGCTACTCCCAAATTCATAATTAACGATGCGTTGTTCCGGTTCACAAAAACGCCAAAGGGATGGCCAGCCGACGCGCCCCACAGCGTCTGCCCTGGAGTCGTACATAACTGCCAAATCCCTAAACAAGCGTGAATCGCACCAAAGATCGCGACACAGCTGAGCATCCCCAGCATGCGGTTGCGGCTGTGAAATAACGTGGCACCGCACCAAGCAGCCAAGCCGAGCAAGCCGAAGTAGGCGATATAATGCCCGGCCGCATCAGGAGCGACTGAGAGCGGCAACCAATCGCCGTTGTCCGCTAGCGATCCACTTCGAGCTGCCGCCGGCAGCCACTCGGTCCAAGCCACATATGTTCCCGGGGAAAACCAGCGGACCAGCCATCTCGGTAGCAAACAACTTTGCAGCCAAGCGTAAAACGCCAAGCCCACGCAGGCTAGCGTGAGCAAATGGGGTTGTATCCCGGCGGGTGTTGATTCCAGTTTCAAGGCAGCGATACCGCAGACCACCGGCAAACCGATCAACACCGTGGCCAGCCAGAAACTCCATGGCAAGACACCGCCGTTGTCGATGGCGACGAGGCCGGGCGTTAGGGCTACGGTTATCGCTCCCACCCAAACCGTAACTTCTAAAAATCTTTGCATGAATTGCATTTCAATGAGAATTTCGGAGCGGTTCTAAACGGCTCGCAATTGATTGCCAGTTAGCTCTTCCTGAAAACTGGCGTAGGTTGATGTTAAACCCTGCTCAAAGCTAATGCGATGTCTCCAGCCCAGTTCTCTTAATCGGCTGACGTCTGTCACTTTGCGTGGCGTGCCATCGGGCCGGGATGGATCGGTGACGATCTCGCCTTCGTACCCAACCACGCTGGCAACTGCTTGCGCAGCTGCTAAAATCGTGATATCTTCACCAGTCCCCACGTTGACCCAATCGGGCGGATTCTCCAAGCTCAATAAATATACCAACGCGTCCGCCAAGTCATCGACATGTAAAAATTCTCGCCTGGGTGTCCCGGTACCCCAAATCGTGACTTGCGGCTTGGATTCTTGATAAGCTTCGTGAAAACGACGGATTAAGGCAGGTAACACATGACTATGTTCGGGATGATAGTTATCACCCGGACCATATAAATTCGTTGGCATGGCACTGTGATATAGCAAGCCATACTGTGACCTTACATATTGACATAGCTTGAGTCCCACAATTTTGGCTAGAGCATACGCTTCGTTGGTTTGCTCGAGTGGTCCGCTGAGCAATGCTGTCTCTTGGATCGGTTGCGGGCAGTCACGCGGGTAGATGCATGTGCTGCCCAGATATAAAAACCTTGGCACTCCCGCCGCGTGGGCCGCTTGCACCGTGGCTAACGCCATGGAAATGTTTTCGCTGAGAAACTCAACCGGGTAGGTGTTGTTGGCGACGATACCACCGACTTTTGCCGCAGCAAAGATCACCGCGTCGATGGACTGGCTGGCAAAGTAGTCTTGGACGGCAGGTTGATCGCACAAGTCGAGTTGGTTGCGATCTACTGTCACCACCTCGACATTTGTTTCTACTGCAAGTCGACGACAGACTGCAGAACCAACCATGCCACGTTGCCCGGTAACCAGGATCCGTCCAGCCAGCGAATGTTGCTTATTCAATTTGAAACTCAAAAGCTCGTGAATGCGTGGCGAACTAACTGTTGGCGGGAGGCTGACGGGAACCGCGGCTAGCGCCAAAGCGGCTAACGGGAAGGGTGGTAGTGAGATTTGCAGTGCGCAAAAATGATTCACGCAGAGGATCGTTCCAACTGATGAGAGCCGGAGGGATCTTCATCACCCACTTTCTCGACCGGGAATAGACCAAGTAGTATGTTTTCGAATTTGGCGCAAGCGACAACGCGATCGTAGCTCCGCTCGGCCAACGCGCGGGCTCGCTGTCTGAGCTCTTGCACGTCAGTTTGCTGCTGCGCTATGGCAACGGCTTGAGCGATCCGCTCGGGGTCACCGGGTGGGCAGGTCCAGCCGATCTGCTCGGTTCTAACAATTCGCGAAGGTTCACTGTCCTCGGGAGCGATCATCATCACGGGGCTGGCGGATGCCAGAATGCCGTAAAATTTACTGGGAAATAAGCAACCAGTGATACGATGGTCCATTGACACCAAATGAACATCCGCAGCGGAAAGGCTGAGCGAAAGTTCGTGGCGAGGTTGGTAGGGAAGAAAGCGTACGCGACCCTGCGGGCCTTGGCTGGCTAACTCTTCCAATTGCCCCCGCATGGCACCGTCCCCGACTAATAGCAACACCGCATCGCGTGGCCACAGCGGGCTGCGGGTCGCGGCGACGACGACATCCAGATTTTGGGTCAGCCCCATGTTGCCGCTGTGCATCACCACAAAGCGATCTTCTAAATGGTGCAGCGCACGGAAACTGTTATTCTCCTTAATCGGAGTCACCTGTTGGCAATCGACCCAATTAGGCACAATGCTCAGCTTTTCCCGCTCCAAACCCCAGTCAGCTAAACGATCGCACATGTCCTCGCCAAGTACGATGACTTGATCGGCCGCTTGATAGGCTTGTCGCAGCCGACGACGAATTTGCCCAGTGATAAGTCCTTCGCGTGCCCGTTCGATGGCAATCGCCACATCGGGATAAATGTCTTGCAAATAGGCGACAAACCGTGCACGCCGCCGCCGCGCGTGTTTGGCAACCACCGGTGGCAGCATAAACGGGTCGGTTTCCGAAATAAAAATATCTGCGTTTAACTGACTGCGAGACAAATACTTGCTGACCGCCCTCGTGAAGGAGACCAAATTCAGCAAGCGCCCGGCTGGCCAGCTTTTGGGGAAGGTGTAGTGAGCAAGGCGATGGATCGTGACTCCACAACGACTTTGGCGTCCCTCGCGAAGGAACTGATCTCCGGCCGCGGAGCTGTTCGGTTGTCCACACACTACGTGCACGTCGTACCGTTCAGCTAAGCACTCGCAGAGATCCGTCAGCAACTGACCGGTTGCTTCGTGATCAGGCCAGTAGGATCGGTTCACGAAGACAACTTTCGCGCGCATCGATTTCGTAATGGACTCGGTTGACCGCATACGGCTACTTCCCAAAGATGCCCCTCTTTCCATAAATCAAAAAAACTAGTCAGGTGAACCAACCCGCGAACCGTGGCTAGCGCCAAAACGGCTAACGCGAACCGTGGTTTTACGGCTTGGATTCCTAATCTTGCTTTTCGATAACAACTCGCTCCAGCAATTCCAGCTGACAATCTTCCAGCAACACGCTGGCCCCCTGATTCATAAATCGGACGTCGACCACCAGCCTGGTCTCTTGCTGACGACGCACGATTCGCCCTTCAAAACCAGCAAATTGTCCCGTCTTCACTCGGACCCTGTCCCCCGCATCGAGTCGCGACTCGGGGGCCAACGGTTGGCCGGTGGCAATCAAATCACGAATCTGGCGCAGGTCAGTGACTAATTGCAGTGAGTCGTCGACCTCAATGCAACGCGAGACGTTGCCGGTGCATACCGCTTGGTACCGCGCGTCATTGTCGCCGCGCAAAAATACGTAGTTTGGAAACAACGGCAGGTGTGATACTCGAACGCGTCCGGCCGGCGATCGTACTCGCCTGGCTATCATTGGCGAGTAAAAACCAACCTCCGCTTCGCGAAGCCGCCGCATTAACTGCTTTTCCTGTCGCGAACGGGTGTAAATCGCCCACCAAGGGGAATCTTCCGCATTTTGCTCGAAGAGGTCCGGCGGATAGATGTCATCCTCTGCTGGCAAGATCGGCATCGTTGAGCTAACTGGCTGGCGAATAAGGGGCCGCGGTTTTTATCCCACTATAAATCACTCACTTAGACTACGTCAAAATATCTGCGCGTACTTCGTCCCTTTGGGTGGCAAGCACCCTCGAATTTCCAGTAAATTGGTGAATCGTTTGGCCGTGTTGACTTCGTTGTCTACCGCAATTTACTCAGGCTGCCTAGTTGTCTCGATCGCGAGTTGTGGGGGGGATACACAGTCATGCACTGCTTGCCCGCCAACCGGTTATTGATCCCGCCTCGAGGCAATTGCCCGGATACTCTGATCGCGATTGCCGTCGATGGCTACTTGTCGTCACTTGTTTTTAACAGCATCCTCAAAAAGAGCAGACTCCCGGGGAAAGACCGCAGCCAGTTTGACGGCGATCCGCAGGGGTGGTCGCGGCCCGGATGCTCGGGTTTCAGATCAGCTGCCAGGAACGACCCTGTGGGCTAGTTTCGCTGATGGACCGCCAACACCGTTCAGTTTAGCCGGCTGCTTGCTGATGCGACCTGCATCGCTCAGTGGGGCAGTTTGCTCCGCAAGTGGGGATGTTTCGTTTTGCTGTTTTTCGGCGAGTGGTGGTTTGCCTGGGCTGGCAGCGGTGTCATTGGTGTCTTGGCTGGAGAGCAGCAGTTCGGTCAACTGTGGACGCAGTTCGGCCAAGAAGCCGGCTAGAATTTCCAGCGTATCGTAGACCGCTGCTTGGTCACCCCGGGCGATCACATCGAGGCGACCAATGATGCGATCTTTCTCCAGCTTGGGGTCGAACACGACCAGCGGAATGCGAAGGCTCATTTGATCTGCTTTTTCGGGCAGTCGCACGCTGCTCCAGACGCCGTGGTAGCCCTCGTGGATCCAAGAAATGTTGAGGTCCATTTTGACTTGGGCGAGTTGATATTTCTGAGCAAACTCAACGCAGCTTTCCCAGACTTGCCGCCATTGCCGGTTACCTTGCATCTGCACGTGCCGGGACTGGGTTCTCTGTTCACATTTGTGCGCTGGGGTGACGAGGCCTTCGGCGAAATTGGCCAACCTGCGGAGCAGCAGCGAGAGTTCTGCGTGTCCGAAGGAGCGAGTGATGACCAGTGTCCCGAGCACGATCAACACCCCCAGCACGGCGATCCATTGCTGCTCGAAGACGACCGCCAAGACGGCAGCCATGGTGGTAGCTCCGCACAGTAAAGCGACCATCAGCAGCATCCCTTGGGGCCCAAAGCGAGCGCTCAGTAGATGATGTAAATGCGCTCGGTCAGTGGCATAGATACTGCGTCCTGTCAGGCTGCGGCGGAGGATGGCGATCACTGAATCAAAAAGTGGGATTGCCAGCACGGCGACAGGCGCCGCGGCCAACACGGTTGATCCCTTGACGCTACTCCAGGTCGCCAGCACGCCGACGACTAACCCGATCAACATGCTGCCAGCATCACCGAGAAAGATCGATGCGGGGGGGCGATTGTAGGCTAGGAAACCGACGAGTGCTCCAGCTAGTGACACAGCCACGATCGCTTCGGCGGCACCGCCGGAGTAGAGGCTGAGGATTGTCAAACCAGCACAGATGATCGTCCCCGCGGTGGTCGCCATACCGTCGGCGCCGTCAATCAGGTTCAAAGCGTTGACTGCCCCTAATAGCCACAGCATGGTGATTGGATAAGCGAACATGCCCAGCTCTAGCTGCCAGCCAAAGAGGCTGACCTGTTCCACTAAAGTGCCGCTGCCGACGACGCAGGAGAGAATCACAAATTGGGCGATTAATTTTTGTCGTCCCCGCAGCGTGAGGACATCATCGAAGAGACCGACCAGCATCATGGCTGCGGCTGCACCCAGCAGCACCAACCAACGGCTGGGTAGCTCTGCCAAGCTGGGTACCGCTTGCCCGCCCACCCAGAGGAAGATGGTGAAGAATGCCAGGCAAGTGGCAGCGAAGACGCCTAAACCGCCGCATAAAGCGGTTTCGTTGCCGTGCAGCTTTCGCTCCGGATCGGGACGATCGACAATTCCCACGCGGCGGCTGAGCCAACGCACAATGGGGATAATCACGAGCGAACTGGCTACGGCAACGACAAAAGCGGCCGACGTGGCGAACGTGAGGGTCAGGTACATTGCGTCATTCAAGGTGGTGGTCGAAGTTGCTTTTTTGCTCCCAATCGCTCAGTTTGAAAATCCCCGGTGGGATCTTCGCTGCAGGAATCTCCTGATCTGAATACCCTGATCGGAGGGAGCTGTGACGCTTCCAACGTTAGTCACAGTTAGCACTGTCACCAAGCATAGGTTAAATGTGCAATGCAAGTTTAATCACTGGGCCGGCACGTTATCCCGGCTCGCGCAATTGGGCGGAATAAGCCAGAGGTGCCGGCAAACTTTGCGAGGCTTACCTATCCCATCGCTGCCCGTCTCTTTCGAGGCCACATAAGTAGGGCTTTCATCCTCGCATTCGTCATTTTCCCTCAATCCAGTCGCTTCATTGGGCGATGAATAACTGTGTCAGTTGTTACCAAAATTACAACTAGCCAATTCGTCAATTCGGAATTTTAACGACTGCCGTTGCAGCCAAGGGGGGCCAGATGGCGGATCGTCCAAACCCACAACAGCCACTTAACGCACGTCGCCGCATTTTGCGTCGCATGATGACCGCCGCGGTCATTGCGTGTGTCACAGTTGGCTCGGGAAGCGGATGTTCGATGTTGGGTGGCCTGAGCCAGTCGGATGCTATCGACGAGTTCATGGTGGGCTACCGAAATCAAGCATGGAGTGCCAGGAGCTGGCATCAGAACAAAGACAAATTCTGCAACCAAGCGCACAACCGCGACTTTGCAGCTGGATATCGCCAAGGCTACGAAGATGTAGCCGCCGGCGGTAATGGTTGCACGCCGGCGATGCCTCCCCGAGCCTATTGGGGCTGGCGATATCAATCGCCAGAAGGTCAAGCGAAGGTGAGTGCTTGGTTCGCAGGGTATCCACACGGTGCGAAGGCAGCGGAGATGGAAGGCTTAGGGTCGTGGAGTGAAATCCGCACCATGTTGCCTGCCCATGAAACGATGCCTCCAGCCGCGATCGGTCCCGAGGGCTTGCCCCACGGAACCGCGCCGACTCCTCTCGAAGGCTTAGGTCCTATGGGTAACGGTCCTCTGGACGTCCCCGCAGCGGACTTCGGCTCGATCGACTTTAGTTCAATCAAGCGAGTGTCGGCAGCGAATGTTCCCACAGCCGCCAGCGGCCGCTGAGTTCAATATGCTCAGAGTCCTTGGAGGCGTTCCTAAGTGGAACACCGACGACAGCTTTTTTGATCAGCGTGCTGGACTGCTCGGCTCGGATCGTCCGTCCCTTGTCCCGTACGACATATCGCACATGTTCCGCTTCGAACGAGAGTCCAAAGATGAGCGTTAGCCTTTTGCCGCACCGCTTTGCATCGGTGGTCGCACGCGTCCGCGGCGGTTCTTTGCTGGCATGTTTGATGGTGACGACCGCGGGCGGTTGCACGGCCATCACCACACCGATCGAAGGTGTGCCTGCCAAGCGAGTGCCACCGCAACTATTTGCGCAACCGAAAAATAACTTAGTTCCGATTGATATCTCTCTGCTGTCGCTCGAAGAACCTCGCGCCTATCAATTGGCCGGGGGCGACGTGCTGGGGATTTATATCGAAGGGGTGCTCCCCTTCAATCCACCGAACCAACCGCCCGAACCGCCGCCGGTGAATTTCCCCGATGCGGAAAGCACTTTGCCGCCTTCGATTGGATACCCCGCGACGATTCAAGCCGACGGTACGCTCGATCTACCGCTGCTCGAACCCTTATATGTCGAGGGGCTGACGGTCGAGCAAGTTCGCGAAAAGATTCGCCAAGCCTACATCGATGGTCAGATTCTGCAGCCCGAAAAGGCGCGGCCCATCGTGACCATGATTCGCGAACGTACCTATAACATTATCGTTGTTCGTGAAGATGGTGGTAATCTAAACGTGCAAAACTTGGGAGCCGGTTTTATTCGAGGTGGTTCCGATCGCAGTGCCACCGGGGCTGTGGTCAAACTGCCCGCTTACAAGAACGATGTGCTGAACGCCTTAGTCGAAACCGGTGGTCTACCAGGTCTGAATGCTAAGAACGAAGTCAAGGTTTTACGAGCCAGCCGTGCCAAGAAGTCGGGCCGCGAAGAATTCCTTCGCGAGTTCCGCTTGCAGCAAGAATTAGCTGCCAAAGATCCCTGCATTTGTGCACCAGAACTGCCGGATGATCCTTCGATCCTGCGAATTCCCTTGCGACTGCCTCCCGGGGTAACTCCCGCGATCACGGAGGACGACATTCGCCTCGAGGAAGGAGATATCGTCTACATCGAATCGCGAGAGACTGAAGTCTTCTATACCGGTGGGTTACTGCCAGGTGGCGAATTTCCCCTGCCACGTGACTACGATCTCGACGTGCTCGGGGCGATGGCACTCGCCGGAACTGGAGTTGCCGGTCAACAGCAAGGCCGAGGGGGAGGAGGCGGCATGGGCGGGCTCGGTGGCAGCTTGACTCCGGTTCCACCAGGCAAGCTGTACATCCTGCGGAAGACGCCATGCGATGGCCAAATCGCCATCGAAGTCGACTTGGCGAAAGCCATTAACGATCCGCGTCAACGGCCGCTGGTCGCTCCCGGTGATATCTTGATCTTGCAGTTTAAGTGTGAGGAAGAGCTGATCAACTTCGGCATCGGTACCTTCTTTACCTTCGGTATCCGCGAATTGCTATCTGGTCGATAGCGTCGTCGGGTCCTAACGCTCCGCAAAACTCCGGCGACTTACCAGTCGTCGGAGTTTTTTTGTGGAACGGCGACAATGTAGAACCGCTGTCCCCAGCTGTTTGCAGTGTAGAACCGCTGTCCCCAGCTGTTTGCAGTGTAGAACCGCTGTCCCCAGCTGTTTGCAATGTAGAACCGCTGTCCCCAGCTGTTTGCAGTGTAGAACTGCTGTCCCCAGCTGTTTGCAATGTAGAACTGCTGTCCCCAGCTGTTTGCAGTGTAGAACTGCTGTCCCCAGCTGTTTGCAGTACCGCAAGCGATTGGGGACAATCGCTCTACAATGAAATGCTGCAAGCGATTGGGGACAATCGCTCTACAATGAAATGCTGCAAGCGATTGAGGACAATCGCTCTACCATGATCAGCGATTTCGGGCTGGCAAAAACGGCGGGTACTGACTGCCAGCTAAAGCCGCATCGTTAGGGTCTAAGCCATGTTCCAATTGCCCCACGCGGTTGAGGAAAGGATGATCCCCCTGCACTCCTTCGTTCCAATTGGAAAAGAAGGCCACGTGCCCATCCTCATATAGAATATTTCCACCGCGACCTTCGTGGGCCATGACCCAGCCATCCAGCGATTGCAACGGCGCGTCAGCCAGGATAGCAAAATGACTGCGTCCCAAAAACTTGGGGGCCACGTAGCGGTCATTTTCCAAAATGCCCAACGAGTACGCGTAGTGACCTCCAGACATTCGCTGGTATTGGATCAACTGCAAGCCAACCGCTTGCCGAAGTTCCTCGCGAGTCGGTAACCGCTTGCCGACCCATTCTGGCGGCACGTCCAGGGAAGGACACCAACGAGGAGTCGGCATCGAGGGCAACAGACCGGCAGCCGCTAACTCAATCGCATGATAACCCGAAAAAGATTCTGGCCCCTCAGCTGCCAACTCTGGAAATCGCTGGTCAGCACGACGAGTCGCGTAGGAAATTAAAGCGATCCCCATCTCGCGCAGTTGTGATTGACAAAGTTGTTGTCGAGCCCCTGACCGCTCGCGAAGAATTCCCGGTAGCACCAGCCCGGCAATGACGATTCCAGCCACCGCGGTGGCCACCATGTCGGTCAAACGCCAACCGGCCAAACGACTCTCCTCGCCCGCTCGCAGTCTCCTCGGCGAGGAAAGCCGCGGCGAACGAAGACCGACACGCCGCGGATTGACCCGCTTGGGCTGTGCCGCTTCACTTGCTTGCTGCTCGCCGGACTGCGGTGGTGGCAGGTCGGACGCCTGGTTTCCAGTCGCTAAACCGGACAAAGTGCGATCAATCAAGTCGGCCGGCGGCTCGTACAGATCGTTGGCATCGTCGAGCGGACGCAAGCTCTGCTGCAATCGCGAAAGCTCCGCTCGCAAAGCGGGATCAGCCCGCAATGCCCGCGAAATTCGCTCCATCTCACTGGGCTCCAAAGCGCCCAGCAAATAGCCTAACAAATCTTCTCGCATCGAGACTTTAACCCAAACCGCGAGTTCGATAGATACCGTGTAACTTGTTTCTGTACGCAAAAAGTCGAATGACGGTTTGCCTCCGGCGGGGAGAATTCGAAGCAAGCCATGTGCCAGTCCCCCTCGGCTCGGTCGATTATCGCTGGGCTCTGTTCATTCATCCGTTGAATTGGGTTGTCAGCAATGTTAACATCGGGGGGAGTAGTAAGGTTGCGTTTGTTCACTTTCTGCCGGTACGGAGTCTGTTGTGCCTCTGCGAAAATCGTTTTCTCAATGTTGCGATCGCCATTCCGCCAGGCGGCAACGTCGCTCGCGGCGGTTCTTGTTAGAACAGTTGGAGCAACGACAACTTCTGGCTGGCGACCTGGGGCAATTAACTGTGGAGCAATGGGGGTTGCAGGTTGACCCGCTTGGGGCGGTAGGTGTGAGTTCTTCAGGGGGGAGTGGCCAGAACGCCGCAGAAGTCGCGACAGCTCGCCCAGCTTGGTCCCCCGATTGGGCCGGCGGCAAGCCCGAGCATCTGACAGTGATTGTCGATCAGGATGATTTTGGTGGCGGTGTTTACGACGGTTGGCGAAAACCGCTTGAGAGAGGATTCGGCGAGGAACCCCATGATGGCGAGCACGACCATCCCGCCGACCACGGCATCCCGTTCGAGTCCGAAGGATTTGGCAGGCTCCACCGCAGTGGGGGTGGGTTTTCGCCGAACAATTCGGGGGCCGCTCCGAATCTGCGACTGACCAACACGACACTTTTGCGAGATGCCAGCGGGGCCTTGGTCGAATCCATACCGATCGGCCAAATGGTGGCGATCATGGTCCAGTTTGAAACTGAGGGTATCCCGAATGGAACCAGCTTTGACATCGGGTTCTCGATGAACGGGGTGGAAAAAGTTTGGGAAAATATTACGTGGGCCACCGGTAGTGGTAACTGGTTTGCCTGGACCAGCGGCTGGTACGCGGGACCCGGTGAACATTCACTTAGCGTTACGCTCGATGTGAACAGTGAAGTCGGTGAGACAAACGAGTCCGACAATAGCGGCCAACAAACGTTTACTCCCCATCAACCGACCGATTTCGACCACCAATTATTGTTTCCCTCCAGCGGCACGCGCAATGAAACATACGTGGTCAACAATTACGCCGATGTCGATCCCCGCCCCAACCTCAGGGAAGACTTCAATGGCGGCATCTACCAGTATGATGGGCACAACGCTTGGGATCTGGGGCCGACCAATTTTGCCGATCAAGACGCCGGGCTCCCCTTAGTCGCAGCCGCAGCAGGTGTGGTAACTGAAATCGTTGATGGTAATTTCGATCGCAAGACGAACTGGGATCCGTCGGATGCAAATTATGTGATCATCGATCACGGTAATAACTGGAATACCGTTTATTGGCACTTGGCTCGTGATAGCGTCGCGGTAGAGGTGGGCCAAACGGTCGAAGCGGGCGACGTGATCGGTGACATGGGTAGCTCGGGAATCAGCACCGGGACCCATATTCATTACACCTTGCGGCGCTTCAATTTCCCGGTCGAGACCATGTATGATACGGAAACGTATTATCATGAAGACGCTGACGTCGTGTACCAGCCATCCACCGATACGGGGATCCTCTACTCGAACATTAGCAATGATAACTCTCCGCACGATAGTGATTGGCGGGAGAGTTTTCCGACTAAACGCGTGTTCAGTCGTGCTGCCAACGACCCGTTGGTGTTCAACTACGCTTTCTCCCACTTATTAGCTCAAGAAACTCTCAATATTCGCTTCGTACGCCCCAGCGGTACTGTGCAATGGTCCACTAACTGGACAGCTCCTAGCGATCGCCGGCAAAGCCAACATTATTGGTGGATCGGTCCTAGCCACTGGAAAACAGAAGTCGGTACTTGGACTGCGGAAGTGCTCAAAGAGGGTCAAGTCTTGGTCAGTGAGCCGTTCGAAGTGGTCGACGGCACGTCCCCAGGCCAGATCAAAATGACTGATAGCAGCGGCTGGAATATTAATCCGGGTCGCACGACACCTTTTGATTTTGGCAGCGCGACGGGCAGTTCACAGACTTACACAATCCACAACCACGGAGATAGCCCGCTGCTGCTTGGGGAGCCTGAAATACCGTTCGGTTTTGCTCTCAATGGCTCTTTCCCAGAGACTGTCGCGGCTGGCGGGTCCAGCTCGTTTTCCATTACCTATTTTGATGGCTTTGACAGCAAGGCGTTCGGCGCCGTTCGCTTTACCACCTCGGATCCCGAGGTCCCCGAATTTTGGTTCAATGTGGAAGGTACCACCACCGGCGCGGTTCCGCTCGGTGTTGCCACGGTGACTCAACCGGGCTCCGCAGTGGCATATCAATTGGAGACCGCACCCGTCTACGTCGATAGCGAAACGACCTACGATGCTCGCGGCACCGAGCCTCTGTTCTTCATCAGTTACTGGGAAGGCGGCCGCCAGCCCGGTGACTTGTTGAAGATTGAAGATCAGGGGAGTGGCAGCGGTCAAGTTAGTGTCGACGGCAACAGCGTGCTTTACGAGGGGACCGCGGTGGGAGCTTTTACGGGCGGAGATGCTCCCGAGCCGCTGGAGGTTTTATTCAACGAGGCGATCACGCCAGCCGCGATCCAGGCGATTCTGCAAGCAATTCAGTTTGAATCGTCAAGCGATCAACCAGGACCTCGGTATCTCCGCACCTTCGTTATCGACGAAAACTTTGAGTACTCCACTAACGCCTATAAATCCATTCGCGTGCATGACCCCGTTTATCAATTGGCGACCGTCGAAGATATTATTGTCAACGATGGAGGCGACCAGCGAAGTCGGGTCGACTCATTGTCGATAACTTTCAGCGATGAAGTCGAAGTCGGCGAGAGTGCCTTCGAAGTCATTGAACGCCAGTCGGGCAACTCCGTCGATTTAAATGTCACCACCGAGCTGATCGGCGGACAAACTGTCGCCACCTTGGTCTTCCTGGGTGGACAAGTCGAGCATGGTTCGCTCGTCGATGGAAATTATCAACTAACGATCAACGGCGATGCCATCATTGGCTCGCACTTGCAAAGCTTAGACGGTGATGGCGACGGACTTCGCGGCGGTGACTATGTCTTCGGTGATGAGGCGGCCGATGCATTCTTCCGACACTTTGGCGATGTCAACGGTGACCGCACCGTCAATTTTGTCGATTTTCTCGCTTTCCGCGGCGCTTTCCAAACCGAT
Organism: Kothea flammea; assembly: GCF_052161645.1. GTDB lineage: Bacteria > Planctomycetota > Planctomycetia > Pirellulales > Pirellulaceae > Laterigemmans. The sequence continues at coordinate 2,120,713 of NZ_CP197414.1, forward strand.
TCGGACGACCCCGATTTCGACGCCGCCTTCGATGTCAACGCTGATGCCCAAATTGGCTTCGTTGATTTCTTGGCTTTCCGGTCTCGATTTGGCGATACGTTAGGGTTTACCTAACAAACCGTTAGGTTTCACCTCATGGTAGGCTGGTTGTCAAATTGTTGGCAACCAGCCTGTTAGCGACCAGATTAGCGTCAGTTCAGTTGCTCCAGGTCGGCTTGGACCATGATGCGAGCCAATTCGGGAACCTGCGTGCGGGCTTGCCAGCCCAACTCGCTAGCGGCCTTGGCCGGATTACCGACTAACCGGGCCACGTCACTGGGGCGTTGCATCCGCGGGTCCGACTCCAGATATTTTTCGTAGTCCAGCTCGACAGCCGCGAAGGCAGCCGCTAAGAAATCTCGCACGGTGTAACTTGTCCCGGTCGCCAACAGGAAATCGTCCGGTCGCGGGTGCTGTAACATTAGCCACATCGCTTCCACATACTCGGGCGCGTACCCCCAATCGCGACTGCCGGTCAGCGAGCCCAGCTTGAGCGAGTCGGCTTGACCTCGCGCGATCGCCGCGGCAGCTCGGGTGATCTTGCGGGTTACAAACGATTCGCCCCGCCGAGGCGACTCGTGGTTGTAACAGATGGCGTTACAAGCAAACATGCCGAAGGAATCGCGATAGACTTGCACCATCTGAGTCGCGAACGTCTTGGCAACGCCGTACGGAGTGACCGGCCGCATCGGTGTTTGTTCGTGCTGAGGCGGCTCCTCGGCACGTCCAAAAATTTCACTGCTGCTGGCATGCAGAAACTTTGGCTGCTTGGGCAAATCCCGCACGATTTCCAGCAGTCGCAAGGTCCCCATGGCCGTCATTTGACAAGTCGACTCGGGGATCTCAAAACTGACGCCAACGTGGCTTTGTCCCGCTAGATGGTACAGCTCATCGGGCTCGGCGCGGAGCAGAATTCGCCGCATCGTGGTCGAATCTTCCAAGTCGGCGTAGTGTAAAAACAGCCGCTCATCATACAGCTCGCGATTATGGAAAAGACTGTCGATGCGGGTCCGCTGCATGGAACTGCTGCGGCGCACCAGCCCATGAACCGTGTAGCCTTTTTTGAGTAGCAATTCACACAAGTAAGAACCGTCTTGCCCGGTGATGCCGGTGATAACTGCGACGCGATTCAAAGCGAAATTTGGGGCTAGTTGGGCGCGAGGTGGTAATTAGCAGCACGCACAAGTATAACGCCAAACGTCAGGCGAGTCAGTATTGGCCAGCAACCATCCATGGGGCGCAAATTGATGGCGAGCGGAAAAGCTCGCTACTTGGCACCCAGTACCTGCAACCCAGATGGTTCATCTTTGAGCGATTTAAGAAACGCGGGTTGAGGAACGGCAGGCTGCGGTTGATCTTGATGAGCAGGAGCCAGGGAGTCGACCAGCCGCTCAATCTCGGGCTGCATTTCCGCGATCAAGTACGAAAAAGCTTCCAGCGATTCCAACTGACTTTGCCCACCAGCGTGGCCGATCACAACGAGACGCCCAACGCTTCGTCGCAAGCAGATAATCGGCAGCTTTACACTCCACTGCTCCGCCCGGTCAGGCATTGAGCCGCGAGCCCAATATCCGTGGTAGCCTTCGTGCTGCCAGGGCAAATTCAAGTCTAACTTCAATTGCCAAAGGCCATTTTTCTCCGCGAATTCGACCAGCGGCAACCAAACCACGTCCCATTGCCGGTCGCCCTGCAGCGAGACGCCAGCGACGTGCGTTTTCGCTTCGCTGCGACGAACTTTCGATACCAGTGAACCACCCATTCGCCGCGTGTGCGAAGCCAACAGTCTCGCCTCGGCATGACCAAACACGCGTGAGCAAACGAGTCCGCTGATGACCAAGCCAATTGCCAGCACGGCGAACGCATCACTGCGGAAAATCACCCCCACGATCGCGCCACACGAGGTGATGGCCGCGAGCCCACCAAAAGCGATCAGCATCCACATCGGCGACAGTTGCCGAGCCTTAAAATGGGATCCCAGAATGTGGTGCAAGTGCCCGCGGTCTGGCATGTAAATGCTGCGACCAGTTAACACGCGTCGAGTAATCGCGACCGTGGAATCAAACAGCGGCACGCCGATGAGGGTCAATGGGATCAGCAAGTCTTGCGGTTGACTGCCACGTTCCACTGACCAGCAGGCCAGCCCACCAAGCATCAAGCCAATGAGCATGCTCCCCGCATCACCCAAGAAAATGGATGCGGGAGGACGGTTGTAGCAGAGGAAACCAGCTAAGGCGGCCGACATCGCCATTGCCATCATGGCAACCGTTACGTTGCCGCTGACAAAAGCGCACAATGCGATGCCCAGCGAAGCCACCGCTCCGAAACTGCCCGCAGCCCCATCAGCCCCGTCAATCAGATTCACCGCGTTGATCGACGCCAACAGCCAAATCATAAACAGGGGCAAAGTCAGCACCCCCAACTCAATGGTGTAACCAAATAACACCACGGCGTCGCTTGGTTGCCAATACAGCCCTAAGGCACCCACGATCATGACCTGCACGATCAATTTGGACTTGCCCCGCAGGGGATAGCGATCGTCGATCATGCCCAGCACCAAGGTCGCCAGGGCGGCACAGGCCAGAGCAGTCCAACGAGTGGACCATGGCAGGCCCCCCTCGGTGAATGCCGGGATGAACATTCGATCAGCGATGATTGCAACAACAGTTACCGTCAGGAAAACCGCGATCCCGCCGCCGAGAGCGATTTCCCCGCGATGCAGCTTGCGAGTCGGATCTGGGGAATCGACTAAACCGACGCGACAAGCCAACCAACGCACCACCGGCACACAAACAAGGCTAATAAACCAAGCAGCAAAAGCGGTGAGTATCAGAACTTTTGCGAACGCTGCGGGTTGCATGTCAATGGGATCCTCGAGGAGGCTGACACCGGGACAACTGGGATGGTTAGGCGATCCAGTCGGTCTTTGGTGGCTTTGCTTATTTTTCGTGTTGGCATCCTAATCATTGAGTGAAAAGAGTTCAAATTGGCGGTCGGTAGTCGCACAGTGCCCCCGTAGGGGGTAGGGCGATTCAATGGAGCGATTTGCACCATTATAGGCACAAGAAGAGTTCTCAGGCGTGCCTTGGGGAGGGATTTCCGCTCAAAGAAATTATTGTGAACATTGGAAATTTATCGACCCAGCAGTGTTTCGAGTTGGCGGACTGTCCGGGTCAGCGTGACTCGGATGGCTGCGTCACTCTTGCCGGTGCGGCTGGCAATTTCTTTAGTGGACAACTGTTCGACATACCGCCAGCGGATGATTTCACGTTTTGCTGGCTCCAACCGCTCGATAGCCTCTCGCACACGCGCGATTTTGACATTTCGGCTGAACGCGGCCGAGGGAGTGGTCATGCTGTTGGACAGCAGATCGGCAAACCCGCCCCCCTGCTCCGCTCCGGCAAAAGCGGCATCTAGCGAGCACTGTTTGGCAGCGTTGCGGCGTTCCGCGGCAAAATGGTAGCGGTGAGCGTCGACCACGCGGCGACGGATCAGTCCGAACAGCCAGGCTAGCGGGTCCAATTCCGGTCCGGCGACCTCGGCCAATGAAGTCACGGCGCTGGTGATTGCTTCCTGCAGCAAGTCCTCGGGTTCGACTTGGGCCAGCAACGCGTCCCCTGCCACTCGGCGAATGAATGCGAGCAATCTGGCCTGTTGTTGATCGGCCAGCGTCGCCAACGCGATCGCATCCCCTCGGCGAATCGCCGCGATTAACGCCTCGTCTTCATCGCTAGGCTGAAAATTCATGAGCATGCCACGGAATTGGGAGAATCGACTTAGTCGCTCGCCAGCAGTTGGCGCGTGCTGTCGAGCACTACGATAACATAAAGTAGGATGGGTCTCCCTGCGCGTCTTTCAAGAGACTTAACTTTTTGAACCCATATCCTCGGGAACGTGCTCGTGCTCGAATATGCAAACGCTGCCGAAGAAAAAAAATCACAAACGACAGACGCAGGATAAAGAAGATTTCATGTATAAAGACGGGTCTGGAGACCCATCCTACCTTCCGAATCGACTGATGGGACCGCGTGGCTTTGCAGGGAGCATCAATTGCCCAAACCCGATCATTCCAGCTTGACCGGCAACACGTTCTCAGCCGAGACGTTACCGTTAGATTTTGAAGGTTGCTTGGAGAAATTTGCCCAAGTCGCACCGTTGAAAAACCTCTGCGATTTGGCTCGCTTTCTCGGTGCGGGGAATCAAGCTTCGCAGCGCCTGGTCGCTTGGGAACTGATCAAACTTGATCTTACCGAAGCCTTGCAAGCTGGTATTGATCGAGTGATTGAGGACTACTGCGACGCGTTGCCTGAGCTCTTGCCGCTCGACCAAGTCCCGATCGACGTGGTGTTGGAAGACCAAGTTGTCAGGCAAAGCCATGGTGGGGCGGTTGAATTAGCTCAGTATCGCTGGCGATTTCCACACTTGCAAACAGCGCTCGATCGCTTCGGCTTGTCGACTGGTCCGCAGCAAATTAGCAACGAGACCTTGCCGGCGGACAGCCGCATTGATGAGTTTGTGATTGTCAGATTGCTGGGACGCGGCGCCTTCGCTAGCGTCTATCTGGCTCGGCAAGAAACAATGCAGCGGCTCGTCGCGCTCAAGTTAGCGTCTCGCTCGGGGGATGAATCCCAGGCGCTCGCCCGCTTGGATCATTCTAATATTGTTCGCGTCTATGACCAACGTAGCCGTCAGCAACCGCCCCATGAATTGATTTACATGGAGTACCTACCAGGCGGCACGTTGGCTGATGTGATCGCCCAATTGGCCGGTTCTCCCGCGGAGATGTCCGCTCAAGGGGCTGAAAAAGTGTCTGAACAGACAGGTGTCAGTGGACTTGCATTACCTGCTGGCGGGCGCGCACTGCTGGATTGCGTCGATAAACATTTGATTGGTTCTGGGCAACTGCCACCGGAGCACTCCGAATCGCGTCACTGGTTGGCAGAGGCTGATTGGCCTTCCACGGTCGCCAGGATTGGTTTTCAATTGGCGCAAGCGCTTGATTATGCCCACCGCCAGGGAGTTTGTCATCGCGACGTGAAGCCGGCCAACGTCTTGATGACGGCCGAAGCGATTCCCAAGTTGGCAGATTTTAACGTCAGCGTTGCGGGCGGGGACAGCTGCGCGGATGCAGCCGAAAACTTTGGTGGTTCGTTGGCTTATATGTCTCCAGAGCAGCTATTCGCCGCCGATCCGACCGACTCGCGTCAAGCGGGTGACTTAGATGGCCGCTCAGATCTTTATTCCCTGGCCATTTTGTTATGGGAGTTATGGAAGGGGGAACGACCATGGCAGAGTCCGCAGACGCCGCAATCTTTTTCGGCAGCAATTGCATTACAAATTGAGTTGCGTGGTCAGGAGTTAGCTTTGCCGGTCAGTGGCAGCGCGACTGAGCGGGCTTTGGGTGGCGTGTTATCTGACACTTTGCGTTTGGATCGTGATTTGCGTCCAGCGACAGGCGCCAAGTTGGCGGGCCAACTGCGATTGGCGCTTTATCCTGAATCCGCCCCGATGTTTTATCCTCAGCCGGGAGGTTTGCGGCAATCATTATTGCGTTTACCCGTTTGGTTGTTGACCGGCTGCATTATTTTGCTACCCAATGCGGCCGCTGGTTGGTTCAATTACGAATATAACCGGGTGCAGATTTTAGAACGTTTTGCCGAGATAAATATTGAAGCTACTTTCTATCCGTTGGCAACGTCGGTCAATTTAATTGCCTATCCATTGGGCGTGATATTATTAGTGTTGTTCACGCGGCCGATTGCCAGAGGCATCGAAGCTGCTCGGCACGGCCGAGCGGTACCGGAAGGATCACTGCGAGCGGCTTGGCAGTTGGGAATGTGGGCGGCCGTCATCGGCGGCTCGCTGTGGACCTTGGCGGGACTCGTTTATCCGTTAGTTTTAAAAGCTTGTCATCCCGAGTTTACTTGGGATGCCGCTGCGCACTTTTTCATGTCATTAGTGCTATGCGGCGGAGTCGCTTGGACGTTACCTTTTTTTGGTGGGGCTGCTGCGGGAGTCTTGTTGTACTATCCGGTCTTGGTCGCTCCCACGATGGAAGATGTTAACTTTGAGAACCGGATTCGCACGCTGCGGCGCACTGGCGGGCGTTATTTAATCGCAGCCGCGATGGTGCCGTTATTAGCTGCAGCGCTGATCTCTGAAACCGAAGCACGTTGGATTTTGATGTTGACACTTTTCGCAACGGGCTTAGGAGTACTCAGTTCCTTCATCGCCTACCAACGCTTCGAGGAAGCATTCCAGCGTCTCTCCGCCGCCATCACAAAGTAAAAGTGGAATAGGCTTCCAGCCTTTTTATACCCCAGAACTCATTTGAGAGAACACAGCGTAGGCTTCGACGATCGTTGAGAAACGGCTCATTCCTCGCCAAATTGTTTTGGAGCCTGGAGGACCTTGTGCTTTCTTGTTGATGTAGCCACCGAGCATAGCGATCGATTTCATAAATATCTCCATCGTCGGTGGCTCGTTCGGCTTCACCGGTCGACGATGCAAAAAGAGCATCACCGCCATCCACTCTTGATCAGTAAAGTATTCCGTGCATGGGGCATCCGGATCGCTCCGCGTCGCCCCCTTGAGGTATTCCACTCGCCAAGCAACTACCGTCAACATCGAGAACGCCCGAAGATATCGCTCCAGCGTTTCGTACTTCATGTCCTCCACATTCAAACCACTCTTGAGCGTTTTGAAATACAATTCGACACTCCAACGGACGCAGTAACCTTCGAGAACCGCGTTAATCTCTTGGGCTGTACCGATCGGCAACGTCGTCAACAAAACCCAGCGGATCGGCGAGTCGCTAGCAGGCGGAGCGATCTCGAGCGATTCAACCACATTGATCCACACGTTGGGCAATGTCCCACCACCGACGCGGCGACCACCGGCTACCTTCAGGCGGACAGAGCGATACTGCACCAAGGCCTCGCGGGACATGCGAGCTTGCTTACGAACACGCTTTGTATCATCAGGAAGCACCGGAGCGTCGCGACCGCCGATGCAAACAGTCTTTTCCCCTCGCCAGGACACCTTCGAAAGGGCTTCGTCAATCGTCTCGACGCCCGCGATCGGCTCGCCGGTCAACGCGTTTCTGGCTTCAATGATTTTCTCGGTGCGGCAGTGGCGAATGATAAAATCAAAGTTATCGGGAAACTCGTTAGCTTGAGTAAGCAATTCACCGATATCGGCTTCGCTGTCTGCCAAAAGTGTAAATTGAGTTTGCGGCATTAATCGAGCGATTTGCTCACCACTTTGCATCATCTCAAGCCACCGGCAGCTCTCCTTTTCTTCAAAACATCGCCGTTTTTGGTTGGCTTTTCGTTCCTTGGCGGTCACTTCCAGTGAAGCCGGATCCCGTGTCCACAAGACCTGATCGACGACCCCCAGGGGAAGGCCGTCCCGATTGACGGCATAGAGCGGATGATAGAAAAAACCGACCCGTTTGTCAGTTCCCAACGGCCCGGCCCCGGCGACTTGCTGTTTGGGCTTAGTCAGGTCAAATTCGCTAGTGTCCTGGGAAAGAAAGACATGTGAATGCTCGGAGCAGCGTTTTCTTGTGGCCTGATGATGGGCGTCGAAGATTTCGTTGACATCCACGTTTGAGTTGTCGGTCAAGCGGTAGATTCCTTTGAGTTCGGCGTTCGAACGAGTGCGATCGGGCGTCGATTCGCCGATCTTTGCTGCCTGGGTTACAAACGCTCGGACACGCTTTTCTCGCTGCAAGTGACCAAGATCTAAAGTTTCAAACTCGCTAACTACCCAATCTGATACCATCTGGTTGCCTTCCGTGAAAAAATTGAACCTCCATCGTGTCCGATTATTCTCTTAGGCTCCAAAATAGGCAAGAAAAAGTTCTGGGGTATAAAAAGGCTTCCAGCCTGTAAAGAAAAGGTGGAATAGGCTTTTTGCTCCACATATTTTTTGACCCCCACGAGCTCGTCTCGTGGGTGAATAAGGTTCGCAAGCTAGACACCGACGCCCTCCCATTCCACCGAGTTTAACTTTTGCTTGCCGCTTAAAGCGGCGAGCAAAAAGTTAAACTCGGACGGTTGCGCAAATTGAGGCTTGCGTCTAGCTTGCCAACCTCGGCTTCCTGCCAGGCGAGCTGGCAGGGGAGCAATAAATAGGCTCCTAACCAAACAGCCCGGTAAGCCCGCCGTCGCCGCAGAAATCGGGGTTACCAAAATTTTCTACTGGATAGCCCATACCTTCGCAGATACTCATTAGCAGACGGTTGTGAGGCACCTTGCCGAAGTCCATCGCTTGGCCCATCGAGAAGCCCAAGCCTTCACCGATCATCACAAACGGAATGTTGTTACGCGTGTGGGAGTTCCCCTTACCTAACTCGTTCGTCCAGATGATCGTCGTGTTATCCAGCAGCGAGCCTTGGCCGCCCGGCTCTGGCGTAGCAGCCAGTCGTTTCGCCAAGTAGGCAACTTGCTCGCAGTACCACGTATTGATTTTGATCAATTTCTCGTAGGAAGTTTCGTTGCTATCGGGTTCGTGCGAAAGGGTATGGTGTCCTTCGTCGATATCGAGCCAGCGCATCCGAGGTTGTCCCACGCTGTTGGTGATTTGGAAGGTCGCCACGCGAGCGAAATCTGCTGCAAAACTGTTCACCAAGAGGTCCATTTGGGTCTTGGTGATCATCGGCATATTGTCGTTGTCTTCGTCGATGTTCGCAGGCAATTCGGGAATGGCGTGCCCGACATCGCCCCGCTTTGCCAATTGCTCTTGCTCGGTCTTTAGCTCTTGTTCGACTTGACGCACCATCGTCATGTGTTCTTCGAGCATTTGACGGTCTTCGGCGCTGATCGACTGCTTAACTGCCTTCAGTTCGGCCGTGATCTCATCCAGCACGCTGGACAACAGCTTGCGGTTTTTGGTTTGACCGTACAGTTTGTCAAACATTTTGTAAGGGTTATCGATCGGCGCGACAGGCTGGTTTGGGCCCGCGTACGACATGCGGGTCCAGGTATCGGCACGGTCGGGCACCATGACACCGAACTCCAGCGAACCAAACCGCGTTTGCGACTCGGCATCGGCCTGCAAGCAATTCCGCAAGTGCTGATCGACCGAGATCCCTTGTGACCATCCGGCGGGCGTGTCCGAGCCACCCTGCACATCGCCGGGAAACAACTCGATACCGGTCAACAAGCAGCCGATGCCCCGCATGTGGCCGTCGCCGTCCCCTTTGATCTGATTGCAAACCCCATGCAAGGTCAACGTCCGTTCGCGGAGATCGCTCAGCGGTTGGAGGATGCGCTTCAGCTCAAAATCTTTGCCTAGCGTTTCCGGCCAAAAGTGTTGGGGAATGACGCCGTTGGGGCTGAAGACAAACACAACCCGCTTTTTCGGCTTGGTCGTCGCCGCAGCGGCCCAGCCCAAACTGGGAAGGCCCATCAACAAATTCGCCGCAGCCGCACTCAAGCCGGTTCGTTTCAGGAACTCACGTCGCGAGGATTGATAGTGTGGGGTATTCATTTCAAGATTCCTGCAAGTCCGGGGAGTGAGGTTGGCGAGCCGCGATCACAGCGACTTCGACGATCAGCTCGCGGATGTTAAAACCACTAGCTCTAAACTTTTCCACTAGCGCCGCTTGGGTGTTTGGCCCAAACGCGGCGATGGGTTGTTTGACAAAATGTTGGAAGGCGCGGTTAACGAAAGCTTCTAGGGCATCATCGCTGGTTGCCAAGTAGTCCGCCAATTCGGCGGGTCCCACGAAGTCTACTAAATTTCCTTGGCGGTCGGTGTACGCACCGGTGGCGTCCACTGGTTTATCGGCATCCGTGGCGCGATAACGCCCGATCGGATCGTAATTTTCCAGCACAAAACCGAGGCCGTTAATTTTGCTGTGGCAAACTTGACAGCTCTCAGGGCTGGTTTGCAAAGCCACGCGTTCTCGGGTATTCAAGTCGGGGTGTAAGTCGGGGCTGAGTGGCGGAAAGACGTCGGCTGGGGGACGCAACGTGCGGCCCAGCAGGTGCCGGATCAGAAACACGCCGCGATGAATCGGCGACGTCGCGTCGTGGTACGACAAGCCACTCATCAACAGCGGATGCGTCAGCACCCCAAAACGGTGTTCGGCATCTGGCTGACTCCGCCGCGGGCCTTGCCCTTCCTCCGCGGGCTGCCAACTATCACCGTAGACCTCCGCCAGGCGATCGGTCGTAAATGTCCACTTGGCCTGGAACAGTTGTCGATAATCGCTCGCTTCGCTCCAGACGACGGCGTCAAGAAAGGCCATTAAGGAACTACGCAAATCGCTGACCACTTGATCGTCAAAACCGGCGAACAACTCATCGTCTTTAGCGATCTCGTCAAAGTGGCCAAGGTCTAACCACTGCGTCAGCATCTCCCGCGTCTTCGCTTGTGCCCGATAGTCGTTGATCATCCTCGCGGCCGTCGCGCGGACTTGATCTTCACTGGTTAAGCGATCCTTTTCGGCCGCTTCCATCAACCAGCGATCGACAGGCAGCGAATCATATAAAACAAGCGCTAAACGATTCGCCGCTTGCTGAGATTCGCTACAATTCAGGTCAATGGTCGGATATAAGAAACGCGGGCTTTTGAGAGTTAGAATAATTGAGCGTTTGATCGCTTCTTTGTCGTCTTCCGTCGCATCGACTTGTTGGTCGACGTAAGTTTGCCGTTGCGCATCAGTCAGTGGACCGCGGAACGCGCGGCTGGCGAGCCCCGCCAGAAAGTCACGCAGGCGTTGGCGATTCTCATTCGAATCATCGCGGTGCCGACGCTCGTATTGCGGCCACAGTTCGCTGATGGCGATTTCGGCAAACTCCAATGCCGCAGCGGTCGTCGATTCGTCCCATTGGCGATCGATCGCGATCCCGCGCTCAAAGCCGTAACTGCGATCATCCGGAGGCAAATCGGTTTGCAAGGTGTAGACCGACGGAGCCCAACCTGGCAGCAGGTTGTGCGGCGGGATTATCTGCTCGGCTTGTTGCGGGGGCACCCAGCTCAAGGAGATGCTGGCGGGCGGTTGTTCGGTGGAACGCTCGCGCTGCGTAAAGTCAATTTTGAAGGGGTATATGCGACCGGCGGTGAGCACGATGGTTTCGCGAAACTCAGTCTTATCACCCGACTGCACGTGGTTATTGATGAACTCTCGGCTGTGGTTGCCGAATTGCATCACGAACGAGCAGGTGCTGCGAACCACCATCTCATACTTGCCCGTTACGTCCGCTCGGATGCTACCTTCCCAATTGATCGCGAACGACTTGGGCTCGATCCCTTCGCCGGGACTTTCGTGGCCAAAGTCGAAATCGATCACGGGATCAATCCGCTCGATCTTGACATTTTCTTTTTTGCGGCGTGCGCCGGCGTAATAAGTGGCTTTGATGCCACGTTCTTGTTTAACGTTGGCAACTTGGTCGTTAGCCGCGTAAAGGTCGGCCAAGCTTTGTCGCAGTTGGTTCGCGGTCAAGCGAGCGAGGGCGACGCGAGGGGGGCGTTTTTTCAGGCGGGCCGCTTCGCTGTAGAAGCTATGGTGGATGAAAGCGGCCACGGCGGCGGCATCTTCACCCTCGCACAGCTCGGGATCATCCTCAGGCATGGTTTCGGCGATCGTCTCGGTCAATTGACCAATTGAATCGTCACCCATTAGCCGATCTGGGTAGTAGGCGTCGACCCCTTCACCAGCCTCGCCGTGACATTCCGCACAGCGATTACGATAAATTTCTTCGCCGCGGGCCCGCAACTCTTCGTCGGAAATTTGCGGCGCGACAGCAATCGCATCGCTCGACAGCAGCGAAAGTATTGCGGTCGATAATAAAAGCCAACCAGTGCTACGCGAGGCGAGCATGCGGTTGCCGGTGCGATTCGGCCTATCCAGCATCAAAGTGGTTGCTCCAAAGACGCAAGTGAATGGTGGGCGCTTGCTTTTAGGGCCAAGTGGCCTGCAAGCGAAACCAAAAAGGTGGGAGTGTGGAAACGGGAGTCTCCACAATGTTGTAGGTGGGCTTATTTCTCCGCATTGTAACCGATCGTCGACCAGAAGGAAAACAGAGTCGCCAAAGTCGCCTTTCGCTCCGCCAAAAGTCCAAGCAAGCTCGCCAAAATCCGCCATTCGCAAAGCCATCCCCGACATACGGTGGCGAATCGCAGAGCGGCAGACAATAATGTGTGGAAACAATCATCCCCTCGGAGTAAACCCATGCTGCGTTACCAAAGTTTCGTTTTCGCCGCCCTATTCTCGCTCACCGTAGTCGCTCAAGAAGCGGACCAAAAGGCGCCCCCCGAGCCGGCGGGCATGCAATCGCTGTTTGATGGCGAAACTTTGGCTGGGTGGGATGGCGATCCGCGGTTGTGGTCGGTGAAAGATGGCGTGATTCACGGGCAAACGACTGAGGAAAACAAGGCCAACGGAAATACGTTTTTGATTTGGCAAGGAGGCGAGCTGAATGATTTTGAACTGCGATTGTCGTTCCGCTGCACCGCCACCAACAATTCGGGGATTCAATATCGTTCACGGCACATCACGGAAGGCAAACCACGGAACGCTTGGGTGGTGCGTGGATATCAGCACGAGATCCGCAACGAAGAGACGCTGCCAAACGTTTCCGGCTTTATCTACGACGAAGGTGGCAAGCGGGGCCGCATCTGCTTGGTCGGCGAGCGAGCGGTGTGGACGACAGAGGGCAAGCAAGTCAAGGGTAACTTGATCTCGAAAGCCGAGTACAAAGAGTTGTTCAATGTCGACCAGTGGAACGACGTGATCATCATTGCCAAGGGAAATCGCCTCAGGCACTACATGAATGGCCGCTTGGTGCTCGATTTCACCGACGAGCACCCCGAGTTGGCACTCAGCAGCGGAGTGTTAGCCCTGCAACTCCACGCCGGCAAACCGATGTGGGCCGAATTCAAAGACATTCGGATGAAGTAGTAGCTAGATGCTAGTAGCTAGATGCTAGTGGGGGGTGTGCATGCGAGGTGCTCTTTCGATCCAGCTTGGGTTACGTGGCACCCTTCCAGCCGCTTTCTTTCTCCCCTAGCCACTAACGTCTAGCATCTAGCCGCTAGCAACTAGCATCTTCTAGCTAAACTTCTTCGTTTACGGCCGCGTCGTGCGCTTGATCGTGGCTGGCGTCCCACTCCACCCCCAATCTCTGGACGGCGGCGTGCAGGCGGCTTTTCACCGTCCCCACGGGAATCCCTAAGATTTCGGCCGCTTCGCGATACTTCAGCCCTTGGTAATAGACCAGATGGATCGCCTGCTTCATCGAATCGCCCAGCGAATCGACAGCGTCGCGAACCCATTGACCATGCTCGCGGCTGGCCGCTTCGGCTAGCGGATCAGGCCCATCGCCGACCAGTTTCTCCGACCAATGGCCGTCAGAATCGTCCGTCGTCGCCGTGCGGTCCAAGCTGGCCATGCGGTGCCGCTTGTTCCTACGCTGCACGTCGATCGCTTGATTCGTCGCGATGGCGTACAACCAGGGCCGAAACCGACGCCCCGAATCGAACTGGTCACATTTCAAATGAACTTGCAGAAAAGCTCCCTGAAAAGCATCCTCGGCCATCTCGGCGTCACCCAAGTAGCGACGCAAATAGCTGAACAATTCTCGCTGGTATCTGCGCATTAATATTTCGAAAACCGATCGATCACCGCTCACCTGATATTCGAGCAACAACTGCTCGTCGGTGGCGACGTCAAAATTCGTGATCTCGGTATTGTTCTGAAAAGCTTTCGTATTCACGCGTTTCCATCTCGTCAACAAGAGACGCTCGGGTTACTCGCTACGTAGTCTATCCGCCGATCGCCCATCGGTCAAAACATAGACCGAATAATCCCCACCCGAAATAACCGGTACAAGTGTGTTCACCGGAAAAAATTGCATTTTCCTTCAAGCTTGACAGTCTGAGAAAAATTGTCAGTTCCAGCGGTGTAGTCAATTCCTTTAACTGGCGTTCCCCGTATCCTATGGGGGTTATTTTTCCCAGACGTTCTTTGGAGGCACCACCGCCTTGTCCCCTTCCAAACGCTACCGTTGGGCCGCACCCGGCGATGTTAATGCCTTTTTTGGGCTGATGTTGGACAATATCGCGGGTCTGATCCTGACGGTCAGTCTGCTGACGTTCGTATTCGGCTGGCCGTCGGACTTTGTCATCAGCCATATGGTGCCCGGCACGGCCATCGGCGTCATGCTGGGTGATTTGATGTTTTTCGCTTTGGCGATCCTGATCGCCCGTCGTACTGGCCGCAGCGACATCACCGCCATGCCGCTGGGCATCGACACCCCCAGTATTTTCGGCATTATCTTTTTCGTGCTCGGGCCGGCCTTCCAAATCGCCAGCCAAACGATGACCGAGCTTGATGCGGCCCGGCACGCGTGGCACATCGGCATCTGTTCTTTGGTCTTCGCTGGGATTTTCAAGCTTTGCTGTGCTCCGTTCAGCGGTTGGGTGCGGCGGATTGTACCCCGCGCCGGGCTGCTCGGTTCGTTGGCCGCGATCGCCTTGGTGCTGATTAGTTTTTTGCCGCTGCTGGACATTTTCGCACATCCATTGCCCGGGTTCGTCGCCTTGGCGATCGTGCTGACCACCTTGATCGGCCGCGCGCCGCTCCCCGGTAGGCTCCCCGGCACGCTTGGCGCGCTGCTGATCGCCGGTTCGATTTACTACTTGATGCAAGCCCTCGGGGTGGCGGGCTACGAGGCGGCCACCCCTTCGGTAACCGAGTGGTTTCCGGGGGGCTGGACTTCGGCCTTCACCATGCAGTGGCTCTCCGCCGCCGGTGACTCGCTGACCTATCTACCCGTCGTTTTGCCGTTTGCCCTGGCGACCGTCGTGGGCGGGATTGATTGCACGGAAAGTGCCGCAGCAGCTGGCGATGAATACCCCACCGGCACAGTCATCGGGATCGAAGCGGTCGCCACATTGGCTGCCGGATTCTGCGGCGGAGTGATCCAGACGACGCCTTACATTGGTCATCCAGCTTACAAAGCAATGGGCGGACGAGCGGCTTACGTGTTGGCAACGGCCCTGCTGGTCGGTTCCGCGGGGACAGTCGGCTATTTCGGCTTTCTGCTCGACTGGATCCCCAAGCCGGCGGTCTTTCCGATTCTCATTTTTGTCGGTTTAGAGATCACGGCGCAAAGTTTTCTAGCCACCCCGCGGCGACATTACGCAGCCGTAGCCCTGGCCTGCGTTCCCGCGCTGGCATTTTTGGCCGACAGTTTCCCGGGCCGTTTGCTAGGGGACGAGGCCTTGATTTCGGCCGGGATTACGGCGGAAACGCTGGCGAATGAAGAGTTGCGGCACAATTTGGTCACGTTGGGGGTGTTGAAAAGTGGCTTTATTTTGACCAGCCTGCTGTGGGCTTGGGCCTTAGCCTCGATCATCGACGGCAACTTGCGTCGCGCCGGCACGGTGTTGCTGGCCACCGCCGGGTTTACGCTGTTCGGCGTGATCCACAGCCCACTGGCTGGAAATCGACTGTTTTTGCCGCTCGGCCCCAGCGATTGGTCAGCGTTTGTGTTGCCGATCGATTTGCGGGGGATCACGTTTGAGTACGCCGGGGGTTACGCCGTGGCGGGGCTGTTGTTAATCGTTTGGGGCTGGTGGTTAGGCCCGCGAGCTGCGGAAATTGCCGCAGTCGACCATGAAGCTGGTTTTTCTGGCGAAGGACATCAAGAATCATGAGTGATGCATCTCATTCCGGCGGCGAGCAATTTCCCCCGGCGTCGGCCAGCTCTGTGCCGCGGACGCTCGAACCCGAGTTGATGGACACGGCGGCTGACGCGGAACTTTACGATGCCATGGATCACGCCGAGGTCAATCGTAACTTTGTCAGTGACTTCATCAACTTGGCTCCCGGTTGGGCTGAGCGGTTACCCGCTCCGCCCCGCATTATCGACCTCGGCTCGGGGACGGCGCGGATTCCCATCGAGTTGTGTCGGCAATTGCCGGGTGCTCAAGTGGTCGCCGTCGATGCGGCGCTCCACATGCAGCGGATCGCCCAGCGAAACGTGGCGGCAGCCGATCTCAGTGAGTTCATTACCCTATCGACTTGTGATGTAAAGACGCTGAGCGAATTTCCTGATGCAAGTTTTGATGCGGTGATCAGTAATACATTGTTCCATCACTTGGCCGACCCCGAAGTGGTGTTACGGCAAGCGTTACGCGTGCTCAAACCAGCGACGGGGCGGTTATTCATTCGCGATTTATTGAGGCCAGAAACGACCGCCGAGATTGATCGTTTGACGGCTTTGTATGCTGGCCAAGAAGTGGAGCAATCTCGCGAGTTATTAAGGCAATCATTACATGCCGCGTTAACTTTACAAGAAGCCCGGGAGATGGTGGCGAACTGTGGTTTGGAGCCGCAAAGGTTACAACCGACCAGCGACCGCCATTGGACGTTGGCATAGTCGCCTTTCGCTGACACAATGCTTCCGCCGGGCTTGCCCCGGCCGGGGCAACAACTGGCGGCTACAGTTGGCATTACACTCGCCGCCGCCGCACCGCCCGCGATTCGCCTTCAGCGAATCGCGGGCGGTGCGGCGATTTTCAAGACGCTCCCTTGGTAGCTACCACTTGTGATCCCGGCCGGGGCAAGCCCGGCGGAAATCGAATTGCTTTTTTCCTCCCAAACGAACGCTTGATACCAGCATGACAGCCAGCACGCAGTGGATAGCGGTGGTGGCCGCATCACCGAGTGGAGTGATCGGCCGGGATGGAGATATGCCCTGGCAGTTGGGGTCCGACTTGCGGCGTTTCAAGCGTCTCACGATGGGGCATCCAATCGTGATGGGGCGTAAGACTTATGATTCGATCGGGCGACCATTGCCGGGGCGGCAAAACATAGTACTCTCGCGCACGCGAGCGACGATCCCAGGGGTGGATGTGATAGATTCCTTCCAGCAGATGGAAGATATCTGTCAAACGGCCGAGCAAGTCTACGTGATCGGGGGAGCCAGCATCTATGAGATGTTGTTACCGAAGTGTCAAGCGATTTATTTGACAAGAGTCTGGACAGAAACCAGCGGCGATACGCAGTTGGAGATTAACTTTGGCGAATATCGCTGCGAGCTGCAAGCCCGCTATCCGCAAACGGATAAAGACTCGCACGCTACAGAGTTTCAAATCTGGAAAAAGCGGGTTAGCAGTTAGCGGCTAGCGGCTAGTGGCTAGTGGCTAGTGGCTAGTGGCTAGTGGCTAGTGGCTAGTGGCTAGTGGCTAGTGGCTAGTGGCTAGTGGCTAGTGGCTAGTGGCTAGTGGCTAGTGGCTAGTGGCTAGTGGCTAGTGGCTAGCAGTTCGCGGGATAGAACGCTCTCTGGACCAACATTTGCACAAAATCGCTCGCAGCCGCGAATCTCCGCGGCCACTACGTGCAAATGCCGAAGTCTCCAATCAACTCATTGACCAATATGCGATTGTTAAAATCGACGCTCCAGGCCTTCATTGACGACGACTGTTTGACGATGGCAGCCGCCTTGGCGTACTACACCGTGTTCGCGCTCCCCCCGCTGCTGTTCCTGCTGCTGACAATTGTCACCTGGGGCATGTCATTGGCTTACGACTCCGACCAAGCGGAAAGCAAGGCCAATGACTTGATCGAGGAACAAGCGTCCGAGATGGTCGGCAACGAAACGGTCGCGGCACAAATCAGCAACATGCTGGAGCAAAATCGTCAGCAATCAGGTCTGTGGTGGAAGTCGCTGATCAGCTTTTTGGCAATCGCCGTGGGGGCCACCGGCGCGATGGCCGCTTTGCAAAATTCGCTCAATCGAGCTTGGCACGTGCAGCCCGCCCCGGCATCGAGTGCGGTAAAAACTTTTTTGCAAAAGCGACTGCTTTCACTCGGCTTGATCCTGGGACTCGGCGTGTTACTGCTGATCTCCTTGGTGATTTCGACCATGTTCAACACCGTGGGGAGCCAAGTCGGTGGCTGGGTCGGTATGCAAGAATCGGCGTTGATGGTGATCAATTACGCAATCAGCATGGTGGTCACGCTTTTTATCTTCGCCGCTTTGCTGAAATTTATGCCCGACGCCAAGATCGGCTGGCAGGAGGCGACGGTGGGAGCCGGCATCACCACCGTGTTATTTTTCATCGGCCGCTATTTACTCAGCCTCTATTTGACCTACAGCGAGCCGGCCGCCCAACTCGGCAGCGCCGCCGCATCCCTGGCGGTGCTCTTGATCTGGCTCTATTACTCAGCCCTGGTCTTTCTCCTGGGAGCCGAGTTTACGCAGAGCTGGGCCAAGATCTACGGTCGCAAGATCGTGCCGGAAAAAGGTGCCGTGCGAGTGCGATAGCAAGTGCTCCGCCACTGATCAAGTTCGCGTCATTACGATTACTTACAGTTGCGTGCTGTCGATCGTCTCACCGTCATCGATCACGCAGAGGTACATCCAGGTTAGCGGATCGACGGTGAAGGGATGAAAGTGAACGGAGCCATCAGCACGCACAATGTTCAGGCCGGTGGGGTGCGAACTGCCGAACATGCGTCGCCAGACAGTTCCGCCGGTGGTTCCACCAGTCCGCGGTTGAGCCGTAAAATCGCTTTCGGGGGGGAAATGATGACGGAGCGAATCAGTGTCCCAGCCGCTGTTGTTCCAACGTTCGTTATCGCCACCGTCGCGTCCGAATTCTGAGCGGGGCAAGCATTTCTCGCCAAACGCAATGCTGTTCGACAATCCATCGTGAAATTGCGACAAGATGCGGTACTCACCAAAACCGGGCCACAAAATAGCGCCGCGCAAGCCGGGGGTGTTACCGGTGTTCGGTGCTTGACTGATGCTGCGAGCTGGACTCAGCCCCAACGGCGGAGCGGGAATCACGTTGGTTCCGCTGTGGGGTGGACCTTGGTAAAAACCAGCGCAGCCGGCGTAGTCATGGCGAGCGAACAAGCCGTTATTGTAAAGACTGGGGGGCCGGCGGCTGGGGCAGTGGTAAACGGCTAGCGACACCCCGGCCACGTCATCTTCGCCGGCGTTGTTCGGTTGGTAGGGCCAATAAGGGGGCGCGTCGTTGCCCGCGTTGTAGAGGGCTTCCTGCTCAAGGTACGGCAAGATGTGGTAGAAGTGATTCCAGCCCCGGCGAGTGGCTGCGCGGCAGCAAGCTCGTTGCGGGTAACCGCCCGGGTTTGGGGCACCGCTGGTCGTAATCGCTTCAGGGTCGCCATCCATCGGGCCGGTGGGGTATTGTTGGCGAGCCGATTCGAAATTGAGCGCCGCCAAGCCCATCTGCTTGAGATTATTCTGACATTGCATCCGGCGAGCCGCTTCGCGAGCCGCTTGCACGGCTGGCAGCAGCAAGCCGACCAAGATTCCAATAATTGCGATCACCACCAATAGCTCGACCAGCGTAAAGCCGAATCGCTTACCTTGCTTACCTAACATCCCGATCATTCCCATAGAAAAAACAAACCCTGCAACCGTTCGACTCCCCACTATTCGTATCGACCGCAGTTTTAGTAGTAGCAGTTAGCGATGGCAATGAGCGCTGAAAAACCACATCAGGATTTAACCAATCCTTAGCATTTTAAGTGGAATAGGCTTCCAGCCTGTAAATGAACCTTAACCAAATTACTTGCAGGTTTCATACAGGCTGGAAGCCTATTCCACGTTCTTTACAGGCTGGAAGCCTATTCCACGTTCTTATACAGGCTGGAGGCCTATTCCACGTTCTTATACAGGCTGGAGGCCTATTCCACGTTCTTTACAGGCTGGAAGCTTATTCCACGTTCTTTACAGGCTGGAAGCCTATTCCACTTAGAATGCCATGATCTTTGGCAGTGGGTGACCAAGGGGAATGTTGTGCTGTAAGCGATAGGCTGCTGATGACCAGCGGTAGTCGCCTGGAGTGTTACAAAGTCCAGCTTTCACTGGATTGTTTTCGATATAGTGACAAATGCGAAGCAGTTCGGCTTCGTCGCGCGCAAAATGATCAAACGACTCGCGCTGCCAAAAAGGTCCCGTCTTCTGCAGTGTCCGATTACATAAATTGGCTGTATAGCTTTGGATGCTATGTGAGATCGATTCACGCGGTGACACGATCGGCTGGCCGGGCTGTCTGCTGGCTGCAAGTTGATCACACCAAGCTTGAGTCGGCAAGAATAGCCAATGATGATGACTGGGCATTACGACGAAAGCGAATAGCCGATAACGTTCATCGGCAAAATGCAAAAACGCGTTAAACACAATTCTTGCTAATCTGTCATCTTTCAAGTGGTTTACAGGCGAGGCATGATCAAGTAGCTCATCCACAAACTTGAAAACTAGCTTGTATTTTTTGTATTCCCACTCGGCTATTGTGAGATCATCAGGACAAGGCCGCTCATCAAGCATATTTCTGTAGCGTTTAATGTCGCTCAAGCCGGCGTTATTGACACTACCAAACAGGCATGCCGTGATGAAGTAAGGTTTATCATCAACATCGACATGAGGAAGCAGACGTTTGCGGAACAACGACATCGCACCAGTCCCATAAAAGTGGAATAGGCTTCCAGCCTTTTTATACCCCAGAACTCATTTGAGAGAACACAGCGTAGGCTTCGACGATCGTTGAGAAACGGCTCATTCCTCGCCAAATTGTTTTGGAGCCTGGAGGACCTTGTGCTTTCTTGTTGATGTAGCCACCGAGCATAGCGATCGATTTCATAAATATCTCCATCGTCGGTGGCTCGTTCGGCTTCACCGGTCGACGATGCAAAAAGAGCATCACCGCCATCCACTCTTGATCAGTAAAGTATTCCGTGCATGGGGCATCCGGATCGCTCCGCGTCGCCCCCTTGAGGTATTCCACTCGCCAAGCAACTACCGTCAACATCGAGAACGCCCGAAGATATCGCTCCAGCGTTTCGTACTTCATGTCCTCCACATTCAAACCACTCTTGAGCGTTTTGAAATACAATTCGACACTCCAACGGACGCAGTAACCTTCGAGAACCGCGTTAATCTCTTGGGCTGTACCGATCGGCAACGTCGTCAACAAAACCCAGCGGATCGGCGAGTCGCTAGCAGGCGGAGCGATCTCGAGCGATTCAACCACATTGATCCACACGTTGGGCAATGTCCCACCACCGACGCGGCGACCACCGGCTACCTTCAGGCGGACAGAGCGATACTGCACCAAGGCCTCGCGGGACATACGAGCTTGCTTACGAACACGCTTTGTATCATCAGGAAGCACCGGAGCGTCGCGACCGCCGATGCAAACAGTCTTTTCCCCTCGCCAGGACACCTTCGAAAGGGCTTCGTCAATCGTCTCGACGCCCGCGATCGGCTCGCCGGTCAACGCGTCTCTGGCTTCAATGATTTTCTCGGTGCGGCAGTGGCGAATGATAAAATCAAAGTTATCGGGAAACTCGTTAGCTTGAGTAAGCAATTCACCGATATCGGCTTCGCTGTCTGCCAAAAGTGTAAATTGAGTTTGCGGCATTAATCGAGCGATTTGCTCACCACTTTGCATCATCTCAAGCCACCGGCAGCTCTCCTTTTCTTCAAAACATCGCCGTTTTTGGTTGGCTTTTCGTTCCTTGGCGGTCACTTCCAGTGAAGCCGGATCCCGTGTCCACAAGACCTGATCGACGACCCCCAGGGGAAGGCCGTCCCGATTGACGGCATAGAGCGGATGATAGAAAAAACCGACCCGTTTGTCAGTTCCCAACGGCCCGGCCCCGGCGACTTGCTGTTTGGGCTTAGTCAGGTCAAATTCGCTAGTGTCCTGGGAAAGAAAGACATGTGAATGCTCGGAGCAGCGTTTTCTTGTGGCCTGATGATGGGCGTCGAAGATTTCGTTGACATCCACGTTTGAGTTGTCGGTCAAGCGGTAGATTCCTTTGAGTTCGGCGTTCGAACGAGTGCGATCGGGCGTCGATTCGCCGATCTTTGCTGCCTGGGTTACAAACGCTCGGACACGCTTTTCTCGCTGCAAGTGACCAAGATCTAAAGTTTCAAACTCGCTATCTACCCAATCTGATACCATCTGGTTGCCTTCCGTGAAAAAATTGAACCTCCATCGTGTCCGATTATTCTCTTAGGCTCCAAAATAGGCAAGAAAAAGTTCTGGGGTATAAAAAGGCTTCCAGCCTGTAGCTAAAAAAGAGGTGGAATAGGCTTCCAGCCTGTAGCAAAAAACGGGGTGGAATAGGCTTCCAGCCTGTAACTACCTTGGTATGCCGATTTGGTACCATGCGGATGGTATTCAAAATGTTCCTACAGTGCAGGTGTGCATGTTGGAATTTATTCAAAGAGCTCCGATACAGGCTGGAAGCCTATTCCACGTTCTCAGACAGGCTGGAAGCCTATTCCACGTTCTCAGACAGGCTGGAAGCCTATTCCACGTTCCCATACAGGCTGGAAGCCTATTCCACGTTCCCATACAGGCTGGAAGCCTATTCCACGTTCTCATACAGGCTAGAAGCCTATTCCACTTGGCTAGAAGCCTATTCCACGGGCCTATTCCACTTACTTACCTGGTAGTTCCCAGATGGCGTCGACTTGGGACGTGGGATCGGTCAGCGACTTGGCTGCTCGGCCCAGCAGGAATGCGCTCGGGCGATCGCCGGGGAACTCTTGCAACAAGCGGCCCAAACGATGCACCGACTCGCCGGGCTGCCCCCCTTCGAAATCTAGCAACGCCGCTTCGTACTCTTCACACAGGCGCTTCCAATCGCTCGTCACGCTTGCTACGCATTCGTAGACTGCGATCGTCTCGCGGATCCCGGCAACTCGCAAGCGGGCGAGCCGGCGAGCGCAATCGCGATTACCGGCCGCCGCGACCGAATCGGCCGAAGCAATACAGCGGACGCCGAGGTGTTTGCAAGCACCTTGCAAGCGACTGCCCAGATTTACCGTATGCCCGAGCACTCCATACTTAAACTTTAACCGACTGCCGACGTTACCGACCCGCGCCGGGCCGCTGTTGATGCCGATGCCGACATCCAGCGTGGCGCCGAATTGACTGTCCCAGCGAGTCCTCAGCCGCTCGATCGCGACCAGCATTTGGCGGGCTGCCGTCAGCGCTCGCTCCGCATGATCGGGCTGTTCCTCGGGCGCACCCCACATCGCCAACAGTTCGTCGCCGACGTAATCGACCAGCACTCCGTCTCCATCCACCACACATTGACTGAGCTCGGTCAACACATCATTAATCCACTCGATCGTCAGCTCAGGACCGAACTGCTCAGAGATGGCGCTGAAACCTCGCACGTCGCAGAACAGGACCGAGACATCCGCATCACGCCCTGACAATAAATCGGGGCGGGCCACTAACATCGAAGCGACTCGCGGCGAAAAGAACTCCGACAAGTTGGCCCGCGAACGCTCCTCTTGTTGCCGAGCGATTCCACCAGCCACCGCGCCGGCCAGCACCTCCAGCAACAGAGCCTCCAGCTCGCTGATCCGCGTATCAGCACCCTCGACCGCCAGCCAACGGTCACCGTACAAAACAGCGGCCACCGATTTGTCACGGTCGAGAATCGGCGCCGCGACAACGCTGCTGACGCTATCGAGCGACATGCTCATCATGTCCAAATTGGCTTCATAGATCTGCGTCTGCGCCAGCTCCATCACGCGGCGGAGTACCGACGAGCTGACGCGGGGCAGTTGCCCGTCGCGAGCATGATTGGCTAAGTATTGCGCGCGGCTCCGCCATTGCGATTTGGGCTTGCCACCTGCAGCCGCGGCAGCACCCGTATTCCGCGGCGCGCAGTCGGCCGGCAGCGAAGCAGCCATGATGGAGATCGAAATCGATTGACTGTCGACCGGCATCCCAGCAGGCGACGTCCCAGCAGCGGAAGCGGGAGCAGCGGAGGACGCCGACGATTGCTGCGCCGCATTCGGCTGTTGCCCGCTTGTTTGCTTGGCAGCCGAGTTGGGATTGGGGATCAGAATGGCGGCGCGATCCAAGCCGACAATCTCGACGGCGGCCCGCACGGCCGCTTCCAGGAATCCATCCGAGCTGGCTGCCGCTTCGACCACGCTTAGTGCTTTGCGGACCAGCGCCAACGCATCAGCACCTTCGACCACGCGCCCCTCAGCGAAAGGGCGCATCGTCAACATCGGAGAATCTTCACGCTTGCCCCCGCTGTTTCCTTTCGCCTCGTTAGATCCCGACGAGAGCAGCGAACGGATACCCGACATGTCATCGCTACCGGAAAGCGGTTCCAGCTGGCGATGATCTTGATCACAGATTCGCAGCCTGGCTCCTTCGAGCAAGCGGATTGTGACCGGGGGATTCGCTAGCAGCTGGCGAGATTGCCCCGGCGGAATGGGCCCCGCCAAGTCTTCCATGAAGACGGCGTGCGCGCGGTGCAGATTACGGATTTGAACTTCACCGGCAGCAACTTGGCTGACTTGGAACCACTGTCGCGGCACGGAAGTCTGTTGCGCCTCGGCGATCAACAACCGCGGGCCTTCGTCAGCCATCGATTCTTGGGGATAGCAACGGCCAACCTCAATAGGTCGCACCAATTCAACTTCGCGCACAATTCCTTGATCGTTGATAACTTGCAAATAAACCGTCACGAGTTGCCCAGCTCCGTAAGCCGTTAAATTGCCAAGTTGTCTGCCTAGTTTTCTGCAGTCGGTAACATACCAAAAGAAAAGGCGTAAGGCGTGAGGACGGAATCAGCCGCCACGCGCCATGGACCCCAACGAGCTTGCCTCGTTCGGTGAACAAGGTTGCCAGCTAGCAAGAATCGCCGCGTTGTGCGCCACGTTTTCCCTGCCCGCCCGCCCGCCACGGGGGGTCGGGCGGGCGGCAGGGGATAATATCGCGTGGGATGTGGCGGCCAGCCTAGCCAAAAAAACTGCTTCACCGAACGAGGCAAGCTCGTTGGGGTCGGGCAAATTAATCCTGAGCGGAACGCTCGCGCCAGCGTGTGGTTCTCTTTCGACGCAATGCTTACCCGTATCCATCGCGTTTAGTTAGAGCACAAAAAAACCCGTCTCGACATCATCGAGGCGGGTTTTTCGTTGGATCAAAAAAATCATAGACGAGCATCATGTGCCGTCAGGAGAATCGTCACTCGGGATAAATGGCGGATCATCATCACCGGCAACCAACGCGGCAGCCGCGGCTAGACCACCGATGGCACCAATGCCACCCAGTCCACCACCTGCACCAGCACCGCCGCCACCTGCACCACCACCGAAGCCGCCTCCGCCACCGCCGAAGCCGCCGCCACCGGGAACACCACCGCCTGGCAAACCACCGGGACCAATTTGTCCGGCAGCCAGTGGATCAGTGAACGAGTCGCCGGGAACTTGAGTTGCCGCGACAACGTCCTCGGGCGAAGCGATTTCAATGTTCAAACTGCTGGCGGGGCCAGCTTGCATCGTCACCAGGGTCTCCATTGCATTGGACTGCATTCCGCCGAACTGGGCCGACGGCACAATCCGCACACCCAAAGCGGCAAAGCCTTGAGGGCCAAAGACCAATACGCTGACAGGACCTGGGGTTACACCCGGAATGGCGAAAGACCCATCCGAGGCAACTGGCGCTTCGGCAATCGTCTCACCTTGGCGAGTCAAACGAATCATCATCCCTTCCATATCCATAGCACCGGGCATCAACCCGATCGCTGAAATGCGTCCCAACAGCATCCCGTTGGGCTGCAAGCTAACATCTGGATTGACAAAAGTGGGAGCCGCTTCAGGCGTTGCAATCATTTGATCAGGCGTGGGGCTCCAGCCAGCCGAAGCGGCCGTCTGCGGACCGTACAGGTTGGCCAGCACCGCTTGGCGGCGGTCGGCCGGAATTGAACTGGCCGTAACCAAGTTGATCGGAGTGGCTTGCGCAGAGATGCCACTGATCAGAATTGGCAGAACGATCAGCTCCCTGGTATTGGAAGCAGCCAGCGTGTAGATCCCTGGACGAACCTGAGGAAACATGAAATCGCCATCGGGCGAAGTTTGCACGCGGACCAGGATGCGTCCACCTTGGATCAAGCTGATCGGCAAGTTGGGCAAGCCTCGCATTTTTCCATCCGCCGAGATGGTGCTGAGCGAACCGAGCAGTTCACCCCGCTCATTCAGTTGAGCGTGTTGACGGATCAACACGTTGGGAGCGAGTCCAGCTTGGAGCATCTCTGGGCTCGCAGCGGGTGCGGCCAGCGTCTCTTGCGCCACGGCGGGCAGTGCGCAAACGCCGCTGAGGGCCAGCACACCAAACATCGAACTCAAACGGTTCATCAACATCACCCCGATAAATCGGCAAAAAAACTAAAGCATCAGACGCAACAGCCCCTGAATTGCCCACAGCATAATAGGGGTAACCAATTCAATCAACCGATCTGCACAAAGTTACCCAAATTAACTGAGAACTAATTTTCGCCAATCAATCAGCGATCCCCTCTTTTAAGCGGCTAGTGGCTAGTTGCTAGAGGCTAGTGGCTAGTGGCTAGGCCCCCGTTTTGCCCGCAGGCGACAATGTAGAACGATTGTCCCCAATCGTTTGTTGCCGTTAGCCCCGCCGGCAAAGCCGCAGGCGTCATTCAACCGATTGACCCATTCAGCACCTACCACCCCAGCCCCGAAAAAAGAGACAAGCTCCCCTGCTCGCCAAGATCCGAGAGCTTGCCTCGCCGCCGAAGCGACTCTGCTGCGGCGGTCCTCTACCTAATTGCCATTCGGTGAAAACGGCCCGGGAACAAATGGCGGATCATCATCACCGCCAGCGACCAGCGCGGCCGCCGCAGCTAAACCTCCGATCGCACCCAGACCACCGAGTCCACCCCCGCCGAAGCCGCCGCCACCACCTCCGCCGAAGCCACCTCCACCAAAGCCGCCGCCACCACCTCCGCCGAAGCCACCACCTCCTCCTCCACCAAAGCCGCCACCTCCGGGCACACCGCCAAAGCCATCGACACCCGGCATTCCGCTAAAGCCGTCGACACCGAGCATATCTCCAGGCAGACCGCCGCAGGGCGTGCCACAGGGGCCAAGTTGGCTCGCGACCAGCGGCTCCGTGAAGCAATCGCAGGGGAGTTGAGTTGGCACCACCACATCATGGAGCGGTGCGACTTCGATTTTGAGCGTCTCGCAAGGCCGCCGCGGAGCGGCTACCAATTTTCCCCCAGCCTGCGTTCGTGCTCGCTCAACTTGACTACCAGCAGGCACCAGCTGAACACCCAACGCGGCAAAGCCTTGAGGGCCGAAAACCAGCACGTTGACCGAGCCTGGGGAAACATGCGAGATTGCGTAGCTGCCATCGGCGGCAACCGCAGCTTCGGCAATCGTTTGACCATCACGAGTCAAACGAACCATCATGCCTTCCATATTGACGGTGGCAATTCGCCAACCGATCATTGACAGGCGACCAACCAACGCTCCATCGGGCTGGAGGCTCACAGCCGGGTTGACGAAGATTGGTGTGCTGGGCGGGACGTCAACGAACTACGCTCCTCCGGCCAAACTCCAGTTCGGCCGCCTGCTGGTTTGCGGTCCATAGAGGTTGGCCAACACAGCTTGACGGCGATCAGCAGAGATCGAACTCGCCGTTACCAGGCTGATCGGAGTCGCTTGCGGGGACTGGCCGCTGATCAAGATCGGCAGCACGATCAACTCTTGGGCGTTGGCAGCGGCCAAGGTGTAGACCCCAGGGCTGAGCCCGGGAAACATGAAATCGCCGTTGGGCGAAGTTTCTGCGCGAGCGAGCAGGCGTCCATTCTGGATCAAGCCAATCGGCAACTTGGCCAGCCCTCGCACTTGCCCATTTGCGCGGTTGGCATTGAGCGAACCGATTAGCTCACCCCGCTCGTTCAGTTGAGCATGTTGCCGCAGCAACACGTCGAGAGCAACTCCATCTGGGACTTGATCTGGGCTGCCAATTGCGGCAGGCAACCGCTCTTGTGCGTTGACAGCTATAGCGCAAATGCCACTGAGGGCCAGCGCCACGAACATCGAACTCAAGCGCATCATGAAAATCTCCCGATAAATTGGATAAAAACCGTGCACGAGGGGCATCAGCCCCCTCAGGTGCCGGCAAGCTACCGGGGTGATGGGAATCCATCAATCAATCAGCACGAATTTACCCAAATTAACATAACGCTTGACGAGTTAGCGATTAGCCGTTAGCCCCGCAGCCGGCAGTGTAGAACGATTGTCCTCAATCGTTTGGTACCAAACCCGTTTGCCCGCAGCCGCAGGCGTTTCAGTCAGGCGATTACCCACTCAGCACCTACCACCTTAACGGCGCTAAGCCCAGCCCGGAGGGCGGCATATGAACTGCCGAGCCCGTCAGGGCCCGGTGCGGTCCAAGTCAGCCATTAAAGCCCGGAGGGCGGCATAAGAAATAGACTTGGGCCAAGCGGAAATGTGTCGGCCTCTGGCCTAGACGCTGCGGGTGCTTGGTAACCGGTGGCTGACGCCACCGGCAGGTTATCTGTCGGCCTCCGGCCTGGGCTGATCGCCCGATTTCCACGGCGCAAATCCCGGCCCGGAGGGCGACATATAAACTGCCGGGCCCGTCAGGGCCCGGTGCGGTCGCTCAGAGCCAAACAAAAAATCAGTAAGAAAAAATGGAGATTGAAAAATGCAAAATGCCCCTAGCCCCTAGCCCCTAGCCCCTAGCATCTAGCATCTAGCATCTAGCCACTAGCATCTAGCCACTAGCATCTAGCATCTAGCATCTAGCATCTAGCATCTAGCATCTAGCATCTAGCATCTAGCATCTAGCATCTAGCATCTAGCATCTAGCATCTAGCATCTAGCATCTAGCATCTAGCATCTAGCATCTAGCATCTAGCATCTAGCATCTAGCATCTAGCATCTAGCATCTAGCATCTAGCATCTAGCATCTAGCATCTAGCATCTAGCATCTAGCATCTAGCATCTAGCATCTAGCATCTAGCATCTAGCATCTAGCATCTAGCATCTAGCATCTAGCATCTAGCATCTAGCATCTAGCATCTAGCATCTAGCATCTAGCATCTAGCATCTAGCATCTAGCATCTAGCATCTAGCATCTAGCATCTAGCATCTAGCATCTAGCCACTAGCATCTAGCCACTAGCATCTAGCCACTAGCATCTAGCCACTAGCATCTAGCCACTAGCAATCACCCCTTCCTCACTCGCTTCGATTCTATTTTTACCTTTTCGTTTGGCTTCGTAGAGAGCCTGATCGGCTCGTTCCAGCGTGGTATCAATCGGTTCGGTGGGGCCAGCTTGAGCGACCCCGATGGTGGCGGTGATGGAGAGGTTTTTGCCATCGTGATAAACGCGGGCTTTTTCGATCCGTTCGCGGATCAGCTCGATGCGGCGTTTCGCTTCCTCCAGCGACTTGCAATTCACCAACAGCACGAACTCATCGCCCCCGATGCGGTACACGGTAGCGTGTAAACTTTCACGCAAGATTTTGGCGACCAGCCTGAGGATTGCGTCCCCGGCGGCGTGCCCCAGCGTGTCATTGGCTTCTTTAAAATGGTCGAGATCGAGCGTGGCGATGGCGTAATCGGCCAGTTCGGGCTCGAGCGTCGCTTTGCGTTCGATCCAAGCTCGTCGGTTTGGCAGTCGGGTCAGCGGATCGATGCGAGCATCACGGTCGGAGCGGATTGCGCGGACGATGAGCTCGGAGATTTCCGATTCGCATTTTTCCACGGTGCTCCGCAGTTCTTCATTTTCTTGCTGCATTTTCCGCAGCAGTTGCATGAGTTTTTCTTCGGTGACGGGGGATTGGTTTTGTCGAGCGAGCAAGCGATCCAAGCTTTCCGCGCGGCCGGCGTAGTCTTTCAGCTGCGAGCGTTCTTCGCTGTAGAGGTCATCGTAGGGGAGCAGCACTTCGCTGAGGTGGTCGATATTTTCATCGAGTTGGCAAGTGATAGCGCGGCTTCGAGCTCGTTCTTTGTCGCTCAGCGGCCGGCCGCGACCAGCTTCCACATCAGCTATCACACCTTGGTGGGAGAGCAGCAAGCCGGAGATTTTCGCCAGCAAACCGACGCTGACCTCGGTAGCTTGGGCATGATTCTCGCCGAAATTGGGTATGTCGAGCGATTTATCGACTTTATTGCCGGAGCGAAACCAAAGCAGTCCGCCGATGGCGGCAAACAGAATTTGGCAAACCAGAGCGATCAGAATGACGGTGGGAGTCATGGCAATGTGGCCTAGAGTGAGCATCAAATCAGCATCGACGAGGAGTAGGGAGTCCGCGCCAAGGAGTACCCAACCTCGATTTTCCTAGAGAAAGTTAGGCCGCAAAACGTGACCAGGCAAAAGAGAATAAGGCAAGAAAATACGGGAATCCCCCTAGGAAGAAGAAGCTAGTTGCTAGTTGCTAGTTGCTAGTTGCTAGTGGCTAGTTGCTAGTGGCTAGTGGCTAGTGGCTAGTGGCTAGTGGCTAGTTGCTAGTGGCTAGTGGCTAGTGGCTAGTGGCTAGTGGCTAGTTGCTAGTGGCTAGTGGCTAGTGGCTAGTGGCTAGTGGCTAGTTGCTAGTGGCTAGTGGCTAGTGGCTAGTGGCTAGTGGCTAGTGGCTAGTGGCTAGTGGCTAGTGGCTAGTGGCTAGTGGCTAGTGGCTAGTGGCTAGTGGCTAGTGGCTAGTGGCTAGGGGCTAGGGGCTAGGGGCTAGGGGCTAGGGGCGGACAGGGGGGAGGTGTTCAGGGCGATCAGCCCAGCCCGAAGGGCGGTAATGTAAAACGATTGTTCCCAATCGTTTGAGCCGCAGCCGCCAGAGTGGAACGATTGGCAACAATCGTTCCACCATTCCTAAACTTCCAGCAAATCCCTACTTCCAGGGCGATCAGCCCGGCCCGGCGGGCGGCATGCAAACTGCCGGTGGCGTCATTGTAGAACGATTGTCCTCAATCGTTCGCGGTCATCCCCAGCCCTGCGGGCGACATACAAACTGCCGTTGGCGTCATTGTAGAACGATTGTCCTCAATCGTTCGCGGTCATCCCCAGCCCTGCGGGCGACATACAAACTGCCGTTGGCGTCATTGTAGAACGATTGTCCTCAATCGTTCGCGGTCATCCCCAGCCCGGCGGGCGACAGACAAACTGCCGTTGGCGTCATTGTAGAACGATTGTCCTCAATCGTTCGCGGTCATCCCCAGCCCGGCGGGCGACACACAAACTGCCGGTGGCGTCATTGTAGAACGATTGTCCTCAATCGTTCGCGGTCATCCCCAGCCCGGAGGGCGGCAGACAAGCTGCCGGTGGCGTCAGCCACAGGTGCCAAGCCCAAAAGAACCCAAGCCCGGAGGCCGACACATTCCCGGCGTGTCTGACTCCATTGCATCTGTCGCCCTCCGGGTTTCCAGGACAAAAACCAACACACCGGGCCCTCACGGGCCCGGCAGGTTGTCTGTCGCCCTCCGGGCTGCAAGCCCCTTCGCGCCTCAGGCTGGGCGGGAAACTTACACGCCTGCGGCTCACGGGGCAAACGATTGGGGACAATCGTTCTACATTGTCGCAACTACAGCCGGATCCCCGCCTTCAGACGACTCAGATGAGCATCAATCATCGATTCGTAGGCGGCTAAAAGCCTTGCGTAAGCGATTCCGGAGCGGCCATCGCGAATTCCCTGCTTCACTACTAGCGAATAAAACATCCGCAAGTTTGGCCGGAACGGTAGACGATATGCCAACGACTTCAGAGCGCGGCGACGTTCCACCGAACCTCCCGAAACCAATTTGCGAAAACAATCAAGCATTGGCAAATTATTGGCGAACAGCAGCTCCGCCTCGGCACGAGCATATTTGGCATGTTTAGCGAACCAATCATCCAACCCTTTGTTGTACGCTTCGTGCAAATAAGGCTCTTGCAAGTAACGTAACTTGCCCTCGGTGACTTCCCGTTGTCCATGGCCGTGGTCTTCGAAACGCAAACGCTGGCGATGAAAGAGCCGCACCTGATAAATCGGGTAACCACTCGAGTAGCGCAGCCATTTGTCGCCGAAAATTAGTTTATTGGGGACATAGAAACCTGCTTCCGGCGGATTGGCGGCGAGCAACTCAGTCAGCTCGGCAACCAGTTCGGTTGTCAACCGCTCGTCGGCATCAAGATGCAGGGTCCAGGGATGAGCGTGATCGATGTGATCGATCGCCCAATTGCGCTGCTGGCCAAAACCCGCGAACGGATTGTGATGGACAGGCACATGATAAGAATTAGCGATCTCAAGCGTGCGATCGCTGCTACCTGAATCCAAAACGTGCACATCATCGACTCGCCCGCGCAGGGAATCGAGGCAAGCGGGCAGGTTGACCTCTTCATTAAAGGTCAACACCACAACGGTCAGCGGCAACGTCATCCCGAAACAATATCAATGGGGAATAGGCTGTGGAATAGGCATCCTGCCTGTATGTATCCCACGTCTTTTTTGACCCCCACGAGCTTGTCTCGTGGGTGAATAAGGTTCGCAGCTAGACACCGACCCCCTCAAACCACCGCGTTTAACTTGTGCTCGCCGCTTGACGCGGCGAGCACAAGTTAAACCCGAAATGCTGCGCAGCTTGCGGATTGGGTCTAGCTTCCCAGCCTCGGCTTCCCGCCAGACAAGCTGACAGGGGAGCAAGGCATGATGACTTGTGGGGTATAAATAGGCTGGAAGCCTATTCTACTTTCTTTACAGGCTGGAAGCCTATTCCACTATAGATCATCCGTTTCAAACAAATCGGGCTTCTCGTGATGGCCGTTGGAACTTGGCAGAGCCGCGGGCTCTAGCACTCGTGATTTGCGATTATCGCTCTTGCCTTTAACCGTCACCGATTGCCCCTTGCTGGCATTCAAGTAACGATCGCTGCCGTAGCGGTAATAGCCGTAGCCATACTCGCTGCCAGGTTGCCCGCCGTAGCTGGTCGACCAAGCATTTGCGTATGTCGCGCTGTAGCCACTATCGCCGATCGCGTTGACGATCACGCCGATAATGTTGACATGCAAGCCACGCAGCATCGTCACGGCACGTTTCGACATCGGCTTCACGTTGCGGCCAATCCGCATCACGAACATCACCCCGTCAACATGCGTCGCCACGTTGCTGGCATCCGTCACAGCCAACAGCGGCGGCGTATCGACGATGATCATATCGAAATCAGCCCGCAAATCGTCCAGCATCGCGCCGAACTCGGGCAACATCAGCGCCTCGGAGGGATTATTCGGCTTGGGCCCGGTCGGCATCACATACAAACCTTCCACGGCCGTTGCAAACATTGCCTCGGAAGCCAAACAATCACCATTCAGCACCGAAGACAAACCCAAACCAGCCTCCACGCCGAACAGCGCACTCTGAGTCGGTCGCCGCAAGTCGGCATCGATTACCAGCACTCGCTTGTTAGCCCGCGCCACGCTGGAAGCCAAGTTGGCCGCCACCGTACTCTTGCCGTCACCCGGAAGGGCGCTGGTTACTTGAATAATTTGGTACTCCGCTTCCTTGGTCGCCGTGGCAAAGAGTGCGGTGCGGACCGAGCGAATCGCTTCGGCACCCGGCGAATGCGGGTCGTGCATCACGGTGATTACGCGATCGATCGAATCAAAATCGCCTTCAGGATCACCCTTCTTCTTTTTCTTCAGCAGCATCATCGGCAAGTGGGTCATGATCGGGATGCCCAGGTTCTGAGCAACTTCATCCGGATTACGATAAGTTCGCTCCGACCAGTCAACCAACCAACCAATCATTCCGCCGACCGCTAAGCCGAGAATCCCGCCTAGTAACAAGTTTCGCAAGATTTCAGGCCCGACACGCGCACCCATCCCAGCTGGCCGCAACACATTCACCTGCAAGCCCGGATTCAACAGCGGCAAGCTGGCCTTCTCCAATTGCCCATCGAATGAATTGAGCATTTCTTGCAGACGTCCAATTTGACGCATATATGACGCGTTCTTATTCTCAAAGGCAATCAAAGTATGTGCTCTGCCGCGCACCTCTTCTAGACGAAGCCGAACGTCTGTTAAATCTCCCTCCAACAACTGAAGTTTCTTCTTCAGCCCCGAACGGTAACTTCGCAGCAACGAACGAGCGGCCTCTTCTTGACGTTTGCCAACATCCACCGATTCCGGCTGGTCCAATTCACGGGCTTGCTGAATCTCTCGCAACGCCTTTTCAGTTGAAGCCAATTCACTTTCAATGACTTGGCGTTGAGGGTGGTTAGCCGCGTACAGATCAGCCAACAGATCGGCCTGAACCCGCAAGCCCATCAGCTTTGTCTTTAATTCAACGTCAGCGTTAGGAGCATCGACGATCGCTTGCTGCATCTCGCTGATGCCACTCACGTCATCAAGTAGATATTGAACTTCTCGCAAAACGGCAACAGCGCTCGACTGCCCCTTGCCAGTTTCCTCGATCAACTTCACTTTACTATCTAACTGACGCAGTTCTGTCTCAATTTGGTAAGCGTTATCTTCCAAACGAATCGCGTCTTCGCGATACGGATTGATTGCCTCGCCATTCGCCGACCATTCCAGCGGAGCTTCGCCCCGGAATTCCGAATATTCTTCTTCGAGCGTTTTCAGCTGCGGCAAAATCGAACCCTTCGCCTCGGAGAAGAAGTTCTTTACCGAAAGAATCGCGGTTTGGTGCCGTCCATTGACGTACTCCTCATAAGCCTGCACGATCGCGTTAACAGCTGCGGATGAGAGCCCCGGATCGGTGGAGACGTACTTCACTTGTACCATCGTGCGGTCTTTGCCCTCGGCCCCGCTTTCGAATGGTGGTGCAACGGTCAAGCCTTCGCGAAGAACGCCAAGCACCGCGCCTGGTTCGCTTGGCATTCCTGGGAATGCCCCCAGTTGCCCAATTTCTATCGCTGCTTTCAGTACCTTGTCACTCTTAATTTCCGCATCAATAAACACTACTGTCGGAGTGAGATCTTGAACTTCTTCGATCGCGCTTCCCGTAGAGGTTTGGTTTTGTTGTCGATAAACCTCTACCAATGCTAGCGAAGCAAATGTTTCGTCTTGCGTGGAGTGGTACCAAAACCCGCCGCCGAGCCCGCAAAGCAAAAAGAAGATCAAAATGCCCTTACGCCGCCAAGCAACTCCCAGCAGCGAAGCACCTCCAGCTTGCGGCATTCCGGCAGCAGGCTGCGTTCCCATCTCAACGGGGGCATATTGGACCGATGGCTGTTGCATTGCGATTCAATTCTCGATTGGAATCTGATGGCGAAGCGAGCCGAACATTCTCGGCCCCGTGCTTAATCGTAAAATTCTAGGTTACGCTCAGTGCGTTGGATGAGCCTCCATGCCCGTCTGAGTCCACAAAACCATCCGTAGGATGGGTCTCTAGGCCCGTCTCGTTCCGTCTTCGTCAGGTCTATTTGTTTGTAGACGGGCCTGGAGACCCGTCCTACATGATTGGTTACTTTCGCCGGGGCAATCGTCGACTTTCGACCTCCAGCATACGGGTCGGGTGCGTTTTCGTCAAAAGCTCAGCACAAAAAAATGCCCCCACCGAGGGGAAACATGTCAGATGTAACGGTTATTCCTGCGGAGCGGTTTCTACTCCCGCTGCTTGATCGCGAAACTCTTGCGCCATCGCCGGATCGCCCAGTTGGTCGTACAACCTTGCCAGCTTTTCCTGCAGTGGGCGTTTGTTTTTCGTTGTCGCCAAAGCCTGCTGGTAATCGGCGGCCGCCTTGGCGAGCTGACCCATTTTCTCGTAAATTTCGCCTCGCGTGTCGCGAAACTCCGCATTCGCGGCATCCGACTCGACAGCTTGGTTCACTAAATTGAGTGCCGCTTCCAAATCGGGATTCTCCTCCTGACTCATCAAATAGGCCAAATTGTTGGCGATGATCGGCATCCGCGAATCCAATTCGATCGCTTGCTGCATGTTCAGCATCGCCAACTGCTGATTCCCGGCAATCCACTCGATGGTACCAAGCGTAAAGTGGGCCATGGCCGATGAGTTGCCGGTCGAAATCATCTGACGCATCGCATCACGGCTAGCATTTAGCCGTTCCGGCGAAGAGCGGGCAAAGGTGACCAGCCGCGTCAAGGCGGGTTGATAATTGGGCTCGTAGTCGAGGGACATCCGCAAATAACGAAACGCCTTGGCGACCCCATCAGGAGTGCTCGCCTCAACGTCGTACATCCGCGTGAACACGGCGGCCAACAATTGCCGAAAGGAAGCGTTATCTTCGTTCAGCAATCCTTCTTTCAGTAATTTTTCCGCATCGGGCAACGCACCGATGTAAAACAAACTGGTGGCGTACAGCAGCCGATTCTCCGAATCGGCGGGATCACGCAGGAACTGTTGTTCCAGAGTTCGCTGCGCGGTCGCCAGGCTGGCGCGAACCCCTTCCGCGTCATTCATCCGAGCTTGCAACTCGGCCACTTGCAGCCACATCGCGGGCTCTTCTTCCGCGGCGGTGCGAAAGTGCGTGATCGCATCTTCCAATTCGCCGCCGACCAGATAATACGTTCCCCACGACTTTTGAATCGGAGCCGACTTGGGGCGATCGGCGTGGGAGAGGTGCCAAAACCAGCTTTCCAAGCTTTCCACCTGCTTAGTCTTGGTCACTTTTTCAGCGGTGCGGATCGCCAAATAGCGGTGAGCGGCCGGCAGGCCGACCGTGCCGACCCCAGCCAGCGAACTCATCAGCACATCGGCCCGATCGAATTGTTCGTTCGCTTCGTAAGCGCGGGCCAAGGAGAACATAACGTCACGTTGGCTGACATTCTCCCCCATCATCGCTTTTTGCAGAAAGATCTGAGCGATTTCGGCTTCGCCTTTAGCCAGCTGCTGCTCGCCGGCCCGCCAGTATTGCAAGCCGCTGCCAGTTTGTTTGACGTGGCCCATAGCGGTCGCGGCAACAAAGCCGACCAGCAGCAGAATTGCGGGGATCCCCAATAGCAGATCGCGCCATTGGCGACGTTGGCGAGCGAGATGATCAGCCCAAGTTTTTACGCTAAGACCGAACGAGCGGCCAATTGCTAGAGGTAATTTAGCCAGCCACCGAAAGGGAGCCAACCAAACCGAACCGCCCGTGGGCCCCCGAGAAGTCGCAGCCGCTTGTCGACGCAGCTGACGCTGCAGCTGATATTTCCGCCAAAAAGAAAACATAGAACCTAAGTCAAAAAGTGAAATAGGCTTCCAGCCCGAATATGGAATAGGCTTCCAGCCTGTCCGCTAACATCTAAAGTACGCTGCCAGTGGAATAGGCTTCTAGCTGTAGACACCCTCAGCTTTCAGCCTGCAAGTGGAATAGGCTTCCAGCCTGTAATCTAACCTTCTAAACCTGAAACCTGTACAGGCTAGAAGCCTATTCCACTCAAACCTATACAGGCTGGACGCCTATTCCACTGAACCTGTACAGGCTAGAAGCCTATTCTACTGAACCTGTACAGGCTGGAAGCCTATTCCACTAAAACCTGTACGGGCTGGAAACCTATTCTACTTTTGTCTTATACAACTCCTCGACTGCCAACCAAAACAACGCTTCATTCTCTTTGCGTTGTTCCGCGGAGATCTCACCCGGTCTTTGATCCATCATCTGCAACTGGATCACGCCACCGCGAAAGCCTTCTCGATCCTGAGTCCCGATCCCGAACCGCCGCACCAACCCCATCACGCTATCTCCAAAATAGGCGGGCGGTTTTACATCGGCACCCTCGGGATCGATGCAAGCGTACAACACTTGGGCATTATCAATCGGTGCACGCTTTATCAATAACTCACAGGCGTAATAGGCCTCGCCGCCGCGGTCGGTATCGATTGTCAACATATCTTTGACACTCCAGCCGGTACCCCGATAGCAAACAGCCCAATCGTGCCAGGCGTCATAGGGACCATCAATGCTGATAATCACGTTGCGGCCGACCGGCGAAGTGTATTGCCAGACGTTGCTGACCATCCCGCCGAAAATGCTATCCTCGCCGCGCTCCTCCGAGTAAAACCCTGTTTGCCGCCACTCGCCAATCGTCTCCGGCAGCGACTCTTCACTAAAACCTTCTAAATTAACATACGTCAGCTTGGCCATTTCCTCGATCGACATTGTCGCGCCGCTGGGAGCGGAGTAGCTGAAAAACAACGCTGAAACAACCAATCCGACTGCTGCGCCCGCCGCTACGATCCCCAGTCCAATCTGGGGAGAGAGTGGCAGATCGAGCCATTTTGATTCTTTGACGCGTGCAAACGCTTCGTCCCAATCAGTAAACTCGGTCGTTCCGGCCGGGTTAAGATATCGCAGGAAATAATCGCCGCTGATCGCCAGCAACACGCCGACGGCGAACGTCACCATCCCCAGCATCTCATGATAAGCGGGACTGGAGAGGTCCATCCCCAGACGCGATTGGCCGTAGACCGTTAAGAACACTCGCAGCGCGTTGGCCACCACGACCCATAGCAGCAATTGGGCGAGGAATAGCACCACTCGCCACAAGCGATAATGGCGGTAGACGCCGTAGCCCATTCCCACGGCCACTGCCGCGAAAACGCTGTGAATCCCGCTGCAAGCATCCTTGACGTAATAATCTTGACCGGGAGTTTGGATCGACACACCGGTGGTAAAGTGCATCACGTTCGTCAGGTCCAACCAAACGCTGGCCATCCAAGTGGCCAAGTTCTGCAGCGCGACCACGAACCAGTTGTCGAAACCGACAGGCAGCGGAACCGCGGCGGCGATCAACAACACGGGGCCAAACAGAAACAGCGCCAATTGGCGACCGCCAATGAAATTGATGGCGGCGATCAGCAGGCTGACCCCCGCCAAGCTAGCCGCCCAGCGGCTAGGCAAAACAAATACGGTCGCCGTCAGCACCAGTGTGAGTCCGATCCAGATCAGCACCCGCAGCGAGAGTACACCTTGGAAGGGGACGCTACGGCCGCGCAGCCGCCAACCGGCCAGGCCGGCACCGGCGAGGAGCAGCAGGGGAAAGTGTTGGTAGTAGTCGCGGCTGAGCATCCAGCGGCCGAGCGACAGCAGCGGCAGCAGCAGAGCCAGCGCGCAAGCGACCAGCACGCCGATGACCGCCCACTGAGTCGGCGAGAAGCGGCCCCCAAGCTGCACATTGGAAGTGGCGACCGATTGATGTTGAGCAACAGTATTCGCAGATTGCATCGTGCTGAAAACTTTATTTGAATCTAAAAGTTAAACAACTATCTAGTTCCCAGGCTCCCGCCTGAAAGTGGAATAGGCATCCTGCCTGTACTCTTCCCACTAAGTGGAATAGGCATCCTGCCTGTACGCTTCCTACTAAGCAGCTAGCCGCACCCCCCAAAAACCTCAAACTCCACAAATTGATACCGAATCAATCAGACACTCAAGCGGCAAATCACGCAACTCTACCTTCCAAATAAGCACCGTCCGGCAACTGCCAAATTTTTCCAGCCAAGCGTTCCAGCCGCACCTGCCCACAAGCCCCACAGCCACACTCCGCCTCTTAACCAAACGTCAGAACCCCCACCTCTGTACCCTCGATCCCCAGCGATTTCTCAACAAACACCCGAAGCACCAACAAAAAAAGGGCCCCGAAAACGAATCCGGAGCCCTTAATTTCAATCTGCACGTCGGACGCGCAATTCTAACTCAGGCCAGCAATCAGGCGCTAGCTGCTTTACGGCGCTTACGCCAAGACGCGACACCACCACCAGCACCGATCATACCGATCAGGGCCATAGTGGCAGGCTCAGGAACGGCTTGCAGCGACGAGGCTGAAATCGTGAAAGGGCTTGTATCCGACGTGAACCGGAACTGCAGCGTGTCCACACTACCAACAAAACCAGTCAAGTCGAAAACCAAGTCGCTACCAACCATTGAGTTGGTACCGGCTGCAGAACCATTAACGAACGAAGAAACCAAAACTGGACCGCCAGTCGTTGCGAAATCGGTCAAAACGAACTTGGTTCGATAGCCGAAGTCAAATGAGTTCAGCCCACCGTAAGTTACGACGGCGTTCGAGAACGCATTTTGACCAACGCTCAACGTTCCGCTGTTGATGTCGCCGTAAACGGTTGACCCGCCGATGTCAACTGTTGCCCGGCCCAGCTCAAAGCCGGTAGCCGTGTTGCTATCGTCAAAGTCGTCCAAGAGCAAAAATCCTGCCGATGCATTTGCACTCAGGCAGGCTGCGAGCATCAAGCTCGCCAAACCAGCAAATTTCATAAAGTAAACTCCCACAACATGTTGTCGTACGTAAAAACACTCGATTTGCGCAAGTGAGCGAGAAACGACTCTCACACCCCCGCAATGGTAGTAACGCCTCTTCAGCTCGTCAATCATTTGACACTCAGAATTCCTAAATTCGCTAAACATTCCCCAGTCAAACACCCGGGCACCCAAGCCGGCCCAGTGAATATGCCGCTAAGGGGTGAATCGGCACCGTAAATGACTTCCGCCAAAACTGAATTTCTCGCCTTCTTCATCAAAATTCGCGATCCTAGACAGCCTGCTCATTTCCGCTGATTTCACGGGCAAATTGTTTCAGCCGCGTGGCAAAGTGCTCGAAGCTTAAATGACTAGCTGCCCACGTCGCTGCCTCCTCCCCCAAATCCCGCAGCGATTCTCGTCCCGTCGCGGCGATTTCCGTAATTTTGGCGGCAGCGGCGGAAATATCATCCGAAGTCAACCAAGTGCAAAAAGGCTGTTCCACCAACTCCCCCCCCAAATCGTTCCCAGGAGAGAGAATCAAAGGTATTCCACTTGCCAAGCATTCAGCGGCAGTAAAGTTGAAATTCTCTCGATGCGAGAGCGAAATGTACAAGTCAGAAGCAGCCAGCACGTGGCGCCGTGCCTCCCCGTAAACCGGCCCCACCACGTGAACAAAGCCAGCAACCCCAAGCTCCTCCGCCAATGCGTTAATTTCGCTCATCGTATGCCCATACTCATTGCCGGCGATGAGTAGGTGCGCATCGGCGACTTTACTCTCCGCAAATGCTCGAACCGTCTCTAAGGGGCGCTTCATTGGATCTAAACGGCCAAAGTAAAGCAACACAAAAGCATCCGCCGGAAGCCCCAGCGAGCATCTCGCCTGTACACGCTCTTCCGCGCTGGCAACGCAAAAATCCTGATCATCCAATGACCAATTCAACACCAGATTCTTCTGCCCAGCCAACACGGGAGAAGCTTTTTCTTGCTCCCGCCGTGTCGCAAAGACAACCGCGGTTGCTTGTTCTAGAAACTTCTTTCCCCAAACCCGCATATAAAGCTCTTTTAACACCGCACCCTTTTTTAGCACCCAAGGATCCAGGCTGCCGTGCGGGACAAACCAATAGGGAACTTCGTACTTACCACACGTTTTCCGCACCCAATCGTTATGGGCCCGATAGAATGAGTGGCACGAAACGACGCTGGCAGCTTCAATTGCTGCCTCAGCTCGCTGTCGTTGCTCCCGGCTGGCAAACAGAATCTGACGATTCAATTTTCCAGCCATCGCCATCACGATCACCGGATTCTCTAACACCTGCTCGCCGCGGAAAGCGTCAGCTGGGTCCAACCACGAGACCGCCCTTGCTCCCAAAGCGCGCTGAAAAGCTGAAATTGATTTGCTGGGCCCCCCCGATGATTGGTAAAGTCCCAAAGAGACAATCGTCGGCTTCATGACGACACCAGCTGCCGAAAACACTGTAGCTGGCGTTCCGCCCAATGCTCTGCTGCGTAGGGAGCTGCCAGTTCCACCGACCGCTCTCCCCATGTCGGTAACTCATCATAACGTGCATGCATCTCAACGAGGGCGGAGGTAAGACTTGCCGCACATCCCGTCGAAACAACCAATCCATTGTAGTACTGCCGCACAATCTCCACCGCCGAACCACATGCGTTCGTGCAGATAATCGGTAACCCAGCCGCCGCCCCCTCTACTAACGCCAACGGCCAGGGGTCAAACCTGCTCGGCAAAACCAACGCGCCCGCATCAAACAACATATCTCTCAGCGCCGCCGGTTGCACGAATCCTTGGTCAACAACACCACTTTGGCCGGCCAACTGCGACTTCAGCGGCCCCATCCCGCAACATACCAATTCCCAAGGGTCCTCAACCTGCTCGCGATAAGCGGCATAGGCAGCAGCCAAGACATCAATGCCCTTGATGTCAACATAACGCCCCATAAATACGAAACGCCGAGGCCATGGACGCAATGCACGCTCGCCGGCAATTTTCGAAAAGCGGGAAAAGTCAACGCCGTACATACCCCGGCTAATCATCGTTTCATCAAAGCCAAGATGCCTGGCATGCTGCCAACTTCTTTCACCCGTTACCATTACGTGGTCTAGCCGGCCGAGATACCGGCGATAGCGCAAGCGATTGATCAACTGCAGCGGATTCCTCCACGGCGTATCAATACCCATCACGACTTTTGTATCCGCTGGCAGCCCCAGTACCAAGTCGCGATAGGCCTTCAACCACCATCCGGTCACCATTACTATTTGAGGGTTAAAAGCCGTTACGTGACCAGCAATCAACTCCGCATCCTTCGCTTGCGTCGGCGACAGCAGCGTGCAAGGAACTCCCTCCATGATTTGTTTACCAAAGCTGCTGTTCCCTTTCGATTCGTGGGCAAGTACCAACAAATCAACCTCGGGTAACGCCGCCAAACGTTTCCAACACGCAGCCATATAGCCTGAAATCGTTGACCAGCAACACACCACCTTCAAAGGAGCATGCTCCGCTCCATTTATCTTCATGTGGAGGCTCGCAGCGCATCCGCGAGTCGGTTAACACATCCCGACCACCGATAGTGGCTCGCCCGCTGCCAACCAACCTGCTGAAACCGCTTGCGATGAGAGATATCTTGCATGAACTGATCGATTTCTTCCATCACCTGACAGATATCTTCCGGCTCCACTAAGACTCCGCCGTCCCCGACGACCTCCGGTAACGAAGCTCGATTTGCCGCGATCACGGGACAACCTGCGGCCATTGCCTCGAGCGCCGGAATGCCAAAACCTTCGTAGGGACTCAAGAATAACAACGCAATCGCATCTTGCAGCAACTCTCTTACCTCATAATCGCCCAGCCAGCCATGCAGGCAAATGCTGGGAATGTCAGCGGCGATTTGCTCCCATTCCGGATCATTTTGCCCGACGACATCGAATCGAATCCTTCGATTTTCCCTCTCGAAACGAGTCGCTAATTCAACTAGCTGGCTGGCCCCCTTCTTGGTCCTTAACCCACCGATGATCACGACGTGTGGATTTAGATCAAGATCAGCCGATTGAAATTCGATAGGGTCAGAAAAGAAAACTTCATCAACCCCGTTTCCGACAACAACGATCTTTTCCGCCGGTGCGTCCGCCAGCTCAACTAAACGGGACTTGGAAAACTCTGAAACGGTTAGCAATAGATCTGATTCCGCAAATAATTTTTGCAGCCAAGCCCGCCATTTTCGGGCAAACTTTACATGGGCATCTGACTGAGACCAAGGCAGGTCCGTCTCCAACGCCTGCACATCATGAATGGTCACCGCGGTTTTGCACTTGGCACGCGGTAAACGCACCTCCGCCGGTGAATAAATCCAGTCGGTCGCCTCGAACAGCCAACTTGCGGGAGGCAAACCAAACGCCTTCCAGGAGCGTTCGAGCAGCTTTTGTGGGAATGGATGTGTATTCAGCTGGAAAGACTGAATCCAATCCGCATTGCCTGCTCTTACCATTTCTTGTTTGCTTGCCATGGCACTCACGGAGAACAGCGGGTGAGATGCCAAGCCCTCGATCATCATGCGCGCATGCCGCGCGACACCTCCGCCGCGGTTAGGTTGCAAGTACCCTACCACGCGGCATTTCTGTGCTTTCTTGCTGTCCATCAAGTCGTCCCCGATGGGGCCTTCCCGTGGTCCAAACCTAATCCCGCTCGCCAAGACGTCTTATCGCGGGGAAACAGCAAATTGGAAAGCATGGGACTGCGAGAAATAAACCACGTGATCAAACCACTGAGGGAAATATTCACAACGGCGATCACAATCCCCCAGCCGACATGCGATCGAGTAATCGCCGGCTTGTTGAAATCGCCACCAAAAACAAGCATGCCCAACCCGGCGTACAGAAACCCGTGAAACAGATAGATTCCCAACGAATGTCGCCCACAGAAAACAAGCGGCTTTATCCACCCGAGCGGCCGCGAAATTC
This sequence comes from Kothea flammea, assembly GCF_052161645.1. Classification (GTDB taxonomy): domain Bacteria; phylum Planctomycetota; class Planctomycetia; order Pirellulales; family Pirellulaceae; genus Laterigemmans. The sequence goes on from NZ_CP197414.1 coordinate 2,164,716, forward strand.
CCAGCAGTCCAATCATCAACACCAACGGGAGTGCCAGGGCCAACAGAAACGTTTGCCAGTCTCGCGGGTCGTAGCTGCCGATTCCTGCTCCCGCAACCCGGCCGATTTCTGGCCGCATGGTGATCAACAGCATGCCCACCGCAGCGATTGTGGCGAACGTCCCCAACAGCAAGTTTGAATCGGAATAGTCTTTGCGGCGAATAAATTCCCACAACAACAACCCGGGAACAAGGAAAAACATCGCGTTCCAAATTCCCAGCGGACTGTAACGATACCACGCTAAAGGGATCATCCATCCACACGCGATGACGCTCAATGAGCCGGCAATCAATATCAGCTTCCAGGAGACGCTAATATCGGTCACTGCCCGCAGAGCGACGAGCGAGAACAGGGTCGGCAGAAACCAAAGCGCGCGGATCGATGCGACGCCGTCAATCACACCCTCGTTACCCGAGTACCACGCGAACGCCAAATTTGCCGCCGTTTCGCCAGGATCTGCCAACGAGGCAAAACGCTCGATAATCAACGTCAATGCAAACGACAGCAGCAAGAACAGCGTGTACGGCACAAGGTAACGGACTGCTCGGTCGCCTAGCGTTTTTCGCGACCATCGCCGGCTGGGGAACACAAACGGCAACAGCAGGAAACACTGCACGTTAAAGAAATAAAAAGCCTTCCGTAACGAGGGAAAGTAATTCGACAGCGTATCCGAGTGTCCTAGCACGATCACTAGAATCAGCAAGCCCTTGATGGCATCCACGCCGTCTCTAGACCAACGATCCTCGCGACTAAGCTCTCGCCCGCTTATTTCAGAACTCATTGAGTCGCCAGGCCGACGAAGTTAAGCCGCGAGTTGGGCTTCCAAAAAAGCAACGGACACACGCTCACTGGCGGGAATGTGCGGAAACTAACTTACGATATACATCAACATATTGATCCGCAGCCTTTTCCCAAGTGAAGGTCCGCGCGTGAGCTACTGCTGCAAGTTGCGCTGTTGAATCAGCGGGCGATGAAAGCACCCGTTCGATTGCAGTCTCCCAGCCCGCGTGGTCATTAGGATCCACCAAAATAGCATGCCCACCGGCAACTTCCGGCATCGACGAAGTATTCGAACATATCACCCGAGCTCCACACGCCATCGCCTCGAGAATCGGCAACCCAAACCCTTCGTAGTAAGACGGAAATACAAACGCCCGGCACGCATTACACAGCGCGGTGATGGTTTGATCGGAAACTCGTCCAAGGGTAATGATTGAATCACTCGCCACGGCCGGCAAGGCCATTAATTTCCCAGTCAAAGAATCTCCTTTGCCACCCGCAAGCACCAAGCGTGCTTCGGGACACTCAGAGACGATTTGCGGCCAAATATTAAGGATCAACTCCAGGTTTTTGTGCGGTGCCAATGAGCTGTATGAGAGAACAAAGGGGACATTCGATAACCCCAGTGGTGCAAGCTCACGCTCGATCATTTCGGGTTCAAGTTGCCGAAAACTCTGCGTATCAACCCCATTCAAAATGACATCAACTTGCGACGAAGATAAATCGGTCAAATCTAGAACGTCGTCGCGAGTCGCCTGTGATACGCAAACGACATGATCATCGGGCCCCAGATTCCCCAACATGCGACGGCATATTGCCGCTTCGTTGGAGTTGGCCAGATGGGGAGGCAATCGCAACGGCGTCAGATCATGGATGGTGATCACGCGTGGTATTTGCGAGCGGCGAACTTGTCTGTGGATTCTAGCAAAGGTGGAATGAACGCAATCGCTATTCCGCAACACTCCCGAAGGGAAGGGGCGGCGTGACACGTTTAGAAACTGACCAAACCGCGTTAGTGCAGAGGGAATCGCCCGATTTGAGTAAAGGTATCGGTCCAGTAGTTTGCCATAGGCACGCTCGGTAAAGCCGAGCCGTCCCGCGTAGACGCCATACCCGGATGAAGTATTCAAAAACCGTAAAACATCATAGCTGGCGTAAACTGAGCCCCAAGCGGAGCAGGCAAGACTTATGTCCTCCCGAGCGGCCAGAACACGAGCCAACTCCATTGCCACGCGAGCCAGTCCGGTGCGGCGAGACGCTCGTGAAGTGACGGGGGTAATATCAAGAATCAAACGCATTATGAACCGCAATCAAAGCCAGCAAGTACAAAGACGCCGTTCGCTCCGCCGAAAGTAAAGTCGCCTTTCGCTCCGCCGAAAGTAAAGTCACCTTTCGCTCCGCCGAAAGTAAAGTCCCCTTTCGCTCCGTCGAAAGTAAAGTCCCCTTTCGCTCCGTCGAAAGTAAAGTCGCCTTTCGCTCCGCCGAAAGTATCAACAATCCTAATTCCGTTGATCAGCAACCAGCCCTTCTCTTCCAATCGTTCCGAAACCCAAATTAGCTACACTTGCGCAGCCAATTAAACTTCCTCAATTATCAGACGGCAGCCTTAAATACCCAAAGCAAAAGAAAATCGCAACACCAGCGCAACGCAAACTAAGCAATCACATCACTGAACTCTAACCAAGCGACGCTCTCCTGCCACATCATACCCAACTTGCACGTAATTTTGGCTAACAGGCCGAGCTCCCAACACGATCCCGCACATCACCACCGCCCAACCAAATGCGCCATGGCCACCGAAGGAGAAAAACATCGTTTCCCCACAATTGACAACCAAATATGTGGCAAGCAAAGCAAAACCAACGTAATTTTGCTGTTGATAGAGAACTCGCAGAAAAGTTCCCACAAAGCAGAGGAAAAAGATAGCTCCAACAATGCCCGTTTCCTCAAGTACGGCAATTCCAATAAACCCTTTCTCAATTGGCGCTGAAAACATCGAAGCGTTCCTCGCAAATTGCGCACCACTTGCCGTTCCGAAACCAATTCCGGTAATAGGATTCTCCTTAAAGTTCCCCCAACCTGCCTCATATTTCTCAATCCGACTCTCGAGAATAGTCTCGACTCGTAAAGATCCAAAACCATCAACTTCTTTAGTCTTTGAGATGTACGACGCCAAACGCTGGGCGTACTTGCCTTCGTTCACGCTGTCCCAGGCGATCAGACAAATAGCACTGACACCGAGACCAATCAAAAGACGACTGATCATTTGCTTTTGACGTGGCGTGATTAGATATCGCTGCTGCCCAAGTAAAACGTACGTGCCGATCACCAAACTCATCCCAATCAATGCAGCACCAATGGAGGTACGCGACTTCGTCAGGTAAGCGAAAGCGAAAAACACAGGCAGGAGGGAAAATCCTAGTTTCGATAAATCACCATGTTCGGAAATTGCAAACGCAAACAGTGCCACAGCGATCATCGCACAAATCGGCCCGGTCGTATTGGAGTGATACAAAGGTCCGTTAAAAAATCCCCGCTGCAGACTAGCCAAGCCTTTCCCATTATATCCTTGCCCAATCAACCACGCAAAAATTCCAAACACAGCGATTGCTAGAAAAACCGAAATCACCCAATAGCGTGTCGCACGATCCATGAACGGACTCAGCAACGCCACCAAAACCACACAAGATGTCCCGACTGCGAACGTGAAAAGCTTTCCAGCTGAAACCTCTACAAAATATCCGCGGGCGAAAGCTAAAACCAAACAGACCAATACGTAGATAATCAACCACCCCAGAACTCCCAAGTAAGGAGAGCCAGCCATCATATAGGAACAACGTTGGTAGAGACAGATTAATATGATCCCGTAGACTAAAAAGCGACCTGCCGTGAAGACCGGCCCACCATTTACCGAATACAATTCGTTTAGAATGGGCGCGAGCGCGACAAGCACAAACGCCTTAAATTCGCCGTCCTTCGCCTGCAAGAGATATCCAACCGCCACCGCTAGAAAGGCAATATTCCCCCATTGCCCCAGTCGGTTAATCAGCAGAATCGCGCAAATCCAAATTGCATCCTGCAAAACTTTAGCGATCGTAGGACTTAAACGCGCGATACCGGTCCAAGGCCTGGCTTCCGTTGCGATTCGTCCGCTGTTATTCATAAATGGCTCAACGTCGCCTTTCGCTCCGCAAAAGTCCAAAGAATTGCTGTTTCCGCGCAGCGAAAGACGACCATCATTCTCCCTCGACTCCCACCGCGTTGGCGCCAACGAAAGCTCCCGCTACTCGCTTTATCCACAGCCACAGTTCGGCGTGCTCTAAACAACGACGCAGGACCCACACTAAAACGCATGGTTCAGCATCACTTCCTGGCATGCTCCACTTACCGTCCAGGACTTCTCTCATCAGGATCTCACAACGTATAACGTACAACACCACTTTAATTCTGTTCCCTCGCCATCGTACTTAGTCCGACAGTAAGGAAAAAACCGACTCAATTAGCACGTTCATCGGAAAGCGCAACTTCCGGTGATTGCTCATGAGGATGCTTAACTCCTCGCATTCTTCGCCAGGTCGACAAGGAGGCCCTATGGAATTTCTGCGGCCAGTCCGGATCCATGCAGGGCCGTTCGATCGCGATGAAAAAGATCAAAGAGCACAGCACCACAACTGGCAAACAAACCAAGCTCAACAAGAATATGTCGAATGAGTAACTGCCGGTAAGCCCGAGCCGCGCAAACAGCAAAGTCAAGATCAATGACAAGACGCGAGCGTGAATCAGATAAATCGAGTAACACATCCCACCGACAATGGGGACGAATCCCCAAGACAGTGCGTTACCAACAAGCGGCCCACGCAGGGCCGACACCACTACACCGCTTAACAACACCGGCGTGATACCTTTGGCGAGCTCCTTATTCCCCAATAAGTGCAAGCCGAAAAACAGCACCACGCATGCGATTCCAAGTAGATCAAAAAACCTTGAGCGAGGCTGCGATTGCCAACCTGTCAGCCAGAATTCACAGATGATCACACCCGCCAAAAAGTACTGAGCGAAATCAAGCACCGTCTTAGGCCAGCTGCTAGGAATCAGCAAACTGCCTGTGGAGAAGACGCAAAACGCGAACAAAAACACAAGATGTCGATGAATTGACCGCCAAGCGAGAGCTAAGAGTATAATGGGCACCAGAATGTAAAACTGGATCTCAATCTCCAAGCTCCAGGCGTTGTTATTAATCAAGCTGCCTTGGAAATAGACTAAGTTGTGAACATACAGCAAGCTAGCGACAAGGTGATTGAATAAGGACGCATAGTCCCCTTTTCCAACCCAGGGCATTACCGCGAAAAAGGCCAACATGCTGACTACGTAAGGAGGCTCCAGGCGAGTCAGCCGTCGCAGAGCGTACTTTTTTAAGCAAACCGGCTTGCCGCCTTGCAGATACTGCTTACAAAACGGCAGGGCGAGCACAAATCCGCTGATGATGAAAAATAACTCGACGCCATACCCACCCAGCGAGAAGACGCCGGCGAGCGCTCTATCAAGTCCATTCATACCAGCGTACGTGCGTCCTACGTTCACCCTCCATATTCCGGACAAATGAACCATTATGACAGAAAATATAGCGACAAAACGCAGGCCGTCTATTTCCGCCAGGTAAGCACCGGATGTGGTTTTACGCTTAAAGCGATCGAGACGCATTCATTTCCTTAGAGAAACCAATTTTGCTAGTTGCCCACTTGTCATATCGTGTTGACAATAAAGCAGGTAACGCAATCCTTTGCTCGGGAGTGAACATTACAACTTAAAACAAGTGCACGAGGGTGTTCGCACCGTGTCATGGACCCTCAATAACTATCAAACCGATCGAGTCAAAAATGCTGCGGACCTCTACGACGAATGAAACATCATCATTAAAATCGAATCCACCATTATAAATGGCAATTCCGTAACCACGCACAAGGCAAACTTGATCGCAGACGGTAACGAATGTCCAAAATTTTGCTAACAGATCGAATTAGTCCAAGGCTCGTAAAATCAGGTCCCAGATGCGTGCTTTCGGAAAACCAAAATCATTGATTTCGCCAGCGCGGCAATTCGCCCAACCCGCAAGACTTTTTCGCATGTCATTGACTGCTCTTGGAATAGCGACTTCAAGGTGGGAACCGACCAAAACTTTATGTGACCGTGATCCCACAACGCGGTAAAATGAGCGTCCATTCTTCCAGATACACTCAATGCAAGGTTCTTTAGATATCCGTGGTAGGGCGTCGAAACAACGGCAACACCACCGTCCTCAAGCAGATCGGAAACACATTTTGCACAGCAATTCCCGGTGAGGGCTGATTTTGCGGCATATTGGTATCGGGAATGGCAAGGCGGTCGTTTGGGATAAAGGAGTGTGCGGATTTTGCTCGCTTGGCAGCTCATTTGGCCAGGAATTACAGCCGATCTCGTCTTTTCTCCTGCATTTTTGTGACATCGCTGCATAGCTCTATCCTTGCGCAGGCTATTTTCGACTGCGATCAACGCGTTGGAGGGACTCAACCGCCTCAGCCGGCGGGCGGCGGTTTGCAAAGGCGGCCCGAAGCGATCGCTTGGTACAAGTCCGCAAAGCTATTGAATTCAAAATGGCGAAGGTGGCTGCGGATTGTTTCCCATAAACGAATCCGACGACCCGCACGCTCCATTGCGGCATTGAAAAGACCGCAACAAGCCTCCTGGATTTGATCCACTGTGAAGGCCAGGAACATCAGCAACGCAAGTACGGTTGTCAGATTCTGCTTTCCGTGCCCATAGTTATGTTCCAAGCGATAGCCTTGATTCTTGAGTGTATTGAACGTTTCATTCTCCACTCGCCAGCGACAACGGCCTGCTTTCTGATATTCATACAGGCTCTTGTCACTTAGATCGATGTCTGTCACCCAACTGAATCGCTTAGTGACTCCACCCTCGACAGAATCAAACTCATGATGCTGAAGAAAATTAACTCGCACATCGCGGTGCGTTTTATTGAGTGAGACGCCAGTAACATAACTCGTTTCGGTACTGAAGGTATTCTTAGCCGTAGCAACCTGATGCGTTTGAAGTCGGTAGTTGTCGGCATCCATCTGGGCGATGACTTGATCAAATAAATATTCATGATCGCCCGGTTTGGCACCGAGTAGGTAGTGCATCTTGTTTCGCTCTAAGTCGGCAATGTGCGGTGCATTGCTCGCCAAGCCATCTTCGATGACAAGCATGTTTAGCTTGGGGTGTTGTTTGCGTAACCGCTGCAATAAACGACCTGTCGCGTTGCGTTCGCAGTCATTTTTGGCTTTTCCGTCGCTGCGCATGATCGGCTCAACGGCCAGTGGGATAACCTGCTTTGTAATAGGATGTACCAAAACCGCTGCCACGACTTGATGGTAGTACTGCTCTTTGCCGCCGGTGCGACGAACCATGCAGTGATCACACTTGATATGGTCGGAACAGAAGTAGCCGGAACCATCAATGGCGACGAGATAGTACTGATCGTCAAAAAGCCATTGCTTGAGCTCTTTGCCTCGTTGCAGTTCCCAAAACAAGTCCGCGAACGCCTCATTGAGTGGTTCAATATCGATGCCGTCAAGGATCTCGCGCATCTGAGTATCACTGGGGACGGCATTAATTCCGAACGGTTTCTCGATGTGCAGCTCACGGTGATGATCCTCGAAGGAGAGCATCGAGGGTTCTTTGGTGGCAAACATTGCGAAGGCGCTCATGAGCGTGTCGCTCATGGGATAATCGCATGAGGCCTGCCTTCGTTGATCGGGAACGTCCTGGAACCTTCGCCGCAGCGTTTGGATCAATGCGTCGGCGGAAAGACCTCGTCGTGGTTTAGGTAGATCTGCTTGGTTTCTCATCCGTGACCTCATGTTTGGGCAACTTAATACTTATTGTCGCTCATTGACCCGACGCCGAAACCCCCTCCGCAGGGCCAAGCCGCTCGTCGCGACATGCTAGCAAATCAAAGTCGCTCAAACACGAGAAAAACGGGGCCTCAGATGCTCACCGTGAATCGCTGCATTTTGCATACTTTCGAGGATAGTAAACATGCTCCACCACCTCAAGTGAAACAACGAACGGAAATAACCCATATGTCCCGGCAAGATCATCATAAGCATTACCGAGTTTTAGCTTGGGAGCTCGCTTTCCCTATTGACTAAGTGCGTCACACTGTTGTGACGCAATCCGAATCCCATTCAAAGATGGGTCCACGCCCGTGACCATCCTACCTTCTTCGGTTAAGCGAAATGCCAAAGCACCATTTCCGCACCCAAGATCAAAAATACGAGATGGGTCATACTTGCGAACTGTGCGAAATACCGATGGCCAGAGATACGCATTACTGTGAGAGGGAAGGTTATCTCCGTAAATGTAACCTAAGTCTAAATCATCCATTAGAGAAATCCCAAGATCGGCGGAATCTAGCCGATAAAACGTTAGATGGACACCAAATTAATGGCCACGCCATAAGATAGAAAACCCCATGTATACCGATGAAGTTTTAGAGCCAACCAAATTTAGTTCATCAGGGAAGAAGTGTGATAAGAAAGCGGCGATCATTCGAGTTCTTTTTTAATGCTACTGCACTTTAAGCAAACGTCTCAACGCTGACATCGGCTTATGCGACCAAGGCCAGAAGTTGCTCGAATCGTTGTCGGATTTATTGTTTTTTGGTGACGCTTTGCAGATCGGCTCAAAATGATTCACGCAGCATTTCGCGGGCAATGTTACGCCTACGGTCGGCGTGAGAAGGTCGGCGGTCAGGATTGTCCCATGGTCGGTCGCTGCGGTCGACATACGCTTCAGCAGGAGCGTCCCAAGACTCCAGTTCCACCATCGTATATAGCCAGCCGCACAGATGCTAACAACCGATAATCGAATACAAATTGCGGACTTGCTGCTGGCCCGCACCCCAGATCTCTTTAACATCATGAAAGAGTTCTTCGATGCTCCCCCGATCCGAAACGATCTTCAAGATCGCTTCGGCGGTCATCTCTAAGTCGCTGCTGGCATAAGCTGCCCAATTACCTCGTCCGCTCTCCAGAAGCACCACGCGGATCGCGCCACCAAAGACTTCACTGGTCGCGACGAACGTTTAGTAGCGTCCCTCCTTCATCACGCCTCGCCAAGCGTACATGATCGCCTTCCGACCATCTCGCCGACCGGCGCGTTCCTTCAAGCTGATGCGGTGCTTGGCATATTTGCGAGGCCGTCCAGACTGCCCCGATTCACGCGACAGAACCTCGAACAGTTTTTCATTACTGCGAAGCCGGGTTACCTCAATAGTGCCTTGAGCAATAAGCGGGCGGACCAGATCTTCAAGGATGCGATGACGACAGCAGCAGCGATCGACCGCTTGGTGCATCACAGCATCATCATCGAGTTGAACGTTCCGAGCTATCGGGTGGAGAAGGCCAAGCAAGCAGCGACCACCGGCAAATCCACTACCGACGAGACACTCGACAAAACCACTTAGCAGGGAATTCTAATTGTCGCTAAAGGGGAGAACTAATTGTCGCCGAACAGCGATGACGCCGAAGACGGGATGCGAAAGCGAACTTCGCTGAATCGTTACGCGCTGAAGTGCACCGCAGTGGCCGTCTAAACCGCGACTTACCCTAAATCTAAGGAACACGCGGCCGTGTTCCCAAAAATTGGAGTCTAATTGAAATTACCCGCAAGATGCTACAGTAATCATGTTTAGCCGATCTGCAAGCCGACTCCAAACGACGAGAAAACCGAAAAAAATTTGCGCAACTCCTCGCCTTGGCGGCATGAGTAAATCTCAGCGCTGAGGCGTTCGCCTCAAGTGCAGCTCTAAACCCCTATCCCTAAAACTGGATCCATCTTCAATCTACAAGAGCTTTAATCTCCGATAACAACAAGTCTCGTGCAAAAAATCGGCAACAACACTTCGCAAACCGCTTATGAAGAATTCTTTTCAACCCGAATTATTCAAGAGCCTCAGAAAGCTAGCTATATTTCATCCGGAGATTTTCCGGGAAAACACACATTTACGGGCAGCTTTGTGCTTCACTCAATCAGGTGAAGCAAGGCTCGGAGCATCTGCGTGGAAAACTGCGTTAAATTCGGAGCAACAAAATGCTAGCAATTAAAGTTCTTGAATAATTCCGGTTCAATTAAGGTTGCGAATTACCGCTCGAAACAAATGTGCCCTCCATCGAGATCTTGCAAACGAAATAGGACGGTAGAAAAGTGCTTGAGATGTCGCAAAACACTTTCTGTATGCCCAATAGCGACTCGACCATTTTCTCTTTTTATGTCCAATTGTAATTATCTCGTCTAATTCACATTGCCAAGTTTTTATGCACGTTACCTCTGGCAAAAGAGCGCTCAATTCGTCTAGCATCGATCGCCATCTTTTAGCGAGGTAAAACTTCACAAACTCACTAACTTTTTCTTCTGTTCTCGTAACATTAATCCTTTCTTTAAAGGAGGGCTGTTTGATGGTAGAATCAATCTTTAAAAAACTACTAATCTTGTTGCCCCACTCCTGAGGATCTCGGGACAATTCGTCAAAGCTCAAAACTAAGACGTTATGACGTCCAAAAAAAGTTGTCCAATTTCGGTAAGTATTAGTGTAATTAGACATCCTTTCACCAATACCGAATTCCAACGATTTCAAAATTCCAAAGTCGGTGCGTGAAATAACCTTAGTTCCTGCGAGATGCTGATACGACCATGATCGTGTAACCGCGGAAATTGATCTCTCCACTGGATTTCGAATGCTAAATATGATCTTCAATTCTGGGATTAACGCTGCGATATTCGCTATTTCCCAAGGGTACATTGCTGAATATGCAGGCGACTTCTCACCTATAACTTTTACGTTCGCAGCAGGCTTGTAAAGCTCGAAGAGCTTTTCAAAGTCCGCCTCGCAACGAACGTTGAAAAAGGAATTGACTTCACTGAGAAAAAAAACTTCTGGATGCGACTGAAGCAAATTTACCAGATACGTCGAAGCGCATCGCTGCCCTCCAATTGACAATACGTTTGGAAGTGATACCACATTCTGCATTTATATTCTTCTCAAAAACTAAACTAAGTTGACGCATCTGTAACACTAAAATCGCAACCTCGAATGGCCTAGGAGGCGCTACTTAGGGCGTCAGGGAAATGGAGTGGAGCCAAAACAGGAAACTCGCTTTGAATGACCAGACTATTCACATGAGTGGTGAACGGTGAAATGCTGTCCAGTAAGTGCAGTTCAACAACGGAGGTTTTTTCGTGAATGTAAAAAGGTTGCCGGAATCGTGTTATCATTGCGAGGAATAGCGGGATCAACGGGGGCGGTAATTACTAGGCGATGCCACATTGGAATGCCGGAGAACCATAAGAATACGTTTGAGCATCGTCAAGAAACGCTCTGCTAAGATTGGTCCAAAGACGAACACAATTAACCTGTAAACGAGACTACCGACTACAACACGACCGTTAGACATTGCAGAAGCCTGGATGAAAAATGGTAAAACATCTTCCCTGTGCGCACCTTTTCGCAACCCTAATCTCGCAGTCCCCCAGAGTAACTCCGCAAACGCGTCACATACATCAGGCGGAAGTTCATCTCCGAAGCGAGCTTTCGCTAGTGATATCTGCCGACAAAAAGCCTTATAGCGACCAGCTAATATGTCAGTGTCGCCGTCTCGGCTGCTTATCCTTGGTCCAGGATGCTGCCTATAATAGTACGTTGTTCCTTCAAAATGCTTAAAATCCACGCCGGAAAGCCATAAACGCGTGTGTAAATCCTGCTCTTGGCCTCGAGGGACTTGCGTGTCAAATCCGCCGATTGCTCTAACTCTCTCAGTCCAGTGCAATGGAGAAGCTGTTAGTGTTATCCCGCTGAGACACTGTTTCCGAGTTAAATTACCACTCGAGGTGGACATTTGCGGTTGCGCCACAGCTCTGCCGGTTTCATCTACTGTAACTACATCGCCAAACACGGATACAGAGCGTCCCGGAATTGAACGTATCTGGTCATACTGCCGGCTAAGCACGTTCGTTGCGAGATAGTCATCGGCATCTAAAAACTTGACCAACGTATAACTCGCCAAGCTCAAGCCCAGATTCCTCGCAACACAAGCACCGCGATTACTCTGCGCAACAAGCTTGCATTGCTCCTTAAAGGGCTCTAGTAAACTTATACTCTCGTCAGTTGATCCGTCATCTACGATAATAAGCTCGACAAAGAAACCGTTCTTCTCCTGACTAATTACGCTTTGTACACACTCAACGATAAATCGACTAGCGTTGTAGCAAGGTACGACAACAGTTATGCCGCCATCTAGCAATGGCGCCCCGCCTTTACACATATTCAGAATGAAACCGGTTTGCAATGCTATAATAGATGTCGCCAATAAAACTCGTTATTATCAGCGCGGAGAGCAGAGGCATCGATGGATCGATTGACTTGTAGCAAGATGTTAAAAGAAAGTAATCAGAAAGTATTTAAAACAACTGTAGAGGGGATTCCCCATATTGAACGGCATCTCCTCTGCTTGACCAAGCCACTAATTTCGGTTACTAATGATACCGCAAGTATTTCATCTAATTTAAACTATTCCGCGATCTCTACTGGAATCGCCTTTGCCTGCACAAATAGCGATATAAGCAGGCAAACGATAAGAACGAGTTAAGGACATCTTTACAAGCGAATAAACATATTGTTTCGAAGTGAAACCAGTGGGTAACATTCAATGAAAAATAAGATCATTTCGAAACAATGATTGCTATGCTTCAGCAATAAGTTGCGTCTTCTTTCTATTTAATGACGCTGCTCGCATCATTCTCTGCAAAGGCCTCTCGAAAAAGTACGTTACCATCGTCGCCACCAAAAGAACAGAGAACAACGAAGCAAGGAAGGCAATTAAGCTTGATGGCACGGCACCCTGGACGTAATAATAGACACTTCTCCCCAAGTTCATATGCAGCAAATACAATGGGTAGCTGATTGTCCCCAAGAACACTAGCAGCCTTGTCGATAGAATACCGTAAATTATCTTATTGCTAGTTAAAAGAAAAACCGCTACGACTATCGAAATGAAAATCTCATCCAAGAGACTCACGTAATACGTCGCCAGAATCCCTAGTAAGATCGACCAAACGTATTTTGTTCCTTTCCTTTCAGCCAACAAATACAGCGCAATGCCGATCAAAAATAACCTTGCGTACTCTAATACGAAAAAAGTGCGAGCGCGGACAGCCATGCTTCCCAAGACGCTTGAATAAGAACTGACGAAATTTACCGTCTGGGTGGCCTCGATGACCAAGCCTAATACTGTCATAGACACAAAAACTGGAATAACAAAGCCCCTACCTTGCTTGTAATAAACCATTCCAATTATTAGATGAAAATAAAATTCGATTTCCAATGTCCAGTAAGAACCCTCTTAAGGACCTGCGATACCAAGCAGTTGCCGGGGCAACATTGTCGCATTCGCTAGGATGCTAACCAACGACACATCTCGATTGCCCCAGGGATAGACAGTCATGACGATCCCAACAGATATAGCGAGGCACAACCAAAAGGTCGGGTAAAGTCTCATGCACCTAGCTCTTGCAAACTCGAAGGCCGATGGCTTTCCTTCAAGCGATTGGTAAATTACATAGCCGCTTAAGACAAAAAAAGCCTCTACTCCATAGTGTCCGTACTGGAATTCAAATGGCAATTCTACAGAATCTCCATATAATCGACGCGTTCCGTCGTTTGTTAAGCAACGCACGGTGAATAACTGTCACGTTTTGGGATTTGCGACATAGTTCCACTTTGGCAGGAGATCATCGTAGACGATTTTTAGGTTGTCTTTCATATCTTGGGTGGCATTCCTTCCGGTTTCAAAGATGCGTTTGATGACAGCGACGGTCGTTCGCAGTCCAGTTCTCGTCTTCGCCCCGCGCATCAGCGACACTGCCGTGTCGAGACAATCAAACAGCATTCCACTGCACGCCCGTCCGATGTGCGGAAAGAAGCGGCGTTGGATCGGGTTGTACTTCGAACAGTACGGTGGATAGTGAGCAATGCGAATCGGCAAACCGATCGAATCACTCAGTCGCTCCAGGTCGTATTTGAAGATGTACTTGCTCGCTGAATTGCTGCCGCCCCCGTCACAAGTCAGCAGAATCGACGTGGCGTCGGGATAACGTCGGTGGCCGATCTTGTTCCAAAAACGCCTGAACGACTCACAGGCAAATTCGCTGGTGTCGCGGTACAGTCCCAGGTTGATATGCCCCCAATTGGCCTTCGGGTCAAAGATCCCGTGTGGAATCAGAACGCCATCGGCCTAAGAAGGAAAGTCATGATCAAACGCTTCGAACGAACGGTTGCCGCGAACTCGCCCCTTACGATACAGAAGCCCCAAATGCTCCTTCGCTTTGGTGTCGATCGAGAACCAGGGCTCGCCGGCTGTTTCGTATTGCGAGACCAGTTCGGCGATGCGTTCAAACTGGCAGTCTCGGTCGGGATGTTCGCCGCCAGGGATGTCTTTGCGAATTTGCCGTCGACGGATTCCCGCGTTGTCGAGCCACTGAGCGATCGCGTCTTTGCCCACGGGGGTTCCCATCTTCGCCAGACGCTCCGACAGATCCTGCGGCGACAAGTCGGTGTAAATGATGTCCTCTTCGTCGGGGTCTCCGGCGGTGGGGAACTCGATGCACGCGATCAGGTTGGCTTCTTCCGGCGTTTCGGAATCGATCTTTTTTTTCGACTGGCACCAGGCCGACGTAGGCGTCCAGCCGCCGGGTCCTCCTTCAAGTGATCAAGTTCCGCGATACCCCGTTTAATCGTTCGAGTCGAAATCCTAAGCACACCGGCGATGTAAGTGATCCCGCCATGCCCACGCTGTGTCGCTTCGATGGCAGCAAACCGCCTACCATCCTTCTCCGATAAAGTTCCAGCAAAATCACGCAAACGTTGCTCGGTCTGTGAATCGGCTCCGCGTAAACTGATGGCCATCCGTGGCTCCGCTCTGTGGGGATCGAATTGAACTCACAGCAGTCTATCCGATACGCCCCGTATCTCCGACACTAATTGATCGTGCGTTGCTAAGTGAAACGCAAGCACTGACAATGCTGCGATTCCTCGGATTCCGTCAAGAGCTAAATTGCGCAATTTTGGACTTCACTATAGTTTCCAGCTAGGCATCGGCCTTGCCGCCAGCTGAGCTGGCTTCATGCAATTCGAATTGAGAATCCAACTGTAATCCTGGTTGGGCACATCAGACAACGACTTTCCATAAGGACAACAATGAACCTACGCGGCAGACGAATGTTCAGCATGAAAAACAATCAGGTCGATTCTCGGAACCGCTGGTCGTTAATTATGAAGTTTCGCAGACTCAATGCAATGAAAAACAGATTCCCACATTTCGGAAACCTTTGATTTTAGTTCACCAGTCGCCGCGACAAGCGTAGCACTTATCGCATCTCGCTGTTCTTTATTATCCAGGGCTTTTATCTTTGCCTCTAAAATATCCAGCCGAGACAAATCAGTTAGCAAGAGTTCTTTGCAACCAAAATCCGAAAAAAGCTCCGGGTACTTATGTGACCACCCAACACCAATGCATGGTACGCCCTGAGACAAGGCACTCACTAGCGCGTGAAATCGAGACGCCAACACCAAATCGGCGTTAGAAAGGATACCCTTTAACACCCTGGGGTCAGGGTGAGTATAACAAGGAATCCGAATATTCCGCTCGCGCAGGAGATTCAAGACACGCTGATCCTCGTTAGCATCATGCAATAGAAAGATCGGCTTAAGATCATTTCGCTCTAGACACGCAATTGAATGCTCGAGAAAGCAAAGATAGTCTTCTGAGTAATCAGTCTTATCCATCATCCTGACGTTAGGAACGATGCACGAATATTTCGAGGGTAGCCCTAAACCAGTCGACTCGAGCGGCTCGACAGAAAGGGTGAAGTCTGGAGTCTGGACTACTTTATCTATCGTTCCAACAACCTCACATAATGAACTATATGACGAAGAGTCCCTGGGGTAAATGAGACTCGCTCGTTCAATCAGTTTTCTTGTTGATATTGCTACCGAAGGATTCCTGAAAGGACCAAAGGCCTGTGGCATCAGAATTAGCGGTTTTCCTCTCCTGGAAAACTCCATCTTCCGCAATAATGTCTGCGCCCTTCCCGCCCCCCATTGATCCGAAAACGCAAAACCAGACGCGTCAATTACTAAATCAATTTCCTTAGGGTGCAGAATACCGCCATGCGAAAGTACAGAACCGCGCCCGCAGGATAGAGCGTGTATTTTTGCCTCAACACTCGTAAACAATCTATCTATACTATTTGGAAATCTAGAGGAAATCTGAAGGTATTTTCTTTGATACCTATTACGACTCTCCAGTGTAGTCCAGAACCTATGTGCCGCACGCAATTCATATGGACCAAACTCCACCGGCACAACAATGCGAACACCTGGGAACCGCGCTCTGAGTTTGTCTGAAATCGCTATTGCCATTAACTCGGCGCCGCGGTTGTGTGTCCCCGTCCCGTGAATCTCAACTGTCAGTGGTTTATTCAAAATTATACCTTCGCAATACATCTAATGCTTTCTTTGCTGAATTAGCCACCATTCCATTCGGATCAGGGTAGCCTACAGCAATGCACATTACCGGCCGCTCATCAGCGTCTAACTGCAAAGCGTCGGCCATCTCGATGTCTTTACTCGCAATCTCAGGCCAATTTATACAACAGGATGACAAGCCCTGACATTCCAGAGCAAATATGAATGACATCGCCGCCAATGATCCATCGATGTATATCAAATGCCGATCACGCTCATCGAAGTAATTACGTTGCTGTCCGACAATTACGATCATACACGGAATATTATCTGCATATCCACCTGTTCCTATTGGAATTCGGGCAACTTTTCGTACGAGGTCTGGATCATCAATCACCCTAAATTCATAAGGTTGCCGGTTACACGCACTGGGGGCGTATCCGCCTAGCACAATGGCTCTATCAATTAAACGGCGAGGAACAGGTATTTGAAGAAACCAGCGGACCGAGCGGCGATATTTAGCTAAAGTTAAAAGAACATCGAAGTCAATCTTTGGTATATCTTGTTCTTTTCTTAGGTATGGAATAAGCGCTACCATACCCTCGGTGCTGATATGGAGTCTATGGGAATTAAATCTTCTTTCGTACTCATCAAGGGACGGGTCTCCCGCACAGACTTCAAAATACGAGTTCAAAACATCATTTGCCCATCTCAATTCGGTTGGCTCTAAAGTCTCCGCGCAAGCCGCAGCGCAAAACCCATCTACAGTCTCGCCAATATAATCTTTCGCAAACGGGACTCGTCGTGGCCTCATTAGCAAACCTTTCTCTATCCGATGAACATTCCTCCTGAGCAATGCCATGCTCCGGACAGGTGAACGTAAGTTCTGTTCATACCTTAATCGCCCTGCCAAGAAACCCCGCTGCTCAAAACTAAAACCGTCGTTTAAAGTTGCATAGTAAAAGCAAGATAGCAATCGTGACTTCGCTGACATTCGAATGACACATTGATCGACATGCGAAAAACATCGCCGAAACGCGTTTCCAATAACATGCCTTAGCGACAAAAAAACTTTTTTAAAAGATCGCATTATTTTAACGTTTTTAATATTTCAAACAACGCTTGATTTTCAACCAAACCTCGCAAACAAGCAAGCAGTCTAGACACGAGATCAATCGTCTTGCAGAAAGAGTAAGAGAACCAAAGTGTTCTGTGTACTCTTAGTAAAATAATGAGGCTGAAGGTTTCTGCGATATTCTTTGAACTGACGTTCTCACTTTTCATTCAAATGCGGGCGTCGAGCGCGACTGGGTTTCAAAACTATCACTGCAAATATTTTTTTCGTCAGCTCAAACAGAAGACCTTCACTACTCTGTTAGAGCCAAAATCTGCTCCATCTTTGCACTTGTGGCGAGTATTTGCATAAAACAGCTTCGACGTCCTTTTGCAAATACTCTACGACGCGATTTCTGGTCTCCGCGCTCAACTCCTGGTCCATCAATATTCCGTTAGAAAGTTTTGATTCTAAACTCTTATACCAATCGGAATGGAAATTCCTCAGCAAACCAAGCGGAGGCGAATTTAGAAGTACGCGGGCTAAAAAACCTGGCATTACTTTTTTGTTCGATGATTGGTTTGCCCTGATACCATTCAATTCGGAGTGGTGTTCAATCCCGAGGAACCCGCAAAGGTCGTTAAAAAAGTCTTCGGGACAATTTACTAAGTCCTCAAAGAACAGAACCTTGATTTGGTCCTCCGGAAAATAAGCTCCGAAAATCTTTAATGCTTCGTAGTATTTGCACGACTCAACAAATAATGGATACTTCCAAACAGCCAAATCTAGATCCATGGGCATCTTTGGTACCGGAACATCTGTCTTCGCTTTGTAGACGTTGTACAGATGATGGCCTGACGATAACGCCTGCTTCCATGCAGAGTGAATCCGAGCAATTGGTTCCCTAAGAATATAGATCAGTTTAGCCTCAGGGTTGTACTTATAGATGCGTTCCGCGGCACGCACCAGCACTGGAGGTTGCGAGTAAATAGGGCTTGCGTCTAATTTGAGGGCTTTTGTGTTGTCATGCTCGTTTTCTTGTTCCCTGACTCTTCCTCGCCAGTCTTCGAACGCAAACGTACGAGGCTCCTTTCTCACTCCCACGGACACTGAAGGATGGGACCGGAAATATGTCCACACGGAAGTAGTACCCGCTTTGGACGCGCCAACCATAAAAACATTAATTTTATCTGTTGACATTGATGCCCGGATTCCCAGTTAGACTATAGTACAAAAGCGTGAGATCCTCACGATTGCTTCTGCTCCACAACGCAAGCATTCCGTAACTAATCATAAAAAAACTCATCTCAAAATAGACACTATTGAACGGTAACGCCGATACCTCAGGATGTGATAAATACCGAAAAATTAACACTGCTATAGAGGAACTCACACACGCAAGGACGGACGTTTTGATAGAAGTAAAATAGTCACTAACGCCGAACGGGGTGCCTCTCAGTGTGTACCAAAGGGATGGATACATGAGGACTATGTTTGAAACTGCGTAGGACGCTGCAACACCCTCGACCCCCCAGTTCAAGCCGATCAAAAAGCCAATTGTTGTAGCAGCGCCCTTCATAATACTCCAGACGGCCAATCGGGAGGAAAATCCAAGGCTAAGCATAACTTGCCCTCGGATAGTAAGTGTCGATTGAAAAAATGCAGGAATCGCCAGAATGCTAAAAATCGGCACAGCATCTAACCAATTCTCGCCCAGAGCAAGTAATATTATGTGATCAGACATTAACGCTGAAAGACATACAATTGGCATTGTTAGGAATGCAACCAACCGAACAATCTTTATTGCAAAGTTCCTGAAACTCACTGAATCATTCTGGAGTTGTGAAAGTGTTCGAAACACCACCGCATCCAGAGGTCTCGTTATTAAGGTTAGAGGGAATACAAGCAAGGCATATGCTCGGCTGTAAATGCCTAAAGCTTCAGCGCCACAAAATTTACCAATAAGAATATTATCTGAAGTTCTAGCGAGATAATTAAAAATGCCGCTCAGTGTCACATGGGAGCCGAAAACCACCATTTTCCAAACGCCGTGACTAGCGCTCGGCAAACCCGGCCAAAATGGTGATAAAATGCATAAGAGTGTCGTACTTATAAGGCTTCCAGCCAATGAACTTACGACAAGGGCCCAATATGAAAACCCGTTGATCGCCATTGTGACGGCCACAATAAGTGATAAAACGCCGGCACTAATTCCGGCAATTGCTTTACGTCCGAACTGCATATTGCGCACAAGCATCGCGCCATGTTGGGCGCCGAAGCTTCCGATAACGAAGTTAAACGAGAGTGCAATCGTGACAGCGGTTAGTTCAGGCTTACCATAAAACCAAGAGACCAGCGGCGAGCAGGTGGCAACTAGAATCGTAATCGCCGCACCCATTGCGACGTTTAGCCAAAAGAGATTGGTTTGCTGACCTGACGTTAGGTCCTTCTTCTGAATCGCTGCGGATGATAATCCTAGATCACGGAATAAGCCTGCGAACGATGTAATCGCAGTGACCATCGCGATGATGCCGTAGTCCGCCGGCGTTAACATCCGGGCTAGGATCACCGTCGATGCGAGGTGCACGGCGGTTGAAACCGCTTGAGAGAGTAAGGTTACCGCACCGCCACGAACTGATTTTCGCTTTAAATCTCTAAGGTCAACTTTTTCGGTGGTTCGCGTGTTTGCTGTTGGTTCGACGAGAGCCGTTAATGATGTGTTCGTAGACGGTTGTATGTCGTCTGGCGGTTTCGAAGTTTGGGGTTTGGTTTTCACGTCTCGTTGAATTGGCTGGGTTCGATTTTCGTTTCAGAGGGCGTGATTGAGCGGGCGATTTTGTATAGCCGAAGTGGCTGGTTGAACTGGTTTTTGGCGAGGGGTGACCGGCGTTTTATTCCTCAATCGGCTGAGTTCGGAACAGCTCTTTTCCGTTTATTTCAGGTTCGTCAGCAAGTGTTTCGTAACACTGTCGCTGTTGGCGGGTCTCTTCGCGGGTTTAGAGCTTTCCTTGAACCTGTAAGGTGGATGTGGATTTGGTTTTCTAGCGGTTAGTCCCTACGGCAATTCAACCGGACGAAGGTACTTTAGCTGCGGAGGAGATGGGGCAGCGAGAGGGGATTGGGATAATGGTTTACAATGACTTCTGCGATTAACTTTGAGTCGCGCTGTTGGCGGGTTCAATGCAAACGTTCTGACAGGAACGCGGATGCTGTGCGATAAGTCGCATAACGAAAAATACTGGTTCAGCTGAGGCCGGCACATTAACCGACACGTCAGGTTGAGATTTGTACGCGTTTTTCGGATCCTAAAAAGCCCTTTTGGTTATGATTAAGGGCTGCTGATGGTCGATACCCAACGGGCGTACCAATCACCTCAGGTTGGAACGCAACTTGTCTTTTTCCACTTTCCGGTTACGGGGGCCTTTAATGCATTTAACGATGTCAAGTCGTTACCAATCATCAAGCACATCACGGCCTCAGCGCACCCATAAAGTATGCAACCGCGTAACCGACAAATTACTTGCTTAATTCTGTTCTTTCGAACGCATGAAAGTTGCTGCGGCTATGTCAAACCAGCACCTTATAATCATAGCTCTCATTTTAAGCAGCCATTCTATAGATATCATGCTCTGTTTCTCAGTCACAAACACTTAAGCGGCCTTCCCCTTGGTATCGCGGGTGTTCAGTTTAGATTAGGAGATGTGGGCAACGCCCGCGTTACCGTCGAGATCAAACGATAACAACATATTCGCTAGGCACTAGCTTGGCGTCGGCATGTTGAATGCTAGTGTTGTTTTCGCGTATTTCGGGATGTAACGGTCGGTTACTGTGGATGTCAGTTTCACATCTAAACAGGAAGTCAAACTACGGGAAGTGGCGTGTCAGCATCACGCGCCGCTTCCTCTGACGGACGCGCCGTGTTGTACTTGCTGCAGCGAGGCGTCCGCTGCTAAGCGCAGGTGCGTGCTAGAGCAAAGGCAAAGGTGAGTTATACTCGGATTACTATCCGTCCCACTCAAAATAAAGATTCATTGTGCGTCGTTCTCCCGTGTACTTGCCTGCTTTTGCGCTCGCAATGCGTTTTAATTCGAGATCCTTAGGTCGGAAGCCAAGATCTTCGATGGCCTTGACGTAATCTCTGAGCGTAATCCCACGAGGTTCGAGGACGTACCCTGAATACTCAATTAGCATTTTTCGCACTTTGCCATTTGCAAGTGACTGTTGCCCACCAACGAGGAATTCCAGTTCATGCCCTTCGATGTCGATTTTAAGGAAATCAATTTTCTCTATTTCATGTGTTGCAAGAAAATCGTCTAACGTTGTGGTGTTCACCTTAATTGTCTCGGATGCGGCTTTCCATTCACCAAGTCTGCCCCATCCGCTGTTGCGTTCAAGTGTGCGAGAAAAGGTGGCAGTGCCTGCTTTGCTTGAGATCGCAATGTTCTCAGCGCGGTCCGTGCGCATATTGTTTAGTTGAAGATTCGTTTGCAGGCGTTTGAAGTTGTTGCTGTCCGCCTCGATTGAAAAAACTTTTCCAAGCGGGGCAAGGCGATTAAGGTTAACGCTGTAGAAGCCAACGTTTGCACCAATATCTAAACAGATGTCGCCTTTCGCTACAATTCCCTTAAGAAACGCAAGGTCATCTCGTTCGTAAGTGCCTAGGAAAATCGCCTGCTGGATCTCGTCTTGGAAATCAAGCTCATATTTAAGACCGTTGACATCATAAATACCGCTTTCCTTCGGAAGACTGATGTAGTTGCTAAGTAGTTGCTTACCTCGGAAATTGTGATTTCTGTAGACACTATAAAGCAAGGGGACTCGAGATATTGCACCGCCCGTAAACGCTAGTATCGGTTTGAGCAGGGGGTTGTTCATTGCGTCTCTTTTAAAGTGGAGGGACTTCCGCAACTTCAGTATAAGTTGTGGTGGCTGCGCCGGGGTCGGGCCTTGGTTGTGGTGGCTGCGCCGGGGATCGCGGTAGGGACGGCCGTTACCGGCCGCCCCCCGCACAGATCCGTACGCGAAGCACTACCTCATACGGCTCTCGCTGCTAGGGGCGAGGGTGGCTGCGCCGGGGTCAGGCCTTGTCTTCGGTGTTCGGCCGGGGCAAGTTAGCTAGTGACTAGCGGCTAGTGGCTAGAAAGAAGCAGCTAGTTGCTAGCGTCTAGCCACTAGCCACTCATTCCTAGTTGCCTTCGAAGAGGTCTTGAAGGTTGAGTTCGGCGTGAGGCGCGATCAAGGGCCTGAGTTGGTCGCGGACGGTAACAACGAAACGAGTTTGATAATCGACTCCATCCGGGTCGCGGAAGACGTGGATGCAACTGGACCGACAATCGACAATCCAATACTCCACAATCTTGACTTCTGCATAAAGCATGGGAGAGTGGCTAGTGGCTAGTGGCTAGTGGCTAGTGGCTAGTGGCTAGTGGCTAGTGGCTAGTGGCTAGTGGCTAGTGGCTAGTGGCTAGTGGCTAGTGGCTAGTGGCTAGTGGCTAGTGGCTAGTGGCTAGTGGCTAGTGGCTAGTGGCTAGTGGCTAGTGGCTAGTGGCTAGTGGCTAGTGGCTAGTGGCTAGTGGCTAGTGGCTAGTGGCTAGTGGCTAGTGGCTAGTGGCTAGTGGCTAGGCAGGTGTTTTTGGTGGAGGTGTTCGAGTTGCGCTAGAATCTCTGGTTCTTCTTTCAGTTCCGCTAGCGGTGCTAGCTCTCGATGTATCAACTCACGGTCTAACTTTTCACCTTGGCGGATAATTACCTGCTCGACGTCAATCCAGTCCTGCGGACGAGCGGCAAATGCCTTCAAAACTACCAAGTCCTCGGCACCGCAGGTGCGGATGTATCCGCCCCCAGGTATCCCCCACATCGATGATCGCTCCACAATTCGGTACTCAAAGTCTAACCCACCAATCGAGAGGTCAATGCGGTTGTTGCGAATGTCTTGGAGTAACAGTATCCGCGACTGAATCGCAAATTGAAGCGGGCTTTCAATGCGGCTCTGATACCGTCTCAAAATTTCCTCGGCAAGCTCCGCCTCCCCACCAAACCGCGTCAAAATCGTCGCGTCCACGTCTCCAGTCATCCGCGGTTGACCCCAACGCTGGACAACGATTCCACCAATAAAACAAAATGGGTGCCCGGTCCCTTGGAGGTACTCCTGCAACGCGACTGCCGTTTTCCAAAGCGACTGGTCGATCACTCGCGTCCCACGTCGGCCTTCTCGTGTTGTTCAATCTGATCTTGCAATTGAGCTTGTAGTTGCATCACCCTTAATCGCATCATCCAACCTTGAAAATGCGCCAACCCGCTGGTCAGCGCCGTATCCAATCGCTCATCCTCACTCCGCTCTCCCCCCCCAATCATTTTCAATCCCGCCGCTTCATCAAGCTCGCGGAGTTCCGCGCAACGAATTTCTTCCAGCCGGGGTGCTGCGTAACGCCAGGCTTCGATGAATCGTTTTTCAGCTTGAGGGGACAAAGAAGTTAGTGGCTAGTGGCTAGTGGCTAGTGGCTAGTGGCTAGGAAGGAGTGGCTAGTTGCTAGCGGCTAGTGGCTAGGAAGGAGTGGCTAGTTGTTAGCGGCTAGTGGCTAGGAAGGAGTGGCTAGTTGTTAGCGGCTAGTGGCTAGAAGGGGGGTAAGGGCTATGGGCTTGGGGGAGGAGGATTGGCTCGGTTCCTGTGACGACGGATTAAGGCCGCTAACATCCTCCCTAACTGCTGCGCTTCATCCGCCCAATCTCGACCCACTTGCTTGTCCAAATAACCCGCTTCTATTCCTATCAATATCTGCGTTCGCATCTCGCCCGATGATCCCTTCGCGATCGTTAAAAATCTCGCAATCTCATTGTCACTGTCTCGCTCATACCCCTCCGCTATGTTCGACGGGACCGATAAACCACTCCGCGTTAACTGATCCCGATATCCAAAGTCCCGTAGCTCTGTCGTCCCTCGATATAGGCTGACCGATAACCTCGCCGATCGCTTCCATACTTCTAAGTCTTCATAGGACATAGGAATAAGTTGCTAGTGGCTAGGAAGAAGTCGCTAGTTGCTAGCGGCTAGTGGCTAGTGGCTAGTGGCTAGTGGCTAGTGGCTAGTGGCTAGTGGCTAGTGGCTAGTGGCTAGTGGCTAGTGGTTAGTGGCTAGTGGCTAGTGGCTAGTGGCTAGTGGCGAGGATGAAGTTGCTGGGAAGAAGTGGCTAGGTGTTAGTTGTTGAACAGGTCGTTGAGATCGAGGTTTGCTGTTGGGGCGATCGCCGGTGCAAGGGGCTCGCCAACTTTGTACAACTGCCGAGTTCCATAGTCGTCTCGCTGAGGGCAGGTAAAAACATGGATACAGTGGGCGATCGCGTCCACAATCCAGTATTCAACAATCCCTGCCGATGCGTAAAGTCTACGCTTATCCTCGATGTCATAACCGAGACTGCTGTTGGCAACCTCAATCGCTAACTGTACGTCCGCTGCGATGGGATGCGAAGTGCGATAATTGGCTTTTCGAAGCCACATCAAATCTGGCTCAGGCCGACTGATTTGATCCGGCAGGTCCAACCCCGTTTGAGACGAAATCATTGTCCGCAAAGGATCGGTGTGCCGAACCGACCAATTAATTAAATAAGCGACTAAATAATCATGCAGCGGGCCCGCAGGGTTCATCTCAATTAACTCCCCACGAATCAATTCGACTTTTCGCGGCAGGCGATCGAAAGCCCCAACCCGGACCATCGTGTCGTATTCGCCAAGACTGAGATGAAGCGTGGAGGGCATGGGAAGTTGCTAGTTGCTAGTTGCTAGTTGCTAGTTGCTAGTTGCTAGTTGCTAGTTGCTAGTTGCTAGTTGCTAGTTGCTAGTTGCTAGGTATCTTGCAACTTGACTTCGATTTGGCAGTTTGCGGTGAGCTGGAATATAGGCTGAGGATCAACGCTGGTGAGCGTTTCATAGCAACCGCTAGGCGTTAGCCTGTGTCTTTCAAGCTGGTTCGTCGCCGGGTCGGCGATCAAGTAATGCCGAACCCCCTGCTGCTCGTAAAGCATTCGCTTCTCTTCTCGATCGCGACGCGAGGTGCTGGCCGAGACAATCTCAACAATCAAGCTGGGCGGTTGCTCAATGAATCGCCCCAGCTCCACTCCGCAAAGTACACTCAGGTCCGGCCGGACTACCGTGTGCGGGTCGACCACCCAGTCCAACTCCACAACCACCTCACACTCTCGACATCCAGACCGCTTAATCGCCCCGACAAAACAATAGGCCAACTCGGCAAGTAACCGCTGGTGCGGACCGAAAGGAGAAGGCGTCATCGCAATCGGGATCCCGTCCCAAAGCTCCCACTCGCCTTCCCAACCACAATAGTCGTCGAAGGTATAGCGGGGAATGATTTTTGGGGCGGGCATTGGGGATTGACTTAGTGGCTAGTTGCCTTCGAAGAGGTCTTGGAGGTCGAGTTGGGCGCCGGAGGCTACCAGGGGGCTGAGTGGGTTTCCAGCGGTGACTACGAATCGCGTTTGATAATCCGTGCCGTCGGAATCACGAAAAACATGGATACAGCGAGAGCGGCAATCGACAATCCAGTATTCCATGATTTTGGCTTCCGCATAAAGAAGTCGTTTGACTTCGAGGTCTTTGGTAAGCGATGAATCGGCCACCTCGATCGCTAATTGCACGTCTTCGGCGCGGGGATGATGTTCTCGATATCGCTTGGCCTTGACCCAGAATAGATCCGGCTGCGGACGGCTATCGATCTGGGGTAAATCCAAGCCCGTTTGGGCGGTGATCCGCGTGGTGGCGGGATCGCTGTTTCGAACCGACCAATTATTCAAATATGCAATCGAATCATCGTGCAAGGGGCCCGCGGGGTTCATCTCGACAAGCTCTCCGCGGATTAACTCGATTTTTCGCCCCAGTTCATCAAAGGCACCTTTGCGAACCATGGCGTCGTATTCATGGAGGCTGAGGTGAAGGGATTGGAGCATGGGAGTGGCTAGTGGCTAGTGGCTAGTGGCTAGTGGCTAGTGGCTAGTGGCTAGTGGCTAGTGGCTAGTGGCTAGTGGCTAGTGGCTAGTCCAACTTGCTCGCCGCACGGGCGAGCAGGCTGTCGAAGTATTCATAGTCGCCTTTGGCTCCGCGGAAGCTTGCCCCCTTGATGCATTCTTGCAGAACATTAGGCACCCGTATTTCGCCGAAACCGATTACTTCTACAGCCTGCGAGCCCGCGGGGGGGCGGAGCTTGTCTTTTCTTGCGGCTGACGGAGCCTGCTAATGGGTAATACGCTTGCCCAAAACGCTTGTGGCTGCGGCTCGAATGCTGCAAACGATTGGGGACAATCGTTCTACACTAAGCGCGGACTTCGTTCCTTTGGGTGACAGGCTGGGGCCTGGCACTGCTGGCGCGTGCTGGTCGTATGGTCCTCTTCTTTTGCTTGAGTCTAGGCTAGCTGACAGTTTTTGCCAGAGCTTTTTTGCGGTTTGACGCAGTCGCCTGATGGCAAGAGGCTGCCGAGGATGGTTGTGCCTCTTTTAGGGTCTTGGAGGATCAGAACGCAAAAGAGCCTCCGTGTGATAAACATGCCGCGTCCCTGAACGGCCGACACTCCCACGCCCCGCGTGACGGTTGCTCGTGGGTGCACGATGGTTGACCCGTGTGGTGCCATTAATGGCTGTTTATTTTATGTTAACTGAGTATCTTTGGTTTTTATGGGCGGATGGGTGCCGCTAGGCTTTGTCTCTCAGGCTACTGTGGTTGGCGAATTTGTCAATCATTTCGGCGGGGTTCGGGTTTAGAGGTTCGCTTGGCCCTCTCCGCCTTTGTGTGGCCGCATGGCCCTAGCGGTGGGGTCCATCGCCTTTTGGACCCGAAAACGCCGTCAGACGGGGCACTCCCCGGTCCCGGCAGTTTGTGTGTCGCCCTCCGGGCTGTAGGGGCTTGGGGGCTGAGGAGTGCTAGTTGCTAGTTGCTAGTTGCTAGTTGCTAGTTGCTAGTTGCTAGTTGCTAGTTGCTAGTTGCTAGTTGCTAGTTGCTAGTTGCTAGTTGCTAGTTGCTAGTTGCTAGTTGCTAGTTGCTAGTTGCTAGTTGCTAGTTGCTAGTTGCTAGTTGCTAGTTGCTAGTTGCTAGTTGCTAGTTGCTAGTTGCTAGTTGCTAGTTGCTAGTTGCTAGTTGCTAGTTGCTAGTTGCTAGTTGCTAGTTGCTAGTTGCTAGTTGCTAGTTGCTAGTTGCTAGTTGCTAGTTGCTAGTTGCTAGTTGCTAGTTGCTAGTTGCTAGTTGCTAGTTGCTAGTTGCTAGTTGCTAGTTGCTAGTTGCTAGTTGCTAGTTGCTAGTTGCTAGTTGCTTGTTGCTTGTTGCTTGTTGCTAGTTGCTAGTTGCTAGTTGCTAGTTGCTTGTTGCTTGTTGCTTGTTGCTTGTTGCTTGTTGCTTGTTGCTAACGCACAAACGATTGGGGACAATCGTTTTACAATTTGTTTACTCTTTGGTGACGGTGACTTTGTGACCGTGGTCTTTTAATAAGGCGTGCCTTCTCGCTTGATCTAAGTCATTGGCGACCATCTCGGCACACATCTCTTCCACCGTGATCTCACACTCCCAGCCTAACTTGGCTTTCGCTTTGGCTGGATCACCCAATAACGTCTCCACTTCCGCTGGACGGAAATACCTTGGATCCACTCTCACTATCACATCCCCGGCTGCCACCGCAGGTGCTTTGGCTTCGTCGACCACTCGCGTTACCCGGGCTAATTCGTCGACTCCCTCCCCTTCAAACACCAACTCAATACCCGCCTCGGCGGCTGACATGCGGACGAACTCTCGCACACTTAATTGCTGACCCGTGGCAATCACAAAGTCTTCCGCTTGCTCCTGCTGTAACATCATCCACTGCATCCGCACATAATCTTTGGCGTGCCCCCAGTCGCGGAGCGAGTCCATGTTGCCTAAGTACAAACAGTCTTCTAAACCCTGGGCAATATTGGCTATCCCACGCGTGATCTTCCTGGTCACAAAGGTCTCGCCCCGCCGCGGTGATTCATGGTTAAACAAAATCCCATTGCATGCATAAATCCCATACGACTCGCGATAATTGACGGTGATCCAATAGGCATACAACTTGGCGACCGCATAGGGCGAGCGGGGATAAAAGGGCGTCGTCTCCTTCTGCGGTGTCTCTTGCACTAAGCCGTACAGCTCGGACGTCGACGCTTGGTAAAATCGCGTTTTGTACTCTAAGCCCAAAAAGCGGATCGCTTCGAGCATCCGCAAGGTCCCAATCGCGTCCACGTCAGCGGTGTACTCGGGCGCCTCGAACGAAACGGCGACGTGCGATTGCGCTCCCAAGTTGTAAATCTCGTCTGGCTGAACTTCGTTGACAATCCGCGTCAAATTCGATGTGTCGGTCAAGTCGCCGTAGTGCAGCCGGAACCGCGCGTTCTGCTCGTGTGGCGATTGATAGATATGGTCAATCCGCTCGGTGTTGAACGATGACGCCCGACGCTTGATCCCGTGGACTTCGTATCCCTTGTCGAGCAACAACTCGGCTAAGTAGGAACCGTCTTGGCCAGTGATGCCAGTGATGAGTGCTTTTTTGGTCATGCGAGTTTCATAAGTGACGTGTAAGGGCACCAAAGGCGCGGACTTCGTTCCTTTGGGTGACAACAATTGTCACTTCTTGGAGCTGGTTTTTACAGGGTTTTAACGTGATTCGGCGGTTATTGGCGATTCGCTAATTATAGCCGCTGGGTGCGGTTTCGGTTAGTTTTTAGCGTCGCCTTTCGCTCCGCCGAAAGTAGCTTTTTCATGGCTTTCCCTACGCGAAAGGCGAGTGTTAACTTTCAGGCATTCTTGTGGTTGAGTGGTCCACTTTTTCTTTACAGGCTGGAAGCCTATTCCACTTTCTATTACAGGCTGGAAGCCTATTCCACTTTCTATTACAGGCTGGAAGCCTATTTCACTTTTTCTTTACAGGCTGGAAGCCTATTCCACTTTCTATTACAGGCTGGAAGCCTATTTCACTTTCTTTTACAGGCTGGAAGCCTATTTCACTTTTTCTTTACAGGCTGGAAGCCTATTCCACTTTCTATTACAGGCTGGAAGCCTATTCCACTTTCTATTACAGGCTGGAAGCCTATTCCACTTTTTCTTTACAGGCTGGAAGCCTATTCCACTTTTTCTTTACAGGCTGGAAGCCTATTCCACTAGTTGCCGATGCCGGCGTAGTGGAAGCCTCGGGATGGCAGGTTTTGGTGCTTTAATAAGTTCCTGCCGTCGAATAAAAAGGCTGGCTTTTGCATCGATTGATACACTTGGTCATAGTCCAACTCTTTGAACTCATCCCACTCCGTCAATATCGCTACCGCATGCGATTTGTCGGCCGCAGCGGTGGCACTGCTGACGACTTCGACGTTCTCCTTCAGCAATCGCTCGCTCTCGGCTGTTAACCGCCCGTCTTCGCCCATCATGATCGCTTTTAATTCAGCACGTATCTGCTGCTCGGTGACTTTCGGATCGTAGATCGATAATTTTGCTCTTTCGCGCAACAAATCGCGGCAAACGTAAATCGCAGCCGACTCTCGCGTGTCATTGGTGTCTTTCTTAAAGGCGAATCCCCAAATCCCAATCTTCTTGTCCGACACCGTGTTGAACATCGTTCGCACCATCCGCTCGACAAAACGACGCTTCTGGTAATCATTCATGCGGACCACTTGTTCCCAGTATGCGGCCACTTCGGGGAGCCCAAAGTATTCGCAAAGGTACACCAAGTTGAGGATGTCTTTCTGGAAACATGAGCCTCCAAAGCCGACCGATGATTTGAGAAACTTGGGGCCAATCCGACTGTCAGTGCCAATCGCCGCGGACACTTCGTCGACGTCCGCCCCGGTCGCTTCGCATAAGGCACTGATCGCGTTGATCGACGACACTCGCTGAGCTAAAAAAGCGTTGGCGGTCAACTTCGATAACTCGCTGCTCCACAAGTTGGTCGTCAATAACCGCTCGCGAGGCACCCAGGTCGCGTAGATGTCGACCAGCGACTGAATGGCGGCGTCCGATTCGCCCCCGATGAGGACTCGGTCTGGTGCCAACAAATCCTCGATGGCGGTCCCTTCGGCGAGGAATTCGGGGTTGCTGAGCACGTCAAAGGTGGCTCCATTACCCGAGTTGGAGAGAATCGTCTTGATCGCTTCGGCGGTGCGGACCGGCAAGGTCGATTTTTCCACGACGATCTTGTGGCCGCTAGAGACTCGCGCGATTTGGCGTGCCGATTTCTCGATAAACTCCAAGTTGGCCGCTCGTCCCGCTCCCGTCCCAAAGGTCTTGGTGGGCGTGTTGACCGAGATGAAGATCATTTGAGCCGCCGCGATCGCCTCTTCGACTTCGGTGGTAAACGTCAAATTCTTGCCGCGACATGCCGCGACGATCTCGAACAAGCCCGGCTCGTAAATCGGCAACTCGTCCGAGTTCCACTGGGCAATCCGGTCGGCGTTGATGTCGACAACGGTGACGTCAATGTCCGGACACTTTTTGGCGATCATCGCCATCGTGGGGCCACCAACGTAACCAGCGCCAATGCAGCAAATTTTGTTAATAGTCATCAAAGTTGTGGGTCTCGAGTCTTGAGGGGTGAGTCTTGAGGGAATGTGGGGGTTTATGTGGGAAAGGGTTGGTCTGCGAGGGATAGAACAATGAAGCGTAGCACGTCCGCTGCTCCTTGCTCCCAGACCAAGTCGCCCAGGGTTCGCAATCGCGCGTGGTCGATCTTGTTTGCGTTCGCTTTGATAATTCGACGGAGATCGCACGCGTCGTAGTCCTTTTCGTCTAAGCTACGTTGCGGCGAAAGCAAAGGGGCGTATTTTAAGACGATGGCCGCTTCTAAGGTTGGGTAGCGGCTGTGTGTTTCCGCATCTTCGATCACGTGCTCGCGGAGAATCAGTTCCTGGAAGGGACTCCAGGGCAACATCAGGTCGATCACCGGTTGCGGCTTGCCGTCGCTGTCGCAGTCCTGGGGATCGGAAAAGCGGATAACTTGCGACAAGGATTGTTTGCTGAGCGTCGGCCAGCGGTTTGCGATCGCGTTGGCCGCTCGCTGCTTCTGGCTGTAGGGAACTAACACGTCGACATCCTGAGTCGCTCGCGGCATCGGCAGATAGCCGACGTAACCGTGCAGGCCCATCAACACCCAATTTTTGATTTTGGCATCGTTCAGGCACTCAATGACTTCTTCCGGTGTCACATCCATCGCTTGTTTTCTCCAGCGGCGACGATAGTCACTGGTTAACCGACTGCTGACACGGATCCCATACGCGTGGCCGGCTGGCGCGGTTGGATCGGTAGCGTCGACGCCGACAAACCCGGTCTGGGCCAACATGGCGGCGTGCCGTGCGGCGAGGAATTCTTCCGAATCGAGGGGGGAAGGAGTCAGGGTTTCGATTTGTTTGTTGGGGATGTTGGGGATGGGTCAGCGCGGACTTCGTTCCTCTCGGTGACCACGTGGTGCCCCGCTTGCTTGCTCCCGCTCCGGCTACTTCGATGTACGCCCCGGAATTCCCATTGAGCATATACTCGGTACCTGATTTCGCAACCTTTCTGTTTGGTTCTTCACCAACAAGTCGGGATATAGCGCTGGTAGTGGTTGTTTGCCTGCCGTTAACGGGATTCAGGTTAGTGGCTAGAGGCTAGAGGCTAGAGGCTAGAGGCTAGAGGCTAGAGGCTAGAGGCTAGAGGCTAGAGGCTAGTGGCTAGTGGCTAGTGGCTAGGGGCTAGGGGCTAGAGGCTAGGGGCTAGGGGCTAGGGGCTAGAGGCTAGAGTTTGCGGACTCTTG
This sequence comes from Kothea flammea, assembly GCF_052161645.1. Lineage (GTDB taxonomy): Bacteria > Planctomycetota > Planctomycetia > Pirellulales > Pirellulaceae > Laterigemmans. The sequence continues at coordinate 2,196,928 of NZ_CP197414.1, forward strand.
CATTTTTTATCTGCATTTTTCCTTAGTCATTCTTTATTTGCAGCTAATCGGGCCCTCACGGGCACGGCAGTTTGTGTGGCGTCCTCCGGGCTGAGGGGCGCTTGTGTTTTGTGGGGCTGGGGCGAGAGGTGCTAAATGAGCAACTCGGCTGACTGAAAGGCCTGCGGGGCGAGTCAAACAGGGGGCTGCTAACTGAGGGAACCGCGGCTAGCGCCAAAGCGGCTAACAACTAGCCACTAGCCGCTAGCAACTAGCAACTTCTTCCCAGCAACTTCTTCCTAGCCACTTACTGCTCCAGCCGTTTTCGTAGCGTTTGCTCCCAAGGGGTGATTGGCAACTTGAGGATCGCTTCCGCTTCGGCTCGCAGCTGCGGGCTGAGCTCCAACCCGGGACGCTGGTTTTTCAGTAACCAATCGACGGCGGCTAATTTGACTCCCCGCTGATCGGGCAAAATCCGCTCTACCGCTATGGCGTGCCCGCTGCTGGCGATCTGCTCGAATACATCCCGCAGGAACTTGCTGCCGGAGACCTGCAAAATTCGCTGCCAACAACGCTCGGCAACTTCCCAGTCGCCCATCGTGATCGCTGCTGCGGCAATCTCCAGTTGGGCTTGCGGCGTTTGATTACGGAGCCGCGACAGTTGGCTCAGTCGCTGGCCAGTCCGCTGGGGGTCGGTGACGGCGAAGTCTAATAATACCAACTGCCAACGTGCTTCGTCGCTGAGCGGACAGGCCCGCAACGCTTGCCGAGCCGCCTCCGCCGCGTCAACTAAATGCTCTTCCGCTTCGGGCAAGAGCTGTACGGAACGAGTTCCCGCAGCCCAGTCGACTTGAGCTCGCAGCTCGCCCAACTTCGTTGCCCCGTAAGTTTGCTGCAGTGGCAGATTCGATCCGGCCGCCATGGCTAACGCTTGCTTGATGCGAAAACGCTGAACTTCTATCGTGCCCAGCGTGATCCAGACGCGTTCGTTGGTCGGCTCGCGGAGCCCCAACTGCTGCAGCGATTCGGCCGCTTCGTCGAGCCAAATTAGTGAAATCTCACCGCCTGACGACAAGTAATCGCGGATCCGCTTCGTCTCCGCTTCGCTGGCCGCTCGATTGGCCAGCAAGGGCACGGCGGCGAACAAAGCGAGTGCCACGAGCAGCGGGACGCCCCAGCGGACAGCGGTGGCAAAATGACGCCAACGAGCCGCTCGACGCAACTGGACTGCCACCGGCGGCTGTTTTTCCGCGGCGGACTTTTCACTGTTCTTTTTCTCGCTGGTCCTTTTCTCGCTGGTCCTTTTCTCGGTTTGCGGCAACGCGGGCCCGCTAATGGCCGCCGCGCGAGCCGCGATGCCAGCGGCCAAGATCAACGTCAAGGCCAAGTTGGGGCCGAGCGTTAAGCCGAAATCGAACAGCTGCGACAACCCCAAAGCGACAAGGGCAAAAATACCGGTCGTTCCCAGCCCTTGATCGATCGGATCACTAGAAGCCATCAAACGGCGAAGGGCGAGGCCGCCAAGCCCGAGGCTGATTAACAGCAGTATCGCGCCCGCCAAACCTCCCTCAAGCCACCACTCCAGCCACAAATTGTCGGCGTTCTTGGCCCAACCCCCGCCACTGGTCTGCTGATACGGCAGATAAGCGAATTGATAGCTCCCCAAGCCGGCACCGAGTGGCAAATGCTGGCCGCTGGCGCGAAGCCCATCGGGCCAATGGGTAAATCGCCCGTCGTTCTCGAAGCCAAGCTGGCTACTTTCCGAAAATCGATCGATCGATTCGGCTGAAATGTTCAGCTGCTCGAGCGAGATCAGAACCAGCAAAAAAACGACCACGCCGACAGTTCCCACGCGGGTCAAATTGCGAGCTGGAACCGCGGCTGCTAGGCAAGCCAACCCACCAGCCACCGCTCCCACCAAAGCGCCGCGAGAGCCCGACGCGATAACAGCCGCCACGGTGATCAGCACGGCGAGAGCGGCAAGCAAAAACAGCCGATCCGTTAACAGTTCACCCGCTAACCGGCTGGCCCAGTGCCCGGAATTCGCTCCCAGCGGACTGGCATGCCCCGGGCCAGTGTGCGGAGTGGGACGCGGTCCAGGACGTGCCTGGCTGGGACGCGCCTGGCTGGGACTTGGCGGGCTGGGACTTGGCGGGCTGGGACTTGGCGGGCTGGGGTGCTTTTTCGTAGGAAGTTCTGAGCCAGGAAACGCTGGGCCGGGAGGCTCGGGGTTGGGAAGTCCAGCACCCGGGTAAGGGGTGCGGTGCGTTTCGCTGATTGGTCGCCGTTGAGCGGGAGGTGTATCGCGATCCTGCGGCTGGTTCTCGGTTGGCAACTTCTTAACTTGAACTTTCACAATCCCCGGCGCGGACTGATTTTCAGCAGCCGCTGGTGGGGCAGTTGGGGGCGCAGCAACGCCTGGCTGGGGAGTCTCGGGCCGGCGACCCCCGGGCGAGGTTAAAGAAGCGGGGAATTTGACGCGGATGACGAGTGCCAACAGGCCGACGGCGCCGGCTAGTCCCAAGTTCATCATCGCGCCGGCGTTGTTGCGGTTCACGAAGGCACCGAAGGGGGCGCCCAAGCGGCGGCCAAAATTCCAAGCGATTCCCGGCGTGGTCTGCTGCTGATAAAACCCCAAAATCCCGTGCGTGATTCCGGCAACGGCCAGTCCTAGCAGTAAAACAACGGCAAAATGACGGTTGCGAAAGATCAAGCCAGCGGCCAGCGTCAAGCCGCTCAAGGCCAGCCAGTGATACACGCGTTGCAGCGTCTCGCCGGGCCAAACCGAGACCGGAAAACTACCGGCGGCTGGTTGCCCAAGGGCGGCGGGTAACCATTGCCGGTAGACGTCGCTGCTGCCTGGCGAGAGCCAATCGACCAAGCCGGCGGGGAGCTGGGAAACTTGCAGAACCGCGAGCAAACAGCTGCCGAGGGCAAAGAGCAATGGCGACCACTGCAACAGACTGTGGCGGAGCAAATCCCAGCCTTGCCGCCCTCCGCCGGGCACTTCCCAGTCCGATTCACCCAAGCCGGCGGCGATGACCAACAAACAGCCGGCCGCCCCCATCGCCCACCAGTCCCAAGCGAAGATTCCGCCCACGTCGAACGCCAAGGCAATCGGTAAGGCCATGACCATCAACGCCGTGATGGCATGCAGAGTGTGACGAGCGAATAACACGAGCGGAAAAGGAGTGGGTGCGGAGGCGGGGGGCTGCGAACAATCCCCCGACAATAGCCGGGAATCGCGGTTTCGTCCATTCCGTGGCGCGTCAGGCGGGAGACCAGTGTGAATCGCGGAATCTTCCCTGGGAGGTCATTTACCGCAGATTCGTAGAGTTTTCTTGACCCTCAACGGCGAAAGACTTAACCTTGTAGGTTCATCCCACCTCATTTTCCCACCTTCGCCAATTGTCCGCGTTCTCCCCCGCTGAAGACCCGTCCGAATACCGCCGTCAACGACGAGCAACGGCATTCGGCAGCCGTTTTTAGGTAGTTCCTGAATCATGCGGGGCCGGCGCTCGCATCCACCAACCTCACACAGTCCCTTCAATATGACCCCTTTCTGTCGCTTGTTGCTGGTTGCTTGCTCACTCGCTTGTTGCTGCTTCACCAACCCGACGACCGCTGCCGCGCAAGCACCCGGGAACACCGATTTAGCTCGTTTGGCCCACCCCGAGGTGGCCGACGAGCTGGCTTTGGATGACCAACAACGGGCAAAAATTCAGGCTCTGCTGCAGCGGCGGGCGGAGGTGATCGCGGCAAATCCGGAGAATCAAGCCGAGCAGTTGGCCACCATCGAAACGGAACTCCGCGGCGTCCTCAACGAACAGCAACTGGCGCAGTGGAACTCGCAGGCCACAACGACGGGCAATCTGCGGTTCCAGTTCCGCGAGCAAGCTTGGGCCGATGTGCTGCAGTGGTTCGCCGAGCAAGAGGGCCTGACGCTGGTGATGAATCAGTCACCACCGGGAACGTTCACTTACACCGACAACCGCAGTTACACCTCGGCTGAAGCGATCGACCTGCTAAACAGCGTCTTGCTGACCCGCGGCTTTACCCTGCTCCGCCGCGAGAAAATGTTGACCTTGCTGCAACTGAGCAGCACGATCCCGATCGAGCTGATTCCGCGGGTCAAACTGGAGGAACTTCCGGCACGCGGCAAGTTCGAGTTGATCAGCGTGCTGTTTCCGCTTGGGGCGCGCCCCGTCGATGCCGTGATCCGCGAAGTCGAACCTTACTTGGGCACCTTCGGCCGAGCGATTCCGTTGCCGCAGAGTAAGCAACTGTTGGTGATCGAAACGGCTGGCAAAATGCAAACGATCAACGTGCTGATCAATACCGTGCCCGAGCCGAAACAGCCGGCCCAGCCAAAACCGGCTGAAAAACCGCCGCAGCCCGTCTTCGCCGCTTATCCGCTCGGTGAACTCGACCCGCAGACCGTGCTGGAGACGATTAAAGGCTTGATCGGCAGCGACCGCATTACCGTCGATGATAAGACGCGGTTGCTGACCGCGTTCGTGATTCCCGGCCAACAAACGGCGATCCAAACGTTCATCGAAGCGATGCGACAAGGGGTCGGCGAAGCGCCGGGTGAATCATCCAAAGCCTATCGTTTGGAAGGTGGTAACGCCGAACAGATCCGCGAACAAATCGCCGCTCTGGCTCCCCGGGCGACGGTCAGCATCGATGACGCCGGCGAACGCTTGTTCGTCACCGGTTCGCAAACCGATCAACAGCAGATCGCCGCCGCCCTGCAAGCGATGGGGATCGACGAAGCGGATGCCGACGCCGAAGTGCGTGCGTTTCAAGTCGACGCCGCCCAGACGACCACGTTGACAACTGCTTTGCAAGCGATGATGCCGCAGGCTCAGGTCGTGGGAAATCCGACGTTGGGAACGATCGTCGTTCGCGGCAGCGCGGCCGATGTGCAACTGGCCGATCAAGTCATCCAACGGTTGCAGAGCGAAGAGCTGCTGCAGACTCCCGTGCTGAAAACATTTCCGCTGGAACGCAAAGCGACCGCCGAGTGGCTGGCGAATGTCAGTAAAGTGGTCCCGCAAGCTGAATTTTGGCTGGACGCGGAAGGTCGCCGGCTGTTGATGCTGAGTACGGCCGAACAACAAGCTCGCCTGGAACAACTGTTGCCCGAATTGTTGACCACCCTGCCCCGCCCACAAGATCGCCGCTTAGAAACGATCGAGTTGTCGGCGGAGCAATTGGCGCGTTGGCAACAGCTGGAGACGACCGTGACCGCCCAGTGGCCGGAGCTGAAACTGGTGATGCGACCGGTCGAGGCGGATGGTTCGGCGGAGCTTTGGTTGTGGGCCACGGCTGAAGAGCAACAGCAGATCGCCGAGGTGCTGCAGCAACTCAAAGCGAACACGCCGGAGCAAGCGGTGAAGTGGCCGCAGAGTTACGAACTTGAAGGTCGCGACCGGGGATTGGTTGTGGAACTGGTCGAAGCCGAATTTCCAGAAGTGCGAATCTCGGCCAGCGATCCGCCCAATCGTTTGACAGTTTGGGCGGAACAGACGGTGCATGCCGATCTGGCTCAACTGATGAACGAAGTCGCCAGCCGTTTGCCAGCCACACCGCAGCCGGAATTGCGAAGCTATCAAGTCGACGGGATGAAAGCGACCGCTCTGCAAGCTGTCCTCAGCCCGATCGCGACGGCGGCCAACAAAGCCAACGGGCCCACGCCCACGTTGACGGTCGACCCGTCAGATCGCCGGTTGTTGGTTTCCGCTAACGAAGCGGTGCATCTGGCCCTCGAGGAGATGGTCGAGGAACTGCAGCAACCGCTGGCAGCCGAAGATGAATTGATCTTTTTACCTTACACGTTAACGCACGCCGATGCGGCCGATGCCAAACTGTTGCTCGATCAAGCGATCAGCGGAATCACGACGGTGGCTGATCGCAGCGGACGGCAATTGATCGCCACCGCCACGTTGGCTCAACATGGTCGCATCAAAGCGATTCTCAATGAGTTAGATCGCCCGGCCGCGGTGGAGCGGGAAATGGAAATGCGGGCTTACGAACTGCGGACGCTGAGCCCGACCGCTGTCTTGCCAGCTTTGCAAACCATGTGGCCACGGATGACGCTGAGTGTCGATGCGACCACGAATCAGTTGCTGGCCAGCGGTTCGGGGATTGATCACGAAGCTTTCAAACAGGCGATCGAGCGGTTAAATCGGGCACCCGATGATGAGCCGCTGCGAGTGGAAACTTATCAGGTTCCGGCGGGTGATTTGACGACCTTGCCGACGGTCTTAACGCAGTTGGCTCCCAAAGCTTTGATCAGCACCGATGTCGCCAACCGGTTGGTCGTCGTCTGGGCAAACGCCAGCCAACACAAACGTATCGCGGCGGCGATCGAACAGTTGCGGAAAGCGGCTAGCGATCGCAACGAAATTAGTATCTACCGCGTTCGCCCCGCGGAAGCGATCAGCGTCCGCACCAATTTGGTAACGCTGTTTCCGGCCGCCAGCGTGTCTGCCGATGCGACGACCGGCCAGCTGACCGTGTTGGCGACCAAAACATTGCAAACAGAGATCGCCGAGGTGGTCAGCAAGTTGACGGAGGCCAGCGAGTCGGCCGAGCGGCCCCAGCCCAAGCGTTATGCGGTCGACAAAGCGATTCGCACGCCGCTGACCAGTTTGTTAACCAGCACCATTCCCACAGCCAGCGTGATCGCCAGCAGCAGTGACGCCGAAGGGATGATGATTTTGGCCACCGCGGCCGATCATCAACGGGTGCAACAGTTGATCGAACAATTGCAAGCGGAGACGGTCCCCGAAGTCGAACGTTCCGTGGCCGCCTATGATTTGCAAGATGTCGCCCCAACCGCATTTCAAGCCGTGTTGAGCGAACGTTTGCCGCAGGTGCAGGTGCTGAGTGGCGTGGGGACATCCCGGTTAGTGATCGCGGCGACGAGCGAAGAGCACCCGCAGATCGAGGCGATGATTAAGGAATTGGCGGCGGCGTTCAGCAAGACGCAGCAGGGCGTTCTGCGGGTTTATCAAGTGCGGGCCGATTTGTTGACGCAAGCCAGCAGCGGGTTGGCAACGGTCGTGCCTCGCGGGGTGCTGCTGCCGAACAACGGAAATCTCGAACAGCTGACGGTGGTGGCGACTGCTGCAGAGCATGACAAGTTGGCCGCGTGGCTGGCAGAATTAGAGCAACAGGTGGCTGAGCCAATTCGTCCCGTGTCGCGGGTTTACCCACTGAAAAACGCTCTGCCGACCACCGCCCTACCGATTTTACAGACCTTGATTCCGACCGCCACGTTTGTTGCCAGCCCGGCTGGTGATTCGATCGCTGTCACGGCGCGGGAAAAAGATCATGCGCGGGTGGTTGAGTTTCTGAAAGAGTTCGATCAGAAGTTTGATAAGGGTGTGACAACGAAAAGTTATGTGCTGGAAAATGGCAATGTGTATTCTTTGACCATCGCGCTCACCACCAGTTTCCCGGCTGCCAAAATCTCCGCTGACACGACGAACAATTCGTTGATCGTGTCAGCCAGCGAGGAGGACCACAAGGCGATCGCCGATGTGATCTCACAACAGAGCGAGGCGCTTGAAAAAGGTTTGCAGACGCAAAGTTACGTGTTGAAAAATGGCAGCGTGGCGACGTTGCAAACGGCGCTGGTGGCTAGTTTTCCCAAAGCGACTTTTTCTGCCGATACTATAAATAACGCTTTGATTGTCTCGGCCAGCGAGAAAGATCACAAGGCGATCGCCGCAGTGATCACGCAGCAGAGCGAGGCGCTGGGGCAAGGGTTATCGACGAAAAGTTATGTGTTGGAAAATGGCAGCGTGGCTACGTTGCAAACGGCGCTGGCGGCTAGTTTTCCCAAAGCGACTTTTTCTGCCGACACCATTAATAACGCTTTGATTGTTGCAGCCAGCGAGCAAGATCATGTGGCGATCGCCGAAGTCATCGCGCAGCAGAGCGAGGCGCTGGGGCAAGGGTTAACGACGAAAAGTTATGTATTGGAAAATGGTAGCGTGGCCACGTTGCGGCTCGCGCTGGTGGCTAGTTTTCCCAAAGCGACTTTTTCTGCCGACACCATCAATAACGCTTTGATCGTTTCGGCCAACGAGAAAGATCACGTGGCGATCGCCGAAGTGATCGCACAGCAGGACGAGGCGCTCAGGCGGGGAGAGACGCTCAAGGTCTATGTGTTGAAACATACGACGCCGACCGTTGCGCTGCCGGTGTTGCAAGCCTTGATCCCCAAAGCTAAGTATGCCGCCAGCCCGGGAGGTGACGCTTTGGCTGTGACGGCCAAGCCGGATGACCACCAGGAGATCGCTGAGTTCTTGACGCAATTCGACGTGCTGCGGGAGAGTCAGGATGAGACCCGCGTGTTTGAATTACTGACGGGAGATGCGATTTCGATGGCGCGGGCCGTGGGCTTGATGGCTCCCACCGCTTCGGTCACGGCGGAGGCGGCTGGAAATCGTTTGATTGTTTCCGCACCGCTGCAGGAGATGGCTCGCGTGGCCAAAGTGATTGAGCAGATTGAAGAGCGATCGGCGCGGGGGTTGGCGACTGAAACGTATGTTTTGGAAGAGGGGAGCGCGGCGACGCTGAGCGTGGCGCTGAAGGCGAGTTTCCCGCAAGCTACGATTGCTGCCGATGCGACGAACAACGTCTTGATCGTGTCAGCACGTGAGCAAGATCAGCAAGCGATCGCGGCGGTGGTGGAGCAGCAAAATCAGGCTCCCGGTCGCGGGGAAGAACTGCAAATCTATCCGCTCGAGCATACTGATTCCACGTTGGTCGCCGAAGTGGTTGAGAACGCTTTTGGCAGGCGATCCGGGGTGGGTGTCAGTGCCGATCCCGACTCGGGCACGGTATTCGTCGTTGGCTTGCCCAAGCAACAGAAGATTGCCAAGCAATTGATTGAGCAACTGGATCGCCCCGAGAATGGCAAGACACAGCGGAAGCTGGGCGCCTATTCATTGCAGGGCGTCGACGGCAGCGATGTGGCTGAGTCGGTGGAGAGTCTGTTTGCCCGGGCGCGGCCCGAGGTCGAAGTGCGGTTTGATTTTCTTAATGATCAATTGGTGGTGATCGCCACCGACGAGCAAATGCAATTGGTCGAAGAAACGTTGGCGCAATTCAAATTGCCGCAGCGCCAGTTGGAAATTATGCCGATCAATGAGAACGATCCGAGAGCGGTCGAGGACGCCATTACCGCCCTGTTTGAGGATGTGCCCTATAACGAAAAACCGTCGGTGACCGTGGATGAGGATCGCGCTCAGTTGTTGATTCGCGCAACCGAAGAGCAATTTCGCGAGATCAAGGAATTGTTTGCTCGCTTGGGAGAGACCGGTGCGGCAACTGGGCGAGCCGCCAGCCGGCCATTGGGGGGCAACGTGCGCAACGTGCCGGTGGGGCGAGATTCCGAGCGGTTGTTAAAAAGAATCCGCGACGTCTGGCCGCAATTGCGGGACAATCCCTTGAAGGTCATCGAACCCGAGCCTTCCAACAGCCCCGCAGACGCAGACGCAGCCCCTGCTCCAGCTGGCCCTGCTCCAGCAGCACCAGCAGGCCCGGCAGCAGCAGGCCCAGCACCAGCAGGCCCAGCAGCAGCAGGCCCGGCAGCAGCACCAGCGGCGCAGGCCCCTGCCCTGCTTCGGGAGACCTTGACCACGGCAGTTGTGCCAGCCGCTGCATTGGTGGAGGACGAACCAGCGGGCGAGCAGCGGGGTGGAGCTGATATCCAGCAGCCCGCGATTGTGATCGTGCCGGGCGAAGGGCGTTGGACGATCGCTTCGGAAGACCGCGAGGCGCTCGATATGCTGCAAAAGTTATTAGAAGTGGCTGTGACGCCGGCCGTGCTGCCGGTCGCGACCAGCGGCAACAACACGATTTACGTGTTGCAGCACGCGGATGCCGAGACGCTGGCCACGCTGCTGACCAGCCTATTCGTGCAAGCACGCCGCAGCCGGCAGACGGTTGACGTCGACGTGGGCACCAAGATTGTCGCCGACACGCGGATCAACGCCTTGGTGGTGCAAGCGACGCGGTCCACGCGTGGCGTCATTGAGGGGTTGCTCGCCGTGCTCGATTCGCCAGAATTCGTGGATTCGTTGCGTTCGGCGATTCCCCAGTTGATCCCGATTCGCAACAGCGGCGCGGAACGTGTTGAGGCATTGCTGCGAACGGTTTACAGCCGGCAGTTGTCGGCCAGCAGCGGACGTCCGCAGATCACGATCCCCGAGGGGGTTTCCGACGAAGTGGCCACTTTGCTGGAGCAACTTAACGCCGAAGCGGCTGGCCCTTTGTTGACACTTAGCATCGACACGATCAGTAATTCGATTATCATGCGGGCGCCGCCCGAGTTGTCCAAGGAGATACAGACGTTCATTGCGGATGTGGATCAACAGGCGGCCATGAACCGAGCCGAAAGGATGCAAATTATTCGACTCAAGGAAGGAAATGCAGACAGAATGGGGGAAGTGTTGCAGCTGCTGAAATCGGGTCGATAGTGTTTTTTTGAGCACTGGCAAGTTTTGCAGTTTGACTAAACGGCTTCCTCTCCCTAGAATCCCCACAAGTTACCCTCCGAATAATCGGAGAACTCGCGACGTGTGAGTTCCCGATCCCACCTAAGACGAAGCCAAGGATGTTGCTGGAACAAGACGGATCTTGATTGCGACGCTCAGCGTTTGTCTTCGCTGTCCTGGTGACAGTGGTTTCAGCGTTCGGGAGTCGGCGAGTTTGGTTCCGCTGGGCGATTGATCCCAGTGGACCGAGACGACGCATTTATGCGGCCGTTGAAGTTTAAACGCTTCGCTCGTGTCCAGCAGACGGCATCTCCCTCGCTTCGGCGACTCCAGCGACGAATGCAATGATCACAAACGTCAAGGGAATCTCCCATACCCTCTCGCCACACCAATTGCGCGAGGTAGCGGACCGTCTGCGAGACAGTTCGGGGTTGGCGACATTGGCCACGCGATGGGAGTACGACAGCGAAACTTCGCTCTTGGAAGAGACCGCCCGAGTGTTGGGGCTGAGTTGGCTGGAAAGCGACGAATTGGACGTCGATCCGGCGGCCCTCGATGGTTTTCCGCTCAAGTTGATTCACCGTTACGACGTTTTTCCGCTGGAGAAGACCGACCAATGGCTGCGATTGGCCGTCAGCAACCCGTTTGCTTTTGACGCGTTTGACACCGTGGCCACCGCCGTCTCGCGGGAAGTTCGTCCCGTGGTCACCACTCCGGAAACGGTTCGCGAGTTAATCAAGCGAAACTTGGGCGTGGGGGCTGAGACGATCGACGGGCTGATTGCGATGCAAAGGCAGCAGGCCGGCGATGTGCAGATGCTCGAGGACCTCGATCTCGATGGTTCCGAGGACGCTGAAGCAGCCAGTCAGGCCTCGGTTGTGCGGTTGGTCAATGAGATTCTCTCCGAAGCGGTCGAGGCGCGGGCCAGCGATATTCACATCGAAGCTCAAGAGCGGCGGTTGAAATTGCGTTATCGCATCGACGGCGTGTTGCAACTGCAGAGCGTGCCGCCGGAAATGAATCAATTCCAGGCGGCGATCGTCAGCCGTTTGAAGATCATGGCCAAAATGAACATCGCGGAAAAACGGGTACCGCAAGATGGCCGGATCAAATTGCGAGTCGCTGGGCGAGAAGTCGATTTGCGGGTCTCCATCATCCCGATGTTGCATGGCGAAGGGGTCGTCATGCGGGTGTTGGATAAATCGAACCTCAGCTTTTCGCTGCGTGACATCGGCATGCCCGAGGATACCTACGCCCAATTCAAAAAGCTGATCCAGTTGCCGCATGGGATTGTGTTGGTCACCGGGCCGACCGGTTCGGGGAAAACGACGACGCTTTACAGTGCTCTCAATGAAATCAAATCGGAAGATACCAAGATCATTACCACGGAGGATCCGATCGAGTATCAGTTGGAGGGGATTAACCAGATTCAAGTCCAGCACAAAGTGGGGCTGACCTTTGCGGCTTGCCTGCGAGCCATTTTGCGGCACGATCCCGACGTGGTGTTGGTCGGTGAAATTCGTGACTTGGAAACGGCCGAGAATGCGACCCAAGCTTCATTGACAGGTCACATGGTCTTCAGCACCCTGCACACCAATGATGCGGCGGGAGCTTACATGCGATTGTGTGATATGGGGGTCGAGCCGTTCTTGGTTGCCAGCACGGTCGAAGGGGTGATGGCCCAGCGGTTGGTGCGACGTTTATGTGCTGATTGTCGCGAAGCGTATCAGCCTGACCCCAGCGAATTGCCTGAGGATTTCCCGTTGGAGCAACTGCACGGACCACTTTACCGGCCGACAGGTTGTGAGAGTTGCCGCGGGACGGGGTATCGAGGCCGGATGGGTATTTATGAACTGTTGGTGACCAACACCACCATCCGCGACTTGGCCACTCAGCGTGCCCCGGCCAACCAGATCAAAGATGCGGCGATGGCCGCCGGGATGCAGACTTTGCGTGGTGACGGATGGCAAAAAGCGATCAGTGGCATCACCACGGTTGAGGAAGTCTTGCGAGTAACCAAAGCGGATTAAAGTGACATGCCAGATTTCGCTTACGTAGCGAAAACCTCCGCCGGCGAGCGCCGTGTGGGTACGATCGAAGCGCTGAATCGTCAAGCGGCGATGCAGGGTTTGCGTCGTCAGCAGTTATTTCCGTTGTCGGTCAAGGATGCCAAGCCGGCTTCGGCGGGGGCTGCTGGCTTACAGTTTCCGGCGCGGATTAAGAAAGAACAAGTTGCCGACTTGTGCACGCAGTTGGCCGATCTGTTGACCAACGGTGTGCCGATGCTCGAAGCCTTGCACATCTTGGGCGAGGTGACGGTCCATCCCCGGCTGCAAGCGGCCATGAAGCGGGTGCACGACATGGTTGCCGAAGGGGCCACGCTCGACCAAGCGATGGCTCGCGAGCCGGCGATTTTCTCGGAGTTGACTCTGAGCATGGTGCGGGCCGGGCAAGAGGGCGCGTTCTTGGAAGAAGCCTTGCAGCGCACGTCGACGTTCCTCCGCAAGCAAGATGAGATGCGGAGCAAGATCATAGGGGCGTTGACCTATCCGATGATCCTGGGAGTGGTCGGCACGTTGATCACTTCCTTGATGATTGTTTTTTTGGTCCCCAAGTTTCAACCCTTTTTTGATCGTCTGGAAGCGACCGGCAGCGGATTGCCGCTGATCACCGTGATCTTGCTCGGCACGAGTGATGTGTTGATGCAATATGGACTGTTGGTGCCGTTGCCAATTGCCGCGGTTGTGATGGGAGTGCGAAAGTTTATCGCCACCGATCGTGGGCGGTTGCTGTGGGATACTTGGAAATTAAAGATTCCCGTAATGGGAGATATCTTTCATGATGCGGCCGTGTCACGCGCTTGCCGCGTGCTGGGGACATTGCTCCGCAACGGGGTGCCGTTGTTAAAATCGTTACGGATCAGCAGCGAGTCGACGGGCAATCGGTTGTTGCAGGAAGTAATGATCAAGTCAGCCGAGAATGTGACGTCGGGTGATACGTTGGCTAAGCCGCTAGCGAACAGCGGTCTGATCCCACCGCAAGTGATGGCGATGATTCGCATCGCTGAGGAATCGAATACGTTGGACGATGTGTTAGTGAAGATTTCCGATCGCATTGATGGGCAAATCGAACGTCGTCTGGAAGTGATGGTACGAATGATCGAACCTTTGATGCTGGTCGTCATCGGGGGCATGGTGATGTTTGTCATCGTGGGGGTGTTGTTGCCCGTCTTCGATCTCAATTCAAGTGTTGGATAATATTGTTTTAAGTTGGAGATAAAGTAATGAAATCGAAACGTCGTAACCGCAGCGGTTTGACGCTGCTAGAGTTGATGATTGTGTTGATCATCTTGGTCGGTTTGATGGCCATCGTGGGGCCACGGTTATTGGGTTCTCAGCAGAAGGCTGACATCCGCACGGCGGAAGTCCAGATCGGCAGTTTGGCATCGGCGCTGAAGATGTACGTGGTTGACATGAAAGTTTATCCATCCACCGAAGATGGGTTGGAAGCTTTGGTGCGAGCTCCGGAAGATGAGCGTCTGGCCAGGAAATGGGCTGGGCCTTACATCGACGGCAAGTTGCCGTTGGACCCTTGGGGTAATGAGTTTGGCTACGAGTATGGCGCTGCCGAGGACGGTGAGAGCCAAAGTGGTAGTCAGCCTGATTTTCCCCGCATCTTCTCCTTAGGTCCTGACGGCCAAGCGGAGACGGCTGACGACATCGCCAATCGCTCAGCGGATGGCGCGGAGAGTGAAGAGGAAGAAGACCTCGGCGGTGAATCGATATAACGCTAACGGCAAAGTCGTTTAACAGTCAGCCGCAGGCGTACTCAGTACCGATAAACGTCAGGCGGCAAAGTCGTTTAACAGTCAGCCGCAGGCGTACTTAGTATCGATGTCTCGTCAGGTAGTACGCCTGCGGCTGACTGTTAAACGATTGAAGTGCGTTTTTGTTCCCGCTCAGGCCTTTGCCTTGCCGGCTAGCATCGAGAGACAGTATGTTGCTCCGCTTGAAATCGCTTCCCCGCCGACCCGCATTTTCGTTATTGGAAATGATGATCGTGCTAGCGATTTTGGCAGGCATGATGGCGCTCGCTTGGCCGAGCCTGCGGCGGCCGATGGAAGAGAGTGCTGTGCAGCAAGCGGCTGCGGAGTTACGGGAGCAGATTGCCGAATGTCGGTATCAGGCAGCGGTTCACGGTCAGTTGGTGTTAATCCGTTTTGAAGCGGAGACGTCAAGTTTCGAGTGGGGGCCATGGCAAGCGTTGATGGCCAATGAGTTGGAGGTTGCAAATAGTAGAGCGCTTGTCTCCAATCGCTTGGCATATTGTAGAGCGATTGTCCCCAATCGCTTGGCATATTGTAGACCGATTGTCCCCAATCGCTTGGCATATTGTAGAGCGATTGTCCCCAATCGCTTGGCATATTGTAGACCGATTGTCCCCAATCGCTTGGCATATTGTAGAGCGATTGTCCCCAATCGCTTGGAGTTTTATGCAAACAGCTGGGGACAGCTGTTTTACAAAGCAAACAGCTGGGGACAGCAGTTCTACATTGCCAAGCTCTCTGAGAGTGAACCGGCGACTTGGTCGTTGCCCGCAGGCATGATCTTTGAGCGGGTTAGTTTGGGAGCTGCTGCGGCCGGAGTACCCGCAGACGCCGGGGAAACGCGTTGGTATTTGCCGTTGTTGCCTGACGGGCAAACGCGTGATGCGGCCATCGTGTTACGCGATCAAACGACCGGGCAACGAGCTCTGGTGCGAGTCGATGCGGTCACTGGGATGATGCAAACCGAGCGGTTGCCGGCGGCAGTTGCGGATAGCGAACTGCCATGATTTGCGCAGCACCGCAGCGACCAGACTCCAACTTTTCGCGCAGTCGGTTTCAGCGCGGTGGGTTTTCGTTGCTGGAAGTGATCTTGGCCACCGCTGTCTTGGCTGGCAGCGGAGCCGCCTTGTTCGCTTTAATCGGCCAAGCCAGCAAGTTGGCAGTCCGTGCTGAGCAACGCAGCGAAGCTTTGCAGATTGCCGAGTCGGTGTTGGATGAATTCATCGCGATGGGTGGCCGGCAGCAAAGCGAAATGAATGGTGTCTATGAGGCAAATCCGGCTTGGGCTTATCGGTTGCAAGTGGACTCGCCATTAGCAAATGGTGTGGGAGCTGCCAATAACATCAGCAGTCAAACCGACGGCGGTGGCTCTAGCGGGAACGCGAACAACGGGGCGGCAATAAGCGGCGAGTCACCAACGGCCGATTCGCCAACAGATACATCAATAAGTGGTAGGCCCACGCGGTTGGTGCGGATCGCCGTCTTGGTCTTTCCGGCTGGAGCGGGTGATGGTGCCGCGTCTGGGCAGTTGGGGGTCGACGCCAACGAGCAACGTGGGGCGGTGCAGTTGGTTGGGTGGGCGCGGTTGCCTGCCGGCGGTGCGGGAAGTGGGCCATGAGTCAGCGAGTATTGTCGCAATCGGCTGCTGCGTGGCAAACTCGACTGTGCAAGAAAGCACATTTGGGGCGGAAAACGCAAAATCGCGGATTTTCGGTGCTGGAGTTAATCATTGCTCTGGCCTTGTTGGCCACCTTGATGGTTGTCGCTTGGTCGATTTTGGCCTCCTATCGCGTTGCCGAGCAACGTGGTTGGCAGCAAACTTATCGGTTGCGAGTGATGAGTGTGGCGAGAGGGTGGCTGGTGCAAGACGCGGCTTGCAGCATGAAAGCGGACAGTTGGGAACGAGGGAATGCGTCGGTTGCGAGTCAGCAAACTTCATTTCCTGGCAATCAGCAGGTTGTATTTCGCGGCACATCGCGGGAGATCGTCTGGCAGCAAATTCCGGTGGTCGATCCCCTGCCCTGGTTGGACGAAGTGACGGCGAGTTGGCAACCTTTGCGTTCGCCCGGTGCGAGTTCTGGAACGGGTGCGAGTTCTGGAACCGGTGCGAGTTCTGGAACTGGTGGATTCAGTGATCGCGAATTGGAATTGGGGCCTGCGGGACTTGGTCCGCGGCGGCAAACGGTTCGCCTTGATCCGTTGGAGCTTGGCACGGTTACTTATCGCTTACTGCCCGACGGAGTTACCAACGACGACGAGCCCGTGTATCGTTTGCAGCGGGAGTTGAGAGCCGCTGCGACTTGGGCCGAGCGGAGCGAGGGTGAAAGTGAGACATCGTCGGCGGATCAATTACTGACGGTGGATGATCTTTATCGAACGGAGCAACCAGCGGCGGAGCTGACTGGCGGGCCGTTGATGTCCAGCGCGATCCGTCATCTGGTCTCTCCACGCTTTCGTTATTGTGATGGCGAGAATTGGCTTGACCAGTGGGATAGTCAACTGCGAATGAGCTTGCCCACGGCGATCGAGTTGAGTTTTGATTTTCCGCCCGCCTCGAGTCCTTACCAGGTCACTCGGCAACCGCCCGCAGAGCCAGGGGATTTGCCGGCGGGCGGGCTGGGCAATGAGTTGGGCGATGAGCTGGGCAATGAGCTGAACAATGTGCAGCCAGCGTTACGGGCTTTGCCAGATGAAGCGGAAGCAACGCCCAGCGGGCTGGAGGGTGGCGGTGAGATTCCGCTCCGCGATGTGCGGATCGTGGTGCGAATTCCCGGTCAGACCGGCATGAGGAGCGGGCGATGAAGCTTAGCCGTTCTCCTGCTGACCGCCGGGCAATGGCTTTGTTGGCCGTGATGGTGGTGATCATCTTAGTTGCTCTGGCCGCTTATAGTTTTAATCAACGGATGGCCGATTCGTATCGACTCAGCCAGTTACAACTGGAACGGACGCAAGCTCGACTGGCTGCGCAAAGTGGCATCGAGCGATTGCTTTGGGAATTGGAATTGCCAGCCGATCAACGCCAGATACAGGCCGATATGCAAGGCAGCGGTCAGGTTAGCAGGCAGGCGGTTGATGGGGCGTCAAACTTTGCTGGGGTGTCGCTTGGTGGTGATTCGCTGGGTGGTGATTCGCTGGGTGGTGATTCGCTGGGTGGTGATTCGCTGGGTGATGACAGAGCGAGCGATGAGGGTTGGCGTTACAGCGTCGTGACTTCGCAAGCCGAAGATCGCAGTATTGAGGCGGGGGTGGTGGCTGACGAGCGGGCTGGTTGGCGGTTTGGCGTGACCAATGAGTCGGCCAAAATCAACATTCAGACGCTCAGTTTATGGGATCGTCAAATGCCGGGGCACGCGCGCCAATCCCTGCTGCGATTGCCCGGTGCCGAGGCGACGGTGGTGGAGCGATTTTTAGAGGTATACAAAATTGGTCGCGCGGGCGGTGGACAGGCACTCGACCGCATCGCTCAGATCAAGCAAGACTTGGAGCGAGCGGGTGGCAGTCAGGGGATGGATGCTGACGACTTGGCGCGTCGTTGGGCGCTGCGATGGACCGGTGGTGACTGGAATCATGACTACCGATTGGACTTGCTGGAGGGGGCAATCCTGGCGCGGGCCAGCTCCGCGAGCAGCGGTTCGGCAGCTGGCAGTAGTTCGGCAGCGAACAACAGTGGTGCCGGACCGACGGTCATGGCCGGACCGCTCGCTTGGCGGGACTATTTGACCTTTTACAGCGGCCAGCGAAATCAGACTCGCGACGGACGTCCGCGGATTTTTCTGAACGATCCCGACCTGGCCCGTTTGCAGCGAAGCTTATTGGAGATTTGGCCCAGCGATTGGGCGAACTTTGTCATTGCCGCCCGGCAGTACGGAGTGGCCGCCGGTAACTTTAGCAGCGGTGTTTCTAGCAGCGGGGCGGCCAGCACGTCGCCGGAGGCCGTTTGGGTCCCCGATTTGACGCAGCCAGCTACTTATCTGATTCAAAGTCCGCTGGAATTAATCGATGGTCGCGTTTCAGTACCGACGGCTGAGGGGCAGAAAACTTTGCTCCGCAGTCCGTTATCTTCTGACCTCGAAGCGATGCGTGATTATCTTGGTGATTTAGTTGACCAAGTCACGATCGATCCGAACCGCGTGGTTGCCGGTCAGATTGATGTGATGACGGCAGCCCCCGCCGTTTTAATGGCTGTGCCCGGTATGGATTCGCAGTTGGTTGATGG
Organism: Kothea flammea; assembly: GCF_052161645.1. Lineage (GTDB taxonomy): Bacteria > Planctomycetota > Planctomycetia > Pirellulales > Pirellulaceae > Laterigemmans. The sequence continues at coordinate 2,215,466 of NZ_CP197414.1, forward strand.
GATCATCAGTCAGCGGCGATCGGCTGGAGCGGTCGAAAGTGATCGCAGCACCGTCGCTTGGTTGGTGCTGGAACAAGTGATTGATTTGCCCACCTTTACCAAGTTGCTCCCCTGGATCACCGTGGGAGGCGATTGTTACAGCGGACAAGTGATTGGCTTTCGCGATCAAGTCAGCCCATTGTATCGTTGTACGGTTATATTAGATGGTCGCCTGCAACCAGCCGTGGTGAGAAATTATCAGCCCTGGCACGCGTGGGGACGCGGGTTCCCCGTGGAGTCGTTGCTGAGCACCAGGGAAATGTAGCTGCGAGTTTGTTTGTGAGAACCTATCCGAAAACCATTAGCCGCTTTGGCGCTAGCCGCGGTTCCGTTTGGCTTTCGAATAGGTTCTTGGCCTTACACTGTTTTGGGAGTCGAAACGCTGAACCTCAGTAAGTCGATATCGTTGTCGAACATGGCATCCCGATTGTCGCTGCGCGGTGGGCGCGGCAAGAAGAGTGGCCGCGGGGGTGGCAGCCGTAAGTCGTTTCTCGTGGCGACTTGGGACCAGTCCAATCTGTATTACTTATTGGTCACCAATCGTCGTCAACAGTTGACGGCGGTTGACTGGGGCGAGTTGACTAGCGGCGACGTGCAGCCACCCATCAAACAGTTGGTTGAGCATGTGCAAGCTGCCGGCCATGCGGTCAACCAACTCGCTTTGCTGATGCCGCGGACCCAACTGGAGATGATCACGGTTGCCGTGCCGGCTGCCGACGATGATGAATTGACCGCTTTGGTGCAAGCCGAAGTGGAAGGGCAAGTCGGCGATGGTGAACAGACTTTGGTAACCGATTATTGTCGCTTGGGCAAACTCCCCGCGGCGACCTCGTTGGGCTCTGAGGAGCCGTCGGAGCTGGCTGTTTCGGCTGTTGCTTTTACCACGGATGCCAGTAACGTCGAAGCCTGGCGAAAGTTAGTGGTGGCGAGTCAGTGGCAGTTGATTGGGATCACCTCGCGACAGTTGGCTCCGCTGGAAAGTCTGCGCCGTCAGCAGGTCTTTCGCGGCCGCGCGTCGATCTTGATCGTGGTCTATGCGGGCGAGGTTGAGCTTTCCTTTTTCCGCGGTGAGCAGCTGACTTTCCTCCGCACGTTTCGCACCAGCAGCGGTTCCACCAACTCGTTGGCCGAACAGATTCAATTGGAAGTTCAGCGCAGCCTTTCGACCATGGACTTTGCTCAGGATAGTGAACCGCCCGAGTTATTATTGTTGAGCCGCGAAGGGCATTCGCAAGTATCGAATCGTAGTGCGGTGGCGGATGCAGATGATGACCCGCAGGCGTTGGATGATGATGATTGGCGGGACTTGTATCAGGCGCTCGATGCGCGTCGCGTGCGGTTGGAGATTCCGCTGGAGCCCGGTATCGAGATGGCGGGCAAGGCTGCGGGCGGACCCGATCCGGCGCTGGTCGGTGCCGCGTTGGATTTGGCAGAACATCAATTGACGGTTGATTTGCTGAATCCAAAACAACCAGCCAAACCGCCCAACGTGGTGTTGCGTTGGAGTCTCATCGGCGGGCTGGCGGTGGCCGCTTTGATCACCGTGGCTTTCTTGATGTGGGCTGACGTCCGCGCCTTGCAAACCCAATTGGCGGAGGGGCAGGAGGAGTTAAAGTCTGCCAAGGAAGTGGCCAACAAGTTGCAAGAGAAAGCGGATGAAACTCGTTATGTGCAAAACTGGTTGGGAGATCAAGTTGATTGGTTGGCGAAACTCAAGCGACTCTCCGATCAGTTCCCCAGCGGACAAGGTGCTAACGTGCGGAGGTTGACCGCCGCGGCCACTGGGGAAGCGGGGGTGTTCGATATTTCGCTGCAAGTTAGCGATCCCAGCCGCGTGGCTGAATTGGAAAATCGGCTTCGCGAAGCGGGCTTTTCAGTCACTAGTCAACAGATCAGTGAGCAAGGTGGTAACGCCGAGTATCCTTGGCAATTGGAAGCCAGGATCGGATTTCCTTTGACCCCGCTCGATGAACGCGAGGAGGCTTTTGTTGCCGCGGCCAGTCCGTTAGTCAGCTCGGATGCCGGTGCGGAAGCCAGTTCGGAAGCAGAAACGTCCCCTGCAGAAACCCCGGCTGCTGAGACTCCAGCAGGCACCGCGGAGGATGACGGAAATCTTTCACCTGCTGACGGAGAGCTTCCATTAGATGCAGGGAATCTACCAGCGGGAGATGAGCCTGGGGAAGTGCCAGAAGCGGAGAGTCGGGCGGTTGAGGATGCTGGCGAGTTGGAGGGGCGATCATGAATCAGCGAACGATGTTGTTGGCCGCGGGAGCTGGGGCGGTCTTCTTGTTGTTTTTGTTGGACAAAGGGTACCGCGATTACATCGAGGTGCCGACGCAGCGAATCGAAGGGCAATTGGATGCGTTGGCGGGCGAGTTGGATGAAGCGAATCGGGCTCAAGTGATGGGGCGGCGGTTGGCCAAGCAATTGGACGAATACGCAACCCGAGCGTTGCCTTACGAGCCGGCGCTAGCTCGTTCGCGGTATCGGGAATGGTTGTTGCAATTGATGGAGCAGCATCAAATGACTTCGGCGGCGATTGATGCGGAGTCGCCACGTGTGATCGAGGTGCGGGGCCGCGTCAACCGGCGTCAGCGCCGCAAGGTGGGGCACAGCATCACTTACACGTTACGAGCTCGTACGACGTTAGCTCGGCTGACCGATTTTCTGCATGATTTTAACCATTCGGCGCAATTGCATAAGATTCGTCGGTTTGGTTTGACTCCCTTGGTCGACGGCAATCAGCTCGATTTAAATTTAGTGGTTGAAACGATGACTTTGGAAGCAACGGAACGAAGCGAAGAGTTATCGGCTATAGTGCGCGATGATACGACTTATGTGGCTCGTGCTGAATATGATGATTTTGTCGAACGTAACTTATTTGCTCGAGGGTTTTCTAAGTCGTTGGGGCAGATACGTTTGAACGCGATCACGACGAACCGCGAGGGACTTCCGGAGGCGTGGTTTGCGGTCGGTTCGCCGCCACAGACACAGCGGATCAGTGCAGGCGATTCACTGCAGCTGCCGTTGCATCGAGTGACATTGGTATCGTTTGCGGAGCGGCGCGTAGCGTTAACCGTGAATGGATTAGAATGTTCGATTGAGTTGGGCCAGACATTGGCCGATGTATTCGATCAGGGGGATGCTGCGAGCGGAGAAGTTTCCGAGGAAGCGGAGCAGTCGCCCAGCGATCGGCCTTCCGTGGAGACCGAGCCAGCCCCGGCGGGTGCCGCAGTCGCTGCCACTGGATCAGGAGTTGAGTAATGCTGAGCAAGAATGTTTGTCGAGCGATGAAGGTGTGCCTGTTGGTCTGCGGCGTATGCGGCTGTGCGTCGGAGGCGAGTGCTCAGCTGTTTGGTGAACGCACGTTAGGGGGCCCGATTCAAGGGCGTCGCAATGCCAGGGCGGCGGCGGCTCCCGCAGCCGATGCGGGTACGTTGCAAGGTAACGAACGATTTCTGCGCGACAATCGTTCTCGCAATGCGTTTGTGGGTTCCGATCGGCGTTCTTTGCAAGGTTTTGTTGGTAGTGGGCAAGCGATTGGTGTGGGGCGCGTGCAGGCGGCAACTGAAACATTGACACCGCCCCCCGATCCTAGCCGGCGTTTGAATCGGCCTTATCCGAAGCTGGCCGCCGATCAGATGTACTTTCCGCGTTTCGTCTTCGATGCGGGGGAGGTGGCCGCGGAGAATCGCTCTGGCGTGATGTTTGCTAAACAGGCGACTCAAATTAGCGAGCGGTTGACGAAGATTTCTGGTCAGCCCGTGGCGGTCCTGTTTGCTGATGGACGAGCCGTCTTGAGAGGTCGAGTGGCGAGTGAGGCGATGGCGGAAAAGCTAGCGATTATCGCCTCGTTTGAACCGTCCGTTGACGCGATCGAAAATCAATTGATCGTCGCCCCGCAGTAGATGTTTGTCGCCGGGCTCCCGCCCTGCTTTTCTCGTTCCCAGGCTCCCGCCTGGTAACGCACTGCTTGGGAGGTTCCTGCCTCCGGGTTCTTGCCTCCGGGTTTTTCGCTCTGAGTGATTTCGTGGTTCCACCACGACAGGCGTGAGCCTGCTTTGCATCTCGTTCCCAGGCAGGAGCCTGGGAACGAGGGAATGAGCTTGGGAGGGGCATGTGGCTGACTAAGGTGACCTGGCAATGTATGCTGTGCTTGCTGACCGAAGATTGTTCACACCTGGGAATTAATTGACTGATGAAATTGCCACCGAGAATCTACAACTCTGTTTGCTTGCTGCTGGGCTTGATGGTGGGGGGCGCGGTAACGGCGGCCGAGCCGTTGACCCGAGCGGAAAAAATTCGCACCAATTATGCTAAGTTCGAGACGATGATCCCGATGCGGGATGGGGTCGAGCTTTTTACGTCGATCTACGTCCCTTACACGCTCGACGTGAACGCCAAGTTCCCAATTTTGATGGTGCGAACTCCGTATAGCTCAGGGCCTTATGGTGCAAATGTGTACCGGGGTGCCTTGGGGCCATCGGAAGCGTTCGAGGATGAGCGGTTTATTTTCGTCTACCAAGATGTGCGAGGGCGATACATGTCGGAGGGTGAGTTCGTCAATATGCGTCCTCACATTGCTGATAAGACCGGCAAGCAGATTGATGAGAGTTCTGATACCTATGATACGGTGGAATGGCTGATCCAGAACGTGCCTCGCAACAATGGTCGCGTGGGGCAATGGGGTATCTCCTATCCTGGTTTCTATACGGCGGCCGGTTGCATTGACTCGCACCCGGCGTTGAAAGCTGTGTCCCCGCAGGCGCCGATCGCCGATTGGTTCTTCGATGACTTTCATCGCAACGGCGCGTTTGTGTTGCCGATGGCTTTTTCTTTCTTTAGTTCCTTCGGTGTCGATCGCCCGCAGCCGACAGCGCTTTCGAATCCTGGCTTTCCCTTTCCCACCAAAGATGGATACCAGTTTTATTTGGACCTGGGACCGCTGGCAAACGTCAATGAGAAATACTTTCATGGTGAGATCGATTTTTGGAACGCGCTGGCGGAGCATCCCAACTATGATCAATTTTGGCAATCGCGAAACTTGCTGCCCCATTTGAAAAATGTGCACGCCGCGGTCTTGGTTGTGGGAGGTTTGTTTGACACGGAGGATTTGTATGGTCCGCTGAGTATTTATCAAAGTATCGAGCGCAACAATCCAAACACGCAAAACAGCTTGGTGATGGGCCCTTGGTACCACGGTGGTTGGAATCGCACGCCGGGACGCGAGTTGGGGGACGCTGATTTTGATTTCAGCACCGCGGAAATCTATCGTAACCAGATCGAGTTGCCTTTCTTTGTAGAGACCCTCAAAGGTGACGGTCCGCCCCAGTTGCCCGAAGCGACGATTTTTGAGACGGGCGCCAATCGTTGGCGAATGTATGAGGCTTGGCCACCCCGGCAAGCCCAATCTGCACAGTTAGCATTCGCCGCGGCAGGTAGATTGGCTAATACGGTGCCCGACCAGCCTGAGGCGGAACCCGCCCCTAGCGACTCAAAGGTGCCAGCGCCCACGGTGGACATGACTCCCTGGCTGAGTGACCCTAGCAAGCCGGTGCCATATACCGAAGAAATTACCACCCGGTGGGCCAGGGATTATATGACCGAGGACCAGCGTTTCGCGGCGCGTCGTCCTGATGTGTTGGTATTTCGCGGGGAAGTTTTAGCGGAAGATTTGACCTTGGCTGGTCCGCTCGAAGCCGATTTATACTTCAGTACCAGCGGTGCCGATGCTGATTTGATCGTCAAGTTGATCGATGAGTATCCCGGGCAAGCTCCCACGCGAGCCGATCACCAAGCGTTTGATAACGATTATCCCAGCGGACGGCAGCAGTTGGTGCGGGCCGGAGTGATGCGGGCTCGTTTTCGAGATAGCTTTGAGAACCCTTCGCCGTTGACTCCTGGCAGCGTGACCAAGGTGCAAGTGCCACTGCGGGATGTGCATCATACTTTTCGCAAGGGGCACCGCGTGATGGTGCAGATTCAAAGCAGTTGGTTTCCTTTCATTGATCGGAATCCACAAACTTGGGTGCCGAACATTTTTGCCGCTGAGGAGGCTGACTTTCAGCCGCAGATCCATCGGTTGTTCCACAGCCAGCGGTATCCCAGCCAACTGCGTTTCTTGCAACTGCCGGCTGCTTTTGAGGCTAAGTAGTGGCAGCGTTCTTGCTTTCCTCGTTCCCAGGCTCCCGCCTGGGAACGCACTGCTTGGAGGCTCCCGCCTCCGGTTCTTGCTTCGGGTTTTTCGCTCTGAGTGGTTTCGTGGCTCCACCACGACAGGCGGGAGCCTGTTTTGCATCTCGTTCCCAGGCAGGAGCCTGGGAACGAGGGCTGGAGCCTGGGAACGAGGGCTGGAGCCTGGGAACGAGGGAATGAGAGTTCAGTGCGGCCAAGTGAGTCACTGATGGTTGTCAGAGCGGTAGCTTAGGTTATTGTGGATGTCCGTGCTCTGGCACTTGGGTTCGTTTGCTTTTTCTTGAGGGATCAACATGCTGCGGTTTTTTGTCTTGACGGGGTTGCTCGCTGGCAGCTTTGTCTGCGGTGGCAGAGCGGAGGCAGATGAGCCTCAGCGAACTGCTTTTGTGGGTGGCCGCTTAATACCAGTCGACGGGCCGGAGATTCCCGATGGCGTGTTGCTGATTCAAGGTGATAAGATCGAGGAAGTTGGCAGCCGGGGGGAAGTTTCGATACCGCCCGGGACGCGACTAGTCGACGTCAGTGGTCAAACCATTATGCCAGGCTTGGTTTGCACGCACAGCCACATTGGCGGCGTGGGAGCGGCTGATCGCAGCGGGCCTATTCAGCCTGGCGTTCGCGTGATGGACTCGGTCAACGTGCGTGATCCGGGTTTCAAGCGAGCACTCGCCGGCGGACTGACTTCGCTGAACATCATGCCCGGCTCGGGGCATTTGATGAGCGGGCAAACGATTTACGTCAAGCTGCGATGGGGCGCTGGTATGCCTAAGACGATTGAAGATATCGCTTATACCGATGCCCAAGGCGACATCATGGGTGGGCTGAAAATGGCCAACGGCACGAATTCAATTGGCGATGCGCCCTTTCCGGGGACCCGCGGCAAGAGTGCTTACCTCGTGCGTGAGAAATACCTCAAAGCGCAAGAGTATCGTGATAAGATTCGCCGAGCGGGTGATGACGCCAGCGCGTTGCCGCCGCGTGATCTGGACTTGGAAACGCTGGTTGAAGTTTTGGAAGGCAAACGCATTATCCATCATCACACGCACCGGGCTGATGATATTATGACCGTGCTTCGACTGAAGTCGGAGTTCGGCTTTCGCGTGGTGTTGCACCACGTCAGTGAAGCTTGGAAGATTCCCAGTGAGATCGCTGCGGCCGATGTCCCCTGCTCTGTGATCCTGGTCGATTCGCCGGGGGGCAAATTGGAAGCGCGGCATTTGCTGTTTAAGACGGGCCGCGTGTTGGAGGAAGCCAACGTGCAAGTTGCTTTTCACACGGATGACTGGATCACCGATTCGCGAGTCTTTTTTCGCATGGCCGCTCTGGGTATTCGAGCTGGTATGAGTCGCGAGAAGGCGCTCGAAGCGCTGACGATCGTGGGGGCCAAAATGATCGACTTGGACGACTCGATTGGCACGCTAACGCCCGGCAAAGATGCTGACTTTGTCATCCTTTCGGGAGACCCTTTTAGCGTCTACACGAAAGTCCTCGAGACTTGGGTGGAAGGCACGCGGGCGTTTGATCGCAGCGATCCGCGAGACGAGTTGTTTGCCGAGGGTGGTTTCGGCGCGGGGTCAGAAACCGAACCATACATGTGCTGCATCTCGCAGGGGGTGAGCCAATGAGCCCTATTAGAAAAATGAGCCTTTTAAAGCTGCAGTTACCAAGAGTCAGCGTGCTGTGCTGCGGGTTGAGCGTGTTATGCCGAGGTTTAATGGTGTGCGCGTTGCTTGTGTCTCCTTGCCAAGCAGCGGAGGCGAATGATTTGGTCGTGCGGGGCGAGCGGATCCACACGATGGAAGGCAAACTGATCGAGCAGGGAGTGATCGTGATTCGCGGCGGCAAGATTCGCCAGATTGGGACCGCCGATTCGATTACCATCCCGGCTGACCTACCAGTATTGGAAGCTAATGTTGTCACGCCCGGTTTGATCGATGCGCACTCGGTCGTCGGACTGGCTGGGATTTTGAATCAAGATGAGGACCAAGATCAACTGGAAGGCTCGTCTCCCATTCAGCCGCAGTTGCGAGCCATCGATGCTTACAACCCGTTTGATCCGTTGATCGAATGGATTCGAGAGTTTGGAGTCACCACGGTCCACACCGGGCACGCGCCCGGCGCGTTGATCAGCGGCCAAACGATGATCGTTAAGACGGTCGGTAATTCGGTCGAGGAAGCGGTGATCAATCCGGCCTTTGGTGTCGTTTGTACGCTGGGCGAAAGTGGCCTGGCAAGTGGAGGAAAAAGCCCTGGGACTCGCGGCAAGATGATGGCCATGTTGCGCCAAAAGTTGATCGAAGCCCAGCATTATCAAGCGGAACTCGACGCGCAACAAACGTCAGCGGAGAAACCTGAGGATGACTCGCCAACTGCGGGTGGTTCTGCGAGTGGACCGGCACGCAACTTGGAGTTGGAAGCGTTGGCTCAGTGTTTACAAGGCGAGTTAAAGTTAATAATCCATGCCAACCGGTCGGTCGATATTCGCAACGCACTGCGTTTAGCGGAAGAGTTCCAACTGCAGATCGTGCTGGACAGTGCCGCCGAGGGTTATCTGTTAACTGACGCGTTGTTGGCGGCTGAGGTTCCGGTGTTGGTGCATCCGACCATGTCGCGAGCGACCGGGGATCGCGAAAATTTGACGTTTCGCAACGCGGCGTTGCTGGCCGACGCCGGCGTGCCGGTGGCACTGCAAAGTGGTTACGAGGCCTACGTGCCGAAGGTCCGCGTTGTCTTGTTTGAAGCGGGAGTGGCCGCCTCCCATGGGTTTGGGTTCGAGCGTGCGTTGGCAAGCATCACAATCGACGCCGCCAAAATGTTGGGAATTGACGGGCGCGTGGGGTCCTTGGCGGTCGGTAAAGATGCTGATCTAGCCCTTTATGATGGTGATCCGTTTGAGTACACCACGCATTGCGTCGGCGTGGTCATCGATGGGGTGGTCGTTAGCCAGCAGAATCGCTGATCGCCGGCCACAGCCGCTGGCCTGTTTCGGTGAGTAGTTCGACGGCCGGGTGACGCAGTTGTCGCTCGGCCGTGACGGCAAAGAAGGCTTCGCGAATTTCCTCGCTCTGTCCCACGCAGTGAACGGAATATTGCTGAGAGACTTGTTCGGCGATCACCGAGGGAGCTGGAAAGATGCCGGCACCCGCTTCGCCGAAGACCTTCATCAGTGCCGTGTCGGAGAATTCGTGAGCGATTTTGGGAGAAATTTCCAACCGTTCGAAATAGCCGTCAAGTTGGCGACGGAGCGCCGATTTGGGGCCTGGCAGCAGCAGCGTGGCCGAGCCCAGTAGTTGTTCCAGCTCGGGAGCTGCGGAGGGCTGAGCATAGCCCAACCCCTCGAGCACCGTGCCGGCGGCAAAAAAACTGGTGCCCGATTCGACCAGCTGGTGATTGAACACGCGTTTGCCGCTGCTAGGGTGGCCAGCCGTATCGGAGAGCACCACGTCGAGCTGGTGGGAAACCAGTTGGTCGAGCAGGTCGACCGCCAAACCTTCACTGCACTGCAAGCGGACCGCCGGTTGCATGTCAAACAAAGGAGTCAGCAGTCGTTGGACAATTAGTTTCGGCACGGCATCGACAACTCCGACGCGCAGCATCAGTGAACCCTCTGGTAAACGACCGCTGAGCGCTTCGGCCATTTCGCTACCGAGGCCGAAAATTTGCTCGGCGTATTGCAGCACCAGCCGGCCGGCATCGGTTAGTTCCAGGCGTCGGCCACGGGGAATGAGCAATTCGTGCCCGCAGCTTTTCTCCAGTTTGCGAATTTGCGAGCTAACAGTGGGGCTAGTTAAATGGAGCTGCCGGGCTGCCTCACCGACAGTGCCCGACTTGGCCACCATCCAAAAATAGAGCAGGTGCTGGTAGTTCAGCCAATCGAGGGGGCGGTTCATCGATAGTGGACCAAATTTGAGTCGGTTTTATCCCGCAGGAAGGTGGTTTTAGCAGGTGATCAGGCAATTGTTAGATAAAACCTTACGTTAAGCAAGAAAAATTAGGTTTAGTCAACCGGTTGGTGCAACCTATAATTGTCATAACGGCGAGAACCAGGGTGGAGTTTGGCGGTTGCCTAAGCTGATAGAGTTATATGGGCTGATAGAGCTATCTGAGCGGGTAGAGTTATCTGGGCTGTTTGAGTAGCAAGAGCACCATTCACCACACGTGGGGCATGGCGAGCGTGAAGCAGGAGATGCTGCGATGAATAACAACGGGGCGGAACAGGCGATAGCGTTGGTGCAGAAGCTGGCGGACCATCATGGGGTGCGCGTAGACAGCTCGGAGGTGAGTCGTTGGTTGCCGGTGACGCCACCTCGGACTCAAGACGAGTTGTTGGCTTGGCTAGTCTCGAGCGGCAGTCGGTTGGGCATCCGCGTGGGGTACGCGGATTGCCGATTTGCTGATGTGTTGGCATTTGCCAAGCAGGGCATACCGGTTGCGTTGCGGATCGTTAATGATCGACGGGGGCCCTCGAATCCGACAGCCGACTGGGAGTCGGTCGATGGGTACAGTTGGGTGTTGGTGCGGGGTTATTCTTGGTGGAGTGGGTTTCGGGTGGACGATGTGGGCGGGGACAGGTTGTCTCGGACCATCGGACGCCGCAACTTCAAGCGAATGGTTGGATTGGATCTGCATCCGCGTGTCCGTGGTTTGATCGCCCAGCCTTTGAGTGCGGAAGTAATCCCAGCTTCCGGCAGTCATGCAACCGGAAAACCATTGACGCGATTGATGCGGTTATTGCAGCCGGACTCGCGAGACATTTGGGCGATGGTTGTGTTCGCTCTGATCGTGGGTGTCTTGACCTTGGCGGCACCGCTGGCTGTGGAGGCTTTGGTCAACACGGTGGCCTTTGGGCGGTACGTGCAACCGGTGTTGATTTTGTCGTTGATGCTGTTCATCTTCCTCGGGTTTGCGGCGATTTTGCAGTTATTGCTGGCGATCATCGCGGAAATGTTGCAGCGGCGGTTATTCGTGCGAATCTCTGAGGATTTGGGGTATCGATTACCGCGAGTTTCGGCCGCTTCGTATGACGGTAAATACGCTCCCGAGTTGGTCAACCGATTTTTGGACGTGGCGAACATTCAAAAGGCCACTGCGTCGTTGCTATTGGACGCGGTGAGTTTGGTGGTGGCGGCTTTGGTCGGCATGGCGGTGCTCGGTTTTTACCACACCTTCCTGTTGGGTTTTGACATTGTGATGCTGTCGCTGATGGCCTTCACGATTTTCGTGTTGGGCCGGGGGGCGATCGACACAGCCAACCAGGAATCGAAGAAAAAGTATTACTTGACCTCTTGGTTGCAAGATTTGGTCCGTTGTCCGACCGCCTTTGCGCTGCATGGTGGCCAGCGATTTGCTCTGGAACGGACTGACAAGATGGTGATCGATTACTTGGATCTCCGCCGTCAGCACTTTAGGATTTTGGTGCGGCAGATTAGTTTCTCTCTGTTGATGTATGCGGTCTGCCTAACCGTGCTGTTGGGCTTGGGTGGCTGGTTGGTCATCATCGGGGAAATTACTTTGGGTCAGCTGGTGGCGGCGGAATTGATCGTCGGCGTGGTGGTCGGGGCGTTTGCCAAGATGGGCAAGCACATGGAGAGTTTTTACGACCTGATGGCTTCGGTCGACAAAGTGGGGGTATTGCTCGATTTGCCCACCGAAGTCGTCGGAGGACCGTTGCAGATCGATGGTGCGGAAGCGGCCCGGGTACGCTTGCGTGAGTTGAATGTGGACGCCGGCGGCAAGCGGGTGGTCAAGAATTTTTCGGGAGATGCGACGCAAGCTGGACTAACTGTCATTGCCGGACCGCCGGCGAGCGGAAAAAGTACTTTGATTGAAGTGCTGTCGGTCCGCCGCGTCGCCGCTGGGGGAGATATCGTTATCGATGGCAATTCGCTCAGCCAACTGGACAGCGAGACGCTGCGGTATCAGATTGGTCTGGCTCGCGATATCGAGGTGTTTTCCGGGACATTATCGGAAAATGTCCACATTTTCCGACCGAACATTCGGCTCAGCGATGTGCGGGACGCGTTGGAAGTCGTGGGGCTGACCACCGAAATTCGCAACCTGCCGGACGGGTTGGATACACCGTTGTCGACAACCGGTTCTCCGTTATCTCGTGATCAAACTTTGCGGCTGATGATAGCGCGAGCCATTGTCGGTAGGCCCAGGTTATTATTAGTGGATGGAACGTTGGACGGGTTGGCCGATGGCTCCTTGGAAAAGGTGCTCGCCGGACTGACTCAACGCCCCCAACCGTGGACCCTGGTGGTCGCATCGGGGCGGCAAGCTGTGAGAGCACGCGCCGATGTGGTGTGGTGGTTGGGGAAAGAGGAAGTTGCACCCACGGTGGGTGGTCAAGGCAATCAGTCAGCGGAATAGGTAAATAGTCAGAATGAGTGAATCGAACCTGTTTGAATCGCGACATTCGAGCACTCCGGTATCTCTAGATGAGACGCTGGAAGCGCCTACTCGCGTGACTCAACTTGAAACAGAGCAAGCTGGCAACCCGAGGCTGGTGGACATTACTCCCGCCAAGCCGCTGATATGTGCAGCGCGGTTGGTGCATTCGACCGATCGGATTCGCAACTTTGCCGCGTTCTTACTGGCCGCGCTGGTGATTACGTTGATCGCGATGGCTTGGCTGCCTTGGCAGCAATCGGCGCGAGGCACGGGACGCGTAGTGGCATTTTCACCCGGTGAGCGGCAGCAACAGATCACGGCACCGGAAAGCGGGGTGATCTTTAACGTCCCCGAGACGTTGGTCGAAGGCAGTTTCGTAGAAGAAGGGGATTTGCTGCTTGAGATTCAGCCGTTTGCGGCCGATCTCCGCAACCAGCTCGAGTCGCAGGTATTTAATTACGAGACCAAATTACAGACGGCAAAAATTAAAGCGGAGGCTGCTCGCCGCATGGTTTCCGATTTTTCGGAGGCCAGAGATTTTGCCGTCGAGAGCGCGCTGGAAAATGTTGAGGCGGCCAAGGCAAAATTGCGCGCCAAGGAGAAATTGCTGGTCAAGTACCGATCGAAAGTCGATCAAGCGGAGTCGAATTATCAGCGGCAAGAAGGCTTGACCCAGCAGCGAATCAAGCCCGGCGTGGAGCTGGAATACATCCGCGTGGAGCGGGATGCGGCGAGAGCTGAGCTGGAGGCTGGTTTAGAGGATGTCAAGCAGGCCGAAGCCGAATTGGCCAGCAAACAGGCTGAACTGGAACAGAAACGTAGTGAGGCTCAGGCGAAAGTTGAGAAAGCTAAGTCTGAGGAGCAATCCGCGTTGGGCGAAATGGAAACGGTCCGGAAGGAGTTGTCCGACATTGCAATTAAGTTGGACAAGTTGGGGCGTTTGAAGATAACGGCCCCCCGGGATGGCTACATTTTCCAGTTGCCAGCGTTTCAAGGTTCCCAAGCGGTGAAAACCGGAGATTATCTACTAACCTTCGTTCCCACTGCCGATGAATATGCTGTGGAGCTGTTGATCAACGGTAATGATATGCCATTGATAGACCCTGGCGACCATGTGCGGATGCAATTTGAAGGTTGGCCAGCGGTCCAATTTTCAGGTTGGCCCGAGATGGCCTTGGGTACCTTTGGTGGTGAAGTTGCGTTGGTCGATCCGACCGACGATGGCACTGGTAAGTTCCGCATCATGGTGCGTCCGGATCCCACCGAAAAGTGGCCCGATCCAGCGCGACTGAGGCAGGGTGTACGAGTCAACGGTTGGGTAATGTTGCGACAAGTCTCGTTGGCTTTCGAGGTGTGGCGCCAATTGAATGGTTTCCCACCACTGCCCCCAGAACAGAAATCGGGAGGTGGCAAGGATGCCACGAAAGTACCAAAGTTACCAAAGTAATCGCTCCAGCTTGATCGCCTCCGGCTACTTCCTGCCGCGAGGCTGGAGAGGGTGTCTGTTGGCAGCGGCGGTCGTGTTTGTTGGCGGCTGTCAAACTAGCCCCTCGGCCAATATTGGGAACAGGGGCGATGCCGGTGTGGTTGGCAATGCCGGTGTGGTTGGCAATGCTGGTGTGGTTGGCAATGCTGGTGTGGTTGGCAATGCTGCGAACGAGCGAAACGCTGCTCCGGCGGCGGTTGCTCCGGCGGGATTTACGCAACCCACATTTGAGCAACCAGTAAAGCCACAACCGACCACGGTTGCCCGACCGGTGGTGGGCCCGCCAGCCGTTCCGCAAGCGGTCGCTGACGCTGGTCAAACTAGCGCCGGCCAAATTAGCGCTGGCCAAACTGCTGGCCCTGTTGCTTTGGTCGCTGCTCAGGACGGAGAAGTGTTGCCACCGGCGGTTCGGCTGGCACCGGAAATCGAAGGCGCTCCCAACTCGGCAGCGACAACCGAGGCGTTGCCCGGTGCGGCTGGTGGTGCTCGTGACAACTCCACTGCCGACGTTGCGAAGGATGGCGGTGCCAACGACGGTGCTACGGATGATGCTGCGGAGGGAACGCGTGGCGGAGGCCGCGAGCCGGTGCGGAGCGTGACACCGTTGGCTCTGGAAGATGTTGTCTTATCGACGCGGGTGACTTTTCCGGCGATTCGTCAAGCGATAGCGTTGCGGGACGAAACGGGAGGCAATGTGATTGCCGCGCTGGGCAGTTTTGACGATGTTTTAGAAGGGCAGACGCTGAATCAGCCTTTGGGCTTCTACGAAAACTATCGGCACGGCGTGGCGCTTAAGCGCCCGTTGGTTTCCGGCGGTTACATGTATGGTGGTTACCGCTTGGGTGATGGGATTTTCGAACCTTGGTATAAAGAGCGGGAGACCGATGAGGCGGGCGAGTTCAAACTGGGGTTTGACATTCCGTTGTTGCAAAACCGAGCGATTGACAAGCGGCGAGCCGAGTTGCAGATGGCCAGGCTGCGGCGGGGGCAAGCGGAGCCGGAGATTCTCCGCGAAGTGCTCGATGTGCAAGCGGCGGCGGTCGATGCTTACTGGCAATGGGTGGCTGCTGGGCGGAACGTCGAGATCCAGCAAGCGTTGCTCGATTTAGGTTTGCTCCGCGGCGAGTTGATTGATGCTCAATTTGCCAGTGATGATGTGGCTCTGTTCACAAAAATCGATAATCAACGTTTGATCGCTGGTCGCCGCATCAAGTTGATCGAAGCGGAGCGGAAGTTTGGCGAAGCGGCGGTCAAGTTGTCCTTGTATCTGCGGTCGCCAACCGGCGTACAGGTGTTGCCAGATCCGTTTGCATTGCCGGGTAGTTTCCCGGAACTCCAACTCGCGGAGCTTAATGCTGAACAAATCATTTCGGTAGCGGTCAGCGGTCGGCCCGAAGTGCAGAGCTTACAGTTTGATGCCTCGGTGCTGCGGGTGGAGCTGGAACAGACGTTGAACCAGTTGCTACCGGAGTTGAATTTGGCGATGGAGGTTTCTCAAGATGTGGGGGAGCCCGCCAGTTCCTCACGCGATAAGTCCGAGGCCATCTTGGCAACGGGTGTCTACGGCTCAGTGCCTGTCCAGCGTCGTTTTGCGCGAGGTAAAGCAGCTTCTTTGCGTGCTAAGTTGGCGCAAGTCGACGCCAAGCTACAACTGACTCAAGACAAGATTGCCAACCAAGTCCGGCAGATTTTGATCACTCGGGCCGCGGCAATCGATAAGATCGATCAAGCGAGGGAGAACCTGGATTTGGCCGAAAAAGCGTTGGAGTTGGCAGTCGTCGCGGAACGCCAGGGCGAGTTCACTTTGCCGGTGTTGAACATTTACGAAGAGTCGGTCGCGAACGCGCGATTGGAACTGGTCAATGCCCAAGCCGAGTATTGGACTCAGGTTGCCTTGCTGGTGTTGGCACAGGGGAATGAGTTGTAAGTCGCCTACAGTCGCCTTTTCGGCGGCACTAGGGAAACCAACGCTTCAGCTTCAAACAGTGACGCTCCAGTACGTTCCAGCTGAGCATCGCCAACAGCACGCTGATGGCAAACATGACGGTGGCGTACAGCAAGCTGCTTAATACGCCAGCCAGCGTCCCAGAACCGAGCCAAGTCCTCAGCCCGGCGGCTGACCACACGCCCGCTAGCAGTGGAATCAGCGGGCTTTGGATAATGTACATGCCGTAGCTATATTTGCCTAAAAATCGCAATCCACGACCGCGAAAAAATCTGGCTAAATAGCTCTCCTTGTCGGTCGTCAGCAGCAGCACCAGACCACTGCCCCACAGCATTGCCCAGCCCGAATGCGAGATGGTCAGCAAGCGATCGTGCCGCAGTTCTAAGTAGATGCAACATGGCAGCGTGAGCATGAAGATCAGCAGTGCTGCGGTCCGCCAATTGCTGAGCCCGCGACTGTGGTGGGATAGGCCGGCAATCGCGCCTCCTAACAGTAATCCATCAAAGCGAAAACCGCTGGCCACATCCGGTGCCACGCCGTTGTCAGAGAGCATTGCAAACAGGATGCGACCGGCAGCACATAGCATGGCCGTCAAGGCGGCAAACAGGATCGTGCGGCGAACGCCCAGCACAAACACGCAGAGGGGCCACAGCAAGTAAAAGTGTTCCTCAACCGCTAGCGACCAAAAGTGATCGAGTGAGCCGAAGCACCACTGGTCCAACCAGGCGCAACGCATGTTGCCGAGATAGGTCCACAGATAAAACTGTTGATCGATCGCTTGCTGGAATGGATGGTCGCTCCAGAGCCAAGGAAGCACGAATAAAAACATCGTCAGCGAGGCGAAGTAGAGTGGAAATATGCGCAGCGTGCGGCGAGCTAAGAAGTTGCGAAAGTAATGAGGTTGCTGACGACTTTGCAGCAGGATGCCGGTGATCAAAAAACCGGAGAGGACAAAAAACAAGTCGACGCCGCGGTCGCCAAAATAAATCAGTTCGGCCAGCCAGCGTCCTGACCAGTGTTCGGTGGGAATGTCACGGAGAAACCGGTAGGCGGTGACAATCAGAATTGCCATCCCACGGACTCCGTCGAGTTCCAGCAGATGGACTCCGGGTGTCCAGACAGCAGCGACTTGCGTGGGTGATTGGCCGGCTTTTTGAAGCATTGAAAGGGCGTCGACAGCTGAGGAAGGCTGGTAACTGCAATTTCAAAGCCTAGCTCATGGGATGCGGCCAACGCCAAAATTCAAATAGTGGAATAGGCATCCTGCAGTGGAATAGGCATCCTGCCTGTACGTGGATTATGCATGCTTTATGTACAGAAATGCACCTTCCTCCATTCGCTCCGCAGAGGGTATTTCTTTCAGGGACTTTCGGCGGAGCGGAAGGCGACATTTTAGGGAGCGACTACTAGTTGGTTTTCGACTTCGCTGACACCCGGCTCTAATTTGACCAACAGTCGTGCCATGCGTTTGTCGGAATCGGATTTAACGAAGCCCACCAACGTAGCTCGACGACCTTCCATCTGTACGTTGACATTTGTGAAGCGAGCTTGCGCGGCGATCGAATCGAGTCGTACGTTGATGCGATTGCTGACCAAGGGGGGCGGCATGGGGGAGAGCTCGATGCCGGAGAACAAGCGAGTTCGCACGGCTCGCTGAGTTTGTTGGGTTTGTCCGAAGCCGAACAGTTGGCTCAAGCCACCGAGGCCACCGAGCCCGCCGAGACCACCGAGTCCGCCGGCGACGCCACGCCCGCCACCTGCTGCGGCGCCTCCTTGGCCGGGTGCGACTCCGCCTTCGCTTTGTCGTTCATCGGGGGCGCCTGATCTTTGCACGCTGCCTTCGCCGGAAAAAATCTCCGAGGGGTCCGGCAGGCCGCTACCGGTGCCGCCGCCGCCACCTGTTTGGCCACCCGTTTGACCACCGCCTTGAGCGCATGCGTTGCCTCCCAGCAGCAGCATTCCCAGCAAAATCGTGAGGCAGACCAGCGATTGGGGTTGGTGGGTGGCGAGTGGCATGAGGCGTTTCCTTTGGGGGGAAAGTGACAATTTATGCGAAAGGTGACAGCCGACGAGGCGGTTTTCGGAAAACGTGTGACGGTTCGTCTGTAACCTTGGTGGCTGGCCACAGGTATGCGTCACAGCGGGACACTCCCCAATGCTTGCTTATCGAAGCTTGGGAGCGGCTGCTGGAAACAAATCGACAATGTTCCCATTGTATCAGCTCGTCGCCGTGTGACGCTTGTAACGCCATGATTTCGGCGGCAAGAAGTTCGACCGTTACTGCTTTTAACCATCAGGAATAGGAATATGTTTCGCCGACTTGGTTTTTCTCTGTTCGCTTTGCTGGCGATCATCAGTCTCCGCACGCAGGCGGCCGAGCGGCCGACTGCACCTCGATTGTTGCCAGAAAAGACTCTGGCTTATGTCCGCATTGCCAACGTCAACGAAATGCGGGAGACGACGGCCGGTTCCAGCGTGGGCCGGATGATGGCTGATGAGCAGCTCAAGCCGCTGGTCGGTGACGTCTATTTGACGCTCGAGCAGTTGTTCTCCCAAGTCAGCGATCGGGTCGGCGTGTCGCTCACCGAGTTGCTCAGTCTGCCGCAGGGCGAAGTTGCTTTTGCCGTGATTCCGATGGATCCGCCGGAGGAAGAGGCCAGCGACAAGCCGCGTGACAATTCCCCCGAGGCGATTCGAGCTCGGATTGAAGCTCGGCGGAATCAGATGCCAGTCGGATTTGTGGCGATCGTGGAAACTGCTGATCAGACATATTTGATGAACCGGCTGGTCGAGCGGGTGGAGGAACAAATGCCGCCGGCTGTGACCCGTTCCACAAGGCTGATCAAGGGTACCGAAGTTGTCCGCTTGAGTCGCGATGGCGCACCACCGTTTGCCTATGCCGAAAAGGATGGTACCTACCTGATGGGCGTTGGCAACAACGTCGTGGAAGATGTGCTTGAGCGCTGGGACGAGGGCAGTAACTCGGGGACTTTGGCACAGAGCACTGATTTCGGCAACGTGATGAGCCATTGCGTGGGAGCCGAGGAAACGCGTCCCCAAGTGACATTCTATTTCGATCCTTATCACTTGGTGGAGCGGCTTGTTAAAGCCCAGGGTGGCGCGGCTGGTGCGATCTGGCCAATTGTCGAAGGGTTGAAGCTCGATAAACTGCAAGGCATTGGCGGCAGTACATTCTCCAGCCCCGACTCGGATTTTGAAAGCATCATTCATATTCACGTGTTGTTGGAATCACCCCGTGATGGTTTCCTCAGCGTCGTGCGTCCCGGCGAAGGATCGATTCAGCCAGAGGACTGGGTGCCGGATGATATCGTTAGCTATACCACGCTGCACTGGGATATTTTGCAAACCTACGAAGGCGTGGGGCGAATCATCGCCAGGTTTCAGGGAAGTGACGTGCTGGAACGCAGCGTGGAAAAACCTTTCAAAGAAGGCACCGGTGTCGATCTCCGCGCCGACATTCTCGAGCAAGTCACGGGTCGGATCGGAATTATTCGCTGGAACGAGCCGCCGATGCGTTTAAACAGCAATACGCAGCTCTGGGCATTGGAAGTAAAAGAGATCGCAGCGGTTGAAGAGACCGTGGCCAAGTTGGCTGAACTAGCGGGCAGCCGCATGACTAAAGATGCTTACGCCGGTCAAGTGGTTTATTCGCTCGGAGGAAACAATCGTGGCGGTAACTTTCCAGAAAATCTTCGTCGTCCCGAACCGACGCTTGCCTTCGTGGGGAACTATGTAATCGGTAGTGACAGTCGCAAAGCGATTGAGCACATCATTGACACCAAGGGTGGGCAAGCCAAGCGGTTGTCATCATCGCCCGACTACGAGTTAATTGCGGGTGAAGTGAGTGGCAAGTTAGATTCACAAAAACCCTTCTTGTTTACTTTTATGCGTGGTGAAGAGGCATTGCGACAAATCTATGAGTTGGCGCGCGATCCAAAGAATCAAGCTTTCCTAAAGCAGCAAGGCGAGAATAATCCGGTTGTGAAGATGTTTTCCGACACCTTGGAAAAGCACGAACTGCCGGCCTTTTCCGCCTTCAGTAAGTACTTTGCGCCGTCGGGCGGGTTCGCTTACGATGATCCCACCGGGATTCACTATTCGATTTTCACCCTGCGTCCGCTGGAGTAGGGTTGGCTTTCGGTTCTATCAGCTGTTGAGCGCCGGCTCATGGTTCGCAGGAACCGCACGCTGGCGCGAGGCGGTTGATTCGTGCTGGCGCGTCGGCTGTCGTTCCATCAGCCGCTTGGGCGCCAGCCTGCGGTTCTAACAGCACGACACCACACACAGAACCGCACGCTGGCGCGAGGCGGCTGATTCGTGCTGGCGCGTCGGCCGTCGTTCCATCAGCCGTTTGGGCGCCAGCCAGCGGTTCTAACAGCACGACACCACACACAGAACCGCACGCTGGCGCGAGGCGGCTGATTCGTGCTGGCGCGTCGGCTGTCGTTCCATCAGCCGCTTGGGCGCCAGCCTGCGGTTCCCACGGCACGACACCACACACAGAACCGCACGCTGGCGCGAGGCGGCTGATTCCTGCTGGCGCGTCGGCCGTCGTTCCATCAGCCGTTTGGGCTCCAGCCAGCGGTTCCCACGGCACGACACCACACGCAGGAACCGCACGCTGGCGCGAGGCGGCTGATTCGTGCTGGCGCGTCGGCTGTCGTTCCATCAGCCGCTTGGGCGCCAGCCTGCGGTTCTAACAGCACGACACCACACACAGAACCGCACGCTGGCGCGTGGCGGCTGATTCGTGCTGGCGCGTCGGCTGTCGTTCCATTAGCCGCTTGGGCGCCAGCCTGCGGTTCTAACAGCACGACACCACACACAGAACCGCACGCTGGCGCGAGGCGGCTGATTCCTGCTGGCGCGTCGGCTGTTGCGGTTTTTACGCGGCCCGGAGCTTAGCCAGCAACGCTTGCTGCAATTGCTCGCTGGCCGCAGCGGCGAAGACGGGGTGCCAAAGATCGACTGGCGCCCCGTCCAGATCTGTCATGATCCCGCCCGCCTCGGCGACCATCAGAGCACCGGCCGCCATGTCCCACGACTTAACGCTCTGCGCCCAGTAGCCATCGAGGCGACCGGCAGCAAGATAGCAGAGATTTAAGGCACACGAACCGAGTCGCCTCAGGGTTTGGCAAGCTTCTAGGACCTCGCAAAATTGGCGAACTTCGATCGCATCTTTGCGAACACCGGCGGGGAAGCTGCAAGCTAGCAGGGCGCGTTCTAATTGGTTACAGCCGCTGACGCGGAGCGGTCGGACTTGGGTACCGTCTGGTCGGCTGACGAAAGCACCACCGCCACGAGTGGCATAGAACAATTCTTCGCTGACTGGATCCAGCACCACGCCGACTTGGAGATTCCCTTCGGCAGCCAGAGCGATGGAAACGCAGAAACTTTGCAAGTGATGGACGTAGTTGATCGTGCCGTCGAGCGGATCGACGATCCAACAGGGAATATCGCTGCGAGGTTGCCCAGTCGCGTCGCTCGGTGGTTGGTCCTGGCCCTCTTCTTCCCCCACCATGGCATGTTCGGGAAAGCTTGCTCGCAACCGCGCGAAGACTGCCTGCTGGCTGGCCAAGTCGGCGTCGGTCACGAGATCTTTAGGAGCTTTTTCGCGCACCGAAAATTGGTCGCGATAGTGCATTAGCTGGTCCGCTCCGAGTCGGGCCGCTTCGATCGCTACCTCGAGGGTTTGGGCAGCGTTTAACTGAGACGCAAAGGCGGACTGCTGGGCTGGTTCTGGCATCGACTCAGGCATGAGATGGGAAAAATCGCGGTTTGAGAAATGTGGTTGGTGGAAGATTGCCTCGCCCCCCGCAAGGAGTCTTTTCCTGCCCCTGGATATAACTTTGCACGAATCTCGCTAGCGTTGCCACCACGATTGCCGATACAAGAAGCCAGATGCAAGCGCGAAGGTGCGTGCTTTCGGCGCATTCAGAATTGGCACCTCACAACGCAGGAAACCCTGTCATGCCTGCACTGCATAACGAATTTCCCCACAAGATGGAATCGGTCACTGTCCGTCGTTGCCTTAATGAGCTGATGGAAGCGGTCCGCAACGACTATCGCGGCGTGATCAGTGACCTGCAAGGGACTTGGGAAGGCGACACGTTGCATATTTCCTTCCGAGCGTATGGATTTCCGATCACGGCTGACGTCCATGTTGGGCATCACGTGTTGGAGTGGGATGGCTACGTACCGACCAACGTTTCGATCGTGCGAGCCAAGGTCCAGCGGACGATTGAGACCAAGTTGGCAGACATGTTACGAGTCGGTGACCGACGAGCGGCATGAGTTGCGAGTTGGCTTGGTTAGGCAGTTGGCCGCGAGTCACTCGACTGTGACTTGTTTGCCGGTTGTTTTGAGTGACAGGCCCACTTCGGCGGCAACCCGCTGAATTAGCTGCTCGATCGTTTCGTCTTTAGCCTCCAGTTCGATGCGTTGCTCGAGGGCGGCTTCCGCTGCGGCGGCGACTTGCAATTGCAAACCCTCGGCGGCGCACAGCGACGTTAGTGCTTGACGTGCCGAGCCAGCGAATCGCAGCGAGTAGCGTTTGGTGGGTTCGTTCATGGGCTGACCGGCAGCAGGTCGTTGAGCACCGCCTCGCTGCTGAGCTTGTTGAGCGAAGAGGGCCAACTCCATCCGCAAGTGAGCTTTGGCGTCGCCTCGTAACATCCAACGGTTTTGTTGTTTCCGCAAGTTGGCTGCTTGAGCGACGATTTCTCGCCGCGTCTCAGCGTCGATCGCCAAGCCCGGGTAAGTCCGTTCGTACGGGGCGGTTGGTTGTTGCCCAAGTGTCTTGCTGCGAAGGCGGTCGGTTGTGGGGAGTGGCTGGAGGAGAAGATCGAAACCGCCTCCGACAACGGCTAGCGCGGCGGCTAAGTCGAGTTCGCCCAGGTCGGCGGCTGGCCACAAATCGTGCGGCAATTCCACCCCTTCGCGGCTGATTCCCCAGTTGTCCGCCACTTGTTGCAACGCTTCGTTGGGCGTCGTCAACAGGGGCCAGGCGATCGGATGGGGCTGCAACCAACCACGGGAGACGGCTGCCGGATTGGCGGCGATTTGTTGCCGCGTGAGCACCACATGGGTCGCCAAAGCGACGACTGAATCGGCCGGTCCGAGGAAGATCACCGTGCCGTCGCTGGACCAATCCGCGCCGGCTAACTGGGCCAATTGATCGAGTGCCGCGGAGACGCTCGGCCCCAGAACGCGTGGCTGCTGAGTTGACGAATTTGCTGTTGCCGAATTTGCTGCTGTGGTTGGGAAAGCGTGTTGCTGGGGTGGTGTTCGCAGTGGGTCGAGGCGGCGGTCGAAGACGATTGGCAAGCCGGTTTGGGTTTGGATGCGAGTCGCCAGGCGGCGCCAATCGGAATCGGTGGTGACGATTTTTACGTCGGCCGTCAGGCGACCGGTGACCGGGCTGGGGAAACCATCGGCAGCGGGAGGAGCGGCTGGCATTCGGGAAAGGTCTGGCGAGCAGCCGTGAGCCAGCAGCAGGCAAGTGAAGAAAAGCACCCCTCGGGGCGGATGTTGGTGAAAGCTGGCCGGTTCAGCTGGGTGCGTGCTGTTCATGCTCTCATCTTAACTTGTCGTGGCGGGCTTGTCGTGGCGGGCAGCGGCTGGAGGGGCGAGAATACGGGGTGGGGTTCGTTAGATTCCTTGCCTCTCGCGCCTGGGTGTGTAGGATGCAACAAGTGCAACCTGCGGGGCTTGGTTGATTTATCGCAACATCGAGCTCTTGTCCGCCGGTGGTTGGAAACCCGATCAGGGCAGTGGTTGTTCTTTTCCCCACTTATTCCCCTCCCAAGGTGTGCCTCCGTGACCGCTCCGGTGTTGAGAACTGCGCGACTGGTAAGCGCTTATCGTCGGTATTTGATCACTGCCGATGCTCCCCGATTTGCCGCGGAAGTTGGACAGTATTACTCGACAGCCACCCTGCTTCGTGTGCTTAACGACGGTGGTGTGGAATTGCGTCGCGCGGCGGCCCTAGCTTTGGGGGTATTGGGAGATGTGGAGGCGATTGAGCCATTGGGACGGCGGTTGGCCGATGAGGATCGGGGGGTGCGATTAGCTGCGGATGACTCGTTTCGGGGGTTGATGGTCCGTGAAGGGGCAGCCGCTCAGCAGCATCGTTTGTTGCGAGTGATGCATTTGAACGATGGCGGTGAGTTTGCCGCTGCGTTGGCCCCCGCTTTAATCCTGACTGATCACGCTCCGGATTATGCGGAGGCCCATCATCAGCTGGCGATCTGCTGGCTTGGTTTGGGAGATTTCGCCGCTGCTGAGCAGGCTTTACGATGTTGCCTTTGGTATCGCCGTTTTCATTACGCGGCCTGGGTTGGGTTGGCCCACTGTCGTTTGCAGGGCGAAGATCCTGATGGGGACGATTTGCGGATGGGTTTAACCGCCCTGCGGCGTGCGATTGCGATTTGCCCTGATCTGGAATCGCCCCGGCTGGAATTGCGCAGGTTGGAACGGGCCATCGAGGAGCAGCAACCCGGGAGTGATCGTCTGCCTTACCGACCGGGCTTCTTTGATGAAGTGGACCCGTTGGGCCCAAGTCGGGGCGATGATTTTTTTGATGGATTTGAGCCAGAGGACGATTGAACGTGCGGATTCAGGATTACTTCGTTGGCGGCATCGCCCTTCTTTTTGCCCTGCTCGCTTTGCTCGCCGCTTTGACACAACTGCCGGCAGTCTACCGTTTGCACTCGCTGCGGACGATTGAAAGCCGGTATGGAACCACCGCGGCGCGAGGCTTTTTGTTGGCTCTAGCCACCCTGATGTTTGCCACCGGTACCGCGATTATTGCCGGGGTGCGCCCCAGCTATAGCGAGCCGGCGGACGAAATGGCCGATCCGCAACCGGCACCTTGATCGTCACTCTCCACCCTTCGCTCTTCACTAGCGTCGAGGATTTGCATCGGCAGCGGCTTGCCTCATGACTTCGATTGCCGGGTTAGCGTAACGATCAAAGTTGTTGTAGAAGCGGTCGGCAGTTTCTTCGCAGGAGAAGAGGAAGATGCGATTCGTTGTGGGGTCGAAGAAACCAAACTCGCGACGGCCGGGGACAATTTTGCGTTCATCCATAAACTTGACTGAGTCGATGCCGTTGAGCACGGGAGCGAAGCGGTCGGGGTCTTGCAGAAAGATCTGTTGTGCTTGGGGGGTGCTGAGCAAGTACAGTTCGCCCAGGTGGATGACTCCCAATTTACTGTCGCCCGCCACCCAGGCTTCCTGTTCCACCATAGCGACGGGGCAAAATCCGTCGAGCATGGGGGTTTTGGGTTGAACGGTGACTTCGCTGGATTGGCTGACTGTGGGCCAAGCCGGATTCAGGCGAGTGCCGGCGAGGTCAGCCGGCGTGCCTGCGGGAAATTGCGTACCGCTGGCGAAAGTTTCCGGGGCGGGAGTTGGCTGTTGGTAGGTTTGCGGCTGTTGGTAGGTTTGTGGCAGCGAGAATTGCGGCTCGTTGGCAGTCGAACCGAGCGAGTTGGCTGGTGGTTGGTTGCTGGCTGGCCGTTGGTTGTTGTCGGCGAGTTGGTTTGCCAGCCAAGGTTTTTGCAGCATATCGAGGTAATCGCCGGAGACATGGGGGCTGACCTCACGGCTGAGGATATTGCCGTTATTTCCATCGACTTGGACGATGACATCGGTTGGAAAGCGATCAATTTTGAAGCTTTGTGCGATCGCTGGCATGCTCTGGCCGTGAACTTTCAGCGGCACGAACATCTGGTTCACCATTTGCTGGACTTGGGGGTCCTGGTAGACACCTTGTTCGATTCGTTCGCAGTAGACGCAATTGTCCGAATAGAAATGCAGCAGCAGTGGTTTGCCGGATTGTTGAGCTTCAGCGCGAGCCGATTTCAGGTCGGCTCTCCAAGCGATCTCAGCGGAGGCTTGGGGCACCAGACAGGCGGCGATCAGAGTCAGCAACAAAATACGCATTTCGAGTTCTCAATAAGTGAGACGACGGCAACACCTCATGCAGACACATCGACCGCATTGGTACGCCCAGTTGAGTGAAAGTTAGCGATTGTGACGACTTTGCCGAATATTTCCGTCTACTCGCAACGTTTGGGGGGTGGAAGGCTCTTGGTGGTAAAGTTTAGTGAGCAGCAGAGATACCAGGCTGGGCATGCGGAGGGAAAGGGAAAACAGGCAGGAAATTGTTTGAAAATGGGCAATTAGTTGAAAACTTGGCCAGCTTGGCTTGACACCATCGGTCCCATGTGTAACATTCCGCTGGAGAACTGAAGACAACTTGTTCGTCCTCTGGTTTGCCTCGGCACTTGTTGCGCGGGGCTGGGAATACGGCGAACTCTAAAAGGAATCACCTCGGAATTCTCTCCTGTCCACAGAGTCGTGGATTGAATTTCCGGATACCCCCAAAGCTGGATTTCATGTGAAGGAATCCGCTTGATGCCCACATTGGTTTGAAATGCGATCTTCCGGTTGGAATGATCCAGCAAACTAAACGCGTTCGGGTGCCCTTGGTCCGACATCCCGTTGGTATTGGAGCAAGCTCGGCGTCGTGGGGTCATTGTCGTTCGCGCAGCAATCCGGCTCAGTAGATTGAGTTGGTGTTTGTTGTGTGACTTGTTCAATTGGTCGATTGTTGACGTCAGCTGAGGTTGCGTTGAGCCATTTGTGAGGGGCTGGCGTTATCTGGCAGCGAGAAGTTGGCTTGCCGACATCCGCACAGTTTATTCTTGGATTCTGGGGGTGTTCCCCATGGTCTTTTTTCGTTGCGCCACGCGGGCCGTTGTCGCCGCTCCGTTCGCATTGGCTTGTTCT
Source organism: Kothea flammea (assembly GCF_052161645.1). Lineage (GTDB taxonomy): Bacteria > Planctomycetota > Planctomycetia > Pirellulales > Pirellulaceae > Laterigemmans. Next base: position 2,242,341 of record NZ_CP197414.1, read on the forward strand.
GGTTATCTCTCAGCGGCATCTCTTGTGTGTACGGTCGATGACGGACACTTCGGCAATCAGGCCTGTTTGCTAATGCCTTTGTTGTGGGAGCGCTAATGCCTTTGTTGTGGAAGCCTTGTCTGCTAATGCATCGTACCGTCTCGGACCTTCGGGTGACGAATGGCTAAGAAGAAACGGACTTACCGCGGTCGCGGTGGAAGTGGTGGCAGTGCTGGTGGCCCCGGTAATGGTGGCGGCCCTGCTCCTAATGGAAAACCTCGCGTGAGGCGTCGGCGACGTAACCCGAACGCCGATCAACGCTCGCCTGATGCGAGGAACGCGGAGGGGGCAGAACCGGCCGACGTGCCCAGCGATGCGCCTTTGGAAGAGTGCCGAGGCATTCTCGAGTTGCACCCCAACGGTTACGGCTTTCTCCGCAGTCCAGAACACAATTATTCGCGTGAACGGACTGATCCCTTTGTGCCCGGCACGATGATCGATCGCTATGGCCTTCGCCAAGGGTTGATGATCCGAGCGATGGTCCAGCAAGCCAGGCGTCAGCAGGGGCCGCGGGTACGGGAAATTCTCGATGTCGACGGCATGCCGGCGGATCAATTTCCCGACGTCAAGAATTTTGACGAGCTGACCGCTATCAACCCCGAGGAGTGGCTGCGATTGGAAATCGGCCGCGAACCGGTGACCAACCGCGTGATCGACCTGATTTCGCCGCTGGGTAAGGGGCAGCGGGCGTTGATCGTTGCACCGCCGCGGAGCGGCAAGACCATGATGCTGCAAAATATCAGCCGTGGGGTTTGCGAAAATCACCCCGGTATCAAACTGATCGTGCTGTTGATTGACGAACGGCCCGAAGAAGTCACCGACATGCGTCGCAATGTGCTCGGCGGCGAAGTCATTGCCAGCAGTTTGGATGAGGATGTCGACAGTCACGTGCGACTCAGCCAGTTGGTCATCGACCGCGCGAAACGCTTGGCCGAGTTGGGGCAAGATGTGTTCGTGTTGCTGGACTCGATTACGCGATTGGCACGAGCCTTCAACAAATGGGTCGGCTCCACGGGACGTGGTCGAGCAACGATGAGTGGCGGTTTGGATGTCAAAGCGATGGACATTCCCAAGAAACTGTTCGCCACCGCCAGAGCGTTCCAAGAAGGTGGCTCGTTGACCATCGTGGGCACCGCCCTGGTCGACACCAACAGCCGGATGGACGAAGCCATTTTCCAAGAGTTCAAAGGAACGGGAAATATGGAATTGGTGCTCGATCGACGGTTGGCCGATCGGCGAATTTGGCCGGCGATCGATTTATCGCAAAGTGGTACGCGACGCGAAGAATTGCTGCACGACGAAGAGACCTACGAAGCAGTCACGATGTTGCGTCGCAGTCTCTCCAGCATGCATCACATCGAGGCCATGGAGCAACTGACGAAACAACTTAGTAAATTTGAGACCAATGCCGACTTCATTAAATTGATCAGCGGCGTTAAACTCTAGTCACCGTATTGGACTCGAACGCTCCCGCACGATTTCCGTCTCACCCTGCTTCGCTTTTGGCGCACCAAAGCTCAAGTCGGAGGGTAAGCGAATTGGTGAGCGGCCTCATTGGAACTGAGGTACCCCGTAAGGGGCTGCGGGTTCGAGTCCCGTGCCCTCCGCCTTCGTGACTGGCTGCGGTCAGTCACGATGAAACAAAAGAAGCCGCCAGCAGATGCAATTCCGCTGGCGGCTTTTTTTCGTGCTCGCGCTGGTGTCCCGGCTTCAGCCGGCGCGGTCCTACGGCCCTCTCTGCCCTGCCCTGTCTGCCCTGTCTGCCCGCGGCGGGGAAAGAATCAGGGCGCGGCGGGGGTGATGATTCGTTGCTAGCCGGCAACCTCATTCACCGAGCGAGGCAAGCTTTTTAGGGTCTTTTTATCGTAATCGGTCATTGCAACCTATCGGCGGTGGTGAGGGTTCCGAGATGCCGGTATGAGTTAATCTCCCGAGCGATCGATCCAAGGGTAATTGGCTTGGTGGGCAATTACGGCCTTGGTGACAAAGTCGACGATCCCTAGAATTACCTCGCGGCTGCCGCGGACCAAATCCGCATTGCTCGCTTGCGAACGCGGAGTTAGCAGTTCTACCGGGCCGGCTAGTCCTCCGCCGCGGCGAACGCGTTCAAGTTGTTTTTCTAATTTATGAGCCTCCTCGAACGCTAAACTGTTTTCACCAGCCACGATCAGCCAAGGCAGGCGGCTGACGAACGGATGGCGAGTCGCCGTGTCATAGCCCAGTCCCTTCAGATTCCGCGCGGGCGAGATCATCACTAGCCCGCGGACATCCTTGCTTTGTTTTTTGCGACTCAGGTCGGGGAAATTCCAATCGATTACCGCGTAATTTGCCGCCAGCACGGCACCCTCGCCGACGCCGACTAACGTCAACGCGTTGAGGTTCAGTTTGCCAGCGTCATTTTCTTGTTTGAGAAACTTCTTCACCGCTTCGATATCACGGTTAAGCATCGCCATGATGTCGTTGCGGTTCATTTTCGACAAATCAAACTCTTTGGGATTGCCGCGAAAATCAACGTACGTCTTACTGCCGCCATGCCCGCGGAGATCGGGAGTGGCGACCGCACATCCCGCTTTCCGCAGAGCTTCGACCAGCGGCAAGAAAGGGGGGGCAGATCCCTCCCAGTGGTGAATGAGAATTACCGGAACCGCCTCTTTTTCCTTATCTGACGGGAAATAACCACACGCCAACTGCACGCCATCGGCTGTGACCAACTTTTCTAAACGGGGCTTGAGCGCCTCTTTTTTCTTGCTTGCCGGTGATTGAGCTAGCAGCGGCGCGGCCAGAAAGGAGATCAGCGAAACGGCCATCAATGGTTTAAACATGCTTTGGTTTCCGTTCGTGCAGTGGACGCGAGTAGAATAGCTGGACAGCGCCAGGCCGCTTTCATGCTAGATTAGGAATTTGCGGGGGTCAAACATCCGTTATGCCCACGCCAATTCTTGATAGTTTACCTATAATCGACTAAACCAAGACGATTGTTTTCCGCTAATTGCTCTCACCGAGGCTGAAAGTTGGCTATGCCCAGACCGTCATTATTGTTGTTGGTAGTCTTTTACCTCGTGTTTTACGGCTCCAGCGATCGCGTGTCGGCCCAACGCAATTTGATTGACATCCCCACGCCCGATCCGGTAGCCGAATTAGCCGCGATGCGACTCGAACCGGCCGTCGCGGTCAACTTGTTTGCCGCCGATCCGCAGTTCAGCAAACCAATTCAAACCAACTTCGACTCGCTCGGCCGTCTGTGGGTGGCCAGCAGTGAAGCTTACCCGCAGTTGGCTCCGGGGCAGATTGCCAACGACAAAATTGTCGTGTTGGAAGATCGGGATGGCGACGGCGTGGCGGAGAGCAGCACCATCTTTGCTGACGGCTTATTGATGCCCACGGGGGTAGTGCCCGCTGGAACCCAAGCCGCTTACGTTGCTCACGCTACCGAGTTGTTGTACTTGGAAGACACCGACGGTGATGGTCGCGCCGATCGCCGCCAAGTCATCCTCAGCGGCTTTGGTACGGAAGACACCCACCACTTGATTCACACGTTGCGTTGGGGGCCCGACGGTTGCCTCTATTTTAACCAATCGATTTACATTCACTCTACGATTGAAACCGCTTATGGGGTGCGACGACTCGACGGGGGCGGGATTTGGCGTTACCGGCCCGAGACGGGTGAATTGGAAGTGTTTTGTAAGGGTTTCGTCAATCCATGGGGGCATGTGTTTAATGCTTATGGGCAATCGCTAGCCACCGATGGTGCCTACGTGGAAGGAATAAATCACGCTTTTCCCGACGCCGTGTTTGTGACTTCGCCAGGTGCGCCGCGATGGCTCAAGGGCATGAACCCCGGCAGCCCCAAGCATTGCGGCTTGGTGGTCCTCTCCGGTTCGCACGTGCCAGACGATTGGCAAGGCGATTTGGTAACCAATGATTTTCGCGGGCACCGCGTTTGCCGTTTTACGATCCAGCCCGCCGGTTCAACGTATCAATCGCGTCAGCAACCTGAAATCATCACTACCAGCCATGTTGCTTTTCGGCCCATCGATGCCGTGATGGGGAGTGACGGTGCGTTATACATTGCCGATTGGTACAACCCCATCATCCAGCATGGTGAAGTCGACTTTCGCGACGATCGTCGTGATCGCGAGCACGGTCGTATCTGGCGTGTGACGTTCGCCGACCGCCCCCTGGCCAACCGGCCCAATTACGCCGAACTGCCAACCGAGGCCGTCGTGGCACTGCTGGAAGACCCGTCTCTCGACGTCCGTCAATTCGCCCGCCTAGAGCTGAAGACCCGTGACGCGGCCGAAGTGCGGACAGCCACAGCGGCCTTCGTTGCTCAAGCCGACAGCGACAGCCAACGCGAACATCGCCAGCTCGAAGCAATGTGGATTGACGAGTGTTTAAATCACGTTGATCCGGCTCGCATCGAAGCCGTGTTCAATGCTTCGGTAGCCCAGATTCGCGCCGCTGCCACTCGCACCATCGGGGTGCGTCGCAGCCAATTGTCGGCGGCTGACGCGTGGCTGGCCAAAGCGGTATCCGATCCCGACGGCTTGGTTCGTCTGGAAGCGGTCGCCGCACTCGGCCGGGGAGAGTCGGCGTCCGATATGGAAGTCGCCTTACGCGTGCTCGACCAAGCACCGCTCGACGATCATCTTGATTTCGCCCTCTGGAACGCGGCTCGTCAGTTGGCGCCCCGTTGGTCGAGTGAATTAGCTGCGGGCAATTTTGATTTTGCTGAGAAGACTGAGCGGCTGGTCTTTCTGCTCTCGGCGGCTGGTTCCCCGGAAGCTGCCGAGCCGGTGGTGCAAGCGGTGATCGCTGCCGACGGGCCCATCCAGTTGACCGCCGAACAAGCGGCCGAGTTGATCACGCCGTTGGCCGGCATTGCCTCGCCCGATCAACTGGGCCGATTGACGCGAGCTATTTTTGCCGCGCGGGATTGGCAACCGGAGCAGCAGGCGCGGCTGTTAAAGTCACTGGTCGCACAGGCCGCTCGCCGGGGCATGGTGCCCGCGGAGGCGGAGTCGGTGATTCGAGAAAGATTCACTCCCGATGCCGTCGACGCACTCAAGTCGGCTTTGGTGCAAGCGGCTGCCAGTTGGAAATTGGCTGGCATGGTGGAACCGATTCGTCAACAGTTGTCGGCTGGCGAAGCAACCGCTGCCAGCTTGCCTTTGCGTTCCGCCATGATTAACGCCTTGGGACAGATCGCTACGCCACCAGCGATCAACGTTTTGCAACGCCTAGCTGATGACGCCGATGTGACTGCCGGCTTGCGAGCCGACGCGGTCGTGGCGCTAATCGGTCCGGCGCGAAAAATCAGTTTGGTCAAACTCGGCGAATTGCTCAGCGACGACCAAACGCGGCGATCGATGATCGACCGAACGGCCGCAGCGCTGCAACGCAAAGGTTTAGCCGAGCCGATGACCGCGATGCTCAGCAGTATCCAATTGCCAGCCGACGATGCCCGGCAGATGGTCACGCTCGCCCGCTCAGCGGCCGCGCCGGAAAGTTTAATCGAGGCCATTCGCCGCGCTGGAAATCTCGACGAGGCGAGTTGGAAATGGTCTGCCGAGTTGAGTGACCAAGTGCTCCGCTTGGCCCGCGACGAGGGGAGTGCCGAGCGTGGTGAAGCCATCTATCGTCGCGAGGCGATGCAGTGCATTCAGTGTCACGGCATCGGTGATGGCGGCGGTTTGGTGGGCCCCAACTTGCTCAGCCTCGGAGGCGCGGCCACGCCCGATTACATCTTGCGTTCATTGATCGAGCCTGATGACAAGTTGAAAGAAGGCTATACCACCTCGCAAGTGCTGACACTCGATGGACGCTTGATCCAAGGCATCGCTGCCGGGGGAGACGCGGAAACGTTGCAACTGCGCACCGCCGAGGGGAAAATTGTTTCGATTGCCAAGAATGAAATCGAAGAAGAGACGGCCGGGAAATCGCTGATGCCAGCTGGCTTGGTCGATAGTTTGACGCTCGCCGAGTTGGCCGATCTGACTCGCTTTCTCAGCGAACTGGGACGAACTCCCGCTTACACAGTTTCCACCAAACAACTGGTGCGCAGCGTGGAAACATTGCTGTACTCACCCGACGCGAACCGAATACTTAATCGCAACAGCAATGATTCGGTGACCAGTAGCGATCCCGCTTTCCAGTGGAAGGAATTGACCAGCCGCGTGAATGGTAGTTTGCCGGTGTCGGAAATGAACACTTACAAGCCGCATGGCCCGGTGCCGCCGACAGCCTTTGTGCGGTTCATGATCACAACCGGGGAGGCTGGTAAGAGTGTGCTGAAGTTCTCCGCCAAGGAGGGTCTGCAGATGTGGGTTGACGGCAAACCAACCCCGCTCTGGCAAGCCGAAGCGTTAGCACTACCGCCTGGACAGCACCGCATTACCCTGGGGATCGACACTTCGGCGATCAGCGATTCACTGACGATCGAGTTGCTCGAGTAAGTTAGTGGCTAGTGGCTCTCGTTAGCCGCTTTGGCGCTAGCCGCGGTTTCAGTTAGCCGCTTTGGCGCTAGCCGCGGTTCCTGGGCGCTCAGCCCCTGCCGGGGTGCATTACGGGTAGCGAGTAAAGCAATCTAAACGCTTACCCCGCTGCGCCCCGAGCTTGCCTCGGTTGAGCGAGGATCATTACCAGGCAGGCCCCATCGCGAAACGATTATTCCTTCCGACGCCCCGCCCGCCATTGATCAGGCGCCCGCCATTGGCGGGTCGCCGCGAGGTGTGACGCAGGTTTACCAGTTCAGGCCGAACTGGCTGCCGCCCGACTCTTTGCCAACGCCCCCTTTGAGCGGGCCTTCGTGCTGACGGCGAACCGCCAATTCGCGAGGCGGTTCGTCTTCTTCTTCGACCTGTTTTGTTTCGCTGGTCGCTGCTTTCGATTGCGCCTGTTTAATCGACAGGGCAATTCGTTGGCTTTCGCGTTCGACGGACAGTACCTTGACCTGAACTTGTTCGCCTTCCTTCATCACCGAACTGACATTGGAAACACGGTGGCTGGCCAGCTCGGAGATATGCACCAAGCCTTCGATGCCGGCACCGATGCGAACAAAAGCACCAAAGTTGGTCAGACGTGAAACCGTGCCGGTGACCACCGAGCCGATTGGGGCGAGCGCCTCGACGGTGTCCCAGGGGTTTTCCAACAGGTCGCGATAGGAAAGCGCGATTTTGCCAGTCTGCTTGTCGACCTTTTCAATTTTGACTTTGACTTTCTGCCCCAGTTCCAGCACATCGCTGGGGTGTTTGACGTTGTCCCAGCTCAGTCGGCTGATGTGGATCATGCCATCGAGCCCGCCCAGGTCGACGAACGCGCCGAAATCCTTCAAGCTCCGCACGGTTCCTTCCAGCGTGTCGCCGGGTTCGATCTTTTCTAGCTGTTCCTTGCGTTGCTCTTCCCGCTCGCGCTCCAAGATGGCGCGATGGCTGAGCACTAAATTCTTGCGGCGAGGATTGCATTCGGTGACTAAGCAGATCAGCCGTTGTCCGACGAATTCGCTGGCATCTTCCACGCGATACTGAGCGATCTGGCTGATCGGAATAAAGCCTCGGATGTTGCCCACGGTCGCTTCCAAACCGCCCGTGTTGGCGGCCGCCACGTGGGCTTCGACCACGGTCCCCTCCTCGATATCGTCCCAATCGCTGACATCGAGTGCTTGACCGGGGGGCACCAAGTTGTAGAGACCATCCTCACGGCTGAAGCCTCGCACAATCAGATCGAGCCGAGCACCGACTTCCGGTGGTGTCTCGAATTGCAAGCGGCTGACCATCCCTTCGTCGGGGCCACCCAGTGCGACATAGACGTTCTCTTCGTCCATTTTCAAGACGGTGCCCTGGAGCTTTTGACCTTCTTCCAAACCGCCTTGGCGATTCTCCAAACCGGCCGGACCGCTTAAGAATGCTTCCAAATCGGCTTCCGCCAATTCGGCGTCGAGTTGAGCTTGCAGATCGTCGCCCAGGGGCTGACGCAAGTTGGGCAATTGCACTCGCTCTTTGTAACCACCACCTCCGCCAGCGGATTGAGCTTGAGTGTTTTTTGAGTCATCAGGTCCAGTTTCGTTACCACTCGCGTCAGCCTGGCCTGTCCCGTCAGCTTGGCTGCTCACCGCGGGAGCTGACTTTAGAGCCGGTTTGCCACCAGAGACGCCCTGCGGACGAAAGGGGCCAGCCGTGGGACCCATCGGTTTGTTCGTTGCTGGACGTTTTCCACCCGTCGACTTGCCCCCTTTGGGTAATCGCTCGGCGGTTGGCGAGGAGGGCTTGGCGATTCCCAGTCCACGAGCGGCCAAAGGTCCGGCAGAACGTGCTAAGGGGCCGCTGCCCGCGGCGTTAGGCTGTTCGGCGGACTTGGTTGGTTCGGTTTGCTGTTCGGTTGGTTGTTCGGTTGGTTGTTCGGTTGGTTGTTCGGTTGGTTGTTCGGTTGGTTGTTCGGTTGGTTGTTCGGCTGGAGCTGCGGGCTGTTCGGGTGCCGAAGCTGCGGGGGCCGGGGTGGCTGCGTCGTTCTCAGGAGATTGCTCAGGCACAGGTCTATTTTCGGCGTTTGTGGTTTCGGATTGCGGAGTCGACGAAGATTCACCCGCCGCCGGTTCTTGGCTTGGTGTAGCTGCCGAATCGGTCGGAGGGACCGAATTGGATTGGGACGCTGGGGGCTGGCCAGAATTCATCAATCTGTCAAAACGAAAAGCGAAGGGAAATGGCGACCGAAGTGGTGATGCCGAGTAACACCGTAGTCTAACAGTGCAATTCTGCAATCGATAGGCTGTTGTCGGCTATTTCAGGTGCAATCTTCCCGCAAGTTCAGGCGAAATAACCGTTACGCATTCCCCAGGCCGCAACATCAATGCCATCCCTAACTCATTTGCCCGCGTCGTTGTTCCCCCCACCCCTCGCTTCCTTGATCGCGAGTTTGCCGTACCCTGCGTTGGATGCCGGCGAACCCAGCTTCGAACTCGCCACTATGCTCAAAGAGCTCGAAGCCGCTCGCGGCAATCAACCCTTTGCTCCTCCACAAATGGCGGCGTTATGGCTGCTGGCTGGGGACCTTGAGCAATCGCACGCTATTAGTCAGTCGCTGGATACCCATTTGGGCAGCTTCTGGCACGGAGTCATGCACCGTCGCGAAGGCGATTATGGCAATGCCAAATATTGGTTTCGCCGGGCGGGTACTTTGCGCTGTTTTTCCACTTTGACGCGGGCCGTTCAAGAAGACTCGGAGACCGCTTCGTTGTTACCAAACAGTGATTGGGATGCCGAGCTGTTCGTTGATTTTTGCCAACAGGCCGTTCGCAATGGGGGGCCACAGCAAACTCGCTGCGAGTTGGCTCAATGGAGGGAGTGGCAGATCGTCTTTAACGTTTAGCAACATCGGACAAAACGGCGGTTCGTGTTGGGGTGAAGTGTCTATTTCCTAGGGGGTGCTGCGTTTTTTTACGCATTTAGTAGGTTTTCACCTAGCTTCTCTGGACCGCGTCACCTAGGCTCTTGAGCAGCACCTAAACGTCTGGCACACCACTCGATGTGGCTGAGGGTGATCTGGTGCCCCCCATCCCTGAATTGCGTCGCACGCGTCAAGCGCATAATATAAAGACGACTTATCTGATTGGGAGACTGTCGCGAGCCAGCACGGAGAGCTGTTAGAAGTAGCAGACGGGGGAGGACCGGTCCGAATGGGGCATATATTTGGAACGGATCCTCCCCCTGTCCACTCAAGTCGTCGCGACTCTAATTATTATCGGTCCCATTCGGGAAACATGCTATAAGGAAATCCCTGAATGCCAGCCAATATATTAATCATCGATGATCACGGCTTAATTTGCCTCGCGGTTCGGCAGTTGGTCGATTTTGAGAGCGACTTGCATTGTTTGGCGACTTGCGCCGATTTGCAGACTGCCGAAGAAGTCCTCAGCGCCGAGCAGGTAGACGTCGCTGTCTGTGATTTGAATTTGGGTCAGGGAAACGTGTTCAAGTTTGTGACGCGCCTGACAAAGCTCGTCTCCACACGCTTCTTAATCTCCTCAGCACTCCGCCCCGAACTCTACGCGCCGCTTTGCCGACGAGCGGGAGCCAGTGGCTATATTCACAAATCGGCAGCCCCCAATGTGCTGGTGGATGCCATTCGTAAATTGGCCTGCGAGCATGCCGAGGACGAGCGGCCCTGGGTGGGAGAAGTCTTGCATGATCATCGTCCCGGTTCGCTGTTGTGCGGGCTGAGTGATCGCGAGTGGCAGATCTTGTTGGAACTCGGACGGGGAAATTCGACGAAAGAGATTGCTCGTAAGTTTTTCGTCAGCGACAAGACCGTTGAATCGCACCGCTTGAGCATCAAACGGAAATTGGCTTTTGAGTCGAAGGATCAATTAGTCAGTTTCGCGGCGGAGTTGAGCGAAGTGATGTCGGATTGAAGGTTGGCCAAATGTTGGCGTGAACCTCTCTCAGGGGCTCATTAAACGTCGGTCGGTTTGGCCTCCGGGTTTTCGATGAGCTGCTCTAAACGCAGTAACTCCTCCGCAGCCATCTCCAGCAGTCGCAGGTCGACGGTATCTCCCGCTTCGCCTTGTTGGCGAATGACCTGCAAAGCCAGCGAAATGGAATTGATGTGGTTTCGTGCTTGATGGCGATCTTGTCTGCTGAGCTGCACGTGGTGCCCCTCTTGTAGCAATCAGATGTAATGGGCGGATGTAACGAGCTTGATCCTGGCAAATGAATGATTCGGCCGTGCCGGGCGTTCACTTTGAAGCTTGACAGCTAGTTTCCCGTTGTCCTAGCATCCCGACCCGGATTGTACACGGAGTGACATAGATGTCGCGCCGCTGATTTCCACCCGCAAGTGGATTGCTAGGATGCTTCAACGCCGCTCACCGGTGATGTTAATCGCAGCTTTTTGCGTAATATTCAGTTCATTGACGCCAGTACCGCGGCCTTTGGTTGGGCAAACCGGCGAAGGGCCCAGCACCGTTTCTTATGTGCTCCGACATCAGAGTGCGGAAAAAATACTTCAAGTATTTCAGCCTTTGGTGGCGAACGAGCCCGGGGTGCAGCTGCGCGCTGATGCTGACAAGAAACGGATCGTGCTGAGCGGGCCCGACTGGGCCCATGAGCTGTTCGAACAGGTCTTACAGCGAGTCGACCGCGAGGCAAAACCGGTCCAGCCGGAAGCAAGACCGTCACCCATCCCAGCGGCTCAATTGCAGCAGCCGCGGCTCCGTGCACCCCCCACGGCAGATTCATCTCCCCCAGCCGATTCACGTCCCTCGGCCGATTCCCAGCGCGGCGAGCCGGTGGGGCCCGTCGATGTGGAATTGCGGCGGCGGTTAGTCAATTTGCCGACCGGTAAAGCGACTGCGATGCGGCGAGACCTGCTGGAATTACTCGGCGGTCGTCTGCGAATCCCCCCTGATCCTAAGTTACCTTGGAGTATCAACACGCCCCAGGGGCCGCTGCGAATCGATTTCGATCTGGCTCGCGAGGATGTCTTGCTCGATGGCCCCGCCAACGTGATTGATCAATTTAGTCAACTGCTGACCGTGGTTGCGCAGAAGTATCTCCCCCGTCGAGCCGAGCAAGCTGGCGGACAAAGCCAACGCGTGCTGTTGTTACGCCGCGAAGTCCAAGCCGAAGTGGAAATGTTGCTGGAGTCCTCGCAACACTTGCTGCGGCAAGAGGACTCGACACTCAACGCCGGCATGCGGCTAAACGGGGGGGCTCGGCAAGCAACCGCTTCGCTGCGGCAAGGTGCCGATTTAATCGTTCGCTTGGCAGGCGCTCAGCAACCACCTGCTGAAACACCACCTGCGCAAAAACCACCAGTTAATCAGCAAGAGGGCGAGCAGCAACAGGGTGAGCAAGTTCCAGGGGATAACCGAGCGGGAGAAAATATTCTGCCTCTCAACCCCGCGCTGCCCCAACTCGACGGAGTGGAGATCGAACTGCTGCCTGACCTCGACGCGATTATTCTCAAAGGGCGTGATCAAGATCTACAACAATTGGCGGAAATCATTCGTGAGTTGGAGCAAATCAGTCGTGAGACTCAGCCAGCCGTCGAAATCGTCAGGCTGCGGCATACCAATTCTACGCAGATTGCCGAGTTGATTGCCGATACTCAACAAGACTTGCTGGGCACTCGCCAGGGTCGCGCTCAATTGACGCCGCTGGGCAAGCCCAATGCGTTGCTGCTGATTGGCTGGGGCGAAGCGGTGGAGACGCTGCGCTCTTTGATTGGCAAACTGGATCAGCCGCTTGCTGCCGAGACCCAGTTCCGCTTGTTTCGCATCAAATATGCGGTTGCGACTGATTTGCAGCAAACCATTGATACCTTTTTCTCCGCTCGCGACGGTGCGCTGGCGCCGCAAGTGCAAGCCACCGTCGATCAACGCACGAACACGCTGATCGTGCACGCGGCGCCGCGGGACATGGTCGAGGTGCAGCGGATGGTTCAGGAGCTCGATACGCAGTCGGGGCGGTTTGTCCAAAGAACGCGGATTTTTCCCATTCGCAACAGCCTGGCCAGCGACGTGGCTGACACTTTGCGGGAAACGGTCCAGCCGACTTCGGCAGCCAGCCAAGCGGCCGCGATGGAACTGCTGCTCGATGATCCCCAGAACCAACAAGTGATCGTTTCGGGGATTCTGGAGAATATTCAAATCACCGTGGACGTGCGTAAGAACAATCTAATCGTCTCCGCCCCGGCGGACGCGTTCGACGTGTTGGCCGCCTTGATTGATGTGCTCGATTCACCCAGTAGCATCGCCAAAATCAAGATCTTTCCGATTCGCAACAGCGACGCGGCTAGTTTGGTGGAAACGCTTCGCTCCTTGCTGCCCAGCCAAGCGGGCGGTGACCCCGTTTCGTCAGCCCAGTTGTCGAGCGCACCGGGGGAATCCTCGTTGGCTCCGCTGCGCTTTACGGTGGATGTTCGCAGCAACAGCATAATCGCCTCCGGTTCCGATGGCGATTTAACGATTGTCGATGCCCTGGTCACGCGGCTCGATGAAACTGACACCATGCAGCGGCAGAATACGGTTTATCAGCTAAAGAATTCGCCCGCCGTCGATGTGGCTTTGGCGATTAACGAATTCCTCAGAAATACGCGGCAGGTGGAAAACGCTTCGCCCGGAACGATCAACCCTTATGATCAATTAGAAAAGGAGGTTGTCGTTGTCCCCGAGCCAGTTTCTAACAAGCTGATCGTCAGTGCCACGCCGAGGTACTTTGAGGAAATCAGCAAGATGATTGAAAAGCTCGACGCCCAGCCACCCCAGGTGATGATTCAAGCTTTGATTGCTGAGATCGCGCTCGATAACACCGAGGAGTTTGGTGTGGAGTTGGGAATTCAAGATTCAGTGTTGTTTGATCGTGGGCTGTTGGGAGAGCTGCTAACCGTAACTAACACGGTGCAGAACTCCACGCCCGGCGGGGTGCAAACCGCGACCAATCAAGAGATCGTCGCAGCTACGAATCAACCGGGGTTTGATTTCAACAATACCAATTCGCTGGGCAATAGCGGCTCTAATCGAGCACTTGCTGGAGCGGGCACGGTGGGGCCTCAAGCGATCTCCAATTTTGCCGTCGGACGTGGTAACGCTGAGTTGGGTTTCGGTGGACTTGTGCTCTCAGCCAGCAGTCAAAACATTAACGTTTTGCTCCGTGCTTTGGAAGAAACGCGACGCATGGAAATCCTCAGTCGTCCCCAAGTGTTAACGCTCGATAACCAGCCCGCTTTCATTCAAGTGGGCCAGCGGGTGCCACGTATCACCGGTTCCTCGATTAACCAAATTGGTCAACAGAACACGGTCGAACTGGAGAACGTCGGCCTGATTTTGGGGGTCACGCCGCGGATTTCTCCAGAGGGGAATGTGACGATGGAGATTGATGCCGAGAAGTCCAGCATTGGGCCGGAGATCGAAGGTATCCCCGTCTCGGTCAGTAATGATGGCACGATTATTCGCAGCCCACGGGTCGACGTGACGAGTGCTCAAGCGACGGTCAGTGCGGCCGATGGAGAAACAATAATTCTGGGTGGCTTGATCACGAAGAGCCGCCGTGAAGTGCATCGCAAGGTGCCTTACCTGGGCGACATTCCCGTGCTCCGCCACCTGTTCCGCTTTGATTCCATGTCAGTCCGGCGGACCGAGTTGTTGATTATCCTCACACCTCACATCGTGCGTACTCCGGCCGATGCCGAACGGCTCAAGCAGATTGAAATGGCCCGCATGAGTTGGTGTGCGGCGGATGTGTTTGACTTGCATGGCGAGGTTTACCATGAGGCCGATACGTCGCTGTTGTTTTCGCAAGAGGATGAAGGCGTCCAGGTGATCTATCCGCATGTTGATCCCCGCGGTGCGGCCAAGATTTCACCGCAACAAGCAGCCGATTATCCGATGTTGGGACCGGTCTCGCCGCCGAACTTGCAAACATCGGAGGACCTGCCCTCGCCTCCCGCCAAGTTGCAACCGCCCGTCGTGTCCGGCCCCACCGCCCCTGCCGATTTCACGCTTCCACCCTCGCCTCGCGGCAACTCGAATTCCGGCTCTCCCACCCCCGTTCCGAGCGGAAGATAACAAACATGTATCGCAGTATCTGGTCTAAACGTTGGGCATTGTTGGCTCTGCTCGGTTGCACCGGCGGCCAAGTAGGTTGTCAGTTCGCACCCGAAGCCAGCCCCTGGCCCAAACCCTTTTTTGCCGCCAAACCAACGCATCAACTGCCCGACCGGATGATGGTCATCTGGTCCGATACCATTTTGCACCAACCGCAGCAGCCCGGCGTGCGAGGCTTCGGTGGCCGGATTTACTTCTACAAGGGAAGTGGTTCCGAGCCGGTGATGGTCGATGGCGGTTTGGCTGTCTACGCGTTTGACGCCGCCAACGGACTGCGGAATTCAGCCAAGCCGGAACGTAAGTTTGTCTTCACGGCTGATCAGTTCAATGACCACATGAGTCACACAGACATGGGACCCTCGTACAGCGTGTGGATTCCCTGGGACGAGGTGGGTGGCACTTCGCGACAGCTGAGCCTGGTGACGCGTTTCGAGGGCCGCACTGGCGGCGTGGTCATCTCTGACCCGGCTGTCAAACTGCTGCCCGGTCTCGATGTGCCGCTGACTCAGCCAGTTGTCACCCGGGCTGTCTCGGAAGCGGTTGCTGCCGCGGGCGGTGTGGTGCAAGCCAGTAATCAAACGGACTTCGCTGCCGAGAGCACAGCTTCCAGCGGCGACTGGCGGGGCCCGCGACGGGAAGTCGAAACGTTAAGTTTGCCTCCGAATTTTGCTCGCCATCTTCGTGGTAATCAGCAACCAATACCGTCGGCGATTGTGCCCGCGGTAAAGCCTGCGGACGCGAACGCTTCGCTGCTCGGCTCGGAAACTCCAAACGAGCCGCAAAGCTCAAGCACACTCGATGGCCGGGCTGAGTCGGCCAGTTTGCCACCGCAAACTCGAGGTTACCAGCCACGTCATTCGTTTCGGCAACCAGAGGGTGCTACGGCAGCGAGTGGGGCAGAGGGAGCAGCGGGGCGAACAGGAAATCAGCCCGCCGCCGCCAACTGGATGCATCAATTGCCCAGCACACCGCGGCGAAAGTACTGAACGCACTAGCGTCCGGTTCCGCGGCGCAGCTCTACTCGGCTGCGGCTTGCAGCGGCAAATCGAAATCGCCCGTCATGTCGCGCCACACGCAGTGGATATGGTTGGCGGGATTCCCCTCAGCATCCGGTTGCGTGTTGACGAATTCAATCAAGAAGGTGGGGCCTTGGATGCGGTAATAGTGTCCGATTCCGGGCTTCGTCGCTCCCGCCCATGCAAAATAAACGTTGCCCCAAGTGGCTTCGCGAATCGCTTGCATGCGAGCCTCTTTGACTTCCGTCGGCATCGCATTGGCGTACTCTTCCACCAACGATTCCAACAGCTCTAGCTGGTCGGAAGTCAGTTCACGGTAGGAGATGCCGGCCGGTTCGGTGGCCGGCGGTTGTGCTTCGCCAGCGGCGCGGATTTCGGCGGGTGCTTCCGGGGCGATGATCGCTTTTTCTTGTTGCGCCGGTGATAGTTGGTTTACCAATTCGAAAGCCAACGTCTCTTCGGCGGCCAAGATGCGAGTGCCTTTACGCAGCGGCGCGCCTTCCACTTCGGATTTCAAAACGGCCGGATTAGCGGCGAAAAATTGGGGCGTCGAATCGACAATCTGCGAACCTTGGCAGACAAAGTTCAACGACAAGTGGTGCCCTTCAAAGCTGAACCCCCAACGTGTCTCCGCCCCCAGGGGATCGCCAAAGAGGGTGACGTAGTATTTTTCAAAGTCACGTTCCCAGGTTCGTTCGGGGCCTTCGAGGGCTCGCAACACTTTTTCCATCAGCATAATTTTTGATGCTTTGGAATACCCAGCTTCGCTGAGCGCCGAACGCAACAATCGCAGCGAAGCGGCCTTTTGCGGGTCGTTCATCTCTCGCAACGCCATCCCCTTGCGATCTTTCATGGGAACGAAATGCCAACCCACGCGGGCTGAATCGTCAAAGGGTAACACCACCACTTGTCGTTGCTCGACATCCAGCAGACCGACCAGCGTGACCGCCGACTCACGCATCGAATCGGCCGAAGTTCGCAGGATGGTGGCTGCCGATGCACAGCAGACCAGCAGGATGCCCAGTGGCAACCAAGTGAAGGATCGCCAGGAGACAAACTTTTGACGTACAGCCATGGAAATAGCCTCGAAGATGAAGAACAGGTGGGGTGAGGAACAGGAGGGAGCGAGTCAGCGGGATGTTGGCTAGTCGCAACAAAGCGATGCGAGGAGCGCCGGTGAGCTTTAGGAAGCTGCTAAGAATCGTAACCGAAGTTGGACCGGTTTGCAAAATGACTCATTCGTCGCTGGGGCGATGCGGATGCCAATTCGGATCGCGATCATGGTGCGTTTGATTGACGTGGACGTGCAGCTCCGGGTGGTTGGCAAACAACCAATCCCAGCCCGCACTGGTGATGCGAGGGTTGTCCAAATAGAGCGATTCCAGATAAGGCATCTTGGCCAACTCTTTCAGACCTTCGTCACTGACCGGCACGTTAATCAAATGTAACGCGCGGAGCTGTTTCAGCTTGGCCACGCTGCGGCTGATGTCGTTCGCTCCATCCCCGCCGACACGCAGTTGCCGCAGTTTGCTGAGGTCGGCCAAATGGTTGATACCCTGGCTGGTCAATTTCGCTTGGGGCAGGTTTAGCACGCGCAGATTTTCACACTGCTTGATCGCCTTCAGACCCTCGTCGGTGATCTCGGATTGGCGAATTCGCAAGTGGATCAGATCGGGCAAGCTGGCGATCGTTTGCAAACCTGCATCAGTGACAACGCCGGCATCCAAAATCAGCACTTCCAAACCGGGCAACCCACGCAGCGGATCAAGCTCCGCGTCGCTAATCGGCAAATCGGATAGTTCGAGCGTGTCGCTTTCTTCGGCGCGGATCGCCGTTATCCTCGCGGCCACGACATCGGCCACCGCGGGGAGCGCAGGCGGTGGCATTTTGGGGACCATAAAAAGCGTAAAAATCCCATTGATGGCCATTACGCTGAGCACGGTCAGCGAAAGAATGATCAGTTGAAAGCTGGCGCGGGGTGATTTCTGCGGCGCACTCACCGGGGCGTCCGCTGCCGATACCTCCAGTGATTCACTTGTCGTGCTGGTTTGCTCGGCGGTTTGCTCGTCGATTGGCGACGCCGTGGCATCGTCGGTCGGGGGCGATTCATCGGGGATGTTCATCAAATTCTGAACCAGCGTAATGTCACGGCGAAGGCGGTTCGGATGGTTGTTACTTTTTCTTTCCGGGTGGCCGCTTGCGCTTGCTCGGTGGCAACACGACGCGATCCGATTCGTTGGGCATGCCGGCCGCGCTGCGAATGCGATCACCAATCGATTGCTTGCCAGAGTCTTGTTTGCCGGCAGTTTGTTGCGTGGGCGAATTGCCACCCTCGCTGACTCCAGCCAAATTGAGTTGAGGTGTCTTGGGCACCATTTTCTTCACCGCTTTGCGTTCCACGATGCCCCACAGGCTGCTGGTGATGAAGTACACGCAGAGGCCGCTGGGGACGCGGAAGAAAAATAGCCCCATCATCAGCGTCATTACGGTCATGACTTTCTGAGTCATTGCCGTTTGCTCGTCCGTCGCCGGGGGCATAAACATCTTCTGTTGCACCAAGAACAGACCGACCACGATGATTGGCAAGATGTTGAAGTAAGGTCCCAACCAGCCGGTGCCGCGTCCAAATAAATAATCCCAGCCGAGGTCGCCCCAGTAAAATAGCATGTCGGGACCAGCCAAGTTGCTGGCCCATTGCAGTTTCGAGGAGAGTGCCGCTTGGCGCAGTTCGATGTCGACGCTGAGGGCCCGGTAGAGCCCCATGAAAATTGGCAATTGCACGAACATCGGCAAACAACCACTCAGCGGGTTAAAGCCGACTCGTTGCTGCAATTCTCGCTGGGCCTTCAAGCGTTTTTCAAAGTCGTCTTTATACTTCTCAGCGATCTTCTTCAGTTCGGGAGCCAACTCTTGCATCTTTTGAGCATGGATGGCCGCTTTCCGTGAAAGGGGAAACATGCAGCCCCGGACCAGCAAGGTGAGCATGATGATGGCCACCGCATAGTTGCCGACAATCGCGTAAAAGATATGCAAGAGTGTCGATAGCGGGCTGGCTACCCAGCCAAACCAACCGTACTCCAAAGTTTCCACCAGCCCATAATCGGCCAGTAGTTGAGGTTCTTTGGGACCAGCGAACATCCGCAGACCGTGCGAGAGCGCGCCGCCGGCGGGAACCGTTTGCGGTACGCTGTCGAGATAGAAGGAGATGTTTGCCGCCCGCTCTTGATTGCTCGGGATTAACGAGGGCTGGGCGACCACCATCCCGGCCGCCCGCGCATAATCGGCCAGCTTGGTTTCGCCTTCCGTTGGTACGTAAGAGACGGAGAAATATTGAGCGTCGACCCCGATGTAACGCAGTTCGCGTTCAGCATCACTACTCTCGGGCACAAAGATGACTTGATCGGGATCGCGGGGCGTGCTTTGGGCGGTATCGAGCAACGTGTAGGCACTGATTAATTCGCGACCTTCCGCACTCGTGTTGTAGACAAAATCGCGAGCCGCAGCGCCCGAAAAGTTGGGACTGATTTTCGTTGAGTACCACCAGCCCTCCAGCGTCAAGCCGTTGGGGCCTTCCAGGCGGTAACCCAGTTTCTGGGGAGTTTCCCCGCGGTTGCGAATCTCGAAATTCAAATCAATATGATAGGAGGCTGGCTCCAGACGATAGGATCTGGCCAGTTCGACCGCGCCGCTGCCACCCGCTTGTGAAATGATGTTTTCGGGCAAGGGCAATTCAAACTCAATAAACCCGTCAGCATCCTGTTGGCTAATTTCCCAAGATGTATTGTGCTGGGATACCAGTTGGGGCAGCTCCAGCTGGCCGGTGCGAATCGATGTCGAACCGACATGCGAAAGTGTCAGCAAGCTGGAGGGGCGACTGAGGTTGCCTTGAACTTGATCGGCTCCAGCGGTGTCGGCCGCCCGGACTAGGTCCAGAGGATGTTCCGAAAGGGTCACCTGAAACTGGATCGTACTTGGTGGTGCCGGCTGTTCACCCTCTGCAGGCTCGTTCGTTGCGGCCACTGGAGCTTGCCGAATCACGTCGATGGTAATTTCGTCGAACGGTTTGGTGGTTTCCAGCAGTTGAGCCAAATCGGCAGCCGTGCCGACCGCTTGTCCGTCCACGGCGACAATGCGATCGCCAACTCTCAAGCCGTCAGGTTGTCCACTGAGTCCGGTCGCCAGGGATGCCGGCGTGCCAGGGCCCACGACGTTGACAATCGGACCATCCCCGATGGCCGATGGGGAAAGTGCCAGGTAGCCCAAGTAGCCGCTGCGAACATCGACGCGGCGGTACTTCAGCCGACCGTTATCTTTTCGCTCGGTCATCTCGATGCGTTCGATTGCTCCGCCCCGCGAACGCAGGGTGACCAGTAAGTGATAGCCCGACGTGGGGTCCATAGAGCCGAGCGTGGTCCAGGTATCGGCTGCTTTGGGTGGGAAATCAGGATCTTCGTCGACTGCCGAGACGTTGCCTTCGTCGCGCCCGCTGGTCACTTCGCCAGGCGAGCTGGGCAGCATGCGTTCGTCGAGCGCCTGATCGGGGTCTTGCTCGGCTGGCACGGCAGCCGCATCGTTCTCGGCTTGGCCTTCCTGCAACGGTGGCGGTGGCGGCGGAAACATCGCATTCATTGCCATGAATGCAGTGACGAATACCGCGGAGGCGAGAAAAAAGGTGATGAGACGACGTTCCACGGTGCTTGCTTGCTCAAGTTTATTTGGAAATCCCAGGTCGCGCGAGGCACGCTGCCGGCACACGCGGAGAAGAAACATACCCCGCCATGGTATTCTGTCCCGCTGGACGTTCCTTGGGAACCCGCGTTGACGCTGACTGGCCGAGTTTTCAATAGCTAGCCCATATTTTCAGCGCTCCGGTGACCTACTACGCTGTGGGCCAAGCTCGGCCCGAAATTCGGCGAACGGTTTTCCGGCTGCGGCTAGAACGGAGTCTGCGCCTTAATCCCGCCCCCCCTAATCCGCCCGGACACTGAAGTGAATTCGTCATGAGTCGCAAGTCGAATTCAGCTTCTTTGGCTGGGAACAGCCCGTCTGCTGGGTTGAATGGGCAAACGAGCGGGGCGTCTGCTGCCGATACGCCGGTCCGTCGCCGCTACCTGGGCATGTTTGTCGTCGGCCTGGTGTTGTTGGGCTGTTTGTTGCCGGTCGCCTGGTTTTCCTCTCGCGCGGCGGTCCGCTCGACGCTGAACGATCCGGCCGGTTGGATACCGTCCGATTTGCCGGAGCGAGTGGCATGGGACGCGTTCCAAGAGCAATTTGACAGCGGAGCGTACATTTTTGTGAGTTGGCCATCCGCCGACTTGCACAGCCCGGAATTGGCAATTGCCCAAGCCGCTTTGCGGAATCTCGACGCCCGCATTCCGCAGGCCTACTTCAAATCGATCACTTCCAGTCACGACGTCTACGAGCGGTTAATTGCTTCGCCGCTGAGTTTGCCCGACCGAGTGGCTCGCGGTCGCCTGGTCGGTTCCCTACTCGGTCCCGATGGCCAGCAAGCGGTGCTGGTGATCGAATTGGACCCCGGAGCGGCCCCTTATCGTGCCCAGTTGGTTGCCGATTTGCGGGCGACGGTGGCCGCGGCGGTGGATGTCGCGGCGGACCAAGTTCGGTTGGTGGGGACGCCGGTCGAAGGTGCGGTGATTGATACCACGGCGATGCAGTCGGTCGATGTGTTTGCCCTGCCCTCCGCGCTGTTAGCGGTGTTTCTCTGTTTTCTTTGTTTGCGTTCTTGGTGGCTGACAGCCGCGATCAGTTTGGTGGCGATCATTTCTCAGGGCTTGGTGCTCGGCGCGGTGCTGCTGACTGGCCAACCGATGAATGCAATCTTGATCGTGTTGCCGCCGTTGGTCTTTGTGTTGACCGTTTCCGCCGGCATCCATTTGGCGAACTATTTTTTGGAGGCCGTAGCCGAACACCCAGGGCAAAGTCTGGAAATGTCGGCTCAGCAAGCGGTCAAAGCGGGGGTTCCTCCATGCCTGCTGGCTGCTTTGACCACAACCGTTGGGCTTGGTTCACTATTGCTGGTGCCGATCGTGCCGGTGAGGCACTTTGGTCTGATCGCCGCGGTTGGCGTGGTGGCCAGCTTGGGGCTGCTGCTGTTGGTGTTGCCCGGAACGATGCTGTTGACGCGACCGACTCGCATAGCCCGCCCGAGCCGACGCCGGGATATCGTGTTTCGCAAACTGGCTCGCTTTCCGCTGCGGCAACCGGGGAAAGTGCTCGCGGTCGCTGCGCTCTTGGCGATCTTCTTGGGCTGGGGGCTGACCAGGCTGCAGACCACCGTCAGCATTCCCAATTTGCTCTCTCCCTCACACCCCATGCGGCAAGATTACCAATGGTTTCAGCAGCATGTCGGCCCGACTGTCAACGGTGAGTTGGTGGTTAAGTTTGCTCGGCCGGACGAATCGGAGCCGCTGCAGCGACTGGCCCTAATTCAGAGGTTGCATCGTCAGTTGGCCAGCGAATCGCATGTGGGGGGAGTCCTGTCGGCCAGCTCGTTTTTGCCGCCCATCCCCCAACGCCGCGGGTTGGCCGCCGCAGCGACCCGCGGAATTTTGCGGCATCAAATCGAGGACCCCGATTCGGATATCGGTCAGCTCGGTTATTTGGCTCACGCCGACGGAGCGGAGCTGTGGCGAATCAGCTATCGTCTGCCGCTCGCCGAGGGTTTTCAATATGCCGAGGAATTGCTCCGCATCGGCAGTTCGATCACCTCCTCGATCAAGCCCGATGACCCGCCCGCCGAGGTCAGCACCACGGGGGAAGTGATCTTGATCGAAACGGCCCAGTCGAATTTGTTGGTGGGGCTGCTGAACAGCTTTTTGGGCGCCTTCATCGTGGTTGGCGTGGTGATGGCGGTGGTTTTGCGAAGTGTCGTGGGGGGGATGTTGGCGATGTTGCCCAACGCTTTCCCAACGCTGGTCATTTTTGGTTGTTTGGGATTCTCCAAAACACCGCTCGATATCGGTTCGGTAATGACAGCCAGCGTCGCTTTGGGGATCGCCGTCGACGATACGGTGCACATTCTCTCGCGATTCGGCAGTCGGCGGATGCGAGGATTTTCTAATCTAGAGTCGGCCCGCGGAGCGCTCCGCCAATGTGCCGCCGCGATGACTCAGACGACGATCGTTTGTGGCTTTTCGCTGCTAGTTTATATGTTCAGCGATTTTCTCCCCACGCGACGTTTTGCGCTGCTGATGCTGAGTCTGCTGATGGCCGCTCTGGTGGGCGACCTGCTGCTGCTGCCAGCCTTGATGGCGACCAGGCTGGGTCGTTGGTTGGCTCGTCCGGTGCTGGCCAGCGCGGAAGCCGAAGTGGACGCCGATGAGCCCGCGCATGAAAAAACCCCAGAGAGCCGGGGGCAGCCAACTCTCTGAGGCAGAAGGGACCAGGCCAGGGTATGTGGAGCAGCAACACCCCTCGACCTGCTCCCCAAGAACGGGTGAGACGCTAGGTTGGAAAGAAAAGTTTCCTGAATCGACTACATTTTGTCTAACAAAAACTCAGCACCTACGAAGTTATTCATAGGAGCGGGGGCATGCTACGTCAAGTTGTGAAAAGTAAAGTTTTCAGCAGCTAATGTTGAACGAATAGTCGCAATGCTGGAGACGCTTGAGAGCCGCCCGCCGATTTCCAACGTTTGTCGGAACCGTTCTTGCGAATTGATTAGATTCGTCCCTGAGTTGGTTTTTTCTGCGGAAGTTTTCGCCCCGCGACGGCAACCTCTTCTGCCGCTAAATGAACCAATTAGCGAGGAGGTTAACGTATCCCGGCGGCGTTGACCAGCAGACACCTGGGAAACTGGCTTTTTCCCACTCAGCGCCCCTCGTGCTCGCTTGATCCTTGCGAGCTTGGCTTGATCGGTTCCGCCGAGTGGATTCGAGCACGAGTACCGTTTCACTGAGTACGAAGCGGCACAACAAAATCGGTTTTGAAAAGCACGGGGAGAGCCGTCCTACTTGATGCCAGACGGGCCTGCAGACCCATCCTATCGTTGTTTTCAATTGCAAAATTCAGCGGTTGCCGCGACCTAGCGAAAATGCTGCAAGTATCTGGCTCGCGCATCGGGCAGTTCGGCGCTCATCCGGCGACTCAGCGGGCCGGGTGGAATGCCAGCTTGGATGTCTTGCAAAAAACGCCTTAGCACGCCCCGTGATTGGTCGCTTTCGTGGAGCAGAAAGTGGACCCAGCTCCAAGCGTCGCGATAGTGCCCTTGCCGCATTTGCGAAAGGTCTTCGACTGCCTCCAAATCGGTGATCGCGGGGACTTGATGGAGCAGCGTTTTCAAGCGGACGATTTTGTGATGCTCGTGATGTTGTTCCCGTTGGCCGGGGGGGACTTCGAAGTATTCGGCCAAACCTTCGTCGATCCACAAAGGTACGTACGTCAGCGAAGCGTTCAGCAGCGCGTGGGTCGTTTCGTGTCGCAGATCGATATCCATACCATGATTGGCGTAAGCGAACACCATGCCCGGACCTCGGCGTTTGATGAACAACGCGCGACGCTGGGGCACATCGGGAAAGTACTTAGCTAAATAGCCGCGGTAAGCATCGGCTTGAGCGAATAAGATCAAATGGATCGATTCGTTGTTGATGCGAATCCCCAGTTGGTCGGCTAGCTCTTGGCTGAGCGTGGGTAGTTCTTCCCAGACGTTTGAATGGGGGCGGGGATCATAGTCGGCGTGAAAATGGAGGTTCTCCACCGACCATTCGATCGGCCAACGTGGGCCCGAGCGACGAACATCACGAGTTTCATTCGCTTTTACCGCTAGCGTATCCAGCAGGCTGAGCGAGGGCGCTAGGCACAGCCCGATCAACACAGTCAAGGTTGGGACAATCGCCTTTGGCTGTGAAAGGAAACTCGGCAGCATCAGGCGACTCGTTTACCGAACAACTTTGCCAACAAACCGCGTTGTCGAATCGCTGGCAGCGGTGGGCAGTCTTGCCCCTCGGCCACGGCCGCCGGGTTGACGCAGGCGATCGCTTCGACGTAAGCCGGTCCGGCGATTTGCTCGACAGACTGCATGGCGTCTCGCATCCGCGGGCGTCGGCCGCGAGGGCTGTGCGCGTCGGTGGCCAGGAAATGCACCCAGCCCCGCTCGACCATCATGCGTGCGCACTCTTCAGGCGCCTTTCCAAAAGTGCCGGTGATGCTGTCGGCGGTGATTTGCATCAAACAGCCTCGTTCAATCAAGCCGGGCAGGACTTCCGGGTGCCGCAGAATCCCCTCGTTGCGTTCGGGGTGACTCAAAATACCGACCATGCCGATGCGGTGGAGCGCATTGAGAACGGGTTCCAAAGGCATGTACAGTTCATGTGGAAGTTCCAGCAGCACGTAGCGACCGGTATCGCCCAGCGACAGGCAATCACCCGACTTCAGCCGCTCGATCATGTCGCTGTCAATCCGCACATCGGCCCCCGGCAAGACTTCCAGGGGAATATTTTGATGAGCGAGCAGGCGAGCGAATTCGTTGGTCAAGTTGCGGATGTCGGCTCCGCGATTGTGCGTGTAGTTGCCCAGTTGGTGAGGGGTGAGGATGGCGCGGCAGATACCTTCATCGACCGCTTGCCGGGCCATTTTGAGCGCATCTTCCCAGCTCTTCGCGCCGTCATCGATGCCAGGCAATAGATGGCAGTGAATATCGGTCACCGGGGGCCAGTCCTGACGCTCCATGTCGATTCCCTTCCAATTTTTTGAAATCCGCGGCCCCTCGTTAAACAGTCAGCCGCAGGCGTACTTGTCGTCAAACAGTCAGCCGCAGGCGTACTTGTCGTCAAACAGTCAGCCGCAGGCGTACTTGTAATGGGAGCGCGTTCGCCTTCGGCTGACGGTTAAACGACTCATTGAACGGTATTACCGTTAAACGAGCCTAAGTGCGCCTGCGGCTGACTGTTAAACGCGTTAGTGCTATGCCGCCAGTTTTCTCAGAAAAATAGCCCTCGCGTCAATGGAGATCATGCAGCGGTCGACACCCGCGATGGGGCCGTTGCGGTTAGCCCCCCGTTAACTGGGATATCAACGCGCTGGCCAGCCCCAGCACGAGGAAAAAACCGCACATGTCGGTGATCGTCGTCAACAACGGGCCGCTGGCAACCGCCGGGTCAAAATCAAAACGTTTGAGCACTAGCGGCACCGAGCCCCCGATCAAGACGGCTAACATCGTGTTCAGGCAGAGAGCCACGCCGACGACGAGGCCGAGATAGACATTCCCTTTCCAAATAAACGCCAGCACCGCCACGATGCTCCCCAGTACCACGCCGTTGATAATGCCCACGCCAGCCTCTTGCCGCAGCACTCGCCACAGATCTTGCGGACGCACCAAGCCCAGCGCTAATTCCCGCATGCTGACCGCCACCGCCTGATTGCCACTGCAGCCACTCATGTCGCTGATAATCGGCAGGAAAACGGCCAACGCAATCACGGCTGAAAGCGTATCTTGAAAGCCGGCGATGATCGAAGCGGCCATGATGTTGAGCACGATGTTGATGCTCAACCAAGCGAGCCGACGCCGAGTTCGCCGCCAAATTGGCATCGTTCTCAATTCCTCGCCGCCGACGATCCCTTGGCTCTTTAAATAGTCCGATTCATTGCGATCGGCTCGCGCTTCATCCACCGCCGATCGCTGGACCACGCCCAGCAACCTGCCATTCGCATCGACCACCGGCACGCCGAGAAAATGGTTGACGTCAAAGAAGTCAATCAAAGCGTCCAGCGTGGTGTTGTCAGCCACGCTCAGCGGTTGCTGGATCATGATTTCGGCGACCGGTAATTGCCTCGCCGCCAGCAGCAAATCTCGCATCCGCAACACACCGACCAAGCGTTTGCGGCGATCGACGATGTAACCGTACTGAATGTCGTAACTGCGATAATCTTCCGCGTTGGCTGTGAGGTTTTCGACCACATCGCCGATCGTCATCGTTTGCCGAAATTGCAACAACTCGGTCACCATCAAACCACCGGCAACCTCGTCGTCATACTCCGTCAGCGAGCGGACGGCGGCCGCCTCGCTTGGTTCCAAGGCGGCGAGAATTGCTTCCGCGTTGGCGTCGTCCAAATCGCCCAACAAGTCAGCTTGCTCGTTGCTGGGTAATTCGTGAACGATCGCGGCAGCTTCTTCGGGCCCCAGCAGCTCGATCAACTCGCTGGCCTGGGCGTCCGACAGGTGCGAGACCAACTCGGCCGCTTCCTCCGGCGGCAACACCGTTAACACCAACCGCCGGTCGTCGTCGTCCAACCGGCTGAGCGCGCGCGCCTGTTCACCGGAACTCAAATCAGAAAGAAAGAATTCCAAGCGTTGGCTATCGCCCGCCTCGATAATCGCTTCGAGAGTTTCCCAGGGACGTGTGGAATCGCTGTTGGTGTCTTCGGTGGTATGCATGCTCGCATGGTAGAGCTTGGCGAGATTCCGCACAGCCCCCTCGCATAAGTCTTTCGGCTAGATCTGCCGTTGAGCACTAGTTCGCGGTTCGGGGGAACCGCACGCTGGCGCGTTGCGGCTGAAGAGGAACCGCAATTAACCGATCGCGGGGATCTCTTGCGCTCGCATTTGCAGTCGTTGCAGAGCGGCTTGCGCCTCTTCGGCGGAGAGCGAACTAACTTCCAAGCCGCGGAGTTCGTCCAGGGCCGGGTGGTCGCAATAGCCAAACAGAGTCATCTGCAAAGCGCCCCCGCTGGATGATTTTGGGGGGGCAATGGTGGAGCGATCAAATTGGTCGCGATGATCGTGTTCCAGCTGCGCAAGAATGTCTTTGGCCCGCTCGTTAACCGCGGTCGGGACGCCGGCCAAACGAGCCACATGGATGCCGTAACTCTTGTCAGCACCACCGGCGATGATGCGATGCAGGAACACAACTTGATCGTCCCATTCGCGGACCGCCACATTTAAATTGACCAACCGCGGCAACGATTCGGACAGTTGTGTTAACTCATGATAGTGCGTGGCGAACCAAGTTCGACAGCCGACGCGATCGTGAAGATATTCAGTGATCGACCAAGCCAGTGCCAATCCGTCATAGGTGCTCGTGCCCCGCCCGATCTCATCGAGTATCACCAAGCTGCGGGGAGTGGCCGTGTTGAGAATTCTGGCCGTTTCCACCATCTCCACCATAAAGGTACTCTGCCCGCGACTCAGCTCGTCGCTGGCTCCCACGCGGGCGAAGATGCGGTCGGTCAAACCAATGGTGGCTCGCTTGGCCGGCACGAACGAGCCGACGTGGGCCAGCAGCGTGAGCAGGGCAATTTGCCGAATGTAGGTGCTTTTGCCGGCCATGTTTGGCCCCGTGATGATCATCAACATCCCATCTTCGGCACTGCACGTGGCGTCGTTGGGGACAAAAGCGCCCTGCGGCATCGTGGTGTCCAGCACCGGGTGACGTCCCTCTTCGATGTCCAACACAATCTGGTCGCTCATCTCCGGTTGCACCCAGCCCCGCCGCGCGGCCAATTCGGCCAAGCCGGCAAAGACGTCGAGGCGAGCCAGCGCGGCGGCCGTTTCTTGTAACTGACGCAAATGCTCATGCACGCTATCGCGCATCGTTTGGAACAACCACAGCTCGCGCTCCTTGGCTTGCTCGTCAGCCGCCAAAACTTTCTCCTCATACTCTTTCAACTCCGGCGTGATATAACGCTCGCAGTTCTTCAGCGTCTGCTTCCGCATGAATGTCGCCGGAACGCGGTCGCGATGAGCGTTGGTGACTTCCAAGTAATAACCAAATACTTTATTGAAACCGACTTTGATGTTGGGGATTCCCGTCTCGTCGATCTGTGCCGCCTGATAACGGGCAATCCACTCTTTGCCACCCTGGGCCAATTGACGAAGGTTATCGAGCTCTTCGTCAAACCCAGCGCGGATATAGCCCCCGTCGGCGGTTGCCAGAGGACAATCATCGGCCAATCCCTCGGTCAACATGGCGTGCAACTCGGGACACAAATGCAACGACTGCTCAATCTCGGTGATCAAACTGGCTTTGCGATCGGTCAAGCGGGCTTTCAGCCGCGGTAACATTGCCAGGGTGCGGCCCACCTGCTGCAAGTCTCGCGGACCGGTGCGGCTGCTGGCGATGCGGCCCAGCAAGCGCGAGAGATCATAAACCCCTTTGAGCGTCTGGCGGATCTCTTCGCGCAGTTCCGTGGCGGCGACTAACTCGGCCACACTTTGATGACGTTGCTCAATCCAACTCGCTTCGGCGAGTGGTGCCGATAACCAATTGCTCAACAGCCGCGCGCCCATCGCCGTGACCGTCTGGTCGAGCACCGCCAGTAGCGATCCCTCGCGGGCTCCGGTGCGGATTGTCCGCGTAATCTCCAAACTGCGTCGCGTGGCGGCATCAATTTCCAACACCAGCGAACGGTGATGCGCGAGCAGAGCGTCAAAATGATCGAGCCCGCCCGACTGCGTCTCTTGCAGATAACACAACACCGCGCCAGCCGCTTGAATCGCCGCCGCGTGTTCCTCGTTAAAGCCGTATCCCTCCAAGCTGGCGACGCCGAACTGCTTGGTCAAGGTTCGCTGCGCCTCCTCGGCGGCAAACGTCCAAGCGGGCCGCATCGTGATCTGCCAGTCGCGCGTCCGGTCGGGTGTCAAACGAGCGTCATCCTCCCGATACAGCACCTCAGCCGGACCAATCCGCTCCAACTCGTCGTCCAGACGGCTGAGCGGAAAAATGCCCGCTTCAAAACGACCGCTGCTCAGCTCGGCCCAAGCAATTCCCACGACCTCGGTGGCAGCGGCCCGGCCTTCAACTTTCGCCGTCTTGTCTTTCCCGAAGGGACGAAACACGGCGACTAAATAGTTGGCCTCGCGAGGATCCAGCAACTGGTCGTCCAGCAACGTGCCGGCCGATACCACGCGAGTTACTTCCCGCCGCACTAACCCCTTCGCCTGCTTGGGATCCTCCACCTGCTCGCAAACTGCCGCCCGATATCCGGCTTGAATCAGTTTCCGCAGATAAGCGTCTAGCTGATGATGCGGAAAACCGGCCATCGGCACCCCGCCCTCTTTGTCCTTATCCCGGCTCGTTAGCGTCAGCCCCAGCAAGGCGGCTGCCGTCTTCGCGTCCTCATGGAACAATTCATAGAAATCCCCCATGCGGAAAAATAGCAACGCATCGCCACAAGCCTGCTTGGCCTCGTCGTACTGTCGCATCATGGGTGTCGTCATCGTGCCAGCCCAAACCTGCCAAAGAACCGTGATCAAGCCGGAGAGAACCGTCAGCACCGGCTAATCAGCAGGTTATCGCTAGAAGCGAGAAAGAAACAGGGTCGGTCGGCTAACTGCGGCCCGCTAACGCCAACTGCTGGCCAATCATTCCGCATCATCCCCAAACTCAGCCAGACCGCCTGCCGCTCACCGCTTGCAGCCAGATCCCCCGGCTATCGCGGATTGTTATCATTTTGATTCGGCGGCCTGTTGTCAAAGTGACGGCAATGTGGTCGTTTTGATGGCGCTACGAATAGCGCTGATCGTCGCTAGTTCGATTGATCTAAGTCTATTTCTGGAAACCGTTTAGGTGGAATCACCTGAGCTCGATTCGCGGTTTTGGCCCCACATCTGCCTTGAAGTGGCAGTGGTCTCGGGGAATCGCCACGCGACCAACAAGCAACCCCACCCCCTTGGGAGCGACGAACATGACCGGACTTTTTTTATTAGGCAGCGGACTGTTACTGGCTGTCTTCGCCGTCGCCGCCGCGCTGCGTCCGACACCTCCGGTGGAGATGTTTTGGGGCTGAGCCAAGCTGGGATTTAGGCTAAGCCGGGATCATCGATATCGGCCAGGTCGCCTTCGGTGATGATGCGAAAGCCTTTGCTGTTGAGCGTATCGGTTGAGACTTCGAGATTGTCGACCATCAGGGCCACGGTCGGCGCGCCGTGTGGTTGTGTCAGCAGCGGGTAGGCCTGAATAATGTTAACCTCGGCTTGCAGCAGCGCCGTGCAGACGCGGAGCAGCGGTTGCGGGCCGCTGGGCAGTTCCACACCGACCAAGTCGCATTCGATCAGCGCTAGGCCCGCTCGTTCCAGAATTTCTCGGCCCCGCTCCGGATCGCTGACCACCATTCGCACGAAGGCACATTCGGCCGAATCGTTGATTGACAGAGCCACGACGCGAATGCCGGTGCCTTCGAATCGCCGAATTACCTCCAGCAGTTGGCCGACGCGGTTTTCCAAAAAGATCGTGAATTGGCGGATGCCCGCGTAATCCCGACCGCGCATGGTGTGAAAAGAAGTGCCCGATTCTTCGCCCGTACTCATCGCTTTATTCTGCCAATTATGTGCTTCAAGGTCGGTGGGGTGACGTATTGGTGAGCGCAAGTCTAGGCTGTTTGGCTTTCCTTGGTCAATGCAAACCGCAAATACTGTCCCGAAACGATACGCTCTCCACGCCTCTGCTTACGGTTCTTATGTCCACTCCGCATACGCTTTCGTTCCGCGTCGCTTACAGTGAAACCGATGGTCAGCGTCGCGTGCATCACGCCAATTACTTGAATTATTTCGAGCGCGGGCGAGTCGAGTATCTCCGCTCGCTCGGTTGGAGTTACAAGGCGATCGAGGACTCCGGCTTGCTGCTGGTTGTCTCGGAGATCAACGTGCAGTACTTCATGCCCGCGGAGTTCGACGACGTTTTGACGTTGGAAACCAGCGTCCTCTCGGCAAAAGGGGCGCGGATTCGCCACGCTTACCGGCTGACGCGCGAAGAAACTCTAATTGTCACGGCCGAATCGACGATTGCCTGCATCGACCGGACCGGCCGCGTCCGCCGTTTGCCGGCGGAATTAAGAACTTCGGGCTAGCGGACCACTGGCTAGCGGACTGCGCTTTCGGTGGCTCGTTTCGCCGATTGTAATGCCTGGTTGGTCAGTTCTTCGGTCAGGCGAGCGTTATATTCCATGTTGCTCGCTGGGCCTTGGAAACCGACCACGTTGTCTTGCCAATCGAGGCGACGTTTGATCACGTAACCACCGCTCAGGTGGAACTGGATCGTGCCTTTGCTCAATTGCTGGACCAATTGGCTTTGCATATTTTGGTCGCTGATCGGAGTCAATGGTTCGCTGCGGACGGAGATCGTGGCCACCTCGGCTTGCACTTTTTCCAAGGTGTAGAGTTCGCGGATCTTGATCACTTTCAGCGTCCCGGCTTCGTCCTTGACGCGGATTTCGCGTGGCACCGACCATTTTTCCCCGACCTGGATGCGATTCTCGGGCAGTGGCAGAGCGATTTCCCCCATGCCCAGGGAGCTGGCATCTTTGCCCGTGCGTTCCAGAACTTGTCCCCGGTCGTTGACTTGAATCGTGTCGATAACTTGGCCAATTTTGCTGGCCACGCCGCGGAATTGAGCGGGTGGTTCCGCGTCGCTGGAGCTGTCCCAGCGAATTTCGGGCTGATCTCCGGCCTGTTGCGTCATCACGACCGAGTCGATTGTGTGGGCGAAGGTGGTCACGCCCTGTTCATTGACCTCGTCAACCGCCAACCTGCGAACGCTGGTGGTGTGGACTTGGGATGCTTCCTCGGTGTCATTGATTTTGACTTTTGTTTTCGCCGAGTGGACGACCCGATAAGTCAATTCCTGACCGGGCTGCAAGTGATATCGCAGCAAGTAGCCGTCTTCGGCCGCGTTGCTGAACCCTGCGAGTGTCACCACCGATAAAAAGGTGGCTGCCGAAAAATATGCTTTGCGAACCATCGTGGGCGCCTCCATGCGTGCGAAAAAAATCCTCCCGAGGAGTTTCGCAGGATCGCGTTGGCCTGGCAAGATCGAACTGCCGTAGTGCGCTGTGTTGCGAGTGTGCGGCGTGTCGCGAGTGTGCGCCGTAGGCTTGGCGCGTTAAGATGAAATCCTCCATAGCGATTTCGCTTCTTCTTGGTCCGACGCTTCGCAGGATTCCATGTCGGGAGATTTTACCCAGCAACAGCCTTACGACGAACAGCTGGAAGCTGAGCGGTTGAGCCTGCAAGCGACGGCTCCTCCAGCCGAGCTGCCTGGTTATCGGATTGAGAAATTTCTGGGCGCGGGCGCTTTTGGCCAAGTCTGGGTCGGCAGCGATTTGAACACGGGCCGCCGCGTGGCGATCAAGTTTTACCTGCATCGTGGTGGCGTCGATTGGTCGTTGTTAGCTCGCGAGGTCAAGCACTTGGTGCAGCTTTCGGCCGACCGGCATATTGTCCAAGTGTTGGAAGTCGGTTGGGAAGGTAATCCGCCCTACTACGTTATGGAGTACCTCGATTCGGGCTCCTTGGAGGATTTGTTGACCAGCCGTCCGCGGATTGCCGTGCGGACTTGCCTGGAGCTGTTTCGCGGGATTTGCGTGGGGCTGAATCACTCCCACGGCAAAGGGGTGCTGCACTGTGACTTAAAGCCGGCCAACGTGCTGTTGGACGAAGACCTGCGCCCTCGTTTGGCCGATTTTGGGCAAAGTCGCATGTCGCACGAACAAACGCCCGCCCTGGGAACGTTGTTCTACATGGCTCCCGAGCAGGCCGATTTGGAAGCGGCTCCCGACGTTCGCTGGGATGTGTACGCGCTCGGCGCGATTCTCTACCGCATGTTGACCGGCAATGCGCCGCACCGTTCCAGCGAGTTGCTGCAGCGGATCGACACGGCGGCGTCGTTGCCCAAGCGGCTGGAGCAATACCGGGAAGCGATCCTCCGCGACGGGCCACCTCAAGATCATCATCGGCGGCGGGGAGTGGATCGGCCGTTGGCTGCCATCATCGACGGTTGTTTAGCGGTCGATCCGGACAAGCGGTTTGGCAACGTCCAACAGGTGCTCGAAGCGCTCGATCGTCGTGAAGCGGCCAAGCAGCGGCGTCCGCTGGTCCTTTTGGGTATCGTCGGTCCCTTGCTGTTGCTGATGGTCACGTGCATCCTCACCGCGCGGACGATTTTTGCCACTCGGGCCACCGTTGAGGCAACGCTCCGCGAGAAAGCGGGAGAATCCAATCAGTTAGCCGCCATGTTTGCCGCCCGCACCCTCGAGTTGGAGCTGCGAAAGTACTTTGAGTTGGTGCAGCGAGAAGCGGGTGATTCGGCGATTCGCCAGAACTTGGCTGCACTGTTGAACAACGAAGAGTTCAGCGTGTTTCGTGATGCGATTCGCGAACGGGAAGGAGCGGCCGAAGCGCGGCGGGAGATGATGCAAGCCGGGCACCACGAGCAGCTCGAACAATTGTTGCAAGATCGATTAAATCAATACGACGGACAGAATGCTGGTACCGGCAGCATCGATCTGGCCACGATGTTCATCACCGACTCGTCCGGCACGATTGTGGCGATTGCCTACGACGCGCCGGTGGCCGCCGAGGAGGACAGCGTCGGTCGCAATTTTGCTTTCCGCGCTTATTTTCATGGTGATCGCGACGATTTCGATCAGTCGACCGACCCGCGGCAAGTTGAGCCGCTGAGGGAAACGCATCTCAGTCCCGCTTTCTTCAGTACTGCCACGTTGACATGGAAAGTTGCCGTCAGCGTGCCGATCTACCTGCGCGCCGATCACAGCCCCACTTCGCCACCTGATGCGGTCTTTGTGGCGACCACCAACTTGGGAGGTTTTGATCTGATGCGAACCGATCGCGAACAATCGATGCGGCTCAATCAAGTGGCCGTGTTGGTGGATACGCGGGCGGGTAACAAGCGGGGGACGATCATCCAACATCCGCTGCTCAACCAAGTCGTTAAGGTGCCCGGTCTCGAAGGTTTGCACACCCGCACCGAGTCGCCTCGCAAAGCGCCCGCTGTCGACCCCGGTACGCTCGATGCGCTGATGGCTGGACGCGACGTTGATTATCGTGATCCGATGGGGAGCGAACCTGGTGGGGAGGAATATCAGGGAGTTTGGGTGGCGGCGGTACAACCCGTTACGTTGCCAGCGATTGAACCGACTGCTCGGGAACGCAACACGGATATGTTGGTGTTGGTTGAGTACCGCTGGAGTGACGTGATTGCCCCGGTCGGCCAGTTGGTCAACCAAATTTTGATTTACGGGGCAGTTGCCGTTTGCGGTATTTTGGTGGTCATCTTTCTGTTGTGGGCTTTTGTCCGACGAGTTGGCGATGAAAGTGCGCCGGCCGGCCCCCTCGGCGAACCCCAACGCTCCGGCACCACCGAAACAATCCCTGTCTCCTAATCGCGTTGCCACGGCTTGTCTCGAGTTTCGTTTGCCCCGTAATCACGCCGACTGTTGATCAGGCGTGGTTGCTCTGAACTGAGCAACCAATACCCTATAGATTGTTTTCAATCACTCCGCCTCGCAAAGAAAGTCGCCCGTGCCCGCTCGCATTTTGGATGGGAAGTCAATCGCCGCCGAGATCCGCGCTGAGATTGCCCAAGACGTTGCCAGTTGGGTTGCAGCTTCAGGCTGCCAACCAACCTTGGCGGCAATTCTGGTTGGGCAAGATCCTGCCAGCCAAGTTTACGTGCGGAACAAGGAACGTGCTTGTCAGCAAGCGGGGATCGGCAGCCGACTGCATCGCCTCGACGCCGGCGCCGGGCAAGCGGTTTTGTTGGAGCTGATTCAGCAGCTTAACGAGGATCCGCAAGTGCACGGGATTTTGGTCCAGCTTCCCCTGCCCGAGGGCTACGATGAGCGACAAGTGCTGGACGCGGTCACACCGCTTAAGGATGTCGATGCCTTCAACCCGGAAAACGTGGGGCTGTTGATGCAAGGACGCCCTCGCTTTTTGCCTTGCACTCCGAATGGCGTGCTGCAGCTGTTGCATCGTTGCCAAATTCCGGTTGCCGGCAAGCACGCGGTGGTGCTCGGCCGGAGCGAAATTGTCGGCAAACCGATGGCCATTTTGCTGGCCGCCAAGACCGGGCCATGCGGTCCCGATGTGGCCAATGCGACGGTCACGATTGCGCACAGCCGCAGCGAAAACCTGTCTGAAATTCTCCCCACGGCCGATTTGTTGATTGCCGCCGTGGGACGGCCCGAGATGGTGCGTGGTGCTCACTTGAAGCCCGGTTGCACCGTGATTGACGTGGGGATTAATCGCGTCGGCGACCGTTTGGTGGGCGATGTGCACTGGGAAGAAGCGTTGGCTGTTGCCGGAGCAATTACCCCGGTACCCGGCGGTGTTGGTCCGCTGACCATCGCCATGTTGCTCCGCAACACGTTGACCGCCGCCAAAGGCTAATATGTCTCCTTTCGCTCCGCCGAAAGTTTTCGCGATTACTAACTAACTTGTTGCAGGTTAAAACGCGTTAAAGATGCGAGCGAACGATTGGTGTAAACTGAAGCGAAAAGCTGGTTTCGTTCCCCTCAGGTCAAATCACCGTGCGCTCGCTTGCTGTTCTTTTGTGTTTTTGTGTGTCGGCCAGTTGCGTTCGCGCCGCCGAGCCGCTGAACGTGGTGTTTATTCTTAGCGATGATCATCGCTTCGATTTTATGGGGTTCCATCCGGCCGCTCCTCAGTGGCTGGAAACTCCCGCTCTGGATCGCTTGGCCAGCGAGGGCGCGCATTTTCAAAATGCTTTCGTCACCACGTCGCTCTGTTCTCCCTCGCGGGCTTCGATTCTGACCGGCCAGTACATGCATCGTCACCAAGTGGTTGACAATCAGCGGCCCGTGCCGGCCGGCACAATCTTTTTTCCTGAATATCTCCGCCAAGCTGGTTACCGAACGGCGTTGGTCGGTAAATGGCATATGGGTCACGATAATGATCAACCCCGGCCAGGTTTTGATTATTGGGCCAGCTACAAAGGGCAAGGCGAATATTTTGATCCCACGTTTAACCTCAATGGAGAGCATCGGCAATTTTCTGGTTATAACGCCGATGTCACCAGCCAAATTGCCATCGACTGGTTAGCTCAACAGCGCGGCGCGGACCAGCCATTCTTGCTTTATTTGTCTTTCAAAGCCGTCCATTATCCTTTTCGCCCCGCTCCCCGGCACGCCGGGCGCTACGCGGGAAAGAGAATCGATTATCCCGAGACGATGGCTAATACCGAACGCAATTACCGGTCGCAGCCGCGCTGGGTCCGAGATCGCCGCTATTCGATTCATGGAATCGACCATATGGAGACGGGAGCCTTTGATAACGATCCAGTGCCAGACTTTAATCAATTGTTCTATGACTACTGCGAAACCGTGCACAGCCTTGATGAAAATGTGGGACGCGTGGTCGATTATTTGCGGCAGCATGATTTGGCTGAAAACACGGTGGTGATCTATATGGGAGATAACGGCTTTCATTTGGGTGAGCACGGTTTTTATGACAAACGTGATGCGTTTGAAACCAGCATGCGAGTTCCCTTGATCGCCTGGGCGCCAGGCAAGATTCAACCCGCCAGCACCATCCCCCAGTTGGTGCAAAATATTGATATCGCCCCGACGATTTTGGAACTTGCGGATGTCGCATCGCCAGCGGACCAATTTGATGGTCGTTCATTTGCGCCTTTGCTGTTGGGTGAAGAAGTGCCCTGGCGCAAACATGTGTTATATGAGTACCACTGGGAGTGGAATTTCCCCGCCACGCCAACGCTGTTAGCGATTCGTACTCAGCGATATAAATATGTGTATTATCATGGTGTCTGGGATCGAGACAGTTTTCATGATTTGCAAACGGACCCTGAGGAGCGTCACAACTTAATTGACGTGCCCGCTTATCGCGAGCAAATTGAATCGCTCCGCAGCCAGTTGTTCTCGGAGCTGGGTGAGAGAGCCGGTTTGCGAATGCCGTTACGCGAGCCAGCCGGTGAACGACTCGACCAGCGAAAGCTGCCTCGCTAAGGACCTAGACATAATTAGTCATGAATTAAAACGGAACCAGCCGGAACTCGCTAGCGTCCGGTTCCGCGGAACATCAACAGGTTGTTGTCATGAGATCAGAAAACAAAGCTATGAACGTACCGTTTGGACAGACCGTCGCGGTTGCTCGCCGTGATGCCTTAAAGTGTGGCTTGGCCGCCCTTGGTGCTGGAGTCACCGCGGCCGGCTTGGCTCAAACGGCAATTGCCCAACCGCGGGTCGTGACGCAAGCAAAAGATGATCGGCGGGGAGCGACGAAGCGGTATGCGATGA
Organism: Kothea flammea; assembly: GCF_052161645.1. GTDB lineage: Bacteria > Planctomycetota > Planctomycetia > Pirellulales > Pirellulaceae > Laterigemmans. Next base: position 2,280,021 of record NZ_CP197414.1, read on the forward strand.
AAAAGTCGATCAACCTGTGGGCCTTTCCTTATCCGGAACGGATGTCATTGGAAGAGTGTCTGCGACTCGCCAAGGATGCGGGCTTTGAGGGGATCGAACTCAATTATGACTTGGAAAACGATCTGTCCCCCAAGTCGAACGGCAGTGAGTTCGCCGCCATTCGGCATTTGGCTGACAAAATTGGCATCGAAATCAGCGGCCTATGTTCCTTCTTGTTCTGGCCCTACCCGTTAACCAGCAACGATCCGGAAAAGCGAAATCGGGGGCTGGAGTTGGCTGCTAAGATCGCTGAAGCGGCGCATCAGATGGGAGTCGAAAATGTGTTGCTCGTGCCGGGGGCAGTGCATATTCCCTGGCGAGATGACCACGACCCAGTGCCCAACGATGTTTGCGACTCGCGGGCGCGGGAGGCGGTCGGCAAATTGGCCAAGCAAGCGGAGGCGTTGCAGGTCTCACTCAATATCGAAAATATCTTTTTCAATGGTTATCTCATGACGCCGATGGAGATGAATGCCTTTGTCGATAGTTTTGGCAGCGAGTACGTCAACGTGCATTTCGACTCGGGCAACATTGCCATGTTTCAGCACAGCGAGCATTGGGTGCCGATTTTAGGCCAGCGGACCAAGCATGTTCATTTAAAAGAATTCACCAAAAAAGGAACCGACTATTCTTTGGAAACATTTCGCCCCCTGTTAGATGGTACTACGAACTGGCCAGCCTTAATGGAGGCCTTTGACCAAGTCGGTTATCGCGGCTTTCTCACCTTTGAGTACTTTCATCCTTATGCGCATTACCCCGAAGCTTTGATTTATCAAACATCCGACTCGCTCGATCGAATTCTGGGCCGCGTCTGATTGGAGGGCTGTATCTCCCGGCTTTTGCGGAGGTGCTTAGAGTGTACCGTCTGGTGCGCTTTGGGGGGTTGCTACTTGGGCCAAAAACGCCAACGGTGGTTGCCAGTTGCTGGACTCTTTCCTAGGCTTTGCGGTTTGAGTTGTCATTGAAATTTTGCAGCCATGGCTGATGCCTGGGGGATATGCGGTGCCGGGAACTTGTGTGATTGGCCTCCAGTGGGGCGACGAAGCGAAAGGAAAGCTGGTCGATTTACTGGCGCCACAGTTTGATTTGGTCGTGCGTTACCAAGGGGGCGCCAACGCGGGTCACACCGTCGTCGCTGGCGATCAAACGTACAAATTGCATCACATTCCCAGCGGGATTTTGCACGCTACTGTTCAAAATGTGATCACTCCTGGGGTGGTAATCAACCCAGGCACGCTGCTCGATGAAATCGACGGGCTGGCCGCCCGCGGCTTTGATTGCGCGGTGAACTTGAAAATCAGCCAGCGTGCTCACTTGGTCATGCCCTGGCACATCATCGAAGATCGGTTGCTCAACGCTCAACACGTCGGCAACGAATCGATTGGCACGACGCTGCGAGGCATTGGGCCCTGTTATCGCGACAAAGTGGGGCGGACGCACGCGGTGCGGGTGGCCGATTTGCTGGAGTCGGGACGGGACGAGCGAATTGCGGCCGTCGCCGAGCAGAAACAACAGGTGCTCAGGGCTTTGGGTGCAACTGAGGAAGAATTGGCCGCAATTGCTCCTCAGCGAGTTTGTGAGATGGCAGCGAGTTGGGCCCAGCGGCTGGGGCCGATGATTGGCGATACGACTTATTTGTTGTTAGACGCGGCCGAGGCCGATCGCAATATCCTGTACGAGGGTGCCCAAGGTGCGCTGCTCGACATCGACCACGGCACTTATCCGTTTGTGACCAGCAGTAACAGCAGCGGCGTGGGCGTTTGCGCCGGGGCGGGGGTTCCGCCACGTTGGATCAACCACGTGATTGGGGTTTGCAAAGCTTACTCGACGCGAGTTGGCGGGGGCCCCTTCCCGACCGAACTCGACAATGCCACGGGAGAGCGGATTCGCCAGCTGGGAAATGAATTTGGCACCACCACGGGGCGGCCCCGTCGTTGTGGTTGGTTCGATGCGGTGGCCGTCAGGTATACGGCCCGGCTGAGTGGCGTGACCAAGTTGGCCCTGATGATGATGGATGTGCTCAGCCAGCTCGATGAGATTCAAATTTGCGTGGCCTACGAATTGGATGGTCAGCGGATCGAACAGCTGCCGACTCACGTCGATGCGTTGCGGCGTTGCCGACCGATTTTGGAATCGGTGCCCGGTTGGAATGTGCCGGTCGACGGTTTGCGATCGGTGGCAGAGTTTCCCGCTGGGGCGATTGATTTTGTGCGGCGGATTGAAGCTTTGGTGGGAGTTCCGGTGGGCATCTTGTCGGTCGGTCCCGATCGAGCTCAGACGATTTTCATCGAGGATTCCAAGAGCGTGCCGTCCAGTCCAACAGGCTCAATCCGGTGATCCCAGACGGCACGATCATTCCGCGGCACATCGCCTTCATCATGGACGGCAATGGTCGTTGGGCGGAAGCTCGTGGGTTGCCGCGTTATGAGGGGCATCGCCAAGGAGCATCCACCGTGCGCCAGGTTGCCGAAGCGGCCGCCGAGTTGGGTGTCGAAGCGATCACGCTTTATTGTTTGAGCAGCGAGAATTGGAAACGGCCGGAGAGTGAACTGCAGTTTTTAATGCAGTTGCTGAGGCAATTTCTGATCGACGAGCGGCCGGTGTTGATGCAAAACGACTTGCGTTTGGAAGTCATTGGCCGCCGCGATCGTTTACCCGCGGAAGTCATTGAGGCGATGGAGACCACTTTGGCGATGTCGGCCGGTAACAGCCGCATGCGGTTGGTGTTGGCGATTGATTACGGCGGCAGGGCTGAAATTGCCGCTGCCGCTCGCCAATTGGCAACCCGCGTGCTCGCCGGCCAGCAGGCAGTCGAGCAGATTGACGAGTCGACTTTGGCCGCCGAGTTGTACACGGCTCATCTTCCCGATCCCGACTTGTTGATCCGCACCGGCGGTGACATGCGAGTCAGCAATTTTCTGTTGTGGCAAATTAGTTACGCGGAATTGTGGGTTACCGAGCGGCTTTGGCCCGACTTTAATCGAGATGATTTGTTAGCGGCAATTGCCGACTTTTCCGCTCGGGATCGTCGTTTCGGCGGACTGGGCGATGGTAAATCGGCTTCTCCTCCCAGTTTGTGAATAACGGAACCTGCCGGTGCTGCGTGATCGTCTGAAAAGTGCCTTAGGTTTGATCAGCTTGGTGCTGGTCTGCTGCTGGCTGGACTATCGAGGTCTGCTGGGGCTCTCCAGGGGGCTGTGGCTGCTACCGTTATTGCTCTTCTTTACCGCCGGCACGGCCTGGGAAATGGCACGCATGTTTGCCCGCGCCGGGCGTCCGGTCAGGGTTTGGGTAGCAGTCACGGCGGCGGTGCTGACAACGATGGCGGGCGCTGTACCGCTGGTGTGGGAAAATTTTCTCGGTCCCTATCCGCCGGATTGTCCGGTGGGGCGTGCTGGCTGGTTGGCGATTGGTGCGGTCTGTGGGATTGGAGTCGCCCTGGCTGCCGAAATGTCCAGCTACCGACCCGGTGCGACAAATTGTGCAAATCGCTTGTCGGTCGCCGCTCTGGTGGGTGGTTACGTTGGTGTCCCCATTGGATTTCTGGTGGTGCTTCGTGGCCTCGGTAGCGATCCGGGCTGGGGCTTGGCTGCCCTGCTGACGCTGATCGCGGTGATTAAAGCTAGCGATGCGGGAGCCTATTTTGTTGGCAAAGCGGTTGGGCGACACAAATTAATCCCCCAGCTCAGCCCCGGAAAGACTTGGGAAGGGGCCGTGGGTGGGGTGTTGTCTTCAATTGGAGTGGCCTACCTTTGCCTCACCTGGCTGTTGCCCGCGTTGCACGATTCTCCCTTGGCGGCACCTCCTTGGTGGGGGCCGGTCGTGCTCGGCAGCAGTTGCGCCTTGGCGGGGATGTTTGGCGATCTGGCTGAATCATTGATAAAGCGTGACACGGGAGTCAAGGATAGCGGGGGGCTTTTGCCCGGTATGGGGGGTGTGTGGGATGTCACCGACTCGTTGATCGGCGCAGCTCTACCTGGGTTCCTCTGTTTTCTCGCCGGAGTTGGCGGCACGATCCCTTGAGTGGCCCAGCGGGGTCTATAATGCCAACAGGCAGTGATTTACCAAGTACGGATATTCCGAAAGGAAAACAGTGACTGAAATGACCCTCGAGGTCTCCCCGCCGAGTGATATTCTCACTCTGTTCGGGCCACGTGACCAGCATTTGCGGGCGTTGCGTGTTTACTACGATGTGGCGATCACGCAGCGGGATGGTCGTGTGCGCATTTCTGGTGAGCACAATAACGTACGGCTGGCGACTCGGGCGATGAAAGCTCTGCGGGGTATTGTACAGCGGCAAGGGATTTTGACGGCTGACGACGTTGAGCGGGTGTTGGCCGAGCAGCGGATGACGGGGGAAGCTGGTGGTTTGGTGGGGAGCAAGGGGGCGACGCATGTGGAACCGGCTGCTTTACCCCCGATTGATCTGCATCAAGCGGGGCGTCGGGTCAAGCCGCGGACGGCGGGTCAAGCGGTGTATGTCGAGGCGATACGCAAGCAGGATTTGACGTTTTGCGCCGGACCGGCCGGTTCGGGAAAGACTTACTTGGCGGTCGCCTGCGCGGTCGAGGCTTTCAAAGAGCAGCGAGTGCGGAAAATTGTGTTGGTCAGACCGGCCGTGGAGGCGGGTGAAAATTTGGGATTTTTACCGGGCGATTTACGAGCCAAATTGAATCCTTATTTGCGGCCACTGCTCGACGCCATCAACGAAATGGTCGATTATGACCAAGCTCGTGAATTGATGGAGCGCGAGATTGTCGAAGTGGTACCATTGGCTTACATGCGCGGCCGCACGCTGAATGATGCGTTCATCATTCTGGATGAAGCACAAAATACGACTGTTCCGCAGATGAAGATGTTTTTGACGCGGATGGGAGAAAGAAGTCGTATGGTTGTCAGCGGAGATACTTCGCAGGTCGATTTGCCCCGCGGTGTTCAGAGTGGATTGCGAGACGCCATGATGCGATTGGGGAACATTGCCGAGATCGGCATGATCCGGCTTCAAAAAACCGACATCGTGAGACACGCGCTAGTGCAGCAGATTGTTCGTGCGTACGAAGAACAAGATAGCTAGGCGTCACAGCTCGCAGAGCACGAAAATATATGAGTTCCGCAGCTCCTAAACGCACCCGCACCGAACGGGTCCAGTCGCTTTCGTTGCCACCCGGCCGGATGCAACAGCTTGGTCTGTTGTTTCGTTCCAGCGCGATTTGGGTGCGCGTCGGGTTGGCAGCCGCCGCGGCAGTGTTGGTATTGGTTATCTGTCAAGCTTGGAAGCCCACCTTTGCGTATCGCAGCGGCGACGTGCCGCCCCGCGATATGATCGCGCGGACGACTTTCCAAGTCCCCGACGAAACCCAAACTCGCTCCCTGCGAGAGCAGCGTCGCCGCGAAGCGCTCGTTTATTACGAGAATCGCAGCGAGCCGCTGGTTAATCGCCGAGCGGCACTCACGGACCAGCTGTTCTTGGTGCTCTCGGCCGAGTCGCTTGATCGTCTTTCTCCTGAGGGCAGAAAGGCCTGGATCGAATTTTATGAAGCGGACGAGACAGCGCCGCCGGATGCTGAGTTAAACGCGTTTGCCGCCATCAAGGCCACCTTGCATGCTGACCCTCAGCTGAAGCAGCTTGAAGAAGCGGTGCAGTTAGCCCAGTTGCCGTTGATCGATCGCGGCTTGTTGACCAGCCTGACGCACGCCATCGATGAGGGTAATCAAAGCACGATCTTGGTCTTTAACGAGGGGAAAGAGAAGTTAGCCAAACCGGTCGATGTCGAGAAAGTTCGCATCGCCACCGCGAAGACTGAATTAGCCAATCGCTTGGACGCCGAGATTCGGCGACGCTTTGAGCACGAGCAGGCTCCCTTGGCCGCCAAAATGATTATTCGGTGGTTGGTCAATCGCATGCCCGAGACGTTGACGTACAAGCCCGAGTTGAGTGAGGAGGCGCGGAGGCGGGCGGCCAACAGCGTGGAAATGGTGATGGTTCCCTACACGGGCGGGGTGACGAATTTAGCCCCCGCCGGACGCCCGCTTGACGCTCGCGCGATGAATTTGCTGCGACGTGAATGGGCCCAGATTATTGCCGATCAAAGTTGGCTCGACCGCACCCTGCGGGTCGGCGCTTTTCTGGGCATGATTTTGGCAGTTTATCTCTTGGTGGGTGGCTACATATGGTTTGTCGACGACCGTCGCGTGATGCTCGATCCTTGGCAGCTCTCGCGGTTGTTGGGCTTGGCGGTGATCACGATCGGCGTCTGTCGTTACGCTTCGGAAGAGCAGTGGCAAGCGGAAGTCTTTCCGCTGACGATGGCGGCCATTGTGGCGGCGATCGCTTATGGCCGCGAGTTGGCCCTGGTGTTGCTCGCCGCACTCTGTTTAGCCATCACTTTGTTCATCGGACAAGACATCAACGAGTTGGTGACGCTGGCGGCAGCCTCCTTAAGCTGTATTCTTTTCCTGGGACGGATTCGCACGCGTAGTCGGTTGTTGTACGTCGGGATTGGCGCGGCAAGTGTCGCCGCGGCCACCGTCGTCGGCGTGGGGATTGTCAGTGGTCAGATGTTGGCCGGCAGTCAATTCGGCGTGCTAACCGAAGGCTTGATTCGCGGAGCCGACCTGAGAACCGTGATGGGTACGTTGCTCAGTGACGCAGGTTGGGTTGCCGCCAGCACGGTCGTGGCAGCGCTCACGATGACCACGTTGTTGCCTCTGGTGGAAAAAATATTCGGCGTGCAGACCGATCTCAGTTTGTTGGAATTGGGAGATGCCAGTCACCAATTGTTGCGGCAGTTAGCCCAGCGAGCTCCGGGCACTTATAACCACTCGATCAACGTCGCCTCGATTGCCGAAGCGGCTGCCGATCGGATCGGCGCTAATGGCTTGTTGGTTCGAGTCGGCGCTTATTTTCACGACATTGGGAAAATGTTTAAGCCTGATTACTTTATCGAGAATCAAGGCCAGGGTCCGAATCAGCACGATTCATTGCAACCGGCGATGAGCACCCTGGTAATCATTGCGCACGTGAAAGATGGAGCCGACTTGGCACGTTCGCATCATTTGCCAGCTCCCATTATTGACTTCATCTTGCAGCACCATGGCACCACGCTGGTTGAGTATTTTTATCGTCAGGCGGCGAAAAAAAGTGAAGAGGATCCCAACATGGATGAGGTTTCCGACAAGGATTTTCGCTATCCTGGACCCCGCCCACAGACGCTCGAAGCGGCCGTGTTAATGTTGGCCGATACCGTTGAGAGCGCGAGTCGTGCGTTAGTGGACCCTACACCGGCTCGCATCGCCAGTTTGGTGGAATCGGTGGTGATGAAGAAACTGACCGATCGTCAATTTGATGAATGCGGTTTGACACTCATGCAATTGGATATCATTCGCCAAAGTTTGATAAAATCGCTCACCGCAATCTATCACGCCCGCGTCAAGTATCCTGGTCAGCAATCGGCTTAGTCCGTCAACGACACCCCTTTTTCACTCAATGCCTAACACTAATCCGCCTGCTGAGTTTCAGATTGAAATTCAGTCCCACATCGACCAGCAGGCTGCCGCGAGTCGCGCGGCCCATTTGCCACCCTTGCCCGTCAATTTTGCGGACGAACTCACTCGCGTCATTGAGGCTACCATCGTCGACCGAGGTGGCGGGGCGGCTTGCATCGAAGTCGCGATCGTGGATGACCCTTGCATTCGTGAGGTCAATCGCCGACATCTAGGGCACGACTGGGAAACCGACGTGATCAGCTTTCCCGAGGAAGCTGTAACCAGCCCCCTGTTATCGGTTAAGATGGTCGCCGGCGAATTGCTGGTTAGCTGGGAAACCGCTTGTCGCGAAGCTGTCGAGACAGGTTGGCCACCGCTGACCGAATTATCGCTGTACTGTATTCACGGAACCTTGCACTTGACCGGAATGGATGACTTGGAGACGACTGGACGCCACGCGATGCGGAGGGCTGAACAGCAAATGCTGTCGCATTTACGCTTGCCCGGTTGGCAGCTGTACGACGTCGACACTGATCAGGCTGGCGGGCGGGCTGGAGGGAATCATGCGGGTCGGCCGCTGGAACCACCCCCGGGTGATGCCGCAGAGGCGGGTCGATGAGTGAACTGACTCTGTGGTTCATTGCATTTGCCGGTTTCTTGGCGGGCGCGGTCGGCGGCATGGGGACCGAGCTGCTGTACAACTTTGCGGGGCGTTCGCTGGAAGCCTATTGTCGGCTCAAGCAAAATCGCGAGCGATTTGGTGCGGTGCTCGATCACCATGACGACGCGGCCCGCGGCTCGGAGTATTTGCGAGTGATCGGCAACGTGGTCTTTCTGGCCTACGGCACGACTGCCCTCACGCTGCGTTTGGGAGAGACCTTCACCGGAGTTAGCCTGGCGCTCTGGGTGTTTGGCACAGCCGCTTCGGTGATGTTTACTCACTTGTGGTTGCCCGCCGCTGTGACACGCTTTGCCTCTTCTCCCCTGCTCTACCATTCTTGGCCGTTCTGGCGGACTCTGTCGATCGTCATGACGCCGCTGGCCGCTCCCGGCAACTTGCTCGGCCGCCTGACTCGCCGCCTGACCGGCAACGGGAACGTGGAAGAAGATGAGGAGGATATCCTGCATGACGAAATTCGCAAGAAAGTTGCCGCTGGCTCTCGCGAAGGCTATCTCGGCAAAGGGGTGCGAGAGATGATCCAAGGGGTGCTCGATCTGCACGACGATACCGTCGGGCATATCATGACGCCGCGCAGCGATGTCGACGCCATCCCACTCGGTATGCCCTGGCCCGAGGTGATGAAGTTTGTCGCCGAGGTGGGGCGGACACGGTTGCCGGTCTACGAGGAAACGCTCGATAAAATCGTGGGGATTCTCTACGTCAAAGATTTGCTGCCCGAACTCACCTCGGGCAGCGAGCCGCAATCATCGCTGGAAAATTTACTGCGGAAACCGTGGTATGTACCCACTGATCGCTCGGTCGAATCGCTGCTTCGTGAATTTCTGCACAGCCGCAGCCACATGGCGATCGTGCTCGATGAATTTCGCCAAACGGCCGGCGTCGTCACGATTGAGGACGCTTTGGAGGAAATTGTTGGGGAGATTGTCGACGAATCCGACGAAGATGAAGAAATGGAATTGCGGTGGGTCGACGACGATACGGCCGAAGTCGCTGGCCGCGTGATGGTCGATCAACTGAACGATCGCCTCGGCTGGGACTTGCCAGAGTCGGAAGATTACGAGACGGTTGCTGGCTTTGTCCTTCACAACACGGGAAATATCCCGGAGGATGGGCAACAAATCGCCATCGGCCCGATTACGGTAGAGGTGCTAAAAGCATCAAATCGCCAGATTGAGCGGCTTAGATTAGTGCGAAAGCAGGGGCGAGGTTGGGACGGTTCTTAATGGCCGAATTGTCGCCATCTTCTCTGCCCTGTACACTGCTGAGAAGTCATCTTCCGGTACCGGCAGATGAAGGGAAATTTTTCATGACTGGCCTTCAGGGAATTTGGGATGACCACGGCAGCAAGCGGCGAAGCGGAGCAAACCGGTACGGCAAAACTCAGCGTCGGAGACACCGTATTAGATTTGCCGATCATCACCGGTACGGAACACGAAAGCGCGATTGATATCTCCAAACTGCGTGGGGAAACCGGGTTGATCACCCTCGACGAAGGGTTCGTCAACACCGGCAGCACAACCAGCGCAATCACCTTCCTCAACGGCGAAGAGGGCATTCTTCGCTACCGCGGCTATCCAATCGAAACAATTGCCGAAAATTGCGACTTTATTGAGATGTCGTACCTGCTGCTCTACGGCGAATTGCCCGCCGCGGCAGAACTGCACAAGTTTCGCGAAGGCATTCGCCGCCACACCATGATTCATGAGGAAATGAAGTCGTTCTACAACGGCTTTCCCCGTGATGCCCACCCCATGGCGATCCTCTCCAGCGTCGTGGGTGCGTTGTCGACCTTTTACCAAGATTCGCTCGACCCCAACGATCCCCACCAGGTCACCATCTCGATCTATCGGCTATTGGCAAAATTACCGACGATTGCCGCTTACAGCTATAAAAAATCGATCGGCCAGCCCTTCATGTATCCACGTAACGAACTGGATTACACGGAGAACTTTCTGCATCTGATGTTCGCCACGCCGACCGGCGAGTACGAAGTCGATCCTGATTTCGCCGAAGCGTTGAATCTGCTGTTAATCGTCCACGCCGATCACGAACAAAACTGTAGCACTTCCACCGTGCGGATGGTCGGCAGCAGCGACGCTAACTTGTTTGCCGCCATCTCGGCCGGAATCTGTGCCCTCTGGGGACCTTTGCACGGCGGTGCCAACGAAGCCTGCGTTAACATGCTGCAGCAAATTGCCGATGATGGCGGAAACGTCGACAAATATGTCGACATGGCTAAAGACAAAAAGAATAATTTCCGCCTCATGGGTTTCGGCCACCGCGTCTACAAGAATTTTGACCCGCGGGCCACGATCATTAAAAAAGCTTGCGATAAACTGTTAGCAAAATTAAAGCTTGAGGATCCCCTCTTCGAAGTCGCTCAGAAATTGGAAGAAGTTGCTCTCCGCGATCCTTACTTTGTGGAGCGAAAGCTGTATCCCAATGTCGATTTTTATTCCGGCGTGATCTATCGCGCCCTCGGCATCCCCGTGCAGATGTTTACCGTGTTGTTCGCCATCGGGCGTCTGCCAGGTTGGTTGGCCCACTGGGTGGAAATGCACAACTCGCCCACCAAGCGGATCGGTCGGCCACGTCAGATCTACACGGGCCCCACCAAACGCGAGTGGATTCCGATTGAGCAACGCTGAGCTAGCGCTCAACGGCTGATACAACCGAAACAGTTATGTCGAGGTGCCTAGCCGAATTCGGCCAGCAACGCGTGGTGAGCTTCGCACAGCATCAGCACCGCTTGATCGATGTCGCGCTGGGTGTTGAAGCGGCCTATTCCGAACCGCAAGCTTCGACGCGCGGCCGACTCTTCCAGTCCCAACGCGCTCAGCACGTGGCTCGGGGCCGGGTTGGCCGAACTGCAAGCCGAGCCGCTGCTGATTGCTAAATCGGGAGTCAAATTCATCAACGCTTCCCCTTCAGCATCCGGAAAGCAGATGTTGAGATTCCCCAGCAAGCGTTGAGTTGGTGAGAGCGGTGGGCCATTTAAACGCAAGCCTTCGATGCCAGTCCGTAATTGACTCCACAACGAGGCGGTTAGCTGACCGATTCGCTGCGCATCCTGCGGCAAATCTTCCGCCGCGATTCTCAGCACCATCGCCATCGCCACGGCGTCGGCCACCGGTAGCGTGCCGCTTCTCAAGCCACCCTGCTGTCCCCCGCCCCAAATCATGGGCCGCAGCCGTACTCGCCGCCCCCGCTGTCGCACAAAGAGCAGCCCAATGCCTTTCGGACCATATGCTTTGTGCGCGCTGGCTGACAACAGATCGACATCCCATTGGTCGACATCAATGGGCAGTTTTCCCACCGCCTGGGTGGCGTCGGTGTGCAGTAGCGCGCCATGTTGGTGGCAAAGTTCAGCGGTTGATTTGAGATCTGCCAGCGTGCCAATTTCGTTGTTGGCCGCCATGACGGAGACCAGACAAGTTTGCTCGCTGATCGTGGCAGCTAACTGGTCCAGGTCGATTTGTCCGGCCCGTTCGCTGCCCAATTGCCCGGCTTGTTTGCCGACCGGCAACCGGATGATCTCGAAACCGGCCGAGCTTAATTGTTGCAGCGGATCGAGCACGGCTGGATGTTCGGTTTCCACCGTGATGATTTGTCGCCGTTTTTGGCGTGGGTGCAAAGCCACACCGAAGATGGCCAAATTGTTTGCTTCGGTGGCCCCGCTGGTCAGCACGATTTCAGTCGGAGAGGCACCCCACCGCGAGGCAATTTCCGCGATCGCTCGGTCATAATGTTCTCGCGCTTCGCGCCCCGCGGCATGGGCGCTGTGCGGGTTGGCAAAGGTGTCAAACCAAAACGGCTGGATCGCCTCGATGACGCGTGGATCACACGGCGTGGTCGACTGGTTATCAAGATAGATGCATTGGTTGTTCATGGTTTGGGGAACAATGATTCCAGGCAAAGTTGCGACCAAGTTTCCAGACACTCCCAGTCGGCGTACAGCGATTCGAGGGCGACGAAGCCCGCGTTACAAATATCTTCTTCGTTGGGGGTGACCGCCGGTTCGGCCACATCAAACACGTGGACAACGCCCAAGTGCACGCGACCGACTTCGGAGGTGGGGTCGTATATCATGCCGACACAACGTTCTTGATAAACGCTGTCCAAACGTACCTCTTCGGCCAGTTCTCGCATCATGCCATTTCGATAGGGGCCCATATCGGTGCCGTCCGCTTGCGGTGCCGCGTCCTCGGTGGAGATGTGCCCGCCAATGCCGATGCTGCGTCGCGCATGTAACCGCGATTCTCCTTGACCATTTCCGCGGGTATAGGTGAAAATGTGGGGAACTCTATCTTGTCCCACGTGCCGCAAGATGACGTAGGGAATAAGTTGTTTAAAGCTGGGGTCGGCTTCCATTTCACCGCGGGGACGGAACTCCAAATGAGTGCTGCTTAGCACTTTGTCGAGATACGCGTCGACGTCCGAGGTAAAGCCAACAAAGGGGGCGATCGCCTCTAATTCGCGGGCCGGGATGACTAAGATCTGTTCTTCTTGAGATGACATGTTTTCTGGACGCGAGAGAGTATCAGGAAGCGAGTGTGTGGGGGAGTGATTGGTGATCAGCTATAAGATGAGCATTGCATCTCCGTAGCTGTAGAACCGATAACTTTGCTCAATCGCTTCGGCGTAGGCCCGTCGCATCAGTTCAATGGAGGCAAACGTGGAGACCAGCACCAACAGTGAGCTTTTGGGGAGATGGAAATTCGTCATTAGCGCGTCGACAGCTTTGAATTGATAGCCGGGGCGAATGAACAAGTCGGTGGTTCCGGTCCAGGAAGCCAGTTTTCCGTCGGCTGCGGCGGCTGTTTCTAAGACCCGCACGGAGGTGGTGCCGATGGCAATTCTGCGACGTGATTGCTCGTGGGCCGCATTGAGGGCTGCAGCCGTTTCGCTGGAAATTTGTCCCCACTCGGCGTGCATCGCGTGTTCGTCAAGCGTCTCGCTGGCGATCGGTCGGAAGGTTCCTAAGCCCACGTGCAGCGTGACCGCTTGACCCGTCACGCCGGCTGTTTGCAAGGCCGAAAATAGCTCTTTGGTAAAGTGGAGACCGGCCGTGGGGGCCGCCACGCTGCCCGGCTGTTTTGCGTAAACCGTTTGGTAGTCTTTCACATCCGCATCAACCATCAGGCCGTCACGGATATAGGGTGGGATGGGCACGCGGCCGTAACGTTCCAACAATTCGGCAGGATCCCCTGTTTCGTTTGGTTTCACAATCAAGCTGCCGGACGGATCGCGAGTCACCACGGTCAGGGTTAATGACTGGCGGGCTTGGCGATCGATCACCGACAGGCTGTCTCCCGGTTTAAGGTGGCCACGCGTCTTGCTGAGCACCTCCCAGCATCCCGAAGCTTCGTCACTGCGGAGGAATAATCCTTGCCAACGCCCCCGCGTCTCCGTGCGAAAACCCACCAACCGCGCGGGGACCACGCGGCTGTCGTTCATCACCAACACATCCCCCGCTTGTAAAACTTCAGGTAGATCGCGGACATGATAATGCTCGATCGATTCGTTTGACCGATCCACGACCATTAACCGCGCATCGCCCCGGTTGGGCAACGGTTGTTGAGCGATCAGGTCGCGGGGCAGTTCATAATCGAACGCCTCTAAAGACAATTTTGCTTGATTCACGTCCACATTCGCCTTTTGCAAAAACGGGTAATCTAACCGGGATTTATTCACGCGACAACGCGTTTGGACTGGAATTCGCTGCGTTGGTGCCGCGTTTCGCAGCTGACCGTTTATGCCCGCCACGTTATGCCCAACATGTTATGAATCAGGAGTCTTTCCGCGACAGCTTGGCGACCAGTTTGCGTTCCCGTTTTGGCCAAAACCTGCCTGATGTAATCTAAGGTGCTAACGACGGGCTAATCACCACATTTGCGGTCGTTTCGGGTGTTACGGGTGCCAACTTGCCGGGACAGATTGTCTTGATTTTAGGGCTCGCCAACCTGTTGGCCGACGGTGTCTCGATGGGAGCCAGCAATTATCTGGCGAAACGTTCGCGAGGTAAAGCCGAAGTGCAGGATCAGGATCGCCGCAGCGCGGCTGCCGAAGGCACCTTCTATGAGCGGGCCAATTTGGTAGCTCAATCGGAAGATGTCGCCAGCAAAATGATGACGGTCGTCAAGGGTCTCACCCAACACATTGATGGGATCGCCGTCCGCGTGCCTCTCGCCTGTGGATTGGTGGCCGATATTTTCGCGGTCACCAGTCGTGCCACGTCTGTCGATGAGGTCAATTCTATTCTCAGCGAAGAAGCTAAGTCAGACCGTTATGAAGGCATCTTGGGGGGCTCCGTTGATCCTCTCGTCTCCGCTGATATTATCACCGGTTCCCTGGGGATCTATCGTGGATCAAGCAATGACCCGCGTCGTGGGTGGGAACTTGGTGAAGGTGATGAGTTGGTGCGATAACGAATGGGGGTACGCCAGCCAATCAGTCAGGGGCAATTACCAATGATCGCAGGATCCGCGCAGCCATCCCCACAATCGAGCATTGCCTTCAGCAAAAGTCGCGCTTACTGCTGATCTCTCACTTGGGTAGACCAGGGGGGACCGTCAAGGCTGAGTACAGTCTCCGCCCCCTGGTGGCTGCCCCGCAGACGCATGTGGAAATGAGTGATGGAGGTATTCCTCCAGGTTGGCGAGGAATGGATATCGGTCCACACACGATTTATGAATTTAAGGAAGTCCTCAAGTCGGCTGATACGGTGGTTTGGAATGGTCTGTTGGGAAAGTATTAGCAATCACCAATTCAAGAAGGCACAAACGCGATTGCTCAGGCCTTGGCGACCTTGTCAACCAAACCGATTGTCGATGGTGGGGAGACGGCCCAGGCGATTGATCAGCTAGTTTTGGCCGAAAAAATTGATCATATTCCCACCGGTGGTGGTGCCTTTCTGAAGTACTTGTAAGATCGCCAACTACCTGCGTTTGATGCGCTTCGTGATAGTCCTCAAGGGACTCCCGATCTGCAGCACGTCCGAGAGTCCTAAGCGCCTCCGTATAAGTCATTAAACGAAACGGAATCAGCCGGAGCGCGCTAGCGTTGTGTTCCTCTTATGTCGAGGTACTTAGCAGTATCCGCGGCTGGTCAGAGTAAGCGTCTTGGTCTAGGTTAAACAGAGATACTGGCCGTTTTTCTGTTTACCACTCGTTATGGAGATCTCAGTGATTTCAGCCAAATTTCTTTTGATCAGCGATCTCGATGACACGCTTTTGGGTGACGATCTAGCGCTCGCACGGTTCGCTGAGTTTTACGCGGTCCGACGTGACTCGCTATCGCTTGTATACGCCTCAGGACGCTTTTTTGAAACGATTCAACGAGACGTTCAACAGACGGCCCTACCCGAGCCGGTTGCCGTGATCGGCGGCGTCGGCAGCGAGATCCGCGACTATCCAGCCGGTCAGCTGAATCAAACCTGGGTTGACCGCATCTCGGCGGGCTGGTCCGCACAGCAAGTTCGCCAATTGCTGGCTGATCACCCTCAGTTGGAATTGCAACCCGAATCGGCCCAGTCAGATTTCAAGGTCAGTTATTACTTTGATAATGCCAAACCCGATCAGCTGGATCAATTAAAGCAGCAACTCTCTGAACATGACCTCGACGTCAGTATTGTTTACAGCTCAGCTCGCGATCTCGACTTTTTACCGGCACAGGTTGACAAGGGCACGGCGGCGGCCTTCATTGCCCAGCAACTCGGCTATGCGCAGAATCGCGTGATTGTGGCTGGTAACTCGGGGAACGATTCGCGATTGTTTGAGCATGATTTTGGCGGCGTGATCGTTGCCAACGCTCACGAAGAGTTGAAACAGTTGGGAGATCGCCCGAGGGCATACCTGTCGACTTTTGAGCGGGCTGATGGAGTCCGCGACGGGCTGCAGTATTGGATGCAATTAGAGTCTCCAGCAGTTTCTTGAGACCGTTCTATTCACCTTGTTGTGGAGGATATTTCCAATTATGTATGCTCCCTCGAGCGAAGAGAGTCTAAGCGAAGAGGGGTGTCGTCGCGCGATCCAACAGATGCATATTTGCATCAGTGAATATGGTTTCTTGGCGACGCCCACGCAGCGAGACAACTACCGTCGCGTCTGGGGTCGGGACAGCTGTATTATCGGGGCGACGGCCATGTTGACCGAAGAAGACGAGCTGATAAACACTTGCTTGAGGACGCTGGAAACTTTGGTCGAATACCAAGGGCCGCACGGAGAGATTCCCAGCAACGTCGACCCTCGCACCGAACGATTTTTCTAGGTGTGGCATTCGATTGGCGGCACGAGCATTGCACGCTGATTCCTTAGATGCACAAGGTTTTTATCCAAATCCGATTTTGGAGAACGAATAATGACAAAAGTGCCTTATTGGATGATTCTTGGCGGCTTGCTGTTTGCCGCCAGTGGTGGCTGATTCTTTCGTTTTGCTTCGCGAATTTTGAGAGAAGTGCCCGATGAACTGGCTGGCGATGGTGTTTTCCGTTTTTCTGATTGTTTTGCGTATTGGTACCGCTTTTTCATACTGGGTATCCGCGGGCCTTGGCAGGGAACGGTCTGGTTTTTTCTAGTCCTGTTTCTGGGCACGATGGCGATCGGGGTTTGGGCAGAACCGGTGGGCCCACGGGCTTGGGGTGTCCCTCAGCTCGGCTTGATCGTGACCGCGATTTTCGTCGGGCTGCTAATTGCCATCACAACTTCATCGAAGGGCAGCCGCCGATAGCATGTCAAACGGCTACCTTTGGAGGATAACGCGGAAGCGAGATGCCGGACGTGATGATGTCGGCGGTGAGCCTGAGACACAGCCCGCGCTGCTTGCCCCCCGTCAATCCATCAATGATGGAGAAGATGGAGCGGGGGCCGCGGCGGCCGTTAACGTGATATTTGGCTTTTTCGTAGTGTTCGCCATTATTCTAATTCTGATCCGCTTCTTCGCCCTCGTTGCACCCTAGTTCACCGGCTCTGCGGACATCTCTGCATACAGCCGCTCGGCGTCTTCGCGACGACACAGCTCGGTTCCGTCGGTCATCACGGCGGCGCTACCGCAGGCGACACCAAAGCGGGCGGCGTCCGCCAGCGAATAGCCACGCTGGAGTCCCAGCACAATTCCGGCGACGGTGCTATCACCCGCGCCGATTTTACTTTTTATATTCACCGCGGGAGCCGCGATGCGATGCTCCTCATCCGCCGTCACTACCAACACACCACCGCGCCCCAGCGAGATGATCAATACTTGCACTTTGCCACGGTCGATCAGTGCTTTGGCAACGTCTCTCGCGTCTTGATCGCTAGAAATATCATGGCCAGCCAATTGGCCGAGTTCCCGTTGGTTCGGCTTCAGCATGTAAACGGACTGCTCGACCGCTCGGCTGAGCGCTTCACCACCGGTGTCCACGATCACTTTGGTATCGTCCGCAACGACATCGATCACGCGCTCGTAGAAGTTGCTGTCGACGCCGGGTGGGAGACTGCCGCTGAGCACCAAGAACTTGGGTGGTTGCGGTAAATTAGCGATCGCGTCGACGCAAGCGGTTTGCTCTTGCTCATTAATTTGAGGACCTGGCATGCCGAAGCGGAATTGTTGTTCAGTTTCGGTTTCATAAATGATCACATTCTCTCGCGTGGCTGCTGCGATCGGCAGTGGACGAATCGGGATATCCTTTTGCTCCAGCAGTCTCTGCAGCAAATCGCCGATCGCCCCTCCGCGGGTAAAGCAGGCTGTTGCTTCGCCACCGAGCTGTTGAATTGCCACGGCCACATTCACGCCGCCACCCCCCGGATCAGATCGTTCGTTTTCGCAACGGAGCTTAATATCGGGAGCTACTCGCCCGACCGAGGCGCTGCGGTCGACCGTGGGGTTGATCGTCAGGGTAAAAATTTCGCTCATGAACAACGAACCAGAATGAGTCATATATGTCTGCGGCTTGCCTGCTGGGCGGCAGGTGAGCAAGCCACACACAAGCCACACGTGAGCAAGCGATGCGCCATAAAATAGCGGCATTCTGGTATCGATGTTGCTGCGGCCTGCCTTTCTTGAATACCACAAGACTTACCAATGACAAATCATCGCAGTAAGCTTCACCTCCGGAGCTTACTGTCGACGCCATCGCGCAACAGCTAGGTGATCAGGCGGTGCATTTACTGCAGCACAAATGCGAGACAATTCCTCGCTCCATGCTGAGTCTGCCGGGCCCAGACTTCGTCGATCGCGTGTGGGCCGTCTCTGATCGGTCGCCTGGCGTGTTGCGCTCCATGCAGCAAATGTTCAACCACGTGCCAGCCAACTCGCACACTTACCATCTGATCGGCGAGGAAGAGTTCAAGCAGATGAAGGACGGAGTCGTGTTGCTAAATACGGCGCGCGGTTCCCTGATCGATGAAAAGGCCATGGTGCGGGCACTTTCGGTTGCCAAGCTGGTCGGCGCTGGGCTCGATGTGTTGCCGCAGGAGCCTGTGATCCGCGAGGAGGCAGAATTATTGCGCAGCGTTTACGAAGCGGGAAACCCGCTGGATTCGCTGTTGGCGGGCCAAGTTTTGATTCGCATTTGGAATGTGGTGGTGACGCCACACAGTGCCTTTAACACCCGAGATGCTGTGCAGCGGATCGTAACAACAACCGCCGAACACATTCAATCCTTTCTGGATGGGGAGCTGCAAAACAAGGTCGGATTAAAACTGGCCTTGGAGTTTCTTAACCTGACATCCAAGCTGTGGTTTGTGTTTAACTTACGTGATCATGATGCCAAACGCTTTAATAACGACATCCTTAGAAACCGCTGGCTATGGGTGGCGATCGGTTTGTGCATTTGTTTGCTGCTGGCTGCCGTTTATTTGCCTGGGCTATCTGACGTGCTGCAGACCCGCCAGCTGAATGCCACCGGTTGGGGCTTGGTCTTGCTGTTAAGCCTGGCTCCCGCGCTGTTGGGGTTAGTCGTGCCAGGCATGCGCTTTTATTCAGCCGGAAAGCGACACCAGTCGACTGACGAAGATTGAAGGCAAAGCTTTATCCAAAAATCAAAGAAGACCGCGACTCTTGATGTTTGGCTTTTGGTGGAGGTGTAAGTTGCTCTCCCCTGGATGGACCCGGGGTTGGCGGTGGGTTAAAGTTGGAACCATGCTCGTTCAAGAAGCGTGATTATCTCGCCTGCGGAAAACCCGCGTCCTTTCCTCCCCCGCCTCGAATCGCAGTACCGCCACATGGAACTTGGCAAGCTTACTTGGCCGACGGTTGCGGCCCTCGATCGCGACATTCCAGTGATGATTCCTGTGGCGGCTCTCGAACAGCACGGTCATCACATGCCGTTGCTGACCGACAGCATGTTGCTGGGGGAAATTGTCAAACGGGTTGAGCGGGAGTTTTCAGAGCGGCTGTTGGTGGCCCCGCTAATGTGGCTGGGGAATTCGCATCATCATTTGGATTTCCCTGGCACACTTTCCGGCGAACCACGAGTTTGGTTGGATCTACTCAGCGGCTTGATTGACAACTTTATTCATCATGGTTTTCGTCGCATCTTCGTTTTGAATGGGCATGGCGGAAACGATGTGCCGGGTAAGCAAGCTATTTTTGAGTTGCGGCAGCGGTATCGAACTCGTGAAGATTTGTTGCTGTTGTTTGCCACGTACTGGAGCTTTGCACCGGAGGTGGCGAGCAGTTTGCAATTGGAACAACCCGAGATGGGACACGCTGGCGAGTGGGAAACCTCGATGATGCTGCGACTCCACCCGGAGCTCGTGGATTCCCACAAAGGTGTCGACGAAGTTCCTGCGGGCAACCCCTTCTTGCCCGCTCAACGGGCCTGGATCATGCCCGATCGCTCACTGGCTGGTCATGTCGGCAAACCTTCCGTGGCGACCGGGGAAAAGGGCGAACAGTTATTCGCCACCTTCTCGGCGAGCGTCGCTTCTTTTGTCTATCGCGTCATCGATTGGAACGGCAGTTCCTGGGAAGGATGAGCTTGTGAGTGCTAAGCTTGATGATCTGGGCAAAGGTGATGATCTCGCTGACGGCGAGGTTTCGCGAGTGGGTCGGCTGCGAGTCTCCTTCATTTGCACCCTCTTGCTGTTAGCTTCCGCGATCAACTACTTGGATAGGCAGACGCTCTCCAGTGCCTCGTCTCGGATCTTGGAAGAGTTAGATCTAACCAAGGAGCAATATGGTGATATCGAGGGGCTATTTGGCTATGGTTTTGTCTTGGGGTCGATCGTTTTTGGAGTTTTAGCCGATTGGGTCAGCATCCGTTGGTTATATCCGGCCGTGTTGGTTGCTTGGTCCGCGGCCACCGCTGCGACCGCTTATGCGGCAGATTATCAAGATTTGCTATGGTTGCGGTTTTCGCTTGGATTGTTTGAAGCCGGACATTGGCCGTGCGGTGTGCGGGTCGTTAGGCAATTGACTCGTGTCAGCGGCCGCACCATGGGAAATGGGTTATTGCAAAGTGGTACCTCGATCGGGGCGATTCTGGCTCCGCTGGTGATGTTGGCTTTGTTAACGGATGAAGTGGGCAGTTGGCGAACAGCCTTTTTGATTGTGGGGGCGGTGGGGATTTTTTGGGTTTGCGCGTGGTTCGCGACGGTTCGTTCGGGCGACTTGACTTATGAATCACGACGTGAGCGCCAGCAGACGCCCTGGTCGGTTTTCTTCAGTCGACGTTTGCTGATCGTGTTGGTGGTGGTTTGTTTGATCAACACGACATGGCAAGTTCTCCGCGCCTGGTTGCACCTATTTCTCAATGAAGGTCGCGGTTATTCGGAGCAACAGACTTTGCTGTTTAATTCCGCTTGGTTTGTCGCCACCGATGTGGGATGTTTGAGCGTCGGCGTGTTTGTGTTGTGGTTGTGTGCTCGCGGCTTTACGGCCACCCGCGCACGGCAGATTATGTTTACCGCTTGCGCGCTGATGTGCATGACCATGCTGGGGCTGCCGTTTTTGCCCAACGGCTGGTTGCTACTGGCCGTCCTCTTAGTCGGCGGTGCCGGTGCGCTCGGTATGTTTCCTCTGTATCATGCTTTCACGCAAGATATTTCAGGCCGGCACCAAGGCAAAATTACCGGCTTGGCTGGGGTCACCGCTTGGTTTTTGGTGCCGCCAGCGCAAAAGTTTTTTGGTCGCCTAGTCGACGCCACCGGTTCTTATGACGTTGGCTTGGCCGCCGCCGCTGTTTTACCTGCCGCGGCTGCGGTGGTTCTCTGGGTTTTTTGGGGGAAAGAGTCAAATGCGCCAACAGAATAGACAGCTCGATCGTCGCCACTTCATGACTTCGTTAGCCGCTCGTTCGACACTCGCCGCCGGCGGTTTGGCGAGCCTCCCGTACATGGATTTTGCTGCAGCAGCCGAGATCGGGCGTCGACCGCGAGTCGCTTTTCTGGGCACCGAAGTGCGTACTCATTCCCACGCCCAGCACTTTCTTGATCGACATACCATGGGTTACACCTGGCAAGGTGCTTGGCAACCGCCGCGAATCGAAGTCGCCGGTGTCTTCATCGACCAATTTCCTGAAGGTGATTTAACGCATGAGCGAGTTAAACGTCATCAGTTAGACTTGTATCCCACGATCGCCGAAGCGCTCACCTTGGGAGGTGAAAAGTTGGCTGTCGACGGAGTGGTAATCATTGCCGAGCATGGCGATTATCCCACAAACGAAAAAGGCCAGCGGCGGTATCCGCGCTATGACTGGTTTAAGCAGGTTGTCAAAGTGTTTGAGGATAGCGGTCGTAGCGTGCCCGTCTTTAATGACAAGCATTTGTCGACCGTGTGGAGTGAATGCGTCGAGATGGTGGAGGATTCAAAGCGACTCGAGTTTGCGTTCCTGGCCGGTTCTTCCTTACCGGTGACTCGGCGTTTTCCGGCTATCGATATGCCACTCGGGGCGAATCTCAAAGAGAGCGTTTGCGTCGCCTATGGTGGTATTGATAGTTACGACATTCACGCCTTGGAGACAGCCCAGTGCATGTCGGAAAGACGGCGTGGGGGAGAGGTCGGAGTCAAATCGATTGTCGCCTTGCGCGGCGAGGCACTCTGGGAGATGCTCTGGAAGAGCCAGTTTGAGACCACGCGAAAATTAGTCGTCGCCGCGCTCTGTCGTAGTCATAATTTGCCGGTCGAAACGGGCTTTCCCACGGCACCGATCACCATCGAGTGGATGCAGCAAACGATGCCCAACACGACCGGCTATATGATCGAGCACCTCGATGGCTTCCGCACCGTGATGTTGTTGACCGGGATTCGTGATTTCAATTACGCCGGAATGTTGGCAGATGGTTCGATCATTTCATGCCAAATGTATTTGCCGATGCCAACGCATGGTTCGACAACTGCCGACTTTTTCAATCCGCTGGCCCGGCACATCGAGACCACGATGATTGAGCGAAAAGCACCCTACCCCGTGGAACGCACTTTGTTGACTTCTGGAATGGTGATCGGCGGCGTCGACAGTTTGGCCGCTGGGCAAACGAAAATCGTAACACCCCATTTAGATGTCAATTACCAAGCAGCAACCGAGTCGACGTTTTGGAATGATTGATAGAAGTTGCTAGTGGCTAGTGGCTAGTTGCTAAAGGCTAGTTGCTAGTGGCTGGTCCGTCTCCTTCCGTCGCGTTTGCCTCGTGCGGGATCACAACTGGAAACTCCCAGGTTTAAGCTTTCAAGACATCATGGATGACGTTGCCGTGCACATCGGTCAAGCGGAAGTCGCGGCCCGCGTAGCGATAGGTCAGCTGTTTGTGATGAAGGCCCAGAGCGTACAACATGGTGGCGTGCAGATCGTGGACACTGACCGGGTTTTCCGCGGCCGCAAAACCAAACTCATCGGTGGCTCCGTAAACCGTTCCTCCCTTGACGCCGCCTCCTGCCATCCAGACTGAAAATCCATAGGGATTATGATCGCGTCCTGCTTTGGGATTGCCATCACCACCGAGTTCCACCGTTGGGGTTCGGCCAAATTCGCCGCCCCACAAAATCAGCGTATCATCGAGCATGCCGCGTTGTTTGAGATCGGTCAGCAGGGCGGAGATGGGCTGGTCAATTTGGCCAGCCAAACTCCGATGCGCGCCGGCAATGTTTTCATGGTTATCCCATGGTTGTCCGGCACCGTGCCAGAGCTGCACGTAACGCACGCCCCGTTCCACAAGTCGCCTGGCGATTAACGTTTGCCGAGCATGGACGCCCGAACCATACAGTTGATGGATGTAGGCTGGCTCGCGAGAAATATCAAAAGCTTCCTGGGCGTCACTTTGCATGCGAAAGGCCAATTCATACGATTGCATGCGGGCAGCCAAGCGGTCGTCGGGGCGAGTTTGTTGATGACGGCGATTCCATTGCCCGAGTAGATCGAGCTGCCTGCGCTGGGCATCTGTCGAGACCTGGGGGTGCTCAATGTTTTCGATTAAGCGACTGACCTCCTCGTGGCGTGAATCCACATAGGTACCCTGGAAAGCGCCGGGCAGAAAAGCGGCTTGCCAATTCTCCGTATCCTTAATCGGCAACCCGCCTGGACACATCGCGATGAACCCAGGCAGATTCTCATTCTCAGTTCCCAGCCCATGCATCACCCAAGCTCCCACGCTGGGGCGCGCCTGCACCGAGTCGCCGCAATTCATCAGCATCAGCGACGGCTCGTGGTTGGGGACTTGAGCAACCATCGAGCGGATGACGGCGATATCATCGATGTGCCGCGCCGTTTTGGCAAAGATCTCACTGACTTCGATACCCGATTCGCCGTAGCGTTGGAACTTGAATGGCGAGGGGAACGCGGCACCCGTTTTTCGCTCCGTTGTGAGCGTGTTAGATAAGGCTTTGCCCGCATATTTTGACAAGGCCGGTTTGGGATCAAAGGTATCGACGTGGGAGGGGCCGCCGTTGAGAAAAAAGTGGATGACTCGCTTTGCCGTCGCGGGGAAATGAGGTTGGCGGGCGGTAACCACGCTGCCGCCACTGGCGGTGTCGTGCGGCCACACCGCTCCCAACGTGAGACCCGCCAACCCCAAGCTGGCACGCTGTAGCAAGCGGCGGCGTGGCAAGTTGGTAGGCGACCCGTGATTGGTTGATCGATCGGCCATGGGGAAATTCCTTGGGGGCAGCTTAGAGGTGCGCGATTCGTTCAACCGTTAGCCGGAGGCGTACGATCGCTGAGATGCTTGGTTGAGAGTACGCCTGCGGCTGACTGTTAAACGATTTAATCGACAAATGAAAATTCATTTGCGCAGAGGAGGACTTGGGCGAGTTGTTCCCAAGGCGAGAGTTGGCTGATTTGGTCGTGCGTAAAGTCTTGGCGTGAATGCCAGACGATCGTTTGATCTCGTTGCTGCGATTTGAGCGGTTCAATGCGGACCTCCCACAAGTATTGATCGCTGTTAAGGACTTCGTTAATGTCGACCAGGAAATCGACCGTCTCGCCAGCTTGAACCGCGAGTTGTGGGACGTCCAGTTGTAAGGTTTGCTGATGGGGCTTGCCGCTGGCGAGCACTCCCGCGGTTGGACTGACGATAAAGCAACGCACGCCGTCGCCAGGTGGAGCCTCATGAATCATTTTGGAAGTAATCTTGATCGTCATCGCTTCGGGGGCGGTCCAACGGCGAATGGCGGCGTGTGCGCGGTCGTTCCCCGGATGCCCGCCGCTGGCTGTCAATTGTACCCACCCCAGTTCCTGGTCGGGCCACTGCGGCGAGCCTTGCCAAGCCTTGCCGGTAAAGTGTGGCAGAGGTGTAAAGCCCACAATCTTCCCCTGCGGTTCGTCAATCGCGCCGTAACCATAAGTCCACTCCGCGCTTGTTCTTGGTATCTCCTGCGAAGGGACTTCGGCTGCCGCTGTCACCCAGTTGAGGGCTTCGTTGGTCTCTTGCGGAGTCGGCGGACGTTGTAAGATTTTTTCAAATAATCGGGTCACCCGAGAATCTGACGGTAGCGGCTGGAGATCGGCGGCAATTTTCCTGGCTCGTTCCAGCACAAAGGGATGGTTTAAAAAGTAAAGTGCTTGTTGAGGAACGGTCGTTTCGTTTCGCTGGGGTGTGTGCAAATCGGGGTTGGCAAAATCAAACGTGCGCAGCAAACCGGGTAGGAATTGACGGTCTACCAGTCCATAGACAGCCCGTCTATGAGGATAAGGTCGCGCGAATAGATCTTTCGGCTTTCCACCCAAAGAACGCTCAAGTTCGGCCGCGGCAACCAGCATCGAATCTCGCAGCTCCTCGTACGATAAACGTCTGGGATTCATCCGCCACAGTAGACGATTTTCTGGATCAAGTTGTTCGCCAAGCGTTCGTTGCACCTCGAGCTGGTGCCTTTGAGAGCTTTGTTGAAAGGTGGCCGAAGTGACGATTAAACGTTGCAGTTGTTTAACGCTCCACCCTGAGGCGATGAACTCCGCAGCCAGCCAATCGAGCAACTGAGGATGTGAGGGTGGCTCCGCGCGAGTGCCAAAGTCGCTCGGTGTGGTCACCAGTCCTTGACCGATCAATTGCGTCCACACACGATTGACAAAGACGCGGGCGGTCAGTGGGTTGCGAGGATCGATGATCGCTTGTGCTAATTCGTGCCGACCACTCCCCTCGGTAAATGGAACGGGTTCAGCAGCGGATAAAACACTTAAGAATTGGCGGGGAACATGTCGACCTGGCTGCGTTGCATTACCGCGGCGGAAAATACGTGGCTCGCTCGGCGTCTGACGATCCACCAAAACTAAGGCGTGAGGAATTTCCAAGTCCGACTGAATAATCCAACGGTCAATCTCGCCGCGAAGTTTCCACAGCTCGGTACACTCGGCGGAAGTGAAAAACATCTCGGTGCTGGCAATCTCTTCGCGTGGCAGTTCACACGGTGCGTTTGGCCCGTAGAGGATTTGTCGCAGTTGTTCGGCTGGCGGATCTGCTAGCTCGGTGGGGGCTGGCTGTTGATTGGCGTTTGCTTTGGCAACGAGTGCTTGCCAATCCTGTTCCACGTCGCTGAACACCGCCGCGTAGCGATCGATGACTTCGCTGAATGAATTGGGTGGTTGTTGGAATGCTTTGGCGATCGTGGGGTGAAGTCGCTGAGTTTGAAGTTCCGTCGTGACTTGTGGACTGTCACTGGGAAATTGCGCCGCGGGAATTGCCTGATAGGCATGCCAGGCGAGCCAGATTGGATTTTTGTCCTGCTTAGTTTGATGCAAATAGTCCGCCCAACGACGCACGAAGGCAGGTATAAGATCGGTAGCTTGTAAGATCTGGTCAAAGTTGTTGTTCGCGTATTGGTCAAGTTGCGTTTGGGCGATTAGATAATCCGCAATCCGAGTTCGCACCCTTGCGCCTGACGCTTGAGCCGATTTATCAAAGGCGGTTTGGTAAGCCAGTTGGCGTTTTTCTAATTCTTGTTGATAGGCGGCCCGAGCGTCGGCTGAAGCGTGCGGAGCTGGATTGTCTGTGGCTGGCTGTAAGCGTTCGGTGCAGCTGGCGAAGACGCCGTACAGCGAGTAATAATCAGCCGTGGGGATGGGGTCGTATTTATGGTCATGACAACGCGCGCAACTGACCGTCAGCCCCATGGTTCCCCGGGTGAGCACGTCGATGCGGTCGTCGATGATGTCATGCGGTGAGCCGAGAAAGCGACGGCCGAGCGTCATAAAGCCCATTGCGGTCGCGTCACCGGGACGTGTGTCGCTGACTTGATCGGCGGCAATTTGCAACAGTAAAAAACGGTTGTAAGGCAAGTCCTCGTTAAAGGCTCGCGTGAGCCAATCGCGGTAGCTCCAAGCGTGCACCCAAAATCGTTCCTCGCGAGCGTAAACGTATCCTTTGGTGTCACTATAGCGAGCCAAGTCCATCCAGTGTCGCGCCTGTTGTTCGCCGTAATGGGGCGAGTCGAGCAGTTGTTCGACCAGTCGCAAATAGGCGGTCGGTGAATCGTCCGTTTCGTAAGCCGAGATTTGTCCGCGGCTGGGTGGCAGGCCGCTCAGCGCATAGGCGACGCGGCGGATGAGCGTGGCTCTATCAGCGGTCGGGGCTGGGGCTAGTTCGTTATCACGCAGACGCTGTAAAACGAAGGCATCGATTGGATTGCGAATCCAATTTTCGGGATCGTCCGGAGTGGGGACGGGCGGTTGTTGCAGGGGCTGAAAGGCCCAGTGGGGCGGCGCAGGTTGCTTGACCGCCGGGGCGATCTCTCCGGCTGGCCAAGGTGCACCCAGTTGCAGCCAGTGCTCGAGCTGCTCGAGCTCGTGCGACTTGAGTGGCTCGTCGGGTGGCATCTCCAGGCCTCCGGTTCGTCTCACCGCTTGCATCAACAAGCTCGCGGCGGGCCGTTCTAACGTGATCGCTGGGCCCGAGTCGCCTCCGGAAAGGAGCCCCGCCCTGCTGTCGACCCGCAAGCCGGCCATTTGCTCCTCAGGGCCGTGGCATTCGCCGCATCGCTCAATCAACAGCGGGCGAATGTGCCGCTCAAAAAATTCGACATCCTCCGCAGGCGGCTGGTTCTTGGCCGGTTCCGAGGCTGTGGTTAACGAAAAACCGCTGTAGCTGCCAAGCGCAAGGAAAAAGCTTACGGTATGTAAGAAAAAAGCGAACGATTGGTGCAGCGCTGGGGGGCGATTGCTGGCACGATTTGTTGGCTTGCACATGCAACGTTCCCGGAGGAGCCGGTGGGCGGGGAGGAAGGAACTTTCAGCGAGGCGGGAGCTGTTATTCTGACAGCTGAGCTTCGGGCTGTCGAGCAATTGTTGACGGGGCACGCTCTATTTGCTCTCCGGCGGCCCATTTCGCCCCGGCGATAATGAGGTGACCCGGGCCGAGCGGAGCCTCGGGGTGGGGGCTGAAGCAGATCACTCGCCCCTTGCCGTGCGGGGCGCGGACGATGGCGTGCGTGCCGACCATGGCTTCCTCGGGGGCACCTTTTTTAGCAACTTCGGAATGATAGCTGGCTAAAACTTCGTAGCGCGGAAGTTGGGGGTGGTTGCCGGGAATTAAGAGCGGACCTTGGGCGTAATGAACATCGAGCAGGCGATCTTGATGGTTGAACAGTTGGCCTCCTAGTTCGCTGATTTCCAGCTGCACGGTTCCGGTGCCGCGAGCCCAGTGGGCTCGATCCCAGACGCGGGCGTTGATGAGGTCAAGGGACCAATCGTAATGGGACGAAGCCAAGTAAGCGCCCGCGCAGATCCCCAGGTAGCCGCCACCATTTTTGACAAACGCTTGCACGGCGAGGCTGCCGTTGGCCTCCAGGTGTTTGGCTTGGGAACTGCCGCTGCCACCGGGCATGATCAGCACATCAAACTGATCGAGCGCGTGATTCTGAATAGCTTGGGGGGTAATCACAGTCGTCGCAAAGCCTTGCTCGGTGGTGAGTAGTCGCTGCAGGTTTTTGGGACCATTTGCGGAACCACCTGAGTGATCATAGATCGCGATGCGGATTGGCGCGGGGGAGCCTGGGGTGGCGTCGGGGCCTTGCAACGCGAGTTCTTTTGCTTCTCGCAACTCTTGTTGCATGGCGGTCATGGATTGTCGTGATAGCTGCTGGTGCAGTTGGGCGATTTGGCTGGGAGTCGGCGGCTCGGCAACCCATTGCCGCCGCGCTTCGGCGACGCGTTTAATCA
Source organism: Kothea flammea (assembly GCF_052161645.1). Lineage (GTDB taxonomy): Bacteria > Planctomycetota > Planctomycetia > Pirellulales > Pirellulaceae > Laterigemmans. Next base: position 2,308,787 of record NZ_CP197414.1, read on the forward strand.
TCGTTTGTTCGAGCTCCCAGAGATCGGACCAGATACCTGGCAGCCCAACTGTCAGCACGGCATCGCGTTGTTGGGTCAAACTCCAATCACGCAGCAGGCGGGCAATTTCACCCAGTTCCCCGCCACGCGGATCCTCCAGCGGATCGGCGATCTCCTCCACAGCCGCCCAGCACGGCACTGCGATGGAAAATTTAGGGTCTCCCAAGATGGTCCACATTGTCGTCAACGCCGGATCCTCCCCTGGTTTGACACCATGAAAAACGACGCCCGAAACGGTCGATGTGCGGCTAATGGTGTGATCGGTGGGAATCGAAGCGGGTAACGCGGAGGAGCGATCATTCACAGACCCAGGGATGGGGGCGCCGTCGGCATCCGCCAAATCGCGAGCGACGTGGCGGAGCAGATATTCGAGTTCAATGCTCGCTGTTTGAGGAGGCGACAAAAGTTTGCGGGCTCGCAAGAATCTTTCCGCGGAGTAAACGTCGGCCAACTGGTCGGCTGTCGGATTGGGCGGCAAGTTTTGAGCGGTCGTGGAAAAATTGGCGCGGACGATAAAGCCGTTCGGAGCGATTTGCGGATCGTTGGCATCGAACATGTGGAAACTGGCCGGACCGGTCTCAAATATCGCCGCTCCGCCCTGAGCATCGATGACACCGAAGTTTGCCACCGTGCGGCGTCCGCTGAGGTTTGTTTTTTCCAGCAGTTGCTGGAAATCGGCGACGGTTGCACATGATTCCAAGGCCAGCTTCATGAATGGTCCATTGCTGGGGCCGCTGGCATTCGCTTTGCCAAGATCTTTGCTGAGTGAATTCTCAATACAAAAGCCAGCCGCGTTGACACCCATCCAAATCGACTTGCGGCTACCCGCGTTGACCACCGCGATGGCGCGATATTGCCCCGAACTGAGGATTGCCACTTCGTTGTGAGGGGCGGAGTTGTTGTCGCGGTTTTTCCATAACAGGGGGCGTCCGTCGGGAGTGACTTTGCCGCTGATCACGGCCGTCGTGCATGCTTGCGTCTGTTGTAAAATCGGCCAGGTCGAAAAGAGCAAGTAGCCAAGGACGAAGATCGAGGAGACGAACTGCGGTAACGAAGGCATGCTGGGATTTCCTGGAGGCGGGCGGCGATTTTACCGTATTCTAAACCAAAACCGATGGTCGCTGCGTTAGTAGTCTTGGGTGGGAATGTGTCGCCGGGAATGTGTGGCAGGCGACTGGGGGAAGACGTACAATGGGGTTAAATTCCCCACCCTCCACTCGCTCGATTCCCACCATGCGATTCTGGAACATTCTGTTGATGCTCGTTGCTGCGGCGCCACCGGCGGTCGCCGAACCAGTCGACTTTGTCCGCGACGTTAGACCGCTGCTGGAGCGGTCCTGTTACGCCTGTCACGGGGAGGAGGAACAGCACAGTGGGTTGCGGCTGGACATCAAACAAGCTGCTTTTGCGGGGGGAGATTTCTACGGAGCAAGCATTGTCGCCAGGCAACCAGACGCGAGTCCACTGTGGCAGTTTGTGGCCGATCCTGATGCCGACTTGCAAATGCCCCCCGAAGGTGAAGGGGAGCCACTGACGGAGGCCGAAGCTGAAACGTTAGCACAATGGATTCGTGAAGGCGCGGTTTGGCCTGACGGCATCGATGCGCACGCGTTGGCGGAACCGGCTGAGCACTGGGCCTTTACTGCTCCGCGGCTTCCCCCGCTTCCGCAACCACAAGCTGCGCAATGGGCAAAAAATCCCATTGATCGATTCGTGTTGCAGCGTCTGGAAGCGGCTGAGTTATCGCCCAGTGAGGAGGCTGGCCAGCTGGAGTGGTTGCGCCGCGTGACTTATGATTTAACGGGCCTGCCCCCCTCGCCCGAAGAAGTGCGGGACTTTTTGAGTGACCATCATTCCCCCGCCGGTTATTCTGATGCGAAAGAACGTGTGGTGGAACGTCTGTTAAATTCACCCCACTATGGAGAACGTTGGGCGCAGCACTGGTTAGATGTTGTGCGTTATGCTGACACCCATGGCTTTGAGGTCAACACCGAGCGGCCGCACGCGTGGCCCTATCGAGATTATGTGATTCAGGCACTCAATCAAGACTTGCCGTACGACGACTTTATTCGTCAACAGATCGTGGGTGATGCGCTGGGGACTGATGCCGCCACGGGGTTCCTAGTAACCGCTTCGGTCTTATTGCCAGGTCAAATTGGTAAAGACGAGCCATCGATCCGTTTGGCTCGCCAAGATGCGATCGATGAGATTGTTAACAATATCGGTCAAACATTTCTGGGACTCAGCATTGGTTGTGCGCGGTGTCATAACCATAAGTTTGATCCGATAACGCAGCGTGAATATTACGCCATGCAAACCTTTGTGGCGGGCGTGGAGTATGAGGATCGTGCGCTGGAATCGGCCGAGGCAAAGCAGCGGAGAGTACAGCTGCAGGATTGGCGAACTCGTCTCGCAGAGATTCAATTGTTGCTAACTCGGTTCGCACCGTTGGCCAAAGTTGATGCCAGTGAACCTGCGCGGGGACCCGTCAACGCGCGTCAAAACGTGGATCGTTTTCAGCCGGTCACGACCGATCGCGTGCGATTTAGGATCTCCGCCACCAATAACCTGGAACCGTGCATCGACGAGCTGGAAGTATTTAACTTGCAAGGCAGCAACGTAGCTTTGCAGCAATCGATGGCGACGGTGACATCCTCTGGTAACACCACGGTGCCCAATCGGCACGAGCTGAGGTTGATTAACAATGGTGAATATGGCAACTCCAGCAGTTGGATGTCGAACGAACCGGGTGCGGGCTGGGTGGAGATTCAATTTGCAAAAGCCGAGACGATTGACCGAGTGATCTGGGGGCGTGATCGCGAGGGAACGTATGCGGATCGGCTGGCGACGCATTACAAAATTGAGATCGCGACCCCTGAGGGAGGCTGGCAGTTGGTGGCCAGCAGCAGCGATCGGCAGCCGCTCGGTGGTGGCTCCGCCGAGCCGCTCCAGTGGACCACTGACGGGTTAACTGAAGAGCAGGCGTCGCGTTACCGGGAGTTAATCAACGAGCAGCAGCGATTGCAGCGGGCGGTCAGCGAAACAACTGTGGAAAATCTGGTCTTCGCTGGTAAATTTCGCACTCCCGATGAAATTCGCTTGCTGCGACGTGGCGATCCTGAGCAACCACAGGAGTTGGTCTCGCCGGCGGCGCCGGCAGCGATAGGTACGTTGGATTTAGCCCAGGATGCCACCGAGCAGGAACGTCGTTTTGCTTTGGCCGATTGGATTGCCAGTCCCGAAAATCCGCTCACCGCTCGCGTGATGGTCAACCGTGTGTGGCAGTGGCATTTTGGCGTCGCCTTGGTCGATACGCCCAACGATTTTGGACGCAATGGCACGCCCCCCAGCCATCCGGAATTGTTAGATTGGCTGGCCATCGAGTTTATCAACGGAGGCTGGTCACTGAAGCATCTGCACCGCCTGATTGTGCTCTCAGCGACCTACCAACAAGCGAGTTTAGCGAGGCCGGATGGTCTGCGAGTCGACGCGGACAATCGCTTGTTGTGGCGTTTCTCCCCACGACGCCTTTCCGGGGAGGCGATTCGCGATTCGATTTTGATGGTCAGTGGCAAACTGAATCCGGCCACTGGTGGTCCCGGCTACAGTTTGTTCAACCAACGTGGTGGATTGTCGGGGTTTGTGCCTATCGAACAGTTTACTGCCGAAGGTCACAAACGCATGATCTATGCGCACCGTGTGCGTCGCGAGCGGGATGCCGTGTTTGGGGCTTTTGATTGTCCCGACGCGGGACAGAGTACGGCCCAGCGGCGTGAGTCGACGACACCCTTGCAAGCCTTGAATTTATTCAACAGTCGTTTTGTGGTCGACCACTCCCAGAATTTTGCCGAGCGCGTGCACCGTGATGCGGGAACTGATCGGGCGACGCAGATACGTGTTGCCTATGAATTGGCTGTGGGGCGAGTGCCGACGGCGGAGGAAATTGCCATCGCGTTGCCAGTGGTATCCGATCATGGTTTGGACGCTTTGTGCCGAGCGCTGTTTAATTGTAATGAGTTTTTGTTTATCCCATAAAAGTCGCCTTTCGCTCTGCGAAAGTGATGTTGTGATGAACTTTCGCGGAACGAAAGGCGACTATGCAACCGTCTTCTTGATTTTGTTGTTATTAGAATGGTCTCCGGGCGAACGAGTGTGATATGGCTGTAAACCAGCGGAGCGAGCTTGAATCGTTACTCCGAGAAGATCCCCTACAGCGACTCTCGGGCTGCAGTTCGCAGCGACGCATGTTATTAGATCGTCGCAGCTTCTTTAATAACACAGTCAACGGGCTGGGCGCGATTGCCCTGTTAAATTTGTTAAATGGCGAAGGCTTGTTGGCTGGCGAAAGTCCGCAGGTGGATCCAGCCCGACCTTACGCACCGCGGCCAGGGCATTTCCCCCCGCGAGCCAAAAATGTTATCGTTGTATTTTGCGCCGGCGCTGTGAGTCAATTGGAAACTTGGGACTATAAGCCGGAGTTAATCAAGTTTGATGGCAAGCCGCTTGAAGGTGGACCGGCGGTCACGTTTCAAGGTCCAGCAGGGAATCTAGCACGGCCGCAATATCTTTTTCGTCCCCGTGGTGAAACGGGGAAAATGGTATCGGAGATGATTCCCCACTTGGCGGAATTGACCGATGAATTTGCTTTCGTGCATTCTTTGACCAGTGAGAGTAACACCCACGGGCCGGCGGAAAATTTTCTCTCTAGCGGTTCGGTGTTAGATGGTTTTCCCAGCCTGGGTGCTTGGGTGACTTACGCGCTCGGCAGTGAGAACCAAAATTTACCCGCTTACATTGCGATTCCCGATCCTCGGGGAGTGCCGCAGAATGGGTCCAATAACTGGGGGCCAGGCTTTTTGCCAGCCGCGTTCCAGGGAACGACGATGAGTGCCAGCCGGCCGATCCGACACTTGGAAGCTGGTGATATTTCTCCATTGAAGGATCGGGCGACGCGCGATTTGCTAATGCGGATGAATCAGCAGCATCTGGAAGCCAGCGCGGGAGACAGCAAATTGGCCGCCCGTATCGCCAGTTATGAATTGGCCGCCAGGATGCAATTGAGCGTGCCCGATGTGGGCGACTTGGCAGCCGAGCCGGCACACATCATGAAGTTGTACGGCGCGGACGATACGACTAACCCGACGAAAGCCGCGTTTGCCAAAAATTGCATCCTGGCCAGGAGGTTGGTGGAACGTGGAGTGCGTTTTGTGCAGCTGTTCAATGGCGCCTACGCCAGTGGTGGTGAGTTGAACTGGGATGGTCACAACAAGCTCAAGGAACAATACGACCGACATGCGGCGATTCTTGATCAACCGGTTGCGGGGCTGATCCGTGATCTAAAACAGCGGGGCATGTTGGCAGATACGCTGGTCGTCTGGTGTACTGAATTTGGTCGCATGCCGATGTTTCAGGCTGGTGCGGCGGGACGTGACCATAACCCTGATGGTTTTACCTGCTGGCTGACGGGTGCCGGTGTCCGCCCCGGGGTTAGTCATGGTGTGACCGATGAGCTGGGCCGCAGAGCTGTCGAGGATGTGCATCCGTTGTATGATTTCAACGCCACCATTCTGCATTTACTGGGACTCGATCACGAGCGGTTGACCTTTCAACACAATGGAATTGAAAGACGACTGACGAATGTCGAGGGGCACCTTATTCGACAAATCCTCAGCTAAGCAACGAGCGATGTTTTCGAGTCGCCTTTCGCTTCGCGAAAGTCCACGAAAACGCCTGCTTTCGCGGAGCGAAAGACGACACTTTGTTATATTTGACAGCTCAGTTCCATCGATAGCACAACCATGAACTTAAGCAGCGCAGCGGCTCCCGTGCAGACTGAGGTGGTCATCGTCGGGGCTGGTCCGATTGGGATTGAAATGGCCGTTGGTTTCCAGCGGGCGGGCATTGCGTGTGAGATTTTGGAAGCGGGCGCGCTGGGGCAAACGATGGCTTGGTGGGCGCCGCAAACGCGTTGGTTCAGCAGCAACGAGCGGATTTCGATCGCCGGCGTGCCGCTCCTCACTGTCGATCAAACCAAAGCGACCCGCGAGCAGTATTTGACCTATTTGCGGGGGGTCGCTGAGCAATTTAAGTTGAGCGTGCGGTGCTTTGAGCCGGTGGTGGATATTCGCAGGCAAGTGGATCGTTTTACGCTGGTGACGGGCGATTCGCAGACTGGCCGCCAGTACGAATGTGGCAAGGTTGTGCTGGCGATTGGTGGCACTGATCGGCCGAAGCGGTTGAACATTCCTGGCGAGACGCTGCCGCATGTGGATGGTTATTTGCGCGAGCCTCATCGGTATTGGGGACGTCGCGTGTTGATCATCGGCGGGCGGAATAGCGCCGTGGAAGCGGCTTTGCGGTTGCATCATGCCGGGGCGCATGTCAGCCTCAGCTATCGTGGCGAAACCTTGCCGGAAGATGGTATTAAATACTGGATGTTGCCTGAGATTCGCGGTCTGCTGGCCAGCGGACGGGTCACGCCTTACCTCGGCACGTGCCCCACACGCATTACCCCCACTCACGTCTATTTGACGAACGCGTATTCGGCTGTCATCGCCACCGACTGTGAGCTTGCACAGCAACAAATATCCCGGCATCAAACATCACAGCAGGAAACAGTTATCGAAGTCGATCAGGTGTTGAGTTTGATCGGATACGAGCAGAACAAGCATTTATTTCGCACCGCCGGCATCGAGTTGGTTTGCGAGAACCAGCGTCCTCGATTCAACGAGGCGACGATGGAGAGTCATGTGCCGGGAATCTATGTGGCGGGAACGGCCGTCGCCGGCACGCAGACGAGCCGCTACAAGACATTTTTGGAAAATTGCCACGAGCATGTGGACAAAATTGTTGCGCACGTAACGGGGCATTCAACTTATCGCGAATCTCCCGCCTATCAAAAGCAGATTGCTATGCATCCGGAGAGTTAGCCAAAGGCACCCAAAGTCGGTTTTCGCTCCGCCGAAAGGTTCTCCACAAACAGACTCCTCTCAATTCGCCGATCTAAGCGACTCGATATCCGTCGTTCGGTTAGTTCAGTTGTTGAACGCTAGCTCATGGCGTCGGAGGAACCGCTCTCTGGCGCGTAGCGGCTGATTTTGTTTCGTTCAATGACTTGTGCGGAGGTGCTTAAGAGTCGAAAAAGGAGTCGCAGCGGCACCGCACCCTTGCGTTCCCAGATGGCTCGGACCACGATAGAATCATGAACTTTTCAGATCATTGACTTTTCGCTGACCCCACCTAGCAATAGCCCACCTGCATTTTATGAATCATTTGTTTCGCACTATCCGCACGCCGTTCGCAGCCGCGATGCTGTTGGCCTTTTCATGTTTCCCGGTGTCCTCTCGGTTGGCGTGTGCACAGGCCCCGGCCGCTGGCAGGGTCGCAGAGGAGAGCCCCGCGGCGGCAACTCAGTCAGAAAAACCGATCAAGGCGTTACTCGTCACGGGTGGTTGTTGCCACGATTATGATCGTCAGAAATTAATCATTCCCAAAGGGCTCTCGCAACGCGCTAACATCCAGTGGACCGTAATCCAGCAGGGTGGCAGCACCACGAATACTAAAATACCACTTTACGAGGATCCTAATTGGGCCGAGGGATTCGACGTGGTGGTTCACAACGAATGCTTTGCCGGCGTCGCCGACCCCGAGTGGGCTGAGGTGATCCTGGCGCCGCACCGGGCTGGTACGCCGGCTGTGCTGATCCACTGTGCCATGCACTGTTATCGCGTCGGCAGTGACGCATGGTTTGAGTTTTGCGGAGTCCGATCTCCGGGGCATGGTCCCCATTACCCTTTTCGCGTGGAAAATATTGCTCCCGAGCATCCAGTGATGCAAGGTTTTGGAGCGGGGTGGGATGTTCCCAAAGGGGAGCTCTACCATGTCCCCCACTTATTCTCGACGGCAACTCCGCTCGGACAAGCGATCCGCAAGTCGGATGGTCAGCCGCAGGTTTGCGTCTGGACGAATCAGTATCACAAGGCTCGCGTGTTTGCCACCACGATCGGTCATTATAACGAAACGATGGCCCAGCCGGTTTACTTAGATATGCTTACCCGCGGCCTGTTATGGGCCGTGCATGGTGAGCAGGCTCCGGCAATTCAGCCGACTGGCGAAGATCAGCATCAGGAGGTGCTGGCACTGGTTAACATACCGAAGCCCGGTGCGGCCGACCAACAACTGGACAATCCGTGTTGTGGCGACGATGACTTGCTGCGAGGCAAACCAGCCACCGCCAGCAGTGAAGAGACGGCAAAGAATAACTTTGCCAAAAATGCCGTGGATGGGCTGCTCAATACCCGCTGGTGTGCCAACGGACCCGCCAAAGGTGAATCATTAGTGGTTGATCTGCAATCATCCCAAGAAGTTGCTTCGTTGCGAATTCATTGGGAACAAGAGGGGACCGTCTATCGTTATCAGGTGCTGGGGTCGGACGATGGTCAGCACTGGCGAACGATCGTCGACGCTAGCCAAAATGAGCAGAAGCAACGCATCGTTTCGCACCGCCTGGATGCCCAGCGAGTGCGTTACTTGAAAGTTGAATTTCTGGGAACGAGCAGCGGTAGTTGGGGCAGTATTTGGGAGGTTGAGGCGTATGCCGGAGAATTGCCCGCACTGCCGGCCAGCGTGGCTGCTGCAAGCGGTCCGGCGGCGACCACGGCCGATGTCAAAGCACCGGCTGATTTTGATGTGCGCATGTTCGCCGCGCCGCCGCAGGTCGGTTATCCCGTCTGCATTACCACGGGAGCCCAAGGGGAGGTTTTTGTCGGAGTGGATGAGCAAGGCTCACTGGGCAAGGAGTCGGGTCGTGGACGCGTGCTGCGCTGTCTCGATATTGACGGCGACGGTGTGGCCGACCGTGTGAACACATTTGCCACCATGGACCATCCGCGTGGGTTGCATTTTGATAATGGCAAACTGTGGGTGTTGCATCCGCCACTTCTGACCCTGTTTGAAGATCTCGATGGCGACGGGGAAGCGGATCGCGAGCAGGTGCTGGTGACTGGGCTCAGCACCGACCAAGTTGCCAAACGAGGTGCCGATCACACGACCAACGGCATCCGCATGGGGATTGATGGTTGGATCTATATCGCCGTCGGTGATTTTGGCTTTACCGAAGCGACGGGGAGTGACGGCACGCGGCTGGCGCGTCGAGGTGGAGGGATTGTGCGAGTGCGGCCTGATGGTACGGAGCTGGAGGTTTTCTCCTGGGGCCAGCGAAATATTCTCGACGTTTGCATCGATCCTTATCTAAACATGTTTACCCGCGATAACACCAATGATGGCGGGGGATGGGATATTCGCGTGACGCATATCTTGCAAGGTGCCGATTATGGATATCCTTCAAAGTATTTGCATTACGCCGATGAAACGATGCCGCCGTTGGCCGATTACGGCGGGGGCTCCGGCTGCGGAGCGATGTATGTGTTTGAACCGCGTTGGCCGCGCGAGTATGGTCAAGCGGCTTACACCTGCGATTGGGGAACCAGCAAAGTTTACCGTCATCGTTTACCGGAAGCCGGTCCATCCTACTTAGCCGATCAAGATGTTTTCTTGGATTTGCCGCGACCCACAGACATTGAGATGGATGCCAGCGGGCGGATGTTTGTCAGCAGTTGGAAACGTGGCGGTTTCAGTTACAGCGATGAGAATGTGGGCTTTGTCGCGCAACTAACGCCGCGAGAATTCTTGCCCAAGCCATTTCCCATCTTGGCCGACGTGACCGATCATGCTCTGGTCGAGTTGCTTCGCGACGGGGCCACGGCCCGCACCATCCCGGCGCAGCACGAATTGTTACGACGCGGTGCGGAGCCACAACGGGCTGATTTGCTGCGTGGACTGTGCGACGACGCGGCGGCTCCTTTGGCTGGACGCGTGGCCGCCTTGTTCACGCTTAAGCAACTGTTAGGCACCGAGTCGCACGACTACTTGTCGCAGGTTTCTGCGGCGGTGCCGGAATTGCGTGCCTTTGCCTTGCGGGCGCTGACCGATCGACGCTCTCAGTTGGCTTACGTCCCGGTGGAGAGTTACGTGCGAGCGTTGACCGACGACAATCCTCGCGTTCGCGGACAAGCTCTCATTGGACTGAAGCGATTGGCCGATTGCGGTGCGATTGAGGATGTCGCCACGGTCGCTCAGCACGTGTTGCCGTTGTCGGTGATTCGCGATGCCAGTGGTGAGGAGCGAGTCAACGTAGTTTCGCACAAGTTGGGAGATGTTGATCGCGTGCTGCCGCACTTGGCAATGCAGACCCTGATCGCTTTGCAGGCTGGTGATGCGTGTTTGCAAGCACTCGATTCGCCCCACCGCAGCGGTGCCCTGCGAACGCTGCGTAACATGCATTTGCCGGTCGTGATCGATGGCGTTCTTGCCAGGCTGGAGGCGACTTCGTCGACCACTGCTGAATTGTCCGAGTCGGAGCGGGTTGAGTTGTTAGATTTGCTCGCCAGGTTGTATTATCGGGAAGGCGAGTATTTGACGGGCGATTGGTGGGGAACGCGTCCTGACACATCGGGGCCTTACTATGATCGCCAGCGGTGGTCGCAGTCATCACGCATCGCCAACGTCTTGATCCGCGCCGGGCGGAGTGAATCCACAGCGGTGGTCGATGCGGTGCAGGAATCGATCAAGCGTTACAAGATCTCCTTGGGGGCTGGCGAGCAGCCTGTGAAGATGAAAGCGGAGGAGCAGCAAGCGATCGCGATCATTAAGGCAGATCCTAACAATCCAAACCTAGTCGGCAACATGAAAGCGGCTGATGTGATCGCCAGAGTGTTGGCTCAGGATGGCGATGCTGAACGGGGGCAGGCGTATTTTGTCTCGCAATCGTGTGGCGCGTGTCACACCAGCGAAGCGGGGCAAACTCCCAAAGGTCCGCATTTGGTCGACATCGGTAAGCGTTATAAGAAAGCCGAGTTGTTAGAATCGTTGTTGATGCCGAGTGCCAAGTTGGCGCAAGGCTTTGAAACATGGTCGTTTTTGACTGTCGACGGCCGCGTGCAGACGGGGTTTGTCGTTACGGAGAGTGCGGAAACGGTCACGATTCGCCAGAATGATGGCGTGGCGATTGAAATTGTGCAAAGCGAAATTGAGACGCGTAAGCGACAGGAGATTTCGATGATGCCCGAGGGTGTGGTCGACAGCTTGACTGCTGGTCAAATCGCCGACCTGATCGCTTATCTCCAATCGCTCAAATCGCAATGATCTAAAAAGCGGGATCAGCCGCCCCGCGCCAGCGTGCGGTTCCCTGGGGTTGTGTTGTGCTGTAAGAACCGCAGGCTGCCGCCAGGCGGCTGATGAGAACCGCTCTCTGGCGCCAGGCGGCTGATATCACAGAATTTTAGGAGGTTCGTTTTTTGGGAACCCCTTTCTTTTGCGCGGTAGCTTTTTTGGTTGCCGCTTTTTTGGTAGTGGTTTTCTTTTTCGCCGCCTTCTTTTTGGTCGTTTTCTTTTTCGCGGACTTCTTCTTGGCCGAGCGTTTTTTGGGCGCTTTGGCGGCTCGATCGGCTAACAGTTCGAGGGCCGCTTCGAAGGTTAGCGAATCGGGTTCGGTTCCCTTGGGCAGCGAGGCGTTGGTTTGGCCGTCGGTGACGTAGGGACCAAAGCGGCCATCGAGCACGCGGACTTCGGTTTCGGTAACGGGAGATGGTTTCTCAAAAGTTTTGAGAGGCTCTTTGGGGGTGGCGGCCGCTCTGCCACGCGTTTTGGGTTGTTTCAATAATTCGATGGCTTGCTCAAAGGTGACATCGAGCGGCGAGAGATCGGCTGGCAGCGAGCGGGTTTCTTTGCCGCAAGTGATGTAGGGACCGTATCTGCCGTCCTTGGCCACCACCGGTTCGTTAAGCTCGGGGTGTTGGCCGAGGTCACGAGGCAGCTTTAGCAGATCGACCGCTTGTTGGAGCGTCAGCGTGCTGACCTCCATGCCCTTGAGCAGCGACTGGTTTTTCTTTTCCTCGTCATCATTCTCGCCCAGCTGGACGTAGGGACCGAACCGCCCCGATTTGACATAGATTGGTTTCTGCGTTTCGGGGTGCAGGCCCAGCGGTTCGTCTTCGCGGGAGGCATCGGCCAGCAGATCGAGCGATTTTTCCAGCGTCACTTCGTCGGGGCACATGCCATCGGGGAGACTGGCACGGCGTTCGCCTTGTTCCAAGAAGGGTCCGTATTTGCCGACGCGAACCACCACTTCCTCGCGAGCGTCGCCCGTGGTGGGCGTGCCGACGGTAAAGCGGGCGCTGACGCGGGGATCAATCTCCGCCGCTTTGGCCTCGAGCGTGGGGCGGAGACCGATCGGTGGCACCGCTTCGTCACCGGTGGTTTCGCCAAAGTAGAAACGTTTCAGATACTGCAGGGCCTTCTCTTCCTGGCGGCTGATCGAATCGAGAAAGTCCTCCATCTGCGCCGTGAATTCGTAATCGACCAGGGAAGAAAGGTGATCTTCCAGCAGTCGCACGACACTGAAAGCCGTCCAGCTGGGGACGAGCGCGTTCCCTTTCTTGAAGACGTAATCGCGATTTTGGATCGTGTCGATAATCGAAGCGTAGGTACTGGGACGCCCGATCCCCTTTTCCTCCAAGGTGCGGGTCAGGCTGGCTTCGCTGTACCGGGCTGGAGGTTGCGTGGTGTGGCTTTTGGTCTCCAGATTTTTGATATCCAACGGATCGTCCTGGGAGACCGCTGGCAGCAGTTTTTCCTTGTCGGCCAGTTCGGCATCGGGATCGTCCGAACCTTCCACGTAGGCCCTCAGGAAGCCCTCAAATTCGATCGACGTACCGCTGGCTTGGAAGACTGCGTCGCCACCTTCGATCGTCACCGTCATGCGTTTTTTCCGCGCGTCGGCCATCTGGCTGGCGATCGTCCGTTTCCAAATCAACTCGAAGAGTCGGAATTGGTCGCGGTCGAGTTCTTGGCGGAGCGCTTCCGGTTTTTTGAAGGGGTGACCGGCGGGACGAATCGCCTCGTGAGCCTCTTGCGCGTTCTTGACTTTGCTGGCGTAGACCCGCGGGGATTCATGGAGAAACTGGGGGCCGTACTCGCTGCGGACGAGATCCCGAGCGGCATCCACGGCGACTTGCGCGAGGGTTGTCGAGTCGGTCCGCATGTAGGTGATGTAACCGTTTTCGTATAACTTTTGTGCCGCTTGCATGGTGCGGCGGGCGGTAAACCCCAGTTTGCGGTTGGCTTCCTGCTGCAGCGTGCTGGTCGTGAAAGGTGCTTTCGGGCGTTCTGTGAAGGGTTTGACTTCGACCTTGGTGACCTTGAAAGCTTCGGTGCGGAGACGCGCGGCAAGCTCGGTGGCGGCCGCTTCGTCGAGCTGCAGCAGTTTGGGATCTTTCAACTGTCCAGTGTCGGAATCAAAATCTTTGCCGCTGGGGATGCGGCGACCGGCCACGGAGACCAGGGTGGCCGCAATCGACTCCGCGGAGGAGGTCAGGAAAAGCCCCTCCAGGTCCCAATAGGTGGCGTTGCGGAAAGCCATCCGTTCGCGTTCCCGCTGGACGATCAAGCGGACTGCGACACTCTGGACCCGCCCGGCGCTGAGCCCGCGACCCACTTTTTTCCAAAGTAGTTGCGAAACGTCGTAGCCGTAAAGGCGATCGAGGATGCGACGAGTTTCTTGCGCCTGGACCAAGCCGACATCGATTTGGCGGGGCGAAGCCAACGCGGTGTTAATCGCCTCTTTGGTAATTTCGTGGAAAACTAGGCGATGTACGGGGACTTTAGGTTTTAGCACTTCCTGCAAGTGCCAGCTGATCGCCTCCCCCTCGCGGTCTTCGTCCGTCGCCAGATAGACGTCTTTGGCCTGCTTGAGCGCGTCTTTTAATTTGGAAACTTGCTTTTTTTTATCTGCCGGAATGATGTACACCGGCTCAAATTCTTGGTCGACGTTGACCCCCAAATAGGCCCACGGTTCAGATTTATACTTCTCAGGGACCTCTTTGGCCCCAGAAGGTAAATCGCGAATATGTCCAATAGAAGCTTCCACTTGATAGCCGCTACCAAGGAATTTGCTTATCGTACGGGCTTTGGCGGGCGATTCAACGATCACCAACGACTTCTCTGTCGACTTTGCCATCAGGTGTCAGGGGAGCGAGGGGGAGTATGGGAATATGAGTCTCAGGTCGGGTTGACCCTGCGAATTGTACGGGTGTACTTTTATTAGCAGCGTAACAAAGGATGGAACGGTACTGCTGCTTGTCAAGGCGCGTCCTTTGCCAGCGTCGCTAAGAGCTAACGAGTTCCACAGAACCCCGCGCCCACGAATCGTCGTAGAAAGTTTTAACCGAAATGGCTAGCCCCTTTAGTGTTTTTCGCAGCAACCTCAAGCCGCTGATGGTGGTTTTGACCTTGCTGTCGTTGTTCGCCTTCGTTGCTCTGCCCGCATTGCAAATGTACTTGCAATATCGGGTGCCCGGGCAGGGGGATACCCTCGTTGCAACCTACAATGGGGGCACGTTCGAAACTGACGAGATTGGTTATTACCAACGTCTGCTCGGCCAAACAAATCGCTTTTTGGCTGCCGTGGCCGCCGAAGTCGAGGAACGTGGCGGGAGTCCGAATGTGCCCAATTATGGGCCCACTGGCCAGGGGGGGATGAGTTTTGGCATCTCCACGGTGAACGCGCCCAAATCGATCGTACGGCGAAAATTGTTCGCCCAGCGGGCAACCGAACTGGGGCTGGATATCGATAACACGGCGGTCGACCTGTGGATGCGGAATTTTCACGACAACAAGCTTTCCGCCAATGAATTGGCCGGAATTCGAGCGAAAACCTCGCAAAATACCCTGGGCCAGTCGCAAATGTACGGTTTGTTGAAAACCGAATTGCTGGCCAACCTATACGAGAATTTGACGCTCAGCGGCTTGGCGACTAGCACAAAATTGCTGATCTCGCCCGTCGAAGCCTGGAAGAATTTCCTCAAATTAAATCAACAAGCAACCGTTGATGCTTATCCGATTTTGGTCGAGGAACTGGTTAGCGAAGTGGGCGAGCCGGCTCAAAGCACCATTTTGGCGCTCTACGAAGAAGGAAAAGAACGCTTTCCCAACCGAAATTCGCCCGAGCCAGGTTTCCGCCGCCCCTACGCGGCAGTTGTCGAGTCGGTTTCCGGAGAACTCGACGCGTTTGTTGCCAAGGAAATCGAAAAATTTACCGAGGAAGAACTGCGAGCCGAGTATCAGAAGCGGATCGACCAAGGCCAGTTCATGATGCCGCCGATGGACTTGGATATTTCGACCCCTGACGAGACCGCCGATCCGGCAGCACCCGCTGGTGAAGAAACGCCAGCCGGAGAGACGCCAGCCGGAGAGACACCAGCCGGAGAGACGCCAGCCGGAGAGACGCCAGTCGGAGAGACGCCAGCCGGAGAGACACCAGCCGGAGAGACACCCGCCACGGAGCCGGTGACCGAGGTTCCAGCTGGCGAGGAAGCTCCAGCAGCCGCAGAGCCTGCCGCGGAAACGCCACCCGCGGAGGAACCACCCGCGGAAGAACCACCCGCGGAAGAACCACCCTTGGCGGCAGCTACTTCGGATCGAAATTACTTCTTGACTGCTTTGCAAGAGCCTAGCGATCCTCAGGACCCCACCGGCCAGGAACCTTCTGCAACAGATCCTCCTGCGGCAGAACCTTCTGCAACAGATCCTCCTGCGGCAGAACCTTCTGTGACAGAACCTTCTGCGACAGAACCTCCTGCGACAGAACCTCCTGCGACGGAACCTCCTGCGACGGAACCTCCTGCGACAGAACCTCCTGCGACGGAACCTCCTGCGACGGAACCTCCTGCGACGGAACCTCCGGTCACTGAAGAACCGGTGACCGAGGTGGCGGCTCCCAACGAGCCGCAACCGTTTGAAGCGGTTCGCGATCAGGTTGCTCGCAGTTTGGCGTTGCCGTTGGCACGTCAAGCGCGAAAGCAGGCGATGGCGCGGGTTTATGATTCGATGCAGCGATACTCCGATGAATTGGCTTACTATCTCGATGCCAGCCAGCTCGACAGCACGTTGGTGGCGCCCGAAAGGCCAAATTTGCAAGCGTTGGCTGCTGAGAATGGTTTGCAGTACAACAAAACACCACTGGTCAACATTCTCGAGTTCAGCGAGACGCCCATCGGTAGCGCGGTCAGTCAAGCTGGCGAGCCGTTGCCCCGTTTGTTGTTCAACTCGGATCGGGGACTTTACTACCCGGTGCGGGCGACCAGCGGTGAGAAAGCGCGTTTGATGGCCTCGCTAATGCGTAGCGGTAACTTTGATCTCCCCGATTTTGACATTCCCGAATCGTTCTTGTATGCGGCTTGGAAGATCGAAGATCGCGAGCCTTACACACCCGAGTTGGAAGATGTGCGTGAGGAGGTCATTGCGGCTGCGAAATTGCAAAACGCTAGGGAGTTGGCCCAGAAGCGAGCTGAGGAGTTAGCCGAATTGGCGAACTCGCAACCCGACAAACCGCTGTTGGAATTGGTGCCTGAAACTCGTCAAAACTTGGTTTTCCAAGATGTTGGGCCGTTTACTTGGATGCAATATCCTGCTTCCAATTTTGCCCCGCCGCAAATCACGAATGTTGCTGACTTAGACAACGTCGGTGAGGCATTTATGCGGGCGGTATTTTTCTCCCCCGTTGGACAGTTTGACGTCGCTGCGAATAATTCCGAATCGGTCTATTACGTCGTCAAAGCGAAAACCTTGACGCCCTCGGCCGAAGAACTGCGTCCACGGTTCATGCAGGCCAATCAACGCAACCCGGCGATGGGGCTTTCCAACGAAGAAGTCTTCGAGATTCGTCTTGGTTTCCTGGACGAATTTGAGAAGTCAGTCGGCTTGGAATGGAACGAAGATGTGATGGCGCAAATGTAGCCAGCCACTGTTTACCGCCGCAGCACGACCGCTGCGGCGTGGCCCTGTAGGGTAAAGCCGGTGACCAGCACCGCCGGTTTTTTGAGCTCTTCGCTCGCCGAGAGCAGGCGAATCTGGCAAGCCGGATCAAGTGCCTCGGCGTTGACCGTGGGGGGAACCAAGTTGCTCTCAGAAATCAGCGCGGCAGTCACCAGTGCTAGCGAACCGGCTGCGGCGCCGGTGTGTCCGAGGGCGGCAATGGGGGCCACCACGGGCGTTTGGGCCGAAAAAAGTTTAGTCAGTACCGTTGCTTCCGCGGCGTCGATTTCCGGGTGCCCCATGGCGTGCGATACTACCGCGCCAATTTCTGAAGCAGGCAGATTTGCGGCCGCCAAAGCAGCTTCGATCGCCAGCTGAGTGGCTTGGCCAATGCGGCGGGGATCGCCGGCGGTGGAAACGAACCGGATCGCCGAGCCGACCACTTGCGTCAGCGGCGTGGCACCCCGGGCGGCTGCTTGATTCCCTTTCTCTAGCACCAGCACGGCGGCCCCTTCGCCTCCAATCACGCCGTCGCGGTCGCAGGCGAATGGTCGCGAGGAACTGGCGATTGGCTGGCGAACGCTGCCGGCGGAGAGCCCGGCGTGAAAAATAAAACGGGTCGAGCTGATCCGCGTACCCGCCGCGCCGGTCAGCAGGCAATCGGCCATTCCGCGGTCGAGCACCGAGCTGCCTTCGACAAGTGCTGCCAACCCCGAGGTGTCGCCCAGCACCACCGTGTTGTTGGGCCCCAAAGCGCCCAGGGCGATCCCCACGTGGCAGGTCGCCATGTTGGGCAAATACTTAAGCATCCACAGCGGGTACATTTTTCGCATCGCCGCGGAGCCAAAATTGGCCACCTGTGGCGAATCGTCGCGAATGCCAAATTCGAGCATCGTGTCGACTAATTCCTCCGCATCGCCCGACATCATTTCGGAGCCGAAGACGGTAGCCAGCCGCTCGCTGGGCAGTTGTTCGGGCACCAGTTTAGCGTCGCTTTGGGCTAAGCTGGCCGCCGCGAAGGCGGTTTGGATTTCCCGGCACATGACTTTGAGTGCTTTGCGGGGCCGCACGTGCGCTTTGGGATCAAACCCGCGAAGCGTGCCCCCGACCGCCAGTTCTCCAACGTCCCCCATGCGGCCGTCGAGACGTCGAATCCCCGAGATGCCCTGCTGCATGGCTGTCCAGAAATCAGCGCGTCCCACCCCGATCGGACTGACCACGCCGACACCCGTGATGACGACGGCGTTTGATGGATCAACGGACACGATGGAAGACAGCTTTCCGAAAAAATGGGAATCGATCAGTACCGGACGCTTATCATCCATACCAACGTGTCGTTTCGCAACCGCCGGAGGTGCTTTTCAGCTGGCGATCGAGGTCTTGCCAGGTTGTCGCAAGAATGGCGATGGTGCGGCGGAGGCGTTCTTCTCGGACTCGCGTGCTCGCTGGAGCAGTTCGCCGATGGCCCCCAGCAGCGAGCTGCGGACAGTATCCCGATAGGGTGAATCGGCGGGGAGACCCGCCATCAGGCGACGGTGAGCTTCCGGCAGGTGGTGATAGGGAATGCTGGGAAAGAGATGATGCAAGGCATGGTACCGCGTGCCAACTGGCCCCCACAATTCGCTGATCCAAGGCCGTTCGGGATAGTTCACCGAATCGAGCAGTTGCTGGTCGAAACTCATCTCCTCACCCGTTCCGGTCCAGCGGTGGGCGCCGAGCGTGCGCAGGCCGTTGATGGTCGTGATCGTGACTCCCATGGCATACGCCAGCACCCAGAACCAATCAAACCAGATGCCTTTCATGATGGGAGCGCGGGCAACGAGCCAGACGCACCACAGAAAGCAGAGGAACTCTTGCGCGAAAATAATGCGACGAATCCGCGGGGAGGGATCAGAACGCAAGTAAAACGGATCGACGACCAGCGTGGAAGCGTGTCGATGCGCCCAGGTGCGAAGGCCCGGCACGACCCAGCACAAGGGAGCGATGATGGCGAACCGAATGTAGCCCAGAATTGGAATGAATAAATTTTGTGCGATGAATCCCCAAATCCACCAGGGGGACGAGTGGCTCAAGGAGAGATACTCTCCATCGTGCTCGGTGCCGTAGTGGCGTCGTCGATGGTGATCCACATGGGGATAGTACATGAACGACGGGACAAGGAAAAAGATGCCGCAGAGTGCATTCCAGGCAAAGCGAAATCCGCGGAAGCCTTGTTTCGGCAGGTGCACCAACTCATGGATGAACATCACCGATCGCATGTACAAGATTGCCGCCGCGATGAAGGCGACCACTTGTAAACTTACCATCGCGGCTAACGAGTTGGGGAAAATCCGCGGGGCGAAGTAAACCAAATGAAAGCAGATGTGCCCAGTGATAATAGTGAGCAAAAAATCAGTCCAATAGATGGCCCGGCTGGGGCTGTGGAGATCTTGGACTAGCTTGCGGGCTTCGACAAAGGAAAACTTGTGAGATTTGGCATTAATGGGGGGCACGGCTCTACCCTGCTTGTTAGTTCGGAGAGGGAGTCAATCGCGCTGGTTGCCGACACCCTTCAATTAGTTATCGGCAGCAGAATCATGTTCCGACATCGGAAAAAAACGAGCTTGCAGAAATGGAAATCATTGCCAAGGTTGCATTTGCTAAACCTGCAGGGCCAAACCTAAAGGTCGGCAAGGCTGCGATCGAACAAGCGGTGTGTTTTCACCCTTCGCGCACCGCCCCGTTCGATCGTTCCCCGCGATAACGAATTACTTTCCAAAACCCAACTCAGCTCTCCTTCGGTAATGCCGTAATTGAGAGCTTCATAAAAGACGCGTTCCAAAGTTACTAAACCGAGTCCCCATTTCTGATATTGAGGCAAAACATTAGTGCTGATCAACCGCACCCGTTTTAGTGTTTTTCTCTTTCTCAGCAGAGTTAACCAGCCGAACGGAAACAATCGTCCGTTTATTTTTTTAATCAGAGGATTATAGTCGAGCAAGCCGAAACCAGCCCCGGCAGGCTTCCCGTCGACAATCGCGATGCTGGTTAGCTCGGGGATTAGCAACAGGCGGAGGGCTGTGCTCTGATGCTTGATTTCCGTTGGCGACATGGGGACATAACCCCAGGTGCCCTCCAGCGAGCGGTTGTAAATATCTAAAAAAACCGCCACATCTTTGTTAAAGTTTTTAAAGTCAATTGGTCGGGTGGTGACGTCGAATCTTCGTTTCACTTCGGATAGGATAAACGCTAGCTTGGGGTCGAGCGTGTCGAGGTAAGAAGTATCGCAGTGGTAGCAGAACATGTCTTGTGTTTTAGCAAACCCGAAGTCGGTCCAGAGTCGTTGATAGTATTCCGGGTTGTGGGTGATCATGAACGTGGGCGAGCTGTCGAAACCATCGATCAGCATACCGCACTCATAGTTGAGACTTGGATTGACTGGGCCTCTGACATCCGTCATGCCCCGCTCGCGTAGCCAGCGACCAGCTGCGGCTAGCAAAGCCGCTGCCGCCTCGCTGTCATCCTCACACTCGAAGAAGCCGAAGAAACCTCGTTGTTCCTCATACCGGCGGTTATGACCATGGTTGACGATAGCCACCACTCGCCCCACCACGCGATCGCCGCGAGCCACCAGCAGCGGATACGATTCGGCGTTGTCATAAAACGGATGCTTGCGAAAACCAACCAACTCGTCTTGATTTCGCCAAATCGGCGGCATCCAAAATGGGTCATCGCGGTAGATTTTTTTCTGAATTTCGTTAAAGGCGCGGCGGTCGCTGCGTGACTCGGCCTGCCAAACTTTGATTGCATCGTTCATCTTGACCTTTTTCGCTTCGCTTTGATGTCACTGATATGGTGTCTCAGATAAATCCTGTATCTATGAAACATCGACTTGCTTTGATCACCGGCTCCACCGGTTTTATTGGCTCTCGTCTTGCCGTCGAGCTAGCCACACGCGGCTGGCAGGTGCGGATCACCTTGCGGCCAACCTCGAAAACTGCCCGCTTGGCCCAATTTGACAGCGAGCGGGTAGAGTTGGACTTGACCCGCACGAACGAGGAGATGTCTCGGCGAGCGTTGGACGGGGTGAGTCACATTTTTCACGTCGCCGGCTTGGTCTCCGGGACGCCCGCCCAACTCGACCAAGTGAACCGGGAAGGCACCGGTATCTTAATCCGAGCCGCTGCCGGGATGCCGAATCCACCTCATTTTCTGCTCGTTAGCTCTGCTGCCGCACTGGGGCCGTCGCGGGGGAGCCTTCCGCTGACCCCTGATCAGCCCCCCGCGCCGATCTCGAACTACGGACGCAGCAAGCTGGCTGGGGAACGGATTGCGATCACGGAGCGGGGCGAATGTCCGCTGACGATCGTGCGTCCGGGGATCGTTTTTGGGGAGGGAGACACCGAATTTATTCGGATTTTACGAGCGATCACACGGTTGCGGGTAAATGCCATGATTGGCCCCGGCACGCAGCCTTTGTCGATGATCGAGATTGATGATCTGGTCGATTTAATGATTCGCGCCGCCGAGATGGGAGAGCGAGTCAGCGGGGGCAATGCTCAACGAGACGCTGAGGGCGGAGTGGGCATTTATCACGCGGCCGATCCCCAGACGATGAGTTTGCTGGAGCTAGGGCAAGTCGTTCGCGAGCGATGTCCGCAACATCGTTTCGTCAATTTGAATTTTCCTTTAGCGGCCGGTTATTGTTTGGGAGCCGCGACCGAATTTTGCGGTCGCTTGCTGGGGAAATCTCCGACGCTTAATCGAGACAAAATTCGCGAAGCGCGTGCTCCCGGCTGGGCGCTCGATGTGCAGAAGTCGGTTGTTGGGTTAGGCTGGCAACCGCGCCAGTCGCTCGCGAACCATCTGGCCGATGTGCTCCGTGATGGTTTGCGTTTGCAAGTAACCTAAGACGTCTCATGCGAATTACCAGTCCCTCCAATCCTCGCTTTAAATTTGCCCTACGGTTGCGGGAGTCTCGGTTTCGTCGTCGTCAGGGGAAATTCCTGGTCGACGGCAAACGAGAGATTGCCCGCGCGCTGCTCGCCGGACTGGAACTTGAAGCGCTCTTCATGCCGCTCGAGTCAGAGACTTCGGCTGCCGAGCTGTGGCGTCGATTGTTGGCCGCCGCCGAAGGGGAGCAAAACCAGCGGGACAAGGTGATTGATTACCGGGAGGATCGCTTAGTCAGCCAGTTGCAAGCGGCCTTGTTAACCGTTCCCGGTGGCTTGCTCGAGAGGTTGGCCTACGGTCAGCGAAGTGAGGATTGGGTCGCTCAATTTAAGACACCACGGTGGGAATTGCAGTCGCTGGAGCTGCCCAGCTGCCCTCTGGTTGTCGTGCTCGACCGGCTGGAAAAACCAGGTAACGTTGGTGCGATTTTGCGTTCGGCCGATGCCGCCGGGGCTGACGCGGTGCTGATTTGCGACGGTTCCGATGACCTCTTCCACCCCAATATCATCCGGGCCAGCAGCGGGGTCGTTTTTCAGTTGCCAGTGCGGCAAACCACGACCGATGCCGCTCAGCACTGGTTGCGAAGTCGCGGAATTTGCATGTTGGCCACCCGCGTGGACGCTGAACGCACGCTGTGGGACGCCGATTGGCGGAAACCGACCGCAATTTTGGTGGGCAACGAGGCGGAGGGGCTGAGCGAGAGTTGGCGCAGCCAGGATATCGAACCGGTCCGGGTTCCCATGGCCGGCATGGCGGACAGTTTGAATGCCTCGGTGACCACGGCGATTTGTCTCTTCGAGGCGGTCAGGCAGCGGCGGGGCTAGCAATGGCGGTCACGTTTAGGGGCCGAGTCTAGCGGGGAATTGAGCGGATCGCTGCCGGTGTTGTGATCGGAGCTTTGCTAACGACCGGCTCGATTGCCAAAACCGGCATATTTGCTCAATCCAGAACTGCCCGCGCACCGATACCCACAATGGCCTTCGTTGTCTCAGGATCGCGATTGGCCCCTGTAACCGTGGATTCCGCGCAGCTCCAGAGATTTGCCAGATGACTCAGCATGACCTCCAACGACGCTCGCATCGCCGTCGCACGCTGCGGAATGCCCTGACGGTTGTTCTGCTGGCCGGATGCGTGACGGGTCTGGCCTGCCCCGCCCAAGATGTTAGCGCTCAAGATGCTAGCGTCCAAAATGTTAACGGCCGGGCTTTTGGCTGCAATACTGCAGACGTCGCGAATGCACGCACAGCCACCAATAGGCAATTACCGAAACAAATTCCCGCATTACCTCCTCTGCCGCTGAAGATCGAGCGGTTGGGCAGCAGGGAAACGCGGCAAACTATCGAGCACACGATGCCAATCGCTGTTCCAGGCGGGCAAACTTCGCAGGCTGGCACCGGCGGAGCCATCCGCGGCAACCCCTACTTGGTGCCACCCGCCGCCGCGGGCAAGCCGGGCGTCAACGGCCAGCCTGCCAACGGGGCCGGCTTTTACCGGGGGGCAGCATCGGCCGTGCAAACGGCCAGTGGTGTGGCTGATGAGTCTCCTCAGGCAGCCAGGTTATTGCCTCGCGAAACGACCAGCGACGCGGCCGTTGTCGTGCCAACGAACGACGTGACTAACGTTCCGCCGCTGGTCTTGCTGCAGCCATCAGCTGCCGTGTTGAAGTTACGTCCCGTCGATGGCTCCACAGAGGACGCGGTCGAGTTGGAGGACGATGCGAAGGCCACAGCGCAACAAGGCCAGCTTCAACAAGTCGCAGCCCCACAGATTGAGATTGTGATGCAGGAAGTCGAGCCTGCGGCTGACGCAACCGCCGCGGAGGAGGTGCCAGAGTTCTCTGGTTTGCATTTTTCGGATTTGAAGGAAACGCCGGCGGTTGCCGAGACTTTGACGCCAACTCTTGGCTCGGTGCGCTCCGCCGAGCCGCTGGTCAACGCTGACTTTGCAAAGAACTTGCCTGCCGCAGACGCTGCGGAGCTTGCAGACGCCGAGGAGGGGGCGCGGTTCCGGTTAAGCGACGGTGCTGGCGGAGCTCCCTCGCAGAAAAAACAAGACGGGGAGGATGTTCTGATCCCTGGTGCTTTGAAATTGCAGAGTCGTGGTCGCGTGGCGATTCGCGTTGCCCAGAACCCGCTGGTCTCGGTAGCTGCAGAAGCTAGCATCGCCGACGGTGATTCGGATGCGTATATGCTGGGGGCTGAGGCCGCTTTTGGCGACACGGTTTCCACCGAACCCGTTTCTGGTCAAGCATTAATTCGACCCAATCATTTGGCTGTCCCCAGCGCAGCAAACGCAGCTGCCGTGGTCGGCCCGCCCACCCCGCAAACGCTGGAACAGCTGACTGCGGAACGCGCTGGCGGGCAAACGGTCCAGCCGGGAGTCGGCGAGGACAACAACGTACGGCACGACTCGCTTGAGCCAGCGGGGCAAACGGTGGCGAAAATCTATCGGCCATCCAGGCGGTTGGTAATTGATGTGAACCAGCAAAAGCAGACTGCGACTGTGGGTTCCGGACCAATGCTGCGTCAGGTGTCCGCCGCGGAGATGGAAGCGGAGCGGGTGTTCGCCGGGCAACCAACTCGCAAAATTTCGATTCAGCATGCTCAGTCGCATTCACTCTCACCGCAAACTGCCGTGCAACGAGTGCAGTTAGAGAACCGCGAGATCTGTGAAGCGGTGCTGGTCGGGCCTCACAAGTTGCTGCTGATTGGTCGTCAAGTTGGCTCCACGCGGTTGGCGATTTGGTGTGGCGATGACGAGCAGCCTGAACTGCATGAAATCAACGTCGTCAGTGAAAAGGAAGCACCCTTGGGTGCGTCGCTGGAAGCGGTGGCACAACGTCTCACCGAGACGATCAGGGCCACCTATCCCGGCTGTCGAATCAGAGTCATCGCCCAAGGTGATGGACTGACGGTCATTGGCCAAGCAAGTAATCAAAGTACCGCCCGCGAAATCATGCGGTTGGTGCGGAGTGCTTGTCTGGAAACAGTCAACGATCGTTTGGAAGTTCGTTGAGTTTGAGATCTTAAAAACCTACACGATTTGTAGCGTCGGCTTTAGTCCGTCGCGCACGCGTCCAACCGAGGTTGAGCGATGACGATACGCAGAAATTTCGTACTCTCACTAGTAGCTACTGGGGTGGCCCTGGTGGGCTCGGTTGTACCGGCCGCCGGTCAGAGCCCCACGCAAGGGCTTGCCCCCATGTTGGATTCTCCAGCGACTCAGCTCAGCCTGCAGGATGGTATGATTACCTCCTTGGAAGGTTTTGAGTTGGCTCCTGGCGAAACCATCATCGATGGGCCACCCGAGCTGAAACAGTTAGCGGAAACTCAGATGACCCCGCTACCTGCTACCGATTACGCGCAGGGTATGGCTGCCGCCTGTTCCCCAGGCTGTTACGTGCCATGCCAGCCGGGCTATTACAGCGTTGTCGATATGCTCTACATGCAACGCACCGGTGGCAGCGGGTTTACGCGAGCATTTGGTTATTCCTTTGATGACTACGAATGGGAATTCGCGCCACGAGTCACCTGGGGACGCCGCTTCGATTGCGTCGATGGTTATGAATTCGTGTTCGCCGGACTGCTAGATTGGGAAGACACCATCTTTGGCACGACGCAAGACAGCGTGTTCATTGCTCCCGTGCTGCCAGCCAATATCTTTGACGCGGTACAGCGGTTCAACAACGCGGATCGTCAGTTTCAAAGTCGCCGGGCTTCCTACGATAGCTTTGAGTTCAGCCGCACATACACTGGTTGGGATGTGGCTCGCATTATGGTCGGCTTGCGGGGCATTATGTATGATGAAGACTATGCCTTCGGGGCCGAAGATACCGTAACTGGCGATAGCGTGCTGTTGCAGCAAAACACCGACAACTTGTTGATTGGTCCTCAAGTAGGTTTGCAACTGTTCTATCCCTTGGGATTGCGTGTCTACACCGACACCACGATCAAAGGTGCCATCCTGTTGAACTTTGCGGAGTCAGACACGCGACTCAACGTCGCCGCGCCAACCGCGGTTGTTCTGAATAGTTCGGCCGACGAAACTGAGCTGGCTGGGATGATTGAGATCGGTTCGAAACTGGGAATTAATCTGACCGATTCACTTTCGGCCACGATTGGTTATGACTTCTGGTACCTGTCCGGACTTGCCGAAGCGGGCAGCCAAGTGTCGAGAAACTTGAGTCCAGCGACTGGCTTCGGGATCAACGTCGACGATGATATTTTCATCCACGGTGTAAACGCAGGTTTGCAGTTTGTTTACTAACGGGTTGGCGAGCTAGCTTGTTACGGCGAGACAGCTCGTGGAGATTCGAGTATTCTGGGGAAAAGTCCTCGCTTTCCCCTCCGATACTTGATCGCTCCGTGACTCGTGATGAAATCACTCGCAGCAAGATGCCTCGTTCTGGTTGTTTTTTGCTCGCTGGCCGCTCCGCCGCGCGGTCGTTCAGGGCTGTTGGCAGCCGCACCGCCGGTAGAGTTTGCTCGCGACGTGCTGCCGATCCTGTCGGCAAATTGCTTCTCCTGCCACGGTCCTGACGCGGAACATCGTCAAGCCGATTTGAGGCTCGATCGCGAAACCGACGCCACAGAGTCCGGCGTGCTCGCTCGCGACGCCACCACTGGCCACAATGCGTTGCTTGCCCGGATCACAAGTCGTGATCCTGACGCGGTGATGCCTCCCCCCGAATTTAATCGGCAACTCCAGCCCGAGCAGATCGAGACGCTGCGGCGGTGGATTGAAGAGGGGGCGCAGTGGCAGCAGCACTGGGCGTTTGAACCGATCCTTCGCCCTGCCGATTCCCATGATCGCCCCGTTGCCGCTCTGGATAATCTGGTTCGTCACCAACTGGCTAAGTTGGAATTAAAGTTGCAACCGCCCGCTTCGCCGCACACTTTGGCGCGGCGACTCTCGCTCGATCTATTAGGCGTGCCGCCCACCTTTGAGCAGGCCGACGCTTTTGCCGCCGACCGATCGCCCGACGCTTATGAAGCCTTGGTCGATCGCCTGTTGGGCCAGCCGCAATTTGGAGAGCACTGGGCGCGGATGTGGTTGGACTTGGCGCGCTATGCGGACACCAAAGGTTACGAGAAGGATCGCGGTCGCACGATGTGGCCCTATCGCGACTGGGTAATCGCAGCCTTCAATCGGGATCTGCCACTCGATCAATTCACCATGGATCAACTGGCTGGTGATTTGCTGGCCGAGCCGACTCAAGCCCAATTGATTGCCACGGCCTTTCATCGCAACACCATGTCCAATGATGAAGGGGGAACCGATGACGAAGAGTTCCGCACGCTGGCTGTCAAAGATCGAATCAACACGACGGTCCAAGTTTGGATGGGGCTGACGATGGGGTGCGCTCAATGCCACACGCATAAGTACGACCCGATTTCAATTGAAGACTATTATCGCTTCTATGCTATTTTTAATCAGACTCGCGATGCCGATCGCAGCGACGACGCGCCCAAATTGGAGGTCAGCAGCGAGCAGCAAATTGCCGAGCGACGTCGGCTCGAGGCGGAGCTGGCCAGCTTGCAAGCCGAACTGCGGCAGCGCGAGGAACAGGCTATCGATGATGAGCTCGCCGAAGGGAAAATTTGGTCGGCCGTGCGAGTGCGATCAGCAGTCTCGTTGGGCAAGGCGACTCTGACACTCGATAAGCTGAAAACCATTGTGGTGAGTGGTGAAAGTCCGACGCATGATACTTATCATATTGACGTGGAGTTGCCGGCGGGACGCTATACCGCCCTGCGGCTCGAAGCTCTGCCGGTGTTGACCGCCGCTGGCAAGTATGAAGTGGGACGCAACCCGGCTGATCCGAATTTTGTGGTCTCCGAGTTGCGTGTGGAAGCTGTCGCCCAGCAGTCGTCCCAGCCGCTCTCCGAGGAACGTTTTGCCTTGCAGGGGCCGCGAGCTGATTTTTCTCAGGCTGGCTGGCCCGCCGCAGCGGCGCTGGATGGCGATACGAAAACGGGCTGGGCCATCTCGCCGCAGAAAAACCAGCGGCATGTGTTGATCGCCGAATTTGCCAATCCCTTGGAATTGGCTGAACCGCAACTGCTGCGCGTGGTCATCGACCAACAGTATGGCAATCAATTGACGCTCGCCCGGTTTCGTCTCAGCACCAGTGGCTTGGATCCCCAGACGCTCATGCCGCAGGCAAACTTGCTGGCTGGCGATCCGCTCCGCCAGCAGATCAAGGCCAGCGAACAGGCGCTGCAAGCGTTGAACTCGGCGATCACTCAAATTCCCGTAATGCGCGAACTACCGGTCGGGGAACACAGGGTAACGCGAGTGCACAAGCGGGGTAGTTTTTTGGATCAAGGCGAAGTGGTTGAGCCGGCCGTTTTGGCTGCCTTTCACCCCTTGCCCGACGCCGTGCCGCTCGATCGCCGCGGTGTGGCTCAGTGGTTAGTCAGTCCGGAAAATCCACTCACGCCCCGCGTCTGGGCCAATCGCATTTGGGCCAGGTTGTTTGGTCGCGGTTTAGTCGAGACCGAGGAAGATTTTGGTAAGCTGGGATCTGTCCCCACGCATCCGGAATTGCTCGATCTATTGGCGGACGAGTATCGCGGGGGAGGTTGGTCCCTCAAGCATTTGCTGAAAACGATTGTGATGAGTGATACCTATCGCCAATCTTCACACGCCGATGCGGTCTCGCTGGAAAAGGATCCCGATAACCAATGGTATTCCCGCGCGCCCCGTTTTCGCCTCACCGGGGAAATGCTCCGCGATCAGGCGTTGGCAACCGCCGGTTTGCTCTCCGATAAACTTGGTGGGCCACCTGTCATGCCGCCCCAGCCCGCTGGTCTTTGGCGATCGACCTACAGTGGCGAACAATGGGTCGATGCCAAAGGTGAGGATCGCTTTCGGCGGGGCATCTACACGTATTTGAAACGTACCACGCCCTACCCCGCATTCACCACCTTCGATGGCGGCAGTGGGGAGGTTTGCTTGATCCGTCGCATTCACACTAACACACCTTTGCAGGCCCTGATCACGCTGAACGATCCAGTCTTTATGGAAGCCGCAGCGGGGTTGGCGATTCGCATGCTGGCCAGCACTTCTGACCAAGTAGATGCTGACCAAGTAGATGCTGACCAACAAAGCAGCGCGCGGCGGGCTGCCAAGGGGCTGCGTTGGGCCTTGGTGCGGCCCGTCGAGCAAACTGAAGTTGAGCCTTTGCTGCGTCTGCAAAGCGATGCGGAGTCTCACTTTGCGGCTAACCCTGCATTAGCAGAGCAGTTGTTGGCGGCGAGCTGCGGGGAGTTAAGCGGGGAGCTAGCCAGGGACATGCCGGAATCGATCTCCGCGGCTGAACAGGCTGCCTGGATCCTTGTCGCCAGCACAATCCTCAACTTAGATGAATACCTGACCCGGAATTAATCATCATGACTCAACCCGAATTTCAACAACCCCGTTTCTCGCCACCACTCGAGCGCGTGCGCGAGCAAACGCGGCGGCATTTTCTCTCCTCCGGCGGACTTGGGTTGGGGGCGGTTGCTCTCGGCTGTCTGGCCTCCGCTGGCATGTCGCCGCGGGCCGCGATGGCCGATGAGCTCGGCGCGGACGGTGCGGGACTCAATCCGCTGGCCGCCAAGTTGCCACAGTTGGCGGCTAGAGCCAAGCGGGTAATTTATTTGCATATGGCCGGTTCGCCCTCGCAGCTCGAACTGTTTGATCACAAACCGGAGTTGGAAAAGTTACACATGCAAGATGCGCCAGCATCGTTTTTGGAAGGCAAGCGTTTTGCCTTCATCAAAGGAGTCCCCAAGATTCTCTCCGGGCAATTCGGGTTTGCTCAACATGGTGAAAGTGGGCAAGTCATCAGCGAGTTGTTTCCCCACTTGGCAGGCGTGGCCGATCAAATCAGCGTGATCCGCACGGTGCACACCGATCAGTTCAACCACGCGCCGGCTCAACTCTTTGCCCACACCGGATCGGCCCGCTTGGGGAGTCCCTCGATCGGCGCCTGGGCGACTTACGGCTTGGGCAGCGAGAATGAAAATTTGCCCGGCTTCGTGGTCTTGCTCTCGGGCGGCAAAACACCCGACGCGGGCAAGTCGCTGTGGGGTTCAGGATTTTTATCGGGTGTCTATCAGGGAGTCCAGTGCCGCACGACGGGCGATCCGGTGTTGTTTCTTGGTGATCCGCCGGGAATCAATCGCGAACTGCGGAGGCGGATGCTCGATACGGTGGCGGAGATGAACGAAGTCCAATTCCAGCAAATCCAAGACCGTGAGACGCGGACACGGATCGCTCAGTACGAGTTGGCTTATCGGATGCAGATGGCGGTTCCCGAGGTGATGGATATCTCCCAGGAACCCCAACATATCCTCGATCTTTACGGTGCCCGGCCGGGATACGTATCGCCAGCGGAATCTGCTGATGATCCGCGTAAGTTGTATCGCGGTGACGATCCCACCTTTGCCAACAACTGTTTGCTCGCCAGACGACTGGTGGAAAACGGAGTTCGGTTTGTGCAGTTATATGATTGGGGTTGGGATCACCATGGATCTTCGCTGGGCGAAAGCATTGATGAGACCTTGCCGATTAAATGCCAGCAAACCGATCGAGCGATTGCCGGACTGTTGACCGATCTTCAGCAACGGGGCTTGTTGGCCGAAACATTGGTCGTTTGGGGTGGCGAGTTTGGTCGCACGCCGATGATGCAGAATAACGTCCGCAGCGAGTTAAAAGCGGGTTACGTGGGGCGCGATCATCATCCCTACGCCTTCTCGATGTGGCTCGCCGGTGGCGGGATACGAGGTGGCGTTTCGTATGGTCAGACCGACGAGTTTGGTTACTATCCCGTGGAGAACCCGGTCAGCCTCCGCGACTTGCAAGCGACCTTGTTGTACACGCTGGGACTCGACCCGCACCGTTTTCATTTTCGCTATCAAGGGCTCGACCAGCGGCTGATCGGCCCCACCGATGAAGGCCGAGTGCTCAGCGAGTTGCTGGTTTGAGGCGTCAGGCGTTAAACATTAGGCGTTAGGCAGTTCGATCCAGAACCAACCTCGCAGCTCGCCTTCCTTGAAGCCGACAGCTTTATCATCCGGGTAGAGCTTACTGAGTTGCTCACTGATCACCGGGGCAATTTGATCGGCCGGCCCGTGGCACATTAAGCATTGCGACTGCAGTTTGATTGGCATCAGGGCGGCGGCATGATTGTTGGAGAGGGTGACGAAAACGGGCTCGGACGATTTTTGCTCGACAAGCTCAGCGGCCCAAGCGGGCGGCAAGTTGTTGGGGTTTCGCAGTCGGACTCCGCTGCGGCCGATTGACACACCGTGCTGCTTGCCGACTTCCGCGGCGATCTGCGGCGCTTCGTTTTTACAAACTGAGATGGCCGCTGCCGGCCCGGCGGTTTGCATCGCTTGCTGCAGTCGCCCGGAGAGTTGTGTGAAGAGCGCTTGTTTGGCAGCCAGCATCGTTTCACGTTGGGCTTCGCTCGGGGAGCGATCGGCCACGATTGTCAGGACGGGTTCTGAGGAGTTGGCATTTGTCGCGGAGTTCTCATTGGGAGCGTTGTTGGTGGTCGCGTTGGGTGAGCAGCCGCTCAGGGCGATGATTGCCAGCAGCGGGCGGAATGCCAACAGTGAGCAGAATGGGAGCGAGCGGAGCATCGGTGTTCCTGTGGTGCTGTCGTTTGGGAGCGAATCGATTCGCGGGGGCCCAGGTCATTAGCCACTGACCAAAGATTGATCAATATATCGTAAGCTAGCGACCTGTCAATGGTTTGTGGTAATCGGGGGACTCGCCCATTATCGCGGCATGGGTTCTGGTTTATGATTTTGACAGCTTCAACTTGCAGCTTGTTCAGGAGGTACGAGGAGTGGCATTTTCGCGCATCAAGCGGATTGTATCTGCGATTGTTGTACCGCTGCGGGATAGTTTCCGGGATTTGCTGCCGATCATCGTGGTGGTGGCGGTCTTTCAGTTGTTGGTATTTCGTCAGCCGCTGGAGAACGTCGGTCAGCTAACGTTGGGGTTGCTGCTGGTGGTGGCCGGTTTGTCGTTATTTGTCGCCGGGCTGCAGATGGCATTGTTTCCGATTGGCGAGGGGATGGCCAACGCGTTTGCTCGCAAAGGTAGCGTCCCTTGGTTGTTGGCATTTGCTTTTGCTTTGGGGTTTGGCACCACCTTCGCGGAACCGGCTTTAATTGCCATTGGCGACAAAGCGGCCGATTTAAAATACACCGTTGGTGAACCGGCCGAGTTGGTCGAGGTTCGACGTTCGTTTGCTTTTGCGTTGCGGGCGACGGTTGCCGTCTCGGTCGGATTGGCACTGGTCGTGGGTGTGATGCGAATCATCAAAGGTTGGCCGATTCATTATTTGATCTTGGTCGGTTATCTCATGATTTTGGCGATCACTCCATTTGCCCCCAGTTCGATCGTGGCCATTGCCTACGATGCGGGCGGCGTCACCACATCGACGATCACGGTCCCGTTGACCGCCGCCTTGGGCGTGGGCTTGGCATCGAGCATTCAGGGGCGTAATCCGTTGCTCGATGGTTTTGGCTTGATTGCTTTCGCGTCGTTGACACCGATTATGTTCGTCTTGGGGTTGGGGATCATCTGGTGAGCGATGTTTTGGTCACGCTGTGGGAATCGACCCTTTCGACTTTACGCGACGTGTTGCCGATCGCGGTCATCGTGGTCTTTTTTCAGTTGGTCGTGTTGCGTCGGCCGTTTGTCAATTTGCCTCGCCTCGCTTGGGGTGCTGGCTTTGTCGTGATTGGGTTGACGTTATTTCTGTTGGGCTTGGAATTGGCCTTGTTCCCGTTGGGGGAAGAGATGGCCGAGCAATTGGTAGCCTTGCAAATGAACTCCCAGGCGGGCGATGAGGCGGGGCTGGGCGAGGAGCTAATTGGGCCTTGGTACAGCTATTACTGGACTTATATCTTTGCTTTGGCGATTGGCGTGAGCACGACGATTGCCGAGCCGGCCTTGATCGCGGTGGCATTGAAAGCTGAGGAGGTATCTGGCGGTGCGATTCGGGCTTGGGGATTGCGGTTGGCCGTCGCTGCGGGCGTGGGTGTGGGAGTTGCTTTGGGGACGTTTCGAATCATCGTCGGCACGCCGTTGCCGTACTTTATTTTCGCTGGCTACGTGGTGGTGATGGTGCAAACTTGGTTTGCTCCCAAGCAGATCGTGCCGTTGGCTTATGATTCGGGAGGCGTGACCACTTCAACGGTCACAGTTCCCCTGGTCGCCGCATTGGGATTGGGTTTGGCCAGCCGCGTGCCGGGGCGTGATCCGGTGATCGATGGTTTCGGGTTGATCGCGTTTGCTTCTTTGTTCCCTATCATGTCGGTGATGGGATATGCTCAGCTGGCCGGCTGGCGGCACGCGCGTCGCCAGCGACGAGCTGAGCTGTTGGAGCGGGCCGAGCTGTTGGAGCGAGAGCGTCACGAGTCAGAGGCTGTGGTAACTGCCTAAGTACGGACTGAAGGTTAAAATATGCACTTCAAATTGATCATTGCGTTTGTGGACGACGACAAGACCAGCGGCGTGATGAAAGCGGCTCGCGAAGAGGGCGCGACTGGGGCGACGATTATTGGCAATGCCCGGGGCCAAGGCCTGAACCCCACCAAGTCGTTTCTAGGGCTGTCGCTGGAGAGTCAACGTGATGTCTTGATGTTTTTGGTGGAGGGACATTTGAGCCGCAGAATTTTGGAGACGATTTGTCGCGTCGCCGAGTTTGAGGAAAAGCCAGGTACCGGAATCGCGATCCAAATCGATGTCGAGGATGCCGTCGGAGTGAGTCATCAAATTGAAAAGTTGACCGATATAATCGAGAAAAACATATGAGTAATCAGGTGATTGTGCGAGTCGCTGATGTGATGAAGCGGGACTTTGACATGGTCGATGGTAAGCTGACCGTGAAGGCCGCACTGTTGACCATGAAGCACCCCGAAACACGGGCACTGATTGTGGCCAAGCGTGACGCCAACGATGAATTCGGCTTGGTGTTGTTGGCCGATATCGCCAAGAAAGTGTTGGCCGAAGATCGCTCGCCGGAACGCGTGAATCTCTACGAGATCATGGCGAAACCGGTGTTGAGCGTGCAGCCCAGCATGAATATCCGTTATTGCGCCCGCTTGCTGGAACGGTTTTCGATCGCCAGGGCGCCGGTGATCGATGGTGATCAAGTCGTCGGCATCGTCAGCTATCACGATCTCGTCTTGCGGGGCTTGATGCAATCAATCCGCAGCGAAGTTTAGGCCGGGCCAGCGGACTTTGGCCGGATCAGCGGGCGTGTTGTGGCGGGCCGTGCGACCGTTCGTCACGTTTCCATCACAGTTGCGTTGCCTCTTCAACCGATTCTAGTAGAATGGGGGGAAAAGATTGCCGCGGTCGTTTGCGAATACTGGCGCGACACGTCAGGAGCGGTTGGCAGAACGCGGTTGATCTTGGGTTTTGGCCTTTTATTTTATTGGATTTCGGCGATGTCCCACCGTAGTTTTGTGCACCCCAGACAAGCGTTCACGCTGATCGAATTATTGGTAGTCATCGCGATCATCGGAATTTTGGTCGGTTTGTTGCTACCTGCCGTGCAGAGTGCGCGGGAGGCGTCTCGGCGGATGAGCTGTCAAAATAACCTCAAACAGCTGACCCTGGCTGCGCATCTCCACCACGATGCGATGGGCGCATTCCCCGCCGCCCGTTACGAACCTAGACCGGGAGCCCCCGCGAATCAGAGTTGTGGGGGTGAGGAACCGACTTGGCTCGTCCGCGTGTTGCCATTTTTGGAACAGCAAAACCAAGCCAACCATTGGGACTTGAGCCTCGAGTGGCACGAGCATCCCGATTTTGCTCGCGAAACGGTTGCTGACGTGTTTCTTTGTCCCAGCCGACGAGCGGGGACCAGCCCGATTGGGCTGCGAGAGGTCGGTGGCAGCGTGGGGGGCGGAACGTTGCCCTGCGGCTGTCCTTGGCCCGGTTCTGGGGGGCGCAATGTGACGGGTGCGCTTTGTGACTACGCTGGTAATCACGGTGATTTGACTCCTGGCTCCGTTGGTGCACCGACCGATTTTTACTATGGCGGCCGCGGCACGGGCGTGATCATTAGCGTGCGGCCCAAATGTGTCGACGATCGGCCACGCGAGCCGCGTGATCGGGTGCGGATGTCGGCCGTGCGAGACGGTACCTCTGCGACTTTTCTGTTCGGTGAAAAACATATCCCCTGGAATGGATTGGGAGTTTTTCCGGACGATTCGCCCGCCTACGACGGAGATCACTTGCCCGCTTCCTGCCGATTGGCCGGCCCGGGAGCCCGTTTGGCACTCAGCCCCAACGACTTGTTGGCCAACTCCATCTCCTTCGGCAGCTGGCATCCGGCCGTCGTCAACTTCTCCATGGTCGATGGTTCGGTGCGAACTTTTTCAACCACCACCGATACCTTGCTGTTGGGCTCTTTGGCCAATCGCAACGATGGCCGCACCACCTATTTGGACTGAATCGCTTGAAGTGGTATTTGGCAATCGGCTTGTTGCTGGTCACCGGTTGTGGTGGACCGGCGGTGCTGCCCGTCGAGGGCGTCGTCCAGTTCGAGGATGGAGAACCGGCCAAGACGGGAGTCATTGAGTTCCGTGCGGCCGACGGTCTGTGGCGGGGTAGTGGCCGTTTGGATGACAAGGGGCATTTTTCGATCACCTCCGTCGATGGTGAGGCAGGCTTGCCCGCTGGTCTCTATTACGTGATCGTGGCTCAAATGGTGATTACCGAGGATTTATCGCTGGAACAGCACGGTCATGGCCGCCCGGTGCCGCAAAAGTATGCGGATTATTACACCAGTGGGCTGGAGCAGACGATCAGCGAGGAAAATTCAAAGTCTTTAGTCGTTGAGCTGGTTTCCTCCCCTTAACAGGGTAGCTCGGGCGAATGTTTTCCGCTGTGTCGAGCAAATTCTCAACGCTGATGGAGTCATGGCCGGATGGTGTCCGATAGAGAGTCTGGTAGGAAGGAATATCGTTGTTATGCCGATTATTCCTGCCTGCATGCCGGACCTCTCAGCAGTTACTCCCAGCCCGCCGACAGTTCATGCGATACGTCACTTGGCTTATTCGATGGTACCAATGGTCGCATCGCCCATTACCGTTGGTGCTGCTAATCGCTTGCGGTGCTTGCTGCCCCGCCGCGGCGAGTGAAGGTTCGTCGGATCAGGACCGAGCCGCCGAGCAGGCAAGACGAGCTGACGCGAAGTCGGCCCCCGCGCCTGTGCTGCGTTTAACTCGTCAACAGCCCGATTTGCACATGCCAGTTCCGGCCGACAAACCGGCCGTGCGGGCTTCGAGTCGGCGAACGCTCCAAGCCGAACCCAAAGTCGCCACCCGCATGCTTTCCGCACCGCAGGCGGCTGGTGATGTCGAGCAGCAAGCAGCGACACCGCGAGTCGCTGAGGCGATTCGCCAACAGCGAGCGGCGTCGACTGTCAGCAGTGATGGCTGGATTGCTCGCGGTAGTTCCTTAAAGGCTGGTAGTTCTGCGAAAAATGGTAGCCTGGCGAAGTCTAGCGACTCTGCAAAGGCTGGTGGCTCTGAAAAAGCGGGCGAAATAGCAGCCGTTGCGCCCGAGAGGCAATCAAATACCCAATTGAATACAACGCGTATCGCAGCCAATCCGCTTGGCCTGCAAGCACCGCAGACCTCAGCACCTCCGGCTAGGATCGGCAGCGGGCGCAGAACTGATCCGCCTTCGTTAGCCGCGCCAGCCGCAACGTCGCTGAAGCCGGTGCCTCGTTTGACGCCACCCGTTGAGGGCAGAAAAACGGTCGCCGCACCGCCCACGTCGTCGGCCGCCCCGCTGACTGCCCCCGTGGAAGTCGTCACGCCAACTTTCCCAAGGCGCATCTTGCCCGCGGATCCGCAACTGCCGGCTGAGCTGAGCCCGCCTGCTGAGCTGAGCCCGCCCGCTGAGTCGCCCGCCCCCGCCGCGGAGACTGTGCTGGAAGCAGACTCACCGATCGGCAGCGGTTTGGCTGGTCCCGACTTGGGTTCGCGGCGGACGCCTCGCGCGTCGAGTACGCCGCGGCGGTCGGTTGCGGCGCCGGCGGAGTTACCGGTCCGGCGGCCGCAGATTGAGCCGCCGCGAGAAGAGCGAGCTCGGCAAGAGCCTCTGGAGCCTCAGGATCGCGGGCGGATTTTGCAGGAACAGATTGAACAATTTGAGCGTGAGACGTCACGGCGGCGTGACCCGGCCAGCGAAGAGGCTTACGAGAATCCCAGCATTGAACGCGAAACCGAGGATGTCGAAGAGAGTTTTCGCGAGTCACCGCGGAAACCAGCTGCGGCCCCCGCGGCGCCTTTGATTTCGGCGGCGGCGAGCCGTTTGGAGCGTCCGATCGCCCAGTGCTTGCAGTACTATTACAACCGTCCGGAGAATGCTCGCGAGCGGACTCCGTGGGGCATGCTGCACGCTATCATTCCCTACGGCTTGGACGCCATGATCGACACCGGGCGGGCGCGTTACAGTGCGATTGCTTGGTTGGCTGGCAACAACCCCAACCGCAACCTGCGGATGTTCACCACGACGCGGAGCGGCCAATTGGTGGCTCGATCGGGAGTTGGACTGCAAGGGCACCAGGCTCAGACGCTCGCCATTTTCGCACAGGTCGGTGTACCGCAAGATTATCCAATCATGGTCAACAAGCGGAAGTTTACCGTGATGGACTTGGTCCGATCGGAAATGGCAGCTTGCAAGACGGGTGAGGAGTTGACATTTACGTTGATTGGTTTGTCGCACTATTTGCCCACCGATACCCGCTGGCAGACTGCTGATGGCGAGGTTTGGGACTTCGAGCGATTGATTCGTGAGGAGCTGAGTCAGCCCGTGGTGGGAGCTGCTTGCGGTGGAACGCACCGTTTGATGGGTTTCACCTACGCGATCAAACAGCGTCGCTTGGAGGGGCTACCGATGACTGGCGAATGGTTGCGAGCTGAGGTCTTTATTGATGATTTCATCGATTATGCTTGGAGTTTGCAGAATCGTGACGGTTCCTTCAGCACCGATTGGTTTGAGGGGCGAGCGGACAATAATGATCTGGATCGCAAGCTGCAAACTTCGGGGCACATTATGGAGTGGCTGTTGTTTTCCAGCACGGCGGAGCAGTTGAACGACGAGCGTGTGATACGCGGGGTCACGTTCTTGGCCAACGCCATGATTCAGAATCGGCGGCACGAGTGGCAGGTGGGACCGAAGGGGCATGCGATTCGCGCGCTCTCGTTGTACCATCGACTAGTGTTTGGCTCGCGGCAGCCATGGAAGAGCGAAGTCGCCCAGGGGTTAGATCGACCGACCACAAATTCTGGTCGAAGACGTTGAGAGAATGGGCTCAGCGACGTTGCCGATTTGCCGCCGGGAGATTAGATTTCATGCGTCCCCGGCAAAATGTATTGGCATGAGACTTCACTTTTATGGCAACGCAACGATATACCAAACAAACCGGCTCGATCATTTCCATCGCCGTATCGATGGCAATCGAGATGAACGCCGACGCGTTGCTGTTCTTGCTCGACGGGACGCTTGACTGGAAAAAGATTTCCGAGGCGTCGGCCGGCTACGATAAAACCATCATTGTGGCTGCCGATTCAGGCGATGATTTGGAAGGTGCTGCCGAAGCCGGCTTGAGACCGCTGGCGCTCAACAAAGAAAAGGCTCCGTTGTTGGAGCGATTGCAGCACGCTTTGTTGGAAGCGGCCGCCGATGAGCTGATTCGCACCAATGGCGATGTCGTGGCGGTCTACAGCGGTTTCCAGCAAGGGCGACTTGATTCGCTGAGCCACTTGCAGTTGGACGAACGGATGCGGCGGTTGACCGTCCGCGACCTCCAGCGACTCGGCAGCAGCGTGCCGCTGAAGACGATCAAAGCGGTCGTCGATTTGGCGGTTCAGATTGGTCGCGAGGGGCGTGAGGGCAAACCTGTTGGAACATTGTTTGTGATTGGCGATACGCGGACCGTCTTGGAGCACTGCAAGGACAGCGGCGTCGATCCCTTCCGCGGCTACAACCGCAAGCACCGCAATCTGTTTGATCCGCGGGTTCAAGAAGACGCCAAGGAAATCGCGCAGCTCGACGGGGCTTTTGTCATCACCCCGGAAGGTACGATTGAAAAGAGCCGGCAAATGTTGGAGGTCTCTCACGAGGACCTGACGATGTCGAAGGGGCTGGGGGCGCGGCACTGGGCTTGCGCCGCGATTACTCGCAAAACAAAAGCGGTGGGAGTTGTCGTCAGCCAATCGACCGGCACCGTGCGGCTGTATCAAAATGGTCATTTGGTGATGCGAATTGAACCGATGGATAAAGCGGTCAAATGGCAAGAGTTCAACTATGAACCGCCCAGCGGGACTGCGGAAGGCTAGCGGGACTGCGGAGGGGTAATTCCGCTCTTGACCTGCGATCGCTTTACCAGCTACCACCCACGTGGCGGTCTGCCTGCGAGCTACCGACCTTTCATATGCGTACGGTCAGGGAATGGACAACACGCCGGAAACCGTCTTGGTGCGACGCCCACAACGCTGGGATCAACCGCTTGATGCGGCGATGTCGGCGGATGATGTTTCCTGGTTGCGCACCCGCAATCCGTTTGCCGCGATGCGTGACGACGCCTTTCCCCGCGCCACCCCGCTGCGGGGTATTCTCCAACATGACTGTCGGATTCGACGCTGTGCCCGCGGAGAAATAATTGTTCGCGAGGGAGACTACGGAAACAGTGCCTTCCTGGTCTTAGCGGGGGGCGTGCGGGTTTCAGTCGATCGTTTGCCGCCGGAGTTGCTCGGTCGGCCAATACCGCAAAAGCAGAGCTGGCGAAGTGCCGTGGCCCAGCTCTGGCGGCGGCCGCGTCTGGCCGAGGTGCGATCTCCGGAGGCGGTTTCCGGGAATGTCAACACTCGGATTGATGCCAGCGATGACAATCCCACAATTTTCCTGCAAGACTTTCCCGGTGTTTTTCAAAAGCACCGCAGTTTGAGTCTCGGCCCGGGGGAGTTGTTTGGCGAAGTCGCCGCCATGTATCGCACGCCGCAAACCGCAACCGTGGTTGCTGAGGAAGAGGCCACCATCGTGGAGATTCGTTGGCAAGGTTTGCGGCTGCTGCGGCGGGATGCGGTGTTCGCCGAACAGCTAGAGCAACACTATCGTGCTCATTGGTTGGTGCCCCACTTGCGAGAGACGCCGCTGTTGAGGTTCATGCCGGAGGAGGCGCTGCGAAAGGTGGCGGATGCCACTTTGCTGCGTTCTTACGGCCGCATGGAGTGGAACTTAGACTATCGCAACATTCGTCGTTTGCCGGTGGCTGAGCAAATCGAGCAAGAGCCGCTGATTGCCATCGAAGGTAATCTGCCGACGGAATTGATTTTGATCCGCACCGGATTTGCCCGCGTCAGTCAACAGCATGGCAGCGGGCACCAGACAACCTCCTATCTCGGTAAGGGGCACACGTTCGGATTTGCCGAGATTGCTCACAATGCAACCCGTGTCACGGGGACGCCCCCCTGCGCCTTGCATCACTCGCTCCGCAGCGTCGGCTTTGTGGATACGCTGCAGATTCCCATCGAGACGGTGGCTGAGTACATCTTGCCCTATGTTCGCCGGGGTGAAATTCAGCTTGCCGCCAAGCAGCCGAAGGTTGCCGAGCAGCCGGTGGAGAAAGGGAAAAAGCCAAGCCGTTCGGTCGCGACGGCTGCGGTTAAAGGGACTGACGAGATTGACGAGATTGACGAGATTGACGAAGAGCGACGCTCGGCCCGGCGGGAAAAACCGGGCGAGTATTCCGGCGAAGTTGTCGATGAACCCAACCAGCATGTCGACACCGGCTTGTTGGAATTCTTGGTGCAGGAAAGACTGACCAACGGGCGGCAAACCATGGTCATCGACTTGGAACGTTGCACCCGCTGCGATGATTGCGTGAAGGCTTGCGCGACGACCCATGATGGCAACCCGCGGATGACGCGGAGCGGACCGATTCACGATTCATTGATGTTTGCCCAAGCCTGCATGCACTGCACCGATCCGGTTTGCATGATTGGTTGTCCCACCGGCGCGCTGGCCCGAGACGAAGCGAACGGGACGGTGCGAGTCGAGGAACCGATTTGCATTGGTTGTGGCACTTGCGCGTCGGCTTGTCCCTATGAAAACATCAGCATGGTGGAGATTCAAGATGCCGAGGGGCGTGCTTACCAGGACGCCGGCAGCGGGCTGCCGATCTTAAAAGCGACAAAATGTGACCTTTGCCAGACGCAACCCGCCGGTCCCGCCTGCTTGAATGCTTGTCCTCACGATGCGCTCGCGCGGTTGGATCTTAGTCATCTCGGTCCGCTCGACGCTTGGTTGGGGAGGCGTCGGGGGTGATGCAATTCCGCAAACGACGACGACTGGCAATCCTGATTACGCTCGCGGCTTGCGGTCTATTTGCCGCTGGGCACTGGATGATTTCCAACCGCTTGGGGCATGCCAGTTATTATTCGGGGGGCGCGCTGTTGGCCTGCGTTTGCATCTTGATGCTGTTCGGTGCTCGCAAACGTTTGCCGATGTTGCCGCTGTTGACAGTTTCGATATGGACCCAAGTTCACATTTACACCGGCCTCTTCTCGCTGGCTGTCTACGGCTTGCATGTACCCCGGTTACTGGCCAACGGGTTATTTGAGGGGGGGCTTTCGATCTTGTTTTTGAGCGTGGCCCTGAGTGGTCTCTATGGTGTTTATATCAGCCGCGTTGCACCGCGAAAGATGAACGCGGTGCCGGGTGAGTTTCGTTTTGATCGCTTTCCTTGGCACCGGCAACGTTTGGCCGAGGGAGCCAGCGAAGTGTTGGATGGTTTGGAGGTTTCCTTAGCGTCTCCCGTCTTGGCCGCTTTCTATCGCGATCGCTTGCAACCGTTTTTTTCCAGTCCTGTGCCGATCGGGTTTCTGGTGTTGCCCAACAGTTGGCGGCGTCAGCGATTGTTGCACGGATTGCGCGAGCTCGACCGATATCTCAGTGACCAAACGCAGGCTGCCGCGGGGCAATTGGCCGCCTTGGTGCGGAAGCGTGACGAGCTTGATTTCCATTATGCCTTGCAATTCCGATTGCGTGTTTGGGTGGCTTTGCACGCCGTGCTCTCCACGGTGTTGCTCGGATGGTGTTTGGTGCATGTTGCCATGGTCTTAACCTTTGTTTAATGCTTTTCATTTGCTTTGCTCTCAGAGAATCTAGTGAGCCGCTGTGCGAAACCGAGAGTTGCCGATACCGACGCCGCCCGCTGGAGATCGCCCTGGCGATTTCTGGCTTTGCGGTCGAGCTGAGTGCGGTGAGGCCTGTCCGGGTGGTCCCCGCGTTGATGGA
The DNA here is from genome assembly GCF_052161645.1 of Kothea flammea. Taxonomy (GTDB): domain Bacteria; phylum Planctomycetota; class Planctomycetia; order Pirellulales; family Pirellulaceae; genus Laterigemmans. Next base: position 2,350,955 of record NZ_CP197414.1, read on the forward strand.
TCGTGTGGGGCCAGCGGTGAGAAATGTCGCCCCCGTCGGAGTTGGGTGGGACGTCGGCGGGCGGCTCGCAACGCCTGTTTGGTGATTGCCGCTGGAATTACCTTGTTGGCGATTGGTGGCCCATGGCGGCGCGAGTTTTTGGCTCCGGGGCCACTGACGCAACCGCATGCTCAAATTCTCAGCGGCCAACTGCGTAACGATCGCTGTGCCGCTTGCCATCCCGCCGCTCGTGGCAGTTTGGCCAGCTGGTTTGGAACTGGACAAGTCGGGCATGCCAGCGTATCTCAAAATAGCTTATGCGTTGCATGCCATCACGCAACCATTTCGCCCCAGCGTCAAAACTTGGCTCATAATCTAACCACTCAGGAACTCGCGGCGGTTTCTGCCAGTCAAGTCTTTGCCAGCTTGCAGCTTGCTAGTCATCATCCAGAAACAAAGGATTCCGTCGACCAAACATCCACTTCGGGATCTTGGTTGGCTAGTCTGCGGCGACCCGCTTTTCAGCTCGATGATGTCGCCTGTGCCGCTTGTCATCGCGAGCATCGCGGCAGCATGGCAGATTTGTCTTGGCTCACCAACAAGCAATGTCAGAGTTGTCACCAGGACCAGTTTGAGAGTTTTTCTCAGGGGCATCCCGAGTTTGCCGATTGGCCTTATCGGCGTGGTGGACAAGTCGCTTTTAATCATGCCACGCATCAGCAAAAACATTTCGGTCAACAAAATCAAGTTTTTGATTGTCGCGGTTGTCACGCTATGCAAGCCGACGGTACATTGGCCCGGGTGGCCTCTTATGAATCGAACTGCGCATCGTGTCATGACAAGCCGCTAAAGTTGCAAGCTGGCCAGGGACTCAGCTTGCTCGCCTTGCCAACGCTTGATCTTGAACCGCTCGGCGATGAAGCGTTGAATTTGGCAGAGGGTGGGCAGATGTGGCCCGAGTTGGCGACCGGTGTTGATCGCCTTGATTTGCCCGTGATCACGCGGATGCTGTTGCAACGTGATGAAGCGGTGAAAGCCGGTTTGGATGTCATCGATCAAGCTGGCGAGCAGATATTTAGCGAGCCACCAAGTCGCGAGCAGATGGAGGCCAGCAAGGTGTTGGCTCGTGCCATGCATGATTTGACGTTGCAGTTCGCGGCGAATCCGCAGGCAGCGATCAAGCAACGGCTGCCGCCCGAGTTGGCTGCCAAATTGGTCGAGCAATTATCGCCACAACTTGTCGCCACCGCTTATCAACTCTGGTTTCAGCCAACGGGAGATCGAAATGCGAATCCCTCTACGTTTGAGCCTGCCACGATGTTGCCGGCCGGTGGATGGTATCGCGATGACCGCAAACTGGCGATCCATTATCGTGGCGCGGGGCATGCGGACCGCACTCTGCAATCAGTCTGCGAACTGGCCAAGTCGCCTGAGTTGAGCGGTGCCGAACAGGCCGAGTTGCAAGCGATCCCGGCGGTGGCCGCTTGTTTGGTCTGTCATCCAGGTGTGCAGGCGGGAGTCAGCAGCAGCTGGTTGGCCCGCCGCAGCGACCACGGCCAACGTACTTTTACCAAGTTTTCACATCAGCCCCATCTGAACATTCAAGCTTTAGCTGATTGCCAGCAGTGTCATCAGGTGCAGAGCTTGGCGGCGGACGATTCGGAGCACGCGTTGCATCCTAACGTGGACTTTAAACCGTTGCATCGCGCGACCTGTGTGCAGTGTCATCGACCGTCTGCCGCCGGAGACGCATGTGTTCAATGCCATCGCTATCACGTCGATCCGCCGCAACGCGGATTGTAGAGCGATTGTCCCCAATCGCTTGATTGTAGAGCGATTGTCCCCAATCGCTTGCAGTCTGTACTCTCAAACAGCTGAGGACAGCGGTTCTACAAAGCAAACAGCTGAGGACAGCGGTTCTACAAAGCAAACAGCTGAGGACAGCGGTTCTACAAAGCAAACAGCTGAGGACAGCGGTTCTACAAAGCAAACAGCTGAGGACAGCGGTTCTACAAAGCAAACAGCTGAGGACAGCGGTTCTACAAAGAAAACAGCTGTGCTGGTGATGTTACGACACCCACTGTTCTCCGGGAGTCACTGGCTGGAGGGGAATCTTAGACCACGAGAAATTAGCCAACAGATCTGCCGGTGTGCAAGCTTGCTGCTCGGCTAACAGGCCGCTGGAAAAAGCACACCAGCCGATGATCGCTTGGGGTGTGACTCCCTGCTCGCGATACCAACTCAGCCGCGTGTCACCATGGCGTTTGGCGAGGCGGCGACCGTCGGGGCCGACGACCAGTGGTACATGGGCGAACTCGGGTGCGGGCAGCCCCAACGCGCGGTACAGTTCCAGCTGGCGGAAAGTGCTGAGCAGTAAATCATCTCCGCGGACGACTTGCGTCACCTCCATCGCAGCATCGTCGACGACGACGGCTAATTGATAAGCGGCTTGTCCCCCTTTACGAGTTACCGGAAAGTCGCCCAGCTGTCGCGCGGGTGAGAGCGTCTGAGGACCTCGCAGTAAATCGATGAATTCAAAGGTCTCAGCGCTACTGCGGAACCGCCAACAGAATTGATCGGCAGGTGGGAGGGGGTGACCAGCTTGCCATGCCGCGCAGGTGCCTGGATACAAAGGTCCTTCTTCACCCGCATGAGGCGCCGAGGCGGCGGCCGCGATGTCGGTGCGGCTGCAAACGCAGGGATAGACCAAATCGGCATCAATCAATTGGCGAAGCGCGGTGTCGTAAGACTTGACTCGCTCGGTTTGCAGATAAGGTGTCGACGGGCCGCCGATGTCGGGACCCTCATCCCAATCGAGGCCAAGCCAATGCAAGTCGTCGATCGCTTGTTGCGTGGCCCAAGGTTTTACCCGTGGTGAGTCAATGTCTTCGATCCGCAAGATCACTCGACCGCCGGCGGAGCGGGCGGCTAGCCAGGCGAGCAGATAAGTGCGGGCGTTGCCCAAGTGTTGGGCCCCGGTGGGGCTCGGGGCCAGCCTGCCAACGACCATTAGAAATCGGCATTTCCGGGGGTTCGCGGGATGGGAATACAGTCGCGAATGTTGGCCATTCCCGTAATGTATTGAATGACCCGCTCCAGCCCCAGACCGAAGCCCGCGTGGGGAACGGTGCCGAAACGACGGAGATCGACATACCACCAATAATCTTGTTCGCTGAGGCCCTGTTCGGTCATCCTACTGAGCAACACATCGAGCCGTTCCTCACGCTGGCTGCCGCCAATGATCTCTCCCACGCCGGGGACCAGCACATCCATGCCGCGAACCGTCTTTTCGTCCTCATTTACTCGCATGTAAAAGGGTTTAATCGAGGCTGGGTAATCGGTCAGAATCACCGGGCCGCCAACGTGTTGTTCGGTTAAGAACTTCTCGTGCTCGGCTTGCAGATCGTTGCCCCACTGGACAGGGTACTCCCACTGCTTGCCCGATTTTTCCAGGATTTCAACCGCCGCGGTATAGGTCATGTGGGTGAAAGGTTTTTCCACGACCGCGCGAATTTGATCGATCTTACCTTTTTCGATTCTTTGATCGAAAAACTCTAGATCCTCGCCTCCCTGTTCCAAGCAATCTCGAAACACATGTTTGAGAAACCGCTCGGCCAGTTGCATATTATCGTGCAAATCAAAGAATGCCGCTTCGGGTTCAATCATCCAGAACTCGGCCAAGTGCCGGGTGGTGTTGGAGTTCTCAGCGCGAAACGTGGGGCCAAAGGTATAAACTCGTCCCAACGCGGTGGCGAAAATCTCGGCCTCTAACTGGCCGCTGACAGTCAAAAATGCGGGACGGTCAAAGAAATCATATTGATAGTTAACCGGTCCACCCGACTTTGCCAGCCTTTCCAAATCAAGGCTGGTGACTCGGAACATCTCACCAGCGCCTTCGCAATCACTGGCCGTGATGATGGGCGTCTGCACATAACGGAACGATTCACCACGATAGAATTCGTGGATTGACGCGCAGACCAGATCACGGATGCGGGCGATCGCACCGAATGTGTTGGTGCGGGGGCGCAAGTGTGCCCACTCGCGGAGTTTCTCAAAACTGTGTCGCTTTTTTTGCAGCGGATACGTTTCTGGATCGGCCCAGCCTAGCACTCGCACCGACGTGGCGTGCAGCTCGGTGGCTTGCCCGGCGGCTGGCGATTCCTTGATTTCACCTGCCACCACCACGCTGCAACCAACGGTTAAATGTTTAATTTCCGTTTCGTAATTGGCCAACTCGCCAGCGGCGACCGCTTGTAGATTTCCGAAACAGCTACCGTCGTTAATCTCCAAAAAGCTGAAACCTCCTTTGGAATCGCGGCGGGTGCGGATCCAACCGCGAACTTCCACGGTTTGACCGATGGCATCAGCCTGACACGCCTTGTCAATCAACATCCACTGCATCATTGAGACTTTCGAGAAGAGGGGCGGACCATTTTTGCCGCATGATTACCGACTGGCTTTCGCGGCAGCTTCTTTGCGGGCAAACGATACCATGCCGATCACCAGCAGCACGACCAGGGCGGCGAGGGCTGTTTTACCCAACTCAAACCCATATAGTTTTTTCTCATACAAACCCCACACCGACGCGGCCGAGGCGATTGAGGTGGCGGTAATCATCAGCGTATTCCAGACCACGCGTTTGATCCCCCGCGGCATGGCTTTGCCGAGTACTTGTTCGGAGTTCATTAGCAACAGGAATGAGAGATAAGCGATCGGAAGCATGGCGCCGCCAATCACGGACGTTGGGGTCGCCAGCGCCGGGGCGGCCGCACCCCAAACAAACGGTCCCAGCACGCCGACGGCCGGCAACAGCGAGCCGATGCGGTGCATGGGGCCATCGGGCGATGCGCCGATCATTTCGCAAAAGGCAAAGCCGTTGATGATCATCAAGATTATGATTGTTGAGAGTGCCATCCCCAGCACGCCGATGCCGAAGACTTTTTGCGCGATTTGCGAACCGACCAAAGGTGCCAGCGTGGTCGCCAGCGAGAGGTTGTCCCGTTCCACCAGCATGGCCGCCATCCGCCGATCGGCTTCGGGAAGCTCAGCGTGCAGGGCAGCTCGTTCGCTGTCGCTCAGCTCGCTGATCGGTGTTTGATACTCGGTTTCTTTGGATGGTGGGGCGGCAGCCAATCTTTGGTCAAGAATCTTGCGATAGTCTTTGACTTCTTTAGTTCCCAGTTGCTCCGCTTCGAGCATAGCGAAGACATCTTTGGGTTGACCATGAAACTGGCTGCTAGCGGCGATCACAACGCAGCCGGTTGCCAGCACAAAGGGAAAAATGAGGCCAATCGCCAGATCGAAAATAGCCAAGCCGCGGTGCGGTTTGCCCCAGCGTTTTCGCAGCATCGAATAGGGCAGCAAAAAAGTCATGTTGATCCCCACCGCGGTGGCAAAGGCGGTGATGATCTTATCTTTCTGCGTGGAAGCGATCTTGTCGGACCACCACGTAGACATCTCGCCGGTGGCGGCGATGTCTTCGCGGAGCGATTCGGCAGGTTCGAAGAGGGCGCGGGGATCGGGGATAAAGCCGGCAAAAATTTCGCCCCAGGGGAGCACGCCAGCGTTGGTCATGGCCGCCACGACGCCGAAAAAGCTGAGCACGACGACGCCCACCATGGCTTTGAGGATCCATTCAAAAATGCGGATCCCGCGGCTGCCCGAGTTGTAGAACCAGACCACGATCAGAGCGGCCACTAGCAGGCTGCCAGCGGCTAGCACTTTGCCAGTTGGCGTGGCGCTCGCGGGCAACAGGTTTTGTTGAATGGCGGCGGTTCCCAAAGCAAATTGCGGCAACGACCAGACCACGTTGGCCATCATCGTAGCAATTAGCCAACCCCAAGCGAGCGCGGGGCTGACGTGGTTGCGAACGGCATCGAATGGTTTTTCGCCAGTTGACAAAGTGACGTAGCTGATCGCCGCCAGCATGACCACACCGAGGCTGATCGCCACCGGCTGAAGCCACATTAACTGATAGCCCATGATCACGCCCAAGTAGAGCGCACCTGCCAGCGAACCTCCTCCCAAGGTGATCGCGCCTTGTAGCCAACCGGGGCCGCTGAGTCGAGTGTAGGTCGCCAAGCGAACGGGCAGTCCACGGTTTTCAACCGACTTGAGCAAAGCCGTTTGTCGGTCGAGTGCTGCATCACCCGCGGGGGAACTGTCCGCCATGTTGTCGCTGGAATCCGCCATCAAAATCACCTTTTACAGCATGTCGTGTTCGGCCAAGTATCGCTCAGCATCGAGCGCGGCCATGCAGCCGGTCCCTGCCGAAGTAATTGCTTGACGATAATAATCGTCCGAGACGTCGCCTGCCGAGAATACACCCTCCACAGTGGTGTAAGTTCGCTGGGGCGTCGTCCACTCAATGTAACCTAATTCATTGCGTTTGATTTCGGGGCCGAGAAAAGAGGTGTTGGGCGTGTGGCCGATCGCCAAAAACAAGCCGCCGATTTCAATCTCTGTTTTCGTCTGCTGTTTGTTGTTGAGCAGACGCAAACCGGTGACTCCGCCGGTCTCTGTCCCCAGCACTTCGTCGACTTCATGGTTCCACAGCGGTTCGATATTGGGAATCCGCGTTACGCGTTCTTGCATGATCTTGGAGGCCCGCAGCACATCGCGGCGAACGACTAAGTAAACTTTGCTGGCGAATTTCGACAAGTAACTGGCCTCTTCGACGGCGCTGTCTCCGCCGCCGACGACCGCCAGCGGTTTGTTGCGGAACCGTGGCAGCGCACCATCGCAGACCGCACAGGCGCTGACGCCGCGGTTTTTGTAAGCTTCCTCACTGGGCAGCCCCAAGTAATTAGCGCGTGCTCCGGTGGCGACAATCATCGTGTGGCAGCGGAAGGAGCCGTTGTCGGCGGTGTGCACCGTCATCGGACGCTCGCCCAATTCGGTGCGAACCACGTCGTCGGTGATCACGCGGGTGCCGAAATTACGCGCTTGTTGGCGCATCAGGTTCATCAGCTCGGGGCCGGTCACCGCGTGCGCTTCTTCCTCGACCGGGGGCAGCAAATATTCTTGCTCTTTGTCGATCGCCGAATCGATAAACTGCTTGAGTTTTCCCGAGGGAAATCCCGCGTAATTTTCGACTTCGGTGGTTTGCGCCAGCTGCCCCAGCGGCAGGGTGCCCTGCATGCGATTCTCTTCGCTCATCGCACCTTCGAACACCAGCGGTTCCAAATTGGCACGTGCCGCGTAGATCGCGGCAGACCAAGCAGCGGGGCCACTACCAATGATGATCGTCTTTTCAATCTGTTCCGACACGCGTGAACCTTTTACGGATAACAGGAGGAGGGGCGAAGAATAATAACGAAGTGACGCCAAGGTGAGTTTCGGATACCTTATCCGTCAAGCCGCCACAGGCAGAATTTGCCCGGGTATTATAAGTACCATAACTGGTTGGTCACCCACCCCTTGCGACGAATCGTCCACTCGGCTTCACCTGGCTGCCACTTTTAACTGCCGCGATCACGCTGTTTTCCCGCCTTTTTCCCTTGTTTGACATCCGCAATCATGTCCACCCTGGTCGTCGCCGTCCTTTCGATGGTTGGTTTTATCGTTGCCTATAACACCTACGGTCGTTATTTGGGTAATCGATTATTTGGCTTGGACAACGCCTCGCCGGTGCCCAGCCGGGCCCAGCAAGACAACGTTGATTTTGTGCCGACCCGGCTATCGGTGATTTTTGGCCATCATTTTACCAGCATTGCCGGCACCGGGCCGATCGTGGGGCCGGCGATCGCCGTGTTTTGGGGCTGGCTGCCGGCGTTATTATGGGTCGTGTTCGGCTCCATTCTGATCGGTGGCGTGCACGATCTGTCGGCATTGGTGATCAGCATTCGCAACCGCGGGCAAACGATTGGTGAGACCGCCGGGCGGCTGATTTCGCCGCGGGCTAAACTGCTGTTTTTGACGATTTTGGCCCTCGCCTTGTGGATCGTATTGGCCGTCTTCGGGTTGGTGATCGCTTCGATTTTTGATCTCTACCCGGAATCGGTGCTGAGCGTGTGGGTGGCGATGCCGACCGCCGTGATGATTGGTTTTTGGGTGTATCGTCAAGGAGGCGGGTTGCTGGTTCCCAGTTTGGCAGGCTTGGCGTTACTATACGCGGCGGTTTATGCGGGAGCCTATTATTTGCCGCTCGATCTCAAGGCTTACCTGCCGGAAAGTGGCCTGTTTTCCAGCGCCGTGGTGGTTTGGACTTTGATCCTGTTGGCGTACGCCTTTGCCGCTTCGGTGTTGCCCGTCTGGCTGTTGCTGCAGCCCCGTGATTACATTAACAGCCATCAACTGTTCGTGGCGTTGGCGTTGCTGGTGGCCGGTTTGGTTGTCGCTTCGCTGACGGGGCAAGCCGATCTGGTCGCCACGGCTCCGGCGATTGCTCCGGCGGCAGAGATCCCCAGCGACGCGCCGCCGATCTTGCCGTTCTTATTTATCACCATCGCCTGCGGTGCTTGCAGCGGTTTTCATTGTTTAGTCAGCAGTGGCACCAGCAGCAAGCAGGTGGCCTGTGAGACCGACGCGCGGCCGGTCGGTTACGGTGCGATGCTGCTCGAAGGCGCCTTGGCGGTGGTGGTGATTTTGGCTTGCTGCGCGGGGGTCGGAATGGGACCTGTGGAGCGAGTGGTCGGTGATGACGGGGCCGATTATCGGCTGACGACCACCGAGACGGGAGCCGCGATCACGGGGGCGGCCGCTTGGCGAAGCTATTACCGGGTCAGCGGCGGGGAGGATGGCGGCGGTGGCTGGGCCAACCACAAATTGAAAAACAAACTTGCCGCCTTCATCGATGGGGGCGCGAATTTCATCACGGCCATCGGCGTGCCGTTGCGAATGGCGGTGGCGATCATGGCGGTGTTGGTTGCTTGTTTCGCCGCCACCACGCTCGACACGGCCACGCGTTTGCTGCGTTACGTGTTGCAGGAACTGGGGGCCACGATTCATGTGACTCCGCTGACCAATAAATATGTCGCCACTTCCGCAGCGGTCGGCGTGGCGGTGGCAATTGCCTTGCTGGCTGGCGATCCACCGGGAACTGGAGGCATGATTCTGTGGCCCTTGTTTGGTGCGACCAATCAATTATTGGCCGGGCTGGCTTTGATGGTGGGCGTCTTTTATTTGGCCCGCCGTCGTAAACCAACTTGGCCGCTGCTGATTCCCATGCTGCTGATGTTGACGATGCCGGCTTGGGCGATCACCTATCAGATTGTTTATCAGTGGTATCCGGCCGGAGATTGGCATTTGACGCTCTTCGGCGTATCCATTTTGGCGTTGCAAATTTGGATGGTGGTTGAAGGCTTGCTGATCTGGCGATCGGCTCAGGGGCAGTTGGAGCCGGCGATCGTGATTCCAGCGGCGGCCTCGTCGGCTTGATTATCTGAATTGGCTTGATTGGCTTGGTGGCAGGCGGCTTTCTCGAACCTTCTTTGAGCGTTACGATTCTAAGCATGAAAATTGCAAAATTTATCGATCGGACCAGTGGCGAAACTCAGCTCGGTGTGGTCCAAGACGTGTCGATCGCTCCTTTGCGATTGACTGGCACGCCCTATGCATGCCTCAGCGATTTGTTGGAGGCGGTCGATCCGATCGCGGCGGTCGAATCGTTGCAGACAGCGGCGGCGGTGTCGATTGACGAGGTGATTTTGCTCCCTCCGATTGATCGTCAGGAAGTGTGGGCGGCGGGAGTGACTTACAAACGCAGCCAGACGGCCCGCATGGAAGAGTCCGAAGCGGCTGCTTCGTGTTACGATCGCGTCTACACGGCCGCCCGTCCCGAACTGTTCTTTAAAGCGACGCCCCATCGGGTTCGCGGTCACCTGCAAGCGTTGCGAATTCGAGAGGATGCCAGCTGGAACGTGCCGGAACCCGAAGTCGCGCTGGTGCTCAACCGGGGACTGCGGATCGTCGGTTTGACGATTGGTAACGACATGAGTTCGCGAGACATTGAAGGCGAGAATCCGCTCTACCTGCCGCAGGCCAAGTGTTACGATGCGGCGGCCGGCTTGGGGCCCTGGATACGGCTGGTTTCCGGGCCGGTCGAACCGGCTGAGTTGGCTGTTCAGTTGACGATTCGTCGCGGTCAGAGCGTGGTTTTCGAAGCGGCCACCTCGGCGGCTGAAATGGCTCGTGAGTTTACCGATTTGGTCAGCTGGCTGGGACGCGACAACAGCTTTCCAGACGGCGCCGTGCTGATGACCGGCACGGGCGTTGTGCCAAATGCTGATTTTACTTTGCAAGCGGGCGATTGGGTCGACATCACGATCGATACCATCGGTACGCTTTCCAATTCGATCATTCAAGGTTAAAGGAGTTTTTTAAATGGCCACCGCACAAGCTACCACGCGGCCCGTGTTGATCGCCGGCACCTGGCGCGACGCTGATGCCAGCGGCACTTTCCAAGCCACCGACCCCAACACGGCCACGCCCCGCGAGGCCATGTTCCCGGTCAGCACTTGGGCCGATTGCGACGCGGCGCTGGATGCTGCGGTTGCCGCCCACGCAGCGCTGCGAAAATTGCCGGCTGAGCAGATCGCCCGGTTTTTGGAGCGTTTCGCCGACCGGATCGAAGCGGCCAAAGAGCAACTGGTGGAAACGGCTTACGCCGAAACGGGCTTGGCCAAATCGCCGCGTCTGGCTGATGTGGAACTGCCCAGAACATCGGGGCAATTGCGGAAAGCGGCTGCCGCGGCACGCAGTGGTGACTGGGCGCTGGCCACCATCGATACGGCCGCCGGCATCCGTTCTTGCTATCAATCACTCGGGCCGGTCTGCGTGTTCGGTCCCAATAATTTTCCCTTCGCGTTCAACAGCGTGGCGGGGGGCGATTTTGCCGCCGCGATTGCCGCCGGCAACCCGGTGATCGCCAAAGCCAATAGCTCGCATCCTGAGACCAGCCAGTTGTTGGCGGAGGAAGCGATGGAAGCGGCTCGCGAAACCGACATGCCGGCTGGGACCGTGCAGTTGATTTACCGCACCAGTCACGAAGATGGCGAACGCTTGGTCGCGGATCCGCGGGTGGGAGCGACCGGATACACGGGCAGCCGGGGGGCCGGTTTGAAACTAAAAGCGGCTGCCGATCAAGCTGGTAAGCCGATCTATCTTGAGCTTTCCAGCGTTAACCCGGTCGTCATTACGGCCGCCGCGCTGGCCGAGTCGGGAACTGATATTCTTGACCAGTACCTGACTAGCGTGTTGATGGGAAGTGGCCAATTTTGCACCAATCCCGGCTTGGTCCTGTTGCCCGCGGGCGCGGATGGCGAGCAATTTGTGGAGCGGTTGACCGAGCGGTTTCAGACAGCCCCCGCCGGCACCCTGCTCTCACCCGCAGTTGCCAAATCATTGACCGCGGCGATTGAAACGTTGCAGTCTTCGGGCGCTCAAGTGTTGACCGGCGGTGGGGCTGTGGAGAATGGGCGTTGCGCCGTGGCCAACACCCTGCTCCGCTGCGATGCGACGCAGTTTTTGAGTGATCCCGAAGCGTTCCAAACCGAAGCCTTTGGTAACGCCGCGCTGCTGGTGTTGGCCAGCGACACCTCGGAAATGATCCGCGTAATTGAGTCGCTCGAAGGCAATCTGACCGGCTGCATTTATTCAGCCAGCGAAGATGACGAATCGGCTTACGAAGCCTTGGCCTTTGCCCTCACGCCCAAAGTCGGTCGCTTGCTGAACGATAAGATGCCGACCGGCGTGGCGGTTTCGGCGGCGATGAATCATGGTGGTCCCTATCCGGCGACGGGGCATCCAGGATTTACCGCGGTGGGCGTGCCCGCTTCGCTGTTGCGATTTGGCAAGCTGACCAGTTTTGACAACGTCCGCAAACAACGTCTGCCGAGCTTGCTCGCGGATGAGAATCCAACGGGACAAACTTGGCGAATGGTTGATGGACGCTGGACGACCGATGCCGTTAGCCGTTAAGCGTTCGCGTCCGGTGTTTAATACGGCAAACAGCACAGAACACTAATTCCTGCTCATCGCACACTAATAAAGTTAGCGTTTGAGAACTGTTGTTCTGGTTTGCGGTATTTATCGACTGTGTGTCGAACAGGCTCGACGTTTTTTCGTCTCCCTGCGCCTTTGGGTAGGGAAATGCCAGCGTGCGATGGTGTGTAGCCTTGAGGCGATTCGGCGTGCGCTGGTGTCTAGCCTTGAGGCGAAAGGAGCTGGCTGAGATTTGTACATCGCTTAAGAAACCAGATCGCTTTTGTAAGGACGGGAAGATTTTCACCACTCTTGCTATCGGTACTTCGTGGGTATCAATAGCGGCTAATTGATACCTTAATGATATCAATTTGCGGGGAGGCTCAGCACCTCGATACAAGTCTTTCGTATTTATGCAAGGTAAACTGGTTGGCTTCCATCGTTCGTCGCAACATTTCGCGATACCAGCCTTGCCGCGTCTTCCCGCCCGAATAGTGACGATTAGCGTTCCCATCATAATACAGTAATCGAATAACACACTAATCGAATAACACACTAATCTTCACTCATCGCACACTAATAACATTAACGATATAGAACCGGTGTTTCGAATTCAGTAGCAAATGACATGATTTTCAAGATGTACTTCACCGCGAATCAGCTTGAAACAATTCTTTCGCAACTGTTCGCAGCTTGGAAACGCAGAGTCGTGGAGCTCATGAATCTCGGTGATGCGCTCTCCGTATCCGACATCGGCATGTATGCGAGGAGGCTACGACGTCGCGCAATGGCTCGCATCGGGGTTTCGTGGGGCAAGACGTGTTTTCGGATTGGCCGCGAGGTTATGTGGGTATGACGGTTTTGCGGGGGTGCGCCCGGGTATTGATGCGACATGAAGTTTGCACGAAAATGAGGCGAACTTGAATTATTTGTTTCAAGCTCCGTCCCATTTTCGTTCTCCGTTCCTTGATGGGACACACTAGCTTTGTGTCCCAGGCTGGACCCTGCACGACTTACTTTTGGCAATTACGATGCGTATGCCACAGGCTTATCAAAGGAATAAATGACATCCTCACCGCAAAAGTTTGACTTGCATCTTCCTGGGCTGATCAGAGTTCTCGCGGAGCATCTCTACTCGGACCCGCGAGTCGGTCTAAGGGAATTGTTGCAAAACTCGCATGACTCCATTTCGCGACGAGCCATTGAACAGGCGGATTGGGATCAGGCTCCTCGCATTGATGTGCGTATCAACAAGAACAAGCATATTCTCGAAATTAAAGACAACGGATCGGGACTGACCAAAGAGGAGGTCATTGCCTACTTGTCAACAATCGGTCGCGGCTACACTCGCCAATTGCGCCAAGACCTAGCTTTACAGGAGCCGCTGCTTGACCAAACTTTGATCGGGCAGTTCGGTTTGGGTTTTCTCAGCGCATTTATGTTGGGCGAATCGGTCGTGGTGGAAACCAAGTCTTTTCAAAACGGCCACAAAGCGGTGACTTGGCAAAGCGACGGAAGTGAGTCCTACCGCCTGACAACGGGCAGACGAACCACTGTCGGCACGACGGTTCGCTTGACCCTCAAGCCTGCGATGCGGCATTTGCTGGATGAGCCGACACTCGATCGACAGGTAAAGCGTTTTGCCGACCTGCTGCCTCATCCGATTTTCGTTGGAAAAGCATCGCTGCGTTCCAATCTCGGGCATCCGCCATGGAAAAGGGGGGCAGCGGGTACGGCAGAAAGTGCAGGCATCGAAGCCGCGATCATTGCGTTCTTGCGAACGCGAGAAATTTCGGATGACCCGATTTGGGTCTTGCCGCTAACAGATCACAAGCGTTCCGTTGGTCATGATTCAGTTCACATTCCTTTATCGGGAGTCATCTATATCCCGGAGCGATCCAGGGCGTCCCTGCAAGAGCACGGAGACGCGACGGTCTTCATTCGCAGCATGTTAATATGTGAACGCGATCGCAGGTTGCTGCCTAAGTGGGCCCGCTTTGCGAGCGCGATTGTGGAATCTCCGATGCTGCAACCGACCGCTTCGCGCGAAGACATCCACGAAGATGAAAACCTGGAATGGGTTGCCGATGCCATCGAAGAACAACTTTTGGCTGGCCTGGAACGACTATGCCAAGACACTCCCCATCGCTGGCACGCGGTGCTTGATTCGCACGCCGACCTGATCATGGCGTGGGCAGCGGAACACCAAGGTTTTTTCCGCAGGGTCGCTGATGCAATCCGCCTCCCGACCTCTCGTGGCAGGCTTTCAATTCCCGATTACCTGCGACAGTCAAAACAAAAGATTTTGTATTACCAGATTAACGACACTCCGAGGCTGTGCGAACAAGTGATTCTGGAGGGTTGCGGTAAACCAGTGATCGATGCCAGTTGGTTTGGCGTGTTGCCCTTTCTGGAAAAATACGCGCAGGAACATACTGAAGTTCGTTTGGTGCAAGCGGAAAGCGATATCCACTCCTTGATTCGCGAAATCCGCAGCAAAAAGTACATCCCGTTAACGGAAATATTCAAACAGTTGGAACCTCGAGTGAAGATGGGGGAGTTCGATCCCGAGGACCTCCCGGCAATCTTGCTGTATTCTCCCAACGCAGAGTTCATTCGCGACGCCCGCCAAGCCGTGCATGACGACGCCTTGATTCCCGGAGTCGCCGAGATGCTGGCCGGTTGTGCGTCCGAACTTCGCGCCGAAGGAGAAAGTGAAGAGGGGATTTTGTATCTTAATGCTAAATCTCCTTTGATTCAAAGATTAGCCCAGTTGGCCTCCACTGCCCAACTGGAATTAAACATTTGCGAAGCGCTCTATCAAGCTACAAAAATCTTCTCGGGGCGGATGCTCGATGCCAGGCAATGTATGACTGCATTCGGGAAATTCAGCCAATCACTGCAGGAATTGATCAGATGAGTGGTGATATTTGGGAGTGGTATCAATGCTACTCGGATAACATTTATGAAGACGACAACTATGGCGAGCGGGCGATCGAGATGCTTGACTTGTTCGAGGAGAGCATGGAAGACCCTGATGATCCAGCACTCAACGTCTCTTTACTAAAGAAGGCAAGACAAATCAGCGAATCGCTTGGTGAGGAGTTATTCACGTTGTGGTGCGACGTCTGGCTAGCTCAAGGACTGGAGACCATGGGCGAAGTGAAGGCGGCTCGCGAATTGCTTTCCGCGGGTGCCATCCAGGCCAGGCAACCCAAATTCAATGGTACGCCACAGCAGATGATGGTGAATGTCAAATTGGTTAACAATCTGGCGAATACGGACCCCATAGGTTACGCCGATGAAATCATGGCGGCCTACGAATACGTCCGCGCGAACTGTGGGCCCGCAAAGGAACACGAACTGCGAATTCTCAACGGCGTTGCAACATTGGCATTCGAGCAAGCTGATTGGAAAAAAGTTGAACAGTGGACCGTCAAGGTGCAGGAGATCGCCAGCGTCGTTGATCCAGACGACTTGTGGGCGATTGGCTACTTCCGCGCGAAAGCTGCTTGTAAACAACGAAATTGGCAGGCAATGCTGGAATACGCAGACCAGGGCTTGCGTGACGGTGAACCCGATAAAGAAGCCAAAGGTTCGCTGGCTCTGGCGCGAGCTTGTGCGTTAGCCGCCCTTGGTGATGCGAAGGCAGCCAAGACGGAATACCGAAAAGGTTGGCGGCTTCGTCAATCGATGGCTGACAGCGACGACTATCTATTCTCAACTTGGTTTTGGCTGAACTCTGGCGACCACGAGCAAGCTGTTCAAATGCGTCTAAACCAGCAGCAAGACATCGCCAAAAAAGGACGTTACTGGGAGCAAGCTGGCGGTGCCCAACACCTCATCGAGCTCTATTCCGAAACTGGGGATGACCAACAAGTCGAGCACTGGAAACAGGAGCTGGCTAAGATTTGCAAAGCGCTCAGGAAACCAGATCGCTTCTTGTAAACAAGGGGCGTTTTTCACCTCGCTCGCTCCTGGTTCTCGGGAACCGCACGCTGGCGCGTTGCGGCTGATGCGGTGGGGAACCGCACGCTGGCGCGTTGCGGCTGATGCGGTGGGGAACCGCACGCTGGCGCGTTGCGGCTGATGCGGTGGGGAACCGCACGCTGGCGCGTTGCGGCTGATGCGGAGGGGAACCGCACGCTGGCGCGTTGCGGCTGATGCGGAGGGGAACCGCACGCTGGCGCGTTGCGGCTGATGCGGAGGGGAACTGCACGCTGGCGCGTTGCGGCTGATGCGGTGGGGAACCGCACGCTGGCGCGTTGCGGCTGATGCGGTGGGGAAACGCTCTCTGGCGCGTTGCGGCTTATGCGGCCCGCTTTTGCGTTTTCGCCAGAGGTTTGACATGCGGGCCACGTTGCGGGCTCGCTTTGTCAGCCGTCCAGCAGCGATTGTCGATCGTTCGCAAGACCTGGTTGGCAACCTGCACGGCGCGGGCACCCGCCGCGCCGGTGACGGTCGGCGCCGTGCCGGAACGAATGCTGATCACCAAGTCATGCAGCTCGTCAAGAATTGCGTTGCGCGGTTCAAGTGCCGGTTGTTCGACGGTTAAATGTTCGCCGAATAACCGATCGCGAGCTTGCTTGGGTTCTCCCAGCGTGGTTAGCTCAAAGGAGCCATCACAGACGGCTCCCGACGCTCGCACCAGCGTCGCGCTGGGCTGGGAAAAGTCAAGTTCCGCAAAGCCGTTGGCCCCAAACAGACTCATCTGCCTGCTGGCACCCAAGCTGACGCGGGAAGCTTTCAGGTTGGCAACTAGCCCACAGGCGAATGTGAGGCGGGCCTCGGCTAGATCCTCGTGGTCGGAAACCACGCTGATCCCGCTAGCTTGAATGTCGACCAATTCGGCGTCGGTCAAAGATAGCACCAGATCCAAATCGTGAATCATCAAATCCATCACCACGCCCACATCGAGGCAGCGTCCCGGGAAACTGCTAGCCCGCGTCGCTTCGATGTACTTGGGTTGGCGAATAAAGTCAGTCGCTGCCGACCAGGCTGGGTTGAATCGTTCGACATGCCCGACTTGTAAGACGCAGTCGTGACGATGCGCCAAGCGGACTAATTGGGCGGCATCTTCGCCGCTGGTGGTGAGCGGTTTTTCCACCAACAAATGTTTGCCGGCGGTGAGGAAATCGCTGGCGATTTCAGCATGCAAGCCGGTTGGAGAAGCGATCACGGCGGCGTCGACTTGGTCGAGCACTTGGCGGTGACTGGCATAGGTCGGTAGGTTCAGCGCGGTGGCGGCCCCGGCCCGCGCGGCGTCACTGGGGTCGGTAATCGCCACCACTTCGACATCATCCAAGCTGGCCAACAAGCGGGCGTGGATTTTTCCCAAATGGCCCGCACCGACCACAGCAAACTTTAGAGACATTAGGCTGCTTTCTTTCTGCGATCGCGACCACGTCCGTGGCTGCCACCGCGTTGATGGTCTAGGAAATCAAAGAGCGCCTTGAGGCAGGGGCGCATCGGACCCCGCGCCAGCAATAGTTCGCGAGCCGACTCGACGCCCACCTTGGAGCGATAGAGCAACTTGAAGGCTTCGGTGACTAGGCGGATATCCTCGGCGGGAAAGTCATTGCGTTTGAGCGCCACGACGTTCACGCAACGTGGTTTGGCGGGGATGCCTTCGCAGAGCATGAATGGTGGCACGTCATGCAGAACTCGCGAGAGCGCGCCGACAAAAGCGAAATTGCCGACCGAGCCGAAGTGGTGCACGCCGACGCCGCCGCTGATCGTGGCATCATTGTGCACATGCACGTGTCCACCGAGCATCACGTTGTTGGCCATGATCACTCGATCGCCGACTTTGCAATCGTGAGCGATGTGGCTGCAGGTCATGATGTAACATTGATTACCCAGCCGCGTGATACCATCTTCTTTTTCGGTGCCGCGGTTGATCGTGACCGATTCACGGATGATGTTGGAGTGGCCGATCTCCACCCGCGTTTCACTGCCGCGGTAACTGATATCTTGCGGGTGTCCCCCAATGACAACGTTGGGGAAAATATGGTTTTCTTCCCCGATACTGACATGTCCCATTAGCGTCACATGGCTTTCCAATCGCGTGCCACGCCCGATGGTGACATCGGGACCGACGACGCAAAAGTGGCCAATGTGAACGTCCGCTTCAATCTTCGCCCTGGGATCAACCGCGGCGGTGGGGGCGATAGTGACGCTCATCAGCGTGAATCCTTCCTAACAAGTTGCGATTATGTTACGCAGCGTCGCGGCATCCCGCCGAAACGCAATTCGCCGCAGCGATTAACTCCGTTGCCAACTTACCGTTTAATTGATGACCGCCTCGGTAGGAGGTGAAGCAACCAATTAAATCCGCACCGACTACGTTGAGATCCCCAACCAAGTCCAGTGTCTTATGCCGGGCGCACTCGTCGACATATCTTAATAGATTATCAACTGGGCCCGAATCTCCGAATACCAAAAGATCACGATTTGTGACGTGCTTGCCCAAACCGGCTTGTCGCAGTTGGGCCGCTTGCTCTTTGGTGACAAAAGTCCTCGCCGGAGCCAAGTCACGGCAGAAGTTTTCCGGCGTCAGCACGCAATGATAGGTTTGCGGTCGAATTGGCGAATCACCGCCGTAGTCCAACCGATATTCCACGTGCATCATTCCGTCGGGTGATGGTAGGGCTTCCACCCAGCCACCCGCATCGCCCACTCGCAAGGGCCGATCGACGATGATTTGTCGGCGAGATTGGGCTTGCATGACCAAACCGGCGGAACGCAGCACGTCGACGTAACCGGCGGCTGAACCGTCGAGTCCGGGTAGTTCCTGGCGGTCGACTTCGATGCGACAATTATCAATTGCCAACCCACCGAGCGCCGCCAATAAGTGCTCGATCATTTCCACCCGCGCCCCGTCAACTTGAAGCACGGTCCGCAACGCTTGGTCACGACGATTGTCGACCGATACGGGGATCTCCGGCTGGCCCGGCAAATCGGTTCGCACAAAGCGAATACCGGTTCCAGCGGCCGCTGGCAAAAACCTCAGATTGACACCCTCTCCTGACCAATATCCCCGTCCGGAAAGGCGAACCCGTTCGGCAATCGTGTGCTCGTTTCGTTCTCGAACTCGCATCTCCGCACCCTCCGTAGCGCGTGTTGCCGTCGGCTCTAATTACTTCGTTGTCTTGATGTTGGTTTGCCCAGACAGTTTTGCAGTCGGGCTGGAACAGGCCTGACCAGCCCCCGGTTAAAGAGGCTGGTCAGACTGTCCTAAATCACTTTGCACGCTTTGTTAACAGCGGCCCGCGGGCTCGCTGTTTTCCCCACGATTGAAAGGCAACTTTGCTTTCCTGGCTTCACCTTGACGAGCCGATGACACGGTCCCTGTTTTCCTTGCCATCGTAGTCAAATTTCAAGCATCCTGGCTCGCTGGCGTTGCCGCGTTAGCGAGTTGCGGTAGCTGGTTGCTTGCTGGCCATTTTCTGGTCGAGCACTTGCATCACGTAAGCGGTGATATCCAAGCTGTCTTTGTGGTAGACGATGTTTTTCATCACGCCACGAATCACCGACTCTTGGTTTTCCAGAGCCATCTCTTCGCTGTTGTAACGCAACACCAGGTCAATCTTGTTGTGCTCGGCGATCAATTTGACAGCGTCGGAAATCATCGTGTAATTGTCGTAGTAGATGCGTGCTTCGGCATCGACCAATTCTTTGCGTTTGCGGTTCATTTGCAATCGCAAGCTGCTGTCGGCGTTGGCAATCTTTTCTTCTTGCTTGGCATAGTCGACGCTACCCTGTTGCAGGGTTTTCAGCAGTTCAACGGCCGCTTTGAGCTCTTCTTGTTGTTGCTTGAACTGTTTGTCATAGCTGGCCAGTTCCTCTTCGACGGCTTTGACTTGGGCTTGAATTCCCTTGTGTTCCTTGAGAATCCGAGCCACGTCGACCACCGCGATCACCGTTGGCTTGGCACCACCGCCTTGGGCTTGGGCTGAGATCGCTGGGATCAGCATGAGACCAAGACATCCAACAACCGTCGCCAACTTCGAAAAATGTCGCACTTTCGCTCTCCTTGCAAATGGGGTGCGTGTCGTTGTCGTGCATCGCTGCGCCACGAATCCTGCGGGCGCGATGTTGACCTTTAACAGGTAAGGTCTGCTCTAATAGACGGGAGGCATTCTGCCCGACTGGGGTCAATCGCGTAAAGATTGATTTCCGTGTTAATTTAAAAACCGTGATAAGAAATTCTCAAAATGGCCCCCGCGCCCGCTTTTCGTCAGGAGCGGGGGCCCGGTAGTTTTTTGCGAGGTGTTGCCGAATATTACGGTCGCTCGCCAAGTTTCACTTTTACCGTGATTTCGTCCCCACCGCGGTTGATCGTCACGTCGACGACATTCCCGGGACGTTGTTCACCGACGGCGGTTTGCACTTCCGCCATGCTTTTTGTCTTTGTCTCTCCGAGTTGGACCAGGCTGTCCCCCGGGCGAATACCCGCTTGGGCAGCCGGGCCTTGATCCACCACCGAGGTGACCACGACAGTTCCCTCCACGTCTTCCATCGCCACGCCCATGAAGGCGGCTGGCGGTGGGGTTTCCGCGGGCTGGCGATTGGCTCGCGCCCGATTCACGCCCGCTCCCGGTCCGGTGGTTTGGAAAGTCGGACGCACCGGCACGGTGGCCAAGTACAACGCCGCCTCGCAAACCATATCGGTTATGCGGACCATGCCGTCTAAATTGATTTTTTCGAAATCATCACTTGGGCGATGATAATCGGTGTGCAGACCGGTGAAGAAAAACAGCACGGGTACTTTTTGCTCGTAAAAACTGGTGTGATCGCTCGGGCCGTAGCCGCTTTCGTCTTTGCGGACCGGAAGTTGGAATTTTTCCGTCCACGCGTCCACCAACCCATCGAATTCGGGGGCTGTGCCCGTCCCAAACACGGTTAGCTTCTCTTCGTCGTTGAGTCGGCCCACCATGTCGAGGTTGATCATGCCGGTGGTGGTTTCCAAGGGAAAGCGGGGCTCGCGAGCATAATGCTTGCTGCCGAGCAACCCTTTTTCTTCCGCCGTAAAGGCCATAAAGACGATTCGCCGGTGGTTTTCCAAGTCCATCTCGGTGATCCGGCGGGCTGTTTCCAGCATCGTGACAGTCCCGCTGCCGTTGTCGTCCGCGCCGTTATGAATCGCGATGGTCCCCGGGGCTAACGAGCCGCGTCCCCCCATGCCGACGTGATCGTAGTGCGCGCCGATCACGATCGTTTCTTCCGCCAAGTTGCCTTTGCCGGGCAATTCGGCGATCACGTTTTTGCCGATTACGTCGCGGGTCACGATCGAAGCCCGGATGGTGGCCGTGGTTTCATCAAGTTGAAAGCTAGCCGGCACGAATTTCTCGTCGATGCTGGCTTCGATTTCGGCCAAAGGTTCATCGCTGCTGAATTTTTCCAAGGAAGCGAACAATTCGTTGCAAGCTCGGCGACCGAAGGAAACCACAGGAATCGCGTCTTCCCGCGTGCTGTTTCCAGCTTGGTTCATGGCCAACAACGCCTCGGGGGCGCTCGCCACGTCGGCTTCCGCAGCGGCGATCTGGGAGCGGATCAGCTGTAGCGTTTGGGACAAGCGTTCACGCGAATTGACCGCGTCTTCGGGGAGGTTGGCTAGCGAACTTTCGGTGCTTGCCAAGCGTTCTTGCTCACGGGTTAGCCGCGCCTCGGCCTGTGCGATGACTTGGCCAGTCGCTTGGGCGTGATTGACCAGCAACACGCCGGCAGCTCCGTGCTCCACGGCGTTTTCAATCTTGGTGTTGAAGAACGCAAAGCGGCTGTTGCGGCGTCCCCCGAGCGGATTGTCGTCGCGTCCGCTGCGCGGTTCGCCACGCAGCATGACCACGATTTTTCCGGTCACATCCAACCCGGCGTAGTCATCGTAATTCGCATCAGGGGCGGTGATACCATAACCGACAAACACCAGCGGAGCGGTCACTTCGCCACTGCCGCCGATCGCCAGCGGTAGCATGGTTTCGTTCAGCAGGTGCGTGCTCGGCTCTGCTGCACCGACTTGGATGCTCAGCCCGTTCGCCTCGGCGGTGCCCATTTCGACATCGCGGAGTGCGGTGAAGACTTGAAACGGGGTGCCGTCGTACAGGTTGGTGTTCAGCCCCAATTCGTCGAAGCGACTGGCGATGAACTCGGCCGCTTTTTCGATTCCCTCGGACCCCGTGTCACGTCCTTCCAAGGCGTCGCTGGAGAGATACTGGAGATCGTTCGCCAGCCTTTCACGGGATGCAGCGGCCGCGGTAGCTCCGCTGCGAGCCAATTCTTTGGTAGCCACATCTTCCGCCCGGAGGGGCGAAAGCAAAGACTGGCCCGCTAACATTAGCGTACCGACACACAGCCAGGCGGCTCGCTTGAGGAGCCGCCGCCGGCGGGTCGGTAAATTGCCGTGACGGTTGCGGCGGGCGGTCGAGGTGACCACAGCAGATCGACTTGTCATCATGCCTCTCGGGTTCCAGTGATGTCGAGAAAAAGAAATAGCTTCCTAAATTTTGCGCTCTTGGACGCGCCCGATGGGAGCCTCCGCACGCTATGATACTCGCTTCGTGAAGATCATGCCCGCCAGAGTCGGCTGCCAGCCCCTGCGGTGTTGCGCCTCCCCCTTCCGGATTCCTGCCTGCTGCCATGCCTTCGTTGTACGTGATTCGCGGTCGAGACCAGGGCAAGTTCTTCAGCGTTGAAGGGCAAACGACCCATATCGGTCGTGATACGTCTTGCGCGATTCAATTGCTCGATAACGAAGCTTCGCGAACCCACGCCCAGATCCGCACGCTGGCAAACGCAGCGAGCGCGACTCACGAACAACTCTTCGAGTTGATCGATCTGGAGAGCAGCAACGGGACGTTGGTTAATGGCCAGCCGATCACCCGTTATACCTTACGCAGCGGCGATCGGATTCAGATCGGCCAAACGCTGATGATTTTCACCGGCAGTGGCTCGCCCGATTCGATCCAAGCGGCTCACAGCGTGGACATTATCAGTCAAACGCAAGCGACCGAAGCTTCGCGGATCGTCTCCTCCTGGGCCCCCTCGGTGCTTTCCGGTCGTGCCACGAAGGTCAAGCCCGAAGTGGCGACGGAGAATCTCGATCGCCGGTCCTTGGACGTGATGTATCAGACGGCGATTGCCGTCGGTCGCACGATGGATATTCCGGAGCTGTTGGAGAGGATTTTGCGATTGGTGTTCGATTGGGTTGAGGCCGATCGGGGGTGCGTGATGTTGCGGGACAGCGATTCGGACGAACTTCGCCCGGCGGCCCGCTGTGATCGCAGCCACCAACCGGCCGATCGGATGGCGATCAGCCGCACGATTCTCGATTTCGTCATCGAGCGTCGCGAGGGAGTGCGGACGACCGATGCCCGTGAAGATGCGCGATGGGACCCCGCTCATTCGATCGTGCAAATGGGGATTCGCGAAGCGCTCTGCGTACCTTTGCTGGGGCGCTACGAGTGCGTCGGCGCGTTGTACGTGGATACCTTTACGTCGGCCGGGCAAGCGGCGGCTGGGCAAACTGTGGGCGGGCAACCTGTCGTCGGGCAACCGCAGAGTCGCTTTAACGACGAGCATTTGCGGCTGATGACGGCGATTGGGCACCAAGCGGCGTTGGCCATCGAAGATACGTTCTACTACTCTTCGCTGTTGCAAAATGAACGTTTGGCAGCTATCGGTCAAACGATAGCAATTATCTCTCACCACATGAAGAATATCTTGCAAGGCATGCGGGGGGGCGGATATTTAATCGGCGCCGGGCTGGAGCGACAAGATCAGGATGCCATTCGCCGTGGCTGGCGGATTGTGGAAAAGAATCAAGAGCGAATTTCACATCTCGTGCTCGATATGCTGTCCTACAGCAAAGACCGAGAACCGGAACGCGAGTTGGCTGATTTGAATGCTACCGTCGCCGATGTGGTGGAACTGATGCAGGTGCGGGCGGAAGAACAACAGTGTGTGCTGGAGTTTTTTCCAGCCGAAGATTTGCCAGCTTGCCAATTTGACAACGAAGCGATGCATCGCGCGATTCTCAACCTCGTCACCAATGCCTTGGACGCAGTCGCCGAGATCGAGCAGGCCCGCGTTTGGCTGCGCAGCGGATACCATGGTGAACAAGGGTGGTGGCTGGAGGTTGCCGACAATGGTCCGGGGATCAGCCCCGAAGATCGTGACAAAGTGTTTTCGTTGTTTGAATCTCGCAAAGGAAATCGCGGCACCGGGTTGGGTTTACCGGTTAGCCAAAAAATTGTCGCCGAACATGGCGGAACCATTGAACTGCTCGAACCCGACCAGTCGCCTCGGCAATCGGGTTGTACCTTTCGCGTCACCTTGCCGGCCGGCGATCAGGATGCCGAATTGTTAGCGAATCATGAGACATTATCGTAAAAGCCAGGCTCTGTGTTCGGTGCTGGTTTCCCGGCTTCAGCCGGTCAAACGCAATCCGGATCGCCTCAAGGCTAGACACCAGCGCACGCTGACGGGCTTTGCCAGGGTCAGGCCTTGTGTTCGGTGTTGGGGAGGGGAGTATTGGCGATTCCATGCCGCGACGACCGCACATTAAACTGCCGGGCCCGTAAAGGCCCGGTAGGCCCCAAACAGGGCATTTAAGCCCGGAGGGTGACACACAAGATGGACTCTAGCCACAGCGAAAATGTGCCGGCCTCCGGCCTAGAAACTCAGTGTGTGTGTCCGGAACCGGTGGCTGACGCCCAATGGCAGATTATCTACCGGCCTCCGGCCTGGGCTTAGCGCCCTGAGCCAACCCTAAGCTTCTTCACCTAGGGCCTCAATAGCACACTCCCCCGGGCGCTAAGCCCAGCCTGTAGGGCGCCACACTAACTGCGGAGCCCGTGAGGGCGATGCACTCGCTTTTTTGCCGGCGTTTGCTCTTGACGTTGTCTCGCCATTAAATTTAAGCAACAACTCGCAGTTCGCGCCGGTTGAAGATGGTGAACGGTTTTACCATCGCAAGTTGAGCGGAGGCGAATTTTGAACTCGAGAACCAAAGGGGTACTCACATGTTCGGAGCCATTATTTCGCTGGCCTTGGTCGCCTTGTCAGGCGGCAGCGGGCAATCGGTCGTTGCTCGCCAACGCGTGGATCTGATCGAACTGCATCACTCGTACGACGAAGTCGGTCGGCACGTCTTCGACCAATTGGTCTTCTACGATTGGTCCGAGGAACATGCACAGTATCGCGTGATCGCTTGGCGAATGGTCAAGCGTGATAGCCAGTTGCCGATCCGCAACTGGCGGTCGCATGAATATCGCTGCGTTTGGCAAGATGATGGGGTGCTGCGTGACGTCCGCGCACCACTCTATCGCGAAACTTGGTCGCAACATGATCCCGAACGAGCTAATCGCAGGCTCTTTCCCGAAGCCAGTCGTCCAGATTTGTTGCCACCCCCAGCCGCTCGCTGACGGGTGGAGATCTCCGGTAGGACGGGTCTCCAGGCCGGTCTAGCTTGGTTGGAGACAGACGGGCATGGGGACTCATCCTACGCCGTTCGTCCGGCTAACTTAGTGCTTGCACTAATTCAATCCAATGTCCGTCAGGATCTCTTACAAACAACTGCCGCGCCCCATCGGGGCGAACACGCAGTTCAGACCGCTCCAGCTCCTCGTGCGACAAATGGCGATCCCACGCATCCATGTCACCGACTGCGAGGGCAAAATGAGTCCCTCGCGAATGCGAGTGCACCGGCAGCCGCCGATCGGCAATTAAATGCAGTTCTTGCGACCCACCCAAGCGAAACCAAGCGCCTTGAAAATCGAACGCCGGCCTGGGGAGTGGCGGCAAGCAGAGCAGGTCTCGGTAAAACGCAATCGATTGCTCCAGATCTTGGACGTGCAGGGCAACATGATCGAGCTGCTTGATGTGCAGCGGTTGGTCCGATCCTGACTTACCAGGTCCTGACTTACCGGGCGGCTGGGTGGGCATGAGACGGAACGCCTAAATTGCGGATTGATCTGACCAGCTGGCACCGCTGGAGAATGTGTCCTCGGCATCGACGGAGACTTCGGCAAAGCTGTCTTCGGTTTCCCAGATCACCACTTTGGTCGCGCGACCACCGGTGCCGGCGAGAATCTCTGGACAGACTTCTTCGAGCAAGTAGCGAGCCATATTTTCGGCGGTAGGATTGTAAGGCAGCAAGAACAGCCGGTGGGGCTCGGCCATCCGCACGGCGGCTTGGCCGTTCTCATCCTTGTCCCATAGCAAA
The DNA here is from genome assembly GCF_052161645.1 of Kothea flammea. GTDB lineage: Bacteria > Planctomycetota > Planctomycetia > Pirellulales > Pirellulaceae > Laterigemmans. Next base: position 2,377,077 of record NZ_CP197414.1, read on the forward strand.
AAAGCATGATCCCAGTGTTCGTCGATCCAACCTTTGCAGCGTTTCTTCAATTCTGAAAAATCGACCACTCTGCCCACTTCGTCTTGCTGGTCTCCGGTGACGTAGAAGTCCGCCACATAATTATGGCCGTGAAAGTTCTCGCAACGGCCGCCATGGAAACGCAAGCGGTGGCCGGCGCAAAAACGAATGCGACGCATGATGGTTAAGGCCATATTTGATGACTCTCCCCCGCAATGGAGATCGCGGTGTTATAAGGATGTAAATTTTGGTGGGGTTGCCGAGTGCAGCCACGCAGCCGGTATGTCAGGTAGCTGTTCAAATTAGAGTTTACGCCGGGGGCAATCCTCTCGGAGAGGCGTCGGGCTTCCACCCGCTACCGCAACTTCAAGACTTTCCTACTGACTTGGAGGCGTCGGGCGCAATTTGGGATTATCGTGATGACGCGTGGCGTCACGTTTGGTTTTTTTGGCCAGATTGCGTTGCCACGCTGATTCTAGATCGATTCCGCTCTGATTGGCTAGGCAGATCGTGACAAACAGCACATCGGCCAATTCATCAGCCAGCGCGTGGTTTAAATCGGCTGGCGTCTGCCCCGTTTTCCAAGATTGTTCTCCCGCAGTTCGCGAGAGGATGCGGGCAACTTCGCCGACTTCCTCGACCAGCTGGGCGAGGTTCGTCAGCTCGCCGAAATAGCGAACACCGATTGTTTGAATCCAAGCGTCGACTTGCCGCTGAGCCTGCCCGAGTGTGACCTCGGAGGTTAGCTCGCCGGCGGGTACCGCGAAGTTGGGCTCAGTTGCTGATTCGGCCCCGAGAGGTTTGTCCATGAGTTGATGCTTTTCGCTCGGTGGCCGCACGCATAGTACTCTGCGGCTTGCAGTAAATTACTCGACAGCTTGCAATAAGTAGGTGCCACTCTTGCCAGCCACGGCAATGTCGGGGCGTCCGTCCTGGTTAAAATCGGCCACCACGATTTGCAAGCCGGTGCCGACGTGTCCTTCTTCGATAACGTGTCGCGTGAAGGATTTCGTTTGGGCGTCCCAGCTGTAGTAATACAAACAGGGTGGATCTTGGCCGCCCGGATCGCCGCCGTTGTGGGCGTAGTAGCGTTTGCCGGTGATCAACTCGTCTTGCCCATCACCATTCAGATCGGCAAAAGCCAAACTGTGGGGCTGGCTAAAACCCCGATCGATGAGGTGTTCTTTCCAGATGATTTTGCCGTCATCTTCTTGGCCAATCTGTTCCCACCAGAACAGCCCAAAATTATGTCCGTTGCCGAACACCAAATCGGCTTTGCCATCTCCGTTGAGGTCCTTGACCAACATCGGCAGGCTGGCGTGCAGTTCCCAATTAGCGTGAAACTTCCAAGGTTGCCCCCAAGGATCGCTGGCGGGTTGTTGATACCAGCCTTGGCCAACCAAGACATCGAGTTTGCCGTCACCGTTGAGGTCACCGACCCCAATCCCATGACCATTGGCGCTGGGGCCTAATTCGTGAGGGATCAATTTCAAGGGACGCTCGGCCGCGTCACTTGTTTGCAGCCGCCAGACGACCATCGGTACGTTGGGAACCCAAGTGTTGACGATCCATTCCGGCGTGCCATCGCCGTCAAGGTCTTCGAATAACTGCCCTTCGTTGGTCGAATTGCCGGTATCGATCAGCAGATGCTGGGGCCACATCTTGCCCAACCGCAGGGCGTCCGCACCTGGGTTTTCGTACCAGTGCACTTCGGTGGGTAAGAAGGAACCGGCGATCACATCGGGCAAGCCGTCGCGATTGACATCATAAATGTAATCGCCATTGCTCTGCACGTAACCGTTCCAGTCTTCAATGGCACGCAGGGGGCGAGCTGCCCAATCGGAGTTCGCAAACCAGTTACGTCCCGCCACCAAATCGAGTTTGCCGTCGCCGTCGACATCTGCCGCTGCGATTCCTTCATTAGCGTCCTTTGCCAACATTCGCACCGAAAATTTCAGCGGATGCTGCCGCGGTTCGGCAGCCACCACCTCCCCAACGAAGCCGCGACCGGCCAGCACAAACCCAGCAGTCGCAAGAGCCAGCCCAAAAATCTTTCCTCGACGCATGCTCGATTCCCCTGCCAAAGTTGTGACCAATTGTGGTCGTGATGTCAGCTGTCGTATTGTCAGCATATTGTAAGTAATTATCTCAGCCAGGTCCTCGGCCGAAAGCATTTTGAGAGCCGCTTTTCCAAGCTGATGCCTCGTACGGGTGGTTGGTGATTGGTTCTTGCGGGTGCCTGGTTGTCCTCTGTAGGAGAGTTTGTATAACCGTGCCAGTCTTCCAAAACTGGCTCAATATTTTAAGTAATTCCGGCGGAAATCATCGATGCGGGATGAATTTTAATCTTGAGCGGCGCATGATAATGTCGTACCGTCGGGATCGAAAGAACCGCAACTCGTGGTGAGGACCAGCGTTTTGGCCGAAATGTTATACCTAGAAGACTTAAAGCGTGGGCAGCGCTGGATAAGTCCTTCGCGGGGAATCACGGCGGAAGATGTTGCTAATTTTGCTGGATTGACGGGCGATCACACCCCTCTGCACGGAAATCCGCTCTCCGGCGGCCTGACTGAAGGGGGAGAGGCATCGCCTTTCGGTCGCCCGGTTGTGCATGGTTTGCTCGGTCTGAGCATTATGGCCGGGCTCTCTTCAGAATGTCCGCGCGTCTGTACGCTGGCTTTGGTTTCAATGGGGGCTTGGGAATTTCGCAAACCAATTTATTTTGGTGATGCGGTGCGGGCGGAAGTGGAGATTGTCTTGATCGAGCCGCATGGACGGCGTGCCGGCCGCGTTTTTTGGCGGCGTCGGCTCTGTGGCGAAGATGGACAGGTGTATCAAGAAGGGGAGATGGAGACGCTCGTGGCGAGGCGATTTCGTGTCGCCCGCGTTGACGCCCGGCCCGAGTACGCGACACCGGTCGTAACTGCCAATCCCAAAGAAGAACGACTCTAACTGGCTGGCCATTGCTGGGCTGCTGAAAAATGTTGGGCTTGCATCGAACCTCGCCCTCCAGAGCCGAGCTAGTGGTTTGTCAAGATTAAGAATTCGGCTCGCCTTCTTGAGCCGCTTTGGCGCTAGCCACGCTTTTGTCGCATGAACCGTGGCTAGCGCCAAAACGGCTAACCCTAAAGCTAAACTTTGACAAACCACTAGCCAAAAAACTGATTCACTGAGGGAGCAAGCTCGTTGAGGTTTGCGGCGAAATTTGCAATGCTCTAGCGGCTGCTGCCGATCGTAAACAGTTCGGGCCCAAGATGTTGCGTGCTGACGGCGCCGATCAAGGTGTGCGCGTTGACGTCGTGGATCATCACCGATAGTACTTGGCCAGCTTGCCGGCGATTACCATCCCAGACCACGATTCGGTCACAGGGAGTTCGCCCGGTCATTTGCGTCAGCGGTCCTTCGTCGCCACGTTTGACGGCCAGCTTGCTGGGACCTTCGACCAGCACGTCGACTTGTTGCCCAACCAGTTTGGTATTGTCGGCTTCGCTGATGGCGTTTTGGATGCGGAGCAATTCATTATTGCGGGCTGCTTTGACAGTTTCCGGGATATCATCCTCGAGACGCTCGGCCGCCTTGGTCCCTGGCCGCACGGAATACTTGAAAATGAAACTGTTTTTAAAGCGACAGCGTTCTACCAGGGACACCGTCTTGGCAAAGTCTTCATCGGTTTCACCGCAAAAACCGACGATAAAATCGCTGCTCACCGCGGCGTGTGGCAGCAGACGTTCGATCCGCTCCATCATTTCCATATAATCGCCGACCGTGTAGCCGCGTTTCATGCGTTTGAGCACTTCATCGCTGCCACTCTGCGCCGGCACGTGCAAATAAGGCATCACCTTGGGGTAATCACGAACGGTGGTCAGCAATTCTTCCGTCATATCCTTGGGATAGCTGGTGACGAATTTGAGCCGTTCGATGCCGGGAATTTCGTGCAATTGCTGCAGCAAGCGGGAGAGGTTGGTCGTTTCACCGTCGGCCGTAAAGCGGTAACTGTTAACGGTCTGTCCGAGGAGAATGATTTCTTTGCAGCCTTGATCGGCCAGCACGCGAGCTTCTTGGAGGATCTGCGCCGGTGGTCGCCCCTGTTCGGGACCGCGAGTGTTGGGCACGACGCAGTAGGTGCAGAACTTGTCGCAGCCGATTTGGATTCGCAGGTAAGCTTGGAAGGGAGTTGGCCGCATGGTGGCGTCGCGGAGCGGATCGAAGGTTTCGTGCGAGCGACGAATGGAATCTTGCGAACCAGCTTTGCGGCTCAAGCTGACCGCCATTTGTCGCCCTGCCCCGCTGCGGACTTGCGCTAGCAGGTCGGGAATCTGTTGCAGTTGCCCTGGTCCCACGACGAGATCGACATACGGCGCCCGCTCAAAGATAATCTTCTGATCTTTTTGTGCCATGCAGCCCATCACGCCGATCGTCAGGTCGGGGCGAGTGGCTTTGTCTAAACGCAAGCGACCGAGTTGGCTGTAAATTTTTTCTTCGGCATGCTCGCGGACGCTGCAGGTGTTCAGCAGCACGGTGTCCGCTTCGGCTGGCGTAGCGACCAATTCGTAGCCGTGTCGCCGGAGGTCGGCCACTACCATCTCGCTGTCCAACACGTTCATTTGGCAGCCAACGGTCTCGATATAGAGTCGCTTTGTCATAGTTCTTTGCAGACAGTGTTGTCAGTGAACAGTGTTGTCAGTGAAGTCTCTTGTCGGTGAAATCCTCTTGAAATCACTCGCTGGTCGTCTCGTCGTTTTCCGCTGGCGGTTCGTCTTCCACAATGGTTTTACCAATCCGGCTTTCGACATGCTCTCGCAGCGAAGTCACCAGCGATTCGCGTCTTCGCTTCACCAGCGACCCCAGCATAATAACCGCGCAGGCCATTCCAAAAGCCCAAACCGCCAGCGTCTGCAGATTGGTCATCGATCGGTTCCCACGCGTTGGAACATGGTTTTTTCGCCTTACGGTGTGCCTCAGGTCAAGACGGTGCCCGCCGCCAGCGGTCTTCCCCGCAGCCATTCGGCCGCAGTCATTTCTCGCTTTCCCGCCGGTTTCAGCCGGTTGATCCGCACCCAACCATCGCCGCAAGCGACCCATAGTTGATTGTCTCCCAGGCGAACGGTCCCCGGAACAGCTTGATCATCGCCAACTTGATCATCGGCCGAATCGAGATCGAGGATCATCAATCGCTGGGGTTGCTTTTTGGCACCGATCGCCGCGGGGATTTCGGAAAAGGCGCCGGGCCAGGGCTGCATGCCCCGCACGTGCCAGTCCAGTTCCGCAGCCGGCCGCCGCCAATCGATCCGCCCGTCGGCTTTGCTTAAACGGGGTGCGCGGCTGACAATCGCCGGATCTTGGCTCATGCCGACAGCCTGCTGGTCCGCCGCGGATTGGTTATCCAGCTTCGCAATTAACTGCTCGACAGCCTCCAGCGTGGCGGACACTCCGATTTGAGCCAAGCGGTCTTCCAGTTCGCCGGCGGTTTCTTTACGTCCGACGGGAGTTTTCCGCGTGGTAATAATGGGTCCAGCGTCGAGTTTGGGGGTCATGTGAATGACCGACACACCGGCTTCGCTTTGACCACTCAAGACGGCCCATTGGACAGGCGCGGCACCGCGAAAGGCGGGCAGCAGTGAACCGTGCAGGTTGATGCCGCCCCAGCGAGCGAGTTCCAGCACGTTGGCTTTGAGGATTTGGCCGTAGTCGCAAACGACTAGCAGGTCGGGCTGATCGGCGGCAAGCATCGCTTGGGATTCCGCCGAGTTGACACTTTCGGGAGCCACGACCGGCAGATTGAGCGTTTCGGCCCATTTCCGGACCGGCGATTTGGGCGGCGGCTTGTTGCCCGGTCCGGGGCGCTCGGGGCGGGTGAAGACTCGCAAACAGTGATGCCCGGCCCGAAGAAGCGCATCAAAGGCGGGCACGGCAAAGGGGCCGGTGCCCATCATCACGATTCGCACTGGGCGGGTAGTGCGGGGCAACGCCCCGCTAGCCTGCTCAGGCATAGCGTTGCTCCCAAGTTGCCAAGCGGGCGAGCAACGCCTCGTCGCTGGGGATCGCCCCCGTTTGTTGGCGGGAGCGAAACTCCAGTTCCATCTCTTCCAGGGGGGTGTGCAGATCTTCCCGGGCCGTATCGGCCATGCGGTCAAAAAATAGCACTCCATCCAAGTGATCGTACTCGTGCATGAGGACCCGAGCGGGAAAGCCGCCGACCCGGCATTCGATTTGATTGCCGGATAAATCGTAAGCGCTGAGGCTGATTTCTTTCGGCCGCATCACCGTGCCGTACATGCCGGGCAAGCTGAGGCAGCCTTCTTCGGCCGCCTCGCTTCCCTTGGGCCGCTGGATTTCGGGGTTTAGCAGCACCATTTCTTCACCCTCGCCCCGTTTGCCAGCGGGGTTAATCACGAACAACCGCAGCGGCAAGTCGACTTGGTTGGCAGCCAGTCCCACGCCGTTGGCCTCGTACATCAAGTCCAGCATTTCGGCGGCAATGCGTTTCAGTTCGCTATCGACACGACGGATCGGCTTGCTGCGGTAACGAAGCGTGGGGTGGGGAAAGGGAATGATCTCAAGAGGCATGATCGAGGGGCGCCACGAACGAGCAACAGAAATGGGGGCCGGCAATCCGTAGATGCCGGCGGCAAACGACCTTCTTACCTCACAGTGTAAGGCCCCAGCAATTGACCAGGGAGGCGGCTTGTCGGGGCAAATGCCCGAGAAACCCAAGAAAATTGAGCCCACAAAAAAAATTGTGAGGGCAAGTCAGCTTGCGCCGTGGTGGCTGTTGTTAAACCCGACCTTTGGCAGTTCGCCGACGCCGTCAGCCTCCCACTTGTCACGCGCCCCGCCCTCCCCGCGATTAGATTCGCTCGGTACACTGGGATCCTGTAATGTGTCGCCGGCGTTTTGTTGTCGGTGGTACGGAGGCCCGTCATGTAAAGCTCGAACCAAGAATTTAGGAGGCCGTCAGTATGGCCGTCGATCATTACGCCCTTTGCCCTTGTGGCAGCGGCAAGAAGATCAAATTTTGCAAATGCGCTAGTTCGATCGACGAGCTTGAAAAGGTGATGAAGATGGTCAGTGGCAGCCAGATGGTTGCCGCGCTGGACCGCCTCAACCAAGTGCTGACCAATCACCCCGACGCGGCCTGGGCGCTAGCGATCAAGGGCCGTTTACTGATGTCGCTCCGTGAGCACGATTCGTTGGCGGCGAACAGTGAACGATTTATTCGCTTGCAGCCTTCCAACCCGCTGGCCCTTGCCCAGCGGGCGGCGGCCGAAATTTTTCAAGGAGAGGTCAAAGCGGCAGCGGTCAGTTTGCTGCAGGCCCTGGCCGAGAGTGGCCGCTCGGTCGATTCGTTCCTGATGGAGATTTCCTCCCTCTTGGCTCTGGCCTTGGCCCGCAGCCAGAATTTGCTGTCAGCTCGGCTGTACGCCACCTTGCCGCTGGCCACGACCGATTACGAAGACTCCAAGTTGGCCCAGCAGATCCTGGGCGAACTCAACCGCGCCAGCGGGGTCAGCCTGCTGGTCAAGAATCTTCCCAGCCCGATCCCCCGTCCCGACGACGTTAGCTGGGCCGAGCGATTTGACGAAGCCGACGCATTGCTGCACAGCAACCAAGTCCTCCTGGCCGAGTCTAAACTGGAAGGGTTGGATCGTCAGTTTCCCGAGCAAGCGGCAATCGTCTCAGGCTTGCTCACTTGTGCCGTCTGGCGAGCCGACGTGACCGTGCAAGTTCGGCTGCTGAAAAAACTGAGCCGCATTGAGTTGGCTGCTGGCGAGCTGGAAGATTCCGCTCGCTTGTTCGCCACTGCGAGCGCTATCAAGCCGAGTGATGTTGAACTCAGTGTGCCGCTGCACGAGTGTGTTTACGAACTGGAAAACACCGAAGAAGCCACGCTGTCCATCGCCGCCAATCCGCAGTGGGTGCCGTTGCCGGCCGAATCGCTGGCCCAAGCTGCTGAAGAACCCGATGGGGTGCCGCCACGTGCTGGTTTCCAAGTGCTCGATCGTGAGCCACTTGCCGCTGATGCGGAAATCACATCGGCTGACCAAGTTCCCCTGGTAAAGACCGTCGCTTTGTTGTTCGGCAAGCAAACCGACCGCGCCGCTCGCTTGGTCTTGCTGGATGTAAACGAATCGGACCGAGAGGTGGTCGAGCAGTTGGTGCAGGCCACTTTACAGCTCTCCGCACCGGCCGAAGTCAAAGAGCAGTCGATGCCCTTGCTGTCGTTAATGTTCCCGCGCACTTTCGGCGTTAATGTCGAGGAGTTGGTCGATCAAGAAATTGTCAAGCAGCTTGTGGCAAACAACATTGACCACGCTATCGGCGGGGCGAAACTGCCGTTGTTCGCTGGCAAAACACTCGCCGAAGCGGCGCAAGACCCAGGCACGTTGATGTTCCGCACGGCCATCGTCCGCCAATTGGAAGCGATGGCAGTTAGCCTGCCACAATTTGAGCTTAGTTTGGATCGACTGCGAAAACTGCTCGCCATCGAACCGCTGCCCAAACTGACTCCGCAGACGGATGAAGATGTTGAGGCTCTATCGTTATTTGATCTGCTCCGCGTCGATCCCAGCCAGCTCGATACGGAAGGAGTTGTCTATCTGTTCCAACGCTGCAGTCAGGTCAACGTTCAAGACACGCTAAAGTTGGTTGCCAACGTCATCGTTCAACAGGATGATTCGGCCTACGATTCTGAAATGGTCTACTCAGCTTACTTGGCTCTGTTGGGCAACGCCGATTCGCTCGACGAGGCCTTGAGAATCGTTGCCGAAGCAAAGGCATGGTGCAAGTCGAAGGGCATGTCGGCTGGTCCGATTTTGCTCAATGAGTTGCAATTGTATTTGCGCGAAGGGGACTCGGTCGGTTTCCAAAAGACAATTGAAACGATCATGACCGATCACAGCCACGAGCCGGAATTGATGGCTCATGTCCAGCAACTATTAATGCAGCTTGGTTTGCTCGGCCCCGACGGTTCACCCCGTCCCGCCGGTCGTCCAGCGGCCGCTCAGCAATCGGGTTTGTGGACCGGAGATGCAGCTCAAGCACCACCTGCCGCACAGCCATCGGCGTCCCCGTCGCAGGCCGGCGGTGCCTCGCCAGCGGCTGGGAAACTTTGGCTGCCCGGAATGGATTGACCATCGCGCCATGCAGACTCAATCAGCTGTTGATCCGCAGATCGACGCGCAATGGATGCGTCGCGCGCTGGAGTTGGCCAAGCATGGAGAGGGCCTGGTTGAGCCAAACCCGATGGTTGGCTGCGTGATCGTGCGTGATGGACAAGTGTTGGCTGAAGGCTGGCATCGCCACTTTGGTGGACTGCATGCCGAACGCGACGCGTTGGCCAAAGTCGGCGAACAGGCTGATCTGAGTGGTGCGACATGGTATGTGACGCTTGAACCTTGCTGCCACGCCGGCAAAACGCCTCCCTGCAGCGGCGCCGTGATTGCTTCCCGCCCGCGACGCGTGGTGGTCGCCATGCGGGATCCTTTTCCCTTGGTGAACGGCGGTGGTTTTCGGGAAATCCAAGCCGCCGGGATCGAGGTGACCGTTGGAGTCGAGGCGCTGGCGGCTCAAGATTTATGTGCGCCGTTTCTCAAGCGACTGCAGACCGGTCGCCCCTGGGTGATCGCCAAATGGGCAATGACGCTGGATGGAAAAATTGCCACCGCTTGCGGCGATAGCCGCTGGATCAGCAGCCCCGAAAGCCGCCGCTATGTGCACGCCCTCCGCGGTCGCGTTGACGCGGTGATCGTGGGTGCGGGAACGGCCGCGGCCGACGATCCCCGTTTGACGACGCGTCCCCCCGGGCCTCGCACGGCGACGCGGATTGTGATCGACCGACACGCTAGCTTGGCACTCGATTGCCAGCTCGTCCGAACCGCACGCGAAGTTCCGGTGCGCGTTTTTACCAGTTCGCAAGCTCCCGCAGCCTACGTCGAGGCAATGCAGGGAGCGGGTGTCGACGTAGTCAGCTGCGATACCGCAGAGCGTGGCGAGATGTTGGGCGAAGTGTTGGACCACTGCGGGCGTGACCAGATGACAAACGTGCTGGTCGAAGGGGGGGGAACTCTGCTTGGCGCCATGCATGACGCTCAGCTGATCGACGAGGTGCACGCTTTTATCGCGCCGAAAATCGTCGGTGGCCAAGCCGCCATGACACCGGTCGAAGGTCGCGGGCTGACCGCCATGCGAGACGCCATCCAGTGGCAAGTCCGCGATGTGAAACGCATCGAGGATGATGTCTTGATGATCGCCCGGCGGCCGCTGGCAAGCTCGGTAGGTGTCTAGTCCTCCATCAAGCGAAGCTTGATTTTCAATTTGTCTCGAAAACTCGAAAACCCTCAGCGATTCACGCGTGTATTCGAGGTTAACAAGACTTCAATCCACGCACGCAAACGAGTCTGGAAAGAACAGGCTAACTCCGTTGCCTCATGTCTCCACCGCTTGTCGATCGCCATTTGCTCCGCTGCGCCCCGGGGTGAGCGACCGACAAGCGGCTCCGACGAAGGCAACTCCAAGTGAGAATCCTGTCATGACGTGACCAACAAAAAAACAAAAACTGGCAACAACCGCTTGTCAAACCTTGGACTTCATGGTCGACCGCGAGCACCGATGTCGCAGCAAGTAAATTTACCATCAGGAAGCGGCGGATCCGCGACTTCGGTGCATCGCATGGTTCTGCCCGCTCTTTCGCTTCGTTGAATTATGTTCATCGATATATTCGCCCAAGGCAACGTTTCGCAAAGAGTGTTCACGAATAGCCAGAGTACGCGTGGTCGGTGTGCTATCGCGCCCTCTAGCTTCAGGGGTTGTCGTTTTCGATCGTATTGATTGCAGCTCGTGCAGCTTGCCTGACGGTTTGCGACGGATCAAGCTCAACCAGTCTTTGTAAAGACGGAAGTGAAGGTCGACTGGCCTTCCCGGCGTTGGCCAGCAGTTCGATTGACAGAAGCCGTATTTCACTATCAGGATGTTGAAGCTGTTTGGCGGCTTCATTTGCCAGCAGTCGACCGAGGCCAGGATACTGTTTGCTTATTTCTTTGACAGCCTCCCGTGCGGTTCGGCGTACCATTTCTATGCCCTTTAGATAGGTATTCACGCCTTCCTGGGTCTTGACTGGGGCATGCGTCATGATTGGATTAGCGCGTAGATCGCAAAGTTGCCAGAGAAAGTAGGCCACATCACTATCTTCATCCAAGATAACCTCGGTCATCAAACGCAACATCTCAGATATGATCTGACACTATTGCAGTAGAAGCTCCGCTCTCTGGTTGTGTAGTTCCTGAAGATTGCGATGCTTGTCTCGGAGTGAATACATTTCATCGTTGATCGAAAGCAACTCATCACGGTATGAAAGAACTTCATCTCCATCTTTGGTGGGTGGCCACAGTATCTGCCAGGCCCGCTGTTGCCGCACGTGCAAGGCTTGCATTTGCTGCAAGGCTCCTTCTTGCTGCTTGGCCTGCATCTGCTTGACAGAGCCGACACGGACCAGCAACTGCATGACATACCGGCTCAGGACTGGCATAGCTGCGGGTGCCAATGGCCCCAGTTTTCTCACAGCTTCCCTTTTGGCTTGCAACATCTCGTTAAATTTATCCGAAGAAGGCTCTGCAAAGATCACTTCGGTCGCCTGCTTGAGTTCAGGACTCAACTGAGCGACGGCATTACTGGCTCGATCACGAACTCTTGGAACCTTGTCGCCATTAGCTATTACTAGAAGAGTTCGCAAAACAGGCAAGTTGTCGGCTCGGCTGGCTGATAGTGCTTGGATAGCATCAAGCTTTCGCTGAGTAGTGCGAGCACGACGCAATTCTTCGAGAGGCTTTTGCCAATTGCCGGCATCTTGAACAAGGATCAACAGGCATGTTACTAGAATTTTCATGGACTGTACCTTCTAATTGCTCACTCCGCCCTATCGATTCATCCAGATTCTGGAGAGGAGTTTAATCGCTGTGGTAAAACCGAATGGTAAGATGAGGTCAAAGACAAAAAAACTGCTGAGTGGTTGGCGAGGAATCTCTTTTCCATGGGTGGGCGGACGCTCGACGAACGGCACCAATCACCTCGCCGCGACGGGAGATCTTTCATTTCAAAACGGGTGTAGTCTCAGCAGGGCGCAGATTCTCGAATAATTAAATTGCGTCGGGTTCGAGCCTGTTGTAACCTCGAATCGGTATTTCAGGAAAAGGGCGTCCTGCGTCACACTAATGTTGCAAAATAAAAACGGCAACAACAGCGTAATCGCTGGGGACACCAGCACGCAACGGATGCTCAGCGAAATGGCTCTCGCCCACGAAATCGTCGAGCAGGTCTTCCAGGCGATTCGACCTCAAATTGTCGATGCCGTCGATGGATTCCTGGGCCAATCGATTTCCGCCGGGCTTGCCCCGGGCTGGGATCACAATTGGTAAGCTACCAAGTTGGGACAACACCGCGTCGAATTGCCGGTCGGCGAACCGCAACAGGAACAAGCGATTTTCCAGTCCAATCGTCTCTGTTTATTGTAGGCGATTGGCAAAATTAAATCCTGAGGCCGCGTGGTGCTGGTAGGTCGGTTGGATGACCGACTCGAACGCTCCCGGCGGCCTGTTTTCGTCAGTGGAAGGTTAAGGCGGAGCGAAGGTAGTTGCCTGAAGCAGGAGGATATCGCTTCCTTTGGATCGCTTGAAAAGTAAGGATATCCAAACGAGATAGCATGCGTCAAAGTCTCGGAGTCTCCCTTGCTGGTCGGCCTGAACCCTCTGATCTGGCCGTTTGCGTTAACTGGCGTGTCGACGTTAGCCGAGAGAGTTCGAGCGTATTCGTTGTTGGGCTCGAGATGGCGGCAAAACCATGAACGCAACACTGTCCGATCTACCCAGTACGCTTTCGCCAACGCCCGGTGACGCCGAGTTGGCGAGAGTCTCTAGCCGCGCGGTCGCGGAACTTGTCGCTCACGAAAGCGAGGGCACCTTGCGGTTGTTTGCCAAGCTGGGAACGAAGAAAACCGAGATCGTGATTCCATCGTCGGCAATCCAGCTTCTCGGTGCCGTTCTCACCGAATTTGCCAAAGGCAACGCGGTCACGATGTACCCAGTGCATGCTGAGTTGACGACGCATGCGGGCTCTTCCCCGCGCTGCTTTGGGACCTGTTGATGCGGCTTGCGATGACCTGGCTCTCTCGGGCTCGATGGTCTTCGATGATCAATGATGAATGGACTCGGAGTGTCTTGCGAGTTAGACCCGATCTGACGGAAGGGCAAATGTCTCGCATTCGTCAGTTGATGGCTTCGCATGTGCTTGATGCCGTGGTGGCTAGTTGCGTACGTGGCGAGTCAAATACTTGATGAATTGTCGATCCAGCGTTGCCAAGTCGACACCCATCGCATCTTGAAAAGCTTGCACGCGAGCCCGTGGATCGGGGCTTTGCATCAAGGGACTTTTTGATAACGTTTCCAAGTACTTCAAGTATTCTTTGCGGCGGGCGCGGAGGAGAAAATAGTTGAGCGCCCAAGCTTCGGCGTAGGCCGCCGGTGCTGTCGACGGATTGCGAAAACGATTGTCATCGCGGATCAGTGTGGCCAGCGAATCTGCTGGTCGTTGCCGGGAATAGAGCACGAACCGCTCTAAATTAACCATGTTGATGCCGCCGATATTTCGCCAGCCACGGGCGCTACTGTCGGGGGTTTCGAAATAGGTCGCCAGCCCCTCGCTGACCCAGTAGGGATTGTCGGCCATCCGCCGCTGCAAACCGCTGTTGTAAGAAAGTTGATGCACCGCCTCGTGGATCAGCGTGGCCACCCGCCGCTCGGCATTATCCAAGTAGTACAGCATCATGCGATTCGACTGCAGGTTGTAATAGCCGATTACTGAATCGACCAAATCACCTACCTCCGGACGCGCGAATTGGGCAAAGCTTTGCTGGTCGGCGAAGACGAGTGCGACCAGGGGAAACTCGGCCTCGTCTAATTGCCGGCCCTTGTTTTTCCAGTACGTATAAAATCCGGAGTGGGCCTGTTCGAAGAGGCTGCCGACCCACTGCACGTAGACGTCTGGCGTGTTGTGACAAATCACGTAGTTGGCGGTCTGGTAGATGCGAAACCCGGGAGGCAGCTCTTTCAGTAGCCGTTGGCCCGCTTCTTCGTTGGTGATGGGAGTCAGCGGAGTCGCGTCGCTGCTGCGGGAGATTAGCCTTTCGGGTTGGACCGTCCACAATTTGCCGTCATCGGCCAACAGCAGGAAACCGCCGTCGGCGGCCGTCACCAAAATTTCGCCAATGACCGACAATTCATCATCGCGATCGGGATACGGACGAAAGGTAATCGTTTCAACCGCCACAGCCAATTGCGGTGCAGTGCACTGGCAAATTACCAGCAACATCAACAGTCCCAACGCTTTGCCTGGCAGCTGGTCGACGGTTCTCCTCTGCAATGCAAATCTTGTCAATGCAAATCTTGTCCACATGAACGACGTTACCTTCCCTAAAAACGAACGATGCAGCTTGGTTCACGAATCTCCGCCACCGGTCTCTCGGCTCTCTATCTTAACAGCCGGGCGACGCCAGCGGTAATGATGCCGACGCAAAACGCCGCGAACAGGGCTAAACCGGCTTCGTGATTGCGGACACCACTGTGCAGCAGACCAAACAACCGGCTGGCGATCGTCGTCACGCTCGGCGGTAAGACCAGCAAAGTCGCTGAGAGATCGGCAAAGGCCACCAGGATCACCGCCAAGCTGGCCAGCAGCAACGCGCGACGCAGCCGGGGTGCCTCGATCCGGATAATCCGTGTCCAAGTTCCGCTGCCATCCAGCATGGCGCACTCGTTGACGGCCGGGTCCAACAATCGATAACCGCCTCGCATGATTAAATAAGCGGCTGGCAGGGCGCGAGGCAGTAACGCCACGATGCTGGGGATTAACGTGTGGTCATAAACGGCCCCCAAGCTGTCGCGATTGAACAGCCAAATGACCACCAGACTGACAACCGGTCCCGGGATCATGGCCAGCATTAAACAGCCGATAAAGTTGAGCTGCCGGAGCCAGCGATGGGAGTTTGCCGCGGCAGCCATCAGCCAGGCCAGAGGCAGCGTCAACAGCCAAGTAAACAAAGCTAATTGCACGCTCCAGCGAAACTCTTGCTGGAACATCCCCGGCGCTGTCAGCAGCGTGTTGACGGCCACCGACCAGGAGAACCCAGCAACGCCCACTTGCCCGCCTGCTGGTGTTTCCCCACCTGCTGCGGGCAGCACGACGGTCCAGCCCGCTTTGACCACCAGTGCGCTGATCGGCACGACCGCCACCAGCAGCGATCCCAGCAGAGCTACGCAGATCGCCACACCGTGCAGACTCCGGCTGCTGGGGCGAGTCGTCTGCGAGGCTTCGCCGCTGCCCCGTCGCGACCAATCCCAGCGAGCCAAGCCGCGACGGCTGAGCATCCACAGCGGGACGGCCAGCAGAAGCGGCAGCATGACGCTGGTTAAGACCGGAACGCCTTGCGGTTGCAACGCGTAAACCTTGTAGACCTCGTCGGCTAACGTTCGCACGCCGTACAGATCGGCGACCGTCATCTCCGTCGCCGCCATTATCGCCGACCAGACGACGGCTGCCAAAATCCAGCTGCCGGCAATCGGCAAGGCGACCAGCCAATCACGTCGCCAATTGTTTAAGTGCAAGCTGGCCGCCTCGTGCAGTGATCTGGGCAATTGTCCCATTGCCAAGTAGGTCGCCAGGCTGACCCAGCTTGCACCATAGGTGCCGTGAATCCAGCTGCTGGCCAGCAAGCCGCGAAACCAGAAACGCGTTCCCCCTTGAATCAGCGGGAACCAACCAAATTTTCCCGCCGTTCCTTCCCAGCCGGCCGCGTGCAAGTAGAGCGGCATAGCCAACATCGAGACGCAAGCGACGAATGCCAACTGTCCCAGCAACCGACCACCGCCGCGGCTCATGCGAAGCACGCCGATGGACCAGCCCCACAGCACCCCCAGGGGCACAGCAATCAACGTGCTGAGCGCTATAAGTGCTATAGTCAGTAAAAACGGCTGCATGATTTTGTGAGCCAACTAGAGAAAATCGTGCGAAACCCACGCAACCCAGTAAACTTGTAAGTTACTCGACACACTCTGCTTCTGCGCAACGCAAATTGAGCCGATTTGGCGGCCCGCCCGCCTCGCTGCTTTCCTTATGAAAATATCCTCGATTCCCCAACTGTACCGCAACCTACGCCGTTGGCAGGAGATCTTGGCTGTCTTGCAGCGTTACGGCCTGGCCGATTGGCTCAGCCATTTTCCCCGTTTGCCGTTTCGCGAATATCTTAAAGATCGCGATGGCCAGCCGCTCGCTAGCCAATCACGCGAAGTTCGCATCCGCAAGGCCTTGTGTGAGCTGGGGCCGACATTCATCAAGCTGGGGCAAATGCTGGCCTCCCGCAGCGATCTGGTCGGTTTACCGCTGGCCGAAGAGTTAAAGCATTTGCGTGCCAATGTCCCCCCCGACCCGCCCGGGACTGTGCTGAAGATTCTCCAGCATGAATTGGGCGATTTGGCCGCCACCGAGTTGGCTGATTTTTGTTCCACACCGCTGGCGGCCGCGTCGATTGGCCAAGTCCACACGGCCAAGCTCCGCGATGGTACCGAAGTGGTGTTGAAGATCCAGCGGGACCAAATTGAATCGACCGTTCATCAAGACCTGGACGTCTTGGCGGGACTCGCCCAGTTGGCCGAGCGAGTTCCCGGGCTGGCCGCTTGGGGGCCGGTGGAGATGGTCAACCAACTCAGTCCGATGCTCCGCCGCGAACTTGATTTCCAACGCGAGCAACGTCACCTAAGCCAGTTTGCCGATTTTTTCGCCGCCGACCCGCGAGTTCAAATCCCCCGCCCGATCGAATTTCTCTGCACGCGGCGGGTGCTCACCATGACGCGTTTTCACGGCCAGTCGTTGGACCAGTGGATCGCGGTTTCGGAGCCCCCTTCGCCGTTGTCTCGGGTCAGCAATCATGGCCCGGCTGCCGGTAATGGTTCCGCCGCTGGTGATGGAACTCCTGCCGCAGCGGATGCGGTTTTGACGTTGCCGAATCAACACCTTGAGCTGGGCGAGCAGATCACGCGTTGTTACATGCGGATGTTGTTCGAGTTGGGCATGTTCCACGCCGACCCCCATCCGGGAAATCTGATGTTGCTCGCAGATGGCCGCTTGGGGATCCTCGACTTTGGCATGGTCGGCCGCATTGACGATCGCTTGCGGGATGCCATTGAACAAATTCTGATCGCTATCGCCGCCGCCGATCACCGCTCGCTGGTGCGGTTGTTAAAGCGGATGGGCAACGCTCCGGCGACCCTCGATGAAGCCGCTTTTTCGATCGATGTTTCCGAATACATCGCCAATTACGGGCGGCAAGAGTTGGCCCGTTTCGATATGACCTCAGCCCTCAACGATTTGTCCAGCATTCTCCATCGCCATGGAATCAAATTGCCGCACCAATCGGCGTTGTTGCTGAAGATGCTGATCTCCTTGGAAGGAACGCTGCGTGGGCTGCAAGCTGATTTTGATTCGTTGGCCGTGATTCGACAATTTGTCCGTCAGGCAATGTGGCGGAGATTGCACCCCAAGCGTCGTTTGTTGCAAGCCAAAAGGATCTACCTCGAAGCGGAGCATTTTCTCGAAGAGGCCCCCGACCACGTGTTGCAGCTGTTGGACCTGGCCCGCAAAGGCGAACTTCGCGTCCATCTGGAACATCAACGACTCAGCCCCTCCGTGAATCGACTTGTCTTGGGGTTGATTTCCAGCGCGCTCTTTTTGGGCTCTTCGCTGCTGCTCTCCCAAGAGGTCCCGCCCCTGCTCTTCCCCGAGTCGACGTTCCTGGGGCTGACGCGGATCAGCATCTTTGGCTTGGCTGGCTGCCTGTTGAGTCTGCTGGAGATGTTGAGGCTGATGTGGGCGATCCGCCAAAGTGGCGCGCTGACGCGTGGTGAAGACAAATCTCTGTAAAGCTACCTAAGCTGCTTCGGCGTCGTCCAGCCGCACGCCCAAATCTTTTAACACCCGTTCGACTTCGTCATTGAGCGCGTCGAGTTGCAGTAGCACGGCGTCTTGGCGTCGCTCCAGTTCGGCCAGCAATCCGCCGGGTGAATCGTCGGCGTCCGTCTCATCCGCATCATCAGCGATTTCCAGTTCCAGATGGCCCGCCAGCTGGGGGTCTGATTGCGGTTCCGATTGGGTTGCCTGCTGCACCTCCGCTGCCAATTCGCTTAAGCTCTCCACCACCTCGTGTTCGAGCAATTGGTCTTCGTCCAGCATCTGCTCTGTGGAGTCATTTTCCTGCGGTCCGAGTTCGGGGAACTGCTGGGCATCGTCATCGGGAGAAAAGCACTTGAGGTGTGACATTCTGGCGTTGCCCTGGCGTAACTGATGCAATCGTTAACGTTGCGGTGACCGTTAACCTTCGCCCTTTGCATCGGAGCGATCTTGGCGGGCAGTTGAGCATGCCGGCGAAATTCCACCTCGGCGACTTGCGTCACCTGGGGTGTTTAGGAAGCATTTAAGGCTCGCTTTCGGCTGGCGGTTAGTTGCTTATGGGGGTGTGGGTTGGCCGCATTGGCTGGTTCCAGGTGGTGTGGACTGATCCGAACTGGTGTTTGGAACGGTAGCTGCTGAAAAATACGAATAAAATTCCGACAAAAAAGGGGGCGCTGGAGTTGCCCGCGTACGATCCTGGTTGGTAACCTTTGCTGTTTGTTGGAGCAGGTCTAATTTCTGTATCAGGTTCCTTTCTGTTGGAGGGCCCTACCGAGATATGTCTAGGGAGAATCGATGGTCAAGTTAGTTGTCCGAGATCGGGAGACGATTCAAGAAGCCGTTCGCCGTTTCCGAAAACTAGTCGAACGTAGCGGAATCAAGAAAGAGATGCGACGCCGGGAGTATTACGAAAAGCCCAGCGAAACACGTCGTCGCTCACGATTAAGAGCTGAGCGTCGATCGCGTCGCACCCGCATGTTGGCCAACTAAGACGCCCGAATGTGGATTGAGAACAAACAGCGAAACACGGCAAGCCAAGTCGAAACGGTCCGATCGGCGGGTTGTTTCACCGGCATTTGATCCACTTGGCCAGAGAGACTTGTGCAAAATAACGAATGGATTAATCATTCGTCAGCACTCACGGGCGATTAGCTCAGTTGGCTAGAGCGCCTCGTTTACACCGAGGATGTCGGGGGTTCGAGTCCCTCATCGCCCATTCAAATTGGTTCTTTCAGACGATGATAAGGCCTAGTTCTCACTAGGCTTTTTCTTTGCGCCGTGAAGATTGTCGAACCGCTGTGCCGGCTGTTTGAAGATCCGCAATCGCCGGTGTCTCGGCTTCAGCCGGTCGGTTTTTGCGGCGAATCGCCTAAAGAGATCGTCCAGCTTACAGCGATGCGTTTTCACTGCGTTTTTCGCGGTTGTATAGCGTCAAGGTGTTCTGAGCGAGCGCCAGCAGGCCCACCTCGGCTCGTACCCGAGCTAATCCGTGACCGTGTTGAGTAGCCTGATTGCGGTGGAGCTTTCCGTCGCCAAAACTTCTTTCAACTGATGAACCACGCTTCCCTCGACTCTGGCGACCCGCTTCACCTGACATCTTTTCCTTTTGCGCATCCAGTAGATGCTGTTCTTTCTGGCGGCTGATGGTCCGACGTTTTGAGCCATTACCCAAGCACTTGAACGCTAGTGGACAACCCAAGCAATTTTCCTTCGACTGCTCAAAACGCAGTTCCGGTACCATGCGTCCACAGGCGCGGGGAAGCTGCACGGTACGTACTAGTTTCATCGCATGGCCACCAGGGCAGCGCAGCTCGCCGGTGGATCGATCAAAGTCGAATTCGCCTGAGGGTATTTGGAGTTGACCGTTGGCCAGTTTACGTTGCTGCATGATGTTGTCCTGAACCGGTGCCCACAAATCAATTCCCAACCGCTCACAATCCTTCAAATCAAGAATCGAGCAGTAGCCGGCGTCGGCATGAATCGTCCGCAAGCAACCCTTGACGATACGTTGGCATTGCTCGATCATCGGTCCCAGGGTTGTGTTATCACTGTTTTGCCGAAACACTTCAAAACCTAAAATCACACCACTCTGGCAGTCGGTCATATACTGGATGTTATAGAGCGGTCGGACCACGTCATATTTGTCTCGGCCAATCACCGCCTCGGGGTCAGCCGGACTTACGACCAGCTTGGCTTCATCGCGGCGATAACGTGAGTGAGCCTTGCGATTATCGCGGATTTTATCAAGCAATTCGCGTTTTGCTTGCCGCAGACTGTGCAATTGCCTGCCACGTCCTGCGGCGGTTTCAGCAATCCACTTCGGGACCTTCTCGAGTGGCTTTGCGGCAG
Source organism: Kothea flammea (assembly GCF_052161645.1). Classification (GTDB taxonomy): domain Bacteria; phylum Planctomycetota; class Planctomycetia; order Pirellulales; family Pirellulaceae; genus Laterigemmans. Next base: position 2,397,432 of record NZ_CP197414.1, read on the forward strand.
CGATCTGAAGCGGGTCGTCAATTGACCAGATCGCTCGTTTGAGTTTATTCAAGCGACGATTGATCTGCTTGAGATTGTAGATTTTGTGTCGTGACGCATTGGCCGAGGTGAACGTTCCATCCAAAGCGGCTTCGACGGGATCGACCAGCCCGTTATCGGTTGCATCATTGATGAGCTGCTGGTGGAGAGTATCGATGAACTTGCCAGCTCGGTCTCGAAAGTCGTACCAGGCTGAACGCGAGGGAGCGATGCCTTGGCCAACCAGCTTGCATTGATCTCTCGAGGTCGCGTCGCGAAACCACTGGGCCGGACTGGTCAGTCCGGCGAGGATCTGAACCAGCACAACGGCGAGCATCAATTCAGGCGGATACGGTTTCGATGCGGTACCTCGATACACCTCACGCAGTGTCTGCAAATCGAGGCGGCTGATGGTTCGCCGGACGGCCTGGACATGGGAATCGTCTTTGAGCTGCTCTTGGAGAGCAAGTAGTTCTGGGGAACCTTCCGCCAGGGGCGGATACTGGAATGCAGTTGTTTTTTGGTGACAGAGTCATTAGCTTTCAACTGGCCTCGTCGGAGTGACAATAAATCACTCGCACTCGTAGTGCGAACAGTCCACCCCGTGCGAGGCCAATTTTTTTTGCTAGCAAATCATAAGCTGTAAGCTGGACGATCTCTACAGGCTAGACACCAGCGCACGCTGATGTCCCTGCTGTTTGTTGTCCAGGGATTGATTGGGGACAATCGGGTTACAATGGGCTTGGGATAGTCAGCGGAACAATGCTGATCGTTGCAACTGCAACGAACAGTTTTCGCAAACGGAGAGAGCAACCGTTGTTTGGATAGACTCATGGTGCCACGCGTCGGACGAGGTTCTTCGAAAAATTTCCAGTGTTTGAGTATCAGGGTCGATTAGCAAATAAATGCCGACCCCATTTTCTTCGTAGAGCCAACGTTTGGCCTCACGGTCTCGGGTTGCCGTGGAAGGTGATAATATCTCCGCCACCAACGTGGGTGGATGCTCGACGTGGCCAACGGGCGGTTCGCCGCAAATCACCAATACATCAGGACGGACTACCGTGTCCTCGGCAACCAACCAGTCAATTTCGTAAAGCACGACAGCCGTACAATCCTTCTGTGCGCGAATTTGACGCTCGATTTCAAAGACTAAGTTCTTGCCGACACGCTGATGGATACCAAAAGGGCTGGGGGTCATCGCGACGGGGATTCCTTGCCAAAGCTCCCAGTCTCCCTGCCAGGTCTCGTAGTCGGCCACTGTGTAATGCGGTAGGTATCGAAAGGCTTCTGACATCGAGAGCTCTAGAGTCGGGTATCAGCGGTTGCAAGGTGGCCGGATGGTTCATCTTACACTAGTAATCCTGGATAGAGCGAAGACAAAACCGGTTATCGACCTGTGACGCGTTGGCTGATCTTTGCGCCGGCTCTCGGTTCGTTTGCTTGATTACTTGCTCAATTCGATCCAGCGTGTCCAGGCGGTTTGCGGTGTTCGCTGGGGCCTTAGCTTGCTCTCCGCAAGCACCATGTTTTCGGCTTCCGCGTTGGCCCGCGGGAATAAGAAAATCGCTCCCAGTAATCGCTCGGCTGCCGGGATGCCCAGTTGTTCGAACATTTCCGCTGAACGCAACACGCCGCCCGAGGACCAGTAATTGTCAATGCCCGCCGCTGTGGCCGCTAGCAGTAACGATTGCACAGCTGCCGAGGCCGCCGCGATGTGTTCCACGTTACCCAACGTCGGCTCAAAGGCTTCTCCCGTGGCGATTGAGTCATGCAGGGGTGGATTGTTCACGGGCGGATTGGGCAGCCAAGTCGCCATGATCAGCGCATCGGCCGCAGCCAGCATGGCGGGGATTTTGCCAGCCGCCGGCAAATCGACGACTCGCTCGCTGAGCTTTCGACAGTTGGCTGCCGAGAGCACATGGAATCGCCATGGCTCGATCCCCGTCAGCCGGTCCTCACCCGCGGTGCGATGTTCGACGCTGCAGATTTTGTGAAATGGGGCCCAGCCGCCGCAATCGATTAACCTTTCAACTGTTGCTGCCTGGTCGCTCACCGGCAAGTGTTCCTGTGCTAAGTATTTGACAGTCTTGCGTTGCCTGACGAGTTGCTCGAAGTCAGCTAAGTTCATGTCGGCTTTGGCTTGATAAGGCGTTAGGGAGCTGCAATCGTTCGCGGGACAGCTCTTGGCGGTTGCCCCAGCACAAGGGGTGAGACGCCGGCAAGCTGCTTCGCCACCGCGAACAATCGTTGGCCATCGGGAAAGTATTGCAAGCCAAGGATTTTACTGGACGAGGGCCGTTGGTACAAAACCCCCAAAGGCTGCCGAGTGGACAGGTTCAACGCGCGAATCGAACCATCGTTGTGTCCAGAAAGCAGATGATAGTCATCGGGGGTGAAGCACAACGAGGTAACTTCGCTGACACAGGCAAACCTATCGATCAGCTTGCCACTGCGACGATCAAAGAGCTGAATGGCGTCGTTGGTGCCGACCGCCACGATATTTTCCGAGTGACTTAAGCAGAGCCGGGCGAGCGCATTCAGGTCGCCAGAGTCGAAGGTCTGCTGGGGTGTCCCGTCGTCCACCGAGTACTCAGCGAATCTCGAATCAGCTTCCAAGATCACTGTGTCTCCCCCGTCAGTGACCAAGTGGGTTGAGCTGACGTGGACCGATAATTCTCCTCGCAGCCGATAGGTCTGCCAAGCATCGTCGCTGACCCAAACCCGCACGGTCCCGCCACCAGCGAACGCGATCGCTGTTCCATCGCGGCTAAAGCTCAGACGAAATCCACCGGCGGTTGGTCTATCTATTTTTGCTAGCACTTGGCCCGAGTCACGCGCAAGTACGTAGATGATTTTCTCACCGGCGACGGCGATAAATCCACCTTCGGAGAAGAGGGTGTTGCCTACAATTTGAAATGGGATGGGGTCTCCCAGCGGTTTTTGCGATGGTCCCGCTAGACCCACCGGCGTCGGGCGTCGTGGGGACAGTCCCCGCGAATCCCATAAATACAGCAGGCTATTCTCGATTTGAGGAAATGCAGCCTCCACGAGTTGCGGTGGGGAAAAACTTTGGAAGGGCAATAAATTGTTCCAGTCCCAAACCTGCGCTGGGTACTCACCGCCGGCCACCAGCATGCGACTTTGGGATGCCAGCCAAACCGACGCTAACCGCGGCGGGTCGGGTAAAGGTTGTGTGGGCGGCGCAGTGGGAAAACAAAAGAAACTGCGCCCGCTGACATTGCCTTTCGCGTTGCTACTGAGCCTGATCACTTCCACGCGGCGATCTGGGTAGAGCAATGATAGCCAATTTCCATCACCGGTCGTTTTCATGGTCTGGGGATATTTGCCGTCGATGGTGATCAGCCCCAACGAATTACCCTGCTCGATGTCAATCACTAACACCGATTCATAATAGCGCTCCGCCGCGATTAACCACTGTTCATGCGGGCCTCCCCAACACAAAGTGCGGACGTTTTCGAGAGGATTGGTGGAGATAGTCCGCAATCGCTCGCCAGAGGGAATAGCATGTTGGTCGATGCCTGCGCGAGTGGGAAGATAAAGTGATCTACTATCGCTGGAGAACAGCAACGACTCGTGACGGTGGTTATTGCTGACGCGGAACAGTTCATCGCCTTGGCGATCGGCTACCCAAGCCAATTCGTATCTCGCACCAGCGGCGATGGTTTGTCCGTCCGGGGACCAAGCTAGTGATTCAATACCGGCATCCACGATCGCTACTTGGCGGAGCAAGCTTTGTTGGTCTAAATCCCAAAACCAAACCTCGCCGGTAAAGGAACCCGAAGCGGCTAGTTTTCCATCAGGTGAAATTGCAATCGAATCAACACGATCCGGGTGAGCCCCCAGCAGGCATACCGGCTCGATCATGCCGTCGCTGGTGACTTTGTAAAGTCGGATGTTTCCATCTCGGCTGGCGGTAACCAGCCTCGCTCCGTTCGCCGAGAAATCGACTGCCTGGAACGTGTCCGAATCAGAAAAAACAAACGTCGGCTGTGGTGAGGCAACATTCAGCAATAACTTTTCCAAGGCGTCAAGCTGGTCAGTGCTTCCGGTCTCTGCCGCGTCGTGTGCTTCAGTTTTTTCAAGCAGCACTCGTTGCAGAGCGGGTAAGTTGGCCTGTTTGAAAGCCACTACGGCTTGCTGCAAACGGGCCGTTTTTCGCCAGGCTCGCATCTGCCGAGCGTTTTCCAGGTTTGCTAAATGTGTTTTTTGAACTTGCCGGATCTGCCACAGCGAAAGTAACGCCAGGCAAATGATCGCTGCGCTAACCAACCCCAGCCGCACGGTTTTGACGCGATGCCGTTGCCACCATTGCTTGAGTCGCGGACTGCGGTGCGGGCTGCTGGCCAAGATCGGTTTGCCGTCGAGGTATCGCTGCAGGTCGCTGGCCAGTTCCTTAGCAGTCTGATAGCGATTGTCAGGAGCAACTTGAATCGCTTTCATCACGATCCAATCTAATTCTTGCTGAGTCCCCCGCTGTCGTGTTCCCCGTCGCTGAGTCGCGTGCTCCCCGCTGTTTGCCGCTCGTATGCTGGGGAACTCGGGCGTTGTTTGTTGAAGTAGTTTTAAATAGCCATCCACTCCGAGTTGTGGCAATTGGGCGTGGTCGTGAGCGGGCTCGCCAGCGAGTAATTCATACAACAAGGTTCCCAACGAATAGGTATCGCTGCGGGCGTCATCTTCGTCCAGCTTCATTCGCAAGCGTTCCGGAGCCATATACTGTGGCGTACCGAGCAATTGCGAAAAATGAGTGACGGGTGTCGCGGTTAGTGGATTTTCGGAAATTGCTTTGGCGACACCGAAATCGATCACCTTCACGATCGGTTGATCGTCCGTTTCGCAGACCAGCACGTTGGCGGGCTTCAAGTCGCGGTGGATGGCCCCTTTTTGATGTGCGTGTTCCACCGCCCAACAAAGATCAATGAACAATTCAACGCAGGCGCGGGGGGCCAATCGTCGCTGCTGGCAATACTCTGTAATCGGCACGCCATGGACCATTTCCATGACGAAGTAGGGTTGCCCGCTCGGAGTCGTGCCCGCATCGAACATCTGGGCGATATGAGGATGGCTCATGATCGCCAATAACTGACGCTCGACCTCAAAACGCTTGACGATACCTGGCGAAGTAATGTCGTCCCGTAGCACCTTGAAGGCGACATCGCGGACCACTGGTTCTGTTTGGCGGGCCCGATAAACGGTCCCCATCCCACCTTGGCCGATCCGCTCGACCAGCAAATAGACGCCAATTTTTTGTCCGACAAGCGAGGCTGCTTCGTTTTCCTTGAAAGGCGAGTCGAGCGATTCGGCGATACTTGGTGGTAGCCGTGATGGTTTATCGTGTTTGCTTACGTCGCCGGAACCCCCTTCGCCGACGGCCCGCGCCAGCAGACCGTCGCTGGCTTGGTCGCGAGCTTGCAGCAGTCGCTCGATTTTGCCGCGCAGCGCAGCGTCGTCGCCACACAACTCGGTCAACTTGTTTTGGCGTTGCTGCGGGTCGTCAATCTGAACGGTCTGACGAAAAATCTCGCGAGGGTTCAGGGAGGGCAGATCGCGCGGTTTGGGGCTCATGCTTGTTCGCAAAAAACGTTTGGTCTGCCTGCGCAGCCAGCGTGACTCTGACGGGCTGGGGCAGTTTGCAGGCTGGGTAAATTCTCGGCACCCAACTAATGCGAATTCCGGCCGTACTTCGTCCGGAACTGGAGCAAAATTATTTGTGACTCTCGCTGAATTACGCCAATTCCGCGGCAAACCAAGCTAACGCGTACTCCCAATACTCGTAGGCCGTGGAACGTGAGATGTCCATGACTTTGGACGCTTCGGTGACGGATAGCCCCGCGTACAACCGCAACCGCACTAATTGGGCTACCTCCTGGTCCTCTTGTTCCAGGTTCTGGACGGCCTCATCAAGCGACAAAATTTCGTCCAGCGTCAATTCGCTGCGGTGATCGAGATCGCATCGGGCTAAATCCACTCGCTTAAACCCGCCACCACGTTTACCGCAATTCTTGCGTCGCGCATGCTCGATCAAAATCCGTCGCATTGCCTCCGCGGCAGCAGCAAAAAAATGGCCCTTCGAATCCCAATGTAGTCCTTGCGGCGAAGCGATTAGTCGCAAATACGCCTCGTGTACCAAGGCGGTGGCTTGCAAGGTATGGCTGAAACGCTCCAACGACATGCGATTCGACGCGAGAGTACGTAGCTCTTCGTACACCAACGGGAGCAAATCCTCAGGCCCTCCAGGGGCGCCGATTTCGATCCTATCTAAGACTTTGGTAACGTCGGACATATTCTGCCGCAAACAGTTGTCTAGGTTCTCTAAATGGAAATGTAGGTAATTACGGTTTTCGCTTACTGTAGTTAATTAGAAATGAATACCCAGAAGTAGTGTAGTCGAATTGTGGGCACTTCGCATCTCTTAAGAACATGTAAGACGTATTCTCTCTGGCGTAATCGTTAATTTTAATCAGGAGGGTATTTTCTGTCCACTTTGTGTTGGTTTGGGGCCAGTTGGTTGGGGGCCAACGGGTCAAACGCTGGGAAGAATTTGTCGATTATGCCGGTTATGCTAGCCGATACCTGATGGAGGAAACGTTCAGGTTTGCAGACAGGCTGGGCTGAAAAATGTCTTTGTTCGGTACCATTAACAACTCGGCGACATCGCTGCAGACCGCCCAGATCGGTCTGCAGACGGTCGGTACCAATATCGCCAACGCTGATACCGAAGGCTACATTCGGCAGACGCTCGAGCAGACCACGCCGGCTCCTTATCGCAAAGGAAACCTGATTCTCGGGCACGGAGTGCGTGCATCGGGGATTGTCCAACAGGTCGACCAAGCCTTACAAAAGCGAATGTGGAGTGCCGGCAGCGATTTGGCGGCCGCCTCGCTCCGCGACCGCGTGCTCTCCGATGTCGAAGCGCTGCTGAATGACTTAAATGGGGGTGGCCTGAGTGCCGACCTCAACGCTTTGAATTCCGCGATTCATGATTTGTCGGTCGAGCCGAACGACGAGTCGCTGCGTGAGTTTGTCGTGCTGACTGCGGACTCGCTCTCTAAACAAGTTAATCGCCTCTACACCGACGCCCGCGATTACCAGACCGAATTGGATGCCTCGCTGGGGGATACCGTCGACCGAGTAAACTTTTTGGTCGAAAAAATTGCCGATCTGAACCTGCGGGTCACCACCTTGGAAGGTGGCAATACGCTCAGCAGTGACGCTTCAGGGGTTCGTGATGAACGCTATCGGGCGATCGAAGAGTTGTCGGAGTTGGTCAAGGTCAAGGTGCAAGAGCAAGCTTCCGGGGCGGTTAGTATTTTTATTGGTGGCGACTATCTGGTGGCCGATACCCACGCGCGCCAGTTGTACGTGAACAACGAACGGGAAGCGAACAGCGGCAAAGTGCTGTTTAAGGATACCGAATCCGAAGTCGAGATCACGGGGGGCGAACTCAAGTCGATGACCGAGGGACGCGACACCCTGTTGGGCGGTGTCTTGACGGGCCTTGATGAGATGGCAATAAACCTGATCCGAGAATTCAACACGGTTCACGCTCAGGGCCAAGGCGAGCGCGGTTTCCACGAGATAACGGGTAACTTGTTGCTCAATCCGACCGCAGCGTTGAATGATTCCGGTGTGCAATGGCCCGTCGATGGCGGGACGTTTGAAATCTCGCTGGTGGATGTGGATGGAAATCATATCTCGCTCCATCAGATCGATGTCAGGCAGGGAAATCCGGTCACCGCCAGTTCGGTGCAGACCATCGTGGAAGAGATCAACGCCATCGATGGCCTCAGCGCCCAAGTCATGCCGGCGGGAGAGATTCATATTGAAAGCGAACTGGAAGGCGTTCGCTTTGCGTTTGGCGCTGATTCTTCCGGGTTTCTGGCTGCCTCCGGCTTGAACTCTTTCTTTGTCGGCAACGGAGCGGAGACGCTAAGTGTTGCTCCCCTGCTCAAGACGAATCCGCACTTTCTTTCCGTGAGCGCCACGGGCGTCGGCCAAGATACTGCCACGCTCAACACCTTGGTGGATCTGATTGAACGCGATATCGAACGCAATGGTGGCAGTTCAATCCGAGATCAGTACACTCAGATCGTGACCCGGCTTTCGCAAACGGCGGCCAATCAGAAAGCTGAAATGAGTGGATTGGCCCAATACTATGCCACGCTCAATAGCGAGCACTTGGCCATCACCGGCGTCAATATTGATGAGGAAGCGATTCGCATGATCGCCTACCAAAGAACGTTTCAAGCTTCCTCGCGAGTGATCGCGGTAGCGAATGAAATGTTAGATATTTTGACATCATTATAGTGAGCCGCGATATTATAGTGGGCCGCGGTTCGTTATTTCCAAACGCTGGCCGGATCGATCCCCGTGGGACGCGCTCGCCCCGTGCGAATCGACTCGGTGGCTTGTTCCTGACTTCGTGAGGCGGCCGTTCCCAAGCCTTGAGGTTTCCAATCACTGGGTTGTCTGGCGGCCAGTTTGAGCATCAAGTCCGTTTCTAATTGCCGCCCATCCTCCAGCGTAAATCGCACAAAGACGGCAACCTCGTCCCCCCCAGGCTGTTTCCCTTGCCACAACAACGGCAGCTGGATCGAGGGCAGCGGGCTGGAGCGAAATTGTTCGGCGATCTGATCGGCTGTTAAATCCCAACGGCCCAGCCGTGCCTCTTCGCCTTGGCGAGTTGGATCCAACATCACGACCGCCAGCGAGGGACTGATTGACATTGGTTTCCCTTGCTCATCGGAAATCGTCAGCACTAAATACATCCCATCGACGGTGCTGTCCGAATCATGATGATGCGTGCCAGACAAACCGGGATGAATTTCCGTGGTGACGGCGATCGCAGGCTGTGGTGGCAGCAGCAACCGCGCCGAATCGGGGGTTTCGATCTGTCCCGGGGGCAGTTCCACGTCCTCCCCTTGCAGCAGCGGCGGCTGGGGGGCACCGAATTCGATCGGCGGCGGCGTGATATCTTGCTCGCGGGGCGGAAGGGGTTGAATGGGAGGTAAGTCGCCCGGTTGCACATCGCCAGGGCGAAAATCGCCAGGCGCCAAATCACTGGGCGAGCCTAAATCGATATCCAAGTCATCCAAGACATTGTCATCCGCGGCTGGCTCTCGGGGCGGAGCGGCACGGCGTGGAGAGGGCTTGTCGGAATCGCGGCTGGGGAAATCGGAGCGGTTTGCATCTTGCTCAGTGGCTTGGCGTTGTCGCTCGAGCTGCTGATGTAAGACTCTGATTTCGTAATCTGCCGCGTTTAGCTGGTCTTCCAGCGAGCGGACTTGGGCGATCAATTTTTCGTTGTAGACATCTTGATGTGCCTGGCTGCGACAGCCGGCAAGCCACAACAGGGGTGCCAGCAGGAGAATTGACGCCGGCCGCAGCGCAACTCTGGACGAGTAGCCCACAGCTGATTCCTGGGAATCAGCCAGCGAGCTGGCGGCGCGGCGGTCTTGTCCTGGCATGGCGTGGGCAACAAAGAAAAATCGAAATTCCGGACGTTTTTTCTCAAGTTCCCCGCTGTACCAAGATCTCGCCGCCTCGGTCAACAGGAGAACGCACCAGCCGTCGCGTCTGGGGTGCAGCTCAGTGGCAGCTCAGACGCAGCTCAGAGATTGTCTTGCCCGGTAAAATTCGTCACCAGGGCGCGCAGTTTTCGCCGCAGCACGCTGTAGCTAAAGAAGGCTTTGCCGATTTCGTAGTTGAAATCGACGATCTCTTGACGATATTCGGGATCGTCGATGATGCGTTTTACCTTGGCGACTACATCTTTGGTGATGTAACCATCCATGGTGATGACTTTCGCTCCCTTCGGTTCAATGTCGGCGACGTAGATTGAATATCGATTCACCAGCACCGGTTGGCGAAAATAGAAGGCTTCCAGCAAAGCGTTCCCGAAGCCTTCGTAGAGGCTGGGATACGTAATAAAGTCAGCCTGGGAGTAGGCATCTGCCAACGTATAGATGCGTTGTCCTTTGGCGTCGACCGCGCGGTACTCGCCCACGCGATCATCGACCAGACGTAAATCGACTTGTTGGTGGTCGGCCATTTCCTGCAGCATCGACAAGTACTCGTTGCCCTCGTCGCCGCTGGCGTGGGAGATCACCAGTTTGCAGCGGTCGTCACGCAACGCGGCGACCAGTGAGATGGCGTGTTCGATCCCTTTGCGGGGGACAACTCGGGTGGGCTGCAGAAAAAGAATGTCGTCACTGCCCAAACCAATGTCTTGGCGAAAGTTGCGCGCGTACTGATCGGCTTCGGGGGGTTCGGTTTCAAAGTCGAGCACGTTGGGCACGAGGATCGACGATTGCCCGCGGCGGTGCGAAAGCTCCTCTTGGGCAAACGAGTTGATCGTGACGTTCTGAATCGCCGGCAAAGAAGGTGGGAACGCCATCGCCAGGATATCGCTGACGCCATTGACGCTGAAGCGATCGCGTTCCCAATAAAAATCATGGTGGTGGGCGATTGTGGGAAAACCGGTTTCAGCGATGAAGTGGGTGAGCGCCACCCCGAGGGGCAAATTCATCGGAATGCAAAGTGCGTTTTCCACGATCAGAATGTCGATCGCGAAGCGGCGAGTGAACTCGTACAGCGTGCCCTTGAGGTAATCGGCCAACGCATAGATCCGCTGCGTTACGTCCGAAGTTCGCGTCCGCGAGCCGAAGCTGTGGCGATTGATCCATTGGATGTCGGGATGCCCGAAATAGGCGTGGGGGACCACCATCGAAACGTCGCTTTTGCGATCGCTCAACCCTGAATACCAATAGCTAACGTTGCGATGGTCCCATAAAACTTGCGCCCATTTGGCACTTTCCAGGGAAACACCATCGGTGCCGGCGAAGCGTGTGGAAACAAATCCAATGTGGTTGCCCATGGAGGCAAGCCCTCAAAGCTGTGTGCGAAGATCTAATGAATGCGGGGCAGTATCTGAGTTATTTGTGCCAGCTCAGTCAACACGACATCTGGGTGGCAACCCGCGAGGCGAGGGTCGTCACTGCGCAGTCGCAAGCTGCGCTGGTCGCCGGCAAAGAGTGCGGTTCGCAAGCCCGCGCGGGACGCAGCCCAAACGTCATTTAGCATGTCATTGCCGACGTAAATTGCCTGCTCGGGCGTGATGCCTCGGCGAGCCAACGCGGCTACCAAAGCGGTAAACAGACTGCTGCCCGGTTTGGCGCCGGCAAATCGATAAGAAAAAAAAGTTAGCTCGCCGGCGAACGGCAACTCCCGCCAGCAACAGCCCAACGCCTCAGCTACGACGGTCGGAGTAAAGACTTGCGCGTTGCTGACAATCCCCAGTTCCAAGCCAGCTTGTTGCAGCCGCCGCAAAGTCTCCAGCGCGGTCGGCATCGTCCAGCAGGGATTGGCGTGCGCCTCGAACGTGTCGGCAAATTGGCGGGCCAGTTGCCATCGTTGGGCGTGCCAAGTTAAATCGCTGAACTTCGTCGCCGGGCCAGCATGCAACCAGTGGTACCAGACCTCGATGATATCGACCTCGGGATGCGTCACGCCACGTTCCCGCGCCCGCTGCTGGTGGTCGAGTATCAACTGACGAAAACGCTCGATCTCCGCAGCCGGTGATGCTGGCAAGGGGTAATTCAGGGCTTGGCAAGTCGCCTCCAGGGCGACCGCTCGCGGTTGCTGCTCCGCCGCTCCGACGTCTCCCGTCCCGCTGATCACCAGCGTGCCGTAGATATCGAAAATGACCGCCCGCAAGCCAGCTTGCTCTGGCAATTGGGGCGCGACTTGCGTCGGCAAAGGACTGAGCGGTTTGGCTAACCGGGCAAAAGGCTGACTATCGATTTCTCTCTCCAATCGCAAAGGCCAGCATGGCTGGCGGGCCGCAATGAATTCCAGCACCGTGCCGCTGGCTCGCGACGGTTGCGGGCCAGTTGCCGTTCTTGCGGATGCAGGTTGTGATGATGCAGGTTGTGATGCTCCCGTCAACAGACGCTGATAGGCAGCAGCCAATTTGGTCGCGATTCCTTGCGGCGAATAAGTCTCAGCAATCACTCGCCGGTTGGTCGTGATGGTTGCCGGAAGACAAGGCTCTTGCAGCAGCTGTAAAACTCCCTCAGCCACTTCTCGACAAGCCTGCGCGTAGCCACCGTCACGGACGATCCGCCGCACGACGTCAATTTGGTCTCGCGGCAGCAGGCTGGCAAAATCGACTACCGGGCCGCTGGATTCCGTCGCTCTATGAACATCCTCCCGCGGGCGAAAGGGAGCTGGCAAATCGGCCCAAGCGTTCGCTTGCCAAGCGGCCGAGCGTGCCAGCGCGGCTCGCCGCTGCTGCCCCTCGAGCACCACCGGAAAGGTTGTATAGAGCCTTTCGAGTTGCACGCCGGCGGCTCGGAAATCGCTGGTTGCCACCGGAATGTCTCGCCCGCAGACAGGCCGGTTTGCCAGCCAAGGTTCGAGAAAAGCCATACCAAAGCCTTCCGCCACGCTGGTCGTCATCACCCAGTCGGCAGCCGCTCGGTTCAGCTCCAAGGTGACTCCGGGGATCAGCCCTGAACCAAACAAGATGGGCAGTTGCAGCGCTTCGGCCCACAATCTCCACCGCTCCCAGCTCTGCTTCTCCACGGGAGTCGTTGGCGGTAGCGTTAGCGAAAAAAGAGTCGGCTGATCGACCATCGCCGCCCAAAGCAACAATTCGCCGAGATGCTTGCGACGAATCCCACGTACCGGATAGAGCACGTAGCGAGTCTCGTCGGAAATTTGTAATTCACTCTCCCGACTCAGTCGCCGCCGCGCCGCGGATTGATCAATCTCTTGGCTGGCATCTGTTCGCTTGGCGTTGTCAGCGTTTTCAAGCGATTTTTCCGCCGCCACCAACGGGTTGGGTAGCACGGTGATTCGCGACGAGGAAATGCCCCGCGTGGCGACCAGCTCCGCATCGGCGGTTACTAACGTTGCGTAGTGCACGCGAGGATGATCGGGATAGAGCCAGGCATCGAGTTCAACCGGGCTGCGGGCTGCGGCGGCGAAAATCAACTGGCGATAGTTTTCGGGGCGCAGATCTTCGGCAAAGTCATGAATCTGCAATAGCCAGTGCCAACCCCGCTGGGCCAACATGCTCACCGTCGGCGGCAAGGCAACGTTTTTGCCGAGCGTGGCATTGTGCAGGTGCAGCACGGTGTTCTTGCGGTCGAGCCTCATTGCGAGCAGTTGCTGTTCCAATTGTTGGGGCAACGCGGGGGACGAGGGCCGGTCCGTTGACGCGATTGCCGGCTGGTGAGCGTGCCTCAGCGAGTCGTATTCCAAATCTGGCAAGGGATACACTTCGATTGGTAAGCCTCGCCATGGTTCATCGCTTAGAGCTCGCGTTAGCCCAGCGGCTCGCCCGCCGTGCAAGACGATCAACCGCTCGGGGCGCGCGGCCAATGGTAAGCCGGCCAGGCCCAGTAATTGGCCGAGCACTACCTGTAAGACTCCACCGCTATCGAAATGATGGTGGATTAGCACAACATTCACGGAGTGCCATCCCTCAAACGGTCGAGTTGCGCGGCGGTCGGCTGCCAGCTCGGCTCGAGCCACTGCACCGAATGCTTGTCTAATGATTGCGTAACGGCGCGGTCGAACAGGAATGCAGCCGCATCTTTTTGCAGACGACGGCGATCGGCAAAATTGGCGAAGGCCAACTGACCCGCTTGGCGTTGACTGATCCACAATAAATGCCAGCCAAAACGTGAGCGGACCGGTCCGGCGACTTGGTTCTCAGATGCTTGCAACGCGACTTCGGCGACGTCCCTCGGTAAATCGGCGGCCGCCGTGACCCAGCCCACCAACCCATCCTGGGCTGCCGTCGGTGCTTGAGAATGTTCCCGCGCCGCTGTGGCAAAATCGAGCGAACCAGCCTTAATCCCCGCTGCTAACTCTACCAACAACGCCGGCGGCTGATGAGGTTCTGTTGCTTCCGCTGAGGAGTCGGAGTCGGCTGGATGCTTGCGGAAAATTTGCCACAGCTGCACCTTGGTGCCGTCGTAACGGTAGTGGTACAGCTGATAAAAACGTTCCAAATTGGCCTCGGTGAGTTGCTGTTGCAAGTATTCATTCCAAACCACTTCCCAGCCCAGTTCGGCTTGCTGCAGCGAGGTGAGTTCCGCAGCAGGTTCGATTCGCTGCAGTGCCTGCAGGGCTTGTTTTTTCCTCCGTTCAACACGGGCCAGCAACGGTTCACCACCGCTCGCCAACAGCTGCTGAAACGCTAGCTCACGACGCACCAGGCTGAGCAAAGCGGCCGACCGCAGCGTCCGCAATTGTGCGGCATCGAGCTGCTGCGATGGTGCTTGCCAGTTGCGAGCCATCCAGGCTTCGACCAGCGAGCTGTCGAGCTCGGTTTGACCGACTCGAACCAGCGGTTGAGGTGATTTCGCTGGAGAGGTTTCTGGAGCCCCAGCGCCCGAGTCCTCATCGCGAATCGCGGGCGGTTGGTCGACGGCTGTCGCAAGCGAACTGCCGACTGCCCCCGTGAACAGCGATAGCCAAACCGTGGCCAGCAACATCCAAGATGTTATGCGTCTCATGCGGTAATTGGTTCCTTGAGTATCGCCTTTCGTTCCGCCGAAAATAGGCGTATTTTTCCAACTATCGGCGGAGCGAAAAGCGACGAAAAACTTTCGGCGGAGCGAAAGGCGACTTTAGGGGAGCGGGATGTCCCGCATTACGAATTGAACTTCGTTTTGAATAATCGAGACGGGCGTTTCGTAGTGAAACGTAAAGCCGGTTGGATCTTCATCGAGATCAAAGAGAAAACTGATTCCCAGCCTCTCGGCGGTCTGCCGATACGTCTCCGTCCCCAGCACTTCACGCCGCTCGCCAGATGCCGTGGTCACGTAAGCCGGGTTGTCGAAAATCCATTGGCGGTGAGATTCCAGGGCTGCTCCGCCTTCGACGAACGCGACCTCCAGCCGTACTTCGTGGAGGTGATTGTTGGCTCGCACCGCTTCGACCAGTACGGTCACGTTACCCACCGTTTCCGCTTCGTGCGGTTTGGAAATATCGATCTTGAAATGCTCGCGAGCGCCCGGCAACATCGACCGCAGGGTCCCACTGAGTGTGCTGATTCGCAGTGGCGAATCGGTCGGCAGCGGCAGCGGAATATTGAATTCTGTCGAGGAAATCGAGGCGTTCGCAGCGATGGTGATTTCCCCCATGTCGGCCCGCAACTGTTGACCGTCATCGCAGACCGCCACGACCGATTCGAGCGGCAGGGTCAATCCGATGGGTGTCAAACGGGGTTCCCAGGCAATCTCACAACCGATCGACAACTCGCTCCGCTGAGCCGATCGCAGATCACGCCTGGCCATTACGCGGGTCGGTTCCAACCGGTACACGCCCGCGTAGGCGGCTGAGTCGGTGCGGGAGGGACGGCCCTCGGCACGCTGAGCAATGCCTAACTCACCCGCCTTGCCAACGTAAAAGTTGACATCCGCTTCGGCTGCATCCAACACAGTGTCGAGCGTCTTCCAAAAGGTTTGCGAACGACTCACGTCCAGCTCCAACACTGGATTGAACTGACCATTCGTCTGGAAACCAATTTCGGTCAGCTCGCTGATTCGCTTCAAAGCGGCTTGCAAGTCGTCGGCGCGACCGAGCGAAATTAGTTTGGCTCCCGCGGCTTGTTTGGCTTGCTGCAGCTCCAATTCCAACCGCACGCGCCGCAATCGCTGGCTCGCCTCAGCCGATAACGCTCGCGCGCTGTCTGGCAAGAAATCCAGAATACTCGGCCCCAGTCCCAGCAGATCGCGTTCCGCCTGCTGACGGATCGCCAGCTTGCTGCCATCCAAGCGTTCGATCAACTCAGCCACTTGCCGCTGCAAATCCTCGTCACCGCCACCGCTTGGAGAAGCTTCATCTGCCGCGGCTGTCGGGATTGCTTGGGCCATCGCGGCAGTGCCCACCGCCAGCCCGCTCAAACCAAAATATCCGCACAAGCCGCAGGCGAGCGCACAGAGCAGCGCTCCGGCGTGAGGGTTCCGCAGAGCGAATCGGGGCCAAACGACAAGGTTTTGGGCGTGCGATCTCTTCATATACATGGATGTTTCTTCATAAACATGGATGTTTCGACGGCGCCGCGTTGAAGAAGCAAAACTGACTTTCGTCAATTTTAACGTAAGCTTGACCAGGCGTGTGCCCGCAGTTTGGCGAGCGACGCTGCTGGTCCGCCAAACGGGCGTCGCATCCACAAAAAAGCGAAAACTAGCGATAGGCAGCGATGAATATTTTCCCATCTCGGCAACGGTTTTGGCATAGACTCTTGGCCGCGGCAACGCTGTTGCTATCCGTCGGCAACTGCCACAGCGTGTCCGCTCAGCAGGGACAATCACGCCTGCTCGTCGGCAGCATCGGTGACCGAGCCGTAGAGGGAATCGAACTCATTCGCGCTTCCAACCGTCAGGTAATTCTGGGCAACGACGGTTGGTTGTTTGATTTCGATCCCCGCCGCCAAGCGACCAGTTTGACGATCGCGGAAAGCGATTTTCAACCACTCGACGCCCATGAATTTCGCCGGCGACTCTACGAGGAATTTGGAAATCGCTTCGAGGTCGTGCCGACGCAACATTTTTTGCTGGTCCAACCCAAGGGCAGCGGTCGCGTCTGGGCGGAACGGTTCGAACGACTGCACCGCACCTTCTTGAGCTACTTTTCCGTTCGCGGCGTGCGTTTGCTGGAAGGTAATTTTCCCATGGTGGCCGTGATCTATCCCAGCCAGGCCGAGTTCCAGCAACGAGCAACCGGCAGCATCGCATCGAACCGCGAAGTGTTGGGTGTTTATGACCGGGCCAGCAACCGCATCACCATGTACGATCACGGCCAATCGGCCGGCGGCGTGGATGCCACAATCTGCCACGAAGCGGCCCATCAATCGGCATTCAACGTGGGGGTGCACAGTCGCCTGGCAGATACGCCACACTGGATTGTCGAAGGTATCGGCTGCATCTTCCAATCCCCGGCGATGATTGAAGGCCGCCGCAGCGGCGATCTGCAAGGCCGCTGTGATCCTAATTTGCTGTGGTTGTTTCGCGATCGTTATCAACAAGAACCAGCGCTGTTGGCTGCTGACTTGGATTCGTTGATCGCCGACAACACAATGTTTCGCAGCCCCGACCAAGTGCAACATGCCTACGTCGCTTCCTGGGCGTTGACCTTCTATCTGGCGGAAAGACGCGCAGCCGATTTCGCCAAATTGATCGATCGGTATTCGCAACGCCCGCCTTTTCAAGTCTATCGGCCTGCCGATCGGCACGCTGATTTGCAACAGATCGTAAGCACCGACCTGGAGTTGTTGGCTCGGCAAATAACGCGTTTTCTTGATCAATTTTGAGTATTGCCCGCTGGCAAACAGCAGCTCCACAATTTTGCCCCACTTTGCTTGCTTGCCGCCCGCTTGAAAGGCGGCCAGAAAGCCGCTTGGATGCGGAACCTCGCTGGACAAGCCCGCTGAAAACTTCAGGGTAATCCGCATGTGTGAAAGTTGACGCCCTTGTGTCGCTGTAATGATGTGTTGCTGGCCTTAAATAGGCCTTTCCGGGTTCCGGGTGGGTTTTGTTTACCCACTAAGTGCTATGTGAAAGCGAACGCAATTGCGGCAAACAGTAGAAGCATAGTGTTAGAATTCGGAAATTAGCAGGTTCGGTCAAGAAATGGACTGACGCTTGCTGACGCACTCGTGTGGAATGTGGCAGGCCCGCGAGACCCGATTACTCCACCGAGAGGGGCAAAGAGTAATGGATGCGGATTTAATTATTGTGGTGGTGACGAACCGAGATGAGCTCGGTGAGGAACTGCGGTTGCATGCTGAGTCGATCGGCGTCAGGTTTTGGCGTTGTTCGGCTGTAGAAAAGTTAGCGGGGCGTTTGGACCCTGTCGGCACCGGCGTGATTGTCTTGGACGATCCGGCGGACGGTTCGGCGGCGGCGGAGCAACATAGCTACTTGCGTGAACAAGGTTATATTTTCCCGCGAATGCTGATTGTGCGGGAAGCCAAATTGGATCGTGTTGTGGCAGCTATGCGGGCTGGCATGTTTTCGGTGCACATTCTGGCGAGGCACGATCCGACGTTTGTACCGTTGTTGCGAGAGGCACTCGAGCAGAGTCAGCAGATTGCCGCCAACGCGCAGCGGTGGCATGAGACGATGCTCAAACTGAAGGGGTTGGCCGACGGTGAGTTGGCAGTCCTCCGCGGGATGTTGGAGGGCAAGCTAAACAAGCGAGTCGCCAACCAGTTGGGAATCAGTGAACGAACGGTGGAGGCGCGGCGAAAGCGGATTTTCGAGAAGATGGACACCAAGAGCGTGGCCTGTCTGACGCGGTTGATTGTGGAAACAATTGGCTACGAGAATTTCCTGCGGATCTGCGATTCCTCACCGCAGCAAATTCCCGCGCCGCACTTTACGACCTTTCATCCCGGGCTGGTTAATCAATCACACAGCTCTGACGCACTAGGTTCCACAAATGGGGGTCCTGTAGGCTGACGGCACGGAGCGTTGCGCCACTAAAATCGTGGTCTTGGCTATGTTTTCCCGGCACGGCCACGGTCACTGCGGCGGCCGCCACGCCCGCCGCGCAGCCGTTGCCACTGTCCTCGAGCACGAGCAAGTTTTCAGGATCGATCTTTAGTGACTGGGCGGCCCGCAGGTAGATTTCTGGATCGGGTTTGCCGTGCCGCACATCGTCTCCCGTCCAGAGGAATTGCATGCGGTCGAGCACGCCGCCGGAGCTGAGAATTTCCTCAGCAAATTTCCGCCGGCTGCTGGTGGCGACTCCGTAAGGAAGTTGCAGCGAGTCGAGCAGATCGAGAAATGCTTGCAAGCCGGGCAGCGGCAGGGGGTTATTACCCAGCAGGCGGGCGAAAATTGTGTCCGATTCGGCCAGCACATCTTCCCAGCTATCGGTCAGCCCGTAGTAGTCGACCATCACTTGGATGGCTTTGGGGCCCGGCAGTCCCATCATCCGCCTTCGCACGACATCTTCGTAGCGATGTCCTCGGCGTTCAAGTAACTCATCGGCGGCTTGGTGGTACAATGGCTCGGTGTCAAACATCAGGCCATCCATATCCAGTGCGACACCGCGAATTTCTAACTGTTTCATTGCTTGTTGAGTGCTTGATTTTGCATGGTTGTTCAGGAACGAACTGAGGAACTTAGCCGGACTGGCGAATATATTCCGGCGAATGCCAGTCATTGGCGGATCGAGCCGTTTATCCCGGTTCCACCATCGGATTTAACCGAATATTTGCAAGCCCTCTTGCCGGCGGGCCCGGTTCGCGAATCGTTTGCCGCGGTCTGTGATCAATTGTTGCGTTGGGTTCACCAACAATCGTTTTCTCAGCACCAGCAGTTGGATGCCGCCTACGCGGCGCTCGATCCCGACCGCGACACCTCATTGTTGATGAATCGCCAAGTCGACGAACAGACAGTGGACGCGGCCGATGTGGCTCGATTGATGCGAACTGCGCTGGATGCCGCCGACTATTTGGAGCTCAGCCGTGAGGAATTAGAGGCGGCCTGCGAGGTTTCGAGTCTGTGGGGGGTGCGTCTCAAAGTGGATTTTGAGATTTTTCAACATTTGGGGGTATTTGCCCGCGGCGATGTTGTCGGCGTGCGTGAAATTCGCCGTCCGCAGGGATTTTATCGTCGCGAAACGCTGGAGGTGGAGATTTACCGCCGGCTGATCGTGCTGTTTCAGATCAAGCCCAACCAGATTATCGAGGGCGAAGGGCAAGCCGATCGTTTGTACCTGCGGATGTTTAAAAACATTCCCAAGGCGGACGTCGACATGTTGTTGCCCGGCTCCAAAATCCGCTTTGGATGGTTCGATCACACCAAGATTCTGGTTCCCTCGTTGGGTGGGATCGGCATGACACTTTGGAAACTCGTCCGGTTGGTGCTATTCCTCGCGGTCGTTTCGACGGGCAAATTGTTGTTGGCCCTGGGCTTGGTGTTCGCCACTTTTGGCTACATCGCCCGCAGCATCAGCAGCTACTTCAACACGCGGAAAAAGTACGAGTTGAATCTAGCCCGCAGCCTCTTTTTCCAAAAGCTTGACAGCAACGCGGGGGTCATCTTCCGCGTTCTGGAGGAGGCTCGGCAGCAGCAATATCGAGAAGCCGTGTTAGCCTACTATGCGCTTCTCACAGCCACCGAAACGCCGGTTGGCCGCCGCCGCCTAAAGCGTCACTGCGAACGGATGCTCCGCGACTTGCTGGAGATCGAAATTATGTTCGAAGTTGACGACGCACTCCAGATCCTACAGCGGCTCCAGTTGATTCAAGAGCACGCTGATGATTGTTGGAGCTGTGAACGGACGCCCTTAGCGTTGTAATTTCTCTTCGGCACGTGCTGCTCTTAGAGCGGCCGCTTCGCGAGCCAATTTGAATTCGCCCGCACCTGGGAAGTACTGGACGTCATCTTCCAAATAATATGGACTCGGCAGCGTTTGACCGTTCACGCCAACTTGGCATCCCGTCACGCCTCCGCAAGTGACAGCGGCTCCTGCCACTAACACCATCGTCCGCAGCCAATTCTGGTTTTGCTTGGCGTTCATTGCCTTCCCCTGAGCAGCTTATCAAGTGTCGACCTGTCGTCGCTGGACGCATCTGCGGACCTATATCGCACAGACCATCTGTCCTAACCGTCATCGGCCGAATCTTCGTTACGACTTGAACCGAGCGGACAGTTTTCCCACAAATTGTTGCCGCGAGGCACACGATGAATTGCTGGGCTTAGCCAACGGGGGGGCTAGAACTCGTGCAGCTGGAACTGATCGGCCGGCAGATGCCGTTCGGCTAATTCAATTAAATGCCGATGGTGGGTAAAGAAAATCACCTGGGTCTTGCTGGCTAATTGGCTCAAGACCCGCAGCGCCGCGGCGCTGCGTTGGTCGTCGAACTGGACCAGCACGTCGTCAATGATTAACGGAACCGATTGCCTCGTCTCAAGATTGATCTCCAGGCTAGCCAGCCGCAAGGCGAGAAACAGGGCGTCGGCGGTCCCCTCGCTCATGTGCTGGGCGGGGACCCATTTTCCCGAATCACTGCGAACGCCGACGAGCACCCGTTTTCCTCGATCGTCCAATTGCGGCTTGAGTTGCGTGTAAGCACCGCAAGTCAATTGCTGGAAAATCGTTTCGGCGCGGCCCACGATCGGGCCTTGGTTCGCTTCGCGATACCGCTCCATGGCCAATTCCAAAGTGGTCGATTGCAGCGTTAGCACGGCGTACTCACGGGCAAGCCGCTGGGCCCGCGCGGTGCGATCTTGGATTCGCTGGTTGATTTCCGCGGCCGTGCCGTTGCCATTGTTGGCCTCCTGAGCTTGCGCCAAACCGCCGATCCGTTGATTCAATTCGGTTAATTGCTCTTCGGCGACTTCTAATTCATCCCTCCAGATCGATATCTGTTCGCTGATCTCGACTTGATCCTCGGCCAGCACGCCGCTGGCATAGGCATCCAGTTCCGTGCCCCGGGCTAACCGCAACAATTGTTGTTGGAGTTGCTGCAGTTCGGCATCGAGCTGACGTTTCTGAGTGGCCCGTTGCTCGATTTCAAACAACTCGGCTGGGTTTTCGCACTCGACTTCGTCGCACAAGCCTTGCAGCATCACATCCCAGCGGTTCGCTTCCTGACGCTGGTCCTCCAACTTCTGCTCGGCCAATTGGACCTGCTCGAGCAGGGTGGCCCGTTGTTGGGCCTGCTGTTGACAGCCTCGCAGCACGGCTTGCCAATGACTGGTCAAGCGAATTTCCAAATCAATCGTTTCCAGTGCGGGCGTTTCCAGTGCGGGCGTTTCCGAATCTGCCGCTGCGGAACTGGTGGCACTGGGCTGGGTGGCACTGGGCTGGGTGGTGTTCGCCAACGCATTGAGGCGAGTCAGATCGTCGTCCGCTCCCAGGTTGGTCAGTCCAGCGTTGCTCAAAGCGGCAGCCAGGCGACCGGTATCGATGCGAAAGCGTTGCAGCTCATCGCGAATCTCAGCCTGTTCATCCGCCAGCCGCCCCTGTTCGGCCTGTTTTTGGCTGAGCAGTTGATGGGTATCGAGCAGTTGTCGAAAGGCACGCGGTGAGAAATCATCACGTGCGGAAAAACGTTCCACCAAAGTTTGCCAAGCGGTTTGCCACTGTTGAAATTCTTGTTCCGCTTGTTGATGGTTGCGCTCGGCCCGCTGGCACTCGCGAGCCGCTTGTTGATGACTTCGCTCCAGTTCCTGCCGCTGTTCCCGCGACCGCAGGTCCTCCTGCTGCACTCGCTCGGCTCGCGCGTGCAGGGTCAGCAAGTCGCTGGTCGGGGTGGCCGCTGCCAGCCAAGCGGCGCAGGTTTGGGATTTCTCCAGTGCGTTGTTGAGCTGCTGGCACCACTGCTGGCGACGCTCTTCCAGTTGCTCGCAGCGGGCTTCGACCAGCTGCAATTCTTGCACGCAATCCACCAACGTTTGATGTTGCTGGTACCACTGTGCCATTGCCTCCGGCGCGCTCGCTTGGACTCCGAATTGGTTCCAGGTATCGAGCCAAATCTGTTGCTGCTGGGCGAAATTCGCCGCTGTTTGCCGAGCGGCCTGTTCCGCCTGCTCCGTCTTGATACCGACCGTCACCAATTCCTGTTCGATCCGTTGACGCCGGGCAACTTGCTCGGCCGCGTGCCGCATCGCGTCGACCATCCGATCCGCTTCTAGGATCGCGGTTCGCAAGTCGCTCTCGCGTCGTTGCTGTTGCAGGAGAATTTTTTCGCTGGTGGTTTCGTTAGGTGTTTCGCTGGTGGATCCTGACGGCGACGAATCGAGAAAACGTTCTAGCAATTGATCGCGGTTTTGCCGGAGCGTCAACAATTCCGCTTCGCTGGGCACGCCACCGGCCTGGGTGAAACCGGCCAATTCGGCACGCAACGTTTGCAGTTGTTGCCTTAGCGCTTGCCAAGCTTGTTGCGTTTGCGTTTCCTGTTCGGCGGCGGCTTGCCAAGCGGCGGCTAACTGTTGCAGCTCCGCCTCGGGGGGCAGCTGCAACATCGCCGCGGCAGCCGGTTCACCGGCGAAACCGGTCAGTCTTCGCGTGCAGGTTGCGGCGCGGGCGGCCAGCTTTTGGCGTTCTTCGGCGGCGGTTTGACAGGCCTCGATCAGCCGTTTTGGGGCTTCGATGACAGCCAAGGCGTCGGCCAACTCGGGCGGGGCAACATGGGGCGGCAACGCGGTGATTGCCTCCGCCGCTTCCGCCAACTCGGCTTGCTGCTGCTCCCAACTTCGCTGGCTGGCACGCAGTTGTTCCTCCACGCGAATGCCCTGCTCTTCCAGCTCGCGAATTGCGGTACGGTCGGTCGCCGTTAGCTGTTCGTTCCAAGCTGTTGCCGAGCTTGCGCCGGCGGCTCGCATCTCGTCACGGAGTTGCTCAACCTGCTTGGCCACTTCCTTAGCCTGCCGCGACAGATTCCTCAGCTTCTCAGCATCTTTTTGCCGAGCCGATACTTGTTTGGCCAGCGACTCGATGCGATTTTCAAACACCAACCAATCCGCCGGGTCGGCAATTTCCGCTAGTTTCAACTGGAGTTGCCGTAGGTGCGCGGCGCCGCGTTCGGCCGCGTTGTTGGCGACTTTGCCCTCAGTTTCGGCGTTGCGTCGCCGCTGGGCAAAATCATCGTCGAGCTCCGGTAGCCCTTGATAGTCGGCCAACTCGGTTTGCAAGCTTTGCCGTCGCCGGGCAAGCGGCAAAGCTTCTAATTTTTGTTCCGCCGTTTCCAGATTAAGTCGCGTGGTTTGCATCTGTTTGCGGAGTTCTTCAGCCGCCTGCCGGGCTGAGGCTAACTCACTCGTCTGCTGTTGCAGCTGGGCAGCCGACAACGTTTGCGTTGCTAGGTCAGCCCGCAATTGTTTCAACTCGCTGAACAGCTTATTCAGTTCTCGCGTGCGGCTTTTGATACCGAACAGCTCATTACGGCGAGTGTCTAATGAGTCACGCACTTGGCTCAAGCGACTGACGCCAACGCCGGCGGAAAAAAGAATCTCCCCCAGGTCGCCCTCCCCTTTGATAATGTCTTGACCACCTTGAATCAGACGTTCTCGGTCCAAACCGAATCCCCGCAGAAATGTCTCCTCGTCGATGCCGTCGAGAAATCCCTCCAGCCGCCCAGCTTCGATTTCGGCCGACTCGTCGGGGGTCAGCAGCGTGCGTGATTTCCCTTTGCGACGGACGCATTCGAGTGCGGGGAAAGTTTCGGAGCTTAACCGTCCGCCGATCCGCAGATCACCATAGTTATGCAGGTAACTGTCCGCGGTCTGGGTGGGGACGCCAAACAGCCAAGCCGTAATCGCTCGCAGGCTGGTCGATTTACCCGATTCGTTGGGACCGTAGACCAAGTGAAACGGATGCGCTCCGCCGCTAAAGTCCAAGCTGACATCCGTAAAGCCGCCGAAGGCGAGCAAATCGACACGATCTATATGCACGTTGTTTTCCGATAACGTTAACGTTGCGATTCCTGCGAACCATGCAATCGAGCGATGAGTCCTGCGCGAGCTTCTTCCAGTAGCTGATCAATGTCCGCGGCAAAAGTGTCGGGTGCCAGTTTGCGTTCCAACGCCTCAAACTCTCGCGCGATCCCCGTCGTTTGCCACAGTTCGCTCTGGGCTCCGCCGTCGACCAAGGCTGCAAACACTTCCATCACGCTGGCCAAGGGTCCATCAGACAGCGTGGGCTGACTTCGCGAGGGGAGTTGCGTTCGCACCCGCAGTGTTTCTAGCCAAACGCGATCGACGCCGACTTCCATGGCCCGCGCCCGCAGTACGCTTTCAAAATATTGCTGGCGGTTCAGCAACTCGCCATGCAAATCGCTCTCACCGTGAACTCGCACGCGGCTTACCAACAGTCGCTCGCCGCTGATCTCCAGTTGGCTCTCAAGCCATTGCGTATAGGCCTCTGCGATGGTTTCAAAATCGTCCGCATCGCTGGCGTCGATCGCGCAGACTTCCCAACGCACCACATCCAACGGCACCCACTCGCGGCTTCGCAAACCACTGCTGTCGTATTCCACCAGGCAACATCCTTTCGCGCCAGTCTCCCGCGGGTGACGTCCTTGAATGTTGCCGGAGAAGACGATCGGGGCCCCGCCCTCGAGCTGGAATTCGCCCGCTTGGTGAATATGCCCCAGTGCCCAATATTGGTAACCCATATCGGCCAGCTGTTGCGGCGAACAGGGCGCGTAAGGTTCGTGCCCCTCCGCCCCCGTTAGGCTGGTATGCAGCAAACCGATGTTGAACATATCAGTGTCGGGCAGCGGATAGCTGGCGGCCAAATTTTCCGTCTCCGCCCGCGTGCCAAAGGATCGCCCATGGATGGTCGCTCCCAACTGCTCCAGACGCACACTCTCCGCCCGCTCCGTCCCCAGCATGATGGCCGTTCCGTTGGGATTTTGGGGCAACGGTAACGACTTGGTGATCACGCTGGCCGCATCGTGGTTGCCACGAATCACGTACAGCGGAATGCCCTCGCGCAACAGCTTGCTGGCTTGGCCGACGAAAAATAAACCCGTTTGCTGGTCCCGCCAATCTCCGTCGTAAAGGTCACCGGCGATGACCACAAAATCGACTTGCCGCTCGATCGCCAGCGTCACCAGATTTTCCAGCGCCCGACGGGTGGCTCCGCGGATCTCATCAATCGGAGCACCATCGTATGACTCCAGACGCCGCAGCGGACTGTCTAAATGAATGTCCGCCGCATGGATAAATCGAGGCATGGATCAGTGGCTAGTGGCTAGTGGCTAGTGGCTAGAGGCTAGAGGCTAGTGGTGAGTGGTGAGTGGTGAGTAAAGCATTTTCGCATAAGTCCTTGTACCGAACGGCATCAGCCGCAACGCGCCAGCGTGCGGTTCCTTATGTTTGGGTGCTTAGTAAGTAACGAGTCGAGTTAGTGTGTGCGAGTGCGTTTGCGTCCCCGCGGGGCAAAGCGGTCGCGGGCTTCGGCCACGGCTGTGACGAAGCGATCGACTTCCGCGGGCGTATTATAAAAATAAAAGCTGGCCCGCGTGCTGGCGCTGATCTCTAAACTTTGATGCAGTGGCATTGCGCAGTGGTGACCAGCGCGGACTGCCACGCCGGCCACGTCGAGCGATTGGGCGATGTCGTGAGCGTGGACGTTGTCGAACACAAAGCTGACGATGCCGGCTTTCGCTTCGGGGGCCGGCCCCAGCAGGCGAATCCCGGGAATCGCTTCCAAGCCACGGTGAGCCCGCTCGGTCAATTGCCGTTCGTAGCTTTCAATTCGCTCCAAGCCGATCTGAGAAACATAGTCGACGGCGGCTGCCAGACCAATCGCTTCCACGATTGGTGGCGTGCCTGCCTCAAATTTTTCCGGTAGGCCAGCTGGTTCGAAGCCCTCTGTGGTCACCCTCTGGATCATGGAACCACCTCCCAGAAAAGGAGGCATCTCCAGCAACAATTGTTCGCGGCCGTAGAGGATTCCAATGCCGGTGGGGCCGCAAATTTTATGGCCGCTGAAGACGAGGAAGTCAGGTTGCCAAGCTTGCACGTTGAGTGTTTGATGGGGGGCCGCTTGTGCCGCGTCGACCAACGTTACCGCGCCCCGCTCCTTGGCTAGCCGCACTAAATCTTCGACCGGCATCACCGTTCCCAGCACGTTGCTGATCGCCGTCAGGCCAAACAGTTTGGGCCGGAGTCGATCCAGCAACTCGGCCACCACCGCCAAGTCGAGCCGTCCATCCGCGGTCAAAGGGGCAAAGTGAACGTGAGCTCCCACCCGCTCGGCCAACTGCTGCCAAGGAACAATGTTGGCGTGATGCTCCGCCATCGTCAGCAGGATGTTATCTCCGGAAGTGATGTTGGCATCACCCCAGCTCCTGGCGACGGTGTTAATGGCGGCGGTGGTCCCGGCCGTGAAGATGACCTGCTTGATCGTTTCCGCATTGATCAGGCTGGCGACTCGCTCCCGCGCCTGCTCATAACGCGACGTCGATAGCTCGCTGAAGGTGTGAATCCCGCGATGGACATTGGCGTAGTACTCGCGATAACACTGCGACATCGCATCGATCACGACGTCGGGTCGCTGGGTGCTGGCCGCGTTGTCCAAAAAGACGATCTCGGCGCCGCTGCTGACGTGCTCGGACAAAATCGGAAAGTCGGCGCGGTAGTCTTCAGCTCGCAACGCTAACGGCTGGGTGTCAGTGGCTGACATCAGGCTAAGTTTTCCTCAGGAAGGTAGTTGCTAGTTGCTAGTTGCTAGTTGCTAGTTGCTAGTTGCTAGTTGCTAGTTGCTAGTTGCTAGTTGCTAGTTGCTAGTTGCTAGTTGCTAGAGGCTAGAGGCTAGAGGCTAGAGGCTAGAGGCTAGAGGCTAGAGGCTAGAGGCTAGAGGCTAGAGGCTAGAGGCTAGAGGCTAGAGGCTAGAGGCTAGAGGCTAGAGGCTAGAGGCTAGTGGCTAGTGGCTAGTGGCTAGTGGCTAGTGGCTAGAGGCTAGTGGCTAGTGGCTAGTGGCTAGTGGCTAGTGGCTAGTGGCTAGTGGCTAGAGGCTAGTGGCTAGTGGCTAGTTTGCTGGCCGTTTACCGGCGAATGTAGCGCTCCCTGGGCGACTCTCCAGGAAAGTAGGCAGCATTTCTGGCGGTTGGGGGTCAAACTGGCTTGAAATAATTCCAGCATATCGGAGGCGGAAAACTGCTTTAGCTCCTCCAGCGTCATACCTTCGATTTTTTCCACCAGCATCGAAGCGGCCGCTTGGCTGACCGTGCAACCTTGTCCCACAAACCAAGCTTGCCGAATACGTTTGTGCTCATCGAGTTCGATTTCCACGCGGACGACATCACCACAGAGGGGGTTATTCCCTTCATGGGCGTGTGTGGCCGAACCACAATGCCCCCGATGGTAGGGGTCTTCGTAGTGCGGCAGGATGTGCTCTTCGTAAATATCGCGTTCGTCGGTCGCCATGATGCAGTGCGGGGAAAGCAGGGAAACGGTATTCGGAGTGCCGGCTCTGATTTTGGTCGCTCTGATTTAAGTCTATGCACGTTGTCAAAAATCGGACAGGGGCGGAACTCTCCTCTTGCGGAGAAGTTCCCCGGTTTGATAGTCCTGAGACTTGAGGAAATTTTTGGTGGGGGGGATTCCACCAACACGAGACTCGCGGGACATGTCATACGGATTGCACCTTTCGGCGGCTGGCGCCAATGCCCAAAATCATCGGCTGCAGGTCCTCAGCAACAACCTGGCAAACGTGCAAACCGCCGGCTACAAGCCTCAACAGGCGGTGATTCAAGCCCGTTTCGCCGAATTAATTGAACGCGGCGAAGCTTTACCCGGGACGGGCGGCGTGAACGACGTCGGCGGCGGTCTAACCATTCAGCCCGAAGTGACGCAGCATGGTGAAGGACCCCTGCGGTCCACCGGCAATGAAACCGATTTTGCCATCAATGACCCAACCACTTTTTTTGTCGTCCAGCGCGACGATCAATCGCTGCTGACGCGAGCCGGAAATTTTTTGTTCAACAGTTCGGGCCAACTGATCAATCAGCAGGGCGATCGGGTGCTCGACCAGCAAGGGCGGAATATTTCCATCGATCCCACCCTACCCCACAGCATTCTCAACGGCGGCCGGATTCAACAGGGTGAAGAAGTCTTCACCTTAATGTTGGCTCGCCCCGAAAACGTCGGTGACCTCAAGCACCTCGGCGGCAACCTCTTCCAGCCGGGCGAAGAACTGCCAGTCTTGCGCGGCAACGACAGGCCCGTGGTCAGCGGATTTCTGGAGCAATCTGGTGTCCAGCCAACGACAGCCATGATGGAACTGATCGAAGCGAGTCGAGCTTACGAAGCAAACGCGAGAATGATTCAGAACCAGGACACGGTGGTCGGTACCTTGATCTCCAGAGTCCTCCAGGGATAGCGATTTTTGGATAGCGATTTTTTTGCGGCTGCGGCCAATCCTGAAAAATATTTTATCTAGGGTAAATTTATGAGTGTGCAAACACTATACACCGCGGCCACCGGTATGGACGCGATGGAAACGAAATTGGATGTGATCGCTAACAATTTAGCGAACATCAACACAACCGCTTTCAAAAAAGACCGCGCCAATTTCGAGGACCTGCTATATCGTACCGAAGCTTATCCTGGAGTCTTAGACGCCAATGGGAATCCCTCTCCGGTGGGCACGCAAGTCGGGCTCGGGGTCCGCGTCAACAGCACGCAGACTGACCAACGTCAAGGCACTTTGCAGGCCACCGGGCGCGATCTCGATATCGCGATCGAAGGGAATGGCTATCTGCAAGTCAATGACGCGCGGACTGGTAACCTGTTTTACACTCGCGCGGGAAACCTTGATATCAACGCGCTGGGGCAATTGGTGATTGGCTCGGCCCAAACCGGTCGCCTGCTGGAACCCGCGATCACGATTCCACCCGACGCCGAACGCGTGGTGATCAGCCCGGATGGTCAAGTCATGGTGCGGCAGCCAGGAAATATTGAACTTGCCCCCCAAGGCCAGATTCAACTCGCTCAATTCGTCAACCCCGACGGTTTGCTCAAAGTCGGTGAGAACATGTTTATGCAGACCGACGCGTCGGGAGTGGCAACTCCCAACATCCCCGGTCAAAACGGACTCGGTGTGATTCGACAACAAAACCTGGAGGCCTCAAACGTCGAGCCGGTTCAGGAGCTAATCGATCTAATCACCACCCAACGCGCCTTCGAGCTAAACAGCCAAGCGGTGCAGGCTGGTGACCAGATGATGCAAACAATCTCCAACTTGCGACGTTTCTAATGACGTTGAGCGTCAAAGCTGTGAATCCAAAACGAAACTACCGGATGCTGCTGGCCAGCTGGCGGGAAATAATGACGCGCACAACGCGACTGCTCGCGGTGGTTGCCCTTACGTTGTCCGTTCCCGCAGTTGCCAGTGCGCAGCGACCCTCCGGCACTGCGCAGCGACCCTCCGGCACTGTGCAGCGGCCCTCCAGCACTGCTGCGGCTCGCGATCAGGCGGAGATCGTGTTCCAGTTGCACGAAGAAGTGGAGGTCTCATCGGCGATCATTCGCGTCTCAGATGTGTTACGCCCCGTCGGTCGCAAACCGGCTGATTGGGACGCATTGGCGGGGGCCGCGCTGGGGTTGTTGCCCCCCGACGGCCGTCGGCTGCGAATGGAACGCCAACGGATCAGTGAAACGCTGCAACGCTCTGGCTTGCTCAAGCAACCGGTTCGCTGGAGTGGACCGGCGCAAGTCGCTATCCGGTATGTCGCCCCGCCG
The DNA here is from genome assembly GCF_052161645.1 of Kothea flammea. Classification (GTDB taxonomy): domain Bacteria; phylum Planctomycetota; class Planctomycetia; order Pirellulales; family Pirellulaceae; genus Laterigemmans. Next base: position 2,427,698 of record NZ_CP197414.1, read on the forward strand.
CGGCCGCTCTCTCCCCGCATCTCCCCCACCCAGCACACACCACCTGCAAACCAAACGCTCACATCTAACCACGATGTGCGTCCCGCTTCCCATACCGGAATGCGGCCAGACAGTGTGGCAGCCGGCGTGGCAGACGGTGTCTCAGACGCTGCCCAGGGCTCGATCCTGGCGGCTCGACAGATCGACAACGTTTCGCCAGCCGGCCAGTCTGCGCCGACCATGCTCCCGGTTGAATTCAACCGTGTGCGGCGGCTCGTGTTGTCAGCCTTTCAGCAATCGCATGAGGATGTGCTAAAAGATTACGAAGTCGAGCTGGTTGCCGCAGACGCTGGAATTCATGACCTCGCCGGGCTCCGCTCCGTGGCCAGCCTGAGACTGGGGGCAACACCCGCTGAGGGGCAAATCCCCTTGATCGTTTCCGGCCATAAAGAATTAGCATCTGTGCAGGGGACGGTGCTGCTGGAGTTAACAAAATTGCCAACCGTGGTGGTTCCAGCTCAGGCGCTTAAACGTGGTGACATCCTCACCGCCCGGGACTTAATAACGACCACGATCCCCTCACATCAAGCCAATGATCGTCACGTCACCGAGCTCAAATCGTTAATCGGTAAACAACTGACCCGTTCCATTTCCCGCGATCGTCCCATTTTGCAAGAAGATGTCAGCGAGCCAATTGTGATCGACCGTGGCGACTTGGTGGAATTGCGAGTGCTCGGTGCGGGTATCAAAATCACCACCACGGCCAAAGCGCTTGGTCCAGCCACCGCTGGGGAAATGATTCAAGTGGAAACGATGTCGCCCAAGAGACAGCTTGTCGCTCGAGCCGTTAGCCATGGGGTGGTCGAAATTGTCACCCGCCCACCTCAAATTAGGAATTAGAATCTTATGAGCAGTCTCTCTATCTGCCAGCGGTGGAACGTGATGACACGTCGCCTCCCAAGCATGCTGAGTTGCCTCGTCGGCTCAATCGGGATTTGCGTTTGGTCCGCCAGCTGTTTCGGGCAAGACGGTTCGTTGCTTCGCGACGTGACCGCGCAAACTAACAACCGCTTAGCAAACCAGCAAATTTTTAACCCCAACGGCTCGCCCGCTCAATCACCGACAAACCCGCAAAGCTCGCCCAACACGAACATGCCCGGGGGCCTGCCAGCTGCGGTGCAAAACTATCCTCCCGGCGTAATGCTGCAAGATGCCAGTTGGTATTTTCAACCTCCCACACCGTCGCGTGTCTATCGCAAGAACGACATCGTTACCATTCGAGTTGATGAAATCTCTCGGATGACTGCCGAAGGCAACTCCGAGGCTCGGCGGAATACTTTATATGACGCCGTGATCAATGATTGGTTAAAGATCGAATCACTTGATACGATCAAGCCGGCTCGCCAAGCGGACGGTGACCCCAGAGTGCAATCAACAACGAACCAGCTGTACCGAGCCGATGCTTCGCTCGAGTCTCGCCAATCGATGACCTTCAACATCGCGGCGCGGATCGTCGATGTGCGGCCCAATGGGGATCTGGTCTTGGAAGCGAGAAAGACGATTGTGTTTAACGAAAATGTTTGGGAAACATCGCTCTCAGGAATTTGTCGCCCGATTGATATCGCTGCCGATAACGTGGTGTTGAGTCGCGATCTGTTGGATTTGCAAATTCAATCAAAAGAACGTGGGCGGCTTCGAGATGGTTACAAACGAGGCTGGTTCTCCAGATTTGTCGACATGGTATCACCATTCTAAAAAGTCGATTCGATGACTGTCTGCCGCTTCGCCGTTCAATGAGAGAACAATGACTCCACAATTAAATCAACGCCTGCTAAATCAACGCCTGCTGTCAGTAACCCTGCTCGGGATGTTGTTTGCCTCGATGGTTGTTTGTTCCCCCCTGCCCACGGCCGATGCGCAAGGGCTTCGCTTGCGACATATCTGCCGCTTGAAGGGACAGGAGTCCAATACTTTGCAGGGGCTCGGGCTGGTCGTCGGGTTACGAGGCACGGGCGATAGTGATTCGGCGAACACCTCCCGAGCGCTGGCCAGAATGATGCAGTTGATGGGAGGCCAGATCGGTGTCGACGCGCAAGGCAGGCTTGATCCCTCCGAGTTGGCGGACGCCAAGAACGTGGCCACTGTGATTGTCTCCGCGGAGGTGCCTCCCATGGGAGCCCAGCAAGGGGATAAGCTTGATCTGGTCGTCAACGCGATCAGTGCCAAGAGTTTGGAGGGAGGGTACCTCGTGCTCACTCCGCTGCTGGGGCCTCAAGCCAACAACCCCACTGTCTACGCGATGGCTTCTGGGCCGCTAAAGATCTCTGCGAACGGGCCAGCCACGACGGCCACGATCGAGCGAGGCGGTAAAATGGAAAGGACCGTGCAAGCACCCTTTGAAAAAGATGGCAAAATCACCTTGGTCATCGATCGTGACTTTGCCGATTTTGATACCAGCCAACGGGTGGTGGAAACGGTCCGGGCCGATCCGCAAATCATGATGGAAAATCGTCAGTCACCCGGTAATCCCGCCGCGCAAAAGCAATATGCCAGAGCGATTGATCAATTGCACGTGGAAGTTTTGATTCCCGACACTTATCGATCGGATCCGATCAGCTTTATTTCCAGCTTGCTCGATGCGCCCATCGCACTGGAATCAAAATCGAATCGGGTCGTGATTAACGAAAGCGCGGGGATCGTTCTGATCGGAGAGAATGTTGAAATTGCTCCCGTGTTGGTCGCCTCCAAGAATATCCGCATCGAAGCGGGGGGCGGGCCGCCCGGCTTGTTGCCTCTCGACCCCACAGCTCCCGCGCAAACGGGCAACCCCAAACTAAAAGCGCTAGCAGATAGTCTTAACGCACTCGGGATGAGTGCTGAGGATCTGATCGACATTATCAAAGAGCTGAAGGCAAAAGGCGATTTGTACGGTGAAGTTATTATTAACTAAGCACCCTCGCACAAGTCATGCAACAAAACGAGATCAGCCGGAACGCGTCAGCGTCCGGTTCCTCGGCACCGTAAGCTGGTGCTCGACGGCTGATAGAACCGCAATGCTGTGTCGAGGTGTTTGGTTTGATCTTGCCAGCAAGCCAGCAAATGAGTCTACGGAAGCTTCTTTATTCACCAGATTGAGTGCACGCTGATGGAAATTCGACCGCTACACGCTGATGTTTCGCAGGCGGCCCGAGCGCAGCCCGAACTGGCGGCTGACCCTACCAAGGAGGCCTTTCAAGATTTTGTCGGCAATACGCTGTTCGGGCAGATGCTCTCGGCGATGCGAGAGACGCAAAATAAACCCGCCTATTTCCATGGTGGTCAGGGCGAGGATATTTTCCGTCAGCAACTTGATCAAATCTTAATCGAAGAGATTTCAGACGCTTCGGCCCAGTCGATTTCGGATCCCATGTACGAATTGTTCAACGCGCAAAGGTATTAACATGGTGATGCAGTCAAATTGGTTAACGGCAGTTGATCGTTATCTCAACCAATTGGAAGAATCGCTCGATCAGATCGATCATTGCGGCATGCTGTTTCTGGAACACACCTCACAAGGAAATTTCGGCCGCATTGAGGAGGCGTCAAACTTGTTGTTGGCGGCGACCCAGGTGCTGGAGAAATTGCTTGACGCTCGAGGAGAGATTCTGCAGGCAGCCACGACTCCCGGTGAGCCGCGGCCACGCAGCCTTCGCAACGCGCTGCAGCAAGCCGGCGAAACACAACGGCTGGAACTCGCCGAAGCGATCGTCAGCCGCGTGGAAGCGGCTCGGCAGCAATCGATCACACTCTTTGTGACACAGTATCAATTGTTCGAGACCAGCGAGATGGTGTTGCGCAAGTTACTCAATCAGGCCCCCGATCCGGGAACCTATGGAACGCCGGTGAAGCGTCAGGGTGGTGGGCTGCTGGATGATGCCGCCTAGAGAGGGGGGGGCGTGAGGGGCCCGCTGCCCCCTTATTGCCGTGCTGGACGGGCTGACTCTAGCGATTTGTGATGTGGCCAGTTAGAATACGGAGGTCGTACCATAGCCGGTAAATTACTGGTTTATTGTCGGATTTTCCGCAAACCATCGTTTGCTGATTGCGATGCACTGCGATAACTCGGCTCGCCTCCGCTCTAATTTTCTGCTGGAAATTGTCACATCATGCGCTATCTCACGCTCACCTTGCTGCTGATCATTGGGAGTCTCAGCTCGGCGTGTCCACACGCCGTTGCTCAAATTGCTGGGCTCAAGTCGCGAATTCCATACGACGCCAACGTCGTCGTTGTGATTAATGCCGATAAACTGTTCGGATCGGCCGCTGCCGAGCAGGGGCGCTGGGAAGCGCGACGCAAAGCGGCTTTCGATGCCGGCTTGACCTTCCTCGCTCCCGATGTCAGTGGAGTGGTGTTGGCTGCCAAAATGGACCTGGAGTTCGGTAAGAATGTTTGGGAATTGGCGCAAGTGCGGTTGCACAACCCCGGGAACATCACCTCCGTAGCTGCGCGCTTCGGGGGTTCGGTCGACAAAATTGATGGTCGCACCGCGGTCCGCCTGCCCAACGATTCCATCGTCGTCGAAGTTACGAACCAAACTTACGCCTCCTACACTCCCGCCAACCGGCAAGACGTTGCTCGTTGGTTGCGAAGCACTGATATGCGAGCCGTCGACGACACGCTGACTCCCTATCTGCTGGAGGCTTTCGCCTACACAGAAAAAGTGGGCACGCCGATTATCATGGCAATCGATTTGGCGGGCAGCCTCTCAGAAACACAAATCAAACAACGTATCGATCGTGGCCCGCTCGCTTCTTTGCCGGCCGAACAACGCGCCGCGATTGTTGCCGCGCTCACCACGATTCGTGGAGCAACGCTCGGCATCACCGTCGGCGATAAAGTCGTGGGTGCCATCCGCGTCGACTTCTCGAGCGACATTTCCGAAGTGCTCAAGCCCGTCGGTCGCGACATGCTGATTCGTGCCCTGGAGAGCCAAGGCGCAATGATTGGCGACATCGATGATTGGGAAGTTAGTTTTTCCAAGCAGACCATGTTGCTGCAAGGCCCGCTCAGCGAAAACGGTTTGCGCCGCGTGATGAGCGTGCTGCAGTTGCCACCATCGGTCGGTCAAGCCATGGATTTGGCTACGGAGACCGGTGGTACCAGCCCCGAGTCGCTGCAGAGGATTGCTTCGCAGCAATATTATAAGTCGGTGACTTCCTTGCTCGACGATCTCAAAAAAGAGAAACGGGGTGCGAACACCGTCACCGCCGGCGGTGTCGCGATGTGGTACGACAAATACGCCCGTAAGATCGACAACTTGCCTTTATTGAATGTCGATGAAGGCTTGCTCGCCTACGGTCGTGATGTTGCTGAGTTGCTCCGCGGTGGCGAGAATGCTCTGCGGGCCGTTGGCATGCGCTCGGCCACTCGCCAGGGTCTCAACGATGGTGGCACCGGTCAGGATACGACCTACGCTTACTCCGAGGGCTACAACGGTTACGGCGGCTATCGCACCGGTTACGCATCGGGCTATGTGAATCCCTACTACGCAAATCGTGAGAAGGGTCGCACTGATGCCCTCATCGGCCAACAAGAACGGACCCGTGGCGCCGCCAGTGCCCAACAAATGTGGCAGACCATTGAGACGGCGACCGCTGATATCCGCCGCGATATGACTGCTAAATATCAAGTTGAATTCTAAGCAGCTCCGCACAAGTCATTAAATAATACGGAATCAGTCGGAACGCGCCCGTGTCCGGTTCCAACGAACCGGACGCTATCGCTGCACGGCTGATACAACCAAGGACTTATGTCGAGGCGCTTTGGCGTGCGGGTATTGCCCGCACGCGGTTTCCGCTTTCGGTACTGCCCAAGCGAGATATCATGCAACGATTCCTGTGCTGGCTGACCGCTCTGTTTCTTTTAACGCATGGGTCATCACCGGCCCAGCAAGCACGCGGCACAACCGATTACTCGTCTGTGACCCGGGAGCTTGAGGCGGCGATTCTTTACGAGCTGGAAAGTAAGCAGTTGCCAGCGCTTTCGTTCGCACTTGTTGCCGATGGCCAAACGCTCTGGTCAGCCGGGTTCGGATTTGTCGATAGCGAACAGAAGGTTCCCGCCTCGGCCGATAGCGTCTATCGTGTTGGCTCAATCTCAAAACTCTTCACTGACATTGCCGTGATGCGATTGGTCGAGCGAGGGATGCTCGATTTGGATGCCCCGGTTACAGATTACTTGCCCGCGTTTCAGCCTGAAAATCCGTACCAGACCCCCATCACCTTGCGGCAGCTGATGTCGCACCGCTCGGGGTTGGTGCGGGAATCGCCCGTGGGCAACTACTTTGATCCCAGCGAACCCTCCTTGGCGGAAACGGTCGATAGTCTCAACCAGACGAGTTTGGTTTATCCTCCCGAGACAAAAACTAAGTACTCAAACGCCGCGCTGGCGGTCGTGGGGGCGGTTTTAGAATCGCAGATTGACAGCAGTCATCCAGCCTGGGTCCAGCAGCAAATCCTTCAACCCCTGGGCATGGCACATAGTGGCTTCGAACTCTCTGAGGTACTTGCCGATCACGCCAGCGTCGGCTGGATGCATACGTACGACGGTCGTCGCTTTCCAGCACCCAGTTTTCTGTTAGGTACTGGTCCCGCTGGAAACATGTTTTCCAGCGTCACTGATTTGGCAAAGTTCAGCGAGGTTTTGTTGGCCAATGACGAGGAGTTGGCGGGCGAGGAGTTGGCGGAGCGGCTTCTTTCGCCTGGCTCCCTGAATGCCATGACCTCCGTCGGCGATTCTGTCGGTGAACAAGGGTTTGGACTGGGGTTTTACGTCGATCAATTTGCCGGCCAAAAGCGCATTGGACATGGGGGAGCGGTTTACGGTTTTTCAACCCAGCTAACCCTCCTGCCCGAGAAAAAATTGGGAGTAGTGGCGGTTTCCAATTTGGACGGCAGCAACGGAGTCGTGAAGCGGCTCGTCGATCATGCCTTGCTGTCGATGTTGGCGGTGCAGGCTGGCGAGCCATTGCCGAGTTATGAAAGAACCACCAACATACCGCCCAGCCGTGCCGCGGAATTGGTCGGGCGGTATCAACGTGTCGACGGTGAGGAGGTCGTTACGGTCAACGAGCTAGCCGGCCGCGTTTACATGCAATATGGTTCCTTCCGTCGTGAGCTAAAGGCATTCAGTAAGACGGGGGAGGTTGTTGTTGATGACCTGCACGGTTTTGGGATCCCAGTCCAACTTGCTGGGAATGATCAAATAATAATCGCCGGCAAACGTTATGAAACGCTTCCCGACGAGCCGCCCGCTGACGCTCCAGAGCGTTGGAACGGCCTGATTGGCGAGTACGGTTGGGATCATAACACGCTCTATATTTTAGAAGAGAGCGGCCGCTTGTACGCCTTGATCGAGTGGTTTTACTATTATCCATTAAGCGAGGTTTCTGAGAACGTTTTCGCTTTTCCAGACCGCGGGTTGTACCACGGAGAGCAGTTGGTTTTCACGCGCGACGCTTTTGGCAGGGCAGTCTCCGTGGTCGCGGCTGAGGTGAACTTCGAACGCCGTTCGGTGGGGACACCCGCTGGCGAGACGTTCAAGATTAAGCCTGTTCTGCCAATGGAAACGTTGCAAGCATCGGCCTTGGCAGCCAAGCCACCCAGCGAGGTTGGTCAGTATCGGGCGTCCGAGTTGGTTGACCTCTCAGCAGTCGACGCTAGCATTCAGCTCGATATTCGTTACGCCACCACCAATAATTTTATGGGGGCTGTATTTTATCAGGAACCGCGTGCATTCATGCAGCGTCCCGCTGCGGAGGCTGTCCAGCGAGCCAATCAGCAATTGCGAAGCCGCGGGCTGGGGTTATTGATCCATGATGCTTATCGACCATGGTACGTGACGAAGATGTTTTGGGATGCGACCCCAGCGTCCATGAAAGACTTTGTGGCCAACCCGGCCAATGGTTCGCGTCACAACCGGGGCTGCGCCGTCGATCTGACGCTGTCTGATTTGCAGACCGGAGACCCGATTGAAATGGTGGCTGGCTATGATGAATTCTCACAGCGCTCATTTCCACTTTATCCGGGCGGGACGACGCGGCAACGCTGGTATCGCGATATGTTGCGACGCACGATGGAAGCCAACCAGTTTACCGTTTATGAATACGAATGGTGGCACTTTGATTTTGCCGATTGGAAACAGTATCGCATCGGCAACAAAACTTTCGCAGAAATCCAATAGCTTGCCCCTATCCTGGGCTGTCAAAAGTTTGGGGTTGCCGCTAATTGGGCTTTGCGCATGTTTTGCCCATGACATTACCCAGTGAAGTGAGTTCTCAACGCCCCAGTAGCTTCGGAATTGCGAGGACGATCTAGGGATCCTCGATGTCCTCGAAGCATTGGACCAGCGACCCGATTCGCTTGTTCCGTCTAAAACTTTCGGCCATTCGGTATGTCCTAGCGGAATTGATGGCCAGCCGGATCCCATTGTTCGTCGTCCGGTTCGTGGGCGTGTTCCTGTTGCGGTTCGCCGACCGGCAGTTCGACCCGGTGTTGTTCGAACTACCGCCACGCAAGCCCCGGTTCGAGCCCCTGAGTGCAACGACTGAATCCTTTCGAATCGACCCCGTCGAATAACCCCCGGCGGAAGCATGGAGTGCGATGGCTATCGCATTGTCCCCGGGGGAAGCAGCGCCGCCACGATCCGAGCTTGTCTCGGTCGGGCGATGATCATCACCAGCAGCGAGCCGCGATGACTAAAGGAGCCTGTCGCTGCATGCACTAGTTGCGGGAATTATGACTTACCTGCTGCGAGACAGCGAGGTTCAAAGTTAAGGCGTTCCGGATCAACGGATTTCATCGGATTCGGCGAGAACTTCTTCAAGCAATTCGCTCAGCTGAAAGTCGGCGGATTTACTGCGGATTTCCGCTTGTTGCTGTGCGTCGGAGCCGCGGTAGATACCCCGCAAGTCCCAACGGCTACGATGGCTTCCTTTGTCGATCCAAATGAGTTTCGAGATGGCAGCGTCAGCCCGGGAAACCACGGGCAGAAACACTCCTTCAAATAGCTCCAACGTTTGGGAACGCTGTAGCTCTCCAGGTACCAATTCCCTGGGATAGATATCCAGCTTCAAGCTCTCACTCTTGTCCAGAAGCTGAAATAAATCTCCGATTTGCACCGCTTGTCGAACAACACGCTCGGTAAAAAGAAAGTCGGACGTTGCCAAATGGTTCACCAATTCATCAACTCGGCGCTGTGCGACTTCCGGTGCTACGACAATGTCGATGTCCTGCGTCAATCGTGGTTCGCCGTATGCGGAACTGATTGAACCGCCAGTTAAGTGAAAAGGTAGATCGATCGAATTCGCGATCGAGACAAACTTTCCAATCGTTCTCTCAAATGCTTCAACGGGAAACATTGGAAAGCTGTTCCTCAATGAGCTTGACGATTTCCGGATCACGCTCGTAGAGCTTTAGTGCGACATGCCACTTAACTTCCTCGTCCGAAAGGTGTGGGGAAGCGGCACGAATTCGTCTAGCCATCTGTTGCCGAGTCCAGGCGAGCATCGCAGTGGTACGAGAAATTTTCTCGGCGGGCGACATGGCTTTCCAACGTCGATCGTATTCTAGCTCGATTTCTGTCGCGGTCATCAAACGTTACTCCTTGGATCTCAAACTTGCGATTCTACACAACTACCAGGGAGTCGAAAAAGGGTCTTTGAGCAAAAGGTGGGCGATTAGAAGGTTACGGAGGGCGTTTCTGAACAGTCCGTGAATGGGGCGAGCCAAGTAGCTGCCACTTGTTGCTCCGATCCGGGACAAGCCCGGCGGAAGCATGGCGTGAGACGGCTATCGCATTGTCCCCGGGGGAAGCCCGCGCCGCCACGATGCGAGCTTGTCTCGGTCGGGCGATGATCCTCACCAGAACACTCGCCCCGGGGTTTGGCCTCACACCTCACTTTAAGCGGCTCGCCGCTGGCTATGCTGTACTCGCTGAGCATAATAGCCGACTGCTTCTAGCGGGGCTCCAGCTTCGTAACTCAGGTGAATGACGATTTCGTCATTGGCCGCGCATGTTAGCGGAGTTTCCAACGGCAGAATCAAGCATTGGTTGGGCCAATTGATCGCCCGTTGAGCCGACATGTCGATGGCGAGAATGTTCTGCGTAACGAGACGAATGGCGTTCAGGCAAGCATCGGTGGTGGCTGTAAATCGCAGCGATGCTGACATATTAAAGGGAATCGTCTGGTTATACTGAAGTGTCTGATAAGGCACCAGCGGGCTAATTTCCTTAGTCCTTGGCTGTTCCAACTTGGCAGCTTGGAACAACGGCACCGGGGCAACGTAGCCGGCATAATCAAAGGATTGTTCCACCGGCTGACACATTAGGATCGACGCTTCCGGGATGAACACCGGCAGCTTGTTGCCAAAGCGCTGGATGTAGTTCTGTTTGAACGCGCTGATTACTTGAGCTTGTTTTTCTCTCAGCAATCCCACGTGCAACATTTCGCAAATCACCACGTCAACCGGATGTTCCGGTAACCAGTGGGAAGCATCACCAGCAGAGACCGTGACCGCGTGTTCGAGTCCGTTGTTGGTGATCAACCGCCGCGAGCAATCGACAAGCTCGGGAATGCGCTCAACCGCTTCCACCGTCGCGCCGCAGCGGGCCGCGAATGAAGAGAGCACTCCGGTACCGCTGCCCAACTCGGCAACTCGCATTTCAGGAGCGACCAGCATCTCAATGGCTGACTTAAACCCCTCCATGCGGTCGGCGTCTTGGAGCATATTGTAGTGATAGGCTAGCGGGATATACTGCCCGAGTGTTTGCTCTTCGCGGTTGGCTTTCACCTGCCGATGATGGGCTTGGTTGAATGGTAAAATCATCGATCGGCGGGAAACTGATGGCGACACGTGGCAACCTCAGGGGGAAAGCGTGCAGGACTATCCCCGGCGGCGCGCTGCCAGCGTGGGGTTTGTGGTCTTCGTTAACTCCAAATCAGCCAGCAGAACAACCCCAATTCCAAATCGGTTTCGCTTTCGCTTGGAAAATGTGTAGTTCATGACCAGCCATCCAGCCAGCCTCGACGAGACACCTTTCCGTGAATCTTTTGTCGTCCATGACGAACGCGTCGCCTACCTCGATGGGAACTCGCTCGGTCGATTACCGAAACAGACTGCCCTGCGGATCGCAGAAGTCGTCAACCAACAATGGGGCACTCAACTGATCGCCGGTTGGAATGCCGATTGGCTCAGCTTGGCGACTCGCATCGGCGATAAAATCGGTCAACTGATTGGTGCCGAAGCGGGTGCCACGGTGGTTTGCGATTCGACTTCCATTAACCTTTATAAACTCGCCTATAGCTTGCTTCGCTCGTCACAAGGTCGCGTGAAAATCATCACCGATCAAGCGAATTTTCCATCGGACATCTACATTTTGGCGGGTTTGGCTGAGCATCTATCAGCCGACGGGTTCCAACTGCAAGTGCTCGATTTTGCGGGTTGCAATGCGGCGCAAATCAAACAACAACTGGAGAGTGCGATTGACGATCAAACGGCGCTCGTCTCCTTATCGCACGTGCATTATCAGAGTGGGTATGCGTTTGATATGACATCGATCACCGAGCTCGCGCATCAAAGGGGCGCGCGGGTGCTGTGGGATCTCAGTCATTCGGTCGGTGCCATGCCAATTCAGCTCGCTGCGGCGAACGTGGACGCGGCCGTTGGTTGTACCTACAAGTACTTAAATGGTGGACCCGGAGCGCCCGCTTTTTTGTATGTGGCCCCCGAAGTGTGCGAGTCGCTAGAGAATCCGCTGCGAGGTTGGTTCGGTGCGGCAAGTCCGTTTGATTTCTTACCGCAGTTTCAGCCGCACCCCGGCACTCAACGCTTTACCGTGGGGACTCCGCCAGTGCTCTCCCTGGCTGCAATCGAGCCCGGTGTCGACTTGACGCTCGCAGCGGGGATCGATTACTTGCGGGCCCGTTCTTTGCTGTTGAGCGATTATTTGTTGGCAGCGGCCAAGCATCGACTCGTTCCACTGGGATATAAGATTCAGACTCCTTGGTCGGGCGAACACCGTGGTTCACACGTCTCCATCGGGCACGCCCAAGGGTGGCAAATTACCCAAGCCATCATCAATCGTCACGCTGTCATTCCCGACTTTCGCGGCCCCGATACGATTCGCTTGGGGATCACGCCGCTTTACACCACGCGTTATGAAATCGACCGAGCGGTTGAGGCACTGGAGGTGGTGGTCGCCCAGCAGCAGTATCAAGACTTTCCGGCCACGCGTACGGGTGTGACTTAAGTCGAACGGAATCAGCTGGAAAACGCCAGCGTTCGGTTCCGCGGAACTGGACGCTAGCGCTTAACGGCTGATGTTGAGAACCGTAAGCTGGCGCTTAACGGCTGATGTCGAGCATGATCGGCACGACTCGTTTGACCCACTGGCGATACATCGTGGCTGAGGGATGCAATCCGTCGGCCGCGAGTAAACCCGACTCTTGTTCCGTGGCTTGACGCGAGATGTCGGTGATATCCACAAAGTGCGCTTGTAAACGTTCGGTCTCCGACTGCTTGACTTTATTGTACAAATCAATTTGCTGGGCAATTTTGCCGCGATCCCGGTCGGCTGCAAAGGGAGTGGTTCCCCAGTCCGGGATGCTCAGCACGATCACTCGGCCGGGATTGTTGTCCGCTTTTTCAATCGCGTATGTTAACAACTCAATGAACTCAACACGAAATGCTTCGACATCTCGCTCGCGATATTGATTATTGACACCGATCAGCAACGTGACCCAGTCATAACGTTTGTGAACCTTAGCGGACTTGATGCCCGCGGTGAGTTCGTCGGTCGTCCAGCCGGTCTTGGCGATAATTTGCGGGGCGTGGAAAGGGATGCCCGCAGTGGCTAATTCGGCTGTCAGTTGGAGCGGCCATCGGTCCCCGGGTTCGACCCCTTCACCGATCGTGTAAGAGTCACCGAGCGCGAGCATTGTGAATTGATTCTGAGATGGCATTGCGAGCACCATGCAAGCCAGAAATGAACACAGCATACTTCATAATCCTATAATGAGTCGTCGCGTTGAGCCGTTTCCACCACCTCAGCCAACCACTTGCGAGCGTGTTGCCGCGCGGGACTGGGACGCAGGGTCCAAGCGTCATCGTGGTTCAGGAATTGCGTTTGCTGCAACGTAATTCCCTGGCCCAATTGTTGTGATTCCAAAAACTGTTCCGTCTGAGCCTGTGTGGGACCGGTGAGGCCTCCGCTTTCATGCATGATCAGCACGGGGCGCGCCGCAAACCGTCGCCACCGCACCGCCGCCGCTTGGGCATCGCTGTTCGGATATGGCCACTCTCGGACCCCATCGACGTGACTGTAGCAGAGCAAACCTCGCCAACGTTTTGCGACCTGGTCGTTTGCCAGCCCGATGTAACTGCAAGCTAACGAGCCGCGGGAAAAGCCAGTTAACACAATGCGCTGGGGGTCCGCACCATAACGTTGGCAAACTTGATCCACGGCACGCTCTAAATAAGTAATCGTCGCTTGAGGGTCGTGGGCCGGCGGATCTCCCCACCACTTCACAACTGCTTGATCACCAGCGTCATTCAAAAAGGGAACGGCCAACGTGATCCAGCCATCACCGCCACTGAGACCCCAACTCAGCTCACCATCTTCAACTCGGCCAGAGTTGAAGTCGCCGAGCAGATTTTTATAAGGTCCGTTGCCGGCCAGTTCGACCAGCAACGGATAACTTTTTCCCGCTTGCCAATCAGTGGGCAGCCCGACGACATGATAAGGTTCCCCATTGGCGGGCGACGATTTGGTAGCACTGGTAGCCAGTTGTTCAAGCACGCGTTTGCCGGCGGTCGCTGGACCGTTGCTGAGAGCCGGTAAATGTACGTCGGGGGATACCACTTGAAGCATGCGTGGTGCCATCGTCGTTGACTCCACCTGCGGGACAAGCCGAATTTCGCGGATATCCATCACAGCCGCCCGGGCTAGTTGTTCACAAGCAACGGTCAATTGGTGCGGCCTGTCGGCACTCAGTTCAACTTGACCAACCGCTCGCCAGCGAAAGTTTTGGAAGTGGCCGGTTGCTTCAACGGTGTAGTCGAGCGTTTGCTGGCCAATCGTGAAACGGACCCGACTCCCCCCCTGCCCCGCACCGCAGCCTTGCAGCACGTGCAGTTGGAAAACGCCCCCGGTGGCAACGCCAAAGTCCCACTGCACAAAGTCGGCTGGATTGACCCAATAGCCGACCGTATTCTTGTGTAACAACGGTTCAAACTGCAGCTTTTCGCCACTGACTCGGCCGCGGCAAGCTGGCAACACAATTGTGCCGTCGGCTCCTGCGCCAAGTACCGGAAGTTCGGCCGGTGAAGCGGGGGTGCCGATGACATCCATGACGACAACCAGCGGATACTTGGCATTCGCCGGCAAGGCAATTTTCCACTCAACCGGTGATTGCGTCAGCTGCAACATCACCTCCCGGGGCGGGACAAAGGGGGCGAGATCAGTGGCTTGGGTCGCGGAAGAAGCTTCGCCAGGTTTGCTCGTCTGCGCAGCCAATTCCTCATTCCAATACCAAACACTCCGCACTGGCACATGCAGCCGAGGAAACTTGAGCAGGGGTTCGGCGGGCGGTTCGTCCAGCCTGAAATAAATCGCCCCGGGATGCGATTCAATGGTTGCCGGCGGCGTGCTGGTCAATTCCAGCTGGCGCAGAGGTTGAGCTGAACGTTGCCAGGTATCCCAGGCGAGCAGCGAATGCGGTTTGGATCCGCTCGCGCAAGCCGGCCACAGCTGCGTGCTCAGCAAGGTACTCAGCAGGGCAATTCGCAGGCCAGCGATTTGCGGCGAAATGCAATTAGAACGCCGGGAATTGCATCGCAAGGAGCGGAAGGAAAGCATCGAGAGACCTTGGCGGGGGCAATTTCGGCGAACAGGAAAAATCGTTTCACCTGAATTGATGAAGGAAATTTCATCGACAGCGACAAGTTTAACTCCGCACCGACGCAATCACCACCGCGCCACCCCAAATGGTGGCTGTGGCGGGGGCGGTTCGTTTTCCGACGGTGGCGGACGCTCTGATTTACTTAACAAAACATTAACCATATCTAAATACTTTGGCTTTGTCCGATGGTTAAGATTTCGCGAGTTTATCAAGGGTGAATCGCTGGCTTGGAACAATCGCAAGGGTCGCTGAATTGGTTACCACAATCAACGTGTGGCGGAGAATGGCATGCCGCAATCAACGCACAGCTCAGTTACGGATTCGAGGGCTCTCGCTGGCCTGCGTTTTGGTCGCTTGTGGTGGCCTGGCGATGCCAATTTCGACGTCCACGCCGGCGGCGGCAGAGGAAGTGTCTCTGGAGCCGATTAGCACCCACGCCACCGGGCGTTTTGAAAAATCGGCCGCTGAGATTCCGGTCTATTGTCCGCACTCGCAGCGAGTGTTCGTCGTCAATGCCGAGTCGGGAGCTGTGGACGTATTTTCGCTGTCTGACTCTGGCGAACTGAACAAAATTGGCGTGATCAACGCGTCCTCGGATTTGCCCGGTGCCATGGGTGGCGTCAACAGCGTGACCTTGCATCACGGAGTTGTGGCGGTGGCGGTCGAAGCGCGACCGAACACGGACCCTGGCGTGGTCGCCTTTTATGACTCCAAGAAGTTGGCTTTTCTGGGATCCGTTGAAGCGGGGGCATTACCCGATATGGTGACCTTTTCGCCCGACGGTCGTTGGCTGCTGGTTGCCAACGAGGGGGAGCCTAACGAAGACTATACCGTCGACCCCGAGGGTACGGTCAGCATCATTGATTTGAAAGCGAGTGTGACGCATGCGGTGGTTCGCACTGTTGACTTTAAGGCCTGGAATCCAGACGGAAAGCGTGCGGGGGAACTTCCCACGCTCAAACAGCGCGGGTTGAGGCACTGCGGGCGGGTGACGTTGACAACCAATCCCTACACCAGTCGACCGAGTACCTTTGCTGAGGATATGGAGCCGGAATGGATTGAAGTGACTGCCGATAGCAGCCGTGCTTTCGTGTGCTTGCAGGAAGCAAACACGATTGCTGAGATCGAGATTTCCACGGCGAAAGTGTTGCGGTTAGTTCCACTGGGTTTCAAAGATCACGGTTTGCCAGGGCATGAGCTCGACGTTAGTGACAAGGATGACGGGATTCGATTGCGTCAATGGCCGCGACTGATGGGCGTTTATCAACCAGATACGATCCGTCTACAGACGGTCGCAGGGCGCGACTATTTGGTGATGGCAAACGAGGGAGACGCGCGGACTCGCCCCTACTCTGATGAGAGTATTCCAGGTTTGGAAGAGGGCGAATTGTTCAGTGATCAAGCTAAGTTGGCCGACTGGCCTTTGGCGGGTAGCCCGTTTGAGCAGCTGGCTGGGGCTGCCGATTTAGGCCGACTGCAATTGGTCCGCGATTTGGTTCAGCGGGAACTCGACGATGCCGGACGGCCGACTCGTCTGTTCGCCTTTGGAGGTCGCTCTTTCTCGATCTTTGATTTGCAAGCCGAGAAAATGGTCTTTGATAGTGGCAGCGATTTCGAACGGATCACGGCTCAGCGATATCCTCAGTACTTTAACGCCAGCAACAACTCGCTCAAATTCGAGCATCGCAGCCGCAGCAAGGGGCCGGAGCCCGAGGGGTTGGCTCTGGGAGTGATCGCCGGAAGAACGTACGCCTTCATCGGACTGGAACGCATCGGTGGCATCATGGTTTACGATGTCACGGTTCCAGAGCAGGCTCGGCATGTGGGATATTTCAACCATCGTCGCTTTGACGTGCCACAAGTGAACGCGGACGGAATGTCAAATCCGCTCGCCGGTGATAGTGGCGCTGAAGGCTTGGTCTTTATCTCGGCCGAGCAGAGTCCCACAGCGGTGCCCCTGTTGGTTGTTGGAAACGAGACCAGTGGCACCACGACTGTCTGGCAAATCTCGGCGGCCAACAATCAGGACTGAAGCGGAGCGTCGCTCTGGATGACGGTGAGGCCGTAAATGGTGACGCCGCTAGTGCTCCGATGCCACGGGTGCTGAATGCGTCGCTGGAACTGGGATGCCTCAGCGGCCGATAATGCGTTAGAGTGTGCGGCGGAAAGCAAACAGGACGTATTCCTCCAGCTGAGGCACTGCTATGGCTCACACGATCGTCATTTTTGGGGCGTCCGGCGATTTGACCAGTCGCAAACTGGTGCCGGCGCTCTATCGTCTTTTTCAGAAATCGCAGTTGCCCGCTGACACGCGCATCGTCGGCGTCTCGCGGAGTCCGTTTGAGCATGCGGCGTGGCGGGATCAGTTGGCGATCTCCACGGCGAAATTCACCGGGTCGCATTTCAATACGACTTGTTGGCAAGCTTTCAGTCAGCAGATTTATTACCACCCGGGCAACATACAAGAGACCGCTGACTTTGTTGCCTTAAGTAAATTTTTGCAATCGATTGAGCCCGAATCGGGGGCCGACCGGGTCTATTATTTGTCGACGATGCCCCAGTTGTATGAAGAAGCGATTCTGCAACTTGGTCGCAGCGGGTTGGCGACCGATGACGTTCGCGAACGGCGAGTGGTGATCGAAAAACCTTTCGGTACCGATCTAATCACCGCCCGGGCGCTCAACAAGTCGATCCATCGGGTCTTCAATGAAGACCAGATCTATCGGATCGATCATTATTTGGGCAAAGAGACTGTGCAAAATATGTTCGTGTTGCGATTTGCCAACAGCATTTTCGAGCCACTCTGGAATCGCAACTACGTCGACCATGTGCAGATCACGGTGGCCGAGGAGGTGCTGATCGGACGGCGTGCTGGGTACTATGATCAGGCAGGGATCTTGCGTGACATGTTCCAGAATCATCTGTTGCAACTGATGATGATTACGGCCATGGAATCTCCCGCACGCTTTGACGCAAACTTGGTCCGGGACGAGAAGGTCAAAGTGTTGCACAGCGTGCGGGCGCAGCGGGGCGTTGATTTCGCGACCGACACCGTGCGGGGCCAGTACCGTGGTTATCGCCATGAAGAAGGGGTGCCCGCGGGCAGCCCGACGGAGACGTTTGCGGTGCTGAAACTCTACCTCGATAATTGGCGGTGGCGTGGCGTGCCATTCTACCTCCGCAGCGGCAAGGGCATGTCTTGCCGCACCACCCAGATTGTGATCCAGTTTCGGCAACCGCCCCACATGCTATTCGGTTGGAAAAAACGTGAGCCCGATGCCAATCGGTTGGTGATTCAGGTCCAACCGGCAGAAGGGATCCAGTTGCATTTTCAAACCAAAGTGCCCGAGGCGGAAATGAAGATCCGCACCAGCCCGCTCGATTTCCGCTTTGCCCAAAATATGGATGGTGATTTGCCAGATGCTTACCAACGACTGTTGTTGGATGCCATGAACGGTGATGCCAGCTTGTTTGCTCGCTGCGATGAGGTCGAACTCGCTTGGGGCATCATCGATCCCATTTTGTCCGCCTGGCGAAGCCCCGCGGCGCCTCCCCTGGAGATCTATGAACCGGGACTTTGGGGGCCCGAGGAGGCCACCGATTGGATGCGCGATCAGGGCCGCGAATGGTTTGACGTCTGCCCGGTTTTAAAATAGCAACCGCTCGCCGGCGGCGCTGCTGGCTGTCTGTCAATCATCGATCCGCGGTTCACCGTTGATCGCTTGGCCAATCGAAAATGCCAGTCGGCCAAGCATCGCAAAGTAGATAAACCAGAAGCTGACGGTCAAGAACGGAAGCACAAAGGCGACGAGCACCGGTGTGGCTAACGCGTAAAAGAACGAATCGAGCAGAAACAGGCCGCCGAACAGCAGCATCGAAGAAAAGTACAGCGTTCCCCAGGCATCAGGACAGCGGCTGACCGACTTCGTCACGTCGGTACTGATCGGTGCGAATACGCTGTCGTTATCCAAGATCGATAACAACACAAACGGAAAGAACGCAAAGAGTGACAGCATAATTGTGGCCAGCGAAAGGAGCGGTGCGGTGGAAAATAGTAACCAGCTAATGATCGCTCCCGGCGCTCCGCTGAGTACAAACGCGATAAAGACCACGAAGTAACTCCCCATCCATTCGACCGGATTGAAGGAGGGCCACTCATCCACGCGATCCTGGCCGTTGGCAACCGCTTCCAATATCGCGAAGGCGCAGATCAGCACCAGTGAGATAAATAAGATTCCCAAAGCGATTCCGGGCAATAACACAACCGGTGACCCGGTGATTACTAGGGCAACTCCTGGCAAAGCCCCCAGCAGGCTCAAGCCTAAATAATAAGCCAACACGGCGGGGTCTCGAAAAACTCGGAAAGTCTCGCGGAACCAGCCGGCCACATCGGGTGGCTCAAATTCCTTCCTGGGATCGACTTCTACCGAAGTATCATCTTCAGCCGCTTGCAAGTAAGCGGCGGCCGATTTCGCTCCCGGGTGCACCGATTCCTTGCGGTCCTCGACTGGATTGGAAAATTGGAATGTTTGCGCCCGCTCCAGATCGATCTTCACTTTCTTGACTGGTTTGGGGGGCGGCGGGACAATGAAATAGCTGTGGCAGTCACCACAGTGCATTTGTTTGCCGGCCAGTTTCGGTGCGACGTGATGAACCGACTCGCAGACCGGGCACTTGGCGCGGTACTCAGCGGTCGACTCCGGTTCCTCGCGTAACACGAGGTCGTCTGTGTCGGCTGGCGGGCGAGCCGCTTGTCTGGCTGGAGTGGCTGGGGCGTCAAAAGCACCGGCCGAACCCAGTGCTTTGAGGTCTTCCGGGGATAATCCGGGGAGTCCCAGATCGTCCAACGGGCCGCCGCCAGACGCACTGCCACTATTTGCACTGCCGCTATTTGCACTGCCACCACTTGAGCTTCCTCGGCCGCTGGGGACGGGAGTCAGCGGAGGGAGGTCGTCCATCCAGTCGTCGCCAACGACTTGCGGCTCATAGTTGGCGGCATCCGTTTGACGCGTGCTGACTGGTTTTGAGGAGGGCTTGTTCGCAGTTCTTGCCCCGGGAATC
This sequence comes from Kothea flammea, assembly GCF_052161645.1. GTDB lineage: Bacteria > Planctomycetota > Planctomycetia > Pirellulales > Pirellulaceae > Laterigemmans. The sequence goes on from NZ_CP197414.1 coordinate 2,447,677, forward strand.
GTCAGCGGAGGCAAATCACCTAGCAGGTCCTCCACATTGGTTTGCTGGCCAGTTTTCGCCCCACTTGGCACGCCCGCAGGCACAGCGGGGGCTCGGGTTTCGGACTTTGCCGTTCCAGCCGGTGCTTTCGATTTGGCTGGATTCGTAGTTGAGTCTGTCTTGGCGGGATCGGTTGCCGGGTTGAGATCGAACCATTGGTCGTCGTCATTTGCCGCCGGGGCTGCCCCCGGCACTTTGATTGCCCCGCCACAACGCGGACATTTTAAACGTTTGCCTGCATGGCGCTCCGCCGCGCGAACGGCAGCAGAGCACTTGGGACAGACCAGTCGCAGGGAGTTATTGGCGTTCAATTCACCGGTACCGTAGCAGCAAGAACGGATGCAAAATTCCGGTCGCAATTATTCCTCCATGACGTCCGCTTCGCGACCCTTGGCCAGATCCGTGGCTTCAGCTTCATACTTCTTTGTGAGTTCCTGGATCTCGTTTTTCATTTTATCACGATCGTCTTCACTTATCTCCTTATCTTTTTCCGCTTGGTCGGCCGCTTTGTTTCCATCCCGGCGGATATTGCGGATTGAGACCTTGCATTCCTCAGCCAGTTCCTTGATGCGGCTGACCAATTTTTTGCGAACATCGGTCGAAAGTGGGGGAATGTTCAGGCGAATAATGCGTCCGTCGCTTTGCGGATTCAGCCCCAAATCGCTGGCCACAATCGCTTTTTCAATCTCCTTGATGACACTTGTGTCGTAAGGACGGATGACGATTTGTTGGGGTTCCGGAGTACTGATTGAGGCCAATTGCTTGAGCGGCGTTTGCGAGCCATAGGCCTCGACGCGGAGCGAATCGACCAGCCCGGGGTTTGCTCGACCAGTGCGAATTCCGGCCAAATTATGCTTCAGGACCGCGATTGCCTTGTCCATGCGTTCTTCGGCGTCCGCGACGATTTGTTCAGTTGCCATGGTGCTTCCTGGGACGGGTATGTGAAAAAGGGGGGGTGGGTGGCCGTCGTGGATTGCTCCACTATCTGCTGCGCTGCTTGCCACCAATCCAAGTGCCAACGCTTTCGCCAGCAACGGCTCGCACGATATTACCATCCTTCTTGAAATTAAACACCAGGATGGGGACTCCGTGTTCGCGGCAAAGGGCGATGGCCGTGGCGTCCATGACGCGCAGATTTTTTTCCACTACTTCGGCAAAGTCGAGCTGATCATAGAGCAAAGCGTGTGGATTTTTTTCCGGGTCCTCGCTGTACACCCCGTCGACTCGCGTTGCTTTGAGCACGATGTCGGCTTCCAATTCTAGGGCTCGCTGGGCTGCGGCCGTGTCGGTGGTTACGAATGGACTGCCGATCCCGGCTGCTAGAATCACGACTCTGCCTCGTGACAAATGACGCGTGGCTCGGCGGCGAATAAATTGCTCGGCAACTCCATCCATGCGAATCGCCGACATCACTCGCGTTTGGCAGTCGACTCGCTCCAAGGCATCCTGCAGCGCCAGGGCGTTGATCACCGTGGCCAACATGCCCATGTAGTGAGCCGTCGCCTCCTGCACCGTGGCGTTGGTGTCGGAGAATTGGGCTCCCCGCAAAATATTTCCACCACCGACCACGACGGCCACTTCGCAACCCGATGCGTGTGCTTGGGCGATTTGCCCAGCAATGTGGTCGACCTCATCACCACTGATTCCCCGCTCGCCGCCACTGGCCAAACTCTCGCCGCTGAGTTTGAGGATCACACGTTTGTATCGCAGTTTCGCCTTCGGATTCCCTGGCGAGCCGGACGGTTCAGATTCAGACGGTGCGGATTCAGGCATGGTGCGTGATTCATTCGAGGGAGAGGAGTCAGGTTTAGCGTACGAAAGGGTAGGCCCGTAGCCACGGCAAATTTTATAACAGGTTTGCCGCGCAGCTCGAAGCACAAAAAAACCGAGTCGACAAAACTTGCCGGCCCGGTTTCGATAGTCTCTTTGCGCCATGAGCTAATGGCGACTGGTTACTCAGCCGCCGAAGCGGTCAGCACCCAGTGCCAGTAAGCTTTCACGGTCATGCCGTGACTCTTGGCATATTCTTCGACGGTCTGCTTGTCATCTTTGACGAAAGGTTGATAGAGCAGCGCTCGCTCGGCGATGAACTGCTTGATACGTCCGTCAACGATTTTGTCAACGATGTTCTCGGGCTTGCCCTCATTCATCGCGGCGGCGCGGAGGAACTCGCGTTCTTTGGCGATCATTTCGGGGTCGAGTTCGTCTTCGGAAAGCGCTGCTGGACGCATCGCCGCGACGTGCATGGCGACGTCCTTGGCAGCTTCATCGTTGCCACCTTCGACTTGCACCAGGACACCGGCGATAGTCCCCGCGTTGTGCGAATAGCCGCCGCAGGAACTCTCCACGCGGATGATCCGGCCGACGCGAAATACTTCCCGAATCCGGTTGAACAAGTCTTCTTTTTGCTCGCTCAACGTCATCCCCGATTTGCTCGGCGATGGCTGGGCCAACAGTTCGTCCGCCGTGGCCGCTCCGGGCCCGACGGCCAATTGTTTTGCCAAGTCATTGGCCAATTGGATGAACTCTTCATTTTGCGTGACGGGGGCCGACTCGCAGAGCAACTCTACCATCGCTCCAGTCGACTTGTCGGTGCCGATGTAAAGCCCAAAGCGGCCGAAGCCGGTTTCACGGTCGGACCGCTTGTCGGCCAACTGCTTACCCTTTTCCCGCAGCAATGCGATGGCTTTCTCTTCGTCACCGCCCGCATCGGATAATGCCTTCTTACAATCCATCAATGGCAGACCGGTTCGTTCGCGGAACGCCTTGACCGCGGACGCGGTGATCTGTGACATCGTGTTGTCTCCTGATGAAATCAGCTAATTGGAATCAAGTGATTAAGGTGCTCCCGCAAGGCCGCTCAACCAACTGAACGACGGACAGCGAAATCACCTTGCGAATAATAGAGAGGAGGCTAGCGAACGACCGGTTCGGCTGTGCCCACACAGCGGGAATCAATGCCGGCTGAGCCGGTTGCCTGACTCCCGCGGTGGTATGTGGTATTTAGAATCTATCTGAAAACCGTGGCCAACCGCGGCTCAAGGCAACGCGGTTTGGGGTTTTTGCTTCAGTTAGCCCGCGGGGACTTCACTGGTCGCCGCCGCCGGGGTTGCCGCAACTTCCGCACCGGCGTTCTTGGCTGCTTCCGGGTCCTCACCCTTGCCAATCATGACCGCATCGGCCAGTTGGCTGATGATTAGTTCGACCGAGCGAATACCGTCATCGTTGCCGGGGATCGGCAGATCGATCACGTCCGGATCGCTGTCGGTATCGATCAGAGCAACCGTGGGAATGCCCAACCGGTGCGCTTCGCGAACCGCGTTTCGCTCCTTGCCCGGGTCGACGATTACCAAGCATTCCGGCAAGCGGCTCATGGTACGCAAACCATTCAAGTTGCGATACATCTTGCGATATTCGCGGTTCAGGGCCGATTGCATTTTCTTGCTGTAGTTGCCCAGTTCCTCGCCCTCACGCATTCGCTCTAGCTCTTCCAATCGGCCGAGGCGACTGCGAATCGTGCGGAAGTTGGTTAGCGTGCCGCCCAACCAACGCTCGGAAATGAAGGGCATGCCGCAACGCAACGAGTGCTCTTCGATCGCCTCACCAGCTTGCCGCTTGGTGCCGACGAACAAAATCAAGCTGCCACCCGCGGCGACTTGGCTAAGATATTTCTTGGCTCGCAACAATCCCCGCAGGGTCTCGCGAATATCCAAGATATGAATTTGATTTTTCTTACCGAAAATGTACGGGGCCATTTTCGGGTTCCAAAGACTGGTGCGGTGACCAAAATGGACCCCCGCGTCAATCATCGTCTTGACTATCGATTCCGACATCGTCTGAAAAACTCCGGAAAATTAGCGTGAATCCACGGCTCAGGGCACTGCCAAAATGGAGCGCTCCCAGATGAAAAAAATCACCTTCGGCCTAGAATGCAGAACACACAATGTGAACAACTGAGCACGAATCTGGGTGGGAATACAATGCCACCCCGCAAGAGACTCGGCTCCGACGAACAGCTTAGGCGACGCGGGCCGAAGGCGTCAAGGGTCGATCATCGTCGGCTCTCGCGAACCAAACCGGCAGAAATATCAAGGTCCAAGCCAGCGAACTGACCCCTGGCAATTTTCTCGAGCGCGATCGCTCCCATCACGGCGTTATCGGTGCACAACTCGGGCGGGGCGATCAGCAGCTCGAAACCGTGCTGCTCGGCAGCTTGCTCCAGTGCCCCGCGGAATCGCGGATTGGCGGCGACTCCCCCGCCCACGCACATTCGCTGATGGCCGGTCCGCGCCACGGCCCGCACCGATTTGCCGACTAAACAGTCGACAACCGACTGCTCGAAGGAAGCACACAAATCGGCTAATTCCGTTGGAGTCAGCGAAACCTGGGCAAAGTCTTGCTTGCCCGGCCCCACCAAAGCATATCGCACCGCCGTTTTCAACCCGCTGAAACTAAAATTGTAGTTATCGTCCCGCAGTAGCGAACGTGGAAATGCATGCCGCCGGGGATTCCCCGTTGCTGCCAGTCGCGAAATTTCCGGACCACCCGGGTACGGCAGCCCCAGCATCGTGGCAACTTTATCAAACGCTTCGCCCGCCGCATCGTCAATCGTGCCGCCCAAGGTGGCAAAGTCCAACGCGTCGCGGCAATCGTAGAGTGTCGTGTGCCCGCCGCTGACGACAAATCCCACGCAAGGAAAAACGTCCCGACCCGCGGCGACTCGGCAAGCATAAATGTGAGCATGCAGATGGTCGATCGCCACCAGCGGCACCCCCCAGGCCACCGCCAAGCACTTGGCAGCAGTCAGCCCCACCAATAACGACCCCGCCAAACCGGGCGCGTTAGCCACGGCGATTGCGGTCAGTTCACTGCCCGTCAATTGCGCGTCCCGCAGGGCCGAGTCGATCACTGGCAATATTCGCTCCACATGCGCGCGGGCGGCAATCTCCGGGACGACGCCGTGATAAACCTCGTGCAACGCAATCTGGCTGGCTACGCATTGACCCAACACCTCGCCCCCGTCACCGATCACCGCGGCGGCGGTTTCATCGCATGTCGTTTCGATCGTCAATACGGGCATGGGGTAAGTTAGTGGCTAGTGGCTAGTGGCTAGTGGCTAGTGGCTAGTGGCTGGTGGCTGGTGGCTGGTGGCTGGTGGCTGGTGGCTGGTGGCTAGTGGCTGGTGGCTGGTGGCTAGTGGCTGGTGGCTGGTGGCTAGTGGCTAGTGGCTAGTAGGGGCGCGGGGCGGCCCTTATCGCTAACTGCTGACCGCCTTAGTATGCCCAAGTTAAGCTCGGCGGGAAGCGTGCCTGCGGCTTGCGCGCCCGCAGCACCTACGCGACAGGAAATTTTTCTTGTATAAATAGCGTCAGATCGCTGAGAGCCTGTCCGGAAACCGCGAGCCGCCTGCGATAGTTGCGGGCCGACCGCTACTTCTTCGGCGAGGTATCTCAGACTTCATTCAATCGCCCCTGTCACGAAACCCCGGAAGCTCTGCGAACGTGCTTGACCCAGATTTTGCCAGCGCTCTCGCCGATGCGGGACTCGAGATCCCCAGCGAACAAGCCGAACGTCTGGAGGCCTACGCCCGGGTTCTCTGGCGGTGGAACGAAAAACTCAACCTTACCCGCCACACCGATTGGCCACTGTTCGTCAATCGCGACCTTCGCGATTGTATGCAGCTCGCCCCCCTGCTTGATGCCGGAGAAGAAGTTTTGGATTTGGGGTCCGGTGGTGGGGTGCCTGGTATCCCGCTGGCGATTCTCCGCCCCGATATCGACGTCTCGTTGGCCGAGTCGGTGGGGAAACGGGCCAATGTGCTCAACGAAATCGTGCAAGAACTCAATCTTCCCGTCCCCGTCTATGCGGCCCGCGGCGAAGAGTTGCTGCAAGATTTTCGCTTCAGCACGATCGTTTCCCGCGCCGTCGGCTCGATTAGCAAGTTTTGTCGCTGGGTGACTCCACATTGGCCTTCAGTTGACCGACTATTGTTAATTAAAGGCCCGCGTTGGGTCGATGAGCGAGGAGAGGCCCGACATACCGGCGCGCTGCAAGGCTTGCAAATCCGCCGCGCGGCGGTTTACCCCCTCGGCGATGGTGAAAACGAAGGGGTCATCCTGCAAATTTGGCCCGACGGATCCAATAAATATAGTTAAGTTATTGCCACGCGAATATTTAGTTTTATTTAGATGTATGGCCGTCTCAAGAATATCAGTTAAAACAGAAAATCCCGCTTAGTGACCTAGCGTTTCGCAAGTACATTGTTAACAAGTCGACTTTTTCCGTGACGGATTCAAGTAGCGTCCACTTTAAGAAGTTCCATGAGCGATTATACCCTGACCCACCTCAAGCAGTTGGAAGCGGAGAGCATCCACATCATTCGTGAAGTGGTCGCTGAGTTCCAGAATCCGGTCATGCTCTATTCGGTCGGCAAAGATTCTTCGGTGATGCTCCAATTGGCACTCAAAGCCTTCGCTCCCGCCAAGCCGCCATTTCCTCTGCTGCACGTCGACACGACTTATAAATTTCGCGAGATGATTCAGTTTCGCGACAAGTTTATCAAGGAGGATTTGGGATTGGAGCTATTCGTGCATACCAATCACGAAGGGCTCAAACTGAACATCTATCCTTGGGTCGACAGCGATCGTCACACCACGTTAATGAAGACCGACGCGCTCAAGCAAGCGCTCAACGAGCATGGCTTTGACGCCGCTTTTGGTGGTGCTCGCAGGGATGAAGAGAAGAGTCGGGCGAAAGAGCGAATCTTCAGTTTCCGCGACCGCAGCCACCGCTGGGATCCCAAGAACCAGCGTCCCGAATTGTGGAATTTGTTCAATACCAAAATCAACAAGGGCGAGTCGATTCGCGTCTTTCCGCTGAGCAACTGGACTGAGCTTGATATTTGGCAATACATCCATCTTGAAAACATTCCCATCGTGCCGATGTACTTTTCTTCGGAAAGAAAAGTGATCGAGCGGGATGGTCAGTTGATCATGCGCGATGACGACCGGATGCCGCTGTTGCCGGGCGAAGTCGAAGAAACGCGTTGGGTGCGGTTTCGTACGCTGGGTTGCTATCCGTTAACCGGAGCAGTCGAGTCGACGGCCAGCACGTTGCCGGAAATCATTCAAGAAATGTTGTTAACAAAGACCAGCGAACGACAAGGTCGCGTCATCGACAAAGATGCTGGTGGTGCTGGTATGGAACAGAAGAAACGCGAAGGTTACTTCTAGGGGCTGCTGCTCTCGCGAAGCAAAAGACGACGCTCTGGCCGTTTAATTTTTATCACACACGTTTAGTACTATGTCGCACCAGTCAGATCTGATCGCCACAGACATCGAAGCTTACTTGGCTCAGCATGAGCAAAAGCAGATGCTTCGTTTTATCACTTGCGGGAGCGTGGATGACGGCAAGAGCACGTTGATCGGTCGCTTGTTGTATGACAGCAAAATGTTGTACGAAGATCAGTTGGCGCAGATCGAAGTGGAATCGAAAACGCAAGGCACCACCGGAGGCTTATTCGATCCGGCCTTGGTGACCGACGGCTTGCGAGCCGAGCGTGAGCAAGGGATCACGATCGATGTCGCTTATCGTTACTTCAGTACTGCCCGCCGTAAATTCATCATCGCCGACACGCCGGGTCACGAGCAATACACGCGGAACATGGCCACGGGAGCCAGCACGGCCGACTTGGCGATTATTTTGATCGACGCCCGCCACGGTGTGCTCACGCAAACGCGTCGTCACAGCTTCATCGTCTCGTTGCTGGGAATTCAGCACGTGGTCGTGGCTGTGAACAAGATGGACCTCGTCGACTTTAGCGAAGCACGCTTTGACGAAATCTGCAAGGACTATCGCGCCTTTGCTTCGCGGTTGGACTTGCCCGATTTGCATTTTATTCCGATCAGCGCGCTTTCCGGCGATAACTTGGTCGATCAAAGCGAACGCATGCCCTGGTATCGCGGCAGCACGCTGATGAATCTGCTCGAGACTGTCTACATCGGTTCGGACAGAAACCTCCGCGACTTTCGCATGCCCGTGCAGTACGTTAATCGCCCCAATTTGGACTTCCGCGGCTTCTGCGGCACAATCGCCTCCGGCACCATTCGCGCCGGAGACGAAGTCATGATCATGCCCAGTCGGCAGCGCAGCCGAGTCAAACAGATTGTGACTTTTGACGGGGATATCGAAGAAGCGTTTGCTCCCATGTCGGTCACCCTGACGCTGACCGATGAAGTCGACGCCAGCCGCGGTGACATGATTGTTCGCCCCGGCAACGTGCCCAAATCGGCCGATTCTCTAGAAGCAATCGTCGTCTGGATGGACCAGCAAGCACTAGTGCCCGGCAAAAATTATCTCATCAAACAGACAACGCAAACGGTGCCCGGCACGATCGACACGCTCCGCTATCGGATTGACGTGAATACCCTGCACCGCGCGCCGGCTCCAAAGTTGGAACTCAACGAAATCGGCCGCGTGCGGTTGTCGTTGGGAGCTCCGCTGCATTTTGATGCGTACCGAGCCAACCATGGCACCGGCTCGTTTATCGTCATCGACCGGATTACCAACGTCACGGTCGCCGCCGGCATGATCCTCGAACGCAGCCCCGAGCAAGATCGCGCCGACGCGGTCTGGGAAGAGGATCTCGCTGATGACAATAAAGAACGCAAACTCAGCGCCGTCTCGGGCGAGGAACGTGAAGCCCGCTTTGGCCAAAAACCTCTGACTGTGCTGTTCACCGGCTTGACCGGCAGCGGCAAGACGACTTTGGCGCAGGCTGTCGAGCGAAAATTGTTCGACGCCGGCCGGGCTGCTTCCGTGCTGGATGGTTCCTGGGTCCGTCGCGGATTAAGTGTCGATCTTGGCTACACGGCCGATGACCGCAGCGAGAATCTCCGCCGCGCCGCCCACCTGGCGCTGGTGCTCAATGAATCAGGGCTGATCTGCTTGGCCGCGTTTGTCTCTCCCGATGAAGCGGTACGGCAGAAAGTGGCCAGCGTCGTCGGGGCCGAACGGTTTGTGGTGGTGCACGTCGCCACCCCCCTGGAAGTGTGCCGCCAACGCGACCAGAAACAGCAGTATGAAAAAGCCGACTCCGGCGAACTGCGGAATTTCCCCGGCGTCACGGCCAAGTACGAACCGCCGACCAGCCCTGCGCTCGTTGTTGATTTGGCCCAGCAGTCGATCGAGGAGGCGGCCGACCAAGTCGTCGCCATGATTGAGGCTCGAATCTAGCCCAGCTCTCTATGCGGAATCAGCCGCCACGCGCCAGCGTGCGGTTCTCGCAGTCGTGAATTGACTCTCTACGACTGATATCGCGTTGTTTAAAGTCGACTCTACCCCGTGAAATTGACTTTCGCCCGCGAAGTTGGCCTCGGCGGGGCACTTGGGCTTTCGCACTGACAGCTCGGACACTATAGTTCGGGATTCTAGAAGATCGATCAGGATACGGTTGAACCGGTAGAAAGAATATTCCAATGGCAACTAAAGTAAAAACCAAGATCAAGACCCACAAAGGCACCAAAAAGCGGTTTCGCTTGAGTGCTAACGGCAAAGCAATGCACCGGTCTTCGGGCACCAGCCACTTGGCAATGGGTGTTTCCAAGAAGCGTCGTCGCAACCTCCGCGGCACGACCGCTGTGCATACGTGCATGGAGCCGATGATCCATGCGGCACTCAACGGTCACAGTAACTGAGTTGGCTGATTTCCGTTTGAGTTGAAAAGACATCTCTGTTTTTTTGTTTGATTTCCCCAGGTGGCTAGGTAAGAACGGTTCCTCATCGATTGCTGGGGTCACATCGCTTGTGACCTCCGCAGCATGCGGGAATGGCCTGAGTCACTACAGTTCCGGAGTATTGCAGCTATGCGTACCACAACAGGCTCCGCTAGGCATAAATCTAAGAAGCGATTATTTAAGCGCACCAAAGGCTACGTCGGTGGACGTGGTAATTTGTTGCGTACGGCCAAGGAAACTTCGCTCCGTGCGGGTGCTTACGCGTTTCGTGACCGTCGTGTTAAGAAACGTGAATTCCGCAAGTTGTGGATCATTCGTATCAACGCGGCCTGTCGCATGCGAGACATTCGCTACAGCCTCTTCATTGCCGGGCTGAAGAAAGCCAACATCGAATTGGACCGCAAAACCTTGTCGGAGATGGCGATTCATAACCCGCAGGACTTTGATAAAGTTGTCGAACAAGCCAAGGCGGCATTGGCTGGTTAATTCCATTTTGGTCGCTCACGCACCGCTCAAGCCGCTTCGATTCGTCGAGGCGGCTTTTTTTATTTACCCAAGTTTGGGTAGTATCTTCCTTGTCGGTCTGCCAAGCTTTTGGGCAAACACGATGCTTGACGACTCGCAGCCAGATTCTCCGTTCGTAATTCTTGACCTCTGAAAGCCATGTCCACGACCACTGATCTAAACGACTTTCTCGCCAACTTAGCGAACATCGAAGCGACCGGCTTGGCCGCCATGGCCGAAGCGTGTGATGCTGAGTCGTTGGAGGCGGCGCGCATTAAATATTTGGGGGCCAAGTCGGGTGCCTTTAAGGAAGTGGAAAAGCAATTTGGCGGGGTCGAAAAAGCTGACAAACGTGCCGCCGGCATGCGGCTGAACGAGGTCAAAAAAAACCTCAAAGAAGCGTTGCAAAGCGCCACCGAGGCGTTATCCGCCGGCGATCAAGCGGCCGCTGGTCCCCGCTGTGATGTCTCACTTCCCGGCACCCCACCGCGGCTTGGGCATGTCCATCCAATTACGCAAACGATCGAACACCTCAAAGAGATCATGGGGCGGATGGGGTTCGCTGCGGCGGAGGGACCTGAGGTGGAAGACCCCTGGCACAACTTCGTGGCCCTCAATATTCCTGCCGATCATCCCGCTCGCGACCCGCTGGAGAATTTTTATCTGGCCACCGCCGGGACGGTCGATCCGGAAAACGCAAAGGTCTCATTGGAAGATGGCGGACAATTGCTCAGAAGCCAAACCAGCACGGTGCAGATCCGGGTGATGGAAACCAGTCAGCCACCGATTCGCGTTATTTCACTCGGGCGCGTCTATCGGCCCGACGCGCCGGATGCGACTCACTATCCCATGTTTCATCAAATGGAAGGGCTGTTGGTCGATACCCACGTGACCATGGCCAATTTGAAAACAGTCCTCCGCGTCTTCGCGAACAATTATTTGGGCGAAGATGTCGATATCCGCTTTCGCCCTTCCTTCTTCCCGTTCACCGAACCGAGCGTCGAAGTCGATTTTTGGTGGAACGACCAGTGGATTGAATTTGGCGGAGCCGGCATGGTCGATCCCGCGGTGCTGACCTCGGTCGGTTACGATCCAGATCGTTATGCTGGTTTCGCCTTTGGTCTCGGCGTCGAACGCTTGTGTATGCGGCGACATGCCATTACTGACATCCGCGACCTGTACAGCGGCGACATGCGATTTTTGTCACAGTTCTAGCGGTCACATCGCCCTGCTCTGTCTCGCATTATTTATTTGCCAGCCCGTTATTTCACTCTTAATTCGTTTAGATCGATCATGCTTGTCTCCTGGACTTGGCTTTCCCGCTATCTCGACCTGCCCATGACCCCGGCCGCCTTGGCCGATGCGCTCAGCCTCTCTGGGTTAAACCACGAGTCGACCTCCGAAGTGGGCGACGATGTGGTGATTGATTTGGAAGTGACCAGCAATCGCGGCGACTGTTTGGGACACATTGGCGTGGCCCGCGAGATCGCCGTGCTATATGACTTGCCACTCAAACTCCCCACGCCCCAACCGGCCGAAGCAAGCTTCCCCGTCACTGACTTTGCATCGATTCGCAACGACTTTCCCGCCGCCTGTCCTCGCTATACCGCTCGCGTTATTCGTGGAGTGAAGATCGGTTCGAGCCCCACTTGGCTGGCCGATTCATTGCGCTCGATCGGGCTTACGCCGGTGAACAATGTTGTCGATGTCACCAATTATGTGATGATGGAATGTGGCCAGCCGCTGCACGCATTTGATCTGGCCGCGATCGCTGACAACCAAGTTGTCGTGCGACCTGGTAAGCCGGGCGAGCAGTTGGAAGCGATCGATCATCGCACCTATCAGCTCGATGCCGAGACCTGCGTGATCGCCGATGCGGAGCGGGCCCTGGCCATCGCTGGAGTGATGGGAGGAGCCAGTTCGGAAGTCACCGCAGCCACAACCGATTTGTTGTTGGAGGCGGCAATCTTTACGCCCCTAAATGTGCGGCGTTCTGCCCGCGGGCTGAAACTGCACAGTCCTTCTTCGTATCGCTTCGAACGCCGAGTCGATCCGGCCGGCGTTGATTGGGCTAGCCGCCGCGCCTGCCAATTGATCTTGGAGACCGCCGGTGGGGAATTGGCCAGCGGGCTGCTCGATTCAGCTCCGCAAATGCCGACGCGTGAACCAGTGGTGCTGCGTTTAGCCCAGATCGAACGCATCCTGGGAATTCAAATTGACCGCGAAGAAGTGATGCGGATTTTGAGCGTGTTGGGCTGTGGTTTACAGCCAACGACCGATGCCTTGACAATTGACCCGCCCTCGTGGCGACACGATTTGACTCGTGAAGCCGACATGATCGAGGAGGTCGCGCGGATTCACGGCTATGACAAAATTCCCGAAGATAGTCCGATCCCTGTCGCCCCCAGCGCTCGCCGTGATTTTGATACCGCCATGGATCGTGTGCGACAAGTCTTGCTCGCCGGTGGTATTAGCGAAGCAATGACTCCCAGCATCGTGACCAGCAAATTGGACACGGTGCTCAGCCCCTGGACCGAGCGTGCTGCCTTGCAAACCGAGACGCCCCTGTTGAAAGGGGCGACGTGTTTGCGACGTTCGCTGTTGCCCAGCCTGCTGCAAAGTCGCGCCGACAATTGGTCAGCGGCCAGTTGGGAAGCCGATCTTTATGAAGTAGCTCACATCTATCTTCCCGGTGCGGCTTCCGGAGATTTACCCGAGGAGCAATACAGCGTGGGGCTGGTCTGCGGGCAGGACTTTTTTCATCTCAAGGGATTGCTCGAAGCGTTGCTCCGTTCGCTTGGCAGTCGCGGTCGTTTGGCGGTTACCTCGCAAGCCATTGAAGGGCTCGATCGTGAATTGTCGGTCGCCTTGCATTTGGATGCCAAGCTCATTGGTTATTTGGGACAGGTCTCCAAACAACTGCAGCAACAACTAAAGTTGCCCGGGCAAACTTGCGTGGCTGAATTGTCATTGCCGGCGATCTTTCAAGGTGCCCAATTGGTACCTCAGTTCCAGCCCGTCAGCCCCTTTCCGATCATCTCACGCGACATCAACTTGATCGTCGCCGAAGCCGTGCATTGGATTGATTTAGAGACCAGCACACGCGCAGCAGGCGGTGTGGATTTAGCTGATGTTCGCTATCAAGAAACGTATCGTGCTCCGGAAAAAGATGGTGAGGGCACCAAGCGGATTTTATTCAGCGTCGATCTGCAGCGTCAAAACGGCACGTTGACCGGCTCCGAAGCCGACGACACGATTGAGGCAATTGTGCAACGGTGCCAGCAAGACCACGCTGCGAGGCTGTTGGCTTAACCTCGAGGTCTTGCTGATGCCAATCGATGCGCTGATCCTCGTCGCCAGCATCTTGCTCTTGCTGGGGATTGCCTCCAGCAAGTTTTCCGCTCGGCTGGGGATGCCGGTGTTGGTGATGTTCTTAGGTCTGGGCATGTTGGCTGGCTCGGAGGGGCTCGGTGGGATCGCGTTTGAAGATTATTCGTTAGCCAACGCGATCGGTTCGTTAGCCTTAGCGGTGATCTTGTTCAGCGGCGGCTTGGGGACCCCTTACAAGTCGCTTCGTGCCGCCTGGAAACCTGCCGGGTTGTTGGCCACGGTCGGAGTCCTGCTGACCGCGATCACCACTGGTCTGGCCGCCTCTTGGATTTTGGGGATTCCCTGGGCGCAAGGCTTGCTGTTGGGAAGCATTGTTGGCTCTACCGATGCCGCGGCGGTGTTTTCCGTCCTCCGCTCGGGAGGTGTGCATATCCGCCGTCGCTTGGCCGATACGCTCGAGGTGGAGAGTGGCTCCAACGACCCCATGGCGATCTTTATGACGGTGGGGTTAATCGAAGTGCTCAGTGGTCGCTTGCCCCCCGGTCTCGGCCTGTTGTTGATGTTTGTCAATCAAATGGTTGTTGGCGTGGGGATCGGCCTGTTGATCGGTTGGTTCGCCGTGGTGGCCATCAACCATATTCATTTGGCAACGGCTGGGCTCTATCCAATCTTGGCCACCGCCTTTGGACTGCTCGCTTTTGGGCTGGCCGCTGAACTGGGCGGCAGTGGGTTTTTGGCTGTTTATTTAGCTGGCATGCTGATTGGTAATCAACGAATCGTGTTTCAGCGCGGCATCATGATGTTTCATGATACGGCAGCCTGGCTGGGGCAAATTGCGATGTTTATCGTCTTGGGATTGCTAAGTTTTCCCAGCCGATTGTTAGATGTATTTGTTCCCGGCATGGCGGTGGCGGTGGTGTTGGTATTCATTGCCCGGCCACTTGCTGTTGCGCTCACCTTAATCCCTTTTCGCTACTCGGCTCGCGAACGAATTTTTCTCGCTTGGGTTGGTCTTAAGGGTGCCGTACCGATCACGTTGGCGACTTTCCCCTTGATTGCCAATATTCCCTCGGCGGCCATGATTTTTGATGTTGTTTTCTTCGTGGTCTTAGTTTCTGCGATTGTCCAAGGTTGGAGTTTACCCTGGGTTGCTCGCTGGCTCAAATTGGAAATCCCACCCCGCCGCGAGCCCCCGGTAACGTTAGAAATTAGCTCGCTGCAAAACGTGGAAGGCGATATCGTGGACTACTACGTCGACTCCGATAGCAGGGCTGCCGGCAAGATGGTCAAAGACTTGGCGCTTCCCGAGGAGGTCGTGTTGGCGTTGATTGTTCGCCAGCAACATATCATGTTACCGAAAGGAAATTCTCAGCTCGAGTCGGGCGATCATGTGATTGTGGTGCTGCGGCCGCAAGTCCGTCCGTTGGTTGATCGTCTCTTCGCTCGCCAGCATCATGATATCGCCAAAGTCGGCTTACCAACCACGCTTGAATTTCCCCTCCGGGGCACGATTCGCGTGGAGGAGCTGGAGGGTTTTTATGATATTAAGTTGGGTGGCAACCCGCAGCATACGTTAGCACAGTGGATTCGCCAGCGAGCCGGGCAGCAAACTTTGGAAATTGGTTTGTCGGTGGCTTGTCAAAAGGTTCGTCTAACGGTTCGTGCGATGACGCCCGCAGGTGATATCGATTACGTTGGGATGACGATACTCGCTACCGAGGAACTTCCCGCTGACACTTTCCACGGGAAAAATTGACTCGATGTCTGACACTGAATCAAACAACTTTGAATCAAACAACACGGAATTTTTTCTGGCCGCCAAGTCGTTCGCGGTCGCTGGCGCGTCAAACCGCAGGCAGAAATATGGCAACATAGTTTTTCGCGCCCTGTTATCAGCCGGCCGCCAAGTTTATCCATTAAACCCCGTGCAGACTGAGATCGAAGGACAACCGGCGTATGCAACCATTGGCGATTTGCCGGTTGTTCCCGAGGCGGTTTCGATCATTACACCACCAGCCGTGACGCGGCAAATCGTGGCCGATGCGATCACCGCCGGGGTGCGGCACGTATGGATGCAGCCGGGTGCCGAAGATGCGGAGGCAAGTGAATCGGCGCGGCGTGCGGGGCTCAATGTAATCGACGACGGCAGTTGTATTTTGGTCTTGTTGGCCCGATCAACATAACGGGGGTGCGCCGCTGTTCCCTGGGTTAGCGGTTTTGGCGCTAGCCACCGTTCGGTTACATGCAGTTCCCTTAAGCAAATTCAGGTCCGCTGAGACCTGCCAGTTGCCGCGGTCCTCCCGCATCACACCCAGCACATGCTTAGCTGCGTTTCTTTGCACAGCTGATGCAATAGGGCGTATAAGAAATTAATTCGAGACGTTCTCGATCAATTAGTTGGCCGCAATCGACGCAGGTACCAAAGCTGCCATTATCGATATCGCCATTCAAGCGATCGCGCATGCTGCGCAATTGCAGCCGATACTGCTCCAGCTCAGCGGCGGAAAAAGCCTGTTCTGGGGGCATGATCCAGCGGCTCCGTTGCGGGGATAACGAACTGGGATCTATCCCGCTGCAAACGCAGCGT
Source organism: Kothea flammea (assembly GCF_052161645.1). Lineage (GTDB taxonomy): Bacteria > Planctomycetota > Planctomycetia > Pirellulales > Pirellulaceae > Laterigemmans. Next base: position 2,463,871 of record NZ_CP197414.1, read on the forward strand.
CAAAATTTAATGTTCCCAAGATTGAGAGCTGTTGAACGATTGGAAAACAAGTGTCTTCCTACGCTCCGCGCGAGCAGCGTATGCTCCGGCTTTCGCGGAGCGAAAGGCGAATTTAAAATTCCGCTCTTGCTTAAATGGCCCGAATTCGCAAGCCATCTTCGCTTAACGCAAATCGCTGGATATCACTCTCGCGGATAATTTCATCGAGTTGCTCCGGCGTGATTGTTTTCCCGTTGGCGGCAACTCGCTTTAGCAACTCCCCCACAGGCGTCCAACCCTCCGGATCGAGTTGCAAGCCGATCGACTGTGGTTCGTGCCGCAAGACGAATGTCAAGTATTTGCTGATTTTTGTGAGGCGTTTATTCATCTCCGTAGGCTACTGGATTATCAAGCCCGAGCCTAGCTGGAGCGTTGCCACTTTGATTAGGATTTATCCCAATCCCCAGCACTCGTTTCTTAGTAAGCACCTCGACATAAGTCTTTCGGTCATATCAGCCGCTTGGCGCCAGCCTGCGGTTTTCACAGCACAACACACCACCGGGAACCGCACGCTGGCGCGAGGCGGCTGATTCCGTTTTGCTTGATGACTTATTGGGAGGTGCTTAGCTGTGAGCGCTACCAGTGGACGCTGGGGTTGACGGCGATGGCCGGGGGTAAGCCTGCCGGCAAGGGGTGAATGGCAGGATGAAGTGTATGGGCAAGAATCTCTAGGCTATCGAGCAATCGTGGACCTGGACGGCTGAAATAGGCTGAGCCATCGACCACGTAGACTTGGCCCGACTTCACGCTGGAGAGTGATGTCCAGTCCTGATAGGTGCTTAAGATGGGGATATCTTGCAGTGCTCGTTTCACGTCATAGCCGCAGCAGGCGATGATCAGGACTTCGGGGTCGGCGGCAACAATCGTGTCCCAAGGAATGGTGATTGAACGCTGGCCAGCAACGCCAATCACTTCGCGACCGCCCGCTAGGTGTACCAGTTCCGGACTCCAGTGCCCGGCGCTGAAAGGTGGGTCGATCCATTCCAGCAGCATCGTGGTGGGGCGATGCAGGATTGTTTCGCTGCGGTTGGCTACAGTCTGCATGCGTTGCCGGAGCGATACTACATAGGCTTCGGCGCGTTGCACACAATCGGTCGCGCTGGCAACTTGTTGGATGCCGGCAAAGACATCCTCAAGGCAGCTCGGTTCGAGATTAATCACGCGGGGATTTCCGGGCAAAGTTTCGACAGCCTTCACGATCTCGCTTTCCGCCACCGCGCAAACGTCGCACAAGGCTTGCGTCACGATCAGCTCAGGTTTCAGTTGCTTGATGCAGTCTAGATCGAGAGCATACAAGGCTTGTTCCGACTTCACTCGCTCGCGGACCATCGTGTCGATTTGTTTGCCGCTGGCATCCGCCGGGATGAGTGATTTGGTCACGCGGGGTAAATCAGTTACCCCGGCCGGGAAATCGCATTCGTGGGACACCGCCACGAGTGATTCCCGCAGCCCCAAGCCGCAGATGATCTCGGTAGCACTCGGCAACAATGAGGCAATTCGCATGGTCAACTCGGAAAATGTCGGGTGCCAATTTGGCGGATTGGTTCTCTCGGACAGATGATTGGCTTGGCAGCTTCGCCGCGCGACGCGATTATACACGGATCCGGGCGGGGGCCATCCAGCCCACTTGGTGACGCTGGCCCGGCAATTGTCATTTCTTCATGGCTTCTGCACAAAGCAGTTTTTTCCCGAACCTTCGAGTTGACACGACGTACTACCAGCAATCAGAATGCATCTACGGAAGGAAACCTTTTCTTCTTGTATTCCCGAGGCCGAGATTCCGTGAAATCGCTCCGTCAGGCTACTCCGTTGCTCGCGCTGCTTGCCCTTTTGCTGGGTAACGTTGCTGGCTGGGTGCATGTCGGTCAGCATGCGGTCTTAAGTGCGGGGCACTCGCTCGCAGATGACCGGTCCCAGGATGCCGATCAGGCGGTGCGCGAAGGGAACTGCTGTCAGCACAGCGTGGCGAAGCCTTGCGGCAGCAATGCTGATGCCCCCGCGTCTGATGCCCCCGCGTCTGATGCCCCCGCGAACGCCGCGCCCCCCTGCGGTGACCACGAGCATGACGCCGATGAATGTGCGACTTGTCAGCATTTTTATCAGGCTCGCCAACTGATCCATCTTGATTCCGGGTGCTGGTGTCCCGATGCGATTTTGGTCGTGTCGCTCACGCTGCCAGTTCAACCCGGCCTCAGTGCTACGCTCGACGCCTCCAGCAATTACCGCCGCGGTCCTCCGCTCAGCTAATCGATTGATGCAGTGAAGGCTTGCCTGTCGCGGTCGTTCGCTTTTGCTGTCTCCTCGCCCACGTGCGTCGGTGCGATGGCAAGACGATTTAGCAGTTTGCTGAATGGGAACGTTTCTGTGACGGAGTGACGGCTTTTCGCCGTCCTCGAGGCTTGCTCGCAGCGAGCGTGCTGTTCTAACGCTTGCTGATCCTCATTCCGGTTATCTTGTGTTCGAGCGAGTATACAGTGGCTACAGTTCGCGAACTTCCCACGGCGGCCGAGCGTTTATCCGGGTTGCTGACCAGCGATTTTTGTCCTGGCTTTAACCGTTATGTTTATTGGTTGAAGGAACCCATTGGCTGGTTCGTGCTGGCAACCTTGATCAGCGTGATCGTGGGGCTGTATGTGACGCCCGTTGGGTGGACCATGGCGGTTGCGTTGTCGGCGGTAATGTTGGTCGGCGTGGCTTGGCCATTCATCGCGGTTCGCAGTGCGGTCTGTGGGCTCTACCCGGAAGTATCCGCCGTTCACGAAGGGGACGCTTGCCGGCTGTTCTTTACCGTTCGCAACCGGTTGCCCGTCCCTGTCTGGGGTTTGGCAGTGGAAGGCTACTTGGATTGTGACCAGGCCGCCGATGTTCCCACGGTCAGCTTAGCCTGGGTTCCGCCGCTATGCACCGCTGAATATCCGCTCGCGATTCAACCCCAATTGCGAGGCCACTATCCGATCGTGCAACCTCAAATCGCTTGCGGATTCCCTTTCGGAATTTGGACCGCGCGAAGACCGTTAACAACCTCACAGCGTTTGACCGTTTGGCCCAAGGTTTACCCGATCGCGGGTATTTGTCCGCTCGCCGGTAGCAGTCCGGCGGAGGATGGAGATGGCCAGCGTCCCGGCGGCGGCGGTGATCCCTTAGGGTGTCGTGGGTATCGGCAAGGTGATTCGCCACGCCACATTCACTGGGCGCACTCCGCTCGCACGGGTGCGTTGATTGTTACTGAGCGCGGCGCGCCGCAGCGAGTTGCAGTCGATGTGATTGTTGATGTCGCTCCACCCGTTTCCGTCCAACGATTGGGTGATGCTGCCGTTCGCCAGCAGCTTGCCTGGCAAATGCGAGTGGCTGCCAGTGTGATCAGTAATTTGCAGGCCACCCATGTTCAGGCGCGGTTGGTGTTGGGTGACCAAACGATCCAATTTGGCGCCACCGTGCAAGGCCGCAGAAAGTGCTTCGACGCCATGGCTTCTCTCCAGCCCGGCACGCTCGCCGATCAACCCGGCCAGCCGAAAAGCACAGGTTTCGCCAACGGCAGACACACCCAACCGCGGACGAATCATGTTGAACTGAGAATTACCGGCGAACCATTTCAGCCCGAGCAAATTCGGTTAGTTCTCAGTGGCGTCGCCAGCGGTCGGGCGCGAGCTGTCGACGGTCAACTGGTGATCCATTGCGACGCCGGTCTCGAACTGACGCTTAATCGCCTCTGGCGGGAGATCGGCAATGTCGCCAAGGTCGCCTGAAGTCTCGCTCCCGCGAATTCGCTTCGACCGCCGTCGCGTGGAAACTTTGGCCATGGCTTGCATTCCCATGCTGGCGTTGTGGTTGCTGCGGTTGGGGTTCGAGTCGCCAATGATTCTGGCCATTGATCTAGTTAGTATCTTGCTCAGTGCCCTGCTCTTGGGTGTCGCGTTGCTGCGGAGAGCGAGTCGTCCGCTGGTCGCCAGCCTGACGGCTTGGCTCCTGCTAACTCCGCTGGCAAGCGGCTTGTTTGCCCGCTATGGTTTGGCCGCACCGTTGGCGAACGAAATGATTGGGTTGACCACGCTAGGCTGCATTGGAATTGCCGTAGCTATGCTGTCGCGTGGCAACCGCGGATTGACCTTGGCGATAATTTCCAGCGGTTTCCTGGCACTTTTTACCGCCTTTACTTCGGATGATTTCCGCGCCGTCGGCCTGCCCGTGATCTGGATGTTGGTTTGCATTTGGCATCTGGTGGCGAACCATTGGGAGAGGTTAGAAGTTTGCCTACCCGCTCGCGTTCAACGTAGCGCCACCATCCGCCCGCTGACAGTCGTATTCGCGGTCTTGATCAGCACCGCGGGCGGACTGCTAGTTCACGGTCGGTTGTCGACTCCAAATAAAATCGGCTGGGGTGTGATGCCCACCAGCGGTGGCTCCCAGTGGTCTGACCCCTCGGCTAATTCCGGCGTCGGCAGTGGTGACGCAGCAATTGCCGCGCAAGAGCATGCTGATTCTTTCGGTGCGGTGGATTCAAATATTTTTCTTGAATCCGACCAATCTTCACTGTACGACATGTTCAGCGAAGCACTTGGTGAGCCAATCATGAACCGACGTCAAGAACGTCGCCAGGGACTGAACGGACAGCAGGTGCAAGAGAACCATAAGGATCTAAGTCAAAGTCACAAAGGGGGAGGCTCGTTTTCCCTCACGCGGTCGCGACCCTCCTCCGCCAAACGGCACCAAGAGGACAAACTTAAACGTGATGTCTTGCAGTGGATCGGTCCCACCGGCATCAGCTTGGCGTTGCACCACTATGATCGATTTGATGGGATTCAGTGGCATCCGTATCAAGGCAGCCCGGTTGAATATCTTCACAAACGGCACTGGGAAGGCCAACATTGGTTTCTCGATCCCCGCCGGCAGCAAGCGCACGATCGCCCCGATTTAAAAGTCAACTCTCTCAAGGTCATTCGGCTTGATAGCAATCGCCTCGCCAGCCCAATGATGACCCTGGGGGTCCACATTAAAGATGTCGAACGCCCTGACTTCTTTGCCATTGGACCGGACGATTGCTGGTATATGCCAGCCCGTGAAAAAGTCCCCTCGCTGAGCATTGTTCATTATCTCTCGGAACAAATTTGGGAAGACGACTTGCTCGTGCCCGGCGCTTTAATGAGGTCCCTGCCCTCGCAATCGCAGCCCGCTGAACCAACACCGGAACTTACGTTGGGGCGTGAATTAGCAGCAAGGTTGGCAGCGGAATGGACCGCATCCATTGCTTCACCCTATCAGCAAATGCGAACCATTGTCGAACACTTGCGGCGCGACTTCCAGTTCGATCGAACCGTCGCCAGCGATCAAGCAGACCCGCTGGCACATTTCCTCACCCACCGCCGCGGCGGCGATCATCTGTTTGCCGCAGCCGCCGCGGAAATGCTGCGGTCACTCGGCCTCAAAGTGCGGTTGGCGACTGGATTTTATGTCTCCCAGGCACGCGTTGATTACACCGCGGGGCACACTGCGATTCTGCCCGAGGACGCTCACGTGTGGCCCGAGGTCCGGTTGCGGGATGGCCGTTGGATTGGGATTGAACCGACTCCCGGGTTTCTTGAGCCCAGTTTCCAGCCCTCTTGGAAATTGGTTTGCCAGCGAGCCTTGACGAACACTTGGCCCACCTTGGCTGGTGGCTCAGCGCTGCTCGTGTTCTTAATTGTCACGCGTTTATATTGGATCGATTGGCTGCTGTTGGCCGTCTGGACGATCCGCAGATGGACACCTGAGCGTCGTCGTATTTCGCTCACGGTTCGTATTTTGGAAATGCGTGCAAAGGTTGCCAAGTGTCCGCGGGCGCTTGGCGTCAATCATCGTGATTGGTTGGCATCGCTGGCTGTCGGCGATAGCTCTTTGGCCGACAACGCAGATCAATTTTGCGTCGCTGCGGAGCAAATCATTTTCGGCCAACGCGCCGCCGCTGGGGATTGGTCGCATGCTGCTGACTCATTAATTCGTAATATGAACCTGCGATTCTTTAGCCAACACCGCACAAGCCAAAGCACTGAAAGAACTTAACATCGTGAACTCCGTCTCGAATCAACCGTCTCAGGTACCTTTTGTTACGCCGGACGCACCGGCGAGCGAATTCGACGTGCAGCACAAGCTTGCTGAATTGCGAGCTCGGCTCAATGGAATTTTGTTGGGTAAGCGGGGCCAAATTGAATTAGTGTTAGCCTGCCTTTTGTCAGGTGGCCATCTTCTGCTTGATGACCTGCCCGGCACCGGCAAGACGACTTTGGCCAAGGCGCTGGCTGCTTGTCTCGGTGGCCGCATGGGGCGCATTCAGTGCACGCCCGATTTGCTGCCGACCGATGTGACAGGTTTCAACCTCTTTAATCAAAAGACGCGCGAGTTCGAGTTTCATCCCGGTCCCGTTTTCGCCGATATACTGCTCGCCGACGAACTCAACCGCACAACTCCGCGGACACAGAGCGCTTTGCTAGAAGCAATGGCCGAGCGGCAAGTCACGATCGACGCGCGGCCTTACAAGTTGGCAGATACTTTCTTTGTGATTGCCACGCAAAATCCCATCGATTCTCACGGCGCTTATCCGCTGCCGGAGGCTCAGCTTGATCGCTTTACGTTTAAACTCGAAATCGGCTATCCCGATCGCCAATCTCAATTAGAGATCTTAGCTGCCGACCAGGGAACGCACACCTCGCCGGAGCAAACTGCACCGGTGCTGGAGTTGGAACAACTGAAAAAGCTGCAGCACCTGGTGACTCAAGTTAGCGTGCACGGTCGCATTCGCGAGTATTTAGTCGATCTGGTCGAAGCCACTCGCAGTGACGCAGCCGTGCAACTGGGAGTCAGCCCCCGTGGGATGTTGCACTGGCAACGTGCCGCGCAAGCCTGGGCAATGCTGGCCGGACGTGATTATGTGACTCCAACCGATGTTGTCGAAGTCTCGCGAGCGGTACTGTCCGTTCGTTTGCTCACGGTCAGTGATGATGTTGAAACCGCGATTCAGAGAATCATGCTCTCGGTCCCCGCTCCAGAGTACAAATAATGATTAAGCGATTTAGGCCAGCAACTGCTAATGCATCATCCCTCCGGTGCCTCCCGTCTCTGCGGGCCGCAGCACAATTGCTGACGCTATGTTCGGCTTTGTCTCTGCTCAGCTTGCTTTCAGGTTGCTCGCCTGAGGAACCGACATCGAAGAAGACTTTATTTGATGAGGACCACTATGTTCCTCCACACTGGCCCAGCGATATCAATGACTTGGCGGAGAAAATAGCCACGCGTGTGGAGGCCATTGGTTCGTCCGCCGCAGACCAAGCAGCCGCGATTGCTGAGCTGAAAGATCTTATTATGTGGGCTCCTGAAATCGCCGCGGAAACTGATTTAACTGAGGAACAATGGAATCCCCTTTATCAGCAAAGTGAATCGCTCAGAGCAAAACTGAAGCGGAGCTCCAACGAATTGCCAGCTGGGTTGGCTCAAGAGATTCGTGATTTTCATCAGGAAATACTCCAAGCGATTGAGTTATTGCAGGCCGCTGAAACTCCTCCACCAGTTGACTTTAGCTCGCAGGATCCAGCATGAACGAGTTGCTAACTTCCACAATTTACGGTGGCTTGATTCGCTTTGTGCAGGGCGCCGCGAGTGCCACACCCACTTTGCTCGTCGGCTTGTTGATCGCTGCCGTGCTGAGATACTACCTGAGAACCAAGGGGACTCAGCAACTATTTGGGGGTCAATCGCTAAGAGCTTTGCCCCAATCGTGGGCCGTCGGCATGCTGCTTCCCGTCTGCTCGATCGGAGTGATTCCGATTTTGATCGAGATGCGGCGGGCCAAGGTGAAGCCCGGCGCGCTGAGTGCCTTTGCATTATCAGCTCCATTATTTAATCCGCTCTCGCTCCTCTATGGCCTAACGCTCTCACGACCACTCGTGATCCTGATGTTTGCTTTCGGGTCGCTGCTGGTGGTTACCATTGTGGGCTTGATCTGGGACCGCGCGGCGAGAAACGACAGTCATCCTGCGGGAGACGAGCCAGAAGCCGATTCTGAAATCATTGGACTCAGCCGCTTAGTCGCCGTGGCTACGCATATGATGCGGCAATTGGCCGGTCCTGTCGGCTTTTGGAGCGTGATCGCATTGTCTGGCCTCATTCTGCTGGCTGCCGTTTTGCCTTGGGGGTCGATGCAGTCGGCGGTGGAGCAGGACGACCTCTGGGCTCCAGCCACCATGACGGCTGTTTCGATTCCCGTCTATGCGACCCCGATGTTGGCGATGAGCCAATTAGGGATGATGTTCCAGCACGCTAATTCGCCCGGTGCCGCCTTCGTGTTGCTGGTTTTGGGGACCGGCATGAATTTTGGGATTCTTGCTTGGTTTGCCGTGAACTATGGCTTCAAGCCAGTCTCGATTTGGTTTGTGTCGGTTGTCTTAACCGTAATGGGAATTGCCTACGCGATTAATCAGCCGCTGATTCCACCCGGCGTCGAGCCAGCTGGGCATACCCATGCATTCGACATTTATACCACACCAATTCCTCCTTCTGTGTCCGCTGACTTCGGACTGGTCAGCGAATTGATCAGCAAGTCGGTCGCACTGCCTGAGATGATCGGATTCGGAATACTCGCCTGTTTGTTACTAGCTGGGATTGTTTTGCGCATTTTTGGCATTGCCGAAAAGAAAGTCACCGTCTCGGAAAACCAAGAGGCGGCAAATACTGAACTGGGCTTTGATCGCATTGTTTCCCCGCAAGTCGTCGGGGCAACCATGTTGTGCGGATTGATTGCTCTCAGCGTTGTGATGTGTTATGGCTATTACCCTGGCCCAGAGGAAGCACTCGAGGAGATCCGCGTTGCCCGCGCCGAAACACTCACTGCCGCCGGGTCAGGGCAGATCGAACACGCCTTGCATTGGCTCGGTATCTGGGACGACTGGAGCCGTCGATTGGAGGTCGGAACTTATATCCGTAACTTCGAAGTCCGACCTTATCAAAGAATGCAAGGATACTTGATTCGCAAAAAGCTGGAATTGCTTGAGCACGAACTGGAGCACGATCCATTTGAGCCGGAGGAAACAAAACTGGTGATTGAACAAATCTTCGCAGTCAATAAACGCTGGACCGACTCTTTCCGCAAATAAGCAGTTAGCAGTTAGCAGTTAGCCGTTTTGGCACTAGCCACGGTTCTCCCGTTAGCCGCTTGGCCCGCAGGCGCGGGCTTTTTAGTCAGCGTATTCCCCATTCGCACGCAAACAACCAGCCCCACAAAGAGGGTCGCTCCCTTCGCCCCCGGGACTGGCCTTGGAAAAATCACATTCCGCATAGGAAATCTTATTAAGGCCAGCTTTGGGGGGGAAGGGCTGGATATGAGAGGGCCGCGGCGCCGTACGCCGGGGCGCTCAGCGCGGCGACACCAAACCAGGTTTGTCATCGCTCGGTCGGCCGCAATTAAAAAATGAATAAGGAAAATTGGAGAATGAAAAATGCAAAATGAATTGGTTGGCAATAGCTCTTTCATCTCCCAAACTCTCTGCCAAACTATTCACCTGCAACGGAATGGTGGCTAGCGCCAAAAACCGCGAACAGTCCTATATCCGTGATTTTATAGTCACCGGTCGGCGTGTGTTGCCAACTCTTAATGATCGGGCAAACGCCGCGAGATGTCGCGCAGATACCGTCGTGCACGTATGGCACCATCCAACACTTTGTTCGGGTGTCCGCTCGGTTTACCGGCGATTTCCAACATATGGTACCGTCAAATCGCAGCCGATCGAGTTGATCGAGTTGATCGAGTTGATCGAGTTGATCGATGAATTGATGCCAATCGATATCCCCATCACCCGGTGGCAGGTGATCATCGCGATTGCTAAGGTTGTCGCTTGCGTGCACCATCATGATCGTGGCGATCGAGACGATCAGGATGCGAACAGATTTCGATCAAGCCAAACCCGGCGCTGCGGCTTGGTTCAAGGCAATCAAAATTAACCTGCTCGATGTCAAGATGAGCAATCAGTGAGTGTTGGTCCCAGAGAGAACGCGAGACTTCGCTGAGATCAGCAGGCAATTTGGCAATTCACGGGGATCCTGGGGCTTGTTCAAAGTGGAATGGGGGCCATCACTGCCAACGACAAGAGCCCAGGCAACGTCCGCTAAAAATGCGCCACCCAAAAACTCCACTACCCGGCTGCGGGCTTGGTCATTCTGATAATGAGGTTCGGAAGTATGCACCGTAGTCAAGTGACCGAAACGATGTGCGAAGCTTTTTGGAACGGGATATCCTCGAACAAGCCTCGCTTCCAACAGTGATTTGGGGAGCAATTTGCGGGCCAAGCTCAACAGTATCGCATTGGCTATCTGGAATGTCGTTCGCCGACAATTCCGCTACACTTAGGGCCCGTGGCGAGCCCTATCGCCAAGCTCAAGGCAATCTGCTTGTTTCGGGGGTTGGAATCACTTGGAAAGGTGGTAAAACGATCAAGGCTTTCGATGCACTTGAGCCCATTGCTGGCTTGTTTCCCGGTGCTGATTTCGTCAACTAACTATTATTTCTGCGCTGATGAGCATTGCTTTAATCATCTTGTTGCCTTTCTTCGGCGCGATACTGCCGGCGTTGATGATTCGTTCCGGCCGCGATGCTTGCGCGATCGCAACGGGGTCGGTGAATGCACTCGCCCTGGCACTCTTGCTGGCGCACGTCCCTGCAGTCATGCGGGGTGAAGCAATTCGCGCCGATTGGCCTTGGATTTCCCGATTGGGACTCGATATTCAGTTTGCCATCGACGGCTTGGGATTACTATTCGGGGCGATCATTCTTGGCATTGGATTGTTGGTCATCATCTATGCCAGATTTTATTTGGCAAAGCAGGAGCCAATGGGCAATTTTTATTGCTACTTGCTGCTCTTCCAGGCCGCGATGGTCGGGATTGTGCTGTCCAATAACGTTTTGCTGCTGTTGGTGTTCTGGGAATTGACGAGCTTATCTTCGTTCTTGTTGATCGGTTTTTGGGGGCATACTGCGGCTGGGCGACAAGGTGCGCGGATGGCGCTAACTGTCACCGCCGGTGGCGGCTTAGCGCTGATGGCCGGCCTGCTGTTGCTCGGTCGCGTCGTTGGCAGCTACGACTTATCGATCATTCTGGCCAGCGGCAAATTGGTGCAAGAGTCAGCGCTTTATCCCTGGGTGTTAGCCCTGATTCTGATCGGTTGTTTTACCAAAAGCGCGCAGTTTCCGTTCCACTTTTGGCTGCCTCACGCCATGGCGGCTCCGACACCAGTGTCTGCCTACTTGCATTCGGCAACGATGGTTAAGGCGGGCATATTTTTGCTGGCCAGGTTGTGGCCCGTGCTCTCAGGAACCGAGTTATGGTTTTACTCTGTTACCATCACCGGCCTGATCACTATGACGCTGGGAGCTGGAATTGCGTTTTTCAAGGATGACTTAAAGGCAGTATTGGCCTATTCCACGATCAGTCATCTGGGCCTGATGACGATGCTTCTCGGGTTCTCGTCCCCGTTGGCCGTCGTGGCTTGCATGTTGCATGTCATTAATCATGCGACTTTCAAGGCCGCCTTGTTTCTCAACACGGGGATCATCGACCATGAGGTGGGGACGCGTTCAATCGGCCGCCTCGGCGGACTTCGCCATCTGATGCCCGTGACTGCCATCATGGGATGCATCGCGGCGGCATCGATGGGGGGCCTGCCGCCACTCAATGGCTTTCTCTCCAAGGAAATGATGCTGGAGGAATCGACGCACATCACGTTGGGCGGTACCACCTGGATGCTGCCCCTCATCCTGACTTTGGCTTCTGTTTTTTCCTTCGCGTATTCACTCCGCTATATCTTGCATGTCTTTTTTGGTCAACCGCGCAAGGATTATCCGCGCCCGCCGCACGATCCTGGGTTCGGGCTGTGGTTTACGCCGACGTTACTTGTCGTAGTGGTGATTTTGTCGGGGTTATTTCCGGAAACGTTTCTGGGTATCCCCGTCCGGCTTGCCGCGGCGGCAGTGATTGGCGGCGAACTGCCCAAGTTTTATCTTTCCCTTTGGCATGGTCTAACGCCCGCGTTATTCATGTCTATGGCAGCAATTCTGGTGGGAGCGGCTCTGTTTTTTGCATATCGCCCCGCCGCCTCGCTCTGGGAAACATTGCCTCGTTTCGCTGCCAAACCTCTCTTTGACAAATTTATTGCTGGCTTGAGATTTGTGTCGGCGCAGATTTCCACAACGCTGCATAACGGTTCTCAGCAGCGATACCTGTTCGTCATGATCGCAACCACAACTGTCCTTTGTGGATTAGCATTCGCTCAGCACTGGCAACGTTTCGAGGCGGGGACTCGTCCGACACTGCCGCTCAACCCCGTTGTCGTCGTCGCTTGGGGACTGCTATTGACCGCTTGTGGCTTGACCGTTCTAACGCATGCGAACCGCTTGGTCGCGCTCATCTTAGTGAACGTTATCGGGTTAATGACTTCGTTGGTGTTCATCTATTTTTCAGCACCTGACCTGGCGTTGACGCAAATTTCTGTTGAAGTGGTAACGCTCATTTTAATGCTGCTGGCTCTCTATTTCTTGCCCAAACAGTCTCAGCTGGAGAGCACCCCCGCGATGCGGTTGCGGAACGGAGCCCTAGCATTGCTTGTCGGGTTGGGAGCGGGGGGCCTGACTTGGACAATGATGACAAGGAAGCTGGATTCAGTCACGGCAGACTATTATTGGGACCAAGCTCTGCCCGGCAGCGGTGGTCGCAACGTTGTCAATGTGATCCTGGTTGATTTTCGTGGTTTTGATACCTTTGGCGAAATCTTGGTCTTGGGGATTTCAGCGTTGGTCATATTCGCCATGTTGGATGGCTTCGTGAAAGCAGTTGGCAAAGAAAACGCAGCGAAATGGTCCTCTGGAGTCAAGTACTCGCCAACTCGCCATCCCCTCATGATGGTCGTCGTCACCCGGCTGATGCTGCCGCTTTCGATCATGGTCGCTGTCTATATTTTCTTGCGAGGCCATAATCAGCCCGGTGGCGGATTTATCGCCGCCCTGGTCGTTTCCATCGCTTTGATCATGCAATACATGGCCAGCGGTTTCGGCTGGGCAGCGACAAAGATTCGTTTCGATTACCACGCCCTAATCGGTGGCGGCGCATTGATTGCCGCAGCTACGGGGATCACCGCAATGGTTTTTGACCTGCCCTTTCTGACCAGCGGCTTCAAGCATTTCTATCCGCCGATCATCGATGATTTTGAAGTCTCGAGCGCCTTGGCTTTTGACACCGGTATTTTTGTAACGGTGGTCGGTGGCGTCATGCTGGCGCTTGCACAACTCTCAAAATTGGGCCAGCAAATTACGGGTGGCACCGTTAACACATCCCCGATGGATTACAACCCCGCGGCGAGCTACGTCGGGCCAGCTTGCATAGCGGCCGACCAGCCAGCCCCGCTGCATGATACCTTGCAAGATACCTCCGCTCCGATAGCCAAGCAACGAGAAGCAAAGAAGGAAGATTGACATGGAACTCCTGTTTGCCAGTGCGGTGGCGGCAATAGCTGCTGCCGGTGTCTATCTGGTGCTCGCGGCACGGACTTTCACCGTAGTGCTGGGGCTAACATTGCTCTCCTACGCCACCAATCTGTTCCTGTTTTCGTCAGGGCGATTGGCGGTCAATCAGCCAGATATCATTACCGATCCAGCGCTCCCACATGCGGATCCAATTCCACAAGCGTTAGTCTTAACGGCAGTTGTGATCGCATTTGGTATGACTGCGTTGGTTCTAGTGATGTCGGTTCGCGGCTATTTTGAAAGTGCTGGTGACCACGTTGATTTGCTCGAAACTGAAGAACAGGTGGCGGCGAATCGACAATGAATCACTGGTTGATCCTACCGATCCTTTTGCCGGCAATTGTGGCCGCTTTATTGGCGCTGGCGGTCAGGAATGATATCGTTTTGGCAAGAACATTTTCGCTAGGGACGATGGTTTGCCTGGTGGTGTTGGGAATGATCCAGTTAGGCGCGTCCTGCGATGGCTCAATTCGCACCTATGCGCTGGGAAACTGGCCGGCACCCTTTGGGATCGTGCTGGTGTTAGATCGGCTGTCAGCGCTCATGCTGCTGTTAACATCAGTGCTGGGCCTCGGGGTGTTGCTCTATGCCATCAATGGCTGTGATCTCCAAGGCGCCCACTTTCACCCCCTCTTTCTTTTCCAGTTGACTGGTCTGAACGGCGCATTTTTAACCGGCGATCTGTTTAATCTTTTCGTCTTTTTTGAAGTGCTACTGATTGCCTCGTATGGCTTAATGGTCCATGGTGGCGGTGCTCGAAGGACGCGTGCTGGAATTCAATATGTTGTCGTCAATCTGGTAGGGTCAAGTATCTTTTTGCTGGCCTTGGCCTTAATCTACGGCGTCACGGGGACGCTGAATATGGCCGATTTCGCTCGACGCGTTGCCAGTGTTCCTCCTGCTGAGCAAGCAATTTTGGCAGCCGGCACCATGTTGCTGTTGGTCGTTTTCGGCATCAAGAGTGCCGTGGTTCCGCTCCATTTTTGGTTGCCCGGAACCTACGCCAACGCGGCCGGCCCAGTTGTTGCTTTATTTGCCATCATGACCAAAGTGGGCGTGTATGCCATTATTCGCGTGTTTCTTTTGGCGTACAGCGACCCCAGTGCTCAGCAAGCGTTTGCCGCTGCAGATTGGTTGTTGCCAGGAGCCATTGTGACTTTGGTCTTGGGGGCAATAGGGGTGTTAGCGGCAAGCCGAATTAGCCAGCAAGCAAGCTTTCTGGCGTTGGCATCGATGGGCACAATCTTAATTGCCGTCTCAATTTTTACGCCCTCCGGGATTGCCGCCGCGCTCTATTATTTGCTGCACTCCACCTTGGCTGTGGCGGCTCTGTTTTTGTTGATCGATGCGATTCAGGCTCGCCGTGGGGCGTTTGGAGATTCGCTCGTGTTGGCTCCTCGGTTTGAACATGCGGGGGTGCTGGCTGCCACCTTTTTTATCATCGTGGTGGCAGTGATTGGCTTACCTCCCCTCTCGGGTTTTGTGGGGAAATTATTGATTCTGGACGCAGTCTCTAATTCGGCTTATTGGGTCTTGCTGTGGACAGTGATTCTCTTGACCTCGCTGCTTATGCTGATTGCTTTCGCTCTCAGCGGAAGTCTGGTTTTCTGGAAAAGTGGGCAAGTTGCCGATCGCCTCGAGATTTCGGAAATGCCGCCGATTACCATGCCCATGGTGGCTATCGGTTCCATTCTTGCCGTGCTTGTGCTGCTGACCGGATTTTCCGGGCTGGTAACGATTTTCCTCGATCAAACGGCCGCACAGCTGTTTGCTCCTGATCAATATATCGAAGCGGTTCTGGGGGAAACGCTGGATACTCTCACTGTGCTCGAACTGGAGTTACACCCATGACCACGGACGTCTCGGATCAACGGACTTTCCTGCATCGCTACCTTCCGCATCCACTGCTCACTATCGCGCTTGTGTTACTCTGGGTTGCACTACTTAACAGCTTTACCATCGGAGGGTGGCTGCTGGGTATCGTACTGGGAATGCTGATCCCGTATTATACCGGCCAGTTTTGGCCCGAGCGGCCGATTATTCATCGCCCATTACTGGCTTTCTCATTTGTTTTACTGCTATTTTTTGATGTTTTTGTCGCCAACCTTCAGGTTGCCTACTTGATCATCTTTCGTCGCTCCACTGACTTGAAAAATCGCTGGGTTACCGTGCCCTTGGATCTAATCACTCCCGAAGGCATAACCGTCTTGGCGGGTACCATTACCTTGACGCCAGGTACTGTCTCGAGTGATCTGTCGGCGGATGGTCGAGCTCTACTCGTTCATTGTTTGGATGCTCGCAGCGATCAAGAAGTGGTGGATCGTATCAAGAATCGCTATGAGGCTCGCATCAAGGCTATGCTGCCATGATTATTCATTATGCTTTGATGTTTGGTTTCGCCGTCGTGGCGGTTGCATTGCTGATGAATCTTTGGCGACTAGCCATCGGTCCAACTGTTACGGATCGTATTCTGGCGGTCGATACGATGGTCATCAATTCAATTGCGATGATAATTCTGTATGGCATCAGCGCGAACACCGCTGTTTATTTTGAGGCC